>JBALTE010000038.1:0-1620 GCA_036963965.1 Oceanicoccus sp. | reverse complement strand
CTCATAATCGGCAGGTCCGCAGTTCAAGTCTGCGAAGGCCCACCATTTTCCTTACGATTCATTGCCTTAATGAATTTAGAGTGTCCGATTATGAAGGTCGGTTCAGCTGACTCTATGGACTTCCTAGAGTTTTCTAAACACCAAATAGCGTCAAAATGTAACTCTATTGGAGGTGTTTATGAAGGTCCACATCCATTGTAATTCAAGCAGCATGTCAGTATTTTTTTATTCTGCCATCCGCAGATAGTACCTCTCACAGCGTAATAGAAAATGACAAATAGACAGCACTCCCTTCCATTCGGTTTCTTACATTAGTTTCGTAAAGATATTTTGCTTTTCCGTATACCGGTACATTTCCTAGCTTAAAATTGAAGTTTCCCGCAGGACCAATCGCCGAGACGCGACCTTTGTAACCATCCTGCGCACTACCACTATCGTTATCGATCTGCTCATAATGGTAGCCAGCAAGGCCAATGGCATATTTTTCCGAAAGATGCTGCATAGCGGCAAATTCTATATGGAATTCGTCACCACTGCGGTAGTCAGTATCACGATTTTTACCGTTAAGTGTAATCCCGGGGGCAACCGTCAATTCCAACCCGGTGTCTGGATCCATGTAAGTAAAGGCAACCGTAGTATCAAGACCCCAACGGTTAAAACCACCATTAATAAGATCACCCTCTTCATAGTCACCTACTGGTACGTTCAACATCATGTTCAACGTCGTATGCAGATTACCCTCATTCCACCCCAGAATTGCCAACAGCACGGGGTCGCCCATTTGCGTGTCCTTATCACTCTCCGAACCACCGATAACTTCCCCGTCTATATCCAATGTCAAATCGACAGAGACATCCTGATTAAGCACAGGAACCACTGCGCCGAAGGCCAGTCGCCCATTAAATACCTCGAGGTCCGTAACACGGAGCACTGAAGGAAGAGCGACAATAACATCGGCGTCAAGACCGACCTCCAACTCACCACCCAGCGTTGGCAGGACCTGATTGGCTGACGTATCTCCGGAGTAGAAATAGCTGTCAAGGGAATAAAACGTCCCAGCTGGCGCCAAAACGCCTGCCAGCGAGCCTTTTCCACCCAACAAATAAAAGCCACTGCCGCCTTCAACTGCGTTGACCTGCCACGAAGCAACCATTGCTACAAAAAAAACCGTGGCCACCGTAGTATTAAACACCCAGTATCTTGAAATAGTATGTCGCATTGTAATCCTATAGTAATTTAAGCACTTGAAAGTCGTGTATATCGTTGCTTCTCTCGCTTTCACAGTTAGCCAACAGTTGGGTAGACAACGTATGTAAATACAACGGCAGTTCATCACCCGACAACGGACACTAAAAAGCCTCGGGATTAGTCGAGGCATGGGGCAATTGTGCACCAGAAAGCGGGCGTTAGCATCTGATTCAGCGCCGGCTTTTCACCGCCCGCTGAAACGTTTGTTAGCTGCCGGTATTGGCAACACTAGAACTAGAAACCCCTCAAATACCTGCTGAACTTGCAGGCACCTTTTGCCTAAACGGATTTTCATTAGCAGATGCCGCTCCGACATCATCTGGCAAGGTACCAGGCAGCAGCTCAAAGTCCATAGTGAAAGTTGTCAGCATG
>JBALTE010000037.1:0-2019 GCA_036963965.1 Oceanicoccus sp. | reverse complement strand
GTTCATTCCCGGCATTTTGATCAAATTGACGCGCGGGTCAACATGGGGATAAGGCTGACCAGAAATAACATCAACCTGATGCCCCGCGTCCACCAGAGCTTTACTCAGATACTTGATGTAAATGCCCTGACCGCCGCCGTATGGTTGGCTGCGGTAACCCAGCAGGCATATTTTTAGGGGCTTTTGGACCCCGGAGCTGGCCCGCCCGCCAATCAGCTCGGTGACCTCTGCAGGAGAACCCGGCATTGAATCATTCGCAACAATTGCGGTTTCGGCCTGCATAAATCTAACCCATCAACGTCATCTGAATGACGATTTACCAGCCTGCCAATGATCAACCAACGCGTTGAACGGATTACAATCTATCCGATCAGCTCAGAATCAATATTGTGCAGTGCAACAAAATAACAGAATGACGGGATTCTACGCGTGCAAGAAGCCTAAATCCAGTGCTTCACCATACTCCGCACACAGTTAATAAACACCACACAAGGTAGTAAATAGTGAGTGGCTGGCTCCCTTACACTCAAGGCATCATGCCGGAAATTGCCGACAGATTGCCAATACCCTATTATTTGCCAACCCCCTGACAGACGGGCCGTATAAATTAACGAAGGAGCGTAAAATGGAGATCCATCATCATGGCGCTATTAACGGCGTAACGGGCTCATGCCACCAGCTGACATTAACAGATGGCAACAGTCTTTTAATCGACTGCGGTTTGTTTCAGGGTGCAGAAACATCCGGAGCTGGAGCATCATCAAGTCAACTCGCTATCGATTTCCCGGTAGACACTATCAACGCATTAATTGTCACTCACGTTCATATCGATCATGTCGGCCGCATACCTTACCTGTTGGCGGCGGGGTTTAAAGGCCCAATATATTGTTCGCAGGCATCAGCTCAGCTGTTACCGCTGGTGCTGGAAGACGCCATCAAAATCGGCTTCACTCGCGACAAATCACTAGTTGAGCGCGTTCTTCGTCGGATAAAGCAACAGATTGTTGCGGTGCCATATCGAAGTTGGGTTCGGGTTATCGGCCCTGATAACACCGATAGTGCAACCAGCAACACCCTGGATATCAAATTGCAGCCGGCGGGCCATATCCTCGGTTCCGCCTATGTAGAATGTCGTTGTCGTGAACATCTACAAAAAGAACATCGCGTTGTTTTTTCAGGAGATCTGGGAGCCACCCACTCCCCATTGCTGCCGGCACCAAAATCTCCGTATCGAGCAGACACGCTGATTATTGAAAGCACCTATGGCGACAGACAACATCAAGGTAGACGGCAGCGACGCCTGCAATTAAAAACCATTATTGAAAAGTCCCTCAAAGATCGCGGCGCCGTCCTCATACCTGCATTCAGTATCGGTAGAACTCAGGAAATACTCTACGAACTCGAATCCATTATTCATGACTATGGCAGCAATACAGCCGGGGATAATAGCTGGAAAAATTTGGAAATTATTGTCGACTCACCACTGGCGGCAAATTTCACCAGTGCCTATAGATCGCTCAAGCAGTTTTGGGACAAGGAAGCACTCGCCAGAGTTAAGGATGGCCGTCACCCGCTGAATTTTGAGCAGCTTTACACCGTAGATTCACATCAGCAACATCTGGACACAATTAACTACATTCAGCGCAAAAACCACCCCTGTATCATAATCGCTGCCAGTGGTATGTGCGCTGGCGGCCGCATAATGAATTACCTGAAAGCCCTGATATCCAATGAAAAAACCGATATTTTGTTTATCGGCTATCAGGCCGCAGGCACACCAGGCCGCACTATCCAACAATATGGCCCGGAAAATGGTTATGTAACGCTGGACGGAAAGCGCTTCATCATCAACGCCCAAATCCATACACTGAGCGGTTATTCTGCCCATGCGGATCAGCGCAATCTTTTGAATTTTATTAAGGGTATTAGAGTGAAGCCCAAAGAAGTACGGATTGTTCATGGAGACGATAACGCAAAAGAGGCTTTTTCTCAAAAAGTGAAACAGCTGCTACCGCGCAG
>JBALTE010000036.1:0-4331 GCA_036963965.1 Oceanicoccus sp. | reverse complement strand
GTCATGCCATGCTCAATGTTACTGTAATAGACATTGGCACTAAGCGACCAGTCGTCTCGCTGCAACTGATAACTTGCGCTTCCCAGATCACTGTCAATATATCCAATATCCATCGGCAGTGCCGCAGTACCACTATCATTGGTTTCGTTACGGCCAAAATCCACTTGAATGGTATGGCCATTGTGCTGAAAACCATAGCCAATATCATAACGCTGACGATCATATTCGGAGGGAATAATATCACCATCGGAAAATTCGGCATCATCAGCCTGCTCTGTTAACGCAGAAATCTTGAAGCGGTGCTGGCGATTTGCAGCGACAATGGCAGCGCTAGCCAATGAACCATCATTTACTGATTGCCCGCCGACCCGAACACGACCACTGCTAACAAATTCATCACCGGTAGAAAAATCACCTGACCAGGTTTTTGCATTGATCGCGCCACCAATCGTCTCTTGTCCAGCACTAACCGGAGCGATACCCCGATAGATTTCCAGCGATTCAAGCTGTGCTGCCGGCGCATAACTTAGCGGAGGGTCCATCCAGTTGGGACCGCCAGCACTCAGCATTGTGCCATTGACCTCAACATTGATTCTGGCACCGTACATACCGCGATACTGGGGAATCCCGGTTAAAGGACCGTTACCGTTTACATTAGCTCCCGGCGCTTTACGAAGTAGAGTTGCAGAATCAGGTGTTATTTCGACAGTGTCAGCAACGTCTATTTGACGACGATCCTGGGAGGCTACAACAAGCAATTCTTCCAGATCAGTATGATCTGCGGTGACCGCTAGTGGCGTCAATGCCAACGACAACAACAATGTCTTAAATTCAGATGGTGATTTGGACAACATGGATAAACCCCGGGGCAATTAATATGGGGCGTATTCTAAAGATTTTTACACGCGCTAGATTGTGACAAATTGTCGCACGTCAGAACTCATCGCATGAGTGCTAGCCAGTGGGATTAGCGGTTTTTTTCCAGCACTTTTTCAACAATAGACGTCGTCGAAAAACTGTCAAATAAGGTTAGTACTTCTACTTTTCCACCATAGTTTTCGACAATTTCCCAACCCACTACGCTTTCCTTGTTGTAGTCACCACCTTTGGCAAGAATATCAGGCTTCAAAACTTCCAATAATTTTTCTGGTGTATCATCGTCGAAGGAGATAACCCAATCAACTGATTCCAACTTAGACAACAATGCCATACGGCTGTCGACCGGATTGATTGGCCTACCCGGACCTTTCAATCGACTGATAGAGTCATCACCATTAACAGCGACAACCAAACGATCACCCAACTCTCTGGCCTGCTCCAGATAACCTGCATGGCCCGGGTGCAAAATATCAAAACAGCCATTAGTGAACACCACTTTTTCGCCGTGGGCACGGGCATCCTGCAATGCTACCTGCAGTTGCTCCAGACTGAGAACTCCCCGCTCTGAACCTTGTTCTGCTTGAATGGCACGCCGTAATTCAGGCGTGCTAATCGCAGCGGTACCCAGTTTTGCAACAACAATACTGGCAGCCAAATTAGCCAATGCCACCGCTTGTGGCAATTCTTCACCAGCGGCTAATGATGCTGCCAGTACCGAAATTACAGTATCCCCGGCACCGGTAACATCAAACACTTCTCTCGCCCGTGCCGGTAAATGCAGCTCCGGTTCTCCCGGCCGCAACAAAGTCATGCCGTGTTCGCCCCGGGTAATTAGTAGTGCCGTCAAATCGTAATCTGCCATCAGCTGCTCGCCCTTGCTCACCAACTCCGTCTCATTAGCGCAGGGACCAACAACAGTTTCAAACTCGTGTAAGTTAGGGGTTAATAACGTCGCTCCACGATAGCGAGAAAAATCAGCGCCTTTTGGATCAACCAGAACCGGAACACCGGCTCTATTGGCGGCAGCAATGAGAAGCGCAGGATCAGCCAGCGCGCCTTTGGCATAGTCTGACAAAATCAACGCACCAACAGACCCCAACAATAGTTGTGACTTTTCCACCAGAATCTGCGCATCTTCAGGGGCAAAAATTTCTTCAAAATCCATTCTCAGCAATTGTTGGTGACGGCTGATAACACGCAGCTTGGTGATTGTTGGTTGCGTATCCACACTGTGTAATTCACTGTGTACATTAGCAGCCGCCATCGTTTCAGCCAGCGCGTCTGCAGCTTCATCACGTCCAACCAAGCCACTTAAAGACACCCCCGCACCCAGAGCAGCAATATTCAGCGCAACATTTGCAGCACCGCCAGGGCGGTCTTCCACTTGTTCAACCTTCACTACAGGAACTGGCGCCTCAGGGGAAATTCGAGAAGTGCCCCCGTGCCAATAACGATCCAGCATCACATCACCCACAACTAAAACCTGAGCATGATCAAAACGGGGCATCGACAGTTTCATAATGATGGTTTTCCTGAAGAACACTATTGGCTTTAGCAAAATTTAGAGAATCATATCACAGGAGATACAAGCGCGGAGCCGGGAAGTGATCAAAGCTTATCCGGTTCACAGTTATTGCCCGCCGCCGCTAATTCCGCTATCGTGCCCGCACTTTTTCAACCGCTATAAAAGGTGCCCTCATGCACACATCAGTACCCATTACATTGCCCATTGATATTGATCAAGTAAAAGGATTTTTAGCCGAAGATGAAGCAGCGGCGCTCTATCAGGCAGCACTGGCGTTATCTACAAAAGCACCAATAATGGAAATTGGCAGCTATTGCGGAAAATCGACCATTTACATCGGCACTGCGTGTAAAGAGTCGGGTGGCGTACTGTATGCACTGGACCATCATCGCGGTTCTGAAGAACATCAACTGGGTGAAGAATATCACGACCCCGATTTATTTGATGACGGTGCCGGCTTGGTCGACACGTTTAAGGAGTTCCGCAAAAATATGCGGGCGGCGCAACTGGAAGATAATGTCATACCCATTGTCGCCTCATCACGTCTTGCCAGTCGAAGCTGGAGCACCCCCCTATCAATGGTTTTCATCGATGGCGGTCATAGCATGGAAGCTGCGATGACAGATTATCAAAGTTGGGCCGGCCATATTATAAAAGACGGGATTTTAGCGATCCATGATTTGTTTCCAGATCCCGTGAAAGGTGGCCAGGCACCAATCACTATTTATCGGCTGGCAATCGCCTCTGGCCTGTTTGAAGAAATCGAGGTGGTAAATACTCTAGGGCTGTTACGAAGGTTATGATTGCTTTTTCGACACCCGCACAGGCTGCTCGCTGGGCAACTGCTCAAGCAGGTCGACGCCTGTAAACAATGTGCACGCTGAGGTATATTCTGTCAGTGCATCTGCAGCTAACAAAATAGCCCCGGCAGTCCAGGTCGGCTTCTCATCTGGCCATAAAACATCTTGTACAAATTGATATCCGGTCCAATAAGATCCATCATCCAGCCGCCATTGGTGTAACCAACTGTATACCGTCACCGCTCTTGCATGATCACCGGAAGCCAGCAATGCCAAGGTTAATTCACAAGACTCCGCAATCGTTACCCAAGGTTCGTCGGCGACACAGCGGCAGCCCAACTCCGGCTCAACAAATTCATCCCACCGCTCCTTAATTCTGGCCTGCGCCTGATGACCTGAAATAACGCCGGTCAAAATAGGATAAAACCAATCCATCGAATAACGTGATTTGCTTTCCCAGGTGCGATCAAAGCGCTCTGGTTTGTTGAGCAGCGCATCGCCCAGAGCTTCACGGGCATCATTCCATTCTTCACTTTCTTTTTCGAGGGTTATCGCAATGTTAATTGCACACTCAAGGCTTTTGTAGATTGAAGAACACCCGGTGATAAGTGCATCTTCTTTGGGCCTTCCATCCGCCGTCACCGCCCACTGAATTTCGCCATGCTCGGACTGGAGTTTGAGTACAAACGAGATGGCGCCCTCGACCACCGGCCACATCTTTTCTAAAAAATCGCGATTGTCAGTCACCAGAAAATGATGCCAAACACCGGTAGCTACGTAGGCAACAAAGTTTGTTTCGCGGCGTTCGTTATTATCTATTTCACCCGCTTTATAGGCAGCCCACCAGCTGCCATCTTCAAGCTGAGTATCCGCCAGCCATTGATAAGCAAATTCAGCAGCCTCCCATTCGCCACCAATGCTCAAGCCCATGGCAGATTCGACATGATCCCAAGGGTCCGCATAACTACCCTCAAACCAGGGAATAGAACCATCCGCTTGTTGGCAACCGAGAATAAATTCGACCGTTGGGCGAAAAAAATCTGCGGGGAAAAAACCTTTTGAAAGAAAGACTCCACTCATCAATTCGCATCCTTTCGAAAATATAACACAACACTTTTACCCATGAC
>JBALTE010000035.1:0-4615 GCA_036963965.1 Oceanicoccus sp. | reverse complement strand
GCGGCGTTATGTGCCTTTTGCGGCTAAGCTAGCGATCACAACAACGAATGAATTGGCAGGTATTGTAATATGAACAAAGAAAAGAAGACGCTTGGTGAGTTTATAGGTGTACTAGCAATTATTTCCTCACTGATATTTGTGGCGTTTGAGATTAGACAATCAAACCAAATAGCTAAAGGTACATCTGCTTTCGAAATTATGAACGCTTTTCGAGAAAGCAATCAACTCGTACTTACTGACTCCGAATTGCGCTCCGTACTACTGCGTAAAAGGAACGGAGAGGAATTGAGCCAGACGGAGAATGAAATCCTTAGAGCGTACGTGCTTGGCATAGTCAATATTTGGATGGCTACCGAAGAAGCTTACGATAACGGAATTGTTTCGGATAGGCTATACAGTGTTTACACCAATGATGTAGCGAGTACTTCTTCGCTAATTCCGCCGGAGCAATGGCAGCAGACATTTGAAATGTTTCCTCATGTACAAAATTTCAAATTCTCCGAAATAATAACGGAATCCCTCGATTCCCAAAATATTGAACAGTGATAACACCGGAACCGGCACATAACAATAGAATCAACAAGGAAGCAGCGTTTCATGGCTGCTCCTATTATTAAGAGCGTTATGCGGCGGCTACCATTCGTCAATAGCGTATGAATAAACTGACAACCTTTTTGATCTTGGAGATACCGCAGTGACAGAGTACGAAAGCGCTATATTGGCATTGGAAATTGCCCAGGGGGTTCGGGAGCAGGTGGTATTAGTTCAAACTCAGGCGGAGCTTGTGAGCAGCGGAGGGTCTGCTTCATTTGCCTTCATATCTGGATACATCATCGTCGCGCATTATGTGGCGTCTCAGCTGTCTCGCCCTCAAGTAGTCCTATTGAACTTCCTCTATGTTTTCGCCATGACGTTCAGTGGACTTGCAATGTTCACATCACATTCTGTCGGAGTGATTCATTATGCGAAGCTACTTGAAATTGACCCAAGTAGAACTGCGATACCTTATTGGTCTTCAGGATCAACATTAATTTCGCTTACTTTTTTATTCTTGTGTACTTTTGCATCGATTGTATTTTTCTATTCTTCGAGGCGCAGCGCGCCAAACGATGCAGCCCGATAAATGGAGCTTACCGCCATTAAGTTGTTGTGCCACCCACGCCTATCAAATGCCATTAGGATGTCAGCATGAGCGAATACGAATACATGATCCTCCTTTCGACTCTTAAGTCAGAAGCGGCCGTTCACGGGGAGCATGTCGTAACTGCAATATCGGCCTATGTTCTTGTTGTTTTCTTTGCTTCAAACAAACTGCCCACACTTTTCACCTCACTATTAACTCTCGTATATTCCTGTTTTATGATTGTGCCTGTATATTCAAGTTACGCTGCAGCCGACCAAGCAATAAAGGTCGGTATTCGTTATTCTACGGAGTACCCAGAAGGCTTTCGGTATTTGAAGGGTGACGGAAATTTTACTGAGGCAATCTTAGTGCTCTACTTCGTGGCTTGGTTGCTTAGCATTTGCTTCGCAATATACCGCTTTAGAAGTGCAAGGCTTGCTTAGTTTGTTTTTTATAAACAATAGAGAATATAACAAACCGGAGCAGTTTGTAGCCTTTGGTCGCCGGACGCAATACGGGGCATTGTGCTGCTGTTTGGTGCGTTATATTTCTCTCAGCAAGTCGAGCTTGTTCATCAATTGTGAAGGGATCCAGTCTAGTGCTAAAAAATATTGCTATCGCCTTCATTCTATTTCTGGTCCATCCGATGGCGGTACTGGGCCTCGACGACCCAAGCACTAGAGAAGAGGTCGGGGAATTCTTTGACTCATACTTGGGAGCTTTCGCCGCTCGTGACGAAAATTTGCTAAGTGAACAGTACTTTGTTGCTCCAATGTACCTGAGAACGGGCAATGAGATTCTTTTGCTGGAATCTAAAGAAAGTGTGATTGCGCATTTAAGCACGGTTTTTTCTGATCTATCGATCCAAAATTACAGTCGTACGGAGATCGCAACCAAGAGCACTTGTGTTCTTACCGACGATGCCGTGATCGTGAGTGTCGTTCTTAGGCGGTACAGTTCTGAAGGAGTAGTACTTCTTGAATCAGGAGCATCCTATTCCATCGTAAAACTTGGAGGTTCTTGGCGAGTTACAATGGCGTCAGTACATACCCCCGAAAAGGTTGTATCCTGTGAAACGTAATGCAACTAGCTCAGGAAGCCAAGGAACTAACAAGTCAGGGCTGCAAGGCAGCCTTCGGCGCGGTACCAGCTAACGCTGGCCCCAGCCTGAAGCGTTATACGAATCTAGAGGAATGGAAATGAAAAAACTTTATCTCACTTTAGCAATCATCGGGGCAATAATCCCGTATTTATTTTTCTTCAACTTCATTCAAATTAATGGCGTTGATATACCTTTATTTGTTACTTCATTATTTGCAAATGGGGCAGCTGGTGGTTTTAGCGCTGACTTACTTCTCACCTCTTTCACGTTTTGGCTCTTCATGTTCATTCAGCAAAAGATTAAAAGCTACCCGAAGCCTTGGCTATTTATAGTGTTAAATTTAACCATTGGTCTTAGTTGTGCTTTTCCTGCTTATCTTTATGCTATCGAGGCTGCAAAAGTTGAGTCATAACCCGTATAAAAAGTTTAGGTTACACCGCCCATTTACATGGGCTGAACTTCCGCTGTTTTGCAGCTCCAGCCGCAACTAAAGGCGTTATGTTCTATGATATATCGGTGAATTCAAATGAAGAGATGGGGTGTATGTTTAGCTATATCCACACTATTTTCCTGCTTAGGACTAGTTTGGTTTGTTAGCAGTATGGCCCGGGATGAATGCTTAGATTCTGGGAGACGCTGGCTTGGCCTTATTCAAGGTTGCGATGGTGGTAATGGATATTCCATGCAATATTTAACATCTCCTTTAGCTATTGCCATTTTCTTAGGTATCATCCTCGGCATTAGTAGCGCGCTAGTTCAAACTCATACCATGATTTTTAGGTCGTTCAATGCAAAAACATAACAATATGTGCCATGATCGCCTGCGGCTGGGCAGCAAAAAGCGCGGCTTCGCCACCATGCTGCCCATTAACTAGGCGTTATGTGTATCCACCACTCAAATCATTAAAAACTGAGCCATAGTAATTAGCATGAAAAAAATAAGTGTAATTATATTATCCATTTTCTTAGCCTCCTGCGCAGGAGTACCGGATAGCATCAAACCTGTTACTGGTTTTGACTTAAATAAATATACGGGGAAATGGTACGAAATAGCTAGACTGGATCATAGCTTCGAGAGAGGTCTGGAGAAAGTAACAGCAACTTATTCAATAAATGAAGATGGCAGTGTTCGCGTTGAAAACAGAGGGTTTTCAACGCAAAATAAAGAATGGGAAGATGCTACCGGTAAAGCCAAGTTTGCTGGGGATAAAGATATTGGGCATTTGAAAGTCTCATTTTTCGGTCCATTTTATGGCTCATATGTAATCTTTGATTTAGATAAAGAGAATTATCAACACTCCTTTATTACAGGCAGCGAAAACTCCCTTTGGTTCTTATCAAGAACTCCAAAAGTTAGCGAGAAACTCAAAGATAAATTTCTGAGTATGGTTCAAGAAGCTGGCTATAACACAGAAGGCCTGATCTTCGTGAATCAAGAGTAACTATTAGCGCTCCATTGACACATATAACAATGCAAGTAACCCGACGTTCTTTTGGCGTTATGTGGCCTCTACAAGTCCGCAGTTGAGTTGCCCTAGTCAGTGATCTATCGTATACACAATTTTTACCGTAAAAGCTGGCAATTGAAATTGCTAGGAAAATTCCGATTTATAACTTCAGCAGCAAATAAATAAATGTCTAACCTAATGTTTTACACAATTATTCTTTCCATCGCCTCTACAGGCATTTGTGTTGTTTTGGCTGTGTCTGTCTGGCTACGACTAAGGTCAATTAACAAGCCCGAACAACAAGATTCTGAGTTACATGGCAAGCGGATCGACGCTCTTGTTATGCAGTCTGGTGACTGGGCCAACGCTGCGGTAAATGTAGTTATTGGCGTTTTCCTTGGAATAGCAATCAACGGCTTGGTTCAACTGATATCGACCGGTCTTTGGTATGTTGCAGTGCTTATTGTGGTGATAGCTGCCGTACTGTTTTTTTTCGAGTCACGGCTTGATGGCCTGTTTGAAAAAGTTTTTCCCAGCGGGATACGAGCAGCACGTAAATCAAAAAAGGTGCGTAACGTACCGCTGGCAAGGCGCCTTAGCTTGCCTGCGGGTCTTGTTTCTGGGATTGTTTTAGCTGGTCTCGGCTTGGACGATCGGCTCCTTGGCTGGCTTTCGTAAGACCCACGATGCCCAAAATTGACCGATACCATTCATTCTCGCTGCACGCATAAGGCATGTTACCGCCCCCAACATAACAAGTTGCTGCATCGGCAAAACTACTCGCTCGCGCTCGAATTTTTCCGCTGAGCAAGGCGTTATACACCAATCATGAAACGATATATTCTCGCCATTCTGCTCTTCTGCGGTTGTTTGTGCGCAGAAGAGAGTGTTGTTGTGTATATATTTAGCAGCCTCGATACTAGTGAGCTCTCGGGAGACTTA
>JBALTE010000034.1:0-5308 GCA_036963965.1 Oceanicoccus sp. | reverse complement strand
CAACGTGTCCGATAGTACCAACGTTGACGTGTGGTTTGGTGCGTTCAAATTTTTCTTTAGCCACAGCGCTATTCCTCTAATATCTAATCAATTTTCCAGCCGAGAAGTAGGGGAGCTCAAAACCTGTTTATATCGGCCATACCACGCCCCTGGCAATACCATTCCTTGCCGTTGGGCGCGCATCATAAACCTCACGCCGTCAGAGTCAACAGTTTTAACCCTTTTAAAACAAAAATGATTGGGAAACTTTGCCCGTTTCGACCAGTTACCCTCCACAGCCGGCTTCACAACCACCCCAGGGTCTGTTAAATACGTGGTATACAGGCAATTTGGCCACGACAGCAGATCTTTTCATCGAATAATGAAATTAACTATTCATTATTGTGGTTTTTTTACTGTATACTTGCGCGCGTTTTTCACACTGGTAAACTGAGTAAACCCCCCATGACAGACTTAGCTCAATATAGAAATATAGGTATTTTCGCCCACGTTGATGCGGGCAAAACCACTACCACAGAACGAATTCTTAAACTTACCGGCAAGATCCATAAGACCGGTGAAGTACACGATGGCGAATCCACCACTGACTTTATGGAACAGGAAGCCGAGCGCGGCATTACCATCCAGTCAGCGGCAACTACCTGCTTCTGGAAAGATCACCGTTTCAATATCATTGATACCCCTGGGCACGTCGACTTCACGGTCGAAGTATATCGCTCACTGAAAGTGCTGGACGGCGGTGTTGGTGTATTTTGCGGCTCCGGCGGTGTTGAGCCTCAGTCAGAAACCAACTGGCGCTATGCTAACGAATCGGAAGTTGCACGTGTTATCTTCGTCAACAAACTGGACCGCATGGGAGCCGACTTCCTGCGTGTTGTAGGCCAAGTCGAAAAAGTATTGGGGGCCAACCCAATAGTTATGTGCCTGCCTATCGGCATTGAAGACGACTTCATTGGTCTGGTCGATCTGTTAACTCGCACTGCCTATGTATGGGATGACTCTGGGCTGCCAGAAAATTTCGAAATTGTCGATATCCCTGCCGACATGGTTGATAACGTTGAAGAATATCGTGAAAAAATGATCGAAATGGCCGTTGAACAAGATGACGACTTGATGATGTCTTATATGGATGGCGAAGAACCCGCGATTGACGACATCAAGCGCTGCATCCGGAAAGGTACTATCGCCCTCGATTTCTTCCCCACTTACTGTGGCTCTGCCTTTAAGAACAAAGGCGTGCAGATGGTTCTGGACGCGGTTGTTGATTACCTGCCAAGCCCCACCGAAGTTGAACCACAGCCACTAACTGACGAACACGGCGAGCCCAATGGTGAAGTTGCCACGGTTGCTGTTGACGAACCTTTCCGTGCGCTAGCGTTTAAGATCATGGACGACCGTTTTGGCGCCCTGACCTTTATCCGCATTTATTCAGGGACACTGAATAAGGGTGACACCATCCTCAACTCCTTCACCGGTAAAACTGAACGTATTGGCCGTATGGTTGAGATGCACGCCGATGAGCGTACCGAGCTAAGCTCTGCTAAAGCTGGCGACATCATCGCCATCGTCGGCATGAAGAATGTTCAAACCGGCCACACCCTCTGTGATCCGAAACACGAATGTACACTTGAGCCCATGGTCTTCCCGGAACCCGTTATCTCGATTGCCGTTTCTCCGAAAGACAAAGCCTCAACTGAAAAAATGGGTGTTGCAATCGGCAAGATGGTTGCCGAAGATCCTACATTCCTAGTGCATACTGACGACGATTCCGGTGAGACCATCCTTAGGGGCATGGGTGAATTACACCTCGACATCAAAGTCGACATCCTCAAGCGTACTTATGGCGTCGAGCTGGAAGTAGGCCAGCCACAGGTTGCCTATCGCGAGACGATCACAGAAGAGCTCGACGACAGCTACACACACAAGAAACAATCGGGCGGCTCTGGCCAGTTCGGCAAGATCGATTACCGTGTTAAGCCCGGCGAGCCAGGCTCTGGTTTTGTATTCAACTCAGTCGTTACTGGTGGTAATGTACCTAAAGAATTCTTCCCTGCGATCGAGAAGGGCTTCAAGGGCATGATGGGCACTGGCCCACTGGCCGGCTTCCCAATCCTCGACGTTGAAATTGAACTCTACGACGGCGGCTTCCACGCGGTTGACTCCTCAGCGATTGCGTTTGAAACCGCTGCTAAAGGCGCTTTTCGTCAGTCCATGCCGAAGGCCGGCCCTCAGCTGATCGAGCCCATAATGGCCGTTGACGTATTCACCCCAGACGATCACGTTGGTGACGTTATCGGCGACCTGAACCGACGTCGCGGTATGATCAAGGATCAGGAGGCAGGCGTAACTGGCGTGCGCATAAAAGCTGATGTGCCACTATCGGAAATGTTTGGTTACATTGGCAGTTTACGCACCATGACATCTGGACGCGGCCAGTTCTCTATGGAATTCTCGCACTACCTGCCATGCCCCGCCAGCGTGTCTGAAAAGGTTATTGCAGAGGAAAAAGAGCGCCAGGCCGCCAAGTAACCCTGGCTGTATTAACGCCTTTGTTAAATGAAAGTCCCGACAGTATTTGCTGGCGGGATTTTTTTATGTCCTCGTTTTATTCAGACGTAACGTAGCGTAGAATTTCTACCACCTGTACAGGTGTTTGTGCCCACGCCATCGCCCCGGCATCGACTTCTTTCAAGGGGTGGATGATAGAGTCGTCATGCAGCGTTATATAGGGTTTACCAAGAGCTGCCAGCAAACCCGCATCAAATGCCGCATTCCATTGTTTATATTTGTCACCAAACCGCACAACTGCGATATCACAGGATTCCACCATGGTTCTTGTGCGCAGTGCATTCACTTTGGCGGACTGGTGATCTCGCCAAAAAGCATTGTCGTTAGCCATGAGGTGATCACCCGCCGCATCGCTAGCCTGATGATCGGTGACAGCAGACGTAAACTGTACCGGCAAATTCAGCTGCGCCGATCCATTTTGAATCTGTTGACGCCAATCAGTATGTATTTCACCGGATAAATATACCGTCCAACTCATCACCTTTGCTCCTCGTTATGCTACTTTCTACTTGTTTAACGTGACACTTATTTCAATTCTTAATCGTTTTTTTGGAACTTTCCGGATCCGAAAATCGACCTTGCACAGCTGCTCCATGACATGCCTCGCAATCACCGAAGAAACTCTCGACGGTGCTTTCGCCACCTAGATCTGCTACTAAACCCTGATGATCAAGGACAAAATTTGGCAATTCAGTAATACGAAGAAAGGGTTCTTTGGGCAGGTTACGCAACATTCTACTCATGGTGGTAAGCTTGCCGTATTGCAGAGCTTCACGCTGTAAGTACGCCCCAATATAGACCCTCTCTGCCTCTGCAAGCTCGGCATTATCCCCGAAGTGATCGTCGAGATGCTCTAGCAACAACTGCCAACTTGCCTTAGGAAGAAGCCCCGGTGGATAAGCCATATGGCAGGCACCACACTCGTCCACATAGAGAGTATCCTGGCTAAACAGCACTCCCGAATCACTGTCGACATCGCTCTCAATAGAAAGGAATAATCCATAAACGCCAACCGCCAAAGCCGCACTCAGTAGCAATGCACCGGACAACCACCTCATCACTCCCAGCTCCCGCGGATCAATCATTGAACTCAGCGGTTGTCGCCAGCAACGCCACAAACCAAACTACTGCTGACTTAACCACAGCAGCACCTCCCCCTTTTCCCTGGCAGTACATTCCCTACCCAGGGTCCATTTACAATTTCGCAACAACCACTTCTTAACTTTCCGCTTGTCGCTCAATCTCTCAGGGTTAACGGACGGCGCCATCGGTTCGATAATTTTTCCGGTTTTCTGATGACGACCCTTTCCGTACAGAGAGTCTGTATGACACGTGGTACAACTTCTCCCATCAAAATCTCGCTCCCACAGCGCAGCACCCTGCTCCGCTGATAATACCTCTGCTGCTTCAAGCTGGAACTCTGCAATCAACTCATCACTGACATCTGAAGCCTGAGCCAAAATCGGAAAAATAACAGAAACGATAACTGTCATCACCAGACGAACAAAACCTGTTTTCATGCCTTCTCCACGTTGCTCGATAACAAGCTACTTATCTCTATCGCGTTTTTTACTGCCCGTAACCATCCCCAACAATAAATTCTCTCGATGAATTTTACTGGTGGCCAGCGCACCCGCCACATGCAAGACAATCATCACGACCATAACGTCGGAAGAGAACTCATGGACTGGCTCCACCACTCTGGCAGGCAATGCCGCCGCAAAGGTGTTTGCCAAGGGGCCACTTCCTTCCATAGCAACTAAGGACATCCCGGACAACACTGTTATCAGTAAGCCAATTATCAGAGCCACAATCATCAAAGCGCCAGCCGGGTTATGACCAATATAGCGAGGGGCGTCGCCGTTAATTATGGCCTTCAAATATGACCACGCCACGCCGGGGCCGGTTAAAAAGCTGGAAAACCTCGCGTATTGACTGCCGATACAACCCCACACTAGTCGAAACAGCAGCAGCAGACTAATCGCATAGCCACTGTAACTGTGCAGTAGTGGCCGATCGATTTCTACAAGGTAGGCGACAAAGAAAAAGAGTACCAATGACCAATGGAACAGACGGATTAGCGGATCCCATACTTTGATCATGTTGTTAGTCTTTGGCATAGCGAATGATCTTATCAGCTACAGTCGATTTTAATCCAGCCTTTAGTCGAGCAGAGTTTGTCTTCGAATTATTGAACCCAAGTATTGGCGGTTAAACCCGGCAACGAAGCGACGTGATTGCTCCACAGCTGGCGACCCTCTGGGCTACCTTCCCTCCCGCCTGAGCCCTGCTTGAAAAACAGCAGGTCTCAGTCACTCACTCAGCGCTCATCTTTGATGTTCCGCAATAACATCACTTCGCTGCCTCCTATTGCAGTGATTCCATGGCGTAGTATTCCCTTACATCAGTATTAAGTGTCGAGTCGCCCAAAATTTAGCACAATGGTAGAGGAGCAGGCCGGGTGCCGCCGAGGAATAATAAAGGCTAGGCCGAGGTAGTGGAAGAGACAGCGAAGCGCTTTAAGGCTCTGGAACGGACGAGGGAAGCCGGGACGGCCCAGGACTATGGATCGGTGGTGCCCGGCCTGATCGTCGGTGCTAACATTTGCATCAGCAATGAATCGTACTGGGCTTACTCCTGAATTTAAGAAGATATCAGAGAGCCTGACCCGGTCATTGACCGAAAAAAAAGGCCACCCGAAGGCAGCCTTTTTAGCGTGCGCTAAGACTCGATATTATTC
>JBALTE010000033.1:0-5936 GCA_036963965.1 Oceanicoccus sp. | reverse complement strand
TCACTATACACTCGTAAGCAGACATAAAAATGCCCCGAATCTATCGAGGCATATAGCTCACTTTGTGCCAAGAGCCGACATCAACGCGCCTAGTATAGGCGCGCTGTAAAATACAGCACATTGTGTATTGTCAGCCTCCCAAAAATCACTTCTTTTCCGAAAAATTATATACTTGGAGATCCTTTGCTATCGCTATTTTTCCAGTATATTTCTTCGTACGAATAGCAGTCTTCACTTCTTCCATACGAGGGCCGGTTATAGGCGTAATATGCGATAACAAAAGTTTTTTTACTTTGGCCGCATACGCTACCTCTCCGATGCGAGTTGGTGGCGTATGCAAAACATGGAATAGTGGGTTAGCTGGAAGGCTATCGGTGATTGCCGTATCATAAATTAACAAATCAGCGTTTTTTGCAATAGTGATCATATTGGGGCCTCTGGAACCCGTATCACCGGAGTAGACAATGCTATACCCTTTGTATTCCACCCTGAAAGCCAATGCTGGTACAGGTCCATGATCAACTGCAATTGCAGTAATTGTTAATCCGTCTTCCGCTTTTAGCACCTCCTGCTCATCAGCATCATTAACTTTGGAAGCCAAGTCATTAACCGTGTAGCTAAACTTACTGGCACCTCTGCTAATAGCTGTTGGAAATAAATTCATATAACGCTCAACACCATTAGGCATGGCATAATATCCATCTACATAGTCGCTAGTATGAGGATATTGCAAAATGGCTGTTTTTGGAAAAGGGATGCCATTTTCGGACGGCCCATGAATATTTATCGGTTTTTTTCGACTTGTTCCAGCAATATTATTGTGGAAGTAAACGGTTTTTATCACTGATGAAAGGTCACCTGTGTGATCAATATGAAGATGGCTTAGCAATACAGTATCAAGGTCTTTTATATTGACGCCGCTTTCAGCCAATCGTTGGTAAGTTCCACCGCCTACATCCATCAAAACCCTCGGACTACCATCGGTAAAGATCAGATAACCCGCACTAGCACGGCCAGCAGATGTTGCCATCGGGCCACCTGAGCCCAACACCATTACCGATAATGTTCCCTCCACCTTATTGACAGCTAATTTATTATCAGTAGCACTGCATACGGAGCTAATTAATATAGTTGCAAATATTGTTGCTATCGTTAAATTTGATTTCATGTCATCTCTCTCGTTTTACTATCCACATATTCAATATTTACGTTCTTATAACAATACAGACTACCCTGGTTACGAGACGCTGGTCAGAATATCCAAAAAGCTACAACACAATTAGTAGACCAGACCTTTCGGCCCATAGATCATACTTCAAACTGTGCCGCTAATTTAGATTATTCTAATGTAATGTAATTGGCCAGTTATAGATAGACTAAATTTTCGCGTAAATATGTGGGTCTATAATATCTAGATAATACAGATCGGCTTTGGGTTATGAACTATCAATTCCACCACTCAGCTTTAATTGCGGGTTCAGGCGTGTCAGTAGATCTTAGTCGCCGGTCATTATCAGTACAACAGCGGACTGTAATGGACGAGTATCTCGGGATGGATAGTTGTCAAAATGTGCCAGGAGCCGACCTAAGCACATCACCTGCTAGCTTCTCCTAAGCAGACATTCATCCTATCCGAAGGTCCCGCCTTTCTACTCAAAATTGTTTTGGTATATTGCTTGAGCCCAAAGGCTTTATAATCTGTAAAGTTGAAAAAGGGGGATGCAATTAAAATACAGGCCTCATTCAAACATCGGCAGACTATTATTTTGATAAGTTGTGCATGCAGACAAATTTATTCATCGTCATGCTCCTGAGTTAAAAAATGCTCCCAATAAGGTGTATCCCCAAAGCTAGAAACTAGAAAGTCGATAAAGGCCCGAACTCGCGCTGGCATATGTTTAGTTTGTGGATACACCGCATAGATGTTCATCGCATACCATTGGTAATCTGTTAGCACCGGTATCAATACGCCGCGCTCCACCGCGCCATGGACGATAAAGCTAGGTTCACACAATATCCCCAAACCGGCGATGGCAGCCTCCACCAGCGCATCGCCGTTAGTGGCGCGCATACGCATGGGCACCTTTACATTGCTAGGGTTATTATCTTTATCACGGTAATGCCAGGTGCCTGGCTGACTAAGGTTGCCATAACACAGCGCTGGCAGCTCCGATAAATCCTGCGGTGTCTTGGGCATACCATGACGATTTAAAAAATCAGGGGAGGCACAAACCACATGGCGCACCGAGGCCAGCTTGCGCGCCATTAATGAAGAATCCTCCAGCGTGCCAATGCGAATGGCTAGGTCCAAGCCCTCTTCCACCAAATCGATACGCCGGTCGCTCATATCCAGGTCTATTTTGATCTGTGGGTGTAAATGCATAAATGCGGCGATGGCCGGTGAGAGATGCGCCACGCCAAAACTTAAAGGGGTGGCAATTTTTAAGGTGCCGCTTAGGGTGGTGGCGGTATTGCTGGCCTCCTGCTTGGCCTCCTCAAAATCATCCAGTAGGCGGCCACAGCGCCGATAAAATTTCTCACCGGCCTCAGTGATATGCATTTTTCGCGTGGTGCGCTGTACCAACTGCACCCCTAAGCTGGATTCCAGCTCTTTTAAACGGCGACTCACGGCCGAGACCGCAATATCCATTTTTTCGGCGGCCTTGCTGATGGAGCGGCTCTCCACCAACGCCACAAAGGTCTTGATCTGTCTAAATTCATTCATGATTGCATTATATTTCTCTAAATCGCAAAAGTATATTGACTAAACTACTGTTTTTAACACTAAAAGCAATAGTTATAGTAGCTGCATGTTTTGAAGACATACCCACTAACCACATTCATAAAGCAAAAAGAGAGATAAACATGACAAACTTAATCAATAAACAAGCACTGGTATTAGGCGGCAGCAGAGGCATAGGCGCAGCCGTGGTGACACGATTACAACAAGAAGGCGCCAACACAGCCTTTACCTACGGCAACGCCGATCAAGCAGCTGCGGAAGTGGCAGCTAACACGGGTGCCCAGGCGGTAAAAGTCGATAGCACTAATCGAGAAGCCTTGGCTGCGGTGATTGGTGATCAGGGGGCACTGGATATTCTGGTGATCGCCGCCGGCGTACTCGTCATGGGTGATCCCCTGGAATTAAACCCGGATGACATTGACCACATGCTGGATGTCAATGTCCGCAGCCCTTATCACGCTAGTATCGAAGCGGCCAAGAACATGAATGAAGGTGGCAGAATCGTTATCATTGGCTCGGTTAATGCCGATCGCATGCCCATGGCTGGCGGTGCAGCCTATGCCTTAAGCAAATCTGCGATGCAGGGATTTGTGCGCGGCCTGGCCCGTGATCTTGGGCATAAAAATATCACTGTCAACAATATTCAACCCGGCCCGGTGGATACCGAGATGAACCCGGAAGATGGCCCGATGAAAGACACCATGCATTCCTTTATGGCCATCAAACGCCATGCCCGAGCTGAAGAAATTGCCGGCATGGTGGCGTATTTGACCGGCCCTGAGGCGGGTATTATTACCGGCGCTCAACATACCATCGATGGCGGCTTTAGCGCTTAACGCCCTCTCTTCTTCCATAAAGGCTGTAGCCAAGTTGCATTCTAGCCGCAGCCTTTATGAGCTTGAATGAACAATTTAATTGAGAAGAATATGTCACAGCAAATATTAAAAATCGATGCCAGTATGCGTAAAAACGGCTCCTGCAGTCGCGCACTCAGCGATAGATTAATCGGAAAGCTAAAGAATCAAACCCCCTCAACGGTAAAAGTGCGGGATCTGGCCAATGGCATTCCCATTATCAATGAAGCTTGGATAGCAGCAAATTCCACCGATATCGCCGAGCGCACCGCAGAGCAGCGGTCGGTACTATCCTGCTCCAATGCATTAATCAGCGAATTAAAAAGTGCTGACACACTTGTGATAGGCTTACCCATTTACAACTTCAATGTACCAGCCGCTTTCAAAGCGTGGATTGATCAAGTCGCCAGAGCCAAGGTTACTTTCCGCTATGGCGACAATGGCCCCGAAGGCTTGTTGGATAATAAAAAAGCCTATGTGATATTAAGTTCCGGCGGTACACAGTTAGGCAGCGAAATAGATTTTGTCTCCGATTACATTCATCACATTTTGGGTTTTATCGGCATCAAGAATGTAACCATCATCGATAGCAGCGGTATAGGCCGAAACGAAGAGAAAGTTATCGCCGATGCCCATGCAGTCATCGACGGTATTTGACCACAACAACATCATTTTTCTACAGGGTCATTACCCCCTTGGAGTAATCATGGATTTTAAAAACACAGCTAATAATTACGGTTCAATAGCAAAATACTTACACTGGGGCACGGCCGTTCTTTTTTTTAGCCTCTTATATCAGTGTTTATTATCGACATTGGTTTACAGAAGAGAAAACACTGCAAAAAATGACGACAGCATAATTCTGGAATGATAACGGATCTGTAGCTGCTTTTTCCTGCGATAAACACCATATGATTCACAAATGAGATTTGATAATGAAAACTCTTTACGACAGATAATTGTTTTTTCAGCCCTTATTCTGGTCCACACCAGGAGTGTTTTTGCCGTGGATATAAACCCACTGACGATTAACATTCCAGAAAGTTCGAAGGGACCTAAGGTTCCTGTTGAAACGGGTTATTTTGTATCTGAGATCAAGGACGGTATTTATTGGGTCACGAATGGTGCATATCAAAGCATGTTCATGACCACAGGGCACGGTATTGTTGTGGTCGATGCGCCGCCCTCCATTGGTCAAAATCTATTGCGCGCCATCAAGGATGTTAGTGACGAACATATTACGCACATGATCTATTCTCATAGCCACAAAGATCATATCGGAGCTGCGGCTTTACTGCCGGGTCACTTCAAATCATCGCCCAGGAGCAGGTACGAGAGATATTACTTACTGCCAAGGATTCAAACAGTCCATTGCCCACAGTGACGTTCAAAGAGAAATATACGCTTCCGGTCGGCGACAAAACCCTTCTTCATTTACCTGCAGCATCGCTTCTGCGAACATCAAAGGATTAGCTTCGCGACCAGCTGAGTGGCCATGGGCAGGTCCGTCTGAGGCAATAACCTGAAAACCTGCATCGACTATCGCATCAACAAGACCGGCCATTTGAGTTGCTCTACTTTCCCACCCATGAACCAAGAGTAGTTGCTGCTTAGAATTACCGCATTTTATTGCACTTAGACCATTACTGAGACTAACTCTCTCCCCTTGCTGCTCTTTTTCCTCTTCCCAACTTTTCAACGGATACTGCGTGGTGTTAAAAAAAGATTGGTTGCAGATTCAGCCGTTCGAACTGGCAACAGCGAACCCATTATTTTGTTCTTCATCACAAACATTTTAAACGCCAAATTCATTATTATTTCCTCTGTAAATTTTGTTACGCTCAGTCATTGACGAATCGACGAGTGATACGTTAAAAACCCCACTCAAAGCCTATACTGATTCGGTCTGCTTCCTTGAATTGACCAAGCAATTTGTCTCTATTGCCATAAAAACTATCGACAGCCAAATAGACATCAACGTTGGTTTCATAGTTATAAGTCAACCGCGGCTGCACTGCTCCATCACCATGATCCAATGAGTGAATTTGTAACCATTCCAGCGTTAATGTTTCATTGAAAAATTTCGACTCCCACAAAAACGTCATCATGTCTTCGCGGCGATTATTGATAAGATCTGAATCACTGTCGGTAATTGTGGTTTGAAACCACTGCATAGAGACAAACTGATCGGTCCAACCCTGCCAATCCAAACCGATCACCGTACTCCATTGATCAGCCTTACTGACACCGGGCAAAGCAGAAACAGTGCGATGGTATCGATCAGTTTCAAAGGCTACTTCGGTTCTCAATATCCAATCACCAAAGGCATTACTGGCGGT
>JBALTE010000032.1:0-6224 GCA_036963965.1 Oceanicoccus sp. | reverse complement strand
GAAAAAGCGATTGGAAATGTATCTACGTCGTCAAGAAAATCCCAATTCATGTTACCAAGTTGCGAAGTTATTAGCTGATCGCTCGAATTTATATCAAAGGGAATATCTGCGAGATTTTGCTCACTATCCTTAGTGATGCCCAGCAGCAACTGTTCAAACTGATCAACCCAGGCATTAGCCGTATTTTCAGTAAACAAATCTGAGTTGTAGTCAATTTCCAAAGATAGACCCTGCCCCTCATCTATAATATTGAAAAACAGATCATATTTAACAAAGTTTCTTGGGCAAACCTCGTAGCGACCTTTTACATCGCCAAAATCCAGTCCTGACATACCTTGATCAACATTAAATGAGACTGATGTTAATGGCATTTGGCCCAAGTCGCGTCGTATATCCAGTTTTTTCAGCAAACTTCCATAGGTAAAATTCTGGTGATCATTTGAATCCAAAATATAGCCACGAATATCTTCCAGAAAATCACTGTATCGTTTTGAAGAATCGACATGCACACGGAATGGCAGATAGCTGACCATGTGGCCAACTGCATCAGGACAACCCCACAGTGCCTGTCCGGCAATTGGCACGCCTATCACCAAATCTGATTGTCCCGTCACCTTATTTAACCAGGTCGAGAATGCCGAGAACAAAGCGGTAAAGAGGGTACACTTGTACTGATTGCTATGGGCAACAATCGCATCATACAGCTGGGTATCAATTGTTCTGGTTATACGATGGCCGTTATAAGACTTTACCTGTGGACGGGGAAAATCCAGAGGCAATGAAGGGGGCTCGGGTAAACTATCTTCATACTGCGCAAGCCAATATGCTTCAGTTTCTTGAAACTCCTCGCTGTCGGCCTCTTCAATTCCGAGTCTGTTTAATCCAGAAATTTGACCTTGTGCAACACTACCAAAACGTTCATTTTTTCGTGCCGAATTATAGTAACCCGTTAAATCATCCAGTATGACCCCGATCGACCAACCATCAATAACTAAATGATGGGCTGTCACAACTAATACCGAGGATAAGTCACCAAGCCTTCCGATACTAACTCGCACCAACGGTCCATTATAGATATCAAATACTTGATCAATTTGTTCCTGATAAAAATTGGTAACAGTCGCGCTGTCGGCAATCCCGTTATGATTGCGCAAATCAAACGTTGATACGGGAATAACCATCGAAGGATGAACTTCCAGCCCATCACCATCAATCAACGCTGTTGATCTTAGCCCTTCGTGGCGATACACCACTTTTTGCATAGCATGCCGAAGCGCGTCAATATCCAGGACACCATCCAGGGAATAAATCACTTGTTCGTTATACGCACGAGATGCGTTTTCACCCAGTAGCGTCGCTAACCAAACTTCTTGTTGAGCGTCGGAGAAAGGAACCTTCTGACTCCCACCATAATAATGATCAATAGTTGCTGATGGAACAATTCCCGAAACCTGTAGCTCATCAATACAATTCGCAACCGCCTCTCTAAATTGCTCTAAATCTGCGTCAGTATGTGCCATTGAGAGGAAAAATGGCCGATCATAGATGAGAACACCCTTGTGCCTGAGGTAAGGAAATATCAAGCGACTAAACGGATTTTCATCATTAAACTTCAGATTAAAAATAGACCCACGGTTTTCAAATCGAGCGGGGAACCCGGCGCCAACCATCATTTCATTCAATTGATTTGCCAACTTATCGGACCGATGATTTAGTGCCTCGTAGTCTTCAACAGTGAGATCCTGAATCAGTTTTAGTCCCGCCAGAGCACCTGCAATCGCCAGCGGGTGTCGCGTATAGGTTCCGCCAAAAAAAGTCACTCCCGCTTCCGGGAATGAACTGTCTCCAAATTCCCAAGGGCCACCATCGAAGCAATCCAGGTATTCACCACGCCCAGCAAGCACTGCCAGCGACATGCCGGCACTTACTATCTTGCCATAGCAGCACATATCTGCCTCTACACCAAAATAGGCCTGCGCTCCCCCAGGATGGAGACGAAATCCTGTAATCATTTCATCAAATATTAATGCGATATTTTCCTGCTTGGTGAGTTTCCGGACCTCCTCAAAATGTACATGGGTTTGAAGCGACGGATTCCTATTTTGAACGGGCTCGATTATCAGTGCGGCTAGTTCGTCAGCATTTTCGCGAAGGACTTCCATAAAGTTTGGATCATCCCATTCCAGCACCAGTACATTTTCAACGAGGTATTGAGGTATACCGGGGGAAGTGGGTACCGTACGTTTTTTTCCGTTTTTGCCCTTTTGCAGGTTAACCAAAAGTTCATCGGATATACCATGGTATTCATCATAAAACACCGCCACCTTGTCTTTCCCTGTCACGGTTCTGGCCGCCCTGACAGCCGCTGACAGTGATTCAGAGCCTGTATTAGCAAAAGTAACGCGTTCCATTCCCGTTAATTGGCAAATTATTTCAGCAGCCTCTTTAGCTTTAGGAGAAATCGTTCCCAACTCAAAACCTTCATCTGCTTGCGCCTTAATTGCGTCAACAACGGGCGCTAGTGAATACCCCATAATGTTGCAACCAAATCCAGAGGTAACATCCAAATATTCGTTACCATCAATATCCCATATTCTAGATCCTTTAGACCCGGCACCCGCTATTTGATAAACAATTTCTTTCCAGTCAATCCGAAAACCTGAAATTGATCGTGCATCTGAAAGAACACTACGTTGATCGCTAGCAAGCTGTTTCGATTTCGCTGTTCGTGCTGAATAGGCCTCAGTAAACTGGTGCAGTGCGCTCCGTGCATCGTCGCCGAGCTCACCACTACTAGTGACCAAAGGCCGGTAAGGGCCAAACCCCTTCGCGACCAACTCATCGTCCGATGAAGTATCTGCGTTAGTTACTACGGGTTTTATGGCTACTTGTTGACTTGCCTCAGCAGTGGCTGCCTTCTCGGCCATGCCATTATATGCGTTATTCTGAACCTGTTCCGCTCCACCAGTCAGCAATGAAATTATCGCGTTCGACGCCTGTAATTGCAGAGCCAATACCTGCTGTAAATCATTTCCGTTCATACTGCTCTGGAAACCGGGCTGTCCTGTTAACGGCGATTGCGATTGCTCAACACCGCCCAATGATGCAGGATTTACCGGCTCAATTAGGGCCTGCATACGATCCTGTAGTGCATCTTCCGGGAGCTGTTCATCAATATATGTGGCGAGCGCTGAAACGCAGGGGGCATCTTCGAACAATTGTCTAAAAGTGATTTTAACACCGAACTCTTTTCGAAATTTCAAGTTTGCTTGCGTTAAAAACAACGAATCGAAACCCATTTCCAAGAAAGTAGTTTTTGGCTCGATATCTTCTCGCTCCAACCCTGACATTTCTTCGATGATACTTGTGAGTTTATTTTGTATAAAGTCTTGCCGATCAATCGTTGGCATTGCACCCCTCCCTTGAGGCAATTTGTGCGTTTCAATGAGCGCATCAGTTTGTTCGATACTAATATTTGCATCTGGATGTTCCACCGGCGCAACTGAACTATTAGATTGTAAAGGTTTAAGTGTGCCCGGCGGACTTTCGCTTGTAAAAAAAGCATCTCTCGAAGGTACAATTAAAAAAGGTTTACGCTGGAACTGATATCCGGGGATTGATACTCGCCTACCGGATTTTCCGTCTGGATCTATCTGGTGCCAATTCACCTCTACTCCGGCACACCACAGTCTACCTGCACTCATCTTCAGATAGTCATTGTCATTACAACATTCCTGTTTGTGACGCAGGCTTGAAACAATCGCCGCGGACCTATCAGGAGAATGCAATCGAACTAGCGCAGACAATGTTTTGCCTGGACCCACCTCCAAAAAAACACTTTCACTATCGTCAAGTAAACTGGATACGCAATCCGAAAATTTAACCGTATTTCGCAGATGATCAACCCAATAACTCGATGAACAGGCCTGTTCATCAGTCATCCATTCGCCGGTATAGTTTGACATTAAGGGAATAGCTGGAGGAGATAAAGTAATAGAATCCAGATAATGCCTGAACTCTTCCAAAATAGGATCAAGCAGAGGTGAGTGAGCGGCGATATTAATTGGGATTTCCTGTACCTCTATACCGCCCCCGTCTAAAGCGACCTTAACGCGATCAAGGTCGTCATAGCTCCCCGATAGTGTGCAGATGGAAGGCGCATTGATTGTTGCTATAGATACAGATTTTGTTGCTTTTGTATCGACGATTTTTTCGATCTCATCAACACTTGCGGCAACGCTAAGCATTCCACCCGGCACTACAGTTTCAAAAAGCTGACCTCGCAACGCGACTAAACCCAGGCAATCTTCAAAGCTCATGACTCCCGCAATACAAGCAGCTGTATTTTCTCCCAGACTGTGTCCTACCAAGCTACTCGGATTGATTCCTGCGGCTATCCACCATCTTGCCAACGCCACTTCGAGAATAAATATTGCAGGTAATTGGTATGATGGCCTTAAAAATAGGTCTTCACTGGAATTCGCTTCGACTTCGTTGCTGAACCATACTGGAGCCAGATCTATTCCATGGCGCGATTTCAACAAACCAATCCCCTCGTCTACAACCTGCCGTATCAATGGCTCGCTGGCGTAGAGGTCTGCCGCCATGTTGACGTATTGTGCGCCACCACCGGGAAACATAAAAACCAGGTTCCCTTTACTGACACAACTCTTTACCTGAGAGAAATGTATCTTATCTCTGTCAAGAACACGGTTTTTAACTTCGGCAAAGCTTGATGCTAAAACTACCGCCTTATGACTAAAAGAATCCCGACCTTGACGAAGCGTATATGCGATATCTGCCAGATCATGTGACTGCCAATCCCCCGCGTCTTTGGAATACTGTATCAATAAATCATTAAGCGCCGGCTTTGTTTTTGCTGAAAAAAGAAGCAGCTCTGGGCGATTCTTTTGATCTGGTTTCTGATCCCTATCTGCATCCAATGTAGTGGCTTCAAATTCCTCCAACACAATATGTGCATTGGTACCACCTATTCCAAATCCGCTAACACCAGCCCTGCGCGGTCCCGTTTCATTCGGCCAGTCTTTATATTCTGTATTAACATAAAATGGCGTCCCGGTGAAATTAAGCCGAGAGTTCGGTTTTTGGTAATGTAAAGTCGGAACAAGTTTTTTATGATGCAGACATAACACTGTTTTAATAAATGCAGCAACACCCGCCGCCGAATCTAAATGACCAAAATTCGATTTGACAGAGCCCAGCGCGCAATAAGGCTCAGTAACATCTTGAGCGCCAAACGCCTTTGTCAACCCAGCCACCTCAATTGGGTCACCTAAAGCTGTACCCGTACCATGGGTTTCGATAAAACTGATGGAGTCAGCTTCAACCTCCGCTAACGCCTGAGCAGCAGCTATTACCTCTGCCTGACCTTCTGAACTAGGCGCTGCGAAACTAACTTTAGATGCGCCGTCATTGTTAAGCGCAGCTCCACGTACGACTGCATAGATATGATCAGAATCTTCAATTGCATCTTCCAGGCGCTTTAACAAAACAACACCTACGCCATTACTGAACACCGTCCCTTGCGCATCAGCGTCAAATGGCCGGCAGTGGCCGTCTGGTGAGCCTATATCGCCTTCCTGGTGTAAATACCCATCCTTTTGTGGATAGGAGACTGACACACCCCCAGCAAGGGCCATATCGCAACCATAGGTCATCAAGGTGTTGTAGGCTTGCGTGATCGCAACCAATGACGTTGAACATGCCGATTGAACATTTACACTCGGTCCACGTAAATTCAATTTGTACGATACTCGAGTTGTTAAATAATCATTCTCATTACCTAGCATTACCGGCAGCATATCTTCACGATCAACTGTTCCCGGCACTGCATGCAAATTCGACATAAGATAGGTATTGTTAGTCATACCAGTACTCATACCACCCCAAACACCAATACTCCCCTCATATTGGCTTGCCGCATACCCCGCGTCGTCGAGCGCACGCCAACAATTCTCTAGAAACAAACGTTGTTGTGGGTCTGTGAGTTCAGCCTCTCTCGGAGTCATGCCAAAAAAAGCCGCGTCAAAATACTCAGGTGACTTTATCAGACCGCGGGCTCGGACATAGTTTGGATCGTTCGCCAAATCGGCGGGGACGCCATCTGCTAAAAGCTCCTCAACGCTAAAACGAGAAATCGTCTCTTTACCCGCAGATAGGATTGACCAAAACTCATCGATAGAGTCAGCACCCGGGAATTTGCC
>JBALTE010000031.1:0-7841 GCA_036963965.1 Oceanicoccus sp. | reverse complement strand
CTTTGGAGGGAACCCCGGAGGGGCCAGAACCATGGAGCGGCGGTACCCGGCCCAGACATCGGTGCTAAAAACACGATAAATTCCAGCGAGTAGGATTATTGGCTATTTCTCTTTCTCTTTTTCTTTTTGCTTCGATTTTGCGCTGATGGTGGTGTTTGGTGTTTGTACTTGGGGTTGAGAAATAAGGGGAGGGTAAGCTGCTACGGTGGGGTTTGTCGGCGCTGTTGGTAGGGTGTCTGGTGTTTCGGTGTGCTTTATTTCGGCACTGGTATCTGCTGCTGATTGATTGGCTTTGATCAAATCCTGCTTAAACCGCTGTGTTGAATTTAATGCGGAGTTGCGGTCTGTCGCTGTGGCAGGTTTGTGGGGTTTGTCTGTTGAAGTGAGAGTCGTCGCCAGGGGGATGTCCTGCATAGATACCTCCTCAATGTTTTGATGTGTTTAGGCCATCAAGATACGAAGGTCAGAATGGCGATAAACAGCTGTGCCGTCAATTATATCTTACAGGCTTTTTTTGCGGCTTTAATTTGTTTGTTGTAACAGTTTTCTTTTGACTCACTACCCACGCACCAGTTTTTGCGTTTGTCCCATGCGGTTATTGGCTGTTGGTGGCCATTTGAACATTTGACGATATAGATTGAGTATTCGGCCCCATCTGGCGCTATTCCGTCCGTTTCAAAACCAATTCTGGTTGGTTTGGCTGCCATTGCAGTTATGGAAAGTGATAAGAGTGCGGTGGCCAATATTGTCGAGATACATTTGTTCATGCTGTTTTTTTCATTCCTGAAACGGCGGGTTGTGAAAGCGTATTTTAGCATTTGAACAGTGAAATACCAATCGAGCACGCTATTGTATATATCGTTGTAAATAGGGATTGGCGAAATCAACTATAATGAATGAATGAACCGGTTCGCTGCAGCTGTCGCATTTTTTTATCTTTTCTCGTCCGTTGTCCTGGCATTGGAGAATAACGAGTGTTCTGCTGCTCAAAATCGTGTTGGTAAATGCGAGCAATCGTTAGTCGTTGAAGAGGAAACGTGGTTGGACGATAGTCGAAACTATGTGGGTACTTCTGCCGATGATCTTGCCATTTGGATTGACAGTTTTTTTAGTGAACCGCGCACCGATATTGAATCTGCCGATTCTCTGTTGCGGCTAACTTATGAAAGCCAGTGGCGGGAAGGTGACGGCATCAGTGAAAATGTTAAGCTTCGAGGGAAAATTCACTTACCCGGAATTAATAAACGCCTGAGTCTGGTCTTTGCAGACGAGGAGGGTGACGATTTGGAGGAGAGAACTGACTTAGATACGCTTTCTTCGGGAAGTGAAAATACACAGCTAACTTTGCAATATAAAGCCCGGGAAGGAACCCGAGTACGGATTGATTATGGTCTGGGAATAAGCTCTTCGCTGAAGGGAAAGGCTAAAGTCCGTTATCGTTATCAACTGCCTTGGAGTGAAACAACGACGCATCGCTTGACTGAAACACTGTATTTTGTCGATGGTGACGGGTTTGGGTTGCGTTCTCACTACGAGCTGGATTATGCGGTCACCGATAGCCGATTATTAAGGTGGAGCAACAATGCCAAGTTTGCGGAGGACATTGATGGGGTTGAGTGGTCAACTCGCTTGTCGTTGGCCGGGCGTTTGAACAAAAAACGGGGGGCGTCGCTGTTTACCTGGATTAACGGGGAAACGCGGCCGAAATATCTGACAAAGTCCTATGGGCTGGGTTTGCTTTTTCGTCGCGATTTTTATCGATCCTGGTTATTTCTTGAAATGGAACCGGCTTACGCCTGGAGAAAAAAATCGACCGATTTATCGAGAAATGGAGAATGGCTTTTTGCTGTTCGGGTTGAAATGCTTATCGATTAAATTGGCAGGAGCAGACAAAAAAAGGCACCCGGTAAAGGGTGCCAATAAAGGATCTAACTAGGAGACTGGATGGATTCGGTGAAAAAATCACCGAGGTACTACTGAGTTACTACTGCTTCAATAATCACTCGCGTTCAAGCTGGTGATCAACATCTGATAGTTAAAATATAGGACAGCGTGCAGGATAATTAAATCCGTAATAGTTAACAAAAAATGGCTGTTTTCTGACTAAATCTCTTTTTATCAGTCGGAAATATAAATAAAACCCATATAAAACAACAGTTTGTATTTATTGTGGCTGCGGTAAAAAAATATTCTTATGACCTTGGCCGTCTCACTAATGCCCTCGAATTGTGATCGTCTTCTCATCGGAAATAGAGCAAATCCGCGATAGAGCAAGATGACTGGCTTCCACAATGGCTTGCCCATCGGCTTTACTGCAAATAATTATCTACAAAAAGGTTGTGCTGCTGTAATCTTCGGCCTTGTTGTTCACACGATTTTTAAGAGGTTTGATTATGGTTGTTTCTTCAGTATCCGGAGTGAAGTTGATGAGCTCCGGTAAACGGCTATTGGCGCTTTGCCTTGTTCTGTTTTGTTCGTTTAGTATTGCCAGTGAAGATGACAACGGCTACGTCGCGGATTATTCCCAGGCGCAGAATTATGCTCGAACCAGCTACGATGGCGAGGGTGCGGTTGCCACCGTGCACCCGCTGGCAACCGAAGCCGGACTTAATGCGCTCAATAATGGCGGTAACGCCATTGATGCTGCTGTAGCTGCGGCATTAACACTGGGGGTTGTAGATAGCCATAACTCGGGTATTGGCGGCGGTAATTTTGCGGTGATTCATTTTGCCGATGGCTCGGTACAAGCCATCGATGGGCGCGAAATGGCCCCAAAAGCGGCGCACCGGGATATGTATATGCGCAATGGCGAGGCTGATGGTGCTCTTAGCAAGACTGGCGCCTTGGCTATTGGTGTGCCGGGTTCATTAGCCGTCTATGACTATATGGTTAACCATGGTGGTAAGTTAACACTAGAAGACCTGTTGCTTCCTGCTGCTGATATCGCAGATAAAGGCTTCATTCTCAGTCAGGTGTCTGAAGACCGGCTAAAGTCGACGGCGGAAAGGCTTCGTATGTTTCCCTCTTCGGCGGCTATCTTACTCAACAGCGAAGGTGAGCCATGGAAAGCAGGTCACTTGTTAGTCCAGAAAGACCTGGCTACTACCTATAAAAATATTGCAAAACAGGGTGTTGACTACTTTTACCGCGGAGATTTTGCCAAAAAAGTAGACGGCTGGATGGCCGCGAACAACGGTATCGTAACTTTTGACGATTTTGATGGCTACACGATGTTGATCCGTGAGCCGGTGAAGAGTGAGTATCGGGGCTATACCATTTACGGATTTCCTCCACCCAGCTCCGGTGGTGTACATGTTGCACAAATTCTTAACATGTTATCAAATTTTGATGTTGCCGCATTGAGTGATACGGATCGTTATCATCTGTTGTCTGAGAGTATGCAAAGGGCTTTTGCTGATAGAGCCCATTTTCTCGGTGACCCGGATTTTGTGCCGGTACCCAAAGGATTGATGGATCAGACTTACGCCAATCAATTGGCCGCGCAAATTTCGATGACAGCAGCGAGCACTGGTGTTGAACATGGCCTTCCGCCGAGAGCCGATATTGATCTGTTTGGCAAACATACCACGCATATTTCAGCTGCGGACAAGTGGGGCAATTGGGTGTCAATCACCACAACAGTGAATACCAGTTTTGGATCCAAGGTGATTATTCCGGGCACCGGAGTCATTATGAATAACCAGATGGACGACTTTTCTATTCACCCCGGTGTTCCCAATGCTTTTGGTTTGGTAGGTAAGGAAGCAAACAGTGTTCAGCCGGGTAAGCGCCCGCTGTCGAGTATGAGCCCAACTATCGTGGTTAAAGACGGTAACCCTGTTATCAGCATTGGTGCGGCGGGTGGGCCAACTATTATTACTCAGGTTGTTCAGGGTCTGGTTAATATGATCGATTTGGACATGTCCGTACAGCAGGCATTGGCAACACCACGTATTCACAATCAGTGGCGGCCACCGGTTAATATGATTGAAAGTAGTATCGACCCGGCAATCAAGACGCAGCTTGAAAGTCGCGGGCACACGTTCTATGTTCGTCCCTATGGGGGTTCCAGTCAGGCAATTAAGGCATCCGCTAATGGCGGTTTTGAAGCGTCGGCCGAACCGCGGATTGTTAAGCGCAATATGCCACAATAGACATATGGGGCTGGGTCTGCCATCCATGCGTTGTTTTGGCGTTAGTTGTTAGCCGGTATTTTCTCTGGATGAAAAAGAGGTAAATAATGGTCATTGGTGAATTAATGACATCCGTTAGTGCCGGATTATCTCCCCGGGATAGTTTGGCTGATGGTATTTTGATGATGCATCGTGAGCGATGTTCCTGCATCTTGGTTAGTGAGGATGGTTATCCAAAAGGTATTCTAACGGAGCGGGATGTGGTGCGGATTTTTGCCAATTCTATCGACTCCCAAAAGGCCAATAACAGCGATTCTGTGCACGATATATGTATTGGCGATGTTATGACTAAAGAGCCCGTTTGCGTGCGCTATCATACCCCGCTTTATGATGCGCTGATGTTAGCTCGCAGTCGAAAATTGCGTCATTTACCAGTTGTGGACGATGACGAAAAACTGGTTGGACTGGCGACTCAAACGGATATGGTGAATGCTTATGTGCAACTCATCGAACGCCAGACCAAGCTGGAAACCGAAAACCAACATCTGTATTTGCTTTCCTACGAAGATACACTGATGAAAATTGGCAACCGGCGCGCCATGGAAGTTGAGTTGGAGTTTGCTGAAGCGTCGCTCAGGCGTTACAACAAAAATTATGCTGTCGCTTTGCTTGATGTTGATTTTTTCAAAAAATTTAATGATCATTATGGCCATCAGCAAGGCGACGATGCCTTGCAAAAACTGGCTGACGCTGTGAGGTCTGCGAAAAGGGATACCGACAGAATATTCCGCTATGGCGGTGAAGAACTGCTGTTGTTAATGCCGGAAACAGATATTGATGCGGCAATGATTGCCGCTGACCGGATCAGGAAAGCCGTGGAAGAAATGAGTTATCCTCACCAGCTCAGCCCGTTTTCCTACCTGACGGTAAGTGTTGGTGTTGCCATGTCTAACAAGGATAGCTGGCCACAATTGGTGGAGCGTGCAGACAAGGCTTTGTATCAGGCAAAATCTAAAGGGCGGAATACCATATTCAGCGGGTGATAACGCTATTGTTAGGCTCTTACCGGATGTTTGTTGAGCTTTCTTTGCAAGGTGCGCCTGTGCATACCCAGCGCTCGTGCTGTTGCTGAAATATTGCCATTGTTCTCGTTGAGCACTTTTTGGATGTGTTCCCATTCCAGGCGATCAACTGACGGGCGTTTCTCTGGAATTGTGGCTTCAGTATCACCTGCATTGTTGGCGAAGGCCGACAAAATTTCTGCCGTGGTTGCCGGTTTACACAGGTAGTTGGTCGCGCCTAGTTTCACCGCCTCAACTGCAGTGGCCACACTGGAATAGCCAGTGAGCATGACAATTTCTAACTCCGGTTGTAACTGTTTCAATTGTGGAATCAGCGCTAACCCGGAAACACCCTGCATTTTTAAATCAACGATTGCCTTGTCAAAAGATTGCTCTTTAGCCAGCGCAATGGCGTCGATATCGTTGTGTGCTGACAGCGTGGTGAACCCTCGTCGTTGCAGTGCGCGTGCTAACACCAAGGTGAATGACTCGTCGTCATCGATTAACAGGAATCTATCCATAGTGTGTACTGTTTGTCGCTGTGGGGGTGGTGTTTAATGGCAGGCTAATTGTTGCAACGGTACCTCCGTGCGGATGATTGTGGAGTTCTATCGTACCGTTGTAACGATTAATAGTGGCGTGAGTCAGGAACAAGCCGAGCCCCAATCCTTTGCCTTTTGTGGTGACGAAGGGTTTGCCTAATTGTTCCGTCATTTCCAGAGGGATGCCCGTGCCGTGATCTCGTATGGTGATAAGCAGCGTGTGGTGCTGGCAGTGGATTGTTATTTCGATGTTGTCCGTGCAGGCATCAGCAGCATTGTTGAGCAGATTGGTGATTGTTTGCTCCAGTGTTGGATCAACGTCGAGGTTGTTTGACCGGCAACTCTCATCAATGTCTACACTGCAACTGGCATTGGGCCGTATCACCTGCCAGCGATCTAACAACTGCTGCATATAGGTTGCAATTATTACGGTTTCTTTTATGCCATGGCTGTGTGCTTCTGCGGTAGATACCAGGCCTTGCAAAATTTGTCGGCAACTGTCGACTTGTGCTTTCAGCATTTTCAGGTCGTCGCCCAGTGGTTGCTGCGGGTATTCCTGTTCCATTTCGTCCAGTAATACGGTCATTGTTGCCAGCGGTGTGCCCAGCTCATGAGCGGTGCCTGCGGCGAGGGTGGCAACCGCTAATACCTGTTCATCAAGGAGTTTGTTTTCACGGCTGACTACCCGGACGTTTTCTTGCTGGCGCAGGGCATTGGCCATTTTTACCACAAAGTAGGTAATCAGACCGGTGCTTAAGGCAAAGGTAAACCACATGCCAAGAATATGAAGATTAAACCCGCCATCACCGTGTTGGTGGCCGGATGTGGGTTGAAAGTCGGGTAATGGCTGGTAAAAAAATAACATCAGGCTGTAAGCCAGTAACGATAAACCAGCGATAATCCAGGTGAATCTCCAGGGGAGAATTGCCGCAGAGATAGTCAGCGGGACCAGATAATACGAGACAAAGGGATTGGTGGCACCGCCGCTGACGTAGAGCAGGGCGGTTAAACCGGTAATATCGATCAGCAGTTGGCAAAAGTATTCGAGGTCAGTAACTGGCCATGGTTGTTGCAGGCGCCAGTATGTCATCAGGGTTAGTACCGTAAATACGGACAACATCACCAAATGTACAGGATGTACAAGGTCTGCAGTGGTCGCCAGGTAGGCATATATTAATGCAGACAGCAGCACGGCTATAAAAATCAACCGTATGGTGGCTAATCGCCGCAGGTTGGATGCCGAAGCGGTTAATGACAGTGTCGGAAAATTTGGCATTACGGTGTAAGTGTTATCACGTTAACAGAATATAAGTCAGGCTCTATTGTCCATTGTAGCTCAGCTACGGGCTTATTGGTGATCTATCCGCTGCGGTTAATTGTCGCGGCTAAGCTCGTGAAATCAGATCGTGATGGCGTGTGTGTTCGTGTCTCTCCCAAAGGTAAAATTACCTATAGCCTTCGATACTATTACAATGGAAAACAAACCACTGCCGATATTGGAACCTACCCTCTCATGACGTTGAAAGAGGCGAGGACGGAAAACCAAAGGCTTCGAAAGAAATTGGAGCAAGGTCATGATCCAAAGGTAGTTCGCCAACTTGAACGTCAAGCGATTATCGCTGCCAAGTCCTTGGAAGGTTTATTTGACCTTTGGTACAAAAGTTACTGCGTTAAAACAAGAAAGGCCATTTTGAAATCAAGCGCAGCTTCGATATTCATGTCTTTCCCCAAATTGGTAAGCTGCCAGCAGAAAAGATAACACTTCATGCTTGGCTCGATATCCTTGAGAAGCTGGCTGAGACTACTCCAGCTATATCTGAGCGTATTCTGGTCAATGCTAAGCAGATGCTGAAATTTGCAGTTAAGCGTAAGCTCATTCCTTTAAACCCTTTGTCTGAAATTTACGCCAAGGAAGATTTGCAGATCAAAAAGCGGTCTGTAAATCGACACTTGTCGGATGAAGAAATTGGAATGGTATGGCATGCGATTGAGCACTCACGGATCACACCCAAGAATAAGATTTTTGTAAAACTGTGTTTGATCTATGGGTGCCGAAACGGAGAGCTTAGGCAGTCAGAAAAGACGCAGTTTGATTTTGATAACAA
>JBALTE010000030.1:0-9486 GCA_036963965.1 Oceanicoccus sp. | reverse complement strand
CAGTACCAGTACCACTATCTGTATATGTATAAAGTCGCTCAAAATTTAGCACAATGGTAGAGGAGCAGGTCGGGTACCACCGAGGAATAGTTAAAGGACTAGGCCGAGGGAGTGGAAGAGACAGCGAAGCGCTTTAAGGCTCTGGAATGGACGAGGGAAGCCGGGACGGCCCAGGACTATGGATCGGTGGTGCCCGGCCTGATCCTCGGTGTCAGAAATCAAACAGTGACGTCTACGTCCGCGGTCTACTGTTTCGAGCCCTTTTTTCACTGATTTTTTGATCGGTGGGGTAACGGTTTTTATCCGTGGCATTTTTTGAATTTTTTGCCACTGTTACACCAGCATGGATCGTTGCGCTTTAGTTTTATTGCTTCCGATTGGTCAAGTATCAAGCCGTCCAAATAAAACCAGTGGTTGTTTTCTTTCACAAATGCGGAGCGTTCATGCAGTCTGGATAAATCGTCGTTCTGGCGATAAATGGCAACAAATTCTACCTCGCCATGAGTATCATTGGATAAGCCCTGCTTCGATTCGACAATGTTGAGTTGGAGCCATTTACATTGATTGAATGTGCCTTCCAGCTCCAACTTATCATTAGGCGATCTTTTTGATGGGTGGTGACTGGTGACCAGATAATCTGCATTTTCTGTACAAAAGGCAGAAAAACGAGACCGCATCAATTGCTCTGCCGTTTGGGCAATTTGTTTGCCGGCTAGCAGCGGGCCACAGCAGTGTTCGAAGCTGAGTTCACTACCACAATAGCAGTCGGCCTTATCGTTCAAAACAGGCCTGTACAAACTGATCTATAAACGATGATGATCTTGTGTGTTATTCATAGGTGCAAAGATAGGCTGTTTCAATCTCTACCTTCACCTGGAATTTTTTGTTCGCTTCAACAATAAAATACTCACCTGCTGCAAAAGTATTCCAGTTGTCGCTAGCGGGTAATTTTGCCGTTAATGCACCGCTGATGACCGTCATTGTTTCTTTTTGACTGGTGCCAAATTCATATTCACCCACAGCCATAACACCGACGGTGGCAGGGAGGGTTTCAGTTTGAAAAGCAATAGAGGCAACATTGCCATCGAAATATTGGTTGATATTAAACATGGTAAATTAGACCGTCAGTGATAAGAAGGCCGGAATTATAGGCAAAATAATGACGTCTGGCAAAGCTGTTTTGCCAGACGTCATAGGGTGGTGTTAGCTTATTTCAATTTTCCGCTGGACAGGCTCTGGTTCTTTAACTTTGAAAACAATGACTGTTAACAGGCCGTCGGTAAAGTTGGCTTTGATGCTGTCCTGTTCAATGTCCTGACCAAGATTGAAACTACGGGATAATGTTCCAAAGTTACGCTCATTACGCAGAATTTTTGCGCTATCCTCTGTTTCTTCTTTACGGGTTTTTTCTGCCGTTATCGATAAGGTGGAATTTTCCACGGTAATCGCAATATTTTCTTTCTTTACCCCGGCCAGCTCCATGGCAAGCTCATAGTTGTCGTTGTTTTCAGCGATATCTACGCTAGGTATTTTTTGAACAATTTCTGTTTGTGGTTTTGAGTCTGATGCTGCTTTCCTTGTTATGAAAGAGCGTGGTTTTGGAGATGTCAGTTGAAAAAAATCATCCAAATCAAAAATATTACTTCGAGCATTCATGTTCATGGCGTTCTCCGATGATGGACTATGTTGTTTTGTTAACAGTAATCTAAGGTCAAAATTTCAGGAATCAAGAGGAGAACAAAAAAAGAAAAAATAGAGCTGATGGGTACTTGAAGTCAAAAAAAAGACCACCATATTAGTCGTTAGATTTGTCCTTGCCGGGATGGTTTTTCTATTGTACTAAAAGCGACGTTAGGACGTTTTTTTTGCCAGTAATTGATCGAGTGTATTGGCAAACGCCTGTTTCGCTTTTGCATCGAGTGGTGGCGGGCCGCCGCTGATTTGTTGGGTGTCGCGCATCTCTTCCATAAAATTTCGCATGGCTAGTTTCTGTTTAATATTGTGCTCGTTGTACAAAGTGCCTCTGGGATTGATGCCATGTGCGCCTTTGGCAACAATATCAGCTGCCAGCGGAATATCTGCAGTCACAACAATATCGCCAGGGTTAACTGCATTGGCGATGTGGTTGTCGGCCACGTCAAAGCCGGCCGGAACCTGAATTGCATTAATGTAAGGAGATGGCGGCGTTTTAATGAGTTGGTTTGCGACAAGAGTGAGTTTTACATGTGTTCGATTCGCTGCACGAAACAGGATGTCTTTTACAACATTGGGGCAGGCATCTGCGTCAACCCAGATATGCATAATTAGTCTCTTGCCGGTGAATGGTAAGTGTAGTTACTGGCTATTATAAATTTTAGTTGTGACGCTTGCGAGGTTTAACTTGAAACAGCAATGTCCAGATTTCTCAGAATGCCGTCTTTAACATCATAAATCCAACCGTGAATAGTAAGATTCTGATTCGCTTCCCAGGCGTTTGTGACAATGGTCGTTTTGCAAACATTACCGACCTGTTCGATGACGTTAAGCTCACACATCCTGTCCAGTTTGTCCTGTTCTTTATCGATGCAATCAATTTCCTGCTTGTTGAGGCGATAGACATTGTTGATGTGCTGTAACCAATTATCAATTAATCCATATTGATGTTTATCCATTGCTGCTTCGATGCCACCGCAGCCGTAGTGGCCGCAGACAATGATGTGTTTTACTTTCAATACTTCGACCGCATATTGGATAACGGACAGGCAGTTTAGATCCGAATGGGAAACAACATTGGCAATATTGCGATGAACAAACACTTCTCCTGGTGGTAAATCGATAATCTGGTTTGCCGCAACTCTACTATCCGAACAGCCGATCCAGAGGTATTCGGGATTTTGTTGTTTCGATAGACGGTAGAAGAAGTCGGGATCTTCATCCTTGATATTCTTTGCCCATTTTCTATTGTTGCTGATCAGATTGTCTAAATCATTCATTTGCCGACGGCCTGCTGATAATTTTTATCATGGGAATAGTATATAAATAGTGTATCCAGGGAAACTGTAGCGGCCGATGTAACGCCATTTATTCTTCCATTACCGTGCTGGTTTGGTCTTTCCGCAAAAGTTCCAGCAGTGTTTTTAATTGCGGATGATCGAGGATTTTTTGCAATAATTCGGGATTGGCTTCTATTTGCTGTTGGGCCATGTCTCGCAACTGCGGATTGTTCAGCAATTCTCCGGCGACCTCAGTGTTTGGGAGTGCCAGTGCGCTGTTGCTAGGACCAATTTCTCTAGTGATATCAGTAGTCGAGTTGATAGACAGTGTCTTGTCGGGGTTCAATTCACTGCGAATTGTTGCGGTACCTCTGTTCGACGACTGTTGGGGTGAGGGTACCGGGGCTTTCGGCTGAGTCGAATGAGCTGATGGTTTTAATATATTTGTTAGTTGTAATGAATCGCGATCAAGGTCAGGCAGGGTAAAGTTTGAATATTGTTCCACTGTTGAAAAAGTCGCCTCACCAAAACGGTTAGCATAGTGTTGTAATGGGTCGCTATTATCAACGTTGCCACTAGCCAAGCCATAGCCCCATATGCCCAAAAAAACGATAGCGACAGCTAGTATGCTGTTTGTGATTGCGCCAGCGCATTTACTAGCCAGAGATTCTTTGTTGACCAATGTTTTGAATCCGGGAATGACAGTTGCGATTCCTTTAACCAAACCAGTAACAACTAAGTTGCTAACGATCATCGCGCCGAAAAACAGTATCAGCCCGCTTATAGCTTCTATGACCATGCTGGGAAGGCTGATGTTGACATGACTGGTAATCAGTTCCGCGAGTTGATACCGATAACTGTAAGCAACCCAGTAGCCGCAGATAATACCCGTTGCCCTGCCAATCACACCGGTGAAACCAAGAAACATCCCTCTTACCGCAAAAACTAAAACCGCAGTGATGAGTATTGCCATTGCCATAGTTATTAACCCTGTTTTTAGTGGTTGTTGCTAAACCCGTTGGCCGTAGTCAAAAAATTTGGTGACAACTTGGTCCATTCCTAATGATGCCAGCAGTGTGACGTTGCCGATAGCAAACGGGGATGTTCCCTGGCTGTCCTGCGGATAGCCCTTTAGTGTTCAACAGGCGGGCGTATTCGATAAGTTGTTGACGGAGCTCGCTATAATACCATGGGTATTAGCTTCTTCTTATTGCTGGCTTATGGAAACAGCCACTGTGGCTGAAATCAGAGTATACTGGTTCGCGATTTTTAGTGTTTTCTAGTCATTATGGGTGATAATAATAACAAATCAGGTGTCTTAATTATGCGCAAGGTCATTTTAACCGGTTTCATTATTGTTGCTATTGCAGCGGCCAGTTATTGGGTGTATCAGCGTGTTAATTACGTTTACAGCGATGATGCTCGTATTGCGGCTGATATGATCGATATCAGTAGTAAAGTGTCCGGTTGGCTTATTGATTTTCCCGTTTCGTCCGGTGATTTACTGCAAAAAAATGATGTTCTTGCGGTGATTGATAGTCGCGAAACATCGCTTAAGTTGCAGGAGTTAGAGTCGCATATTTCTGCCATGGCTGCAGATTACGAAGGGCGGCAAGCCGAGCTATCAATGGTGGAGCAGCAAACGACAGGCGCCCTGCAGGCTGCTCAGTCGCAATTATCTGTGGCAGAAGCGTCTTTGGCAGGCAGTGTTTCGGAGTTGGAATTTCGCGCCAGTGAGTGGAAGCGAGCACAGGCTTTGCGGGAGCGGAGAATCATCTCCCAGCATGACTACGAAGCTGATAAATCACTGTTTAAAAAATCCCAACAGGGTCGTCAGGCGGCGCTGGGAAGTGTTGCGTCGGCGCGAGCAAAGCTGGTGGAGGCGCAGGCTGCGCAATCACGTTTGATTGTTATGGAACGGCATTTAGCGCGATTAAAATTTGAGCAGGAAAGCCAGGTTGCAGAACTGGCGCGCCATCGCATAGATTTGCAAGATCGGACGATGGTGTCTCCGCTGAAAGGTATTGTCGATCGGATTTTTATTGACCCTGGAGAGTATGTGCAGCCCGGTCGACGATTGCTGATGATGCACGACCCTGACAATGTCTGGGTTGATGCCAATATAAAAGAAACAGAAATTCGTCGTTTGAAGGCGGGGCAATCCGTTGATGTTTCTGTTGATGCCTATCCTGATGAAAAATTTACCGGTGTTATTGAAAAAATCGGACATGCTGCTACCAGTCAGTTTTCTTTACTTCCCAGTACTAACCCCAGCGGTAACTTCACCAAAGTGACTCAACGTTTAACGGTAAAAATTGCGCTGGCTCAGCGAGACGATTTGCTGAAGCCCGGGATGATGGTTGAGGTCACTATCGATATACGTGACAAAGACAAAACCCTGTAACTCCATATGACTGAATCACCAGCCAATGCGGACGTAGAGTCTTATCTCGATCAACTGGATACCAGTGAACCGATTAAGGCGCTGTTTCGGCAGTTTGGTCAAATCTATGCCTGGTTAGCCATGTTTACCGTGATGATTGCGATGCTGGCAACCATGTTAACGGCGACCATTGTCAACATAGCTATCCCCCAGATTATGGGGAGTTTTGGTATTGGGCAAGATCAGGCGCAGTGGTTGTCAACGGCAAATTTGGCGGCCTCAACGGTTGGTATGTTAACCACATTTTGGGTTGTCCAGTTTTGGGGTATGCGAAAAATGCTCACCGTCACTATGACGATATTTATGGTGAGCTGTATTGTTGGTGGTTTGAGTCCCAATTTTGAATTGATGATTTTTACCCGAATTATTCAAGGCTTGGCGACAGGGATGGTAACGCCGCTAACGATTTCTATTATTTTCCAACTTTTCCCGGTTCAAAAGCAGGGCTTGGTAATGGGTTTGTCCAGCGTTGCTGCGATTATGGGGCCAGCACTGGGTCCAACAGTTGGGGGTGTTTTGATCGACTATTTCAATTGGCGCTATGTTTTTTTTATGGGGGTGCCTTTGTCGATGATCTGTTTACCCATGGCACTTGTTTTTCTGCCGGAACGCGATGGACCAAAGCCGCAACAGGCGTTTGATTGGATGGGCGCTGTATCATTGTCGATGGCGATAACGGCCATGTTGGTTGCAATGAGCAATGGTGAAAAGGAAGGATGGTCGTCAGATTTTATTGTCATATTTTCCTCGGTATCACTGCTGTCCTGGATTGTTTTTATTTATGGACAGATACATGCCGCGCACCCATTGCTTAATCTGAAAATATTGATGAATAGACGCTTCGCAACTTTTTCTCTGACGGCCTTTACCTTTGGTGCCGGGCTCTACGGTTCGGCGTATCTAATCCCCCTCTTTTTACAGATAGTCCAAGGTATGAAGCCTACCGATGCGGGATTGTCGATGATGCCGGCTGGATTGTTAATGGGGATAGCCAGTCCCCTTTTCGGGCGGATGGCAGATCGGCTTGCCCCGCGGGTGATGATTATCACCGGTTCATTGCTGTTCTTTCTATCGTTTTACCTAATGATTGATGCGGATGCCAATACCAGCTTTTTTACCTTTGTCTGGTGGATGTGTATAGGGCGTGTTGGTATTAGCTGCGCGTTCCCGTCGATGAGTATGGGGGCCATACGATCAGTGCCGCCGGAGCTGACTGGTCAGGCATCGGGAGTGCTTAACTTCGTTAGAAACCTGGGCGGCGCTTATGGTGTGAACATTCTGTCTGTTGTATTGGCTCGACGAACAGAGTTTCATAGTGATTCTTTACGCGCTACCCAGGTTGCCGATAATTCTGGAACAGCAGAGTTGTTATTTCGCGTTCAGGAGCGATTGGCAGGGGCTGGGTGGTCTCAATTTGAGCAATCGGCGGTGTCTATGCAATATCTGATGGAGTCGTTGCGTATGCAGGCGACAACGTTAGCGTTTAAAGATAGCTTTTTAGTGGCATCGCTGGTGTTTATTATTACTGCGGTGGCAGCATTGAGCCTAAAAAAACTGGAATAGGTGTTTGCCATGCATCGACTGCTTAAACTTCGAAGTACGAAGCCGGGGCAAGGCGATGAATATGGAGATACACGGGGCAGGACATTCATAGTCAAGCGCTATTGGTCTGTTTACACGCCTAGAAGACGTCAGAATCGCCGGGGAGGAGTTGCCAATTTTCCGGGAGTAGGGCTTCGGGATGGTCGTTGCTTCGTGTGCTTAGATAGATGTTAGATGGGCGCATGAAATACCGTTGTCGCTTGAGCGCAGGCCATTGTCGCCACCCCTTGCTCGCATAAGTATCAATAGTTTTAGCGCCAGCTTCCAGCGCAACCCGTTCGACTTCTGCCAGTAGAATTTGTGACAATTGAATATTTGGGGAAATGAGTTCCATTAGCATGGCGCTGTCGCGATCCAGGCGAATAACACTGAAAGCTTGAAGTTCATCTCCACTGTATAGCCCATGTGCTAAGTATTCTCGAGTCGGATGTGAAAAATAGCGCCAATTCATCCATTCTGCCCCATGAGGGCACCAAAAGCCGTCGCTGCGGGAATGGCTCAGTGAGAGTGTTTGATGTTCCTGATAAAAACGACGGATGGGTTCAATTCTCAGATTGCCCTTTTTTTGCCTTGAGGGGCTGGTGACGAGCCTCGCTGCAGGGGCTGCCACTTTAGCGAGGTAGGCAGGAACACCTTTGGTCGTCAGGAAGTTATGCCAATCCAATATTTTTTTAGCGAAAGGGGCTGGGTCTACTGCCGTAGGTTGATCATATTTTTTTGAGGCGTTACGCGAGGCCTGATTGGGTAAAGAAAGACGGATTTGCTGGTCTTCCCAGGGATGAGATTGCTGGAACTGTATTCGTAGCGATACAAGTCCCTGGCGTTGCAACCGGGTAAGCGTTGCTGAATCACCACCTTGGCTTGACTCCATATCCCTGTCACCCCAAGCGAGAGGCCAAGGGAAGCGAGCGTTGGTGGAGATAATCTGCCCACTACTTTTTTCAATAATTAACTCGCAGCGAGCTTTGCCGTAGGGGTTTTTTTCATAGATCCAGTCGTATTCTTCTTGTGATCTTTTGTGTTCGAATACAGAGTTAAGTAGTTCATAGATCTCTGGAAAATCTTCAGGAGATGATCGTCTTAATTCGAATCTTGAGTCCGGTGATTGGAATTTCGGTTGGGCGTCTTTCCAGTCGCGCCAATCTCGTTGATGAGGGGCGGGCAAGAGTATGGGCTGCGTCATATTATTGTTGGTCATTGGGTGCGTGATAGGCCTATATGATGTCCTAGTTTGGCATCATATCATCATAAGTAATGGATTGCGTGCAAGCGCAAAAATGGTGGAATTTTACGCATGCATGCGGCAACTTACTTAGATACTAAGCCTCTATTACGTATAAAACCCCAACAGGGTTATCATTACGAGGATATCCAAACTATGCGCTCTTGCCAAGGCAGATATAGGGAATACTGTTAAGTATTTCGCCGATCATATATACGTCGAAGTTTGTTGATCACGCGCATTGCAAATACTTTAAAGCTATCTGCAAATTTAGAGCTCGCTATAGGTTTGACATCCACGCCAATTTTTTTCAATTTTTGACGAAATAGTTTATTGAAATTAGCGATACTAAACCAATTATCGGTCTCATTTGTTTGGAAGAAAATTGAATAAGTTATTGATGCCTCACCAGGTCCATTCTGTACATAATGACCAGCAGAAAAAGGAATATGTAGCCCTTCACCGGCGCTCAACTTGAACTCTTTTCCTAGATGATCCAGGTCATTTCGATACCCTGTTTCTTTAGGCGGGCCAACTGTCAACATATCTTCATAGGCTTCTGGAGAGATTATTTCTTCATGTCTAGGAGGGAATACTTTAACGATTTTCTCTCCCTTAATTTGAAAAAGAAAATTTGATGATGTGTCGTAATGATAAGGCGTAATCGAATTTGGCGAGGCTATAAATAACCATGAATGCGTGTCTTTTTTCAAAGGAATATTTTTTTCTTGAGCACCTAGAATTCCTTCTATTTCGGTCATAATAGTGTCAAAAAAATCTGTGAAAAGAGGATGGTTATGTGGATCAATCACAGTAATAAAAGAGTCGGATGTTTCCATAGATTTAATCGCGGCGCCTAATGAGCCGGAATTTTCATATTTTTCAGATTTCGGGTCTAGAAAAAAATTTGCCCCGATTTCTTCCCTGCTAAATAATCTGGAGAAAAGAACTTTTTCATCAGGTAGTTCGGTAATTAATTGAGCTAGGTTGTCGATATCAAAAGCTTTGTGATCAACTAAATTGTGTTTGACTTTGAAAGCTTGATGGTTGAATGAGGAGTGAGGAAACTGATCGCTGTCACTGAATATTTTTTCCATTCAAACGTCCGTTTTGGCATCAGCCAAATTGTAGAATATTTCCCGCTGACTCAAAGAAATTGGGAGTAACTACAAAAAAGAAGGCTACCTTCTTTTTTGCGAGATTAATGGGCATACTACTACTAATAGTTGAGGAACTACAGGCGCTAC
>JBALTE010000029.1:0-10655 GCA_036963965.1 Oceanicoccus sp. | reverse complement strand
TTTTTACCGCGGTTCGGCGACAAACACCGGGATCTCTCGACTGGTTTTTGCCTGGTATTCATCGTAAGGAGGGTAGGCGGCCACGCCTGCCGCCCACAGTTTTTCGCGTTCCTGCTTATCGGTTACTTCTCTAACGTGCATATCAAATACTTCAGTTTTGTCACGTATCTGAACGTCTGGATTCGCCCTGATATTGTAGACCCAAACAGGGTTTTTTGGCTGGCCTCCCATCGAACCAATTAGAACGTAGTTGCCGTTGACTTCAACACGCATGAGCGGAATCTTGCGAATCCCTCCAGTTCTATTTCCTGTATGGGTGACTAGGATACAGGGCATGCCGGTATCCATCAGGGTAGTGCCCTGCGTGCCGCCGCTGCTTTCATACAGCTCGACTTGTTTGCGGACCCAGTCCAGCGAAGGGGGGATGTAATCAGCCATGGGGGTGTCTCTTGGACGTTGAATAAAAGAGTAACAAACGATACAGGTAGAAACCTGATAGGTAAACGAGCAGTGTGGAGATTAACTTTAAGAATATTCGAGGCACGTAAAAACTACTTACCTAATTTCTGCGCCACACATTTGGCCTTCAAGCCTTGCTTGTGCCCCGATGTAAATCTGCCTCTAACACCTTATCGATACCATGACCGGTGCCTGGCGACAGCCTTGCAGTGCGGAATCGCGGCAAGGGCCGTATTTCTTCTGGTGCTGCTAATCTATTCTCTGAGTACTAACGTAAACAAATCTAATCCTGACGTAATAGTTGATGCCCATACTATGGTAGATGTTGCCCTGTTCCCTATACCCAACTCCGTAAACTTCCCGGGGGTTCCCTGTCCCCTGCATGTGTTCGAGCCTCGCTACCGCCAGATGGTGCGCCACTGTATCGATCAGAATCTACTGATGGGCGTCTGCCATACCGAGAAAGTGCTGCACTACAGGGAGCGGGAGCAAACCATGGAGGAAGCACTCAAAAGCAACCAGACCACCTATAAACCTCAGGGGGTTTTCTCCGCCGGACCGGTTCAGCTGCTGGAGGAGCTGGATGACGGACGGATGCTGGTCCAGGTGGACAACGAGGTACGCCTGCAGCTGGGTGAGGAAAAGCAGACCCTGCCGTTTAGTATCTGGGCCTGTGAGGAACTGCTGGACGAGGCTCTCGATGAGGCAGGCGATCTGGCACTGCAACAAAGCCAGGCGAAAATCCTGAAGCGGCTGCTGGCGATTACCCACGACAATGAGCAGGCTCAGGAGATGCTAAATAGTGCTCACTGGCAAGCGATGCCCGCGCACGAGTTCAGTTTCGCCGCGTCGGGTCTGCTGGGAATGACCCCGGAGACCGCGCAGGAGCTGTTGGAGATGACGAGTGCGCAAGAGCGCCTGGATACGGTACTGGAGATGATTAACACCATCGGCTCGGCATTCAGCTAGACGCGGCTTAGTACACCGACAGAATCAGCGAGCTCCCACGGCAGTCTCGACACCGGAGATCGCTATTAAAGAGATAAAAAGATGCTGTCATTTTATGCGTAATTTTCCACTTACGATTATTGCCGGTTCTACAGCGCGCAAACGACTGGCCAGCGAAGGCTGGCAGCCGGAGCTTTTTACAGCCATGGTCGGCGCGTCTGGCGGGGCAAAGTTGTTGGGTCTAGGTCATCTGGACCGATATCTGTTTGGCCAGTATTTGAGTCGATCGAATCATCCAATGGAACTGTATGGCTCCTCGATAGGCAGCTGGCGGCATGCGGCACTTGCCTCTATTAACCCCGGCGAAGCGATCGCGACACTGCAAGACCGTTATATGAACCAACAGTGGGCAGAAGATGACCCACGTTCGCCAGCAGAGGTAGTTGACGGTTTATGCGAATGGGTGCTGGATAGTTTGCTGACCCCCGATGATGTTAATCACATCGCAACCAACCCTCGCTTTCGAACACACATCATCACAGCGCTGGGACTGGGCATCAATAGCCATCAAAGAAAGTCCATGGTTGCTTTAGGCATGGGAAAGGCAGCGATGTTCAACGCAATAAACAGACAACTACTCGAGCATAGCTTTCAACGGGTCGTCTTCAGCTCAGGCATAAGTGAGTCGTTTGTTTTCAAGGATTTCAATACCCGACATGTCGATATCAGCGCTGAGAATCTAAGGTCTGCCTTGCTTGCCAGCGGCTCCATTCCCTTATTGATGTCGGGTCAACGTGATATTACTGGCGCACCTACCGGCCACTACTGGGATGGGGGTATCATCGACTATCACTTTGATTTCAAAAACTGTACTGGCGACGGCTTGGTTCTATACCCACATTTCTCAGATCAAATAGTCCCAGGCTGGTTCGACAAATCGATTAGTAGACGACGAATCAATACGCATCAACTTGATAACCTGGTACTTGTCGCGCCTTCAGCTTCTTATATTAAATCCCTACCCTATGGAAAGATTCCTGATCGTCGTGACTTCCAAAAAATGTCGCAGGCGGCACGACTGGCCTACTGGCGCGAGTGCGTTTCAGCGAGTCAAGCGTTAGCAGATGCTTTTATTGAGGTGATTGAATCGCCAGACCCACTACGTTTTATTGAAGGTCGCTGACAGCCGAACAGATAGTCGCTGTCTTATAATTCAATCGTTACCGAGTCAGCACAGGCATTCGCGATGTCTCTAGCCTGCTCAATGCTTTCACCGATTGCCAGTGCAACACCCATTCGGCGTGAGCCAGAGACTTCAGGTTTACCGAACAAGCGTAATTGTGTGTCGGCTACAGACAGGGCCTTGTCTAAATGACCAAACTGAACATTGTCGCTTTCGCCCGAAACTAAAATGACACTTGAGGCACTGGGGCCCATTTGCTTAATCGCAGGAATCGGCAAATCAAGAATCGCCCTGGCGTGCAGCGCAAACTCGGAAAGATCCTGCGAGACCAGTGTGACCAGGCCCGTGTCGTGTGGGCGTGGTGAGACTTCGCTAAAAATAACTTCATCGTCTTTTATAAACAGCTCTACCCCAAACAGGCCTTTTCCGCCAAGGGCTGTCGTTACTTTTTTTGCCATCGCTTGTGATGCTTGCAGTGCAGCATCAGTCATCGCCTGTGGTTGCCAGGACTCCTGATAATCACCGCCTTCCTGACGGTGGCCTATTGGGGCGCAGTAAGAGGTGCCGTCGCGGTGACGAATAGTTAGCAGCGTGATTTCAAAATCAAAGTCCACAAAGCCTTCGATGATGACTTTGCCCTTGCCTGCACGGCCGCCTTCTTGCGCATAATCCCAGGCAGTCTCAATTTCACCTTCTTCTCGCAGTAATGATTGGCCTTTGCCCGAGGAGCTCATAATAGGTTTGATCACACAGGGCAGGCCGATATGTTTGATGGCGTTTAGATATTCGTCTTTGGTCTGGGCAAATTCATAGGGGCTGGTTTTCAGCCCTAACTCCTCGGCGGCCAGGCGACGAATGCCTTCACGGTTCATGGTGAGTTGGGTAGCTTTGGCGGTGGGGATAATGGTAAACCCTTCGCCTTCCAGTTCAGCGAGGGTGTCGGTAGCGATGGCTTCAATTTCAGGGACTATCAAGTCGGGCTTTTCCAGCTCGATGACTTCACGCAGTGCCTGGCCATCTAACATATTGATGACATGGCAGCGGTGGGCCACTTGCATGGCGGGGGCATTTTCATAACGGTCTACCGCGATAACTTCGACACCCAGACGTTGCAGTTCAATAGCGACTTCTTTGCCGAGTTCACCTGCACCGCATAACATGACTTTTTTTGCGCTTTGACTGAGGGGCGTTCCGATTGTTACCGACATGACTTCAGCTTCTCTTGAATTGAGCAATGCCGCCTAGGATATCACCCTCTGGAAGGCAGTCCTAGCCTGTACTAAACCTGAATCAGAATATGAGCGACTGTTCTTTTAGCGACGCAATACGGCGATCCAGCGGCCCAGGTTCAACAGGCTTGCCAACAAACCCGCAACACCTCTGACTGGACAGGTAACCATAGGAGGTCAGCAATTAAATTTAAGAAATTATCATTAAAGAACTCTGACCCCCCCCTCTAATTAGAAATAACCTGATTCCTCCCTTTGTTTTTCGCTTCGTAGAGAGCTGTGTCAGCGCGCTTCATTGCACTGTGAACATCGTCCTCCGATTGCACTTCACAAATTCCTATACTGGCAGTTATCTGAAAGTCACCTTCCACAGAAGAGAAGTTCTTTAAGCCGATTTCCCCGCATATTTTATTAGCCTTATCAATTGCGAGTGGATAGCTATTTGTGCGCATGAGGAATGCAAATTCCTCTCCGCCAACACGAGCAACTACGTCGGTTGCCCGAAGCTGAGTTTCCAGCAAGCTGCCAAATTCTTTTAAGGTCATATCTCCTGCATCGTGCCCCCAGCGATCATTTATAGATTTAAAGAAATCGATATCCAGTATCGCCAAAGACAATACTTCACGTCCCCGTTCAGCAATGGCCTTTTCCCGCTTGAATTCGAAAAAGAACATTCGGCGATTTGACAAGCCTGTTAGTTCATCAGTTTCGGCCAACTCTTTTAGACGCCGGTTTACTACACGCAGCGCTTCGGTTCGTTCTTCAACTAATTGTTCTAAATTAGCCGTTAAGCGTTCTTGTTCCGTTAAAGCGAAAACATAGTGTTTGTTCAAGTTTATTGTTTGAAAAAGAACAAGTACCAGAAAACCGTAGTTAGTTGTGTTGAGGGGATAGCCGAAATTCTGACCAATAACATCGATAATTGCTGTAATTCCTAACGCCGATACTCCCACTAAAAAATAACGTGAAGATTGCCCGCGGTCCAAAATTTCACGTGCTATTGCCCACATTGAAAAAAGCAAAATGACAAAAATCAAGCCCCGAATGTAAAGACCACTGGTCTGCAACCAATAATCAGATCCCGAGATAAGCAGAATAATTCCGCAGATGGAAATTGAGATTGTAGCAACACGATGAATCAATTGCGGAAAATAACGCGGCAGCAGACTGCGAATAAAAGCGGACCATAATAAAGCCAATAACATCACGGTATACCAACCGATGCGCCAGAACCAGCTGATTTCAGCATCTGGGTATAGTAAATATAATAGTTTCCCGGTATCTATCAAACGAAGAGCCATCGTGAGTGCTAGCCCCGCAAGGATTAGCTGAGCCATATCGGTTTTCCGGGCCAACCAAAGGCTAAAGTTGATCAACCCTAATAATACAAAAGCTCCAAGTGATATTGCGCTGAATAAGTATTTTCGTTCCTGCCACTGGTTTAGTTGGGAAAGAGTACCGAGAACTGGAGGCTCGTAAAATCCACCGGATAAATATGGCCCATTACTCACTTGAATGACTATTGTGGTTTCTTGGGCTAGCGGCGGTAACGCCACCACTCTGCTGCTTAGGCGGCCGGCTTGGTAAGTTTCAAAATTCTTTTCAGTCGCATTAGCAAAAATTCTAATGAACTGTCCACTGGCGGAGCGGACCTCGATTCGGGTGTTCGAATAGGACTCTCCAACGAATAAATATAGCTGCGGTGCTTTTTTTGGCAGATTTAAACTAAGTTTATAACTGGCCTGAAAATCGGATCCAGGGAAGCCACTTTGCTCCCACGATTGAAGAATATTCTGAGAAATCCAGCCTTTACGACTCAAAAACTCACTGTCGATTTTAGGGGGTGCGAATCCGGGAAGAATATCCCAGGCACCATCTAGAGGAATAGGTGATTGAAAATCCCAGCACGCTATGTTTCGCTGAGAACTTTTCTCCAACGATATGCAGTTCTCTGCCGTGGATTCGGGGGAGGTGAGTAGGAAAATACCCAGCGATATGCAGACTAATAGAATCCTGCTCAATCCATTTTCCTTTACTTATTTTAGTGTGTCTGTAGGTGGAGTAGTTACGTTTTGGGGCCCAACTTACTACAATAAAACCACCTTTGGCAATCGCTACCGGAACCGCCGATTACTACAAATGCGCTAATGTTATCGACTAATTGACACGGGCAGGCTTCAAAAACTGCTATTTGTTCTCAAGTTACCAAGTAGAGGGGTTAGAGCTCTTATAAATATGTTTTACTTAGTGTGTCCCGAAAGAGCGCTGACCCCTTTAACTTAATACCTGTAATCAAAGGGTTAATCAATTGCGAGATCCCGCGAGCTATGAGGAAGATGGCAAGGTGTACCTCCTTAATGCTGTGCCGGTGAGCGTGGTGCTGGTTTAGATAATTTGCCATAACCTATTCAAGATACTGATGTAATTTTGGACATATACACGCCAGACAAAGAGAACTAAAATATTTACCGTCAACTCCAACAATAATAATGCACTTACTGAAGAGAAATTAATCTATGACAGCAACAGCGACACCTGAAGGGGACGACACGGGGGGTCAAATCACAGGCTACGGTACCAAGCCGTACCGAAGCTATGTGCTCTTCGCTCTAACGCTTATTTACATCATGAATTTTGTCGACCGCGGCCTGCTCTCCGTTGTCGGTCCAGATCTTGTACCGGACCTAGGCATTTCCGATACTCAATTCGGCCTGCTTACCGGTTTCGGTTTTGCCCTTCTATACACTATCGTGGGTCTTCCTCTGGCGCGCTATGCCGATGCTGCCAACCGCGTAAAAATTATGACTGTATGCGTTGCTTTGTGGTCCATAATGACGGCGCTGTGTGGGCTCGCAACCGAAGTCACCATTGGTTCAGTCACCATCGGCGCGTTTTGGATATTGCTAATGTGTCGTGTTGGCGTAGGTATTGGTGAGGCGGGCTGTACACCACCGGCCAACTCCCTGATCGCTGATTATTACGCCCCCCGTGACCGGTCTCAGGCGCTGGGAATCTACGCTATGGGCGTAACGCTCGGCACTATGTTTGCCAATCTGATTGGTGGTTGGGTGACCGACGCATTCGACTGGCGCACGGCATTTATCGTGGTAGGGCTGCCTGGTCTGTTGATTGCCGTTGTCTTTAAATTGACCGTCAAAGAGCCGCCTCGCGGTTACACGGATCCAGCGGGAACAAAATCCAAGGGTCAGGTCGAGCTGAAAGAGGCTATTAGCGAACTGACGACAAAACCCGCCTTCTGGCTAATGACGGCTGGTGCCACCGTGGCTTCGTTCTGCGGTTACGGAATCGGCTCATTCCAGTCGCTTTTTCTCGTTCGAACTCACGAAATCACCACCGGCCAAGCGGCCATCTGGATTAACGCTCCTGTGTCGCTGTCTTCAGCCATTGGCACTTTCGCCACTGGTTGGCTGGCGACCAGGCTTTATAAAAAATACCCGGGTGCCATCGCCTGGGTGCCCGCTATAGGTCTGGCATTGTCAATTCCGTTTTATGTTTTTGCTTTCACAACACAGAACCTGCTTTATGCCGCCATTGGTCTGGTCATCGGTGGTTTCGTGAAATATGGTTATCTTGCCGCCCAATACACTATAGGCCAGGGCGTGGTGAGCATGCGTGTGCGTGCAGTGGCCACGGCGGTGTTACTGTTCGTTGTCAATTTGATCGGTTACGGTTTTGGCCCTCTATTCATCGGTTTAGTTTCCGATATTTTCTTTACCAGCGGCGTGGCTGAACTCGGTGTGGCAGCAGAGGAACTGGCGCGAAATCAGTGTCATCCCAGGGCTATAGGAGAGTTGAGCGAGAATTTACAGAATGTCTGCGGGCAGGTATACGCCCAGAGTTTACAGTCGGCGATGGTCATTGTGGCGCTGTTGTACGCTGCCAGTTCGGTGTTCTTCCTGCTGACATGGCGTCGGCTTGGCAAGGATATGGTGGACAGGAACTAAAACCCAAGCTGGTTCTAGATGATAAAATTGGTGGGCCTTCGCAGACTTGAACTGCGGACCTGCCGATTATGAGCAGCACACACACTCGATTTTGGTATCACTAAGTCGAAGAAACCTAACGGATTTTTTGGTGAATAGCCTATCTAGAGGCGATAACCTGGCCCTTCAGATAAAATACTAAAGTAAACGTCTAATCCAAACATAACACACGCGCCAATCCTGGATTGTGAAAGAGAGGAGAGGTGTCCGGGCCGACATCTACCAAAAGGAATAACAAAATGAGTCAGCAAATAAACCTGGGTGGCGCTGCCACTGGACCACTTAACGGAGTTAAAGTTATTGATTTTACCGCGGTGTATTCTGGCCCTATTGCCGCGTCAATTTTGGGTGATCAGGGTGCCGAGGTAATCAAGATTGAATCCCGACACGGGGACTTAATGCGGGGCGGACTGCCAAAAAGTAACGGTGCAGGGAGTCCGTTCACGACCATGAATCGCAACAAAAAGTCGCTCTGTCTGGACCTAAAAAATGAGGCTGGACTCGATATTGCGCGCAAATTGATCGCCTCTGCAGATGTGGTAATGGAAAACTTTCGTCCCGGTGTTATGGATCGCTTAGGGCTGGGTTACGATCAATTTAAAGAAGCACACCCCAAATTGGTTTACGTCTCAATCAACGGAGTGGGTTCTACCGGGCCCTATGTAAAAAGACCCATCTACGACGCTATCATTCAGGCGTTGTCCGGGTTTACATCGCTACAAAGTGGCGAGCCTGCCATGGTCAATAGTCTGGTCTGTGACAAAGTCACTTCACTGACAGCGGCGCAAGCAGTAACGGCGGCTCTGTTTAGGGCAGAACGATCCGGTCGAGGTCAAAGAGTTGAGCTGTCAATGCTCGACGCCAGTCTGTTTTTCCTCTGGCCTGACGTAATGAACAACTACACTTTCCCCGACGAAGAGGTCGAAAATGTACCGCAGCTAGACCACAGTATTTTTATGCGAAAAACCCTCGACGGCTGGATTGCCTCGATGCCAGTGCAACAGAAGGAAGCAGATGCCTCTTTCCGGGCATTGAACATTGGGCACCTATCCGAAGATGAACGCTTCTCTAGCGCTGAAGCACGCACCCGTAACCGCACTGCTTATATAGAGCTGACGGGTGAAGCATATGCTCGCTTTTCTACCGATGAGCTTTGCCAGCGCTTTGATGAGGAAGACGTGCCCTACTCACGGATTAATCAACGGGAAGACGTTATCAACGACCCTCAAATTAAAGCGATGGAGGCTTTGTGGACTTATAATCACCCACTGGCTGGTGAAGTAAGAAGTCCCAGACCACCGGCACAATTTTCTGAAACTCCAAGTAACATTCACGCGCATACGCCGACCTTAGGCGAGCACAATGTGGACGTTTTGAAGGAGTTGGGTTTTGAAGATTCCGAGATAGAAGACTTATCCGCCAGGGGAGTGGTTTACGCAGAGTAGATACATCTTTGTGTAAGATAAAAGAGCGGTCGCTCTTTTGAGGCGAAAAAAACACGGTAGAGACAACCATGATGGAATTGGTTGTCCTCTATCTGATGTCAGCACTCTTTCATTTCTATTTTTTTCCGAGCGCACCTCTGAAGGCTAGGTTTTGGCGGATGGTATTTAGAATTCACTGCAGATTTCGTGACCCGCTGCCAAAAGTTGGTGTTCTAGCTCCGCAATGTGGGCGGGGCCAACTTCGCAGCAACCGCCGACAATTTTGGCGCCGGATTTTACCCAAGAAAGAGCAAATTCTGCATATTCATTTGGGCCTAGGTCTTGGCGGGATGTCAGCTCTTCGACGGTTCCGCCCGGCTTCAGCGCAGTAATACTTGTAAAACCATTGGCGTACGCACCGACAGTTTCATAATTTTTAGTCAGGGTGCCAATGGCCGCGTTGATCGCTTCTGGCATGGAGCAATTGAGGAGGAGGGCTTGCATACAGCTGTCTTTTACCGCCTCGATCGCATCGGTGAGTGGCTCACCGGAGCGAAGGCGGCAGCCAAGATTGTCTTCCAACGAGAAACTGAGCCATACAGGATGACCAGAGGTATGTGCCGCCATGGTTGAGGCAGTCCCTTCCTTGATTGAGGACATGGTTTCACAAATAAACAAATCGACGTCTGCTTTTTGTATGTCTGTGATGATGCGATATGTTTCCAGGCATTTTTCAAAATCTGGCGCAAGTTCAGGTTTATAGGTAGCAAATAGCGGCGGCAGGCACCCTGCGATTTTTACATCATTGTCGCGAGCTTTTGGGGAATTGTCGCGGGCACGTTTGGCAATGTCGATGGCTTTTTGTTGCAGGATTTCAAAAAATTCTGGATGACCTTCACGAGCCATTCGCTCCGGGGTCACTGAATAGTTGTTGAGGGTAATAACTCGCGCGCCCGCTTCGATAAAATCTCGGTGCACAGCCTCGACGATTTCCGGTTCGTCGAGGAGGACTTTCGCAGACCACATGGAATGTGGTGTTTGAGAGGAGCGACGGAGCAATTCTTGTCCCATGCCACCGTCTAGAAGAATCACTTTAGACATTGCTGTCTCCTGCTACTATTAGTTTAGGCGCTCGAAAATGTTATGCAGGTGTTTTCTGAAAGTCGTTTCGAGCCCTGAATAAAGTGACGTAAATTCTATCGGAAGTTTTACCACTTGAATAGGTTATTAGGATGATGAAGGTTGGATATCTTTAAAGTAGCTATCGTTGAGATACTCCAACGCATAAACAGCGATGCAAACATACACTGTCACCATAATTAATAACCCCATACGAACAGCAAATGCGGCATATACATCTTTGCCATTGGCACTATCTTCTACTCGTAGAGTGGAATAAGCCTTGAAG
>JBALTE010000028.1:0-11816 GCA_036963965.1 Oceanicoccus sp. | reverse complement strand
ATGGATGCTGCGGCCCGGTGGGTTCATGCGCTGGGGGTGGGTAAAGCTCAGTTGGATATTGCCAGGTGGCAGCCAAGCCAGAGAGGTTTGAAAATATAATACCAGCCCAAATCCATCGCTTACAAATCGGGCGATATGTCTGATGGCCTTGAAGGAAAAATGAATTGGGACGCTATCGACGGTATCTCCGAATGGAATGAAGAAAGCTGAGTCCCTGGAAATCGTCCTAGGGTGTTGCGATAACAGAGTAGGGCAACTCCCACGATACGGTGCCACCCAAGGGGATTGATAGAAGGAAGCTCTACTACAATTGACTCGCATGTACTTTATGTATGTTGGCTAGGCATTGAAACCTATAAATCACCATTCACCGCCCGACTAAAAATTCTAGCGTATTCACCGGCAGAAAAACGTACCGGATTTCCGCCAGCACTAGGGTCCTCGCAAGCCATTTGTCCCACCCTGTCACCTTCAGCGTCATCGATACCTATCTCGGCAAGGCTGTGCGGAATGCCAATGCTCGCGCGCAGCTGCAACACCCAGCTCTGAAAACTATCATACTCAGGAGTATCGAGCTCCAGATAGCGGGCAAGACGAGAGAGCTTAGGGGCAATCTGATCGCGATTAGCTTCCAGCACATAAGGCATCAAAATGGCGTTAAGCAGACCATGATGGGCGTCGTAGAGTGCACCGAGAGGATGTGCCAGGGCATGCATAGCGCCCAGTCCTTTCTGAAAGGCCGTTGCTCCCATTGCCGATGCCACCAACATTTGCATGCGCGTATTTATATCATTGCCATTGGCTACAGCTGCCGGTAAATTTTCTTTCACCAGGCGAATTCCCTCAATCGCAATACCATCGGCCATGGGGTGATAAAAAGGGGAGCAGAGAGCCTCAAGATTGTGCGACAGCGCATCCATACCCGTCGCTGCCGTTATCGTCGATGGCAAACTGACTGTTAGCTCAGGGTCCAGAATGACTATTTGTGGCTGTATTTTAGGGTGGAATATAATTCGCTTTTTTTGGCAGGTGGTATCGGTTATCACCGCCGCACGCCCAACTTCTGAGCCTGTGCCAGCAGTAGTCGGAATTGCGATGACTGGCGCAACTCCGCTCTCGTTCACCCGTTGCCAGTTGTCTCCTTCATCTTCAAAATCCCAGAGCGGACGTTTCTGTCCAACCATCAAGGCAATTGCTTTCCCTGCGTCCATTGCCGAGCCACCACCAAAAGCAATAATGCCGTTATGCCCGCCGTTGTTAAAAGCGGCTAAACCGTCGGCCACATTCTCACCCGTCGGGTTGCCTTTAATATTGCTAAACAGTTCTACCGCAATACCCTGAGCCCGACACTGAACCAGCGCATTGTTCACCATCGCAAGACCTGCCAACCCCGGGTCTGTTATAAGCAGTGGCCTCGAGATACCCAGGTCTTTACAACAGGCGGCAAGCTGCGCAACAAACCCGGCTCCCGCCCTCATATCACTGGGATAATTCCAGTTACCCTGCAATTCATGCTGCATTTGAGTCCCTCATGATCATCGCTGTTTAAATAATCTCAAAATAACGTGCCATCTCCCAGTCAGTTACATGGCGAGAGAACTCTTTTCCTTCCCACTCCCTTGTCGCTGCATAATGCTCCACAAACGCGTCGCCAAACAGTTCCCGTGCTGCCGCGCTGCTGCTTAAGGCAGCCGCCGCCGTGTGAATATCTCTACCAAGGGTCAGTTCTGCTGGATGTTCCTGCTCATAGGCATTGCCACGCACCATCTCAGTTGGTTCCATTTTATTTTCTATGCCGTACAGCCCCGACCCGAGCGCTGCCGCCAGAGCAATATAGGGATTAGCATCGGCCGAGCCGAGACGAAATTCTGTACGTTGCGATTTATCACTACCCGGAATGACCCGCAACGCAGTTGTTCGATTCTCACATCCCCAGGTTGCGTCTGTGGGCGCCCAGAAGCCGGGAACCATACGGGAATAAGAATTTACCGTTTGCGCATACATCACCAGTAACTCCGGCATTAGTTTCTGTTCACCGGCAATAAAATGGCGTTGGGTGGCACTCATATTCATAGGTTGTGATGAGTCATAAAAAGCCGCCCCGGCTCCATCTTTGTGGCGCAGAGACAGATGAATATGACCTGACTGTCCAGGATAATCATTCGACCACTTGGCCATAAACGTTGCCATCAGCTTACGCCGCTGAGCCCAAACTTTAACGAAAGTTTTAAACAGGGCTGCCTTGTCGGCTGCTGCGCGAGCAAAATCTACGGTTATTGCGGCTTCCAATACGCCGGGGCCGGTTTCTGTGTGCAAACTTTCTATAGGAAAATCCATCTCCTGAGCTAGAGACAGTAACTCATCATATAGTTCTGAGTTAACTGAGTTACGCAATACCGAATAGCCGAAAAACCCGGGGCTAATTGGCTTGAGATTGCGAAAGCCTTTTTCCCTGACAGTGTCAGGCGTTTCATCAAACAAAAAGAATTCGTACTCAAATGCAGCGAGGGCATCAAAGCCCATGTCCTCGGCTTTTTTTACCACTCTTTCAAGTACTGAACGAGGGCAAATGTCGGCTGCCTCTCCCTCAAAATCGCATAAAAATAACAACCCATTATTTTCCATGGGAAGCTCCCTGCAGCTTTCAGGAACTATTCGTACAGGCGCATCGGGATATCCAGTATGCCATCCGGTAAATTTTACATCGGGCGTCTGGTAAAGCTGGTCGTTGGAATCCCAACCCAACACCACATCGCAAAAAGCAAAGCCTCCTTCAAGCGCAGAGAAGAACTTTTCTTTGCTCATATACTTCCCTCGCAGAATACCATCAACATCGAACAGGCCCACCTTCACATGCTGCAAGCCACGCTTTTCAACAATGTGCCGGGCATCAGCCGCGGTTTTTACGTCTCTGGTATTCATAGCTTTCTCATCTTATTTTGACTTTTGCGTGATGTTAAACCAGCTCTTGTTCGGCACGGGCAATTGCTTCGAATTCTTCCTCGGGTGCGCTGGCGACCAGATGATGTCGGCTATAAAAACCAAAATAGGCAATCATCAAAAGGTAAATTAATCCACTCCACAACGCAGCTTCCTGATTCACCACAAACGTTGAAGCAAACGCAATAATCGATAAAACCAGCGCAATGCCCGACGTAAATACTCCGCCGGGAGTTTTATAGGGACGGGCTAAATCGGGTTCTTTACGGCGCAAAACGATGTGCGATAAGGTCATTAGCGCATAGGAAATTGTGGCGCCAAAAACTGCGATAGTAATCATCAAGTCACCTTCTCCAGTTAGTGACAATCCAAAACCTATGAACCCGGGCACAATAAGAGACAAGGTGGGTACTTTACGGCTCCCGGTGACAGACAGAAAACGCGGTAAATACCCGGCTCGCGACAAGGCAAATACTTGCCGAGAATAGCCGTAGATAATAGAGAAAAAGGACGCGATAAGGCCCGCAAGACCGACCACGTTAACAAATATTGCCGCCCCTGAACCTTCTCCATAGACACTCTGCAGGGCTCCCACCAATGGTGCTCCGTGATCTTTCATGGCATTGGCCCCAGCTATTCCGGGCACCAGCACTAGTACCAAACCGCCAAAAACTAACAGGATAACCATTGCTGTGATAATACCGCGAGGCAAGTCACGAGCGGGATCTCTCGCTTCCTCTGCCGCTAGAGGAACGCCTTCCACCGCTAAAAAAAGCCACATGGCAAAAGGAATGGCGGCCCACACACCCAAATAGCCCTGAGGCAGAAATGTGCTGGCGCCGGAGGCTGATTCGTTAACCGCTATATCGAATAAATTTGCGACACTAAAATGGGGTATCGCGGCGATAACAAATACGACGATGCCCGCCACCGCGATAACGGTCACCACCATCATAAAACGCAGTGCTTCTCCCGTACCCAATAAGTGAATTCCAACAAAAACGGCATAAAACACGGCATACACTAGTGGACCATCAACACCAATAAGCTCACCGACATAGGCGCCAATAAATACAGCGATAGCAGCGGGCGCTATCACATATTCAAGCAAAATAGCGCTGCCGGTCAGATATCCCCCCCAGGGGCCCAGGGCGCGACGTGCAAAAGAGTAACCGCCACCAGCAGTGGGAAGCGCTGCCGACAGTTCTGCCAGACTTAGTACTTTGGCACTATACATAACCGCCATAGCAATGGTCGCCAGCAGCATACCACCAAAGCCACCCTGTTCCAGGCCGAAATTCCACCCGGCAAATTCTCCGGATATCACATAAGAAACCCCGAGCCCGGCAAGCAAGACCCAACCTGCTGCCCCCGACTTTAGTTGTCTTCGCTGGAGATACTCTTCCGGCACCTGCTCGTAATCAACTGAAGAACGTTGCTCTGTCATTCGATAACTCTCTGGACAATGTCGCTTTTGAAAGAATTTCCAGCCGTGAATTTTATGGTGTGTTATTCGTGCCGGCTGCCAGTCGCCATTTCAGGCCAGTACTTACAGTAACACCAATTAAGAAGTGTATTAAAGCGTCAACTCCTATTGAATTGGCCATGACGTTGTTTTATCGATTTTTTTTGTTCATTCACCATTTTGTCTGAATGCCCAAATAACGAGCAGAGATAAAAAAGCCCCGAGGTTAGTCGAGGCTTGCAACAGCTGTGTGCCAATAGCAGACATATTAAATTTGGAGGCATTTCCCCCATTAAAATCTTACTTGAGGCAGGCCTTAGCTTCACTAATTACAGTATTAACTCTATTCGGTAGATCTCTATTAAGGTGAACACCAAGATACAGTATTTCGCTGGCTTGATTAGGCAAACGGTGTACTTTGACGTTCGTTGAATTTTCAAATGCTTCAACGGCATGGGTGGGTAATACCGTGAAACCTAGCCCCAAAGAGACTGGCTCAAGAATCAAACTGATTTGATTTGAAAACCCTGCCAGATCAAACTGCTTAACATGCTGAAACTCAGGGTAGTTAGCACTCAAAAGCAGGCCAGCATGATAAGCACCATCAGGGTGGTCTATAAAACCGAGTTTCTTTAGTTGCTTCCAGCTGGGCCTGGTGACCCCAATAGGCGTGACCAAACAAAGCTCTTCCTCAGCAACCGGGTTTGAGCTGACTTCTGCTAACGTTGATTGGCTGGTCATAAAGCCAATGTCGACGTTATTTTCTGCGATGTACTTTTCAACCGTGGCGTTAGGTGCAAAGCGGTAATCAATAACAAGTTTGGGATATTGTTGTTGCACTGTTAGAAGGTGTCGGTAAAGCTTAAGCCCCATACTCCCCGGGGAGGCAATCCTAACTATTCCCTCATGAGTTGGGTTAGTTGCCACCCGCGCCTCAATATCAGACAGGGCGTTTATCACCTTCCGTCCTTCACGATAGAGGCTTTCGCCAGCATCTGTAAGAGTAAACTGCTTGCCATGCCTAATGAGCAGGGCGAGCCCCAGGTAATCTTCCAGTTTTCGTACGTGCTGACTAACGCCTGACTGTGTCATATTCAGCTGCTCAGCTGTACGGGTGAAGTGCGTTACTTCAACAAGAGTACAGAAACTACGTAACCAGACAGGATTAATCATTAAAAAATATACTCATCTTTATAACAAATGATAATTTTACATAATTAATAATCAATTGTAACCTAGCTTCAAGTTAAATAAATGCAACCAACAATTGGTTGATTAGAGAGCCGGCGAGCCATTTCGCCCATTTCTAATCACCGTAACTAATATCAACAAATGTGAAAGAGAGATCGATATGAAGATGAGTCATGTGGGAATTATGGTTGGAGAAATGGATAAAGCTGTCGAGTTTTATACAAAGGCACTGGGGCTTGAACTAGTCATGGACAAGACCGAAGTCATAGAAGAAAGAGAGACCGCAATCGGCAAAATGTGTATTGCAGTATTTGGAACAGGTTTCAAGGGATTTAACATCGCACACCTTGTGACTTCAGACGGGATTGGTGTCGAAATGTTTGAAATGAAAGAAAGAGAAGAAAAACATAACGTCGACTTCTCAAAAATCGGTATCTTCCATTTTTGTTTAGAAACAGATGATTTCCCAGGGGTTATTGATAAAGTTGAACAATACGGAGGAAAGGTAAGAATGGACACTATGAGGTATCACCCTGAGGATGATAACAAACCCTACAAAATGGTCTATTTAGAAGACCCATTTGGAAACCTTTTCGAACTGTATTCGCATTCATACCTGGAAACATATTCTTCAGAATATGAATAAAATAAATCTATAGCTAATCACTGACTGGAGGGTGTATGAGAAGAACTTACGCCTTTTTCTTGGTCGATTTACGCTAAGGGGCCGAAGCACGGCAATCAATTGAGGGCTTGTCACTCGACATAGCTTGTCGTTACTGGCCCCATACCGCGTATTTCAACGGTTACGGCACTGTCCTTTGCACCATCATAATGAATCGCCCCTGCGGGATGCTTCATATACCCTCCGGCCTTGATTGCAACCGTATTGGCCTTATCCCATTGCATCTGCTTTCCAGTGAACCAGGCTCCTTCGATGACAGTAACGAAGCGATCTTGATTGTGGCTATGGGGCCGACTGAACACCCCTGCGGGAAATATGATACGCATGATATACAAACCTTCGGCGCCAGGATTGCCGTGTAGGATAGCAACTTTCAAACCTTCGTTGCCTACCTCGGTCCAGACCAGCTCATCTTTTTGCAAGGTTATAAAACCTTGCTCGTCTTCCACCGCGTAAAGCAGCGAGCTAACGCCGATTAACAATACGCTTAGTGACAGTCTGATCAATGGGTTCGCGGCTTTCATCGTACAGGTTCCTTGTGGCTGTGATCTTTTACTCAGATTGAAGTCGCTGGATCGAGTTTTACGGTCAGGATTTATAACCGCCATTTTCATGCTGAGCTAAAAGTATTGATTTCCATGCAGTGCCACCTAACAAATTGCTCGAGCGGGCCACGACACGATGAGGAGGCGAATGACTGGAACTGGCCGAAAGCAGACGTTGTTGGGCTATTTCTCTGATGACTGCTTTGTGCCAAAAAGCAGTCATAAAGCTCATAATATACTCGCAAGGCATCACGTGTGAAATGTGGGAGTGTTAAGTGGTATCTCACCCCTTAACACTCTATATCTTTAACTGCCTACTTGTTGGAATCAGTGCTCAAGTATTACTTTAATCATTTCAGCAGCACTTAAGCTGTTCGCTTTTTGCGAGGGTGGATACTTCTTTAATGTTTCAATGTGGGCAACTAAATTTGCCAATGCAGCATTGCCCAAGTACGTCTTCTTCTGAAGCACATCGGCACGCGGTCCTGGTGCCTGATCATAGCTCTCGTAAGGGTCCTGTCGGAGGTTGAAGATCCATGGAAGCTCCAATTTTGTGGTGCTGTCATAATAGTTTTCTCGCGTGAAGAAATGCAACTTCCATTGTCCTATGCGGAGAGCTTGGAGGTTCGATTCTGCATAGTAGAAATATTCATTACGGGCAGATTTATTTGTTTTGCCGGTCCAATAGTCAAGGTTGTTGACACCATCAATGTAGTTTTTATGTTCAACATCAGTTCCGAGCTTGTCACCCTTTGCGATACGCTCCCGGATATCCGGAACACCAGCTGCCGCGGAAAGGACAGTAAACACATCCTCATGACTTTGAATGCCATTCAGCTCTTGTCCTGCTTTAATTTTATTCGGCCAACGTACCAGCATAGGCACCCGCACTCCGCCTTCCCAGGTTGTCATCTTCTCACCCCTGAATGGTGAAGTGCCTCCATGCGGATAAGTAGAATGCTCAGGTCCATTGTCTGAGGAGTATATGACAATTGTGTTATCCGCCACCCCCATTTCATCCAGTTTATCGAGCACCATACCAATATTTTCATCGTGCTGAATCATACCAGCGCCATAAAGATCGTAGTAGCTTGTGTGTTCTTTAACCTGTTCCTGATATTTTTTTGGAACGTGGGTGAAAACGTGCATACGGCTGGCAGCAATCCAAACGAAGAAGGGGTTGCCCTCTGCTTGTGCCTTATCCATAAACTTGAAAGAGGCCTCGATGAACTCCTCATCCACGGTTTCCATACGTTTGCGAGTCAGCGGCCCTGAATCTTTAATACTCTGTTTTCCAACCACCCCAAAACGCGGGTCCCCGGTTTTATCATATTTATCGGTAGCATAAGAGTGGAGAACCCCACGTGGGCCGAATCTTTTTTTGAATTCCGGATCAATTGGGTAATCTTTATCTTCCGGCTCTTCTTCAGTGTTCAGGTGGTACAGATTCCCAAAGAACTCATCAAAGCCATGCACGGTCGGTAAGTGTTCATTCCGGTCACCCAAGTGGTTTTTCCCGAACTGCCCGGTTGCGTATCCCTGTGTTTTCTTTCATGGTTGATTCCTTGCTTTAAGTGAAGTTAGCAGTAGCCACTATCATATTGTCATTAGTTTTAAATTAGTTAATTTCTATGCGTCGCATGATTATGTGAATCCTCAAAATTATGACTCTATATAATAGCCGCTTCCTTACCAAAGCGAGATGGGAACTATAAATGATCCCATCTCATAATGGTGTCCAGCCATTAACTATCCCGTCAATTTGTACAATGACATTCCGAGGACTATTTGCACACCGCTTTTAACTGAACTAGCTTGTCATAATCTGGAACGTAATAACGTGAGATAATATAGTACGGTTCATCAGCGTTTACAGGCATCCAATAGGTACCATCTTTAGGATCTTTGGAACTGAAGGTGATCGTCACATTGCCATTAGCATCAGGTTCAGTGCTGTATGCATTAAATACATCATTAGTATTTGGGTATGTATTTTTTGTTATTACACTGTAGCGAGTAATTGACCAAAATTCACCAACCCCTGGGTTCTTGTAGGGAATAGTGAATACGCTTTTACTGCTGCCATGCAGAGGTGCACCGTCACAGTCAAGATTTGTTATTCCGTATAAGGCATGATCCCCCGTTACACCTAAATGGCCAAACATGCCAATAGCACGAACAACGGGATCTTCATTGCCTTTGCCGATCGCATCAAACATTCCAATATTATTTGATGCATAGTTAGATTGTCCTTTCACTGTTAACCATTTTCCCAAAGCGGCATGGTCTTCTTCTGAATAATCTAAAGACTTAGCTAAAAATCCCTTATTGGCAGGATGCACAGTGTGCGTGTCTAATGTGAATTGTACTGGACTAGTAAATTCAATTTTACCCACTTTTCCAATCAACTTAAGCTGATCCTGTATCGCTATTGTGTTAGGTAAATCGGCCTTATCAAATACTTGAGTACGAACGAATAAATGTGGGTGGTCACCTGGAGATTCAATTACTGTTACATTGTCATCAATAGGGCCTTTATAACCTGCGCGAACAAAAGCATACACACCTGTTGGGCGAATTTTTTCATAGACCATATAATGTTCTTGGTCTGTGACGCTTATAGAGTAGTAACGACTCGTATCAAGCTTAGGCGCATGGAAGTAGACAGGACCATTGGAAAGATCAAGCACTGCTTTTGAGTAAAGATGATCAAGAGCTGGAGTAACCATTGAATCCATTCCTTCTGTGGGCAATACAGTCGTATGGATAAATTTGTTGGTACCACCGGCATCACTGGCAACTCTCTTTAAATAATTTGCATGGAATACTGCTTTAAAAGCATGAAGGTATTCAACCGATGGAGTGCCTGTCTCCTGCTCATCGGCAAGTGCTGATCTCATTAACGGCGGTGTTATAAATGATCCCAATACTAAAACCAGACATATGAGTTTATGTTTCATTTTTCTCTCCTATTTTAATGTTATACAACTAAATGCTGATGCTAAGTTTGACGAGACTGCCTGTACTTGTTACAGAGCAACACACGATACCCTGAATATTTGTTGGAATCAGCTCCGTGACAATACCGGAACCTCATCATTACGCTGCTAATTAACCCATTTACCTTCAACGTAATCGTCGCCGGAGCAAGGCGTTCGTTTGTATCACCTATACAGTAACCAGTTAGATATCATATTTACTGAAGATCTCTCTTCTTGAATATAGATACCTAAAGAACCGTCTTTACTTTACCTTGGCCGGTGTTGGTAATTTGTATACTTCCAATTGATCCAATTTTGGTTCATATACTCGCATGATAAAGTTCCAACCTTTGGTGATAGGTAAGTTATTTTTAGCATTCTCACCACATTCACCGAAGTTTGCATCAAAACTGCCATCGTCATTAAAAGTGATGTTGTTTTTATTCAAAATAGCTCTTTCATCAAACATCCAGCCTTCAGCATCATACATAGTGATTGAGAAAAAGCCTGGGTCATTAAAGGGTGGGACTTGATACTGTGCCTGATAGCAACCTGTGGCATCACCGCCTTCTTGAACATAGCCGACGTATCTGGCATTTTCATCGGGCAACAGCCCCCAGCCAGCAGCAGTGCCGAGTAAATGTAAATGTTCGTCAACCGTGCCTCTTGCTCCTTGCAGATTATTGAGTGAACCCAATGCTAAGGCTTCATTGGCAAGCTTAATTCTGAGTGCTTCTAGTTGCTCCATATTATAGTTAGGCTGTTTAAAAGCGGTGTCTCCTTCAGCGGATAACGTGACTTTTTCCTGTAAGGCGATGACTTTTTTAATGTCCTCAGGATCATTAAGGTTCACCTCAGTCCGGATACTCACATTAACAAACTTACTGTCTGTATCACTTTTAAGCTGGTAGGTACCAGAACCAATAAACACATCATTAACATAGTGATCGTTTTGTACGACCATTGCCGATTGATATCGACCATTGGCGTCAGGCAAGGTAATGGTTGCCCCTTTTGACACATCAACTATCGCGCCACTGTAAACGGTATCTTGATTCATACGCACAACCACTTGATTGTTTAAATCAAACGCTTTTACAGGAAAGTGAATAAGATTGTTTGCACCACCCATTTTAACAACCCCGCCAAATGCGAAATCTGATTCTGCTATTTTATAGTTTTCAAGCGTCACAGGGATCGTATCTGTAGCGCTAACTATAGATGTTTCCTTTTGTTCAGTAGAGCAGCCAGAGAGTAGTAAACTACTTACGATCAAGATACTAGTGAGGAATGGGTAACGACTTTTTTTAAAAATATTCATTTTATATATCCTTTTTCAAATGAGATATGCGCCAAACTTTATTTATTTAATCTTGGCCGGTGTTGGTAATTTGTATGCATCCAATGCAGTTAACTTTGGCTCGTATACACGCATTAAAAAGTTCCAACCTTTAGTGATAGGTAAGTTATTTTTAGCGTTGTTACCACACTCACCGAAATTAGCATCAAAACTGCCATCTTTATTAAAAGTGATATTGTTTTCGTTTAAAATAGCCTTTTCACTAAACATCCAGCCCTCGGCATCATACATAGTGATTGAGAAGAAACCACCGTCATTAAATGGAGGTACTTTATAATTTGCTTGATAACAACCTGTACCATCACCACCATCTTGAACATACCCTAGGTATCTTGCATTCGCATCGGGTAATAATCCCCACCCTGTCGCGGTGCCGAGTAAGTGCATATGCTCATCGACGGTTCCACGAGCGCCTTGCATGTTATTTAGCGAGCCCAAAGCCAAGCCTTCCGTTGCAAGTTTATCTCTAAGCTTCAATAATTGATCCATATCATAATTGGGTTGTTCAAAGACTTTATCCCCTTTAATATCTAGCTTGATTGCTTGTTGTAAGGCGACTACTTTTTTAGCATCCTCAGGATCATTTAGGTTAACCTCTGTACGTACGCTAACCATCACAAAATCACTGTTGGTATCGCTTTTAATCTGA
>JBALTE010000027.1:0-12789 GCA_036963965.1 Oceanicoccus sp. | reverse complement strand
ACCCCGGAGGGGCCAGAACCATGGAGCAACTGTGCCCGACTCAGCCATCGGCGATAAAGAATACAATGAATTCCAGTGAGCCCGGTTATCCTGTGATTTCAGCCTTGGCCAACTTAACTCAGCAACGAAGCGCTTTAAGGCTCTGGACTATGGATCGGTGGTGCCGGTCTGATTCTCGGTGTTAAAAAACCAAACCATGAAGAAAACGCCAACAGATAATCGTACTCCCTGTAAACGCCTTTACGTTTATGGTTGATAGAAAAAATCCTGCTACTTTTTCTGTTTTTCCTGCGCTCGTTTCCATCCCGGTCTTTCCATCATACTGGCCAGATAGCGTTTACAATTTGGCTTGTAACGTTCAGACAAACCAAGACTTACGCCTAAAAACAACGCATAAGCCACTGTAATATCGGCAATAGTGAAGCGATTCGCACAGAGAAACTCTTTCCCTTCCAACGCCATTTCAACAGCCCTCAAGCGCGACAAATACCACTGAGAATAGTCATCAACCACCTGCGGAATTCGGCGCTCTTCTGGCTCCAGCCGGGTATAGCGAAGCACCAGGGTTTGTGGAAATGTTAAGGTCGCATCACTGCGATGTATCCAGTTCAGGTACTCACCATACTCAGGCTCATCAATAGTCATACCGATATCGGTAGGGCCGTACTTCTCAACCAGATATTGGCAAATTCCAGCCGATTCCGTCAATGTCGAATTGCCATCTATAAATGTTGGCACTGTCCCCATTGGATTGATATCCAGATAGCCGTCATAAGTAAAGCGGGGCGGAAATTCCATATTGATTAATTCGTAGTCCAGACCCATTTCCTCTAACGTCCACAGAGGGCGGAGAGAGCGAGCATCTTTGCAGTGATATAGTTTCATGAAAGTCCTACCGTTATTCGGCTTGTGTAAACACATTCAATTTTGTGGCTAAAGACCATACCGAAATAACTCCTGCCACTCAAGCCTCCACACTGCACACACCATACAACCTGCGATAGGGCACTTCGGCTCACGAGCATCCGTCGGTAAAAGCGGAGTGACTTTATGATTGTGCAAAGGGGAAATTCACTAACCCCTTTGCACTGCATTTATAGTAGTTCGACTGGTTATGTCCTGTAAAACCAAACACCCTAAACTGCAGCAGCCAGATAACACGCCTGGTTTATTGCTTGCTTTGCATCAAGTTCGGCAGCTTCGTAGGCGCCACCCACCAAACTGACACTAACGTCGCCGCCCAGCAATTCATCATACAGCTTACGCAGTGGTAACTGCCCCGCGCACACGATGACAGTATCGACTTCAAGTAAAACGGGTTTGTGATCCACTAAAATATGTAAACCATTATCATCAATCCGGACGTATTCAACACCATTAATCATTTTCACTTCGCGCCGCGCCAACGAAATTCTGTGAGTCCAACCGGTAGTTTTTCCTAACCCTCTACCAACGGGGGATGATTTACGCTGTAACAGATACACGTCGCGATTATTTTTTGCGACCTCAGGAACAACCCCTGTTACACCACCACGAGGATGATTTTTAAAATCAACACCCCACTCTTTCGCAAATACATCCAGGTCCAAAGCCGCTGACTTGCCTTCGTGCAAAATTAGTTCAGATACGTCAAAACCTATTCCACCAGCGCCCATTACCGCAACCGACTGGCCCACCTGCACATTACCCTTAATCACATCGATATAACTAACCACTTTTGGATGATCTATTCCATCTATATCGGGTGTCCGAGGTTCAATACCTGTAGCAATAACAACCTCATCAAAGCCACCAGCTTTTAATAGTTCAGCGGTGGCCACAGTGTTGAGCCGAAGATCAATATTGAGCACCTCTACCATGCGATTGAAGTATCGAATGGTTTCATAAAACTCTTCTTTACCAGGGATTCGTTTGGCTAGGTTAAACTGCCCGCCAATTTCACTGCTTGCATCAATCAATGTCACCTTGTGACCCCGCTCGGCCGCCGTTGTGGCGTAAGCCATTCCTGCCGGGCCAGCACCAACAACGGCAATACGTTTAGGCATCGTCGTCATTTCATACTTCAATTCTGTTTCATGACAAGCCCGGGGATTTACCAGACAACTAACTTCCTGACCAGTAAAGGTATGATCAAGACATGCCTGGTTGCAGGCGATACACGTATTGATTTCATCTTCACGCCCTTCCATTGCCTTGAGAATTATATTTGAATCCGCCAGCATTGGTCGCGCCATTGATACAATGTCAGCGTCGCCATCAGCTAACACTTTTTCAGCAACATCCGGCATATTAATCCGATTGCTGGTTATGGTAGGTATAGTTAACTCTTTGCGCAGACGACCGGTTACGCCAACAAATGCGGCCCGGGGAACCAGTGTTGAAATGGTAGGTACCGCCGACTCGTGCCACGTAAAGTGGGTACTAATTATATTTGCACCCACTTGCTCAATTTTTTTCGCCAGCTGTACAACTTCGTCCCAGGACATACCACCTTCCAGCATATCCATAGCCGCAATGCGAAAAATGACGATAAACTTATCACCCACTGCTTCACGCACTCGCCGCACAATTTCAACCGGAAAGCGCATTCTGTTTTCATAACTTCCGCCCCATTGGTCGGTGCGACGATTTGTTTTTTCGACCAGGAATGTACTCAACAAATAACCCGCAGAGCCAATAATTTCAACACCGTCATAGCCAGCTTCTTTAGCCCTGCTTGCACAGTTAACAAAGTCATCGATTTGTTTCTGAACACCCTCTTCGTCTAAAGCTTCCGGCGTGATTGGTGAAATCCTGGACTTAACAGCCGAAGGAGCAACAACTCTGGCAGAATGTGCCAAAGGGCCAGCATGTAAAATTTGCATACATATTTTTACATCGGCATCAGCCGCGTGAACGGCTTCGGTAATAATCCGGTGTTGCGCAGCTTCCTCCGCTGTGGAGAGTTTAGAACCGGCGCCACCTTCTTCGTTGGGAGAAATACCTCCGGTGATGATCATTCCAACACCACCACGAGCACGTTCGGCGAAATACGCCGCCATCCTCTCCATTCCCTCTTGGCCTTTTTCTTCTAAACCCGTGTGCATCGAACCCATCAGCGCTCGGTTTTTTAATTGAGTAAAGCCCAAATCCAGCGGAGAGAATAAATTGGGATAACGTTGCTGTCCGATCATGTGATTACCTATTTTCGTAATATCATTATTGTGTGCATGTTTTAACATGCGCTTCACCGAGTCAAAAGATTCTATCCGGTTCGCCGTTTTTCAACAACAATCCTGACCTATCATTTATCACTGACAACACCGATAATGGGACTGAACCACTTATTTTTTATCAGACGCCCTTCAACGGACATATTCATCCATGGCTAAAACTCCAGAACTGGCAGCACGCGTTCGCAGCCGCCACGTCTGGGACCTTGCATGGCCAACTATTATCAGCAACCTGACACTCACTTCTGTCGGCCTCGTTCATATTAAGATTATTTCATCTCACGGGACCGAGGCGATTGCCGCGGTCACCACCGGACACCGGATTTACTTTTTACTGCAGGCGATTTTGATGGGATTAGCCGCCGCAGCTACCGCCATTATCGCCCGACACTGGGGCAGCGGCGCCCATAACCTCGCCGGGGCAGCCACCTACAACGCACTTAAGTTGGCTCTGTGGGCAGCGCTAGTATCGGGAATATTGTTTTTCGCCGGGGCAGATCTGATTACTACTGCCTTTGGGCTTGAGCCGGAAGCCGCCCAATTGGCGGCCAAATTCGTCCGCGTTATGGCCTCTTTCAACCTGCTGTATGCGCTATCGATGATATTAACTACTGCAGTTCGTGCTGCCGGTGACGCTCGCACAGCAATGCATTATTCCATCGCTTCTGCTGTGCTGAACATCGCGCTGTGTGTCGTATTGGCTAACGGTTATTTTGGCTTTCCGCCGCTAGGTGCTATTGGTGCCGCTCTTGCAGGCGGCTTATCAGCCCTGCTGGTTTGCGCCCCTCTGACATGGAAGTGGATGAAGGGCAAGCTGGTTATTCCCTTCTCCAGAGACGGAGAACCCGGGGACAATAGAAAACTGATCAAACTGGCCGGCCCCGCCGCATTGGAACAAGCGGTAATCAACCTTGGGCTTATCGTTTTTATGGCCCTGGTCGCCAATTACGGGACAGCGGCATTTGCTGCTTATGGCCTCGGCATTTCGCTGTTGTCGGCGGTATTGGTGATCGGATTCAGCTTCAGCCTGGCTGGCGCCACACTAACAGCGCAATACCTCGGTGCCAACAATCCAAAACAAGCCTGGCGCAGTGCATTACGCACCATAAAACTGTCATTTATAACGCTGGTAGTATTAGGCACCCTGCTCATTGCATTCGGTAGAACACTTAGCAGTTTTATGGTCGACGACCCTGATGTGATCAATAACTCGGTGTTATTACTGGGCGTATTAGCGGCAGTGCTACCGTTGATGTCGATCGAAATGGCCATTGGCGGGGTGCTGCGTGGCGCTGGCGACACTCGATTCCCTTTGCTTGCTACTTTTGCCGGCCTATTTACACGCATTACCGTCGGTCTTGTGGTCATTTATCTCGACCTGCCACTGGTATGGCTGTACGGCTCAATGATTGCCGACTACTTCGTCAAAATGGTGCTGATGATTCATCGATTTAGACGTCGAGAATGGCTCAAATAGCACATACAGCCTATTCAGACCACATTATTCAATACAACAGCGGAGATTAAATTTTCGTTAAAAAGCTGGATTTGGACCGCATTTTTCCGTAAAACACTCTCTCAGAAATTTTTTGCGCCCGCAAAATATGACATTGCCACCAATAACTGCGGGTAAATTATCCCCAAACTTCCAAATAGACACTGAGGAACCAAGCTATGCCTACTTATAAGGCTCCCGTCGATGAATTCAAATTTATCCTGAAGGATTTTCTTAATGTTCTCGATTACACCGATACGCCCGGATTTGATTCGTTGGATGATGAATTAATTGACCAGATTCTCGAGAATGGGGCCAAGTTCTATGAAGAAGTTTGGGCTCCGCTAAACATGGTGGGCGACGAGCAGGGATGTAAACTTGAGAACGGTGTAGTACGCACGCCGGAAGGATTCAAAGAAGCCTTTCATCAGGCTGCCGCAGGCGGCTGGAACTCACTTTCGATCCCTGAAGCATTTGGCGGTGCCGGATTGCCGGGAATATTGTCTTCGTGCATCGCCGAAATGGGCAATAGCTCCAACCAGTCGTTGGCCATGTACGGCGGCCTGAGTATGGCAGCACTGTGGTCACTAATGGCTCTTGGCAATGACTTCCAGAAGAAAGTTATTGTTCCGAAACTGGTTTCCGGTGAATGGACCGGCACAATGAACTTGACTGAACCCCATTGCGGAACTGACTTGAAACTGATGAAGACCAAAGCGGTTCCTCAGGATGATGGTACCTACCGAATCACCGGCACCAAAATATTTATCTCTGGCGGTGATCACGACATGACTGACAACATCATTCATATGGTTATTGCTAAAGTGCCAAATGATGAGGGCAAACTGGATGATAGCCTCGGCGCGGTTAACTTTTTCATGGTGCCAAAATTCCTGGTCAATGAAGATGGCTCTGTCGGTGAAGCCAATGGCGTATCTACCGGTAGCATCGAAAAGAAAATGGGGATCAAAGGCAACGCCACTTGCGTGTTGAACTACGATGATGCTGTCGCCTATAAAGTACCCGAGAGCAAACCTAAAGCCGCGGCAGCAGACGGTAAAACGAAGTCTTCTTCCTCTGGTATGGCGGGTATGTTCCTAATGATGAATGGCGCTCGTATGGGCGTTGGCATGCAAGGTTACGCCCAGTCAGAAGTTGCTTATCAGAACGCGGCAATTTATGCCAATGATCGACTTCAAGGACGGTCCCTCTCTGGCCCCAAAAACCCTGAAGGTCCTGCCGATCCGATCATTGTGTTCCCCGATGTTCGACGGATGTTAATGATGTCACGGGCCTTTACCGAAGGAGCACGCGCGCTACACATGTGGCTGTCGTTCCTCGGTACATCTTCGTCGAAAGCGACAAACCCAGAAGAAAAAATGGCGACCGGTGACATTGCTAACTTGTTGACACCTGTTATTAAAGGCTATTTGACCGACATGGGCTTCAATTGCACAAACGCTGCCATGCAGTGTTTCGGTGGCCATGGTTTTATCCGCGAACACGGTATGGAACAATTTGTCCGCGATTCGCGCATCAACCAAATTTATGAAGGAGCTAACGGCGTTCAGGCATTGGATCTTGTGGGTCGCAAAGTCTTTGCCAACGGCATGAAAGGTACTAATGCATTCTTCAACATGATCGATCAGGAAATTGCCAGTGCTACCGGCGTTGACAGTCTGGATGGTATGGCGCAATCGCTGGGGCGGGGACTTTCTGACCTGAAAGCGGCAACAAACTGGGTTGCAGAGAATGCTCTGGAAAATCGCGAACAAGCAGGTGCAGCATCATACGACTACATGACCATGTTTGGCACAGTAGCCCTGGGACTCATGTGGCTGAAGATGATGAAAGTGGCCAAGTCGAAACTCGATTCATCTGAAGGCGATGCCAGTTTTTTTAAAGCCAAAATAGCTCACGGTAACTTCTGGGCACTAAAAATGTTGCCAGACACAGCAAGCTTGTTAGTAAAAATTCAAGCCGGCGGTGATGTGCTGATGGAATTGGATGCCAGCTCCTTTTAGCAAGGAGCTTCATTATGGCAAACCCGGATAAAATAGCGTAATAGAAAATCATAAAAGGAAAAAAAATGACTACTGCACATCGATATACATTAGCCAGCCGTCCTACAGGAATGCCTTTGGACGAAAACTTTGATTATGAAACAATCGAAATTCCGCCAATCAGTGATGGTCAGGTTTTGGTTAAAGCTCAATGGTTATCACTCGACCCCTATATGCGTGGCCGTATGAGCGCCGCCAAATCTTATGCACCACCGATCGAAATTGGTGCGGTCATTGTCGGTGAATTTGCCGGGGTTATTGTTGAAAGCAAACACCCCAACTTCAAGGTAGGCGAACACATCTGCTGCCAAGGTGGCTGGCAAGACCATGCAGTAGTCGATGGTAATGAACCCAGTTTGCAGAAAGTGGATGCCAGTGTATTACCGCTGTCGGCTTATCTTGGTGTCGCGGGTATGCCGGGAAGAACCGCTTACTTTGGCTTACTGGAAAAAGGCAGGCCACAAGCCGGGGAAACTGTTGTTGTTTCTGCCGCGTCAGGAGCAGTGGGCTCTGTTGTAGGACAGATTGCCAAAATGAAAGGCTGTCGCGTTGTTGGCGTTGCCGGTGGTAAAGAAAAATGTCACTACGTGATTAATGAATTAGGCTTTGATGCCTGCGTTGATTACAAAGCCGGAAATTTGGACGCCGATTTAGCCACTGCCTGTCCCGACGGCATTGATGTTTATTTCGAGAACGTGGGTGGTGACACCGCCAGAGCGGTAGCAAAATTATTAAACAGCGGCGCGCGTATCCCTGTATGTGGTTATATCTCTAATTACAATGATTCCAGAGAAAACCGCACTGAAACACCGTTTCATATTTTTGGCGCATTGAACCCGGTTCCCGAGCACGGTTTCTTTTTGGTTCACGAATCGGAAAAAACACCCGCAGAAATGACCGGAGAATTGGCGTCGTGGATCAATGAGGGGAAATTAAAATACAGAGAATCTGTTGTTGACGGCTTGCAGAATGCGCCGGAAGCTTTCAGAGGCCTGTTAACTGGTAAAAACTTTGGCAAGCAACTGATAAAAATTATCGACTAGGCAAGCCGATTATTTTTCCAAATGAGTCGGGCGTCCCATTGATACCGGCTCATTTCATTTTCAGCCTACGCTTATAGTCAAAGTAATCTAACGGAAAAATCACTTTTCAATCGTTCAGGCTAACAACCCATGCACCTTCAACTCTTCCGCCAACTTTTCGGCCGACGTGAAATGATGCCCCAATATTCCGAGATTGTTTGCAGTTTCAATATTTTCATATAAATCATCAACGAAGATACAGCGTTGTGGGTCTATCTGCCATCGCTCTAATGCCAGTTGATAGAGAGCAGGATCAGGTTTTTTGATCTGCTCTATTCCCGACACCACAATGTCATTAAATTTTTCCAAAAAACTATAATCGTATTGCACGTTTGATTCAGGATGAGTTTGCGGAGGCCACACCTGAGATGGCCAGTTAGTCAGTGCGTATAACGCTATATTATTGTCATGGAGCTGGTGAAAGATATCCAATGTTGGTTGCATTGGTCCGAGAATAAATTTAAACCAATCTCGGCAAAAAAGATCAATCTCATTTTTGAGATCTGGACGCGCAGACTTTAAATTATCGAACGCAGTGTCCCAGGAGTTCAGGGTATTATGCCCGTGGTCCAGAATATCCCACATCGCCCTGCTTTCAAAAAAATGCTCCAGCGCCAGCTCGTCCCCTTTGTAATACTCACGATAAACCTGACGCGGATCAAAATCAATTAAGACATTGCCCAAATCAAAAATCACTATGTCCCGTCTAGTCATCGTCTTTACCCTGTGAAAATTGTCCGCTCCCAGCAACATTGCAAGAGCGGACTTTTGAAGCAGAACCTACCAGGCACTATGCTTCTGGGCTTCGGCACGACCCACTACCATGTGATGTACTTCGTCAGGGCCGTCTGCAAAACGCAGGTGGCGCTGGTGAGTGTACATTTTCGCCAGCGGAGTCCACTGGGAAATACCGGTGGCACCGTGCATCTGGATAGCTTGATCGATGATAACGCAAACTTTTTCCGGCACCATTGCTTTAACCGCACTAACGTAAACGCGTGCTTCTTTGTTGCCGAGAACGTCCATCGCTTTAGCGGCCTGTAACACCATTAAACGCATCGCATCCAGTTCAATCCGCGCGCGCGAAATCACTTCAATGTTTTTCCCCAACTTAATAATGGGCTTACCAAACGCTTCGCGACTACCTGCACGTTTGACCATTAATTCCAACGCCTGCTCACCTTGACCTAATGAACGCATGCAATGGTGAATTCGCCCTGGCCCCAAACGAACCTGAGAAATTTCAAAACCTCGACCTTCGCCCAACAACATATTACTCTTGGGAACACGAACATCAGTAAATTTAATATGCATATGACCACGAGGCGCATGATCTTCTCCAAACACTTGCATACCACCAAGAATTTCAACTCCCGGGGTATCAATGGGCACAAGAATTTGCGACTGCTGACGCGCTGGCGGTGCATCTGGACTGGTTTTTACCATGGTAATCATTATTTTACAGCGAGGGTCTCCTGCACCTGAGATATAAAATTTCTCTCCATTCAGAACCCACTCATCGCCATCCAATACCGCAGACGTGCTGATGTTTTTTGCATCAGAAGATGGGATTCCAGGCTCAGTCATCGCGTAAGCAGACCGAATTTCTCCATTAAGCAGCGGCTTCAACCATTGCTCTTTTTGCTCCGGAGTACCAACCCGCTCTAACACTTCCATATTTCCGGTATCTGGCGCACTACAGTTTAACGTTTCAGATGCCAGTGAGTACTTGCCCAACTCCGCAGCAATATATGCGTAGTCCAGGTTGCTTAAGCCGTCTCCTGTCTCAGAATCCGGCAGAAAGAAATTCCACAATCCTGACTCTTTAGCCTTGGCTTTTGCACCATCGAGTAATTCCAACTGGCGAGGATGCCACGACCAGCGGTCTTCTTTCCCTTCTTCAAGAGCGTAGAATTCTTCCATGATCGGCGCGACATTTTCTTCAATATGTTTTTTAACCGCATACATCAAAGGCTGAGCCTTGTCAGACATTGCCAGGTTAAAAAGATCTTGTTTTGGATCTGACATAATCACATTCTCCGTTATTAATCAGTATTATTTGGCGAACCTACAATTTTACAACTACTCACTTATGACGTTGCAACAACACCACCATCCAGGGCGATTGTCTGACCGACTACAAAAGCGCTGGCACGTGAACTTAAAAATATGGCTAAGCCGGCAATATCTTCCGGTGTGCCAACACGGCCCCTTGGATTATTTTTCCCGATCACATCCCAATCAACATCATCGGTTTCACCACCGAAGCCAACACCAGTACTTAACATCCAGGTAGGAAAGGGACCGGGGGCTATCGAATTAAAAATGATATTTTCTTTGGTGAGATGAGCCGCGAGAAAACGATTCAGATGATGCAAAGCTGCCTTTGAAGCACCGTATGAAAAGGTATCAAATACCGCAGCTTTTAGACCATCGATAGAGCCAATATTAATCACTCGCGCCGGATCTTCGGGGTTAGCTGACTTACGTAATAGTGGTAGCAACTTTTGGGTTAGGAAAAATACTCCTTTAACATTGGTATCCATGACTTTATCCCAACCAATTTCCGGAAATTCTTCCAGCGGCGCGCCCCAGGCAACACCGGCATTATTGACCAATATATCGAGCTGCTGCTCTTTTGATTCCAGCTCAGTGGCCAGTGACTGGATACCATCCATAGTCGATAAGTCAGCGGGGATCGCTATACACTCGCCATTGTATTCTTCACTCAGCCTTTTTGCTGTCGCATGGCACGCATCCGCTTTACGAGAACTGATATAGACTTTGGCGCCATTACTCAGAAAGCCTGCGGCAATCATTTCACCAATTCCGCGAGAGCCACCTGTAACAAGAGCGACCTTACCTTTTATCGAAAATAGATTGTTAAAATCCATGGACTGTTTCCTTAATGTTGTAGTTTCAATTATTAAAAAGACTGTACGGTATTATTTCAATCGATTAACCGCTTCTTGCGCAAGTGTCAGGGAACTCAGAATGCGCTCTTTCATTTCAACAAGATCAACTCCATCTGTGCTCTTTTTACCTTCTTTATAACGCGCATAAACCCCATGCAGGATGGCCGCTGTTTTCCACCGATTGAATCCGATGTAATAATCCAGTTTATCTAGATTCCGGCCAGTGCGGTCAGCGTAACGCGTTGCCAACTCATTGCGAGAAGGGAAGCCAGGGACTGACGTTGCAGACTCAGGACTGGGCGGCAATTCATCGCTGGGATCTGGCCATGGGTTTAACGCATAGGCTAAATCTGCCAACGGATCTCCCAGTGTGGATATTTCCCAATCGACAACCGCGGCAACATTGGAGTCAGCGCCAAACAGACAATTGTGCAAACCGTAATCACCATGAACAACTCGTGCCATACCCTGATCAGGCATGTTTTCCAAAAAATATTGCTGTAATTCATGAGCACGCGGATCGTCAAACTCTGCGGCTTCAATTGACGAATTCCAGGAGCGGTACCAGGTTTTTAATTGACGCCCGATATAATTTTCTTTTTTGCCCAGCTCGCCCAAACCAATTTCATCGGGGTCCAATGAGTGTAAGTCTGCCAGCACATCAAAAAATGAGTAAGCCATGGCTTGACGTTTTTCTTCGGGAATCCATGCCAATGTTTCTTCGGCCGAATAGAGCGGACGACCATCAATCAAGCCCATTATATAAAACCAGGCTCCAGTGACATCCGGGTCTTCGCAAAAACCAATTGCCTCAGGCACCGGAACAGCTGTTGGTCCCAATGATGAAATCAGTGACCATTCGCGGCTCATGTCGTGCGCCTTGGGAAGCAATACACCCTGCGGCGGGCGGCGAATGACCGCATCTTTGCCATTGGCGTCTTTCAATTGGTAGGTCAGATTGGAGTGACCACCTTCAAGTCGAGTCCATTCAAAAGGTGGAGTCAAACCCGTTACATTATTCTTTACCCAGTCTTCTACTGCCGGGATGTTGTAGCCTTCGGCATGCTGCTCAGTCATTGTATCGCCTCATTTTACTGTGCTGACTGCGCCCCATTAAACAGCGAAGGCAATCATTGGTTATTCGTTATTCGTCAGTCGCCGCCAGCCGTTAAAATACTAAGAAACTGGCAATTCCATTGATAAAATTTCTGACAATTCGTTTAATGCCTGCTCTGCCGACAATACTTTAATGGTCGTCATACCCATTGCTTTTGCGGGCTTCAGGTTGATACCCAGGTCATCCAGAAAAACGGCTTCAGAGGGCTCAATACCCATCTTTTCACAAGCCAATTCATAAATTCGAGGATTGGGTTTTCGTAACCCTACTTTGCTGGATTCAATCACAAAATCGAACAGACCCATTATTCCAGCAATTTGCTCTGCCTTTTCATGGGCTTTTTTCGCATTGGGATCACTGGCCATGCCCGGCCCCTCACCTGCACCTTTAACATTATTAGTAATACAGGCAATCCGATATTTTTTCTTAATAAGTCCCAGTGCGGCCACCATTTCCGGACGTACAGAACCCGATAACAGAGCCAATACCTCACTGCCGGGTATACGATGACCCGCTGCTGACGTTTCATCTGCAAACAAACCATCAAACTCTTCGGCACTAACCTGACTACTTTCAAACTGCGCCCAGGCGTTAGTATCCGGATTTGTGGCATTCACTGAACGGATAAAATCAGAAGGAATATTGTTGCTGGCCTCATAGCGGCCAAACGCCTCGAAAGGACTGCTGGTTATAACTCCACCAAAATCCCACAGCACTGCTTTGATCATATTGACTACCGTATTAAACATTGGATAAGGATGTAACCCCACCACGGAACACAGAGGCTCCGGACAGGGTTACTTCACTGACAGGACTAACTTACCAAGCGCCGTGCTTCTGCGCTTCGGCACGACCAACAACCATGTGATGGACTTCATCAGGACCATCAGCCAGACGCAGAGTGC
>JBALTE010000026.1:0-13244 GCA_036963965.1 Oceanicoccus sp. | reverse complement strand
TTGGTGGAGCCGGCGGGAATTGAACCCGCGTCCGTCAGTCCGCTGCTTAGTGCTCTACATGCTTAGATTCCGTCAATTAATTTAACCGCTTACAGCCCGACGGGCAGGACGTAGTTGGCGATCCTGATTAATGTTTAGCTGATCCACCTCAGGCGCGGCTTCACTGCGATCCAGTTCTATATGACGGTCGTTAACGCGGTACTGGCACCTTGTCAAAGACCGCTAGCGGCGAACCACTAGAAGGTTTACAAAAAGCTACTTACGCAGCTAGTTGTGCACCGTAGTTGTCATCATTGGCAACTAATAGTTTGCAGCTTTGGATTAACGTGATTGGCTACCATCACGACATGCACACGTAAGTTTTGTAACCGGCGTCGAATCCAGATCGGCCCCGTTGTTACGGTTTTGCTTCAACTTGGCCTCCGTGGTTGAATACCCAAGATGCTCAAGCTAGTGCAATTATACACTATCTTATATTGGGGCGTGTTAGTTGATTTCAACTATGTGTTGTCTATCGGAGTTTTGTTGACGCTGGTCGAGTGGAAAAAGACAAATGAGTAGGGGGGTGGGCGGCATTGCGCTGTTCCCACTCCCCTCGGCCCTCCCCAAGTGAGGGCAATTACGGTATCAAAATACCGCCTTCACTATGCGCCAAATCAGCAGGATTTCAAGAGGGTGGTTATAGTATATTGTCCTAAAAAAAAGTCTCTAAATAGTCAGAAATGTTAAGGTAATATCGGCCGTTCAGGCATTGTGCCTCATAACCCGTTGTTTTTGTTTACTCCAGTCACGCTCTTTCTCTGTTTCTCGCTTATCGTGCTGTTGTTTACCTTTGGCAATACAAATTTCGGCCTTGACCAGGTGGTTCTTCCAGTACAGTGCCGTGCACACGCAGGTGTGACCCTCTTGGGTCGTGGCAACCAACAACTTGGCAATTTCTCGTTTGTTCAGCAATAACTTGCGTGTGCGCGTTGGGTCGGCAATAAAGTGGGTCGAGGCTGTATTGAGTGGCGTGATATGTATTCCGATTAAAAAGGCCTCTCCATTTTTTACCATCACATAGGTATCGGTGATCTGAACTTTCCCCATACGCAGACTTTTTACTTCCCACCCTTGCAGGACTAATCCCGCCTCGAACTTCTCTGTCAGGTGATAGTCGTGTCGCGCCTTTTTGTTCTGGGCGATAGTATTGCTGCTTTGTTTCGGTTTGTTTTTGGCCATAGCTGGGCATTATAGCGATTGTTGCTGGTAATGCGTAATGGTCTGGGTTAAAAAGTGCCATTGCGGCAATAACAGTAGGTATTAATGAAAACACTCAGTCAGAAAAAAAGCAGGGGATGGCGTCGCAGCTGGTCATTTGTTGCTGCTGCAACGGGGGCTACCATTGGCTTAGGCAATCTGTGGAAATTCTCTTATTTAGCCGGAGAGAATGGTGGAGCGGCTTTTATTATCGTTTATCTTGCCTGTATTGTATTAGTTGCCATGCCGGTAATGATTGCCGAGATTGTACTGGGAAGCCGGGGGCGTTCTAATCCGGTTACAACGATGCAGGATGTCAGTCTTGAAGCGGGAGTGTCGAAGTGGTGGCAGAGTATAGGCTGGTTTGGCTGTCTCGCGGGCTTGTTAGTGTTGTCTTATTACAGTGTTATTGCCGGATGGAGTTTTGCTTACATCGGCAAGTTGTTTGGTGGTGATTTTGACGCCAGCAGTGCGCAATTGGCCGGTGACCAGTTTAATGCGTTGTTAGCTGAGCCACAAAGCATGCTGGAGTGGCAGGGATTGTTCCTGTTGATTATTTTTCTAACGATTGCGGTTGGAATACGTCGTGGCATCGGTATTGTGGCAAGGCTATTGTTGCCCTTGCTATTCCTTGCCTTGATTGCCCTGGCCTTATACAGCAGCCAAGTTGGTGATTTTGAGGCAGCAGTTAGCTTTTTGTTTACACCTGATTTCTCAAGCTTAACCCGACAAGGTGTACTCGCCGCGCTAGGCCATGCTTTTTTCACCCTGAGTATCGGCGTGGGAGCGATGATAGCCTATGGCGCTTACGTGCCGGACAAGCGATCCATTACTTCGATGGTATCTGTGGTGGTATTGGCAGACACACTTGTTTCGCTGTTGGCGGGGTTGGCGATTTTTCCATTGGTGTTTGGCCTTAACATTGCTCCTGCGATGGGCCCAGGCCTGATGTTTGTTGCTGTTCCCTATGGTTTTGGCAATATGATTTACGGTAATTATTACGGTGCGCTGTTTTTCCTAATGGTTTCTCTGGCAGCAATTACCTCCGGTGTGGCATTGATGGAGCCCGCTACTTCCTGGTTGTCGGAACGATTGCGTTGGTGGCGCCCTATTGCCGCATTAATCGTTGTGGCTATTGTTTGGCTGATGGGTCTGGCCAGTGTATTTTCGTTCAATGAATGGAAGGATGTATCGATTGCCGGCATGTCTATTTTTACCTCGCTGGACTTTGTTACCGCAAATATACTGTTACCCGTTGGCGGTCTGTTAACGGCAATATTTGTTGGTTGGAAAATGCGCAGAGAAGTTCTTCGAGACGAACTTTATGTTGAGGGAGGCGTATTATTCTCACTTTGGTATTGGGTTCTACGGTATATTGCTGCACCGGGCGTTTTAGTGGTATTTCTATCGTCCTTTTTACAAGACTGGGTATAGGAAATACGTTTTTGGATTTTCTTCAATATGACTGAAATTAACCGTAGTGCACTGCTACCTTATCCAGCAGATCAAATTTATCAATTGATCAATGATATAGAGGCGTATCCAGAATATATGGATGAATGCGTTAACGCTAAAATTTATGCCACGGGGCAGGATGAGCAGGGCTTCGATTTTATGGAGGCAAGATTGGATTTAGCCAAGGCGGGATTCCAGCACAGTCTGACAACGCGCAATCGGCTGGTGCCGCCTCACCGAGTCGAAATGTCTCTGGTTGATGGTCCGGTTGAAAAGTTTTCGGGGCTGTGGATTGTGCAGCCGCTGTCAGACGCTGCTTGCAAGGTGTCGCTAGCGTTGAGTTTTTCTGTTTCGAGCAGAATGTTACGGGTTGCTGTGAGGGTATTGTTTGATCCTTTGGCTGATGATTTGGTGAACTCTTTGGTAAAGAGAGCACATCATATCTATCGATAGCCATAATTTCCCATTTAACAACCAACTGATAGACCAATAATGATGATGAAAGTAGAAGTGTGTTATGCACTGCCCGACAGGCAAAAAATAGTTTCTTTGGAGGTAGAGGAGGGAGCTACTGTGCTTCAGGCGGCAAAACAGTCTGGTATTGATCAACTATTTCCGGATATCGATTTGGATTCATCAAAAATGGGTGTTTTTGGGAAATCGGTGGCTAAACCCGCAGAAACGGCATTAAATGAGGGGGATCGGGTAGAAATTTATCGGCCTTTGATTGCTGACCCTAAAGAAGTGAGAAAAACCAGAGCGGCAAAAGTTAAAGCGGAGAAGGCTGGGAGCAAAAATTCCTAACCCTCTTGTTCACTACTAATTGCGTCAACGTCAGCTTGTTCGTTGACGTCCGATGGAATGAAATCTCCAGTAAAGTATTTAAGGCTCTCATGTTCGAAGAATATAGTGAGTCGATGTTGTTTCCGGGCCTGATCGCCGCGTTGAATGTTATATACATAATCCCATCGACTGCCATTAAATGTGTCTTTGATCAATGGAGACCCCATAACGTATTCAACTTGTTCCATTGACATACCAGGCTCGAGTTGATCGACCATTTCCTGGGTGATGACATTCCCTTGTTCAACGTTTATTTTATAAACACCGGGGAATTCCAGCGTGCTGCAGCCGACAAATAGCGTGCTGACAAGAATAGTGAAGAAGATTTGAATATATTTTGGCATTTAGGTTTCACTCTATTACTTGGACGTGGATAATACCCCAAACAATACGCTAACGCTAAGGCAGTCTTTAATATGACAGTGGAAAACCAGGAACTTCGTAAGGCAGGCCTGAAAGTGACACTTCCTCGGGTAAAAATTTTGCAATTGATGGAACAGGCTGAAGAGGATAGCCATCATTTGAGTGCTGAAGACGTGTATAAGGCATTGTTAGAAGCCGGAGAAGATGTTGGTTTGGCAACGGTATATCGAGTGCTAACCCAATTTGAAACGGCTGGTTTGGTAGTGCGTCATAATTTCGAAGGCGGTCACTCCGTATTTGAAATGGCTAAAGGCGAGCACCATGATCATATGGTTTGTTTGGAAACTAGCAGGGTCATTGAATTTGTCGATCCAATTATCGAAAAGCGTCAGCATGAAATTGCTAAAGAGCACGGTTTCGAAATTGTTGACCACAGCATGGTTTTATATGTCAGGCCCAAGGTGTAAACAAGACCAAACTGACAGCTCATCCAGAGTTTTTCGCCTCTACATATTTTAGCTAGTTAGTGCTCACCCAGAAAAACTGTCTTTGCCGTGCAGGCCTAAATCCATGGTCCTGCAGGTCACTAAAACCGTCATTCCCGCCTGTGCGAGGATGACAAAAAAGTAAAAAATGGCCATTTAGGGATAGGTGCTAGTTAGAGTACCTGTTGCGTAATCTGTTTAGTGAGAAAGCATTTCTTTGGCGTGGGCTAGCGATTGATCAGTAATAGCGATGCCTCCCAGCATTCTGGCAATTTCCTCAATTTTTGCCTTGTCGTCCAATTTCAGTAGCTCGGTACTCACGCTTTGCTTGCTGGCGGTTTTGCTGGCGTATAGATGCTGGTGTCCTTTTGAGGCAACCTGGGCTTGATGAGTAACACAGAGAACCTGGCCTCGTTCCCCCAGACTTTGCAACAAATTGCCGACAACTTCCGCTATGGCACCGCCAATACCCACATCAACTTCATCAAACACCAATGTTGGAATTGCACTGGTTTTTGCAGTAATCACCTGTATTGCCAGGCTGATTCGAGATAGCTCACCACCGGATGCAATTTTGGCCAAGGGCTGAGGTTGCTGTCCTGGATTGGTGCTAACAAGAAATGAAACCTCTTCGTTGCCCTGTAAATGTAGTGCCTCGTCGGATCGCGACATTAGCTCAATGCTAAAGGTACAGTTTTCCATTGCCAGTTGTGATAATTGTTGCTCAACGAGTTTTTGTAGTTTTCCGGCGGCTGTCTTGCGTTTTTTGCTTAGTTTGGCCGCTACCTGCACATAATGTTCTTGAAATTCTGCCACTTGCTGGCGCAACTGCTCCAGTTCTTCCTCGCTGCCGGTGATGCTGGTGAGCTCCTGTTGCAGGCTGTGGTGCAATTCTGGCAGCTGTGCGGGGTTGATATGATGCTTGCGGGCGATTTCATAAATGCTGCTTAACCGCAGTTCGACATGGTGTAAGCGCTCTGGGTCGAGTTCAAAACTGTCGACATGATTTTGCAGTTCCCGGCTTGCTTCGTCGGCATGGATTAGCGCATTTTGGAGCAGTTGCTCGGCATCGTCCAGGGTTTTGCTTTTCGCTGGTATGTCGTGCAGCGAGCGCAGGGCCTGATGCAATATATTGATCACATTCAGCTCGCCTTCACTGCACAGAGCGATGGTGTGCTGGCATGCTTGCAGCGTTTGTTCGCCATTGGCTAGTTGTTTCTGCTCTTGTTCCAGTGATGCAATTTCATCGTCCAGTAAAGCAAGGTTATCCAGTTCATCGATTTGGTAACCCAGTAGTTGAGCCCGAGCGCCTTGCTCGCTGCGATTATTCTCTAATTGGTTAAGTCTCTGGTGAGATGTTTGGTGTTGACGGGCAACGGTTTTTACCGTGTTAGCAAGATCACCGAGACCGGCAAAGTTGTCGACTAGGCGGCGTTGCTGATCTTTTTTCAGTAGTGACTGATGGGCGTGCTGGCTGTGAATGTCGATGAGCATTTCACCCAAAGATTTTAAGTCCTGAAGTGTAGCGGGGTGGCCATTGATATATGCGCGAGATCGTCCTTCCCGAGTGATTACCCTGCGCAACAAACAATCGTTGCCGTCGAGCAGTTCCTTTTTCTCTAGCCATTCCTTGGCATCACTGATGTCTGAAATATCGAAAGTGGCGTGGATATCGGCTCGCTCACAGCCATTGCGAACAACACCGGCATCGGCGCGATCCCCCAGCGTCAGTCCAAGTGCATCGAGCATAATAGATTTTCCTGCTCCGGTTTCGCCGGTAATGACCGTCATGCCTCGATTGAACTCCATCTCGAGGTGTGATGCGATGGCAAAATTATTAACACTGATATGTACCAACATGGCTGGCTCCGGGATCTGTTTGTATATACAGTATTATGGTTGTATATACAGTGGTTTGTCTAGCCCAAATAAATTGAATATCTGCCCTGTTATTGAGTTGTAGAATTAAGATGTAAAAAACAATCATATGGTAGAGAATGGGTCGAGTAGAATTCGGGCTTTGGTCAATGAATGGGTGCTGTGAATGGGGCGTGAGTTAGTTACTGAGCGGGCACAATTGCTGCTGAAGAGTTTGGTTGAGCGCTATATCCGGGAAGGCCAGCCGGTAGGGTCGCGTAGCCTGCTCGAAGAGTCAAAATTGTCAATAAGCCCGGCTACGGTGCGCAGCGTTATGGCGGATCTGGAAGACCTGGGCCTGGTGTCGTCGCCTCATACCTCTGCGGGCCGGATTCCGACAACACGAGGTTATCGTTTGTTTGTCGATAGTCTGATCACTATGCAGCCTATAGCTGCGCAAGCAATTCAGAGTCTTGAAGTAGAACTGGATCCGGATAAAAGCCCGACAGAGCTTGCGCGTTCTGCCTCGCAACTACTGTCTACGATTACTTCCCAGGCGGGTTTGGTCACCATGCCTCGCCCCGAAAAATTGTCCTTGAGACAGGTGGAGTTCCTCCCCTTGTCAGGTAATCGGGTGTTGGTGATATTGGTGATTAATGAGCGGGAAGTGCAAAACAGGATAGTGCATACATCACGACAATACAGTGATATTGAATTGCAGCAAGCAACAGCGGCAATTAACCAGCGTTTTGCTGGCCGCAGTTTATCCAGTATCCGGCAAGGTATTGTGCTGGCAATGAAGCAGGACAAAGAATCTATTGATCACTACATGCAGGCCACGCTCGATCTGGCTAGCAAGGCCTTTGATAGTGAGGGCACTGGGCAGGATGCCGATTACGTGATGGCGGGAGAAAATCAGTTGGTTAGTGCAACCGCAGTAGAAGATATGGAGAGTTTACAAGGTTTGTTTTCGGCCTTTGAGCAGAAAAAAGACATTCTGGAGCTGGTCGATCGCAGTATCCATGCAGAGGGGACCCAGATTTTTATCGGTGATGAGGCGGGTTATGACGTGCTTGGTGGTTTTAGTGTAGTTACGGCGCCATACAGAACAGGGCAGGATAATGTTGGCGTACTCGCTGTGATCGGGCCGACGCGGATGGCTTACGAGCAAGTTATTCCAATTGTTGATATTACTGCTCAAATGCTCAGTCAGGCACTAAAAAAATCCTGACTTTTTGTTGTTCATTGACTTTATCCTATTGATTTATATAGATAATTTTAATATCTCTCGTTTTTTTTATGGATTTCTCCCGAACGCTTGAATTGTTCCGCTACTGTCCCCATATATCAGTACAGTTAACCTTGTCTGCACAGACATTTGAGAAACCAGTGATAAATGGAGAGAACGGTGTCCGACCAAGAAAAAACCAACATTGAAAGCGAGCAACAAACAGAGCAGTCGCCGACTGATATCCATGACGCAGACGGCGTGGTTGGAGCGGGAGAAGTACCAGAGTCGCCGGACGGTGGCGATCAGGTGTTGAGTCCTGAAGCACAAATCGAAGCATTGGAAGATGAACTGGCAAAAACCAGGGATGATGCTTTAAGGACGCTGGCGGAAGCGCAAAATATCAGGCGTCGTTCCGAAAAAGATATCGACAATGCACGCAAGTTTGCGCTGGAAAAATTTGCCGGTGAATTGTTGGGCGTGGCCGATAATCTTGAGCGAGCCCTTGATTCAGCCGATAAAGACAACGAAGTTGTTAAGTTGCTGTTAGAAGGGGTGGCGTTAACCCAGAAATCACTGGTGGATACTCTGGCCAAATTCAATATTATTCAGCTCGATCCTCTGGGTGAGCCTTTTGACCCGCAGTTTCATCAGGCGATGTCGATGGTGGAAAACCCCGATGTGGAGCCGAATACAGTGACGCTGGTCATGCAAAAGGGCTATGTACTGAACGAGCGCCTGTTGCGGCCTGCAATGGTGATGGTTTCCAAAGCTGCAGCGTCATCTATTGATGAGCAAGTTTAAGTCTTATTGGTCTTGATTATTGCCAGCAAAACAGCGGCAATGGGTTGAAATGATCAATTTAGCACCAATATAAGCAAGCAAGAGTGGCGATTAGCCAAAGTTATTAACGCCGGAGCCTGAAGGCTCGGCAGCAAGAGAAAAAACTGGAGAAAGACAATGGGCAAAATTATCGGTATCGACTTGGGTACTACCAATTCATGTGTTGCTGTACTTGATGGTGATGGTCCACGGGTCATCGAAAATGGTGAAGGCGATCGTACTACGCCGTCAATCGTTGGCTACGCTGAAGACGGTGAAATTTTGGTTGGGCAGAGCGCGAAGCGTCAGGCCGTAACTAATCCTACTAACACTATTTTTGCGGTAAAGCGTTTAATCGGAAGAAAGTTTAAGGACGATGTTGTTCAAAAAGACATCTCGATGGTTCCTTATACTATTGTTGCTGCTGATAATGGTGATGCCTGGGTGTCTGCTCGAGGCAAAACAATGGCTCCACCACAGGTTTCTGCGGAAATCCTGATGAAAATGAAAAGAACAGCAGAAGAATTTCTTGGTGAAACAGTTACTGAGGCTGTAGTCACAGTACCCGCTTATTTTAATGACTCTCAGCGTCAAGCGACTAAAGATGCAGGAAAAATTGCCGGTCTGGAAATCAAGCGCATTATTAACGAACCAACTGCCGCAGCTTTGGCATATGGTATGGATAAGGCCAAGGGTGACCACACAATTGCGGTATATGACTTGGGTGGCGGTACTTTTGATATTTCTATTATCGAGATTGCAGAAGTTGATGGTGAACACCAGTTTGAGGTGTTGTCAACAAACGGTGATACCTTCCTGGGCGGTGAAGATTTTGATATGCGTCTGATTGAATATCTTTCAGATGAATTCAAGAAAGAAAGCGGTATGGATCTTAAAGGTGATCCACTGGCTATGCAGCGTCTTAAAGAAGCGGCTGAAAAAGCAAAAATCGAGCTTTCTTCCAGTCAGCAAACAGAAGTTAATCTACCATACATTACTGCAGACGCTTCCGGCCCAAAACACTTGGTGGTTAAGCTGTCTCGTGCCAAGTTGGAATCACTAGTTGAAGAATTAGTTATCAAGTCATTAGCGCCTGTTAAACAAGCGCTGCAAGATGCTGACCTATCGACTGGCGATATCGATGATGTGATTTTGGTTGGTGGTCAAACTCGTATGCCAATGGTTCAAACTAAAGTAGCTGAGTTTTTTGGTAAAGAGCCTCGCAAAGATGTTAATCCGGATGAAGCTGTGGCCATGGGTGCGGCTATTCAAGGTGGTGTTCTAAGTGGTGATGTGACGGATGTACTGCTTTTAGATGTTACGCCTTTGACTTTGGGTATTGAAACAATGGGTGGTGTTGCCACAGCACTGATTGAGAAAAATACAACGATCCCGACTAAGAAGTCACAAATTTTCTCTACTGCTGAAGACAATCAATCTGCGGTAACCATCCATGTCGTTCAAGGTGAGCGCAAGCAGGCCACAGGTAACAAGTCACTGGGTCGTTTCGATTTGGCAGATATTCCGCCTTCTCCACGTGGAATGCCACAAATTGAAGTTACCTTCGATTTGGACGCCAACGGTATCTTGCATGTAGGTGCAAAAGATAAAGCGACAGGAAAAGAACAGTCCATTCGCATTACCGCATCATCTGGCTTGTCAGATGAAGAGATCGAAAAAATGGTTCAGGATGCCGAGGTGAATGCTGAGGCTGATAAGAAGTTTGAGGAGTTAGTTACCAGTCGCAATACGCTTGAGGGTTTAATCAATGCGACTAAAAAGACGCTTGAAGAAGCCGGCGACAAAGCAACTGACGACGAGAAATCAGCTATTGAAGCTGCGGTAAAAGAAGCTGGCGAAGCATTGGCAGGTGAAGATATCGCTGCCATGGAAGCGGCTACTCAGAAGCTGACTGAAACTTCGGGTCCTTTAGCTCAAAAGATGTACGCTGAACAGGCAGAACAAGCGGAAGCTGGCGGTGGAGCAGAATCTGCTGGGCAGTCTGATGCTGGTGACGATGTTGTTGATGCTGAGTTTGAGGAAGTGAAGGAAGACAACAAGTAAACTTTTTGAAAGTTTGAGCAAATAACGCGCGGGCATGCCCGCGCATTTTGCGTAATGTACGTTAGTAAAAAGCCGGGTTCGATGATTCCGGTTTTTTACTAACGCAACTGCTGAAATTTATATTGGAATCGAAACAAGACATGTCCAAACGCGACTATTACGAAATCCTCGGCGTTGCCAGAGACTCCTCGGAAAAAGACATTAAAAAAGCTTATCGTCGAGTAGCGATGAAGTTCCACCCTGATCGTAATCCTGATGACAAGGATTCCGAAGAGAAATTCAAAGAGGCATCAGAAGCCTATGAAATTCTTTCAGACTCGCAAAAACGCTCTGCTTATGATCAGTATGGTCACGATGCTGTGAGTGGTAATGCCGGGGCTGGTGGGTTTGGTGGTGGCAATGGTAACTTTGGTGACATATTTGGTGATGTTTTTGGTGACATATTTGGCGGCGGTGGTGGCGGCGGTCGCAGCCGTGGTCCCGCTCGCGGAAGTGATCTTCGTTACAATTTGGATGTTGATCTGGAAGAAGCGGTAAAAGGCACGGAAGTAAAAATTCGCGTTCCTACCTTGGTTGGCTGTGAACCTTGCAACGGTAGCGGCGCCAAAAAAGGCAGTTCTCCGGTCACTTGTACCACCTGTGGAGGTATTGGCCAGGTTCGTATGCAGCAGGGTTTCTTTTCGGTACAGCAAACCTGTCCGAACTGTCGTGGTAAAGGCAAGATGATTTCTGACCCGTGTAACAGTTGCCACGGTCAGGGTCTTAAAGAAGAAACCAAAACACTGTCCGTGAAAGTTCCGCCGGGTGTGGATACCGGTGATCGCATTCGTTTAAGCGGTGAAGGTGAAGCTGGTCCTGACGGTGGTCCTTCTGGTGATTTGTTTGTACAAATTAATGTTCGTGCTCACAGTATTTTTGAGCGCGATGGGAAAAATCTCTATTGTGAAGTGCCGATCAGTATTACCGATGCTTCACTGGGTGGTGATTTGGAAGTGCCAACTTTGGATGGCAGGGTAAAATTGAAAATACCTGAGGAAACACAAACTGGTAAATTGTTCCGATTGAGAGGGAAGGGCGTTGCTCCTGTTCGCGGCGGGTCCACCGGTGATTTACTGTGTCGTGTCGTGCTTGAAACTCCGGTCAATTTGACTAAAAGTCAGAAGGAGCTGCTAAAACAGCTGCAAGAATCATTTGAGAAAGAAGGTAATCAGTCACCGAGAAAAACATCTTGGTTTGAGGGCGTAAAAAACTTTTTCGATGACATGAAAACATAAAATAGATTTTTTTTCGATAACATCTAATGGAGTACACCATGGCGGTAAGAATCGCAGTAACCGGTGCTGCTGGGCGAATGGGTAAAACCCTGATTGAGGCAATTAGTCTCAACCCGAACGCAGAGTTAACCGCCGCTATAGAGTGGTCGGAGAGTCCTGCTGTCGGTAGTGATTCGGGAGAGCTTGCTGGGCTTGGGAAAAACGGAATTGCAATTGTTGCCAGTATTAATGATGTGGTGGACAACTTTGATGTGCTAATCGACTTCACTGCGCCGGCCGCAACGGTAGCTAACAGTATAGTGTGCTCCGCTAATGGTAAAAAAATGATCATTGGCACCACAGGGTGTACCGAAGATGATAAGGCGAGTATTGCGTCTGCTGCAGCGCAATCGGCTATTTGTATGACTACAAATTTCAGTACCGGTGTTAACGTTTGCTTTAAGCTGCTTAACGATGCTGCAAAGATACTTGGTGATGACTACGACGTTGAGATTGTTGAAGCTCACCATCGCCATAAAGTGGATGCACCTTCTGGTACGGCGTTGAGTATGGGCGAAGCTGTTGCTGACGGATTGCAGCGCAACCTAAAAGAAGTGGCGATTTTTGGTCGTGAAGGTCAGGTTGGTGCACGCACGGATAAAGAAATAGGCTTCGCGACTGTTCGGGGTGGCGATGTCGTTGGTGACCACACGGTGATGTTTCTGGCTGACGGAGAGCGGGTTGAAATTTCACATAAAGCCAGTTCAAGAATGAGCTTTGGCCGTGGAGCTGTTCGTGCCGCCGTTTGGATTGCTGCACAGGATAAGGGCTTGTTTGATATGCAGGACGTATTGGGTCTTAAGTAATATTATTCGGTCACGAATTAATTCGTAGTCTCGTAATATCGATCGTACGATTAACTGTTGATGTAAACTTCACGGTTTGATTTCTGAGGTCGAGGATCAGGCCGGGCACCACCGATCCATAGTCCCGGGCCGTCCCGGCTTCCCTCGTCCATTCCAGAGCCTTAAAGCGCTTCGCTGTCTCTTCCACTCCTTCGGCCTGGCCTTTACTATTCCTCGGTGGCACCCGGCCTGCTCCTCTAACACTGTGCTAAATTTTTGGCTACTCAATACTGATACTGATTTGCGGGAATACTGTGCCATGAGATTACTGGGATAGTAGGCAATGGAGTGACGTTATTGCGGAACATGAAGGATGAGTGCTGAGCGAGTGACTGAGACCTGCTGTTTTTCAAGCAGGGCTTAGGCGGGAGGGAAGGCAGCCCGGAGGGCCGCCATCGTGGAGCAAGAATGTCGCTCTGTTGCCGGGTTTACAGACATCTGCTTCTGCGCAAGGGGAAATCCAATACGACTACCGGCTTGCGAACCAGTTGCCGGATTAAACAAAAAAGGAGAGCCAGCAAACAGCTGTACTCTCCTTTCTATAATCCCTTTCTAACAAAACTGCCGATAGAACAGGTTTATCCTCGAGCTTTAAGTTCCAGTCGTTTTTTGTGCAGCACGGGTTCAGTGTATCCGCTTGGCTGGGTGCAACCTTGCAGAATAAGCTCGCTGGCAGCAGCAAAGGCGATACCATCAAAATTTGGGGCCATAGGTGTATAGTCAGGGTCTC
>JBALTE010000025.1:0-13979 GCA_036963965.1 Oceanicoccus sp. | reverse complement strand
ACCATAATGTCCCGGTCAATGGTCATTTCATTGCGTTCATCGGCGGCGTAAAACATTTTTCCATCATTGTTTTTATCGTCCCAGCTAATCAGTCCTGTCGCCTCCCAGTTTTTGATCCAGGAAGGCGCCTGCTCATGGGAAGTACCCGCCATATCTTCACCGTTGATTGTCTGGATCATATTGACCCGGGCAAAACTGGCGACGGCCGGCGCTGTGGTATAAACAATGGCAATAAATAGCAACGCCCAACCCGCGGACTTGCGAGCGTCACTCACTTTGGGCACGGTGAAAAAACGGACGATAACATGTGGTAAACCGGCTGTTCCGACCATTAATGCCGCTGTTATGAAAAATATGTCAATGGTACTTTTAGACCCTTCGGTATAAGCATCAAAGCCCAATTCGGTCGACAGGCCATCCAGTTTATCCAGCAAAAACATGCCGGAGCCATCGGCAAGCTCGGCACCAAAACCTATCTGTGGCAACCAGTGACCAGTCATCATAATGGCAATAAAAACAGCCGGCACAGTGTAAGCCACCACCAACACACAATATTGAGCAACCTGGGTATAAGTGATGCCTTTCATACCACCCAATACCGCATAGAAAAACACCAGCGTCATGCCAATAATCACACCCCAGGTGATGTCAACTTCCAAAAAGCGTGAAAACACCACGCCAACTCCACGCATTTGTCCGGCCACATAGGTGAACGAAACAATAAGTGCACACACTACTGCAACGGTGCGAGCTGCATTGGAATAATAGCGATCACCAACAAAGTCGGGCACGGTAAACTTACCAAACTTGCGTAAATATGGCGCCAAACACAGCGCTAGCAACACATAACCGCCGGTCCAGCCCATCAAATAGACAGCACCGTCATAGCCGATAAATGAAATGATTCCCGCCATTGAAATAAAGGACGCCGCGCTCATCCAGTCCGCGGCCGTCGCCATACCATTGGCAATAGGGTTAACACCACCACCCGCCACATAAAACTCTTGTGTAGATCCTGCTCTCGCCCATATAGCAATAGCGATATAGAGAGCAAAAGAGAGACCTACCAATAAAAATGTCCAGCCTTGAATATCCAATCTACCTACTCCTCGTCATCTACGTGGTATTTTTGGTCAAGCTTGTGCATAGCTCTCACGTAATACACGATTAACACCACAAAGACGTAAATTGCACCTTGTTGGGCAAACCAGAAACCCAGCTTAAATCCGAAGAACTGGAACTGATTAAGCCAATCAACCCACAAAATACCCGCTCCAAATGAGACTACAAACCAAATTGCCAGCAATTTGAGCATCAACCGGATATTCTCACGCCAGTATTCCGGCGCCTGGTTATCATCTTTTTCAGCCATAACATGCCTCACTTACTGAATTAACACTTCAATTAATCATTGGATGATTGATCGGACGATAGGCAATGCTGCAAATGTTGCATAGACGTGATCAGCGGGAAGGAGCCTATTATTATTTTCATTATTCGCTTTCAAGCTGGGCCATACTCTACATCGATTCGATATTCCTCTCTACCCCCCCAGAGCAACAGAATTCACGAGACACCGATCACAATTTTGTCGATTTTCCTGCCAACGCTGCATAGATGTGCGTCAGTCCCCGTTTTCGCCATGCCGATAGCGCTATTATTTGTCCAAATCTCGTTAACTTTATTAAGCTGAATAAACTTATGCGATCACTACTAATGTTAGCTACTGTTTTTGCCCTGCTGGTAGGGTATCTGGAAACTACCATGGTCAAGGCGCCGGATAGCGTGCAGCTGAAAACAGTTAGCTCGGTAATCCGTACACCGGTGCTGGTGAAACCCCCTCAACCCGCCCCTGTTGAAGCCGTTATAGCGGTTATAGCCAGACAGGAAAATGACGTGGCAACCCCGGCTAAACGGCCTCTTAACTTAAAACTGCCCACGATCGACCAGATAAAACAACGGTATTCAGCCCGGTTTGCCAGAAAGACACAACAAAACCCGATGAACCTCTTTAGAAGGGAAGACACCCAAGAGATCAGCTACAGTGCTGAACTGGTTTATGACGCTGAAAGAGGCGAAAATATTACCGGCGGCAAAGTGAATATCAGAATACCACTGGGTTAGCCAGTAATAACTGACAACGCGCTTCCAGACTTCCCCGAAAACCTCTATAATACCTCCCCATATTCCTTAGTGCTGTTACTCGGCACAACCCTTGGCCCGAGAAAAAATCATGTCATCCCCTGAAGTCACCAGTTTTACCGAACTGGCGCTATCTGCTCCTGTCCAAAAAGCCGTCAGCATTGTCGGTTACGAGCAACCATCGCCCATACAAGCAGCCACTATCCCGCATCTCCTCAATGGAGATGACCTACTAGGTGTTGCACAAACCGGAACCGGTAAAACTGCCGCATTCGCTCTACCTTTGCTCAGTAATATTGACCTTAAGAAAAATTCGCCGCAAGTACTGGTGCTGGCACCGACGCGGGAATTAGCCATTCAGGTTGCAGAAGCTTTTAAAACCTATGCCAGCCAAATGAAAGGGTTCCACGTCCTGCCGATTTATGGCGGCCAGGATATGAGCGGCCAGTTGCGCCAATTAAAACGGGGCGCCCATGTTGTTGTAGGCACACCCGGAAGAGTCATGGATCACCTGCGTAGAGGCAGCCTCAATCTGGATGGCCTCACTGGCCTGGTTCTCGATGAAGCTGACGAAATGTTACGCATGGGTTTCATTGACGATGTTGAATGGATACTGGAGCACACACCTCCCAAACGCCAGGTTGCGCTATTTTCGGCGACCATGCCAAAACCCATTCGCAAGGTGGCCGACCGTTACCTTTCTGATCCAAAAGAAGTTCGAATTGCCACCGACGCCACCACCGCTCCGCGCATCGAACAGCGCTACCTGATCGTCAACGGCTTCGAACGTAAACTGGATGCTATTACTCGCATTCTCGAAGCTGACGACTTTGATGCGATGATTATTTTTGTTCGCACCAAAACAGCCACAGCTGAGCTTGCAGAAAAGCTTGAAGCGCGAGGCTATTCCGCATCGGCACTCAACGGCGATATGAATCAGGCACTGCGTGAACGCACTATTAACCGCCTGAAAAAGAAGCAACTGGATATTATCGTAGCAACAGATGTTGCAGCCCGAGGTATCGATGTTGAGCGAGTCAGTCATGTACTCAATTTCGACATTCCCTATGACCCCGAAGCATACGTTCACCGTATTGGCCGTACCGGCCGCGCCGGCAGAGAAGGAAAAGCCATTTTATTCGTGGCACCACGAGAAAAACGTTTACTGCATACCATTGAGAAATCAACGCGCCAAACAATCCAGCCTATGGATCTACCCAGCGGCAGTGAAGTTTCTAACAAACGGATTCAGAGCTTCAAAGAATTATTAACCGATACGCTGGCTAACCAATCGCTGGATTTCTTTCATGACATCCTCTCTGGATACAGTGTTGAGCATGACCGCTCCTCAGAAGATATTGCCTGCGCACTTGCTTACCTGATAACAAAAGACAAACCGCTACAAGTTGAAGATGCCCCAAAACCAAAAAGGCGCAGTGATAACGAAAGACCAACTGGCCGCGAGAGCGAAGGCCGTCGAACCAGTGAACGTCGTCCAGAAAGGACACGGGAAAAGTCGCCAAGACCTTCATCAAAAAATGATGACATCGATATGGTCAAATATCGTATTGAAGTCGGTCGCAACGATGACGTCAAACCTGGCGATATTGTTGGTGCCATCAGCAACGAAGCCGGCATTGATGGCGGAGCTATTGGTCATATAAAACTCCACGACGAATACAGTACTGTCGATCTACCTGCGGGCATGCCCAAGGAAATCCTGCATCACTTAAGGAAAGTTCGTATTTGCAATCTGCCCACGCAAATCAAACTTGATGACGGTAGTGGAGATAGTGAGGGCGCCAAGCCCAGTGCCAAAAAGCGCAAGCCTAAAGCCAGTACCAAAAAACCCGCGACCAAAGCGGGTAAAGGCGAGGCCAAAGCAAAAAAACGCAAACCCGACTAATAGTTGCTTCAGCAATCGGGTTTGCATCACTTAATTGACCAATACGATTTGTATGAGCACAAAAGACGCCATCTACTCTAAGCCTCTGGACACCATTACCGGATTTACCTTTGACGAACATGTCGTCAATGTATTTCCGGATATGATTCAGCGCTCAGTACCCGGCTACAGCACCATTATCGCCATGACCGGGGTGCTCGCTGAACGCTACGCTCAGCCAAACACCAACTGTTACGATCTAGGCAGCTCTCTGGGTGCATCAACACTCGCTATGCGCCGCCAACTAGACAACCGCCCCTGCAACATTATCGCTGTCGACAATTCTGCTGCCATGCAAAAGCGCTGTCGAGAACTTCTAGCGCAAGATAGCAATAACACTTCCTCGAAAATTGATGTAGAGCTGATCGAGAGTGACATACGTGATATCGCTATCAAAAATGCCTCAGTGGTGGTGCTGAACTTCACCTTACAATTTATCGCCAACGAGTCACGAGAGGCCTTGCTGAAAGGTATTTTTGACGGCATGTGTGACGGCGGTATACTTATATTGTCAGAAAAAATTCTTTTCGAAGACTCTCACCTGCAGCAACTCAATACCGATTTGCATCATAGCTTTAAACGCGCCAATGGTTACAGCGAGATGGAAGTCAGTCAAAAGCGCACCGCTTTAGAGAATGTATTGATCCCGGAAACCATTGCCACCCATCAGCACCGGCTAAAAAGAGTGGGTTTTAATAATGTCGACGTTTGGTTTCAATGTTTCAATTTTGCATCGCTGGTAGCCATTAAATAATGATTGACTACCTACCCTTTCTTCAAGTGTTACGCGACAACCCTGACTACGCAGACGGCTTATCCAACTGGATAACACAACTGCCGCAACAGATTGAAGCGGGGCTCAGCGAGAAACGCCATGGCGATCTACCCCGGTGGAAATCGGCATTATCAACATTACCTGACTGGCCGGTTGACCACTACAGCCTGGATCGGCCTGCGATTGAAATTTCTGGCAATCCACTAACAGAACAACAACAGGTTGCCTTTAAACAACAGCTAATGGATTTACATCCCTGGAGAAAGGGCCCGTTTGATCTGTTTGGTATTGGCATTGATACCGAATGGCACTCCGACTGGAAATGGGATCGACTTAAAAATCATATCGAGCCGCTAACAGGTCGAAAAGTGCTGGATATAGGTTGCGGTAGCGGTTATCACTGCTGGAGAATGCGCGGAGCTGGAGCCGAACTGGTGATAGGCATTGACCCCACGCCACTATTTATCGTGCAGTTTTTTGCTTTACAAAAATACATCCAAGATCATCATGTCGCCGTCTTACCAATGGGCATAGAACACCTGCCTGAAAAAATGAAATTTTTTGATACCGTTTTTTCAATGGGTATTCTCTATCATCGCCGCTCGCCCTTTGATCACTTAATCGAATTGAGAGATTGTCTTGTCTCCGGCGGGGAGCTGATTCTCGAGACGCTGGTTATCGACGGCGATGAGGGACAAGTGCTGGTTCCTGAAGGCCGTTATGCGCGCATGGGTAACGTCTGGTTTTTACCCAGTATCCCAACCCTTGAATTATGGCTTAAAAAAGTCGGCTTTAAAAACGTCCAACTTATTGATGTCAGCGTCACTAGCACAGACGAACAACGTCGAACCGAATGGATGACCTTTCATTCTCTCGCCGAATTTCTCGACCCGCAAACAACTGATAAAACCATCGAGGGTTATCCCGCGCCCAAACGAGCGATTTTGTCGGCTATAGCACCGTAAAACTGTCAGCCAAACGCCCCTGCGTTCAAGTCGGCGGTAATATACTTATACCAAAAACACTGTTGCGTATTACGGGTCAGATAGATTACCCTCCTCCCTTTATCACTCAACGACATTCAGCTATGACTTCAATCTACGACTTTGATGCGGAAACAATTGGCGGTCAACCCGTCTCCATGGAAAACTACAAAGGCAAAGTCCTTTTAATCGTCAACACCGCCAGTAAATGCGGCCTGACACCCCAATTCAAAGGACTTGAAGCATTGTATGAAGATCTCAAGGATCGCGGACTGGAAATACTCGGCTTCCCCTGCAACCAGTTTGGCAATCAGGATCCTGGCAGCAATGATCAAATTGAAGAGTTCTGTCAAATGAATTACGGGGTCAGTTTCCCTATGCACGCCAAAATTGACGTCAATGGAACAAAAACCCACCCCTTGTTCAAACACCTGAAAGAAAAAGCACCAGGGTTCATGGGCACACGCCAAATAAAATGGAATTTCACCAAATTTTTAGTGAATGACGAAGGCAAAGTATTGAAGCGGTTTGCGCCCACCGATACGCCAGCGCAAATCAGGTCGGCGATTGAACGAGTGCTGCCTGAATAGGGTATACGTCGTTATCCATTAGACAGCCTTACAACCTTAAACCGTCCGTTGTCGGCTATCGTTTCCACCTGTTTGAAAAGCTTTTTTGCTTTCCGTTCTAAAGGAATAAAACGATTAACCACAAACAGGGCAACACCGTTACCCGCCAATAGTCGCCTGCTGGCCAATAGAAACTTTTCAGTGAGCTGATCTTCTATATCGAAGCCTTGATGAAACGGCGGATTACACAACACCATCTCTGCTTCACGCTGAATGCCAGCTGCACAATCATCAACAACCACCGAACCGCTGACGCCTTGCTGTCGGAAGTTTTCAGTGCAGGCATTAATAGCTGCCATGTTGTTGTCGCTGGCAATAAACTCAGCATTAACGATTCGACTAGCCATCACTGAAATAAAACCATAACCACAACCCAAGTCGACAATCGTCTGCGGCGGACTGCGCATTAACGCAATTTCATCAGCCAGTTGATCGACCAGCAACTGACTGCCCTGATCAATTTTGTTCCAGCCAAAAATCCCCGGCTTAGTGACAAAATCAACACCCTCAAACGCTAACGTCGTCAGCGACCGATATCCTTTATCATCAAGAAGCTCGCCATCAGTTTCCCTGCGAAGCACAGCCGCCATGGTCGCCGTTTTACTTCCCCGCTGTTTTTCACCAAGCTCCCCGAGAAGAGCTGTAGCCTTGGCTAGATAGGTTTTGATACCATCATTTTTATAACCGGCCAGAACCAGCTCCCCTCCTTGTCGAAGGCATCTTGAAGCTGCATTGATAATGTAGTGAACAACGGCCTTTTCCTTTGAAACCCGGTAGTAAATAACATCAAGTGATGATGCCCGCACTGACGCGAAATCATAATCACTTAGCTCAACAGAAAACCCGGCCGCCTTCAGTATCGAATACACATCGCATCGATTAGTAATAACCTGCAAATAATCTCCAGGATTAACCGCAGCTATTTCCGCAGCCCCAATATTTTCATCAACCACCCACAACGCCCGAAGGCTATTGTCAGCCTCGTTGATCTTCCTAGCCAATAGTTGAAACGGATGGTCAATCATACGCTGGCAACTTCCTCTGCCGTCAGCGGCCGATATTCTCCCGGGGCGAGATCCTCACCCAGAATAATGTTACCGATACGCTCGCGATGAAGGCAGTCAACTTTGTTACCAACGGCGGCAAACATTCGTTTAACTTGATGATACTTGCCCTCGGTGATGGTAAGTCGCGCCGTATGCTCGTCGATCAAATGTAAAGTTGCCGGCAAGGTCGGCCTTTTTTCCTGACTTAAGTGAATACCTTGTTCTATTTTCTCAATCGCTTCAGCTGTTATTGGATCGGCTGTTTCAACCCGATAGGTTTTTTTACAGTGACTTTTCGGCGAGGTGATTCGATGACACCACTGACCGTCGTCAGACACTAACAACAAACCGGTGGTATCAATATCCAAGCGACCGGCAATATGTAGCTGGTCAACATTGTCTTCGTCAAACAACTCCAAAGCGGTCAAGTGTTGCCGATCTTTAGTCGCAGAAATATAACCATCGGGCTTGTGCAACATAAAGTAGCGGGGATTGGCTGCGCGCAACCGCTCACCATTAACGGCGATAGCAACATGGTTGTCGACTTCTTCTCGCGGATCTACAACAACATTACCTGCCACCGATACATGCCCAGTGCGAATCAGTCTCTTGCCCTCACTCCTTGAATAGTCCGTAACCTGGGACAAATATTTATCCAAACGCATGCCACTTAATCCCGAATCAGGGTGTGATAAAATCGACCAGCCACTTTGCCACCTGCTGCCTATCAGTTGGCAAGTCCAGTGAGCTGATGCCGCGGTGATAAACCTCATCACCAACAATGTCTCGGCGTAATTTTAATAACTCCCGGCCAAAATCTGGAGAAAATTCCGGGTGCCCTTGAAATGTGAGAATATGATTCTCCAACTGGCACATAGCGACCGGGCAAAACTCCGTGCCACCCAACACTGTTGCTCCAGTAGCCGGGGTCACCACTTGATCCTGATGACTAAACCACACACTGTAGCCTTCGGCTTCAGCGGCGTATCGATTGTTATGATCAAAAAACCTGACGGTATCACTACCAACACCCCAGCCTTTGTGAGATTTTTCAGTTTTACCACCAAGTGCATGAGCGACCATCTGGTGGCCAAAGCAGATGCCTAGCAGTTTTTTCTTCGCTTTATGCAGAGTACGGACGAAGCCAGCCAGTTGGTGAATCCATTCCACGTCATCATAAACACTGGCTTTACTGCCAGTAATTAAATAGGCGTCAACCTCATCAATATCCTTCGGATAGTCTCCGTGCTGCACCTCATAAGAGATTATCTCCAAAGCCGGATCCACCGCTCTTAGTAGGCTGGTGAACATGTCCGGATACTCGCCAAACTCATCAACCAGTTCAGATCGCACATCATCAGATTTCAAAATACCTAACTTCACGTTTCCCTGCTCCACATTCGATTCACGCTAAAAATAACCATTTAAAAAATTGCTAACTGCGCCTCGTCCTTAATGGTTCGCGACAACGGCTGCCAACCATCAAGCCCGGAAAGCAACTGATGAAACATAGCAGCCTGCTCGGGTGCTCGCGCATTGTCCGGGGTATGAATAAAAACTGTGGGCCTAATGCCCTGCTGAGCCCAGTTAGCTATTTTGTCGACCCAGGGCAATAAATATTGTTGGTTGTGATGAAAATCAGAACTCCCTATAAACCGAATGACAGGGTTATTTGAGGTCGCAATTGCATGTACAGGCAAGCGGGGTTTTTTCCGTTGAGCATCTTGTTCCTGCTCAGTTAAGGCCGGCTTACTGAACAGAGCTCGACTATCAAAACAAACACGATCGACATGGTGTGCCTGTAACAATTGGTTCAACGCTGTTTCTTGATCGCCTCGATTAAAAAAATCGAGATGGCGAACCTCCACTGAATACTGAAAACTGTCGGGCAACTGCTTTAGAAACTTATCCAGATCATCTAGCTGTCGCGGTTCAAAACTATCCGGAAGCTGGATCATAAATGCGCCGAGATTATCAGCCAACGGTTCAATACGTTTGAGAAATTCTGACAGTTCAACTCCGCTGTAACGCAAAAAATTTTCATGGGTTATTTTACGCGGGAATTTGAAATTAAAACGAAAACCCGCTTGCGCCTGTTCTTTCCAGCTCGTAACAACATCAACACTCGGCAGCGCATAAAATGTTGTGTTGCCTTCCACCGCACTGAATACCGAAGAATAGTGCCGCAGAAAATTTTTGCTATTTGCCCCCTGAGGAAACAAACCACCAATCCATTGGCGGTTAGACCACATAGGCAAACCCAGATAATACAAGCCAGTAGACGATAGCATAAAGCGTTTAGTGCTCCCGAGTGGCGCGAAAATGCACGTCGGGCCAGCGCTCTTCCATCAACTGCAAATTAACCCGTGTTGGAGCGAGATACGTTAGATGGCCACCGCCATCCAATGCCAGGTTATCTGACGCCTTCTTCCTGAATTCCTGCAGTTTTTTATCATCATCACAATCCACCCAGCGAGCGGTATAAACACTAACGGGCTCATACACGGCTTCAACTTTGTACTCGTCTTTCAAACGGTAAGCGACAACCTCGTATTGTAATTGACCAACAGCGCCCACCACCAAATTGGAGTTTCCCAATGGCATAAACACCTGCGTTGAACCCTCTTCTGAAAGTTGCTGCAAACCCTTCTGCAGTGCTTTCATCTTCAGCGGGTCTTTCAGCCGTATCAGACGAAACATTTCGGGAGCAAAGTGCGGAATGCCGGTGTATTTTAAGCTCTCGCCTTCGGTAAAAGTATCCCCTATCTGAATTGTCCCGTGATTGTGCAAGCCAATAATATCACCGGAGCTTGCCTCTTCCACAGCCTCCCTTTCACCCGCCTTAAAAGTCACTGCATCGGCAATTTTCACGTCTTTGGCAATACGCACGTGCTTCATTTTCATGCCTTTGAGATAGGTTCCAGAGCAAATTCGCATAAACGCAATACGGTCGCGATGTTTGGGGTCCATATTGGCCTGAATTTTAAACACAAAACCACTGAAAGCACTTTCATCGGGATTAACCACTCGGGTGGCAGTAAGGCGAGGTAACGGTGGTGGCGCCCACTCAACAAAACCATCAAGCATTTCCCGCACACCAAAATTGGATAGTGCCGTACCAAAAAATACCGGGGTTAAAGTGCCCGCCAGATATTGCTCAACATCAAATTCGTGACTGGCTCCACGAACCAACTCAACTTCTTCGACATAGTCGTCGTAGTAAACCCCTAGCAGCTCCCGCGCTTCGTCACTATCCAAACCCTTAATCTGGATATCATCTGTCATCACATTGCTCTGGCCCTGACGAAAAACATGGATCACATCCGTGTAAAGGTTGTATACACCTTTAAACTCTTTACCCATGCCAATAGGCCAGTTGATAGGCGCGCCTTTTATCGACAGCACCGCTTCAATTTCATCTAACAGATCAATGGGGTCGCGAATATCACGATCCATTTTGTTAACAAAACTCAGTATCGGAGTATCCCGCAGGCGGCAGACATCCATCAGTTTAATGGTTCTGGCCTCCACACCTTTGGCACCGTCGACTATCATTAACGCCGAGTCTACAGCCGTTAAAGTGCGGTAAGTATCTTCAGAAAAATCTTCGTGACCTGGTGTGTCCAACAAATTAACCATGCGCCCTTTGTAGGGAAACTGCATAACTGACGACGTCACAGATATCCCACGCTCCTGCTCCATACCCATCCAATCGGAGGTAGCGTGCCGGTCCGATTTTTTGCCTTTAACGGTACCCGCCACTTGTATTAGCTGCCCCAATAACAGCAACTTCTCGGTTATTGTGGTTTTACCCGCATCAGGGTGAGAGATGATGGCAAAAGTACGTCTCTTGTTGATTTCATTGATAAAATTGCTATCACCCATACCTTCAAAATCCTAATTTGTACTTAAATTTGTACTTGTTTATAAAGTTACCCCCTTGGGGGACTGAAAAGCGCACCATTCTACAGAATAAGCGCCACGCTATACATTATTGCGCCAAAACCTTGTCCAGCTCGCTCAATTGCTGCTGGTAAGTTTCTGGGTTTTCCGTTTTAAACTTCTCTAAATTCAAGAGTTTCCATCTCACCGATGGGAAATACTGAAAATCATAAATCGACCAGTCTGGCTCCAAACCAGTAAGACTTAGCAAAAACGCTTTATCGCTTTCATTTAGACTGGACTCTATCGTTTCGATTAGTTGAAGCCTTGTGGTTTCATATTCATCGTAACTAAATTCTATTGCGCTCATACCTTCAAATTGGTTTTCAAACGCTATTCGTTGATCAAGTAAATGTGGGGCGAGCATTTCATGGGTCGGGCGATTACTGCCAACCAACCCAAAGATAAACCCGCGTTTGATGTCATCGGTAAAACCTTCGTTTTCAAGCAAGAGCTTTACATCAAATAAATCTCTTGGGTTTTGCCTATCCATCGCCGCACAAAGCTTACCGCCATATAGCTGTCCCAACGGCACAATAGGCATGGCACAAAAAGCGTCAAACTGTTCTTGTGCAGCTTCGCAAAGCTGGGCTTTCGTAGCCTCACCGATCAAGCCGCGTCCCACCATATTTACTTCAATCTTGATCATCACACCACGCTCATCAAGCTGGAGCTTACAAATATTTTCTTTATGCTGAATGCGTATCGATGGCCGCAAACCTTCGATACGCTCTTTGATGCGAATAAGGGCTGCATTAATGCCATCCAGCGTTTCATTGCGCTCAGCTATTTCAACGTAGGTTAAGTCGATATCAACGGACAGCCTTGGCATATCACGCACAAAGAGATTGATTGCCGTGCCACCATGCATGGCAAAACATGCCTCTTTAGCGACCTCTGGCAAGACATCCAAGAGCAGCTTCACCTGTTTCGTGTAGGCGTTATTCATGCCGTTGCCTCCCCATTCATTGAATCGAGAGCCTTGGGAACGGTTATCTGGTATTTCGAGACATAAACGCCATCGCTCACTATGGCACGCTTACCTGACCCCAAATCAACCCTATCCAAATTGATATAGCTGAGCCATTCATGGCCTGCTTTATCTGCCAGATACAAAAACAGGCGCTTCACCTTCACAGAAGTGCACTCTTCTAATAGTTTTTGTACTGTCGCTGGCCGCAAATTATTCAAGCCTTCCATAAGCTCAAACACTTCCATAAGCGGCTGATACTTTGGCGCTAAATATAAGCACTCCATCACCGCGCGCGCTGGACTGGATATCTTTACTTTAAAACTTTTATGGTCGATCTCAACCAAACCAAGCTCAGGTGGTAAAAAGCTCGTTAACTTACTCTCTACACTTAAACCCCAATCACGCTTTTTAAACCAAAGTGGCAAACTCTCATCCTTACCACCAAAAAGCTGTGCCCTCTTGGTAGAAAGCTCCAAATAATGGGCTCTCCCCTGCAATGACAGCGCGGTTTTAGCCGCTGGATGCACAAAGAGGCCTAGCTGGGACTGCAACGCATAGATACCGCCTAAATAGTCCACTTGATCGCCATGGCGTATCAGGGCACCCGTGCCGATAGAATCAAACCACTGGCTTTTCTTGTACTGCTTTTGTAAATCAAGGCTGTAGCCCTGTTCTGTCAACCATGCCGAAGAGAGCACTATGCCCGAAGGCTGAGTGCCAAGCAGAGTGTTTAATTTTGACTCTCTTTCGGTATTCATACTACCAATATATCAATTTTTTTAAACCAAATCAACTAAAAGGTTTATATTATTTGTTATTTTGGTATCTAAAATACCTAAATATACTATTTTTTAAACAAAAAGAGCGATCCTGGTATCGATACTGCCTTAGCCCTTTTAACACACTAGGCACAAGGGCTCAGTTTGGCTCGACAAGAGACAATATAAGCGAAGCATGAGCAACTAAGGCCAATAGGCCTCTGAACCCCAAAAGCGCGGTAGATTGAAGCCCTCGCCTTAACAACATAAAAGACAAGCCCAGACAGGCTTATAACAAGGCAGGACATTTTTTACTTCGAATTCTATAAAATAAAATGCAAACAACTATTAACGAAATGTTAATCGTTTCCGTGCTTCAATAGTGGTAGGGCTGCTATCCATCGAAATGAGGAATAGCGGCCTTTTTCTTTTGGATACAGCCCACCCACTGATTGGGATGCAAGCTGAGAGATGGTGAATTAATTCTGCTGTCTCTCAGCCTCCCCTAACGAAACGTAAAGATCACCAAAGGGGTTGTGATGTCACAAAAGATAACATTATCTGAAATTAAAACGGCTTACATGCAAGCCGCAAAAATTGTTCATATTTATGGCGATGTTTACCCCCTATTTTCGAAAGGCTGGAATTTGAACTGGAAGAATACAAAAGGAAGGAAGACGCCCTAAACAGAGCAATTACCGCAGCAACCTCTTTTAAAAAAAGGTGAGTATTATTTCGAGATAGAGCCTATTCGCTCTTTTCCATCGTAGCCAGCTCATTCTTGTC
>JBALTE010000024.1:0-14397 GCA_036963965.1 Oceanicoccus sp. | reverse complement strand
TCGATGACCGTGCACACAGTCGAGAAAGAGCTCCTGCTCGGCAATGTATTGCCTGACGGCCAGCTCAGCTTGCAACATCTCTGATTCTCGGGCTTCATCGGGGTTTGGCAAACCAGGCATCACTGCCTCTTTACAGTCTGCTGAAACCAAGGATGATGACACTGCCGTCCATATTACAAAAAACTGAATTATGCGTTTCATAGGCTTTATAATTACCGTATATAGGTTTCACCAGCTACCGTATAAATGATTACGAGTAGCTTAACCATATTTTTCAGTCAACTCACCGACAATAGTTGGTAATTCCGGCGAGAGTAAGTGTTGACATAACCGCCCGAACAGGGAATAATCTCGCCTCTCAAATTTTAGCTTCCGTTTTTGTTCATTACCTGCGGAAGATCACCTACAGTCAGGATTTAAACAATGGCGAATTCACCACAAGCCAAAAAGCGCGCTCGCCAATCTGAGAAGCGTCGTCAACACAACACCAGCTTACGCTCTGTTGTACGTACATCGATTAAGAAAGTTCTCGCTGCTATCGGTAGCGGAAACGCAGAAGAAGCCAAAAAAGCGTATGACGCTGCGGTTCCAGTCATCGATCGCATGGCAGACAAAGGCATTCTTCACAAAAATAAGGCCTCTCGTCATAAGAGCCGCCTTAATGCTCAAGTAAAAGCACTTGCTGCGTAGTTATTGCTAGAGCCCGTCACGGCTCAACGCTAAAAAAACCGGTCTAGTGCCGGTTTTTTTGTGCCTGAGAACTGTACAAGAAGTGCCTTATGGCAAACTACATCAGCACTAGATTATCCCTGTGTATTAACTCTTCATCCCCCTGATAGCCAAGTAAGGCCTCAATCTGACCACTGCTTTTACCCATGATTTTCGTTACTTCATCGGACCGATAATTTACCAAGCCTCGAGCAACTTCTCTGCCATCACTATCGGTGCAACAAATCAAATCACCCCGATCAAAATGCCCACTAACGGCACCAACACCAACAGGCAGCAAACTTTTTCCAGCCTGTTGCAACACGTTAACTGCACCGCTGTCGAGCTGCACCGTGCCTTTGATATTCGACATACCAGCCAGCCATTGTTTACGGGCAATCAACGGCGCCTGCTCAGCCGTCAATAACGTGCCAATCGACTGACCTGCGGCAATACCCAGTAATACATCTTCGACTTTACCGCCGGCAATCACGGTATTAGCGCCAGAGCGGGCAGCCAGTTTGGAGGCTCTTACTTTTGTCGCCATACCCCCTTGTCCCAAAATACCACTGCTGCCAGCCGCCATACCCTCAAGGCGATCATCACTGACCAGCGCTTCGGTCACCAGTTTTGCATTGGGGTTGGTTCTGGGGTCGGCGTCGAACAAGCCCTGCTGGTCCGTTAAAATAACCAACACGTCCGCATCAATAAGATTAGCGACTAGCGCGGCTAAAGTGTCATTGTCTCCGAACCGTATTTCTTCCGTGACAACGGTATCGTTTTCATTCACGACCGGAACAACACCCAATTCCAACAGTGTTGTGAGGGTACTTCGAGCATTAAGGTAGCGATCACGCGCGGATATATCATCGTGACCTAAAAGAATCTGTGCAGTATGTAAACCAAATTGCTGGAAGCACGACTCATAAGCCTGCACCAGCCCCATTTGGCCAACGGCCGCGGCAGCCTGCAGGTGATGCAGGGCGTGAGGTCGATTACGCCAACCCAGGCGACTCATACCCTCGGCCACTGCGCCAGAAGACACCAACACCAGTTCAATGCCACGTTCTCTCAGCACAGCTATTTGACGTGTCCAGTCAGCAATAGCAACTGAGTCGAGGCCCTTGCCATCAGCGGTCAGCAAAGCGCTGCCTATTTTCACCACCCAGCGCCGGGTGTGCTGCAAATTTTGTCGTGCGGTCATGATTTTTTGGTCACCTGAACGTACTAGGGCTCGTAAACGACCTCAACGTCGTCATCATCTTCCCAGTCGTCATCACTGTCGCCATCGAACTCTTCGCCCCGCTCAGCCGCCAATAACCTTGCCGCTTTTCTGACGGCGGCAAGCTCTTGAATACGCAAGCGCGACTCTTCCTGCATCCTGCTTTGAATATCAGATTCTACGGCAGCCAATTCCGGGTCATCCATTTCTCGCTCGCGACGCTCTTCGAGATAATTCATAATGTCGCCGCATATCGGCTCAACACCTTGCCGGCTAATCGCCGCAACGGCGTATACCGGGCCGGTCCAATTCAGCGCTTCAACCACCTGCTTGCAACGCTCTTCGCGCTCATCTTCAGGCAGCAAATCCATTTTGTTCAAAACCAGCCAACGGTCTCGCTGATGCAAGGTAGGGCTAAATCTCTCAAGCTCCTTAACAATTGATTTAACCGCCGTCGCCGGATCAGTGCCATCAAAAGGCGCCATATCAACAATATGTAACAGTAGACGGGTTCGAGTCAGATGTTTAAGAAACCGCACCCCAAGACCGGCACCTTCTGACGCCCCCTCAATAAGCCCGGGAATGTCTGCAATGACAAAACTGCGATGCGCCTGTACTTTGACCACCCCCAGATTCGGCACCAAGGTAGTAAAGGGGTAACCCGCCACTTTAGGCTTGGCAGACGAAACCGCACGAATAAATGTCGATTTACCGGCGTTAGGTAAGCCCAGTAAGCCGACGTCGGCCAATACTTTTAGCTCTAATTGAAGGCTGCGAAATTCGCCGTCAGAGCCGGGAGATGTCTGCCGAGGCGCACGATTGGTGCTGGACTTAAATCGCGCATTGCCTAGACCATGAAAACCACCCTGGGCGACTTTTATTCGCTGGCCATGTTTAGCCAAGTCACCCAGCACTTCCTGCGTATCTTCATCAATGATTGTGGTACCAACGGGAACATTCAATGTCAGGTCGTCACCACCCCTGCCAGTACAATCTCTACCACGCCCCTGCTTACCACTTTCGGCTTCATAATGGCGCTGAAAACGGTAGTCGACCATGGTGTTTACCGCATAATCTGCTTGCAGCCAAACGCTACCACCATCACCACCATCACCACCATCAGGACCACCCTTGGCGATGTATTTTTCTCGACGGAAGCTAAGACTGCCGTTACCACCCCGGCCCGCCTGAACTTTAATACTGGCCTCATCTACAAATTTCATCGTGCTCTCTACTTGATTTACAACGCTGCACATTCATTTTAGTCGATAGCCGCCCTGTTAACAGCGTTAAAAAGCTAACCGATTTATAAATAGGCAGATATAAAAAAGCCCCGTCACAGGACGAGGCTTTTTAAAACTCAAAAACCCGACTTATGCGCTAACAATACTCACATATTTACGGCTTTTTGGCCCCTTTACTTCAAATTTAACAACACCGTCCGCTTTAGCGAATAATGTGTGATCTACACCAAGACCAACATTGTTACCAGCATGGAATCGTGTGCCACGCTGACGAACCAGTATATTACCTGCCAACACTTCCTGACCACCGAAACGCTTAACACCCAAACGTTTACTATTGGAATCGCGGCCGTTACGAGTACTACCACCTGCTTTCTTGTGAGCCATTACTAATCTCCTCGCTTAACCGTTGATGCCGGTAATTTTAACTTCAGTATACCACTGACGATGACCAGCCTGTTTCATCGAATGCTTACGACGACGAAACTTCATGATTTTAATTTTCTTGTGACGACCCTGGGCAATAACTTCAGCAGTTACCTTGCCACCATCGACATAAGGAGCGCCAATTTTAACGCCTTCACCTTCACCAACCATCAATACTTTATCAAACTCTATTGATTCACCGGTGGCGACTTCAATTTTTTCTAACTTAAGGGTTTCACCCTCTATAACACGGTGTTGCTTACCACCACTTTCAATCACAGCGTACATAGTATTACTCCACTAATTGGCCTGCTTGCAGTTTGGAACGATCGGCCAGCCACTTTTTACAGTTAGCCGGAACAAGTCCAGGCACCAAAACAATCTCGAAAACAATAGAGACAGGTTCGGATTTCGGGAGGCGCATTCTACGGTAGTTAAGCGGCGATAACAAGCCCTTTTCCACTGCACGTTAACACAGAGCAATCGAGTCAAACACCCACCAACAGTGGCTTGACACAGAACAAGGCGAATCATAGCATGCTGTTCCAGCGGCGATAATCGCCATCCATCACAACCCATCATCCAACTATCGGGCAGCAATAGTTAATGCAACAGGTTCGCAGCACAGTCGCTACAGAATTCAACGACGTCGATCAGCTAATTATCAAGCAACTTCACTCCAATGTACCGCTGGTCGAAAACATTGGCCACTATATTGTTGATGCCGGCGGTAAACGCATGCGCCCCATGCTGGCACTGTTATCCGGTGGTGCTAATGACAACCTCAATCAGAATCACATCATTCTGGCCGCCGTTATCGAATTTATTCACACCGCCACCCTATTACACGATGACGTTGTCGACCTGTCTTCCCTGCGCCGGGGGCGCCCCACCGCCAATGAAGAATGGGGCAACGCGCCGAGCGTGCTAGTTGGTGACTTCCTCTATAGCCGGGCATTCCAGCTACTGGTATCCATTGGTAATATGGAGGTAATGAAGCTGGTAGCGGATGTCACCAATACCATTGCCGAAGGCGAAGTATTACAACTCACCAAAGCCGGCGACCCCACCACTACTGAAAAGCAGTATTTCGAGGTTATCACCAACAAAACAGCGGTATTATTTGCAGCCGCCACAGCAGGTGGAGCTATTTTGGCGAATAAAGACCAAGCCACTATCGACAAATACTATCAATATGGCCTCAATCTGGGCACTGCATTCCAGTTAATTGACGACGTACTCGACTATGAGGGTAACGCTGCCGACATGGGCAAAAATGTAGGGGATGACCTCGCCGAAGGAAAACCCACCCTGCCATTGATTTACGCGATGAAAAACGGCTCACAACAGCAGGCACAATTGATCTGCAACGCTATCGAAAACAAAACCAACCAGGATATCGAAGAGGTTATTTCAATAGTAAAACAAAGCGGCGCTCTGGCCTATACCAAAGAGGCGGCAATGAAGTGCAGTAAACAAGCAATATCCTGTATTAACAACGCCAAAGACACAGCCTACAAATCAGGACTAATTCGACTGGCGACGCTGGCTGCTGATAGAAATACATAGCCAACGTCTCGTCAAAGTGTGAACAAGCTCTCAAATTTATCGGTAAGGTATCGATGGGGGTTGATATAGCACCAATAAACTCCGACAATAACAATAATATCAAAAGAGCCACCAGAACTCCTACTATGGACAGTTTTTTAAAACTAATCGCTACGGTATTGATTTCATCAACCCTGATCGCCTGTGGTGGTGGCGGTGGCGGTGGCGGTGGCAGCAGCTCAGGCTCATCGAGCCAATCAGCTGTTTCCGATGGTACGTCTAACACCAGCACTCCTTCCGCTAAAACCGTCGATATTACGCTGTCCTGGGTGGCGCCAACCACCCGAGAAAACGGTGACGCTTTACTGTTTTCAGAAATCAACGGCTATGAGATATACTATTTCAAAGACGGTAGCGACCAACAAAACGACCAGGTTGTGTCCATTACAAACCCAAATACCGTGGAAACAACCATCACCAATCTCACTGCTGGAACCTACTATTTTGCCATCGCAACGCTGGATATTGCAGGCTTGTCGAGTGACACATCTGACTATGTCGAACTGGTTATCGACTGATCTCTTTAGCCTCATCTGTCGAACAACTTTACAGCCGACAAAAATTCTTTTAAATTGGTCTAAGTAAACCCTGCAAGACTGAGGTATTTTTCGTCGATTCAGCAGATATTCGCGACTCTTCTGCTTACTATTCAACAACTTAAGTCGACAATAGTTAATACCCGCAAGGTCTCACGCAAGGAATTATTCAGCGATGAATAGAATGTCATTTGAACGCAAGGTTTAAAGCAGGTCATGCTCAGGCTTAGCTATATGACTAAACTATATCGCTAAACCATAAAGCTGGACTGTATGACTGGACTATGATGAAAAAAGAAACTGATCTTATTAAAGCAGTTCCTAACGACGCCCGACAAAGGAATTTACCGGTGTTATTGCGGCAAACCAAAGACAATTCAATTTCTATCCTGCTGGCGCATCTGGAAAACCTGTTTAGCGCCTGCGACGACCTATTTTTTGACCTTTCCAGCCGCTCAGCCAGCAATACTGAGCAAAATCTCTATTTTGAATCGATGCGAGAAGTGCGCTTGAAAAAGGATGGCGTTATTGCGGCTTTCCGTTCAGAAATTGAAGGCGGGTTCCACGACTTAATGGCAAATGTGACGCCAAAAAATGAACCCACAGATGTAGAAAACCAAAACGGCAGTTTGAGTCTGGTTAAAAATGATGTGCTGGAGCAGACTGTTGCAGTGACCAGTATGGTCAACAAAGCGAGAGTTAACTGTCAGGAAAGTCTTTATCACCTGAACCTGCGACTGGACTACTTGTTGCCGGGAATTACCGTTACCGAAAAAAATAACCCGCTTGACCCTAATCAAATTTGCCACTATTTCGCCGACGCCTGCAAAACTCTTGACCTTAATATTAAGGCTCGCATCATTGTATTCAAACAATTTGATCGACTAGTGGTTTCAAAACTGACAACAGCTTATACCGCATCTAACAACCTGTTAATTGAAGCGGGCATCCTTCCCAACACACGGGATTACGCCAAGTCGAAGTCAGGCGGGAAAAAACAATCCTTACCAACGGCGGCAGACCAGGCCGTTAATGACATTTTATCACCACAAACACCGCAAAACGTTGAAGTAGAATTTGCTGAACTCGGCAGACTATTTGCTTCTATTCGACAGTATTCTCCAGAGGTTCTTTCTCGCGTTATTCCCAACTACACGCCTTATGCAGCCAACCCGGGCCCGGTACTACAAAATCAGGAACTGTTACAACTGCTCAACGCTACCCAACACATTCCAACAGCACCGCTGTCCGATGAAGAACTGAAACTCAACGGCATACGCAATATCATCAACGATATATTGTCGAGCCACGGTCAGGAACCAGAACGCGCACTTCATCAACCTGACGACGACGTGATTAACCTGGTGGCGATGTTCTTTGACTTTGTGCTCGACGATAAAAATTTGCCGGTACCTATTCAGGCACTGATTAGCCGCTTACAAATTCCGGTGTTAAAAATTGCCCTGCATGACAAAGCCTTCTTTAGCGACGGCTCGCACCCAACAAGAAAGCTTATTAACGCCATTGCCGAAGCCAGTATTGGCTGGGACGATTCATCGCAACCGGAAAAAGACCGTCTGTACGATGTGATTACAAAAATCACCCATGAAATTAACGAGCAATATGAAGACGACAACAATGTTTTCACGGCCAAGTACAATGAGTTGCAACTGTTTATTGAACAAACAGACCGCAAGTCCTCGGTTGTAGAAAAACGCACGGAACAGTTGGCCGAAGGACAAGCCAAAACCAGGCAGGCAAAACGCATGGCGCAAAAAGCCATGTTTGAAAAACTCAAATCCACATCGCTGCCGGAAGCAATCAGCCAATTTTTGACTGAGCACTGGCTCAACTACCTGGTGATGACTCACCTGAAACATGGTGATGAGAGCCCCGAATGGATTGATGCAACACAGCTGATAGACGATCTGTCCTGGGCCAGTCAAAAACAGACGGACGCAAAATCACTCGAGCGACTGGAAAAAATCAGACCTGCCCTGCTCACCCGCATTGGCAGCAGTCTGGAAAAAATTTCAGCCACCCGCGAAGAAGCGGCCGATACACTCGCAAAAATCGAGGAAACCCTCGGCCTGCTGCACAGCGAGTCAACGGATGCACCGAAGATACGTCCACTGACCGCCGAGCAAGCAAGAGAACTCGGGCACACGCCCGGTAGCGGCAGTAAATCCTGGAAAGATATGACCGGGGTTGAACGCCAACAAGCTCGCTATAAACAGCTTACCTATGACTTTATTCGCAAAGCAGAAGAAATCCCTCTACACGCCTGGCTTTCATATGCAGATAACAAAACCGGAAAAATCACTCGCTGTAAACTGGCATCCAGGATTGAACAGACCGACACCTATGTATTCGTCAATCGATTCGGGTTCAAAGCACTGGAAAAACAGCGCAAAGACTTCGCTGTTGATTTGCAGGCAGGACGAGCAGCCGTTTTGGACAGTGGCCAGCTATTTGATCGGGCACTGAGCAATGTTCTGGGCCGCCTGAACAACCCCAGTGAGTCACCATCTGAGAAGTAATCCACTTTTGTCAGGAATACCATTAAAATAAATCGGTATTCCTGCAAATAGCGCCTATTATTTCACTACCGAAACCGAACTGTATTCCACTAAACCGGCAAGTATTAGAACCAATTTCCTATGGATGAAAATTATATTGCCTACATAAGCTATTTGGGTGGAGGCGCATGTTTTGTCGCTTTAATTCTGACGCTGGCATACCTTTGCAAACAGAAGCTTGTTCATCCCTTTTTGGTCTTTGCCGGTCTATGCTCGCTGCTATGGCACCTTGCCATTGCCGCCAACTATCAACATTTTACCCTCCCACGTGAAGGCTTATTGTTATTAGAGACACTGCGATATGCCAGTTGGATTGTTGCGCTGATAATATCCCTTCAATTTGCTACCTCCCAACTGCTGCCAAGAACCTTTCGCATTACGCTCCATAGCACATGGCTGTTCAGTTTTATCCTTATCATTACGTTAATCGTATTGAAACACCCGCTGTTAAAAGACAGTAATTTGTTGATATGGAATAGCCTGTTTTTGGCGATCGCCGGGCTAGTGGCGGTAGAGCAGCTCTATCGCAATGCGCGACAGCAGCGGATAATGAAATTAGTCAGTATTTGTACCGGTGCATTATTTTCCTACGACATCTATCTGTTTTCCTACAGCCTGATTTTTAACGAAATTGATATGGGACTTTGGCAATCCCGTGGTGCGGTCAATGGACTAGCGGCCTTATTAATGACGATCGGCGCCTTTACCGTAGCAAGACAAAACCCCAGAAGGGCGATTTTTTCTGTTTCGCGGCCGGTAGCCTTCTACACCACCAGTATTTCAGTGGCTGGAGGTTTTCTGGCGTTAATTGCTATTGGCGGCTATTACGTACAGCTATATGGCGGTCGTTGGGGCAATGTTGTCCAAATAGCAATTCTGTTTGGGGCCCTTGTCTCAATATTAGCCCTGTTTGGCTCCACTACTATTCGCTCCAAAGTCAATGTATGGATTAACAAAAACTTTTTCCGCCACAAATACGACTACCGTAAAGAGTGGTTACATCTAATCAATTCCCTCACTCATGGCAATACCAGTGAAGACTTTAATGAGCGGGCGATTATGGTAGTTGCTTCTATCTTTAAAAGTGAAGGCGGCTGCCTGTGGCTGGAAGACAACGGCTTCTATCGCCCGGTAAAAGCTTTAGGCATGCCACTGCCCGATGCCAGCCATTGTGAAAAAACGGACACACCCTTTTGCAGAACCATGCAGGAACAGGAGTGGGTGTTCTCTACTCACACCAGCCTCCCTAACTTTCCTGAAGACATCAACAAACGCTTACCAGAATGGGTGAAATCCATTCCCAACAAATGGCTGGTGCTTCCGCTATTAACCGAACAACGACTACTGGGGTTTATCATTTTAAGTGAACCTCGCACCGATGCCTCTCTTACCTGGGAAGACCTGGACTTGCTAAAAACAGTGGGGCGCCAGGTGGCCAGCTACCTCGACCGCCACGAAGCCTCAGAACAGTTAGCCCGGGCACAACAATTTGACGCCTTTAATAAGCTAACCGCCTTTATCATGCATGATCTGAAGAACCTGATTGCACAACAGGCGCTGGTTGTTGAAAACGCCGCCAAACACAAAGAGAACCCGGCATTTGTAGAAGACGCGATCAAAACCATCGACAACTCAGTCGGCCGTATGAGCAATTTGTTACGAAAGCTCCAGCAACAGGAAACCACCGAGGTTGAGAGCTTACAACTGCATAAAATTTTGATCGAAGCGGTGAAAAAATGTCAGGAAAACCGCCCGTCGCCATCACTTCGATTGGAAAATCAATCAGTGAAAATTGATGCCGACCGCGATCACTTAATCATGATATTGGCCAATATTATAAAAAACGCTCAAGAAGCGACCGCTTCCAGCGGTTTTGTCGACGTCACTTTACGTGAAGCCGATAAAAATGCCATTATCACCGTGGAAGACAATGGTGCCGGTATGGATAATGACTTTATCCAAAACCGACTTTTTAAGCCTTTTGATACCACCAAGTCCGGTAAAGGCATGGGTATAGGCGTGTATCAAACTCGAGAATTTGTCGCAGGCCTTGGCGGACGAGTAGAGGTTGAGAGTGTTGTTGGTGAAGGCACCACGTTTACCATTACTATCCCTGCCAGTGCAGTGTAAATCTAAAGGACTATATGAGTAACGACAGTAACGTAAAAACCCTTCTTATCGTAGAAGATGACATTGGATTACAGAGCCAACTGCGCTGGCACTTTGATCAATACAACGTGGTAATTGCCGGCGATCGTGAAAGCGCCATAGCTGCCGTTCGTCAGCATGAACCGGAGGTAGTCTTACAAGATCTGGGGCTACCACCAGATGAAGAAGGCGTTGAAGAAGGCTTTAAATCCGTTCAGGAAATCAGTAGCCTGTCGCCCAACACCAAGATCATTGTTGTCACCGGCAATCACGATTATGAAAACGCAGTGCGAGCTGTCGCCATGGGTGCTTACGACTTCTACCAGAAACCGATTAATACCGGAACACTGGATTTGATTGTGCAGCGCGCTTATCACATGTTCAATCTGGAAGAACAAAACCGCAATCTGCAGACTGCCCATTCTTCACCATTAGCGGGCGTCATTGCATCAGACCCGACAATGCTGCAAATTTGTAAAACAATCGAAAAAATTGCCCCCACCTCGGTAACCTGCACCTTTTTAGGCGATAGCGGAACCGGTAAAGAAGTTCTCGCCAAAGCCCTGCATAAACTAAGCCCCCAGAACGAGCACCGTTTTGTGGCTATAAACTGTGCCGCCGTGCCAGAAAACTTGATGGAGAGTGAGCTGTTTGGCTACGAAAAAGGCGCCTTTACCGGCGCCAACAAACAAACTCTGGGGAAAATTGAAACGGCACAAAATGGCTCACTTTTTCTCGATGAAATTGGCGACATGCCCTTGCCGTTACAAGCAAAATTGTTGCGGTTTTTACAAGAACGCACCATAGAACGCGTGGGTGGCCGGGTTGAAATTCCAGTCGATGTCAGGGTTATCTGCGCAACCAATAAGAACCTGGATGCAATGGTAGCCGAGGGCACTTTTCGGGAAGATCTGTATTACCGAATTTGCGAAATAGTCATCAACATACCACCACTGCGCGACAGACAGGGTGATAAAATATTACTGGCGCGCTATTTTCTCGAAAACATGGCTCCAGACCTTAATAGTAAAGTGACTGGCTTCTCTACTGAAGCCGCCACCGCGATTGAGTCATACCCATGGCCTGGTAATATTCGGGAAATGGAGAATAAAATAAAACGCGCTATTATTATGTGTGATGGCAAACAATTAACGCCTGAAGACCTCGCTATTAGCGCCACCGAAGAGCTGTCTATTAACCTGCGTCATGTGCGGCAAGATGCAGAAAAATATGCAATAAAACAGGCTCTTTCTGTCACTGATGGCAATTATTCTTCAGCGGCAAAAATGCTCGGCATCACCCGGCCAACACTCTATGACCTGGTAAAAAAATACGATATCGTCATTTAAACCCAACACTAATTTTGCTACGGGCACGGACGCCGTTAGCGCAAGGACCACTATGTTCACCACATTGCAAAAACACATAACATCATGGGGCGCTCTTGCAGCGCGAAAACCTCTAGTATCCAAACGCATCAGCCACTGGGTAATCCCTGTTATCGCGATGTTGGCACTTATCAGCGGCTGCGCTGACAACACTCAGGAAGACAATACCAAGCAAGCAGAGATCCATCAAAAAACTGCCAACTCGTATATTAAACAAGGGCAATTCAGGGCAGCCATCATTGAAGCTCGCAACGTTATCAAATATTCTCCAGCCAGCTCCGATGGCTATATTACCCTCGCCGCCATCTATAACGATATTGGCAGCTCTGCAAGTGCTATCGAGATATTGGAGCCACTGGCCGGAAAAGATTCTGCAGCCACACTGCCACTGGCTGAAGCCTATGTTCTTAGCGGCAAGTTCAATTCTGCCCAGCAACTTCTTGATACGGCTACTGACAACAGCAGTGATAAAGACAGAGAGCAATACGCCCTATTGCAGGCAAAAGTGTATATTGCCGAGCAGCAATTTGATCAGGCACGCGATGCCCTGGTTCAGATAGCGACGCAAAGCCCAAATTATATTGACGCACAATTAAGCCTGGCACAAATCGACTTGATCAACGGCAATATAGCCCGCGCAAAAAAATTACTCTCGCAACTGCTGATCGACAACAGTCAAAATTCTGAGTTATTACATTTGCGCGCGCAAACAGCCTACATTGAAAATAATCTCGACGATGCCGAACGCTTCCTCACGGATGCACTGACTTATCTGCCACAAACCGACATTATCACGCCGCTCAAAACACGTGTATTACAGCAGCTTTCAGAAACTCTGACGCAACAGGGTCGCACCACCGAAGCATTAATTTATACCCGACTGCTCGCTGAAGCCAACCCGGAAGGGCACCAGGCAAAACAAACCCTCAACCAGGCTATGGCGCTGTATCAAGCCGGTGAGCTCGATGAGGCCGAACAACTGTTGTTGAAACTCTATGAACAATACCCCAATAATAGTGTCAGCGGCATGTTGCTGGGTATGATCAACTACCAGCAGGGCGATATGACCAAAGCAGGGGCACTGCTGGAACAAAACATTGACCCTGAAATTGCCTCTTCAAACGTGATCAGTTCAGCGGCTATGGCGCAGCTAAGACTGGGCCAATCTGACAAAGCTATAGCACTACTGCAAGAAGCATTAAAGACCCAGCCGAACGATGCCGGCATTAATGCCATCTACGGACTGGCGCTGTTAACCACCAATGTGAAAGACCAACAAGGGGCAGTCGCCCTGCAAAAAGCACTCGCTTTAGATCCAGAAAAATCCCAGTTACGTAGCGTGCTGGCAAGACACTTTATTGCCATCCAAAAATTACAGCAGGCCTATGCCCAACTGACAACCGCACTGGAAAAAAACCCGGCTGACAATGAAGCCTTTCGTGTTTATATCGATGCACTGTTAAGCAACCAAAGCCTGGCGCAGGCGCAACAACTCGCAGAAACTTTTGTTCAAAATAACCCGGACAATGCAGACGGTTATATACAACAGGCCAAAGTTAACGTGGCCGCCAACGATTTAGCCGGCGCTGAAAAGTCTTTAACAAAAGCAGTCGCAGTCGATAGTAATAACACCCAGGCCATGTTGGGGCTGGGGCAGCTGAACTTTTCTAATAAACAGTGGCAGCAAGCAGAGCGGCATTTTCGAGACGTTATCGCCATTGATAAAAACAACACCATTGCCTATAAAGGTTTGATATCCAGCTTTGAAGCCAGGCAGCAAGGCGCTGATATCATCGATGAACTAAATAAAACTGCGACAACTGAACCCGACAACTACATTTTGGCGGCGATACTTGCTGAATTTTATGCTCGCGGTAATAACGCCGAGCTGGCGGAACAATTTATCGACAAGGCGCTGGTAACTACTCGTGAAAACGCTTACGTTAACGCAACCGCAGTGAGTCTCTATCGAGGTTTATCCAAGCAATTGGCAGCCGCTAACGACTTGAACAAGGCTAAATCCAAACTGCTAAAAGCCATAGATATTGACACCGATAACACAACCTTGCTTACCGACTTGGTGATCATTGAACTCGCCGCCAACAGTTACAGTCAGGCCGAGCAAGTGACCAAAAAAATCAGAACCCTTGTTCCCGACTCGCCACTAGCCGACTATCTGAAAGGACAAATATACGCAGCACAACAGCAATGGTCTGAGGCTATTCGTCATCTACGACTTGCCTGGCAGATAAAACCCAACAACAGCATCGCAACTTCGTTATACGACGCCCTAACGGCGAATAACAACAAGGATCAAGCACAGTTATTTATCGACGAATGGCAACGGCTAATTCCCCAAAGCCCCGCCCCGCTGATCATCAAAGCTACACAGCAACAGCAACAAGGCAACGTAGCAGAAGCCATGGACCTGTATGAAAAAGCCCTCAGCCTGAGCCCGAACAATCTCATTGCATTAAACAATCTTGCATGGCTCTATTTCGAAAACGGTAACCCCAAGGCTCGGGAACTCGGTAAAAA
>JBALTE010000023.1:0-19298 GCA_036963965.1 Oceanicoccus sp. | reverse complement strand
TTCAAATAGATAACCCCAGCAGGGTAACTTGCTGGGGTTTTTTATGGGCGGTCGAAAATGGACAGAATGGTAACTCCATCCATTATTTCAATCAATTATGTAGTTTTATTTGGCGAAACACTTCCGGCCGTAGCGTCCGGGTCTGTTATCTTTGTTATCATCTTCGCTGAAAAAAATTAGGCGCATAAACGATGTTCAAAACGTTATTATCAACACTGTCAGACGGCCAGTTCCATTCTGGAGATGTACTTGGCGATCAATTTGGTGTTTCCCGGACCGCAATCTGGAAGCAGTTAAAAAAGGTTGAGGACCTAGGTATCCCATTGGAGTCGGTTAAAGGAAAAGGTTATCGAATTCCCGGCGGGCTTGATTTGATCGATGGCGGGGTGATACGTGAATCATTATTACCGCAGGTTTCGGAGCTGGTATCAGGTCTCGATGTTCGGGATGTTGTGGACTCTACCAACGTTATAGCGCTAAACCAAGCTATGGCTGGTGCTTGTGGGTATGTTTGTACCGCGGAGCAACAAACTGCCGGTAAGGGGCGTCGGGGTAAGGCGTGGGCAAGTCCGTATGCCAGCAATCTATATATGTCGGTTGTATGGGAATTTGTCGAAGGGGCTGCTGCTCTTGAAGGTTTGAGTTTAGCGGTTGGTGTTGCCGTGGTTGAGGCGCTAAATCGCGCGGGTGTGAACGGCGTTCAGCTAAAGTGGCCCAACGATGTACTCTGTCAAGGACGCAAGCTTGCAGGAATACTTTTGGAGGTGGCTGGCGATCTTGCGGGCCCTTGTCGGGTTGTAGTCGGGATTGGCTTAAACGTCAATATGCCCTCGGCGGCAGATATCGACCAGCCCTGGATAGATATCAAAGAGATTAATCGCGACGCGGCCAATCGGAATCAACTACTGGCACTAATACTCAACGAGTTAATACCGTTGTTGTCGGATTTTGAGCGGCAGGGGTTTTCATCATACCGTGATCGCTGGTTGGCGCTGGACGCTTATGCGGGGCGTGAAGTTGCAATGTTATTGGGTGATGAGTCTGTTATTGGCAGGGCAGTGGGTGTTGATAAGTCGGGTGCGGTATTGGTTGAAACGAGCTCTGGTGTGAGGACGTTTAGTGGCGGTGAAGTAAGTTTGAGAGCCAGGAGTTAGCGCTACAGTGATACTTGAGTGTGATGTTGGTAATACGCGTTGTAAATGGCGGATCGTTGACGAGGGTTTGGTGCAGAGCCGCGGAGCGTTTGCTTGTAGCGACGGGTTTGACGAATTGACGACGCTGTTAGATATTGACCGGGTCAAAGTATCCAGTGTGGCAGTGGCGAGCGTAAACGAAAAATTGACTGCAGTTTTAGCGGGGATTGGGCTGGAAGTTGAATTTGCCAGTGCGTCTCAGAGGGCCGCAGGTGTCGAGAATTCTTATGCGGATGCAGGTCGGTTGGGAGTGGATCGTTGGCTTGCGATGATCGCGGCTTATAATCGTTGTCATGGGCCAGTGTTGGTATTGGATGCGGGTAGTGCGTTAACTGCGGACTTAGTGATGGCTAATGGAAAGCACGCTGGCGGCTATATCGTTCCAGGCATGCGTTTGATGAAATCCAGTTTGCTGGCTGAAACCGGTGGAGTGCGGTTTGGTCTGCACAACAATGATTATGGTGTTGAGTTTGGCGTTGATACGGCTAGTGCTGTATACGCGGGGGTCGTGGCGGCGGAGGTTGGTGCGGCAATCGTTGCTATCGAGCAGGCGGGCAGGAAAATTCCCGAGGGTTTTGCCATACTGCTAACGGGTGGAGACGCCGATGCAATTTGGAAAAACCTGCCATCGTCAATGTTGCCAAATGTCACAATTGTGCCGGAGTTGGTATTGGATGGTCTGCGGTGGGTGTTACCCTAATGGCTTTTCTTGGTGAATTATTAATAGGATGCAACTAGCGTGCGCTGGATTCTAATTGTTTTGTTGATGTGTAATGGCATATATTTTCTTTGGCAAAATTACCTATTGCCTGATGCGGATCTGGCAGCGGCGCCAGATTCAGCGAGATATGGCGGTAGTAATGGCGGTGCAAAGTTAACGCTGTTGTCTGAATATGGTGCGCCACCCGTTGGAAGTCCATTGCATGAGTCGGGAGCGGGTTTGCAGGCGAACGAAATACCGGCATTATCCCCGACCGCAGTACCAGCTGTGCTAGAGCCGTCTGCGGTTTGCTGGCAAATTGGCCCATTTAAAGAAGAGATCAGTGCCAGGCAGATTATGAGTCGCCTGTCGGCAATGGATATTTCCCTGCAGCTTCAATCTGTTGATATCCCTGCAGAGTCAGATTATTGGGTCTATTTGCCGCCGGAAGTGTCCCGAAAGGCTGCGATAAAATTGTTGCGTGAGCTGCAGTCAAAAAAAATAGACAGTTTTTTGATCACTGAGGGAGAGCGGACAAATGGTATTTCTTTGGGATTTTTCACCCAGAAAGACCGGGCCGACAGTGTTATGAAAATGCGTAGTGATCAAGGATATAGTCCCGCCATCAGAGAAATTGTACGTGTTGATACGGAATTTTGGCTCATATTTGACGAGGCGGGGTCCGGTAAACTTTCAGATGTTCTCTGGGAGAAAATCATTCAGGGAAGTGAAGGCCTTGAAAGACGTAAAAATTACTGCGATAAGATTGCGTCCGCCGACAACTTCGACTAGAATGCCCGCCTCGTTGAAAATGAGAATATGGCTGGCGTAGCTCAGTAGGTAGAGCAGCTGACTTGTAATCAGCCGGTCGGGGGTTCGACTCCTCTCGCCAGCTCCATTTTTCCTTTAAAATACGAGTACTTAGAAGTCGTTCTGGTGACGGCTCTTGGTAGAGGTTGGTGTTTGCTTGTCGATTTTTATATCCGATTCTGGATATTTAGAAAAACTGGCTTATTAACTTGCTTCCTGTGGTGGGGTTCCCGAGTGGCTAAAGGGATCAGACTGTAAATCTGACGCGCAAGCTTCGGTGGTTCGAATCCACCCCCCACCACCATTTATTGCAGTGACTAATGCTACTGGTTAAATGGGTGTATAAGCGGGTATGGTACAATGGTAGAACCTCAGCCTTCCAAGCTGATGATGCGGGTTCGATTCCCGCTACCCGCTCCAATTACAAGATGTGCTCATATAGCTCAGTCGGTAGAGCACTTCCTTGGTAAGGAAGAGGTCACCGGTTCAAATCCGGTTATGAGCTCCATATTGTTACATTGGCTCTGCTTTTATTGCAGTGCTGGTGGTGGCCTTGAGGCCTGAAAGTTTCACGGTTGTTAGTTGGTTTAGGTTTGACGTCGGGATGGTTACGTGGATCTCGATGGTTACAGGCCAGTGGCTCAATTGGTAGAGCACCGGTCTCCAAAACCGGTGGTTGGGGGTTCGAGTCCCTCCTGGCCTGCCATTATTTATAAAGTGTTACTTCGCTAAGTCATTAGATGTGCGAGGCGGCACTTTATACGTATTTAAAAGGTATAGAACAAGCGGCCACGGCTGCACAAAGGGCGTCTTACATTTTATGAACGCAAATACAAATGCACAGAGCGGTAGTTTAGATGGCCTTAAGTGGCTGATCGTATTGCTGTTAATTGTTGCCGCTGTTGGCGGGAATGTCTATTACGCTGATCAATCCCTCTTATACAGGGTATTGGGTTTGCTGGTTATTGCTGGCGTTGCCATCTTTGTTGCGGTTCAGACTGCACAAGGGGCTGCGTTCTGGAAGCTTGCAAAAGAAGCGCGAACGGAAATTAGAAAAGTAGTGTGGCCGACACGTCAAGAGGCTACTCAGACAACATTTATTGTTGTTGTATTTGTGTTGGTGACATCGCTGATCTTGTGGGGCTTAGATTCCTTGCTGGGTTGGTTGGTTTCGCTGGCTATCGGCTAGAGGTGGAGAATGTCTAAGCGTTGGTACGTGGTTCACGCCTATTCGGGCTACGAAAAGAAAGTGGCAAATATGCTAAAAGAGCGTATTGAGCTGCATAAAATGCAGGATAAGTTTGGCGACGTGTTGGTGCCAACTGAAGAAGTTGTGGAAATGCGTGGCGGTCAGAAGCGTCGCAGTGAGCGAAAATTTTTCCCGGGTTATGTGCTGGTGGAAATGGAGCTCGGCGATGATACGTGGCACTTGGTGAAAGAGACGCCTCGAGTACTCGGTTTTATTGGCGGCAAGGCTGACAAGCCGGCGCCAATTACCGAAGCAGAGGCGAATACCATACTGCAGCGTGTTGAAAGCGGTGAGGCGCCGAAGCCGAAGACCTTATTCGAGCCTGGTGAGATGGTGCGTGTTGTCGATGGTCCGTTTAACGACTTTAACGGGGTTGTTGAAGAGGTCAATTATGAAAAGAGCAAGCTGCATGTTGCTGTTTTGATATTCGGTCGCTCTACGCCTGTGGAATTGGATTTTGGTCAGGTAGAAAAAACCTGATCATTGGAAATATGGGGTAATTATCCCATTTCGTGCGTTGACTGGTTTCTTGTCGATGTGCAAATAAATCGGGGAGCCTGTGACCAGTTGCAAAATTGGTAGGCGTTATCACCCAAAGGAGATATAAAATGGCGAAGAAAGTTGAAGCTTATATCAAGCTGCAAGTGCCTGCTGGTCAGGCCAATCCCAGTCCACCTGTTGGGCCTGCATTAGGTCAGCACGGTGTTAATATTATGGAATTTTGTAAAGCGTTTAACGCGGCCACGCAGAGCCTGGAAGCGGGCTTGCCCATTCCGGTTGTTATTAGCGTTTATAGTGATCGCAGCTTTACTTACATCACCAAAACACCGCCGGCGTCAGTGCTGCTGAAGAAAGCAGCGGGCATCACTAGCGGTTCAGGTACTCCCAACACGAAGAAAGTGGGCAAAGTGACCCGTGCGCAGTTGGAAGAGATTGCCACTACAAAAATGCCCGACCTAACTGCATCAGATATGGATGCGGCAGTTCGTACTATTGCTGGAAGCGCTCGCGCCGCCGGTATCGAAACAGAGGGTGTGGTGTAATGGCTAAGTTAACCAAGCGTCAGAAAGCAATCAGTGAAAAAATTGAAGAAGGCAAGTTGTACCCGATAGAAGAGGCTGTTGCTCTTTTGAAGGAAGTATCTACCGTTAAGTTCGGTGAGACTGTCGACATTGCTGTCAATCTTGGCGTTGATGCCAAGAAATCAGACCAGGTTGTACGTGGTGCAACTACATTGCCGCACGGAACCGGTAGCGAAGTTCGTGTTGCTGTGTTTGCGCAGGGCGCAAATGCTGAAAAGGCATCTGCAGCAGGCGCTGACCTGGTGGGTATGGATGATCTTGCTGAGCAGGTAAAAGCTGGTAATTTGAATTTTGATGTTGTTATAGCAGAGCCTGCGGCAATGCGTGTTGTTGGTCAGTTAGGAACAATTCTTGGTCCTCGCGGACTGATGCCTAACCCCAAAACAGGTACTGTTACGCCGGATGTTGAAACGGCAGTAAAGAACGCGAAAGCCGGTCAGGTTAGATACCGTATCGACAAAAATGGCATTATCCACGGTGCTATTGGCAAACTAACATTTGATGCGAGCGCGTTGAAAGAAAATCTGGAAGCGCTGCTCGTCGATTTACAAAAAGGCAAGCCGTCTGCAGCCAAAGGTATATACCTGAAAAAAATGGTGCTTTCCACGACCATGGGCCCGGGCTTGACATTAGATCAATCTTCTTTAGAAGTCTAAAGAAGAGCAAAGAACTTTGTGGTCTGGTACGCCCTGCTAGCGCTTTAATTGGTAGTGGTGTAGCTGATCGTCAAAGACCGTAGGTGTTTTGGATCGTCGGCCGATGTTTGTAGTCGGTGGCGGTTGGGCTTAATGATGTTGGTGTCATCTTCTAGTAATAGAAATGATATGAAGCGGAGCCTACGCAGACGGTGACTCTCGATAGGCTGCTTGTTGAATGACTTTGCAGCCTGTTAAGTGACCACCGAAATAATTTGTCGAGATAGCTGGTTTAGTCTCGGCAAAAAACTGAAACGATGGGAAGTGTTTGTTACTCCTGTCAAATTCCGGAGAAAAATTGTGGCAATAGGACTCAAAGACAAAAAAGCGATTGTCGCTGAAGTCCAGCAAGCCGCTCAAGGTGCCTTATCTGCAGTAGTAGCCGACTCGCGCGGTGTTTCTGTTGTTGATATGACCGCCCTGCGCAAAGAGGCTCGTGAAGCAGGCGTGTACGTACGCGTTGTTCGTAACACGTTGGCTAAACGCGCTGTTGAAGGTACAGACTACGAATGTCTTGTTGATACATTTGTAGGTCCAACCCTGATTGCATTTTCAAACGAACATCCAGGTGCCGGTGCGCGCATTCTGAGTGCTTTCGCAAAGAAAAATGACAAGCTTGAGTTGAAAGCTGCTGCCTTTGAAGGTGAGGTGACTGATATCGCTATGCTGGCAACTTTGCCAACATACGACGAGGCAATCTCCAGGCTGATGAGTGTGCTGAAAGAAGCTTCTGCTGGCAAGCTGGTTCGCGTTATTGCGGCCATTCGCGATCAAAAAGAACAGGAAGCTGCATAAACAATTTGCGCTTGTAAATTGAATGTGGTTTTTATGAATTTACCGAACCTTGTTATTGAAAAGCAAGTGTTCAACAGATAGGAATTGAATAATGTCTTTATCTAAAGATGATATCATCAATGCTGTTGCTGAAATGTCAGTTAAAGATGTAGTTGAACTGATTGAAGCAATGGAAGAAAAATTTGGTGTTTCAGCGGCTGCTGCTGTTGTTGCGGGGCCTGCTGGCGATGCTGGCGGTGCTGTTGAAGAGCAGACTGAGTTTGACGTTGTATTGACTGCTGTTGGTGATAAGAAAGTTAATGTTATCAAAGCTGTGCGTGCAATCACTGGCCTTGGTTTGAAAGAAGCCAAGGGTATGGTTGACGGTGCGCCATCAACTGTTAAAGAAGCTGCGTCCAAGGACGATGCTGAAGACGCTAAGAAGCAGCTTGAAGAAGCTGGTGCAACTGTCGAGCTTAAGTAAGCTGGCTGATGAAGTGCGCTCTTCAAACATTGAATTTGAGTGTTTGAGGAGTGTCGGGCTGGCGGGATAATCTGCGGATTATCTTGTCGGCCTTTTTCTGTTTCTAGGTTTTGTTCAATGTGGAATCGCCATTTTGAATGATACCGACTCGATTTTATCGGTCAATTATTCACAGAATAATAGACTTGATTAAATAGGGAAAAGACCTGATTTCAGGACTGTGATGGCTAGTATTTCGACGGAATACTAATCACAAACGAAAGCTGGGGAGCGCTAATGGCCTACTCTTATACAGAGAAAAAACGTATCCGTAAGGATTTCGGCAAAATGTCTAGTGTTATGGATGTCCCATACCTCTTGGCAATACAGCTGGATTCGTACAAAAAATTCACTCAAGAAGATACCAGTGTTGGCAACCGTGCCGATATTGGTTTGCATGCGGCTTTCAAGTCGGTGTTTCCCATTGTCAGTTATGCTGGCAGTGCGGCGCTTGAGTATGTCGACTATGTCTTGGGCGTACCTGCTTTTGATGTGGCAGAGTGCCAGTCGCGCGGGGTTACATACAATGCTCCCTTGCGAGTAAAGGTCCGGCTGATTATTTATGATAAAGAATCAGCCAGCAAGACTATTAAAGATATAAAAGAACAAGAAGTTTACATGGGCGAAATTCCGCTCATGACTGAGAATGGTACGTTTGTCATTAACGGTACCGAGCGAGTTATCGTCTCTCAGTTGCACCGGTCACCAGGTGTGTTCTTTGATCATGATAAAGGCAAAACCCATTCATCGGGTAAATTGCTCTATTCGGCAAGGGTAATTCCTTACCGTGGTTCATGGTTGGATTTCGAGTTCGACCCCAAGGATATGGTTTATGTCCGCATCGATCGTCGCCGTAAATTACCTGCCACAATCCTATTGCGCTCGCTGGGCTACAGTTCAGAAGAAATTCTGGACATGTTCTACGAGTCTGATAATTTTGCTGTCGACAAAGACGGCAATTTTAAACTGGAACTTATTCCAGAGAGATTGCGTGGTGAAGTAGCGACTTTTGATATCGTTAGCAAGGGCGGTACGGTTATCGTCGAATCGGGTCGTCGTATTACGGCGCGAAATATTCGCCAGATAGAAAAAGAAAAGCTGAAAACACTTACGGTTCCTGAAGAGTATGTTTTGGGTCGCGCGTTAGCTAATAATGTAGTTGATGAAAAGACCGGAGAGATCCTGGTTGAGTGTAATACTGAGTTGACAGAAGAAGTAATGGCGCAGTTATCTGAGGCCGGCGTTAAGTCTATCGCGACCTTATATACCAATGAATTGGATTGTGGTCCATTTATCAGCGATACGTTGCGCATCGACCCTTCTCGCAATCAGCTGGAAGCATTGGTCGAGATTTATCGAATGATGCGCCCGGGCGAGCCGCCAACGAAAGAGTCGGCAGAGAACTTGTTCCAGAATTTGTTCTTTTCTTCGGAGCGTTATGATCTCTCGACTGTTGGACGGATGAAGTTTAACCGTCGTCTTGGTCGTGAGGAAGTATTAGGTGAAGGCGTTCTTAGTAACGACGACATCGTCGAGGTGTTGAAAACACTGGTTGGAATTCGCAACGGTAAAGGTGTGGTTGACGATATCGATCACCTTGGTAACCGTCGTGTTCGCTCTGTTGGCGAAATGGCTGAAAACCAGTTCCGTGTTGGTTTGGTTCGAGTTGAGCGCGCTGTTAAAGAACGCTTGTCTATGGCTGAAAGCGAAGGCTTAATGCCACAAGATATGATCAATGCCAAACCCGTGGCAGCTGCCGTTAAAGAATTTTTTGGTTCTTCGCAGCTTTCGCAGTTTATGGATCAGAACAATCCGCTGTCGGAAATCACCCACAAGCGTCGTGTTTCTGCATTGGGGCCAGGTGGTTTGACTCGTGAACGTGCCGGTTTTGAAGTGCGTGATGTACATCCGACGCACTATGGTCGCGTATGTCCTATCGAGACGCCTGAAGGTCCAAACATTGGTTTGATTAACTCGTTAGCGACTTATGCTCGCACTAACGAATACGGATTTTTGGAAAGCCCTTACCGTAAAGTTGTCAAAGGTGTAGCTACTGAAGATATCGAATACCTGTCAGCGATCAACGAAGCAGAATATGTTGTCGCACAGGCATCTGCTACTCTCGATAAAAAAGGTAAGTTGATCGATGAGTTGGTGGCGGTTCGCCATCAAAACGAATTTACCGTTAAAGCACCGGAAGACGTGGAATACATGGACGTGTCGCCGAAGCAGGTTGTTTCTGTGGCGGCGGCTTTGATTCCGTTCCTTGAGCACGATGATGCAAACCGGGCCTTGATGGGTTCGAACATGCAGCGTCAGGCAGTTCCAACGCTTAAGGCAGAGAAACCATTAGTTGGTACCGGCATCGAACGCTTTGTTGCCTCCGACTCCGGCGTCTGTGAAGTAGCGCGTCGAGGTGGTGTTATTGACAGTGTCGACTCAGCTCGTATTGTTGTTCGGGTTACCGATACTGAAGTTGAAGCGGGTCAATCACCGGTTGATATCTACAATTTGACTAAATACACACGTTCAAACCAGAACACGTGTATTAATCAACGACCTATTGTTAAAGAAGGTGACGCGATTCGACGCGGCGATATTTTGGCTGACGGCCCATCGATTGATTTGGGTGAGCTGGCTCTGGGACAGAATATGCGCATCGCATTTATGCCCTGGAATGGTTATAACTTCGAAGATTCGATTCTGGTTTCAGAGCGAGTGGTGAAAGAAGATCGTTTCACCACGATACATATTCAGGAATTAACCTGTATTGCGCGTGATACCAAGCTTGGTTCTGAGGATGTTACTTCAGATATCCCCAACGTTGGCGAGGGCGCCCTTGGCAAGCTGGATGAATCCGGTATTGTCTATATCGGCGCTGAAGTTGGTGCGGGTGATATTCTTGTCGGTAAGGTAACCCCTAAGGGTGAAACTCAGCTCACGCCAGAAGAAAAACTGCTTCGTGCCATCTTTGGTGAAAAAGCATCTGATGTTAAGGATACTTCACTGCGCGTACCTTCTAGCGTTAAAGGTACCGTTATCGATGTTCAGGTGTTCACTCGCGACGGTCTGGAAAAAGATCAGCGTGCGCTGGAGATCGAAAAATCCCAGCTGGATGAATACCGCAAAGACTTGAACGAAGAGTTTCGTATTGTTGAGGGTGCAACCTTTGCCCTGCTGAGCGGTTCGCTGAATGGTCAAAAAGTTGTTAGTGGTGCTGGTGTTAAGAAAGGCACCGTTGTTGATGATGAAATGCTTGAAAGCCTTGAGAAAGACCAGTGGTTTAAGCTGCGTTTTTCTGATGATGCGATTAACAGCCAATTGGAGTCTGCTGAAACTCAGCTAGCGGAGCACCGCACTGCGATTGAAGCTCGTTTTGAAGATAAAAAACGTAAGCTGCAGAGTGGCGATGATCTTGCTCCTGGCGTGCTGAAAATCGTTAAGGTCTATTTGGCGATCAAGCGACGGATTCAGCCTGGCGACAAAATGGCAGGACGTCACGGTAACAAAGGTGTTATTTCGGTCATTATGCCGGTTGAAGACATGCCTTATAACGAGCACGGTGAGCCAGTAGATATTGTACTGAATCCGCTCGGTGTCCCCTCGCGAATGAATGTTGGTCAGATTCTTGAAACTCACCTTGGCCTCGCGGCTAAGGGTTTGGGTGAAAAAATCGATGCCATGTTGCAGGAGCAGCGTAAGATTGCTGAGCTGCGTAAGTTCCTGGAAAGTATTTACAACGGTGATGGTGGTCGTAAGGAAGACCTCAAGTCGTTTACCGATGAAGAAATCATTGAGATGGCTGGCAATTTGCGCGGCGGTGTTCCAATGGCTACCCAGGTATTTGACGGGGCGTCTGAAGCCGAAGTGAAAAATTTGCTGACTCTTGCTGATTTACCTGAAAGTGGGCAGATGCAGTTGTATGACGGTCGTAGTGGTGAGGCATTTGATCGCGAAACTACGGTTGGTTACATGTACATGCTCAAATTGAACCACTTGGTAGACGATAAGATGCACGCTCGTTCTACCGGTTCGTACAGTTTGGTTACGCAGCAGCCATTGGGTGGTAAAGCTCAATTTGGTGGCCAGCGTTTCGGAGAGATGGAAGTGTGGGCACTTGAAGCATATGGTGCCGCATATACATTGCAAGAAATGTTGACGGTGAAGTCGGATGATGTCGCCGGTCGTACTAAGATGTACAAAAATATCGTTGATGGTGACCAGCGCATGGAGCCTGGTATGCCTGAATCCTTTAATGTGTTGCTCAAGGAGATTCGTTCTCTGGGTATCAACATGGAATTGGACACGGAATAAAAGTAACCATCGACAATCGATTATGTGGGGCTCCTGGTGAGTCCCGTCATAGCGGAGGAACGGCGTGAAAGACTTATTAAATTTACTCAAGCAAGGTCAAAACGAAGAGTTTGATTCCATTCGGATTGGCCTGGCGTCTCCAGAAATGATTCGCTCATGGTCTTACGGTGAAGTTAAAAAGCCCGAGACTATCAACTATCGTACATTTAAGCCCGAACGAGATGGTCTGTTCTGCGCCAAGATTTTTGGCCCAGTAAAAGACTATGAATGCCTCTGTGGTAAGTACAAGCGTCTAAAACATCGCGGTGTTATCTGTGAAAAATGTGGCGTTGAAGTGGCGTTGGCAAAAGTTCGTCGAGACCGCATGGGTCACATCGAACTGGCTAGTCCGGTAGCTCACATTTGGTTCTTGAAATCCCTGCCAAGTCGTATTGGCTTGCTGTTGGATATGACACTGCGTGATATCGAGCGGATTTTGTATTTTGAATCCTACGTGGTGATTGATCCAGGCATGACCACCCTTGAACAGGGTCAGATGCTAACAGACGAGCAATACTTTGAATCGATGGAAGAGTTCGGTGACGAATTTGAAGCGATGATGGGTGCGGAAGCGGTTCAGCGATTGATGCAAGATATCGATGTTGACGCAGAAGTTGAGATGCTGAGGGAAGAGATTCCAGCGACAAACTCGGAAACGAAAATTAAGAAGTTGTCGAAGCGTTTAAAACTTCTTGAAGCTCTGCAGTCGTCAGGCAATAAAGCGGAGTGGATGATTCTCAACGCTCTGCCGGTACTGCCGCCTGATTTACGGCCGCTGGTTCCTTTGGACGGTGGTCGTTTTGCCACGTCTGATTTGAATGACTTGTACCGTCGAGTGATTAATCGTAACAATCGTTTGAAACGCCTGTTGGATCTGAATGCTCCCGACATTATCGTGCGCAACGAAAAGCGGATGTTGCAGGAGTCGGTCGATGCACTGTTGGATAATGGCCGTCGTGGCCGTGCCATCACCGGTTCTAACAAGCGCCCATTGAAGTCATTGGCGGACATGATTAAAGGTAAGCAAGGGCGTTTCCGTCAAAACTTGCTGGGTAAGCGAGTGGACTATTCGGGTCGTTCGGTTATCGTAGTTGGGCCAACGTTGCGTTTGCATCAATGTGGTCTGCCTAAAAAGATGGCGCTGGAATTGTTTAAGCCCTTTATTTTTGGCAAGCTGGAAGCGCGTGGTTTAGCGACGACTATCAAAGCTGCTAAAAAGATGGTTGAGCGGGAGCCGCCTGAAGTTTGGGATATTCTCGCTGAAGTTATTCGCGAACATCCGGTTATGCTAAACCGTGCACCAACCTTGCACCGTTTGGGTATTCAGGCCTTTGAGCCTGTGTTGATCGAAGGTAAGGCGATTCAGTTGCACCCATTAGTGTGTGCGGCCTATAACGCTGACTTTGATGGTGACCAAATGGCGGTACACGTACCGCTAACAATAGAAGCTCAGCTTGAAGCTCGCGCTTTGATGATGTCTACCAATAATATCCTTTCGCCTGCGAGTGGTGAGCCGATCATTGTTCCTTCCCAGGATGTTGTTTTGGGTCTTTATTGGATGACCCGGTCGCGGATCAATGTTGACGGTGAGGGTATGGTTTTTGCCAATCCTCAAGAAGTCCACCGTGCCTACAATACCCGTGAAGTTCATCTCCAGGCATGTATAAAGTGTCGCATCAACGAAGTTACATTTGATGAAGAAACAGGTGAGCGTCATGAAGAGTCAAAAATAGTCGACACAACTGTCGGTCGAGTCTTGTTGTGGCAAGTTGTTCCTGAAGGTTTACAATTTAGCCTCGTTAACGACCCAATGGTTAAGAAATCGATCTCTCGTATTCTGAATGAGTGTTATCGTAAAGTTGGCTTGAAGGCGACGGTAATATTTGCAGACCAATTGATGTATACCGGTTTTGCTTATTCTACTCGCTCAGGTGCCTCTATCGGTGTCAACGATTTTGAGATTCCTGCAGAAAAAGCCAGCATTATCGATAGTGCAGACGCTGAAGTCCGCGAAATTGAAATGCAATATTCTTCAGGTCTGGTAACCCAGGGTGAAAAATACAATAAAGTCATCGATATTTGGTCTCGAGCCAACGATCTTGTCTCCAAGGCGATGATGGATGGTATTTCGAAAGAAACTGTTATAAATCGCGATGGTGACGACGAAGAGCAGGCATCCTTTAACTCGGTATTTATTTATGCTGATTCAGGTGCTCGTGGTTCCCCTGCGCAGATTCGTCAGTTGGCGGGTATGCGTGGTTTGATGGCCAAGCCAGATGGCTCGATCATCGAAACGCCGATCACAGCGAACTTCCGTGAAGGTTTGAATATATTACAGTATTTCATCTCGACTCACGGTGCTCGGAAAGGTTTGGCGGATACCGCATTGAAAACTGCTAACTCCGGATACCTGACTCGTCGTTTGGTTGATGTTGCGCAGGATCTTGTTGTTACAGAAGAGGATTGTGGCACTGCTGAAGGCCTGGTGATGACGCCGGTTATCGAGGGCGGTGACGTTCTTGAAACACTGGGTGAACGGGTACTTGGTCGTGTTGTTGTTAGTGACGTTATTAGGCCTGGAACCGATGAAGTGGTTTTCCCTGCCGGTACTCTGATTGATGAAGCGGGTGTTATCGAGTTTGAAAACTTGAGCATCGATGAAGTGGTAGTGCGCTCGCCAATCACTTGCGAAACCCGACATGGGTTATGTTCTACCTGTTACGGTCGTGATTTGGCCCGTGGACACAAAGTAAATGTTGGTGAGGCCGTTGGTGTTATCGCTGCTCAGTCTATCGGTGAGCCGGGTACTCAGTTAACTATGCGTACCTTCCACATTGGTGGAGCTGCTTCCCGAGCGACTGCTGTTGATAATATTCAGGTTAAGCAAGAAGGTGTTGTGCGCCTGCATAATGTGAAACTTGCTGAGAAATCTGATGGTACTTTTGTTGCGGTGAGCCGGTCCGGTGAATTGGCCGTAGCCGATCTCAATGGTCGTGAAAGAGAACGTTATAAACTGCCCTATGGTGCGTTGATTAAAGTTGCTGACCACGGCAAGGTTTCAGCTGGTGATGTGGTGACTTCATGGGATCCGCATACACACCCGATCGTTACTGAAGTAGCGGGCAAGGTGAAATTTAGTGGTATGGAAGAAGGTATTAGTGTTCGCCACCAGACTGACGACCTAACGGGATTGACGTCTATATCAGTCATCGACCCCGCCGAGCGTCCAGCTGCAGGTAAAGATACTCGCCCGGCTGTGACTTTGGTTGATTCCAAAGGTAAAGAATTGTGCCTGGCAGGAACGACTGTTCCCGCTCACTACTTCCTGCCTGCTAATGCAATGGTTGGTTTGACTGATGGTGCAGACGTAGGTGTTGGTGATGTTATTGCTCGCATTCCACAAGAGAGTTCAAAGACTCGTGATATAACCGGTGGTTTGCCTCGTGTTGCCGACCTGTTTGAAGCGCGTAAGCCAAAAGAGCCCGCTATTCTGGCAGAAATTTCGGGGACTGTTAGCTTTGGTAAAGAAACCAAAGGTAAACGTCGTCTGGTAATTACTCCGACTGATGGTTCGCTTTACAAAGGTGCTGATCACTATGAATCGTTGATTCACAAGTGGCGTACTCTGAGTGTTTTCGAAGGTGAGAACGTTGAAAAAGGTGAGATTGTATCTGAGGGCGCATTGAGTCCCCACGATATTCTTCGTCTTAAAGGCGTTGAGGAGTTGGCGAAATACATCACTAATGAAATTCAGGATGTTTACCGCCTCCAGGGTGTAAAAATCAATGATAAGCATGTCGAGACTATTTGTAGGCAGATGTTGCGTAAAGTTGAAATTACAGCGTCTGGTGATGCCAGTCTGATTAAGGGCGAGCAAGCTCAATATACTCATGTTCTTGGTGAAAACGAGCAGTTGGTCGCCGATGGTAAAATCCCGGCAACTTATGAGCGCCTGTTGCTTGGTATTACCAAGGCTTCATTGGCAACAGAGTCGTTTATTTCAGCGGCTTCGTTCCAGGAAACTACGCGTGTATTAACCGAGGCGGCAGTTACTGGCAAGCGCGACCATTTGCGCGGACTGAAAGAAAACGTTGTTGTTGGACGTTTGATTCCAGCTGGTACAGGTTTGGCTTATCATGCCGAGCGCAAGCGCCGTAAAGATGAAAAGTTTGCAGCGAAACAGGATTCGACCGTCAGTGCAGCAGATATTGAAGCAGCGTTGACCGAAGCCTTGAAGGAAGAAAGCTAAAGATTGGTCGGCAATTAAAGCGGGGTTCGGTTTAGAAGTGAGTGTGTAAGCGCAGCTTCTGGACAAAGATCTCTGTCTTTGATTGTTTGATAGTCCGGTATTCTGAATATTGAGCTATTGACTAGGGCGGGGTGCGTCTATAGAATTCGCCCTCGCCTTTTTAATGTAGCGCTATTCGTGTTGTTTGGATGGCGGTATTGCCGTAGCGGACAATCTGGCTTTAACAGTCTGGTTTTTGTGGCGGTAGAATTGGTAGTAGTTTTTTACATTTAATTGGAGTTTGTTTAATGGCAACGATCAACCAGTTGGTTCGTAAGCCGAGAAAACGTAAGGTTCAAAAAAGCGACGTGCCTGCATTGCAAGCTTGTCCGCAGCGTCGTGGGGTATGTACTCGTGTATATACTACTACGCCGAAGAAGCCTAACTCTGCTCTGCGTAAGGTTTGTCGTGTTCGTTTGACCAATGGTTATGAAGTAACTTCATATATCGGCGGTGAAGGGCACAACCTGCAAGAGCACAGTGTTGTGCTGATACGCGGTGGTCGTGTTAAGGATTTACCGGGTGTGCGTTATCACACAGTACGCGGTAGTTTGGATACTTCAGGTGTGGCAGATCGTAGACAAGGCCGCTCCAAGTATGGTGCCAAACGTCCTAAGTAATCTGCCTGGCAGATAATTCCCGAAGGCTTGGTCTTTGGGAATCTCGTGGCGACAGCATCGAGACTGAAAAGCTGTCATACGTTTTTGAAGCTATACACGTGTAACAACGTGAAATAATCGGTTTAAAAGTAATAGCGGTGGTAACACTGCAAAGACATTTCAACCTTAGTAAGGCCAAACCCCTGCTACCCACTCGCTCATCCCTTGAGCAACTGGCAAAACAGTGTTTGGGAAACCTGAAGAAAAGGGCTTATGCAATGCCAAGAAGAAGAGTTGTCGCCAAGCGCGAGATTCTGCCGGATCCAAAATTCGGCAATCTCACCCTGGCTAAGTTTATGAACCACGTAATGGTTAGTGGTAAAAAATCAGTCGCAGAAAGTATTGTTTACGGTGCTTTAGATCTTGTTAAAGAGCGATTGAATACCGATCCTATCGAAGCTTTTGATGCTGCGCTGGAAAATATTGCACCCATGGTCGAAGTTAAGTCTCGTCGTGTTGGTGGTGCAACTTACCAGGTACCTGTTGAAGTACGTCCCTCTCGTCGCGCAGCCTTGGCTATGCGTTGGTTGGTGGAATACTCTCGGGGCCGTGGTGAAAAATCCATGCGTCAGCGTCTTGCTGGTGAAATCGTTGATGCGTCGCAGGGTAAAGGTTCTGCGGTTAAGAAGCGTGAAGATGTACACCGTATGGCAGAAGCTAACCGGGCGTTCTCTCACTACCGTTTCTAATTGTGTTGTCGATAGACAATGGTTAGCACGTAGTAGAATAGCTCTTTATTTATTTGTTTCTCGTTTGAGGAAAAATCAGTGGCACGTAAAACGCCTATAGCTCGGTATCGAAATATCGGCATTTGTGCTCATGTGGATGCGGGTAAAACCACGACCACGGAACGTGTCCTGTTCTACACTGGCTTGTCTCACAAAATTGGTGAGGTTCATGATGGCGCAGCCACTATGGACTGGATGGAACAGGAGCAGGAGCGGGGTATTACCATTACTTCTGCTGCTACAACCTGTTTCTGGTCTGGCATGCAGCAACAATTTGATCAGCATCGTATCAATATCATTGATACGCCGGGGCACGTTGACTTCACTATTGAAGTTGAGCGTTCTCTGCGGGTGCTTGATGGTGCCGTTGTGGTTTTGTGTGGTTCTTCAGGCGTTCAGCCCCAAACAGAAACTGTTTGGCGTCAGGCAAATAAATATGAAGTGCCTCGCATGGTCTTCGTTAATAAAATGGACCGTGCGGGCGCTGATTTTCAGATGGTTGTCGATCAGCTTGGCGAGCGGTTAGGTGCAAATGCAGTGCCTTTGCAAATGACCATCGGTGCTGAAGAAGATTTCAAAGGTGTTGTTGATCTGGTTAAGATGAAATCCATTTTGTGGAATGAATCTGATCAGGGTATGACCTTTGAGTACGGTGATGTACCTGCAGAATTGCAAGCTCAATGTGATGAGATGCGCGAGTACATGGTCGAAGCGGCTGCGGAAGCAACCGACGAATTGATGGAAAAATACCTCGAAGGAGGTGTGTTAAGCGAAGCGGAAATTATTGCAGGTATTCGTAAGCGAACACTTGCCAATGAAATTGTTCCTGTTCTTGGTGGCTCTGCTTTCAAGAACAAAGGCGTGCAGGCCATGCTTGATGCAGTTATTCAGTATATGCCTTCACCGGAAGAAGTTAAGGCAATTGAAGGGACGTTAGACGACAAAGATCAAACAGTCGCTATCCGTGCTGCTGACGATGATGCTCCGTTTGCAGCATTGGCGTTTAAAATTGCTACAGACCCTTTTGTGGGTACACTCACCTTTTTCCGCGTTTACTCCGGACGACTGGAGAGTGGTACAGCTATTTATAATTCTGTGAAACAGAAAAAGGAACGGGTTGGTCGCATGGTGCAAATGCATGCTAATGACCGGCAAGAAATAAAAGAAGTTTTGGCCGGCGACATCGCTGCTGCAATTGGTTTAAAAGATGTAACAACGGGTGATACCCTCTGTGCAATCGACGGTGTTATTGTTCTCGAGCGGATGGAATTCCCCGAGCCGGTTATATCGGTTGCCGTTGAGCCCCGGTCTAAGCCTGATCAGGAAAGAATGGGTATAGCGTTAGGTAAATTGGCGCAGGAAGATCCTTCTTTCAGAGTGAGAACCGACGAAGAAAGCGGTCAGACAATCATCTCGGGCATGGGTGAATTACACCTTGATATCCTGGTTGATCGAATGCGTCGCGAATTTAACGTCGAAGCAAATATTGGTAAACCTCAGGTCGCATACCGTGAAGCGATCACAGAGACGATTGAAATTGAGGGCAAATTTGTTCGTCAGTCGGGTGGTCGAGGTCAGTACGGTCACGTTTGGGTTAAGTTTGAGCCTGGCGAAGATGCAAATGCTGAAGGTCTGGAATTTGTAAATGAAGTTGTTGGTGGTACTGTTCCTCGCGAATATATCCCGGCAATAGAGAAAGGCATAGCGGAGCAAATGCAGAACGGCGTTTTGGCGGGTTATCCGCTACTGGGCTTGAAGGCAACTCTCTATGATGGTTCTTTCCATGATGTGGATTCAAATGAAATGGCTTTTAAAGTTGCTGCGTCAATGGCAACGAGAAAGTTGGCTCAAGAAGGCGGCGCTGAGTTGCTGGAGCCCATCATGAAAGTAGAAGTGGTAACCCCTGAAGTAAATATGGGTGACGTGGTTGGTGATTTGAATCGACGTCGCGGTATTATTTTGGGCATGAGCGAGAATGCCTCTGGCAAAGTCGTTGATGCCGAGGTGCCACTGGGTGAGATGTTTGGTTACGCTACTGATTTGCGTTCAGCAACACAGGGTCGTGCTACTTTCACCATGGAGTTTGAGAAATATTCTCCGGCACCAAAAAATGTTGCGGATGGCATAATCGCAAAAAACAGAGGTTAACTTTCTTTTAATATTTGACGAGGTAATTAGCTGTGGCTAAGGAAAAATTTGAACGCACCAAACCACACGTCAACGTTGGTACTATCGGACACGTTG
>JBALTE010000022.1:18317-20019 GCA_036963965.1 Oceanicoccus sp. | reverse complement strand
TTCGGTTTCGGTTTTCTGAACCAGCTCCAAGACAAAAAGCCCTCAGATTTCTTCACCTCATTGACGCAAAAAATGATAGTGTGTGCTTCTCATAATCGGCAGGTCCGCAGTTCAAGTCTGCGAAGGCCCACCATTTTCTTGTAAATCAATGACTTACATCCCCCAGAGCGTCCGACTCTATGGGCTGGAGCGTCCTACTTTGATAGGCTTGCTCTATTGGTAGGAGTCGTTGATATTCCCTCAGATACACAGATAGGTCTCATGAAGTATTTTACCTCCCTCATTCCCTTCGTTGCGGGCTGGGCATTGTTACTGCTCACCAATTCCTTTGCATCCATTGGCTTGATCAATGGCGCCCTGCAGCTAGTCCTGTTCACCCTCGTTGTGTGCATCCCCATCTGGATGACCGGACGAATGTCCTATGTGGATATTGGCTGGCCCCTGGGTCTCACGGTGATTGGCGGCTTAACCTGGCTGTACAGTGATGGAGAAGCGCTACGGGTTGCTATCGTAAGTCTCGTCTATCTGTTTGTGGGGAGCCGCATGGGTTTGGGCGCTTTGAAACTGTGGAGCGAAGGACGGATGAAAAAAGAATTCCCTCGCTATGAATATCAAAAACAGCGGTGGATAGCAGACGGTAAAACAAATACAACACTGGCCATGCAAGTCGATGCACTCTGGCAGGGATTGGCCAATGCCTCTTTTCTGGCCATGCCCGCCTTTGTCATCGCCGCCAACCCAAGTGAACAGATCCACCTACTGGAGATCATTGGCTTAATGGTTTGGTTGGGCGCGTTTGCCATGGAATCGGTGGCCGACATTCAAAAGCTCACCTTCTTACAAAAAATGAAGAAAGCTGGGGGGAGAAACAGGGTTTGTAATGTGGGCTTGTGGAAATATAGTCGACACCCGAATTACTTTGCCGAGTGGATGGTGTGGAACGGCTTGGTCATTGCGGCGATACCGTCTTGGATTGCGTTGTATGGCGTTGATTCTTTGGTTGTGTGGGTGTTGCTTGGAGCCGGATTATTGTTTGCGTCCTGGAAGATGTACAGCACCCTTGTGTATCACACCGGTGCGGTACCTTCGGAGTATTATTCTGTACAAAAACGGCCTGAGTATAAAGACTACCAACAAACCACCAATATGTTTTTTCCGGGGCCTGGGAAATAAATCAGCACCCGAACCTCCTATTCAAATACCAACGACAAGGTTTCACTATGCGCATCATCCATTGGCTTTTGGGCTCACTGATACTGTTCCTTGATTGGCTGACGACCCCCAAGGGCATTAAACGCGCAGAGGAAGTTCAGGCCGCAATCAATGAACAGGCATCGGTGCTAACACTCTATCAATACAAAGCCTGCCCCTTCTGTGTAAAAGTTAGACGATCACTGAAACGCCTATCCCTACCCATTGAAACCCGCGATGCCAAACGTTGCGATACTGCTAAGGGAGAGTTGCTGGCGGGTGGTGGTCGATTGAAGGTGCCTTGTTTGAGAGTGGTTGATTTTGTCGGCGGCGAGAATTGGATGTACGAGTCGAAGGATATTATTGCTTATCTTGAGGGGCGGTTTGCAGGGGTGGTTTAGTGCGAATAAGCGCTATCGCTATCCGAGCCAAATCGTTAGCCATGCAGTTTGGCTTTACCATCGATTCACCCTGAGCTTCAGAGATACTGAAGAAATGCTGGCGAGCCGAG
>JBALTE010000022.1:0-18217 GCA_036963965.1 Oceanicoccus sp. | reverse complement strand
AGCCGAGTCGGTTTTAACACTCTAGTGATTTTCGCAAAGCAGACATGTGTCACTAAATTCATCTGAAAATAGATTAAAGGAAGCCTAATCAATTAGGCCTCCATAGTTATCTCAAAATTCGCTACAAACGTTCCGCGCGCGGGTGAACCGGCACGCCGGAGTGAAAAATTTGTGCAGTACCCGCGCTAGCGCTCCAGTTCAATCGCCAGGCGACGCAAATTCAGTGCAAAGGGCATAACTTCGGCTAGAGACCCCAAAGTGACCAATACGCCATACGTTCCTGATTCTCGATCAATCCAAGGAAATGTGCCAAACGCACCCCCGCTGTTTACGTATGTGCAGCGACCCGCAAGCGGGGATTCGCACCACAGGCCGAGCCCGTAAGACCAATCTCCCATTACCCCTGGCGCGCGAAAATTATGAACCAAGCCGGAAGTCTGATCACTTTCCATTTGTCCGACGTTTTCTTCAGTCAGCAAGCGACGCCCCATTTCACCGGGAGACAGCGCTGTTAGAAAATTGAAATAGTCTTGGCCGGAAGCATACAGACCACCTGCAAGATTCGGCGACTGAATCTCGATGCCTGGACTGTGCCAAAACGGATGGCCGTAAGCACTGCGCTCCATTCCCGAGGGCGTTGCGATCAACTCATCAAAGAGTTGCGACCAGCGTTTGCCGGATGCCTGCTCCGCAGCATAGCCCGCGATCTGCATCGATATGCCGCCATAGGAAAACTCTACTCCCGGTGCATTGCTCACCGGTATTTGAATCAGTTGCTCAAAGTGTTCCCCGTAGGACATGCTCGGGGTATTTTCAATGGCATGGCCCGGGCCAGCTCCGCTCGAGTGGCTTAGTAACTGTCGCAGTGTTGCGTCTGCCCAGTGTCCTGCTAATTCGGGAATATAAGTATTCAGCGGTGCATCCAGGGTAAGTACGCCCTGCTCAACCAAACGCATCAAAACCGCAGCGCTAACCCATTTGCTCGCTGATGCAACTGACACAACCTTATTAGCATCAAAATCACCAGAGCTAACTCGAACCCGCTCAACACCATTTCTACCCACTAGCATTACTGCACCAGGCAACTCGAGTACTTCCACCATTTCATCCAGCGCCACCTGCAGAGACTCCCTCTCGACGTCAGCAGGATATTCAGGCAACCCACGCGCGCGCCACTTGTGTCGTATTCCGTTGAACACCGAAGATCGTATATACATTGCAACCTCGCTGCGATCCAACTCACCGTTGCCGTCACTATCGATCTCGCTGATTCGCAAACGCATCAATGGCGAGGTTTCCTCGGTTTGGAGTACGCCGTCTTTGCTGACGTCCATCATAGTAAGTATTCTATCGACCTGATCGCTCTGCCATGACGTGACGAACCAGATGATTGCCCCAAGGGCTATGGTGATGGTAAGTAACGTGAGTTTAGTGTAAATCTTCATCGTGAAAAATTTCCTAACTGTAGTTTGTAGAACGTTCCGTTGTTGCCTGGTCGCAGTGCTGCATCGTAGTCTCAACACTTTTTAATCGGCTCTGCACCCCGCGGTCAGTTTCAGTGATCTGCAACGCCATGGCATCGTAGAGAGAGTACCTGGCCATGGAGATCTGTAGCGCCCGAATGTAGCAGGGCCCGCGTACACCAGGACGGCGGCAACAGCCAGTGCCAGCAGTGCATGGGTCGCAAATAGGTTCATCTCACCTTCCCCGCTGGAGTAAAGCGCCAATCTACTTGGCGCGCGCCGCGGCAACCGCAGCCTGAACCATCTTCTTCTCACTGCCATCCCTGCGCGCTATCAGGCCCCGCTTCATTTCAGCGATAACCCTGGCAGCGAGCTCGTGGCTCTGGATTTTTTTCCAGTAGCTGGCCACTTTCTGGGTAGTCAGTATGGGGTTTTCCACACCTAACAAGGGCACTGTGTGCTCACACATAAACAACGCTGGCACCAGGGTGCAATCAGCTCGGGTAAGCGTATCACCCACCGCATACTCAGCAGAACCTATGTGTTGTTCCAAGGCCCCCATTCCACGTCCAACCTGGCCCATCAACAGACTCACCACGGCATCTTCGCGGGAACTGGGATCTAGCTGGGAGAGCACCATAAAAATATTATTCATCAGGTAGGTGTCGGCGATGCGCGAGATCAGGCGCACTTGTGCACGCTCATCCGGCGTGTGGCCCAGCAGCGCTCGGTCGGGGTACATATCATCCAGATACTCAGCAATCACCTCCGATTCGGGAATCGTCGCGTTTTCGGTTAGCAGAACGGGAATACGACCAATGGGTGAGATCTTGGCGAGCTTTCCAATCAAAACCTCTTGCGGCAGATCGAATTCAATATTCGTCAGCCCCATGGCGTATATCTGCATTCGAACTTTGGCGGAATAAGGGCTTAGGTCCGCTGATATCAACTTCATTCTTCACTCTCTCTGTTATAAATGGGGTCTACCAACTCAGCCGCAGGCTCCGGCGTGGGAACCAGCGTCAAGTCAATTTTCAGAACCGCGTCTCTGCAATCAACGAATGCAGTTGCAAGCCGGTATCACTCATATTTTCCTCCACGTCACGGATTTCTTTCCAACTCGCTCAGAATCTCGCGATGCCTGGCTCGAGTTAGCCGATAGCGTGCATAGAATGGCAACGCGCAAAGACCAGCGATGCATATGACCGGCCCATCTAACAAACCGAGGCGCCAGATGACATTGCTGTCGACCTCACCGGGCACCGCGTCAAAGGGGAAAACAACAAATACATCCATCATTATGCCGCCGACGAAATGCGCAAACGAGTTGGACGCTTTTGCAAAGAACGCGCGTGCGGAATAGATCAAGCCCTCTTGCCTGCGGCCGATTAGCAACTCATTTTCATCCGTGATATCTCCCAACATCGACATCATGGCAACCGCGCCCGCAGCGGCGCACATGGTGCTCAGTAAGGCATTCACCAGTAGTATCGGCAGCAGAAGCTCAGATCCATTGACGGGCATCAAACCCAACAAGCGCAGGCATACTGGAAGTTGGGCGAGAATCACTACCCCCGTAAGGCCCGCGATCAAAACCGGCTTACGGTCAAATTTCTTCATCAGAACAGGAGACGCACTCGCGCCGATGATAACAGCAGGAATTACCACCAGACCGAACCACTTAATTTGTTCAGGTTTCAGTTCCCAGAAATACGTGGCAACAAAAACGCTCAAGGTTTCGCTCAACCCAATAGAAATCATGAGTAAGAAAAAGCCTATCAGCAAAGAGGCATAGTTGGGATTATTAAAAACGCCAATCAGTTCTCGATAGAAACCCAAGAGCGACATTCGCTCCAGATTCTCAGGAGGCGAACTCAGATAGGGCACTCGCTCCAGTGTGCCAAGGGAGCTCAGGTATATCATCACAAGAATGATTCCGCAGGCTGTTAAAACCACCGGCGGATATGCCAACGGGTCAAGATGTTTGGGCACAACGGAGCCGTCTGCCAGTACGCTTTCACCGGCGAAAAAGAACCCCCAAACTATCAAGGCAAACAGTGCGCCGGATACATACCCGAAGATAGCGTTCAGACTGAACAGCTGCGATCGCTCATGGGGGTCTTTGGTTAATTCCGCGCCCAGTGCGTGATGGGGGATGGTGTACAGCGTTACGAACAGACGCGCGGATATTGTCCAAACAGCTAACCAGGCAAACAGCACCATCTGATTGGGCTCACCTGCTGCGCCACCTGTGAGCAGCTCTGGCGGGCTGAAAATAAAGAAGAGTGAGATAGCGAGCGGAATGGGGGCGGCAAAAAGAAAGGGGTGGCGCCTGCCCAACCGAGAGCGCCAGCGATCAGATAGCATGCCAACCAAGGGGTCGGATATAGCGTCGCCAATCATGGCGAGCATGATCGCAGTGCCAATCAGTGAATTTGAAAGACCAACAGCCTGGTTATAATAAATGACGATGAACGTGTTAAACATGCCAAGAAATACAAGCTCACCCAACTCCCCTATTCCATAGGCCACTTTAATTCTGAATGGCAAGCGTTCTCGCGCAATCTCCATAAGTTATTCTTCTCTTTGATGAGAGTATTTCTCTCACTGGACCTAGCGCGGTGAACTGCGAACTTTTATTATAAGAATACACTACTAACTACTATTTAACTAAACATATAATAGTGACGTCAAGTATGCAACAAGCATTAGCTACTTTTGCCTCGATTTACTTCATTTATTGCCAATATCTGGATGGCGATAGTCGCACGTCGTCAAAAATACAACAAATATACTCACTTATCGTATTTACTTTTAGTTTAGTGTTTATATAATAGCAAAAACAAAACCACAAGGATTAAAGAGAATGAGCACACAGCAATCACACCGCGAAGGTAGAATCATTCATGACGCCGACAGTCACATCATCGAATATCCTGGCTGGCTGGAAAGCTATTGCAGCGAATACGTTAAAGCCAACCTGAACCCCAGCCGAATAACGGTGGACAATCCAATATTTAAGCGAATTATAGATCAGGCCGATAAGCGTCTGGCAGGCAATGATCCGGAGCTGACAGAAACGTTGAAAGCGAACATCTTCGGAGCGCGAGAAAAGCTCAATATGTGGGCCGCCTTCGGCGCGACAAAGAAGGAAGAAAGAAGCGAATCGCTCGATATAATGGGCGTTAGCTCGCAGCTGGTCTTTCCCAGCATCGCCATGGCGCGCTTTTCGCGTACCCCTGACATGGACTTAATGTACGGCGGAGCGGACGCCTTGAATCGTGGTATGGCGGATTTTTGCGCAGACGACCCCCGCTTACTGGCAGTGGGCCATGTGCCCCTGAACGATCCAAAGCGTGCACAGGAGTGCCTTAAAGATGCGCTGAAGTTGGGCATCCGAACAATCTGGGTAATAGCGGATTCCGTCGAAGGCCGCTCCCCTGCTCATATAGACTACGACCCTCTGTGGGCGATGATGGAAGAAGCTGGAGTGGCGGTCACCCTGCACATCGGTAGCGGAGTAAACATGCCTCCCGAGTACATGAATACCGGCGTAGAACGTGACCTGAGCGGGAACCCGTTCAATATAGAAAGCACCAAGGCACATGACATACCTGTATTGCACCACTCCATAGAGCGCTGGCTAACCTGCATGATCTACCACGGTGTGCTGGAGCGCTTCCCGCGCCTGAAGGTCGGCATCATAGAACTGGGCGCAAATTGGCTTCCCACCATGCTCGCCAACTTGGACATTGGCCGTTTTGAGCTAGGCAAGTTTGACAAAAGCCTAGACAAACTTTCTCTAAAACCATCAGAGTATATACAGAGGCAGGTTCGTGTCGCTCCCTTACACATGGAGAATGCTGGCTGGATTCTACGTAACGTTGGCAAGGACATATTGATGTTCAACACTGACTACCCTCACCCCGAGGGTGGCAGCGACCCCTTCGGTGACTTTGAGCGTAGCCTCAACGCCGTAGATGCAACCCCACAGGAACTGGACAATTTCTACAGTAAGAACTTCGAGGATTATCTGGGATTGTAGCACTTCAAACATCGCGCGCGGCCAGGCGGGACTGGTCGTCGCGCGAATTCACAGTCAGGTTTTGAAGGCCTCTACACCGTTCAGAATAAAACTGACGGTGTCCTCCACCATTTTTTTCCGGCTACCACCGTATCTGGCATAGTGCCGGGCGGATTCGATAGAAGCACCGGATGCCAGGGCGATAACATGACCAGCCTGAGAGGGTGTCAGGTGGTACATCTCTTCCACAGTATTCACCAGAAACAATCCGGTTTTGCGTACATTATCTTTCTGTTTCTCTTTGGTCACTTCGCGTAGTTCCGGCAGCGCGCCTAAAATATGAGTAATTCCGCCCAGAGATAACTGTCTGAAATTGAGATCTACGAAAAGCCTCACGACATCCTCAAAATTTTCTGCTTGAGATAACTCCTCTCTAACGCGAAGGGCATATCTCTCATACTCTCTCGCCCAAAGCTCCTGCAACAACACCAGTCGGGTATCAAAGTACTTATATATCAATGGATTGCTAACGCCCGCCTCTGAAGCCAGCGATTCCATGGTGAAACCAGAAAAGCCCTGATTCAGGAGCAGGTCTCTGGCACTGTCCAGCAGTTGGTTTCGACGGACTTCAGGCGAAAGGCGAGTGCGCTTCTTGCCACTCATAAACACGTTTCCTTATTCATTACGAAATGACGACACACTAACGCAAACTATTTTGGCATTAGGTATTTAGGATACTACCTATACCATGGCACTTGCCATTGCTTTGTAATCTCAGGGATCAAATTCGGCTTCAGACTGATCTCGCCGAAGACTTATTTTTCAGCAGCGGGATCACCGACATCTGTCAGCCATTTAATTGAAAACGCTTTGCATAAACCTTTATTATAGTGTTTATATACTATAAGCTCCACCGTCTATAAATAAAAGCTACGTGCTCCATATCAAAGATGTTCCTGTCGATGGATTCTGGTCGCTAGCCATGTATAACGACGAAGGCTATTTTGAAAAAAAACCATACAATGCCTATGGTTCCATCACTCTGCACCTGGGCGGAGACTCTAATAGCATCAATTTTATCCTACCACGGCAGGTTGAAATTATGTCGTGAGAATGTATCAACCACTGGTTGAACTACTTAACGGCATCTGGACATTTCCCAGTTAAAAGAAGCGCATTAGCGACAGTATAAGGACTAAAAATAGTATGAAAACGCAACGCATAACCCAGTCTTGCCTTGTCAGCCTGCTGATTTTAATGACAGGCTGTGGCGACTCGCCGGTTAAGATTGCTGCCCCTGGTGACATCTTCGTCACTGAATTAATGCCCAGCTCTGGAAGTGCAGGCCCCCAGTGGCTAGAGTTGCATAACAGCTCCGACGCCTCGATTGATCTCAGGGGCTGCAAAATCAGTAACACGCAGGACCAAGTAATTACTCTTACTGACAGCCTTATCGTTGAATCGCAAGAATATGCGGTGATTGCAAGTAACCACCCCAGAGCAAAGCCAGTGGCGTATCAAGGTGATAGATTTACCTATCAATCCGACTTATTTGCATTGCCGTCAGCGGGTGGCATAAGCCTGACCTGTAATGGCAAGCTTATCGATAAAATGACCTATCAAATTGGTGCGCCGACGATTGCGGCAACCAGCAGGTCATGGCAGTTAGCCCCAGGCTCAATCAGTGCCCAGGCCAACGATAACCAAAAAAATTGGTGCTATACCATTTTGGCCGAGGGTTATATGGTGGGTGATCGGCGCTTTGCTACACCGGGATTAGCCAACCCGGTCTGTGAATCTGTCATGCCCTATGTAAGTTACAACGATCAGGCGTCGGTGTTGATCGAGGGCATTGATTGGGACGCCACGTTAAACGTGGCAGAGGCAGAATTTGCCAGACAACTATCTACCTCAGAATTACCAATTTGGGCCATTAGAGATCAAATTATCACCCCAGAAGTTGCCGCTAAGATTGCTGTTCTCTACTTCGATAATATTGAGATGCTCTACGGTACAAAGCCCTTTATGGTCCTTGATTGGAACCATGCGGTATGGCACCTTTCATGGGCGATTTCTAACCTTTATCGCAATGGCGACAGCGCTGTCAAAAAAGAATTACAGCTGGCTTACGAAGACGCCATTACACGTCCGGAAACACTTGAGCGTCGTAACTATATTGCCATTGACCATATTAGAAATGATGTTGTGGTAATGGGCGATATTCATACGGCGGCACATACGCGGATGAAGCAGCTAATTGTTGCGCCAGGTAATCCGGATTATTTGCAGAGCTTTGAGGAATATCAGGATAATAAAAGAAGCCCGTTAACGCTAAAAACCATTCATGCTTTATATAGCGTAAAGACCTTTTTTGAGGGTATTTTTTAATCTGATCTATAGAACGATCAAACGCTGCAATGGTTCTGGCAAATTAATTTTTTGAGTCCAGAGAATCCTATTCTCATACCTCAAACAACTGCCGAGCCTGCCTAACCGATTTGATCTTTCGCATACCTTGCTCCCGAAATCTAGTCACTTCATCAGATCGCCCTACCCGAATAAGTGAGGCGACAGGTCTAATAATTCTCTTTTTCTGCAGAGCATCATCCAAAAAACTGTAAAACTGGAATACGGAGAACCTACAGGTTTTCAACTTCGTAGCACTTCAGGTTTCTCACCCTCTCCACCAGAAAACTCCCTGACAGGGATTCGAACCTTGCCCAGCATGGCGTCGATGTTAGTCTGGCTGGCTGGCTGGGAAGTGCTGAAACAATTCAAGAAACCTTTCCTAACCGTTTTTGGTCAGTTTGATATGTTGGTAGGCTCCGAGAAAATTAAAAATACGTTAATCGAGAATATAGGAATGGCCCGCGATAGGGTTCCTGTTGGACGCTTTGTTCAAGAGTCTCAAGGGGAGGAGATGGCGACTAGCCTAGTCGATTTTATCGCTAACCATTAGTCGCTAGACAAGATTCATGACGGGAGCTTGCCATGAAAGTTGAAGTTTACGGTGCTGATCAACTCCTTGGGGGGCAAGCAGCTTGAGTCAGCTGCCACCGTGGCAGGCCTTAAAAAATGGGGCGTTTCGATGTGCGTTTTTGCTTTAACCTGATGTCATGTAGTACTTACGAAGCCGCTCAGTAATGTGCCACGTCATTTTCGAGCCTTTGGCCACAAAAACGACTTCACCAGGACCGAAGGTTTCTGCCAGACCATCAGCATTGGTGATCGTCAGTGATCCCGAGATGATGGTCATCATTTCATTCACAGGATATGCCGGTATTTCGAGTTTGCAGGGCGGGCATTCCCAGACACCCGCAGCGACAGCACCGTCGTCAGTGCCATGGAAACGCATGGTTGTTTCGTCTGTTTCATCCGTCGTGAAACACGATTTTGGGATCAGCTTTGAAGGTTTCTTCTCGCCAGCCGGTTCAGGAAGGATTTTGAAGGTGTTTACAGACATCTGATTCTCCATTGAACAGTTGTATTAAATATTTGTTTGCTAGGAGCGGCCTAACAATTCGGCAAGGGGCTTGTCGTATCTTAATCAGTCACACCTGCGGATTTGCTTGCAACACCTAATTCGGAACCAAACTGATCCTTCAACATTCGGTACTCAGAAGAATAAACGCTGCTTCTGTTCTCCCAGCAGCGCCTAAACCTGGGTCACGTCCCGTTTCAATTCCATTCTTAGCAAATTTACATCAGCTCTTTACTCTAGCCTCTTTACTTCCTACGTGACCTCGATAGAATAGGAGTCATAGCTCCTGTTTCATATTAATGGTTAACAGCAGCAAAGACAATGGGTAACAGGCAGCACCATGCAAGGGACATTTGAACTCAGAACAAAACCCGCTCAGGCTCGGTCGGCTGAGAAGTTCGATCATATTCTCGACACCGCCATTATTCTCCTCGAAACGGAAGGCTGGGATGGATTTAGCACTAACGTTCTCGCAGAAAGGGCCGGTGTTGGCATTCAGACACTGTATCGCTATTTTCCAAACAAACTCTCGGTTGTGGCAACCCTCGCGAAACGCATTATTGAGGAATGGAACGAATGGTTTTCTGACTTCGATATGTTTATCTCCGAAGAGGAAGAAAGCAGGGGCAATAATGCGTTCATATTTTTTATCGACAAACTTAAAAATCAGCCTGGCGGTGTCGCCATTCGCAGAGCAATGAATGCCTCCCCGACCCTAAAAAAAATGGACCAGGAAGATAATCGCAAAATGGCAAAGGGATATAGTGATGCTCTATTCCGCCATTTAGACTTAGATCACCCTGAACAATTCTATTCAGCCGCACTGACCCTCATTGAGGCATCGCTCGCGATTACCGATTTAACCTTTGATATCCCGGAAGACGAAGCCGAGCAATTGATCGCAGAATTTGTCCTAATGAAGAACCTCTATATTCGAGAGAAAGTGAAGCAATTGACCGACGCAAACAAAAAAATGGGTGCAACATGAGTAGTATCTTTACGTCCCTTGGAGCCAGCCTCCTGCTCATCATCTCAAATGTTGCGATCGCAGAAAACTTTAGCCCTGAGAAATTTGTACCTGAGAAAGCTTCCACTGAAATCCTGCCAGAAAACACCGGGCAAGAGTGGTTCTGGTCTTATGGGTTTCGCATGCCGAGCGCTGCAGATGGCCAAGCTTTTTTATTTGATGAGCACGGAAAACGTCTCGGGCAGCTCTCCACAGGGTTTTGGTTTAACAACTTGATCAACGCAAAATCGCGCAACGAAATCATCACCGCAGAAACGTACTTTAGTCGCGGAACCCGAGGCGAGAGAACAGATATTGTGTCTGTGTACAACGCTCGCAGCTTGACGCACAAAAAGGAAATCATCATTCCGCCTAAGCGTATGAACGGTGTAAAAAACAACGGCCTGTTTGCGCTCACAGATGATGAGAGATTCGCTTTGGTGGTGAACTATACGCCCGCGCAATCTATTTCCATTGTGGATCTGGACCGAGGTGAGTTTGTTGAAGAAGTCGAGACTCCCGGCTGTTCTGTGATTTACGGTGCAGGCAAGCGAAACTTTTATGCCATCTGCGGCAATGGCAGTTTTATGCAGATCAAATTGGCCGAGGATGGCACAGTAGAAACGCGTAAACGTTCCGAGAAGCTCTTCAATGCCGTGGATGACTTCCTCTCTATCGCCGCCTCACGTATTGGTAACACTTGGTATTTCGTCTCTCGTCAGTACAACGTCTACGCGATTAGAATGGACGGTGACGACATTGAGCTTGAGAATAAATGGTCTCTCGTGACAGATGAAGAGCGAGCGGATAATTGGACTATTGCGGGGCTTGATCACACCGCTGCTCACGAGGCTTCAAATCAACTGTTTGTTCTTATGCATCAGGGTGAAGCGCATCAATTCGAAGAGCCAGGCACTGAAGTATGGGTGTTTGACGCGTCGACCGGCGAAAAGCAGCAACAAATCGTTTTGGAAGAAATGTCTCTCGGCATGAAGGTTTCACAAACTGAAGCACCAAGACTGTACACGTTGAACATTCACATCCCCATGCCGGCTCTGTTTGCGGCCTGGATATTCATTACCGAAGGTGAAAGTGAAATCATGAAATCAGTTCGGCAACGTATGAGTGCCTATGACGCCACTAACGGCGAACATTTATTTTTCTCTGACTTGATTCCTACAGGTGGAATGGTCATGAGCGTGCAACCCTGGTAACTCCATGGACCCAGTATTCACACAAATTACCGCAATTGCTCTGAGCCTTTTATTTGCTGCAGCCGGATTGCAAAAACTGTTTTTAAGGGAATCTTTTCGCCAGGTACTTGCTGGCTATCAGTTATTGCCCAACCGTATCCTCAACCTCGCAAGTCTCGTGATCCCCATGGCGGAAATAACGCTGGCTGCTTGTCTCATTTTTCCTCAAACTCGAGCGATCGGAGCCTTGGCAGCTGCATTGCTACTCTCTGTCTACGGCTTCTCGATCTGGGTCAATCTTAAACGCGGCAATTTGAGTTTAGATTGCGGGTGCCAATTGGGTCAGTCAACACAAACCATTTCACAGGCGCTGGTCTATCGCAACGTGATGTTAGCGTCTGTCACCCTCATACTTTTAATCCCTCAAAGTATTCGGGAAATCACACTTTATGACTATGGCGCCGTGGCTTTTGGCTTGGTCATAACCTGTCTGCTTTATGCAATATTGAATACGCAGATTGCTAATGCCAACTTCATTCGGGAGATAAATACATGACCGCAGCACTTATCGTTTCCAATATCATTAGCTGGCTTGCGATTGTTGCGCTAGGGGTATTGGTATACGCATTGTCCCGCCAAATCGGTGTACTGCATGAGCGAATCAAACCCGTTGGTGCCTTATCTCTGGGCAAGGCGATCCAGGCCGGCGACACTGCACCCGTCTTCCACGAAAATAGTCTGACCGGCGGCATGGTCCGTGTTGGTGGTGAAGACATTGCTGGCAAATCTACCCTACTATTTTTTATGTCCTCTACGTGTCCCGTGTGCAAAACGCTAATGCCAGTGTTGAAATCGATCGGGCATCAAGAAAATGACTGGTTGAAACTCATCTTCGCCAGCGATGGCCATGAGGTAGAACATATGGGCGTGATTCGTGAACACGACCTACGCGACTACCCGTACCTGTTGTCAGACGAAGTAGGCATGGCCTACCAGATAAGCAAATTGCCTTATGGTGTGCTGATTAACAGCAAGGGCAAGGTGGCCGCCCATGGGTTGATTAACAACCGCGAACATGTCGAAAGTCTTTTTGAAGCCTTTAGAGCTACAAATTCGGGAGAAGAACATGCTGAACAACTGGCTGGATAAGCTAACTGAAAACACCACCCGAAACCGAGCCCGCTTAACCTCACGGCGGGGATTCCTGCAAAAGATTGGGTTCTTTATGTTGGGGATCGGCGTATACCCACTGATGCCAATTTTCAGGAACGGGGCATTCGCTGAAGAGGCAACCAAGATTCCTGAAAGCGGCGATCCTAACGATTGTAATTACTGGCGCCACTGTGCGATTGATGGTTTTTTGTGTGGTTGTTGCGGTGGATCTGTGACGAGTTGCCCTCCAGGTACAGTGGTTTCAGACATTACCTGGATTGGTACATGCCGAAACCCCGAAGACGGTCGCGACTACGTGATCTCGTACAACGATTGCTGCGGTAAGAGCGGCTGCGGCAGTTGCGGGTGCCAACGTGATGAAGGCGACACACCCGTTTACCGCCCACAGAACTCCAACAATTTAAACTGGTGTTCCGGCAGCCAGGCTGATGTGCCCTACCATTGCTCCCTCTCGGTTGTGATAGGTGTAAAAGAGCCAACACCCTCTTGAGAGTTATTTTCGCCCTCATGCTCTCCACCTTGTCAGGGTTTGTTTTGGCGACTGAACCTGTGCAGTTTGATTACATGATGAATTGTCAGGGTTGCCACCTGCCAAATGGCGAAGGTTTTCCAGCTCGTAACGTGCCCAGGGTAAAAGACCACCTGGGAAAGTTTTTACACGTAGAAGGTGGTCGGGAGTTTCTGATACAAGTACCAGGTTCCGCTCAATCAGATTTGGACGACAAAAAGCTCAGCGCTGTTATTAACTGGATGCTGACGACGTTTAGCGCCTCCGAATTGCCTCAAGACTTTGAGCCATATACTGAGAATGAAGTCAGCAGATTACGCACTAAAACTCTTATAGATGTGAAAGGCGCACGAGAAGTCCTCATGAGTCGAATTGAGAAGATAGAGCCGCTGAATCAAAACTTAGGAAACCCACCATGAATCGATTACTCGCCGCGCTAGTCATTAGTTTCAGCGCCAGCACCTCTAATCTCGCCAGCGGAACTGAAGCCTTATATCAAACCTGCGCCATCTGTCATGGTAGTTCGGCGGAAGGCAACGAAGCCCTCGCCGCACCTCAACTGGCCGGCCAAAACTACGCGTACCTCAAAGAGCAACTCATCAACTTCCGCGATGGATATCGCGGCAATGATCGGGCAGACGTCCGCGGCAAGGTAATGATGGCTAGGGCACAAGGATTGACCAATGAGTCCATAGAAGCTCTATCCACTTATATATATAATCTTACACCGCGCGACTACGCGACAAAAACAAGCGGCGATGGACAAAAGGGCCGAGTGTTTTACAAAGAGAATTGCGGCGACTGTCATGGTAGTCAAGCACAGGGCATTGCGACTTTATTTGCCCCCAATCTACTGGTGATTCAAGACTGGTACATCAGAACTCAAACCAAGGCTTACCTAAACGGTTGGCGAGGCCATAGTCAGTCCACCACTCGCGCTAAACATATGCGATCTATGGCGGACCTTGTCATAAATGATGACGAGCTAGAGGACGTGATAGCGTGGCTGGGGACACACAACTAATAACCCAATCCTTCGCACGTGCCGGCTCCGGCCACCACAACCCCTTTCTGCACTAAAAGGGTATTTGGGGTCAGAGTAAAAACTATCTTTTCGTCTTTGGTCCACGCTTTAATAGTCGCTGACGCCTACTACTCAACACTTCTATTTCATTCTTAAGCTTATCAGACCCTAGTGCCAGCCCAGTTGCAGTAAACCATGAGCTCAATGTTTCGTAACGCTATTTTGATATGCATTTTTATCAGTTATCTATTTCAAAATTGGCTATTGCTGAATCAGGAAACGGTAAAAAAGCTTCCCCTCGGCCTCAGTATGACCTTTTTTTTCGGCGGCCGTTCTGTTAAAACATTTGAAACTACTGGACGGCTCTACTAACTGCAATATAAGCTCCTGCCGCAACCTTAACGACTTAGACAAAATGTGTAATGTGAGTCCTGATCTCAGGACCCTAGATTGGAGATAATGAAAAATGACAATGTTGTTTGATGATGTGATTCTCGGCCGCCGCAGTATCCGAGGATATAAACCCGAGCCTGTTCCCAAAGCGTTAATAACGGAAATTCTTGAGCTAGCGATGCGTGCGCCATCGTCTATGAATACGCAGCCTTGGAATTTCTATGTTATATCTGGAGAGCCGCTAGACCTAATTCGTGCTGGAAATACCGAGCGAAACCTTGCCGGGGTACCGCATTCGCGCGAATTTCGAATCGGACAAGCCTTCGCAGGCCAGCACCGGGACCGACAGGTCGGAGTAGCAAAGCAATTGTTCTCAGCTATGGGCATTGCCAGAGAAGATAAAGACGCGCGGCAGGATTGGGTATTGCGCGGCTTTCGTCAATTCGACGCGCCAGTTTGTGTCATTGTAACTTATGACCGAGCGCTAGCTGACAGCGACGACACCGCCTTTGATTGTGGTGCAGTGACAACGGCGCTGGTGAATGCCGCTTGGTCTCGAGGGCTTGGAGCTGTTATCAATAGCCAAGGCATTATGCAATCACCGGTTGTGCGTGAGCACGCCGGTATTGCCGAAGACCAGGTCATTATGAAAGCCGTTGCGCTCGGCTGGCCCGACGACGAGTTCCCCGCAAATGCTGTGGTTTCTGAGCGCAAAGGAGTGGATGAAGCTACTGTTTTTATGGGCTTCAACGATTAAAGAATCCTCAATAAGAGATTTTCGGGGTCAGATCTCACAACACGCATAATTTGCTTCGAGCTTTTGAGCAGCTCAACTAATTGCCACTTAAGTTGAGCTGTAATGCGGCAGCGGGTTACATGCTTACTCTGCTTGGTCTGTAGGTGATGAAGTACTCCATAGATGTGTTGCTTATTGCGCCAGCCATCATTTGTAATTCATTAAGTATTAAAAGATAAGTAACCTGGTATCTGACTTAATATGCTGAATAGAAATGAGAAGCCATTGTTCATAAATGAATTGGTGGCTTTCTTTATCTGGCGTTTGAATATGATTGAGATGAATCGACCGATTGAATTCGCAGCACAAAGCAGACGGCTTAGCTTTTCAGAAACATAGGATGCCTATGTCTGCTGTTAAGGGTGAAGCTGAATGTAAAGCTGCCGTAGCCATTTAAAGATTACGTGTAAGTCTAATGTCGCAAGCTGACCCACAAGAGACATTCAAGAGATATCAATTAAACTACCTACTAAGCCATGGCCAAATTCACTTCACCCCTAGAGTTAGAAAAGCGGTAACACCTCTAGACAGGTTTGTTAGTGGTCTATACAATTGCCATGCTATTTACGATAGGTCACTTATAATTCCATGATGTCCATCCCTTTACTTAACCGCCTCAAGCATGCACCAGGCTTTATTGCCCTGATCGCAGTTTTGCTGCTGGGTGCTGTGCAGCTAGAGGCAGTGCATGCTCATGGTCTGCATGACGGTATTGAGTGTGCGCTTCATACTGGGGGATTCTCCGTTGATGAGACTGTGCCGGTTGTTATCGATCGGATGTCACGCTTAACGCTAGCTGTCGTTATCAGTTTTGTTACGCTCTTTTTTGTTGTCGCAGTCCCTCGTCGTTATTTTTCTCGAGCCCCTCCTTTGTTTTCCTAATAAATCGTTTCATCTTTCGTTTTATTAATTTGGAGAACGTCCATGAAAAATTTCACTGCTAATGCAGTGGTGTTTGTCTGTGGGAGCCTGATGCTCACCACAACAAACAGCTATGCTCAAACAAACACTCAGCCTGTCAATGACTCTCATGAGATGCATCCAGAGACTGTGCGCAATGACAGTAAACTGGAACATGTCCTCGTATCTGTGCCTCTTCATAAACAGACCGCCAGGACGGCTTTGCCGGTCACTGTATTGACCGGTGACGAGTTGCGCTCCTCTGCTACCAGCACAATTGGGGATACCCTGTCGAATAAGCCCGGGCTGGCAAATGCATCTTTTGGTCCCGCGGTGGGGCAACCCGTTATCCGTGGCCAGCAGGGTCCGCGAGTGTCGGTGATGCAAAACAGTATTAGGAGTGCTGATGCGTCTAATGTAAGTGCCGACCATGCGGTATCAATTGAGCCTTTACTGGCCGATAGTATCGAAGTATTGCGCGGCCCATCCACGCTATTGTATGGCGGTGGTGCCATTGGTGGGGTGGTGAATGTTATCGATAGTCGTATCCCAACGGTTCGATCGGAAGAGACCTCAGGAGGCGTTGAGTATCGACACGATAGCGCATCAGACCTTGATGTTACTGCGTTTCGATTAGATTCGGGTGAGGGAGATTTTGCCTTTCATATCGACGGTTTGTATCGCGATTGGAACAACGTGGACATACCTGGAGATGCTATCGATGAAGCTGCGCTGGACTCTTTGCACGAGGACGAAGATCACGAGGAAGAAGAGCGCGAGAATACCCATGGCTATGTCGATAATACGGGCGGTCGCACTAAAAATTTAACAATTGGTGGTAGCTACTTTTTTGACAATGGTTTGTTTGGAGTTTCAGTAAGCCGCTTGGAAAACCGCTACGGCATTCCGCCTGCTGGTCACGGCCATCATGAGGAAGATCATGACGATCTTGCAGAGGAAGAGCACGAGGCTGATGAAGAAGGTGGTATTTTGTTGGATGTCGAGCAGACGCGTTACGACAGCCGTTTAGAGCTTGAAGATCCGTTCAACGGTATTCACAGTCTGAAGTGGTTGATGAGTTATACAGATTATCAGCACAACGAAATAGAGCCCAACGGTCTAGTGGGTACGGCCTTTAAAAACGACACTTGGGAAACTCGTGTTGAAATGGGTCATGAGCCGATAGCGGGCTGGCATGGTGTATTCGGATTGCAGTGGCACCAGGGAGATTTTAGCGCCGTGGGTGAAGAGAGTTTTATTCCACAAACGGATTCAGATTCTTTAGGTCTTTTTATAGTGGAGGGTTTCGATTATGGCGATTGGACCTACGAGCTTGGTTTAAGAGTGGATCAAGACGAACTCGACCCCGACTCTCAGGCGGCGAATAAAAAGAGCTTCACCAATATCAGTACTTCTGCCTCCGCGTTATGGCAGATCAATGAGCAGTGGCAGGTTTCAGCGGCGTTATCAAGCGCTGAGCGAGCCCCGGTCACTGAAGAGTTGTATTCCAATGTAGATGTGTTGCCTGGTGATGAATACGTGGTACATGGTGCGACGCAATCCATTGAGATTGGTAATCCCAACCTTGATACCGAGCAGTCGTCAAATATCGATATCAAGTTAGGTTGGAAAGGGGAGCGAGCCAGTGTTGAAACGACGGTTTTTTATAATGACTTTAGCGATTTTATCTATTCGCAAAACACCGGCATGGAGCAGGATGAGTTACCCGTGTTGATGTATGAGCAGGAGAACGCCACGTTTAAAGGTGTGGAATTTGAAGCTAACGTTACGTTGCTGGAACGGGCCATTGGCCAACTGGAACTCAATGTCTTTGGGGATATGATTCGCGGTGAATTTGATAAGGCTGGAGACGTGCCTCGCCTTCCTCCTTACCGCTTGGGTGGTAAGCTGAGCTATGTGCAGGATGGTTGGTCAACGTATGTGAGTGTGGTGGATGTTGCCAAGCAGGATAAGCCGGGCTTCAATGAAACAGAAACCGCCGGCTATACTCGTTGGGATGTAGGTGCGGACTATCGCCTGCCGGGTATCGGTGCTGATGATACGCTTGTGCTATTTGTAAAAGCCAATAATCTTACCGACGAAGAAATTCGCTTGAGCACGTCCTTCTTGCGTAATTATACTCCAGAAGCAGGTCGTTCTATTGTGGCAGGTTTACGCTATAGCTTCTAAATAATCTGTTAGTTGGTTCTGGGTGCATTATTTAATCCACCCAGAACCACACCCGGTTATAGTCAT
>JBALTE010000021.1:0-23156 GCA_036963965.1 Oceanicoccus sp. | reverse complement strand
CTCCATTGCCTACTATTGCAGTGAATATTGACTGACTCACACTGCTAGAGGGCTGAGCCGGGTACTGTTGCGAAATATAAAGGGGCTAGGCCGAGGAAGGGAATGAGACAGCGAAGCGCATTAAGGCTCAGGCACTTTGGAGGGAACCCCGGAGGGGCCAGAACCATGTAGCGGCAGTACCCGGCTCAGCCATCGGTGATAAAAAATACAATGAATTCCAGTGAGCCGGATTATCGGGTGATTTCTGTCTTGGCCTACTCAGCTCGGCAGCACAGCTGCTTTAAGGCTCTCGAATGGATTAGGGAGCCGGGACGGCCCAGGACTATGGATCGGTGGCGCCCGGCCTGATCCTCGACAACAGAAAACGATCGCCGAAGCTGACTCCAACGATTAGCTGTGTTGAATTTAAGCTGATGTTAAGAAACCCGACAGCCCCTAGGTAGTTACCAGAGCTGCCTTTCGGGTAGAAGTAAACCTATTTTTGCATCGTTTCAAGCATTGCTTGCATTTTTTGATGCAACATATTGACTGCCTGCAGCGGACGAACCATAACTTTAAATTCAATGATTTTTCCATCATCGTCCCATGTAATAATATCAACGCCATTGATGTACTTGCCATCAATCTCCGACTCAAATTCCAACACAGCGTGATTACCGCTCGCCACTTCTTTGGCATATCGAAACGATGATTCAGCGCTAATCGCACCACCCTTGTCTTCACCATCATTGAAGGTATTGCCGGCAGCCGACAAATACAACTTGGTCAACGCCTTGCCTTTCTGCGGTGTAAAAACCACTGGCGAATAGAACGCACAGTCATCATGCAGCAGCTCATCTAAACCACCTGGCAACTCACCTTTCATATGTTGATGCCATCTTTCAAGATTTGTTTCACTCATAAGAATCTCCCTCGCTGTTTTGTTTTAATCGCTCAGTTTCTTTGACCACAGTCAGCTATTGGTGCGGCGTTATCGGTACCAGCTTTGCAGTTGACGTCCCTTTTGCCAGCACCTCACCCGCCTCGTTCAATAATCTACCCTCTAGAAAACACAGCGAACGGCCGCGTTTTTCAATCCAACCTTCGGCAAAAACCCGGCCTGGCGATACTGATTTCAAAAACGTGACTTTTATCTCCAATGATAAAGGCGACATTTCATGATCGGTAGCCATAATAACTGAATGTGCCATTGCCGCATCGATCCAACCTGTCACAAAACCACCCTGGACAACACCACCAGAATGGCAAAATGCCATTTTTGCTTCGTATTCCATCCGAACACAGGTGGTTTCTTTGTCGAAGGAAATCATTTCTACCATTCCCAGTGATTCGTTGAGATCAGCAGGTGGGCTTATTGATTTTTCAGTATCAGCGGGTGTTGTTTTGGTATCCATAAAAATCTCTTCGTTACTTGCAGTAATATCGGGCGAATTTCTCATCGGGCAAAAATAAAGCAACAGCACAACCCAAAAGATTAACGAACTTTCAATCGCCCGCTCGCTAAAAAAGCGCTACATTGTATACATAATTGTCAAAGATGAAATAAGCACCGCGTTCATCTCCGGGAAAATAGTGGTTCGAAACGGGAGTCTCCCCTGCCAGATTCTTTAAAAAACAGTCAACAACAAACTCCAGATAACAATTCACCAGTGGATGACACCAGCCTCAATAGCCCGGCCGGCAAACGCGCATTTATTCTGCTCTGGTGCACGCTGCTGTTTATGGGTATGGGGCAGTCACTGGTATTCTCCACCCTACCCCCCATAGCTCGCTCACTGGGCATGACGCCCATGCAAATTTCGTTGATGTTTGGAGTATCAGCAATCTGCTGGGTATTTATGTCGCCAAAATGGGGCAGAAAAAGCGATACCTGGGGCAGAAAACCAGCCATTCTTATTGGCTTTGCAGGTTTTGCCATATCAATGGTGTCACTGCCAACCGTGGTCTACCTCGGAACAATATCCGTTTTACCCGTTGCCTGGATGTGGCCACTGATGATCGTTTCTCGAGCCATTTTCGGAATTTTTGGCTCTGCTAATATGCCCGCCTCCCAAGCCTGGGTAGCCGAGCGCTCCTCCAGAGCAGACCGAACAAAACGCATTGCCGCCGTTGGCGCTGCGTTTGGCGTCGGGAATATGATCGGTCCCGGCATTGGCTCCCTGCTAGCGGTGTTCGGTATGTTGACACCTTTTTATGTCGTTACGGTGTTTGCGGTTTTGGGCGCCGTCGCTATCCAGGCTTATCTGCCGGAAAATGCCAAACCGTCCGATCAAACTAATGAAGCAGAAGAAAAGCCCACCCTTAAGCTGACTGATGAACGTGTACTGCCTTTTTTGGTGCTGGCCATAGCTGGCGGAATCGCCCACGCCACCCAAGTTCAGTCGGCAGCACTGTATTTTCAGGACATGCTTCACCTCACCGTACAGGAAACACAACAATACGTTGGTATCGGTCTAATGGCCGGAGCCGGGGCTGCCATGTTTGCACAATTGGTTCTGGTGCAGAAACTCAACCCCTCACCCCGCTCAATGATCTATTATGGCCTTGCGCTGACTGCCCTGGGTTATTGTTTCCTTATTTTTGCCGACAGTTTTACGCTATTGGTCACCGCGATGATGTTAACTGGCATGGGGCTCGGCCTGTTGCGCCCAGGCACCAACGCAGCGGCGTCACTATCTGTTTCTCATCAAGAGCAAGGCGCCATCGCCGGTATTATGGGGGGCATAGGCGCGGCGGGGCATATTATGGTGCCCTTCGTTAGTATGAATCTCTATGCCATTAAGCCCGAGTACCCCTTTATTTTCACCTTGCTGCTGATCATAGGAATAATGATATTCGCCGCTAAAAACCGCACCGTCAAAAGATCGGGAATTACCCGCACGCTTGACAAATAACGGCCAAAACTGTCGCAGCAAAAAGATCACGTTTAAAAACACCGATGCTTACCCAGAAACGCACATAGCTAAACGACGTTTAATGACAACACTAAACGATGGATTTTACTCACCTGATCACTCAGTTTTTCAATAGGCAAAGCCCGTATAAAATGCAAGGTTACAAACGCCTAAAAACAGCCGCTAACCCGTAATAGAAGGCCTGCTTATCAGACCAGCCTTGGTGAGTTAACAGATAATATTGCAAGGAACTTAGCGCATTCTTTTATCGGTGCTAAACTCTTAATCATGGGGCTGGCAAACTCGGGCAAAATCATGATTGCCATGATTGCGCTACTATGGTTCACTAGCCGCCAATGTTTCCCTTAAAAAAGCGATAAAAGCTAAGAGGAAACATCTTAACAACCAAATTACTAAAAAAATAAAGCACTATCAGAAAGACCTAACAGGAGATTTACCCATGTCCCACGTAATTCACCGGAATCGACCCTCGGGTTTGTTTCGATCAACCATAAAACCGCTATCCCGCGGGATAGCGGTCGCTGTAGCACTTGCTGCCGCGCCATTTGCATTCGCACAGGATGATAAAGACGTAGTAATAGAAGAGGTATTGATAACAGGTTCTTACCTTAAGTCGAGCCCGAAAGACGGAGCTTCACCAATTGTTGTTGTCGACAGAGACAACATTGATGAAATGGGCGCTATGTCGATTTCTGATATTACCAGAAACCTCTCAGCCAACTCCGGTGCAGAAAACGTACCTGACTCCTTTACCTCAGGCGCGACGCAGGGCACAAGTAATGTGAATTTGCGCGGTTTGGGTTTAGGATCAACATTGATATTGGTTAACGGACGTCGTAACACATTGGCAGCAGCAACAGCCAATGACGGTGCAAGCTTTGTTGATACCAGCATGATTCCCGCTGTTGCCATTGAGCGCGTTGAAGTATTAAAAGAAGGCGCAGCGTCTATCTATGGTTCTGATGCCGTTGCCGGTGTTGTTAACTATATCACCCGCGAAAACTTTGTAGGCACGGAAATTGGTACACAGTATCAATCCACAACCTCTGATAGCCAAGAAGATATACAGTTAAGCTTTTTGCACGGCTGGGAGAATGAATCAACAAATATTGTTGTAGCCGCTCAATACATGGATCGCTCAAGCTTAAGCAGTGCTGATCGCCCTGAACTGACTGAAAACGCTATTTCTGGTCTTGGTAACTCGTTCCTTCTGTTCGGCCCTTCAACAGTAGCCGATGGGCCCTATGCAGGTAACTACACTGCGTTTGAAAACGTGCCCGATGCCAACTGTGAAGCAAACGACGGTATTATCATTCCCCAGGGAAGTGGTGAGCGCTGTGGTTTTGCCTATGGTCCACGTTTTAACGTCGTCAACGATGAAGAGCGAACGCACTTATTCGGAAACCTTAAGCACCAACTCAGCAGCGGCGCAGAATTTAGCGCTGAAGCGATGTGGGCTAAAGTTGAAGTTAACGATAACCCTCAGTCACCAAGCTACCCCGCCCTGTCTTATCTGACCAGGCCTATTGGCGCTACTGAAGCCGGTAATCCTTTTGGCACCACAATCTTATGGTTAGGACGCCCTCTGGGCTCTGCCTTCCCATCACCCTTTGCCCCAAGAGAGAACGAGCACTTTCGCGTAGCTTTCGAATTTACCGGTGAAATTGGTGATTACAACTACAACACTGCATTAACTCACAGTGCCTATGAAGGTTATGGCATCCAGCCAGATACCAGCACTTCACGATTTGAAGATGCAATTGTTGGTGTCGGTGGACCAAACGGTGATCAGTCGTGGAATCTGTTTGATCCCGCGGCCAACAGCCAGGAGTTGATAGACTTTATCTCGGTACAACAGGAAACTAGAACCAATACTGATTTAACAGTTTTTGATTTTGTTCTTGATGGCTCGATCGGCGATATTAACTTCGCATCTGGTATTCAGATAAGAGAAGATTCGCTTGAAGTTGATCGCAACGATATTAGTCGCGTTGAATTTGATGCAGCAGGCAATCTCACTAAAACAGCCGATCTGTTATTTCTCGGCGGTGGTATTAATGTTGATGAATCACAATCTGCATGGGCTGTGTTCTCCGAATTCCAATGGGACATAACTGATGACCTAGAACTTAGGTTTGCAGGACGTTATGAAGATCTGGATGCGGGCTCAACGTTTGACCCTAAATTGTCTGCGCGCTTTCAAGCGACTGACACTTTAATCTTGCGAGCTTCACTCTCAACGTCTTACCGTGCAGCGTCGTTACACCAGCTGTATGCTAGCTCTGTAGGTTTACAAGGCATTCAAGACTATGACACCGCAGGTAACCCTATCGGTAGTACAGTCTTCATTCGAATTGCACAAAATGCCAATGCTGATCTAGACCCCGAAGAAGCTGATAACCTTAACATTGGCGCTATTTGGAACCCTATCGACAACATGCAAATCAGTATTGACTACTGGGCCGTTGATTACTCTGACGTTATCACTATCGAAAACGCTCAAGGTAAAGTGGTTACAGACCCTACGCAATCAGATGTCAAGCGAAACACGTCCGGTGACTTAATTGGTGTAACCACCAACTATTTCAACGCAGCAGAAGTTTCTACTGACGGTATCGATATCGAAGCCAGCTACTTCTTCCCGGAAAGCACCATGGGCGAGTTTAGCCTGAGCTTCGATGCAACTCACTTCCTTAGCTATGAGATTCCTGTCAATGGCAAGGATACTGACGTTTCAGGCCAGTTGAATTACAACAACTTTGCCCGCTCGATTCCAGAAACCAAAGCAAACTCATCGTTCCGCTGGTCTAACGGAGACCATAACGCGTCACTTACGGCTCGTTACATCTCTAGTTATGAAACAACTCGAGCTAACCCTCCTGCCGGCTACGGAAATGGCATAGACAGCCAGCTAACTTGGGATGCTCAATATAACTACCAATTAGCTCTGTCTTCTGTTGATACACAGATCAGTGTTGGTCTTCTGAATCTTACCGATGAAGAACCTCCACAGGTTTGGGATGGTGCTAACTTTAGTTATGATCCAAGACAGCATGATGCACGCGGTCGTATGGCCTACCTTCGCTTGAAGTTTGCATTCTAAATTTCAACGAAACTACTGTCGACATGCAGTTATTGTCGGCAGCAAAGCACAAAAAAAAGCGTGGTTAACCCCACGCTTTTTTTTGTCTGTCAGAAATTCTCCTGTAAAACCTGCAATTACGCACTAGTATTTTATCGACACAAACAGCAACAAAAACCTCTATAATGCCTGCCAAAATGGGTCTGTCCTTGATTCAAAATCCGGAATTAACTGCGATAAATTCATCTCCTAGCCCCCGCTAGCGCCTGTCAATAGTGAGAAAACCTTTGCCAAATAACACCCCCGCCCACAATGAACACCATACATCTGAAACCGCCAAAATTCGGCGTCGAGCATTTCTGGTTATTTTTCTAGGCATGTTATGTCTGGGAATGGGGCACTCGATCACTTTTACCACTCTGCCACCATTAGCCAGAGAAATAGGTTTGGACGAACGCCAGGTGGGTGCCATATTTTCACTATCCGGTTTATTGTGGGTAATCATGAGCCCGTTTTGGGGGCGCAAGAGTGACGGCTGGGGGCGACGCCCCGCGCTTATCATTGGCTTGATTGGTTTTTCAATCTCGCAGTTTTTATTCGCCTCGGCAATACAGAGCTTTTTTTGGGGAGCGCTCAGTATCACCTTGTTGTTCCCGGTGTTAATCGCCTCTCGAGCAATTTATGGATTCCTTGGTGCCGCAGGCCCTCCTGCAGCGCAAGCTTATGTTGCCGATAGAACCAGTCGTAAAGAACGCACTAAAACCGTTGCCACCATAGGTGCAGCCTTTGGCATGGGCATGGCTGTTGCGCCGGGCTTTGCCGCCGGGTTTGCTGTCTTTGGCTTATTGGCGCCCTTTTATGCGGTAGGCTTTTTTGCCCTTATTTTTGCGGTGCTCATTTATTTTTACGTACCGGAAACTATCAAACCCAGGCTCCATGCCAGGGGCCATCATGAGGAAAAAGAAGTACGACTTCGCATCTATGACAGTAGAGTATGGCCGTTTCTGGCGCTGAGTATCGCGTTTAGTATTGGTGGCGCATCAGTATTCCAGACCATTACATACCTATATATCGACAAGTTGCATTTAGACGCTATTCAGGGCACCCAAATGGCCAGTGTTGGTATGATGGCATCGGCCATGAGTACACTGTTTGCCCAGCTGGTATTAGTGCCTCGCTTAAAACTGTCCTCCCGGGTGATGATGCTATTGGGAACGCTTGCCAGTATTCCGGCGTTCGCTATTTTTATCGTCGTTGATCAATATGGCCCAATGGTGTTCGCACAGATGTTAATGGGTTTATCAGCCGGCTTTGCAGGGCCGGGAATAGCCGCCAGCGCGTCACTAAACGTTGAACCGGAAGAGCAGGGCTCGGTGGCGGGGATTATTGGCGGTAGTGGTGCATTTGGTTTTATTCTCACGCCGGTCATTGGCATGCCACTGTACCAATTAAACGTAAATTACCCCTACTATATGGCACTGGGTATTACGCTCTGTGCACTGGTGTTTTTACTCAGCAACAAAACCTTACGCAATGTGCGCGAACATGTGCCCAGTGAAGAAGAAATGCTGGCAACCAGCGACGAAAGGCCAACACCCTAGCGCTGGCCAGCCATGTTTATACTGTGGGTAGCTGTTCGTGGTTGTGCGGCACTTTCATTGCTACAATGAGCAAGACAACCAGAACAGCGACACACAACCACTCGGCGGCGGCGTAAGTACCAAATACATCCAGCCCTACGCTAAATAATGCCGGGCCAATAGCGCTGGTAAAAACCATCACTGCAGTACAGAGTCCGCTGATTTCTCCAAGATGTAACGGGCCAAAATTTCGAATAAAACCTAAATTCGATATCACCGACCAAAACCCCCCACCGGCGCCAAAACCAATCACTAATAACCAGTAGCCCCATTCCGAATCCAAACTCAATAAGCCACAACCACCCACAATAAAACTCACCAGCATCATTAGCAAAAATGGTTTCAAGGGACGTTTGTCGGCCAGCCAACCCACTAACAAATTGACCGATGTTGAACCAATAGCAGCCGGTAAAAAGTAGCCGAACGCCTCAGCTGAAGTTCTTCCCGCTGCGGAAAAAATTGAAACAATATGGAAAACTACCGCAGTTCCAAACAGGGAGTGTATGCTTAAACTTAAACTCAGCACCCAAAATAAAGGACTGCGACGAGCCTGGGCAACGGTAAAATTGGTGACAGCAACTGTCTCAGTGGGCGCATCATGTTTATTGTGGCCGTCAATCATAACGCCACAAGTGGAGGGGTCATCTCTTAGAAAAATATAGGCAAACACCGAAAAGCCCGCGCAGCATGCTGCCAATATCCATATCGCCCAGCGCCAATCATTCACTGCTATTAACCAAGCCAATGCCAGTGGCGCCAACGAAAAACCAAAACTAACAAAGACACCTCGGGCACTGCTAACTAACCCTCTTCTTTTTTCGAACCAGAGCAGCAGTACATTGCGTGATGCACTCGTTAATACACCCTGGCCAAAAAAACGCACACCAAAGTAGCCGAGCATAATAAACACAAAACTAAAAAACGGGCCACCGCCAAATAGTGCGGAAAATTTGTCGGTGGCAGAAATAAACATCAACATTAGAGCCAACAAAATGCTCGACAATGCCACCATCAAACGACCACCAAAACGATCATACAGTCGTCCAGCTCTGGTCAGAAAAAGCGAAGAACCTATGGTGCCGACCATATACGCCATAGATAGCTGAGTGCGACTTAATCCCAATGCATCAATCAACTGATCAGTAAATACCGCCATACCCATCGTCTGGCCGGGAATACTGAATAGAATACCCAATGTACTGAGTAACAAAATTACCCAGCCATAAAAAAAGGGGACCCGGCGAATATCAAATGGCCAGTCGGCGCGGCGAATACGACGTAACATATGGAGTCAACTTACAGTGTTATGATCAATGAGTTACTGGTGGTCTAATGCAGCTATCCGTTTTAATTCAGTAGCGCAAACATTGTAGCCTGCAGCCAGCCACATTACCAAAAGGCCATCAGATCATTGGGGGCAGCCAACGGTTGATGACTATGGCATACTCTCAATAAGGCCTAAATAGAGACGGGGTCTACTCGCATGACTAACATTAATAACTGCCAACACTAATAACAGGAGCTTCTCATGACAATAGGTGTCATCGCCACATTAACCATTGCCGAAGGCAAAAATGCCGAATTTGAAAAAATATTTACTGAACTGTCTGCACAGGTCAATGAAAAAGAATCCGGCTGTAACTTTTACCAAGTTCACAAATCACGCAAAGACCCTCAAGTCTATGTAGTGTTGGAACAATATGCCAACCAGGAAGCGTTAGATGCCCACGGCAAAACCGACTACTTCCGTTCACTAGGCAAGCAAATGGGCGGCTGCATGGCCGGCGCGCCAGCTGTCGAGCTGCTCGACGGGGTATAATTAGTTATTACAGCATAAGGGCTGGAATGTTGATACTTCCGCCCTTTTTTAAAGCTGTCCACTTTAGCGCCAGACCCAATCCCCCGCACATAATCAGACAAGCACTGTGAGATCTCACGCATGAAAACTATCCAATTATCCAAACCGGGTGGCCTCGATAATTTCAAAGTCGTAGACGCCAAAAAACCAGAGCCAGCTACCGGTGAAATTCTTGTTGAGTTAAAAGCAAGTTCACTTAATTATCATGACTACATTGTCGCAATTGGCGGAATCCCAACACCGGATGGCAGAATTCCAATGTCCGATGGTGCCGGAACCGTTGTAGGAACGGGGCCCGGTGTTAAAGAATTTTCTGTTGGTGATAATGTTGTCAGTACATTTTTCCCCAACTGGGTATCGGGAGAACCTGCGCCAATTAAATCCAGTGTTGTTCCCGGCGATTCCAGTGACGGCTATGCCCGTGAGTATGTTTGTGCCGCAGAAAGCGCATTCACCAAAGCTCCCGCTGGCTATTCTCATCAGGAAGCTGCCACCATCACCTGCGCTGGTGTAACTGCCTGGCGTGGCCTGATTGTCAAAGGACAAGTGAAATCTGGCGACTGTGTTCTGGTGCAGGGTACCGGTGGTGTTTCTATCTATACCTTACAGTTGGCCAAAATGGCCGGCGCAACTGTTATTGCCACTTCGTCCTCAGGCGAAAAAATGGAACGCCTGAAAGAGATGGGGGCGGACCATGTCATCAATTACAAAGAGAACCCAAAATGGGGCAAAGTCGTAAAAGACTGGACCGGCGGACGTGGCGTCGATCATGTTGTTGAAGTTGGTGGACCCGAGACTTTGGGACAGTCTATTTTTGCGTGTAAAATGGGCGGCCACATTGCTTTGGTTGGTGTATTGACGGGTGTCGCAGGTAATGTGCCAACCGCTGCACTATTTTCAAACCAGGTAACGGTCAGCGGCATTTCTGTAGGCAGCCGAGCGGACCAGCAAGATATGGTGCGAGCGCTCGATGCTTCAGCCATGCGCCCAGTGATTGACCGCTCCTTTCCAATGGAAAGTATTGGTGATGCTTTCAGGCATCAGGAATCACAAAAGCACTTTGGAAAAATCTGCCTGGATATCGGCAACTAGACACAGCGCCCGACCGCAAAAGCTTGTGATGTGCTCCTCCCCCGGAGCACATCACAACATTACTTTTAGCCGACACCGCTTCATAGCATTCATTGACATCGCTGTTGCAAGGCAGAAATGCGGGTTCGGAAAAAACATCGGAGAACAATATGCCTGAAAATCTACCTGAGAATATCGCCAATGCTGGCACTGACATGGCCAATTTCATTGAAACTCATATTACGCCTCACCCGGTAGATAGTTCGCAGAACGAACAACAACGAGAAGCGCTGCGTAACAATATTCGGGAAGCGTCAAAAAAGGCCGGTTTTTTCTATAAAACTCAACCTAAAGAATTTGGCGGTAATCCGGCATCTACGTTGGAACTGACTCTATTGAGAGAAATGCTGGCGGCGGCAAATTCAGATCTGACGCCTGCCATATTCGGCCCTGGACCAGGGGTATTACACTCAGCCGAGGGAAGTCTAAAAACCCATTATCTTGAACCGGTGTTGCGCGGCGAAAAACGTGGGGCTTTTGGCTTTACGGAATCTGACTCGGCATCACGACCCACTTTCGCCGTTATTGATGGGGAAGATCTATTGATAACCGGGCAAAAATCGTACGTTACCGGTGGCGCTACTGCAGATTTTGTTTCCATTTTAGTCAATGTTGAACAAGCGGATGGCAGTAAAATGGGAACGGCCATGGTAGCCGTAGACCGCAAAGCCCGCGGTGTTGTGATTGACCGAGAATTTACCTCGATGGAAGGCAGCGGCCATGTTTCGATGACCTTCGAACAAGTTCGGGTTCCACAGGCACATGTTATCGGCAAGATTGGTGAGGGCATGCCGAGAGCACTGGGCAATATTGGTAATGTCCGTTTACTGTTGTCGGCGCAAGCTATGGGAATGTGTCAGTGGGTGTTGGATTTTGTCGAAGATTACCTGCAACGTCCTCATCGTACCGGCACACCACTGGCAGATAAAGAGGGAGTGCGCTTACGTTTTGCCGATATGCGAATAGAAACATATGTTGCCAGAAGCGCGCTTTATCGAACCGCAAGACTGGTTGATAGCGGGGAAAACAGTGTCAACGAAACCATTGCAACGAAGGTGTTTTGTACTGAGGCAGCCGGTCGTGTTGTTGATTGGGGTGTACAGCTGGCCGGTGGCCAGGCCCTGGTGCAGGGGCATCCGCTGGAAAAATTGTACCGCGAAGTGCGCTCGCTAAGATTAACCGAGGGCGCCAGTGACTTGTTGCGCCTCAATTTGGCAAAGGGGAAACTGGAACTCGGAAAAGGAAGAATTTAAATAACGATCACTGATCAGCGAATAGCCTGTGATAACACAGACCCGATTTCATCGTTGATCACCAGATCTGCATGTTCATCAACGTCGGTCCCTTCACGGTTGAGTATCACTAACTTGGCACCCTGCTCTTTCGCCAGTATCGGAAATCCCGCAGCAGGGTAAACCACCAACGACGAGCCAATAGCAATGAACAGGTCACAGTCCAGAGTCGCTTGCTGAGCTCGCATCATTTCCCGCTCGGGCATTGACTGACCAAAGGAAATAGTTGCTGTTTTAATTAAACCGCTGCAAGCCTCACACGCCGGTACTTCACCGCGTTGTTTAAACGCAATTTCCAGTGGTGCAAAATCATAGTGTCGCCCGCAATCCAGACATTTTGCGTAGGTTGCATTACCGTGAAGTTCTATTACCTGATCATCAGGAATGCCTGAATTCTGGTGCAAATTGTCAACATTTTGGGTAATGACACAGCTTGCCTTGCCCGAACCAATCAGTTTGGCGAGCGCCAGATGACCACTATTTGGCTGCGCTTTCGCCATACCATCCGAGCCCTCAAATTTTCGTCGCCAGCTTTCTTTACGCATATTGGCGTCGGCAACAAAATCCTGAAACTGAATCGGTTTTATTTTTGACCAAATACCGCCTGGAGAACGAAAATCGGGGATGCCACTTTCGGTAGAAATTCCTGCGCCGGTAAAAAGCACCACACGAGAAGCTTGTTCAATAAGGTTGGTCAGTTCTGCAACCTGTGACTTCATTGCCTGCACCTCTATCGTTTATGTTAACTGTTCAAAGACTAACAAGCTGACAAACGCCTGTCGACAGGCTAATCGCCATCTGTAACATACAGCTCTCGCGACGCCATCAACTGTAGATACGTTATACCAAGACGAACAGCAGTAAGCTTAACGCTTATGTGCTCTATTACCATTTGGTTACCTGCTTCAATTTTTATTGATTACAATAGACGGCGATGATTTGGGCGTTTATTCTTGCAGACCGAAAAATTGCTAACAAAATCAACAACCGTTCCTGGGAACAAAGACTATGGAATTCGAAACACTGGTGAAGTCTCGTAAAAGCGTTCGAGGCTACAAACCTGATCCAGTACCAAGAATGGCCAAGGTATTATGCAATCTGATGCTGTAAGGGAGCATGCGGGTATACCAAATGACCAAAACATCATGATTTGTATTGCCATGGGTTACCCTAACGATGAATTTTCCGCCAACTCCGTTAAATCTGTCCGCGAGACCAACGAAAACCTCGCCACTTTTGTCGGTTTTGATGATTAAACCTATCCACTGTAAAAGGAAACACAATGAACAGACTTGAAGGTAAAGTAGCGATCATCACCGGTGCCGCCAGCGGCATCGGAAAAGCAACTGCACAATTATTTGCCCGCGAAGGAGCTCGCGTTGTGTTGGGTGACCTGGCTGGAGATAATTTACAGCAAGTCATTGCCGAGATTAATGGCGATGGATTTAGCGCAATTGGTCAGGCAACAGACACATCTAAACAATTGTCTGTCGATGAGCTTGTAGCTCTAGCTATGGACAATTATCGTCAAGTCGATGTTTTGTTCAATAATGCCGGCATTGTTGGCGACGTTGAGGATGTTGCAGACTCATCTGACGAAGCGTGGCTTCGGGTCCATGCAGTCAACGTGCTGGGACCAGTACACGGAGTGAAAGCGGTAGCTCCTATAATGCGAAAGAACCAGCGCGGATCAATTATCAATACCGCCTCGGTTGCCGGTGTTAGGGCCGGAGCTGGCCCTAATGCGTACAGTGCCAGCAAAGCTGCTGTTATCAATTTCACCCAAACGGCGGCCTGTGATCTAGGCGTCTCCAATGTTCGGGTTAACGCTATTTGTCCCGGATTAATTGAGACCGGAATGACCAAACCAGCCTTTGACTATGCAAAAGAAGCAGGCAAAGAGGAAAAATTGGGAAGCCGCTGTGAACTAAGGCGCTACGGCAGGCCTATTGAAATAGCCAATACTGTTTTGTTTCTGGGCAGTGATGACGCAAGCTATATTACCGGTCAGGCAATTTGTGTTGATGGTGGCAATACCGCATCATTGAATATGCCAGGCATGAAGTATTAAACCACTGTGAATATCTCACACCACACAAAAACCGAGGGAGCATTGAATGACTAACTTCGCCACACCCAATTTCTCGCTAGATTTATCGAATGAGGTCGCGCTGGTTACCGGCACCACTTCCGGACTGGGCCGACGTTTCGCTCAAGTTCTCGCTGCCTGTGGCGCAAAGGTAGTCCTAACCGGCAGACGAGTTGAACGCCTCGATCAACTAGCTGATGAGATTCGCGCCGATGGAGGTCAATGTGAACCCATTGCGATAGACATGACCGATCGCGACAGCATCCGGGCTACACTAATTGCCGCTGAGGAAAAATTTGGCACCGTCACTATACTGGTCAACAATGCGGGAGTGCCTGATGCCCAGCGTGCAGTAAAAATGTCTGACGAATTAATTGATAAGGTGTTTGATACGAATCTGGTCGGCCCCTATATTTTGTCCTGCGAAGTTGCCAAACGGCTTGTTGCACAAAAACGCCCAGGCCGAATGGTGAATATCGCCTCCATGGCAGCATTCGAGACTCGCCCAAATTCCGGCGCAGCACTCTACTCCACTACCAAAGCAGGCATTGTAAGAATGACCGAAGCACTGGCCGTGGAGTGGGCTCAATTTAATATCAACGTCAATGCAATCGCTCCCGGTGTTTTTGCCTCAGAGATGGTTGATGGCATGCTGGAGCGAATGGGCGATATAAGCCAAGCATTTCCTCGACAAAGAATTTGTCAGCCAGCGCAAATGGATAGCACCTTGCTCTTCCTGGTGTCGCCGTCATCTGAATGTGTCACCGGCACCTGTATTAAAGTTGACGATGGACAGTGCTCGCGATAACTCGACCATCACATTTTGATCAAACATATATCAATGATAAACAATTGACTAACAAGGTAAAAAACCATGTCCTGGATGCAAATAAAGCACAATCTTCTATTCTCTTTTGCGAGAGTATTTCTAACCATTAAACCAAGACGCAGCGCCACGTATCAGGTTTTTGGCGGGGGTAACAGCAGCCATCAATTGGGCGCATATATTGATCGTCAAGGCCTTAACAGGTTACTCATTGTCACCGACAAACCATTAGTCGATTTGGGTATTGTTAAGCAAGTTTTAGAAGGACTGGAGAATACACAAGTGGACGCTTTTGTTTTTGACGGCGTACTACCTGATCCTACGTTTTCAGTCTGTGAGCAGGGCCTGGCTATGTACCGCAATAACCAGTGCGACAGCATTCTTGCTATTGGTGGCGGGTCTTCTATCGACGCTGCAAAATTAATTTCCATTGGTGCCACCAATACCGGTGATCTTCTGAGCTTTGCCGGTAAAAAATTCAACGAAGACCCCGCGCCATTATTTGCTATTCCCACTACATCAGGCACAGGTTCAGAAGCAACAGCCGGCGCGGTTATTTCCAATGATGAAGATCATAAAAAGAGCATCATTAGCGACGATAGAATGCTACCCAAAGCGTCAGCACTAGATCCAACCCTCCTTACCGGCCTTCCTCCACATATTACTGCGGCAACCGGTATGGATGCCCTGACCCATGCCATCGAAGCCTATATCTCGGAACTTAATTTTGGCGACTGCAGAGAAAAAGGTGCCGCCGCCATTAAAATTATCTTTAAGCAATTACCTGCTGCCTACGAAAACGGTGCAGATAAAGGTGTTCGGGACGCCATGGCTAATGCAGCTTATATGGCTGGACAAGCAATCAATCAAGTTAACGTCGGTAATGTTCACGCCATAGCACACCAGTTAGGTGCTATCTACGGAATTCCACACGGTCTTGCCAACGCTATGGTTTTGCCCCATGTATTGAACTTATCCCTGAATGCGGCCAGAAAAGAGCTCTCCGAAATTGCGCAAATGGTCGGATGTAATACCGCAGAAGATTTTATCGCGGCAGTTATAACGTTGAGCGAACGCGTAGGTATTCCCGCCACTGCGGAAAAACTGGACACCAAGGATTTCGACTTGATTATTGAACGCGCGGTTGCTGAAGGTTTTGGCTATGGATCACCACATCTGATGACTGACGAAGAATGCCGCGCTATTTTAACTAAACTATTACCCCAATAACAACATACAGAATTATATGGCAGGACAATGTTATGGCCGAACTTATTGAAGTTTTAAGATCATCGGTAAATACCTGGGAGTGCGACGAAATGGGGCATATGAACGTCAGGTTCTATGTTACCCGCTCCGTCGAAGCGCTATTCAGTTTCGGCCAAAATTTTGGATTGGGGCCTCGGACTCTCCGTAGTCACCAACAAACCCTGGCGATAAAAGAACAACACATTCGTTTTCTGCGAGAAGTGCATCCGGGAACACCGTTTCTGGTTTGTGCCGGTGTTGTTTCTGCCAACGAAAATCAGATAAAAATTTACCAGGAGCTAACAAATTTAATTAGTGGCCAGGTTTCTGCCACTTTTGTTGTCGACGTGAATCTTGCTGATTCAGCATCTCGCACCCCCGCATTGTTCGACAAGGCATTAATTAACCAGTTGCAACAACAATTAGTCGAGCTACCGGATTATGCCAAACCGCGGGGAATATCCACCGCCGCCCCGCGCAAAACGCCAACTATCAACGAGGCTGATAAGCTGGGGCTTTTTCAAATTTACAAAGGTCTGGTCAGTCAACCCGACGCTGATGAATATGGATTCATGCAGCCGCAGGGATATATGGGCAGCCTCGCCAACGGAATCACCCATTTTTTTATGGCGATAAAAGATCAACAAAGACCCCGCGAAGAAGGCATGGGCGGGGCCGCGCTGGAGTACCGTTTCGTTTATCGTCAATCGCCGCAATTAGGCGACATTGTAATAGTTCGGTCTGGATTAAAAGGAATCTTGGGTAAGGCTACCAATTTTTGCCACTGGATGTTCAATGGCGAGTCTGGCGAGTGCATTGCCACCGTCGAAGCCGTTGCCGTCTCCTTCGATTTGACGACTCGCAAAGCAGTCGAGCCGTCACCAGAAAGTAAAGACAACATGATTAAAAAATCGATAGCGGGACTTTCTCTGTAGAAATCTGTCAACTGGATCTTTGCGTTTGACTCGTAGACAATCAAGCTCGATCAATAATACTAATAAGAGAGCGCTTGCATGAACATCGCCGCTGTCACTGCCAAGCAACTCACGTTTCAGATGATCATTGGCACGATTATTTTAATCAAAGTAAAAGAAGAACAGGCGACGGCAGCGTAATGGTAAAACAGTAAGTCATCAGCAATGTATCCCCCAATGAAACAGGGGATACATCATTGACACCATGTCCTTATATTGTGCGACCCGGCTGGGAGAATATTTTTTTCAGCAACGGTTCAAACGATTCCAAACTATCTACTTCAAATTCAGGATCGAATGCGGGGGCATCCCAGCGATCAACCAGTTTTACCGCCAAGTCATACCAGCTCTCGTTGGTGAAATCTTCACGCATATTAGGATTTCCTCCCATAAAGGAGTAATAGTATTGTCCCTGGAAATGCTGGTGATTATAAATCACATGATAGGCATCATCCGATACATAGGGGCGGATCAATTCTGCACCAATGGCACCATGATTGGGAATGTTTACGGCTTTGCCAATATCATGCAGCAGAGCAATTGCCACTTCTTCGTCAGAGGCATTGTCACGCCTTGCCAAGGTACCGGTCATTAAACTGTGTTGCAGCTGATCGCAGGCAAACCCGCCGGTAATATCTTTAAGGCTGCGCAGCATATCCATCAAGTGTGCGGGAGTCTTATAAAAGTGTTCTTTGTGAGCGGCGCTAATCACGGCCCAATCTTCAGGAGTGCCATCTTGCATTCTTGTGAACATTGACTTGTCCTCTTGCTGTCTCTATTTATTGGTTTGACTGCTTCAGTGAAGATCATAGCAGTTATACGTTAAAAATTGAAATTGCCCTGCTGGCACGCTGGCTGTCACACAACACCCACCTCCAGGTCGTAATCCCCTTAGAAATTTGGCTGCTACTCCAATTCACTGGTAGGATAGCTATTTTTTGCGTGGTGAACTCGTGGACCTAATTGTATTTGATTTAGATGGAACCCTCCTCAATCGCTCTTCCGCCATCTCTGACTACACTCGAGATACATTAGTACTGCTTGGCCAGCGCAATATTGCTTATACCGTCGCCACAGGGCGAACCTTACACGCAGCGCGTGATCTGATTGATGGCCACGGGTTCGATCTTCCGCACATCTACAAAAATGGTGTCGTGATATGGAACCCGCTTAATGAAGGGTATAGCCACAGCTACCTTTTGACTCTGGATGAAGTCGGACACATCCTTCATGCCTTTCTTGCCGAGAACACAACGCCATTTATTTTTACCCTTGAGCATGGCGAGCGACATGCCATTTACCATTCACCGTTACTCAATGATGTAGAGAGAAATCTGGTTGAACGATTCAAAAAAGAGCGCGGTTTACCGGTATTGCCCACTGCAGAATTGCCTGGCGACGCCAGCATTACTAATATAAGTGCGATTGGTAGCCGCGCCTCAATAGAAAAAGTAGTGGCGCTGGTAGGCGACAAACCTAATTTGGTCGCCTATATGGGTACTGCGATTGAAGACCAGGATCTATGCTGGGTAGACATACACCACAGCGATGGTAGTAAGGGTGATGCAGTTACAACACTCAAAGATGAACTTAATATTAGCCGGGTTATATGTTTTGGTGACAGCGACAATGATCTCAGCATGTTCGAAAAAGCTGATGAAGCCTATGCGCCAGAAAACGCTAAAGAACCGGTTAAAGCCGCAGCAACTGCGGTAATAGGCCACCATGACGAAGACGGTATTGCCCGCTTTCTGCGCGAGCGCTTCGAACTCCCCGAGAATTAAATCTCGCCTGAATAGCCACGGCAAGTCAGACAACAATAGAGGTGCAGTGATCTATTGGTTTCTACCTTCGTTGATTTAACCCGACAACAGAACAAAGCCTGCTATCGCAGTGATGGTTCGCATCAGCACATTGTTAGATGGCTGGGTCGGGTGCTGTCGCGGAATATCAAGGGGCTAGGCCATCGGCGTCACAGCGTGATAAACGCTAGCGAGTATTTCACGATAATGCGCAATGGCTGCCGGTTAATCCCTATAAGAGGGGTCAATTCTGTCTAATTTACGCAACAGTGGCTGCCAGGAGAATTTCTCAGCTCTCATGTCTTCACGGGTCATGCCGCCCTGATGCCCAACCAACGCCTGCACCTCTTCGCTGGGCACCACAAGATCAGCACCACCGGCCAACGCTTTCACTTGCATCGTGCAAGAACGTTCGAGGAAAAAATGCCGTAAAAAAGTATCCGCAGCGGTCTTACCAACGGTTAACAAACCATGATTACGTAAAATCATACAATGTTTATCGCCCAAATCAGCGACCAAACGTGAACGCTCATCATGATTGAGAGCAATACCTTCAAAGTCGTGGTACGCCAAATCAGGGATAACCTGCATAGAATGCTGGGTGATTGGCAATAGCCCGTCTTTGTGCGTAGATACCGCAACACCGTCGTCAGAATGAGTATGGATAATACAATTATGAACGTCCGTCGACATATGAATACCACCGTGAATGGTAAATCCAGCTTTATTCACTTTATAAGGGCTGGGCATCACAATGTTACCTTCCAAGTCTATTTTGACCAGACTCGACGCGGTAATTTCGTCAAACATCAAACCAAAAGGGTTCATTAGAAAGTGGTGTTCCGGACCGGGCACGCGAATAGAAATGTGGGTAAACAATAAGTCCTCCCAGCCATAAACAACGAGCAGTCGATAGAGCGCTGCCAAATCTACTCGCAGTTTCCATTCTTCCTCGGATACCTGGTCTTTAACCGACGTAATATCTAGTGATTGAACAGCTGTCATGGGAATCTCCTGAATTTGTTGTTATTGGGGATACGTTGATTGTTATCAACTGCCACGGTCAATTTGACCAGTTTAACAAATAACTCCGATTGTGAAAAACATCGATACCGATATTGATCTTGTACCACTTTCGATGAAATTCCAATACTGTTGATGTTCTATTCATTCCCCGTCAGTAACTACTTCGCGCAATGCCAACTGCGGGGCTATCAATCTGACCCAGCGTTCAACGTGCTGGTCAATTTCAGACGAGTTGTCACTGTATCTATCCTGTATAACCAAACCTCTCATCAAGCTCCGTGTCATCGTCAGCAAGGCCACAACATCTTCATCGGTCCCGTCAACTGCACGATAGGTTGTTACCGCCTGATCATCCATTGCTTTATTCCAGCGATGCAAGTTGCCAGAGATACGCTGCTGGAGCTTTTCATCAGTCCTCGCAGCAATCAAAATTTCCAGCAAGGCACGATACCCCGGTGTATTTGTCATTCGCCGCCAGGATGACGTCAACGCCTGCTCTACCGTCGCTGGTCGCGACTCCGGTTTTACTGTACGCGTAAAAGGTCGACTCAACAGTTCATCCGCTGTCGCCGCCATCAGGTCTTCTTTGGTGGGGAAATGGTGCTGCAGTGCGCCTTTGGAGAACAACGCTTTTGCCGCAACCCGCGACAACGTCGTCTCTCCATAACCACGCTGGTACAGGCAATCAATGGTCGCTTTGGTGATTGCGGCTCTGGCACGTAAGCTCTTCGCTTGCTGTTTACCAACTTCTTCCGTTGTAGTCATTCACTTATCATTAATTAATACTGGGCTGGCCACTACACCTGACGGCAGATTATGTGCAGGTGAACAAAAACGCAATATAGTCGACTATTGCAACCACGTCTACCGGGCTACCTGTTGTATCGAGAGAGTGACAATAAGGACATAAAATGCCCATAGACTTCCATCTGGGGGTAAAATGCACTAGTGTAACTGCCCGAATTTAGACAGTTTCATACCAATAACCCATTAGAAAAAACGAAAGGAGTGCCTCTATGGTTGCTGTATCTAATATGGTCGATCTAACCGTTGAAGACGGTGTAGCGATTCTTACTGTTGATAATCCCCCAGTAAATGCCCTAAGTGGCGGCGTACGTGCTGGCCTGAGCGACGGTGTGGCACAAGCCGCAGCGGATGACAGCGTAAGCGCTATCGTCCTTATTTGCGCTGGTCGCACGTTTATTGCAGGTGCCGACATCACTGAATTTGGCGGCAAGGCGACCGGGCCAAGCTTGCACGATGCCCTCGACGCCATGGAAAACTGCAGCAAGCCAATTGTTGCCGCTATTCACGGCACAGTTCTTGGCGGCGGTCTGGAAACAGCGCTGGTGTGTCATTACCGTGTATCTGACGCAAAAGCGCGCTTTGGTTTACCAGAAGTAAAACTCGGGTTACTACCTGGTGCCGGTGGTACCCAGCGCCTGCCTCGTGTTGTTGGTGTTGAGAAAGCATTACAAATGGTCACTTCCGGCGATCAAATCGGTGCTGATGAAGCATTAGCCTCCGGCCTGATCAGCGAAATAGTGACAGACCTTCGTGGCGACGCTATCGCCTTTGCGAAAAAAGTTGTAGCTGAAGGCAAACCATTAGTTCGTATCCGTGACCAAAATGCAGAAATCGACGCGGCAAAAGGCAAGCCTGAAATATTCGCCAATATTCGCAAAGCCATTGCTCGCAAATCTCGCGGTTTCAAAGCCCCTGAATACAATATTCGCTGTATCGAAGCCGCGGTTAATAGCGCCAGCTTTGATGATGGACTGAAAGTAGAAGCTGAACTGTTTCGCGAACTGGTCACCGGTGAGCAATCAGCCGCACAACGTCACTTCTTCTTCGCCGAGCGTCAGGCAGCAAAAATTCCTGACGTTCCCAAAGAAACCCCTGAAATTGAAATCAACTCAGTAGGTGTGATCGGTGCCGGTACCATGGGCGGCGGTATTTCCATGAACATCCTCAATATTGGCATTCCGGTGACCATTGTTGAAACTTCGCAAGAAGCACTGGATCGCGGTATTTCTATCGTTCGCAAGAACTATGAAAACACAGCGAAGAAAGGACGCATCAGTCAACAAGACGTCGAAGATCGCATGGCGCTGTTGACCGGCAGTCTAAACATCGAAGATTTAGCCAATTGCGACCTGGTTATCGAAGCTGTCTTTGAAAACATGAAAGTCAAAAAAGAAATCTTCGCCAAACTGGATAAGATTGTCAAACAAGGTGCCATTTTAGCATCGAACACTTCCGCACTGGACGTTAACGAAATCGCTTCGGCAACCGTTCGCCCTGAAAGCGTTATCGGCCTGCACTTCTTCTCACCCGCTAATGTTATGAAGTTGCTGGAAGTGGTTCGTGGTGATAAGTCTTCACACCCTGTCATCAAAACCAGCATGGCTTTTGCCAAACGTATTGGTAAAGTTGCAGCACTGGTTGGCGTTTGCCCGGGCTTTGTTGGCAATAGAATCCTTGCTCCTCGTCAGTATCAAGCACAACAGTTGATTCTTGAAGGCGCATTGCCACACCAGGTCGACAAAGTCTTGTTCGACTTCGGCAAGCCAATGGGACCTTTCCAGATGAGTGATTTGGCAGGCCTGGACATAGGCTGGTCTGAAGAAACATCAAATGGCAAAGAAGTGTTACGGGATCGTCTTGTTGAAGCAGGTCGTCGCGGTCAAAAGACCAGCGCTGGCTACTACGATTATGATGAAAACCGCGTGCCTAGCCCGTCACCTGACGTTGAAAAAATCATTCTCGAGTTTTCTGAGAAAAACGGGAAAACTCGCCGCGAAATCAGCGATGAAGAAATTCTAGTTCGCTGTATTTATCCAATGATTAATGAAGGCGCAAAGATACTCGAAGAAGGCATTGCCATTCGCTCAAGTGATATCGATGTGGTTTGGGTATACGGTTATGGTTGGCCGATCTATCGCGGCGGACCAATGTTTTATGGTGACAGTGTTGGCCTACCGAAAATTGTAGCGAAAATGCGTGAACTAAAAGAGCAAACCGGCGATCCAATGTGGGAACCTGCCGCACTGATGGTTAAGTTAGCTGAGGAAGGCAAAGGCTTTAAAGACTTCGCTTAATCTTGTTAATTATGGTCTCTTGTAGACCGAATAAAAAAACGGGCGGAATCTAAACGCCCAAAAGGGGAAACTACTATCTGGTAGTTTCCCCTTTTTTTTACCCGGTAGTGGTTACTTAATCCGACGCCTCTTACTTAACCTGGTAACGGTTACTTTGCCTGGCAACGAAGCG
>JBALTE010000020.1:0-28891 GCA_036963965.1 Oceanicoccus sp. | reverse complement strand
ACCCGACGAGAGAGCGCGCATTATAGGGACAAGCGCGCCACTGTCAACGGCTAATGTCACTAACTGCTAAATTATTAGCAGTTCCATGGAAATACCCTGAAAAACAAGCGCTTGCAGCGCACTTTTCATACAACCCAACTAAACAATTTCGAATAAATGGTATTTCTTCTTGCCCAGTTTAATCAGATAATAGACGCCATACATTGCCCGCGACACAGGAAAACACCCTTTGACGTTCATATTGTCGTCACTACCAACGGCATCACCGTTAATGAGCACCGACTTTCTACCCAGTGCATCTTTAACTTGCTTACCTGAAGTAGCCATACCACTGTCAGTCAAAATCTGCGTCAGGGATAAGTCAATAAAGTCCGATCGCTCCAACCTTGTAGAGGGCAAACCATCAAGCCGCAACTGCTCGAAGTCAGCTTTTGACATTTCGCTGAGATCACCACTAAACAGTGATTCTGAAATACGCCGGGCGGCTGACAAACCCTCGTCACCATGCACCAGCCGAGTAACCTCTTCCGCAAGAACACTCTGCCCGCGCGGCCTACCTTTTGCCTTTGTATCTTCTTCTTCTATAGACGCAATCAGATCAACTGATAAAAAAGTGAAATAGCGTAAGAACTTGTATACATCCGCATCAGCGGCATTAAGCCAGAATTGATAAAACGCATAGGGCGACGTTTTTGTTGGGTCCAGCCATATCGTACCGGTCTCTGACTTCCCAAACTTTGTACCATCGGCTTTAGTCACTAGTGGTAAGGTCAGCCCGTATACCTGGCCGCCAAAACGGCGCCGAGATAATTCGACACCCCCGGTAATATTACCCCACTGATCGGAACCACCAATTTGCAAGGTACAATGATTGTTGCGAAAGAGCTCAGAGAAATCCAGCGACTGCAAAACCATATAACTAAATTCGGTATAGGAAATACCATCCCCATCGCGATCGATACGCTGCTTGACCGACTCTTTTTTTATCATTTGATTGACCGGGAAATGTTTGCCGATGTCCCGCAGAAAGCTCAGCACATCCATACCGGCCACCCAGTCGAGGTTATTGACAACCTCAGCGGAGTTTTCGCCGCAGTCAAAATTGATATAGCGACCGACCTGAATTTTAAGCTTTTCAACCCAGTCGCCAACAACATCCGGCGTATTCAATTTACGTTCTTCTGCCTTAAAAGAAGGATCGCCGATTAAACCCGTAGCACCACCGACTAAAGCTAACGGCTTATGACCTGCCTGCTGAAACCGACGTAAGGTCAACAGCGGAACCAAACTACCAATATGAAGGCTGTCTGCCGTTGGATCAAAACCACAATAAAGTGTGCGACAGGTCCCAGTCAGGTGTTCTTCTAACTCCTGGTCAGCCGTAGCCTGAGCGATAAGCCCTCTGGCCCGCAAGTCATCTAGTAATGCTTTTCCATCAATCGACATATTCTATTCTTGCCCTGAACTAAACGTAGTAATTATTGATCTATGCTAAAGTTTAAACAGCCGCCTACAATTGATTATTATGAGAAAAACCCTCAATATAAGGCTATAAAGATCGCGCACGATACCTCAACTCACTGCAATTGCAAGTCACGAAGAAGTGAAGGGGTTCTCATCCGCGCTTATTGCCCCTTGTTAATAGTGGGGATTGAACTACTTTTTGTTATAATATTAACCGTTAAGCGACTTACTGAATTTTACGATAGCTATGAAGCACGCAACCAAAAACAGACCAAAACGCAGACTTAGTCAACTGGTAGCAGAATTTCCGCGCAAACACCTGGCCATTGCAAGTACTGCTGTAACAGCCATCTTTGTAGCCATGCTGTTAGTACCGGGCGAAAGCGCCCAGGCTAAACGTATCAGCCTGCCGGTTGAGCTAAAACTGGAAGCCAAACAGCTGGCGATGGCGAAGACAGCCGTGCCAAGTCCAATGATGGCATGGGTAGAACAAGATGTTCAAAAGGGCGACAACCTATCCCTGATATTTCAACGGGCATCGTTATCTGCCAGCGATGTTCATGACATTGTTAATAACAGTGACAATTCGAAGAATCTGCTAAAACTGTACCCGGGCCAGAAACTGGCATTTCAAATAGACACGGATGGCAAGCTTCAGCAATTAAAACATATCCAGAATAAATTAAAGACAACGCTGTTTGAACGCGACGGCGGCAGTTTCACTACCACCCAAATAGAACGCGAGCCAGAAATCAGGCAGAACTATGGCAGTGCTTTTATCAGCAGCAACCTTTTTAATGCCGCTCAACGATCCGGGCTGTCACAAAACCTCATCATGGAACTTGCCAGCGTTTTTGGTGGCGTTATCGATTTTGTCTACGATGTACGCGCCGGTGACAACTTCACTATTTTATATGAAGAACACTTCCTGGATGATGAAAAAACAGGCAATGGTCCAATTCTGGCAGCGCAATTTACTAATCGCGGAGAGACTTACAGCGCTTATCGTTATGTCTATCCCGACGGCAGCATCGGCTACTACAATGAGAATGGCGTTAGTATGCGTAAGGCATTCTTGCGTGCGCCTCTCGATTTCACCCGTATTAGCTCAGGATTTAATCCCAAAAGACTGCATCCGGTTTTCAAAACTACACGACCACACCGGGGCATCGACTACGCAGCATCAAGAGGAACCCCCGTTTATGCTGCAGGGGATGGCCGAATAGCCAAATCCGGATACAGTAAAGCAAATGGAAATTATGTTTTTATCAATCACGGTTCCAACTACACCACCAAATATTTACACCTGAATAAACGCGGTGTAAAACAAGGTCAAAAGGTCAAACAACGACAAATTATCGGCTGGGTTGGGTCGACCGGCTACGCTACCGGGCCACACCTGCACTATGAGTTTCTGGTGAATGGCGTACATCGCAACCCGCGCACAATATTAAAAAAACTACCCAAAGCCGAAAGTATTGACGAGCAAGAAAAACAGCGTTTCATTGCGCAGATCAGCGGAGTGCAACTACAGCTCGCCGCGTACAATACTCATCGCAGTCTGGCCACGGCTGACCAGTTACCCAGTAATTCCACCCTTTAGATGGTCGCGCGTCAATCCAGCGCGACCTCACAACTGTATATCGGACTCATGTCCGGTACCAGCCTGGACAGTATCGACGCAGGTCTATTTGATCTGAGTCGCGATACCTTCCAAATGGTTGCCGCACTTGAACACCCGCTTCCCAAACAACTCAGACAGCAGCTCATCACTCTCTGCCAACCAGGGGATAATGAAATAGATCGCATGGGTGTAGCTGACAGAGCTCTGGGGCTGTTATTTTCGGATGCTACCAATCAATTACTGCTGCAAAACAACATCGACATCTCAAATATCGTCGCCATTGGCAGCCACGGCCAAACCATTCGTCACCGACCAGAATTAGAATACAGCTTTACCACTCAAATAGGCGACCCCAACACTATCGCCTTCGAAACCGGCATCACCACTGTTGCCGACTTTCGCCGTAAAGATATTGCCGCCGGAGGTCAGGGCGCGCCGCTAGCGCCCGCATTCCACCACGCCGCCTTTAGGTCAAGCACGTTGAATCGCGCTATCGTAAATATCGGTGGCATGGCAAACATTAGTTTTCTCGGCAATGACGGAGCCTGTTTTGGATTTGACACTGGCCCGGGAAACATTTTGATGGACGAATGGATTCATCAGAACCAGCAAAAGAATTATGACAAAGATGGCGCATGGGCCGCCAGCGGGCAATCGATCGACTCTCTACTTGCCACCTTGCTTACGCACCCTTTTTTGGCCAAAGAAACACCAAAAAGCACCGGCAGGGAAGATTTTAATATCGCATGGCTGACAACAATTATTGCCAAACAAAACTATGCCGCAAAAGATGTGCAAGCGACCCTGCTTGAGTTTACAGCCACAACAATAACCCGTGAAATCGAAAAAATATCCGCCGGGATCGACGAAGTTTATATATGTGGCGGCGGCGCTTACAATCGACAACTGATGGAACGAATTGAAACACTCATACATCCTCGCCCTCTGGCCACTACAAGCGATCTGGGAATACCTCCGCAATGGGTAGAGTCAGCAGCTTTTGCCTGGCTTGCCCAGCAAACACTGAATAGAAAGAGTGGCAATATCTGTAGCGTGACCGGCGCAACACGACCAGTGATTTTAGGGGCAGTTTACTTTCCCTGAGCGACACAAAGTTAGCAAATTTTTAACCATAAACAGACACTTAAAAATAGACGTATTTTCCTTCGCTGAGCAAGCGCCTCTTTTCTTCCGGGCCGTAAGGTACAGTGCTAATAAATGGAGGCAACTGACTTTCATCCAGGCCTTCACTGCCCATCCAGGTTTTACACACTCGCACATCCACTATCTGAAATGCGCTTAAACGCGCGGCTAAGTCCACTAGTGACTTGTTGAGCTTATACTCCTTTGTTAACAACGTTCTGGCCTCGGGACCATGAAGAACAAAGACCACAGGAGCATCAGTTCCAGATTTAAAACGATCACCTGCAAACAACTCCTCAGCTCGCATTAATGCCCCATTAAGCTCTTCAGCTGAATGAAGTTCTATACGCGCCAGATAGCGAGAGGGGGAAGCAAGCTCTTGAGCGTCGACAAATAAAGGAAATATAAAGACAACTAACAATAGGAAACGAAGGGCCATATCACATTCCTGATCGGAAAATCATTATGAATCGGCTAATCTAAATATCGTATATAGCGATTGTTTAGACAGAAAAGGACGATCCACAGCCACACGTTGTGTCGGCATTGGGATTAACCACCACAAAGCGAGAACCTTCCAGGCCCTCTTGATAGTCAACCTCTGCACCAACCAGATATTGGTAACTCATTGAGTCAAGCAGAGCAACAACACCACTGGTTTCAACTACAGTATCGTCGTCAGCGACCAGTTCATCGAAGGTAAACCCATAAGAAAAACCGGAACACCCGCCTCCAGTCACAAAAACGCGCAATTTAAGTTCTTCATTCGCCTCTTCAGCCACCAAATTTTTTACCTTGGCCACAGCCCGCTCTGACAAAAATAGCGCCTGCGGCGTAAACTGCTCAACTGCTGACATAAGACTGCTCCAAAAAACTGTTAACCTGACTTACCTGATGGCGAATTATGCGTAATTCCTACCATTTTAGTCAACTAATACTTATTGACCCGGTTCAACAGCATCCACAGGACTCTTTCCCGCCTCTGCGCTTTTGCCGGAACCGGCATAGATAAGACTACCGTTTAACTGTGCGCCCTTAACCATCTCGATAAGGTTATAGTGTACATTTCCTTCCACACACGCTTTTGCAGCAAGCTCCACATGCTCGCTACTGTGAACATCGCCACGAATCTCTCCATTTACGATGATTCTGGGCGAGTGTATTTCACCCTCTACCTGACCGCCTTCAACAATCCGGACACTGGCACTTTTGTCGGCTGCTGCGTAGATATTACCGCGAATGATTCCCTGGACCTCAAGGTCACCACTAAAATTAACATCACCTACAATCTCAGATTCTTTTGATATCAGCGTGGTTGTATTACCACTTTGAAATGCCATCATCTTCCCCTTCATACGGTATTTTTCCAACAAAATGTCGCTTACGCGCGCGTACTATCCAGGTGTATTTTGAACAATCCACCCGTAATGTTTTTCTACTGTGACAGCCTTTGGCGCGGTAGCTCGAGCAACAATATCAACACTGTTCGGAGTGAAGCCTTCAGGTAACCGCAATTCACCCTCGACATACTGAAAATACTTGAAGCGAAGTTTGACGCCCGAGCTGTCTATTTGTTGCGACAGAATATCCAGCGATAATATTTCTTCCTTTCCATCCCGCTTGCCAACAACATCGAGTGATAATACCCCCTTCAATACCGTGTGTTTAAGCGCTAGCTGTTGCAACACCAACTTATATTGAAATACATGACTCTCATCTGTCGAATAAACCTCCCAACTTCGAATACCCAAGCCACGCTCTTTCTCTGTAGGTGCCATTAAGCCCTTATAAAAGGAAATTTCCTCGTTGAGCTGATTGATAGTTTGTTTGTACTCACTAACTAGCGAGCGGACATCATTCACTGTTCTTCTATCGACATCGGCCCCAACCTTTAAATTAACCAGCTGCTGACTTGCCTCCTTAGAAGCAACTTCTGCTGCAGCCAGGCGCTCAGCCATTTGGGTGTAATCCTTTGACACGGTCTGAAATTCAGCGCGCATTGACCGCCCGCCAAACCAGTATGCAGCAGCGACCACCGCAACAAGCAACACTAAAATCAATAGTCGCAGCCCCAGACGCCGCTCGGACGACTCTTGAACGACAATTGAACGATATTGTTTACTGCCCACGGGATCCGACATTTTCAGTGACTCCTAACCAGCGCTAAGGCATCAACGCCACTGTATTCAACCCTGCATTTTCGTCTAGCCCCAGCATGATATTCATATTTTGAATTGCCTGTCCGGACGCACCCTTAACCAGATTGTCGATTACGGATAATACCACTAGGGTGTCACGACCTTGCGGCCGATGAATAGCCAACCGACAATGGTTTGCACCACGCACACTTCGAGTCTGGGGATGGCTACCCGCTGGCATCACGTCGACAAAAGGCTCATCTTCAAAACGCTGCTCATACAATGCTTGGATTTCTTCAAGAGTAACGGCGCTATCGGTTAACTCGGCATACAAGGTCGAATGCATTCCGCGAACCATGGGAACCAAATGAGGCGCAAAAGTCACATTGACTTCTCTTCCCGCTATATCCTGCAAACCCTGCTCAATTTCGGGTAAATGCCGATGACCCGGAATACCATAAGCCTTAAAACTATCACTGGCTTCAGCAAACAGGTTGTCGATTTTTGCCTGCCGACCCGCCCCGCTGACACCGGAAGCTGCATTGGCAATCAAGCGCTGCTCATCCACCAAATTATTTTCAAGTAAAGGCAGCAACCCCAACTGAACCGAGGTGGGGTAACAGCCAGGACAAGCTACAAGCTGAGCATCGCGTATGAGCTCACGATTGACTTCTGGAAGACCGTATACAGCTCGAGGCAGTAATTCCGGACAGGCATGCGGTTCACCGTACCACTCTGACCATAATTTGTGATCGCGTATTCTGAAATCCGCCGACAAATCAACAACACGCGACCCTAAGTCCAGCAGCTCCGCCATCATATTCATTGCGACATTGTGTGGCGTAGCAAAAAACACCACGTCACACTGGGCTAATATATTCAGATTCGGGTGAGAGAAACGAATATCCAGGTGGCCTCGTAAGCTCGGATAAAGCTCGTCAACCCGAAGCCCCTCCTCTGCACGCGAAGTGATAACCACCACTTCAGCTTGCGGGTGATTGACTAACATCCGTAACAATTCAACACCGGTATAACCCGTGCCTCCCACTATGCCTACCTTAATCACGCGACCTTCCTTTTTATTTCGCCTACTATATCTGCCTATATCGAATGCCTATCCGATAATTAATGGTGCCATATGTCCGCTGTTGAAACTGATGACAAATGGATTTCAAAAGATGCGTTATAATAAAGCAATCAAAAAACAATCGTAAGCTATTGATAGTCATCAAATCAGTTTAAACGCAGAACAAGCAGGAATCTCTTCACACTTTATGCAGAATAATTGGATTCGCAATACTCGTCACCGCTTAGCCGATGCCAACTCGCTACTTCCTCTATCCGTACTTGGCGTTGTCTCGGGGTTTAGTTGTGCACTGGTTATCCTTCTTTTCAGATACCTGATAGACACTCCTTCAGCTTTTTGGCTACCGGACCATGACTCCGAAAATTTCGAAGCATTACCCCAGTGGCTACATTTTGCATTACCCGTGGCGGGAGCCATTATCATTGGGTTTTTTCTCAGCCGCATGAAACCGGAAGATTCCAGAACAGGTATTGTCCATGTAATTACCCGCCTGCACTTGGACAACGGGCATCTACCGCTAAAAAACGCATTAGTACAATTTTTTGGAGGCGCATTCGCCATAGCGACCGGCCAATCTGGAGGTCGCGAAGGTCCTGCCATTCACTTGGGTGCAGCGGCCAATAGTTTGCTCGGGCAAAAGTTAATGCTGCCCAACAACAGTATTCGCCTACTGGTTGGCTGTGGTATTGCCGCCGCTATAGCAGCTTCATTTAACACCCCGATTGCCGGTGTCATTTTCGCCATGGAAGTTGTGATGATGGAATATACTGTCGGCGGGTTTATCCCTGTGATGTTAGCCTCGATTACAGGCACAGCGATGACGAGAGCTGTGTACGGTAGCGAAATGATCTTTTCCATCCCGCCGATATCTATGGCCTCACTGTGGGAAATGCCCTTTATCGCCTTCCTCGGCCTTGTGGTCGGATGCTGTGCAGCGCTATTCATGGTCATTCTCAAAGCTGCGCTTAGATACATCGACAAACCAATATTTCCGCGTTTAGTCCTGGCTGGCGTAATAACCGGCTGCTGCGCTCTGCTAGTCCCGGAGGTAATGGGTATTGGTTACGATAGTCTGAATGGAGCGCTAGCTAATGAATTATCCCTCACGTTATTGCTTGTTCTAATCATTGCCAAAATTATCGCCACGGCTACCAGCAGCGGACTGGGAATGCCCATTGGTCTGATTGGCCCCAATTTACTCATCGGTGCTTGCATCGGTAGTGCTATGGGTGACCTTGGGGCTAACCTGTTTCCAGATCTTGCATCAAACCATAGTTTTTATGTTCTGCTGGGAATGGGAGCAATGATGGGGGCTGTTTTGAATGCACCCTTAGCTGCGTTAATGGCCTTACTGGAATTTAGCAACGACACATCGATGATTTTCCCTGGCATGCTGGCAATCACCATCGCCACTCTCACTAACAGTGAATTATTTAACCAGAAATCAGCTCATCAAACTGTTTTTCAACACATTAAACTGCTATTGCCCACCGATCCGATGAGCCTGGCGCTGCAAAGAACCAGTGTCTCAAGCATAATGCATCGCAGCTTGTGCACAACGCCATCACAAGTGACAACAGATGAAGCAAAATTGTTGATCGAAAAAGACGTTCGGTGGTACGCGGTAATGGACGAAGCCAACAAACCAACAAATTTGGTTGCCGGCCTAGACATGATTGTTCATATTGAAAAATACATCGACAGCAACACGATATATTTGTTAGACGACTCAATAACCATACAACCACTAGCAGAACTGAATATTCAGGCAACATTGAAAGAAGCCTTAAACAAGATGGACGACCACAAGGTTAACGCTCTTTTTGTGTCAGGTTATAGATCGGGGACAAACCCTGATAATGGTATAGTCACACGCGACGACATCGAACAGTATTACAAGACACCCCAGTCTTACTAAAAGGAGTCTAAGATGCTTTGGATAAAAGCGTTACATATCATTGCTGTTATCTGCTGGTTTGCTGGAATATTTTACCTTCCGCGCATATTTGTAAACCATGCAATGGCTGAACATAAAGAAACCAGAAAACAACTGGCGCAAATGGCCCACAAACTTTATCGCTTTATGTCCATTTTCCCCTTTGCAACAATCATTTTCGGCTTCTGGCTCACCAGTTATAACTGGAGCTACTATTGGAGCTCCGGTTGGTTCATTGTCAAAGTGGTACTGGTTGGATTTTTAATCGTTTATCATCTGATCTGCGGGAAATATGTTACGCAAATAAACCAGGATAACAATCAACATCAACACGTGTATTATCGTTGGTTCAACGAAATACCGGTACTGATGTTGTTCGCGATTGTCATATTGGTCGTGATTAAACCCTTTTCCTAAGTTGTCTCGCAGACCAACGTCACAAGCCCATACTGCGCACAACCGATGGATCATTGCCTAACTCCCGATACTGATCAATCATTAGTGCCTCATACTTTTCCCTGCGCTCAACTGGACGCATGCCAACCCTTTCGCCCAACTCCATCTCCTGAGGGTCAACCGGTTGAAAACGGGGCCACGCTGGCATTCCGGGCTGGTTAGGGTTTCCACGTTTTGCAAAGTTAGTCCAATAAGTCATTATCTGGTTCGTTAGTGCGTCATCAAATGTATTGACCGGGAATAACGGAAAAGGGTTATTAAAGACAAACGGAATTTCACTGGCATGATAAGCCCCCGCCCACTGATTTTCAGCGGGAGACGTCCTAGTGAAAAAATAGAGCCAGGTTGGCACTCCATGGCGAGCGGTTTCATTGGCGGCAAACCATGCTTGCATACCAAAAAGATGATCACCCAATAACGTATTAATACCGTCAAAAAGATCATCGTTCGACACCACTGGATAATAGTCCAGAATAACGCTCGCCTCATCAGGATAAACATCCCTGATCATGGCTTCATAGTCTTCAGGGGAAGTGGGTCCCGGACTACGCTTAACAAACGGACTTCCTATTAACGGGCCTAATAATGTCCCTTCATCAGCATTTGTACCGATCATAAAAGGAATTTGAGCCTGTTCGCCAGCCGCGAATGTCGCTGCTGTCGATTTCGGCATGACCCACCCGTCTACAACCGGATGCGACAGCGCGTCCAGATGAGGGGTTTTCTCAAAGGCAACTACCAACTCTTCTGCAGACATAGCCCGCAACCGCAACACCTGATCACTCCCTTCAACCCCGATAGAACTTGCAAATTCAACACCCTGCTCTTCCGCAGATTTCCACGCCCCGCCGCTACTGCGCAATGGCGTATATTGGTGAGTGCCGATACCGCTTTGGGCAATCGCTTTATGAATTAATCCGCGAGATAAGGGTGATGCCATAATCTGACCAACAGAATGTGCACCGGCAGATTCGCCAAAAATGAGTACGTTGTTAGGATCACCACCGAAAGCAGCAATGTTATCTTTAACCCATATCAACGCCTGAATCTGATCTAACGTTCCGTAGTTGCCAGAACTGTTGTTGGCCGACTCTGCCGTTAACTTCGGGTGCGCAAGAAACCCCAGAATGCCAAGCCGGTAGTTAATTGAAACGACGATAACTTCGCGCTCGGCCAGCGCCGAGCCATCATAATTGGTCGCATCTCCAGCACCAAATTTGTGCCCGCCTCCGTGATACCACACCATTACCGGAAGAGGGCGAGTTGGTATTGCCGGCGCATACACTGACAGCGTTAAACAGTCTTCACTAAAATTTGCCGGAGCAGAAAGCTTTATACCCCAGCGAACAACAGTTTTGCGCCAGCTTGACATGCCGGCGCCATCCATCATCATATCTATAAAACCAAGCTCTCCCGCTATCGGTTGCACACAGCCAGGACCATGCTCAAATGCCTTGCGCACGCCAGGCCAGGCGTCGGCCGATACGGGAGGCATCCACCTTCGATTGCCCACTGGTGCTGCCGCGTAGGGAATTCCTCGATAAGCCACAGTCGCGGTAGTATTGTTAACCAAACCGCGCAATTGGCCAGAGCGCACCGAAACAATAGGCGAATCTGACGTATTGCTCGAACCCACATAAAAATATCCCGCGGTGATCACAATGGTGACTAGCACCAGACTGGTGAGCTTCTTCATTATGATGTTATTCTCCACACTGTTTTTGCAGCACAAACTTTAGTTCATTACACCCGACATCAACAAGGTTTCACTATGCTATCAAGAGTAACGCACTGGATCACAGATGGCACTGAAAAGGAAAGTCGAAACCAAATTACTATGTTGGTCATAATGGCCATTGCAATGCCCCTAACCTTTTCTATCTGGCGGACCATGCTGGATAACTTCGCCATTGAGAAAGCCGCTTTCACTGGTATCGAAATTGGCACATTACAGAGCTTGCGAGAGATTCCCGGCTTCTTGACTTTTTTGTTCATATTTATCACCATTTTTATTCGCGAACAACGTTTTACCATTTTGTCGTTAGGCATCGCGGGCTTTGGTGTCTCACTTACTGGTTTCTTTCCTTCGGTGATGGGACTCTATGCAACAACAGTGCTTATGTCTGTTGGTTTTCATTATTACGAGACGGGACAGCAATCGCTACAATTGCAGTGGATCGCCAAAGATAAGGCGCCGCAAACGCTCGGTAAAATAATTGCCGCAGGATCCTTTGCCAGTCTTGGTGCTTACGCAATTATTCTACTGACCAACCAGGTTCTACATCTGGAATATAAATATATTTATTTGATTGGCGGATCGCTGACGCTGGCTATCGCCATATTTGTCGCCTTTTATTTCCCCACTTATAAAGAAGACGTACAACAAAATAAACAATTGATTCTGCGAAAACGCTATTGGCTTTATTACGCGCTCACCTTCATGAGTGGTGCACGCCGGCAAATATTTGTGGTGTTTGCTGGGTTTATGATGGTAGAACGATTCAGTTTCCCCATTTGGGCAATGACCTGCCTCTACTTACTCAACCATTTGCTCAACATGTTTCTAGCGCCTTATATTGGAAAGATGGTTCATAAACACGGCGAGCGAAAATCACTGGGGGTTGAGTATATTGGTCTTATTGTGGTGTTCTCTGCCTATGGTTTTGTTGCCAGCTTACCCGTCGGAACAACATTACTCTTTGGCCTACCTATAATTGGCTTTGCTGCGGCGGCATTGTTTTTCCTGGATCACGCCTTATTCGCAATGGCGCTGGCAATCAAAACCTATTTCCAGAAAATTGCTGACAGTGCTGACATTGCCCCCACCGCCGGAGTCGCTTTCTCAATCAACCATATTGCCGCTGTCGGCCTGCCGGTCGTTTTGGGGCTGGTCTGGATGCAGAATAATGCTGCCGTTTTCTTCATTGGTGCTTTTATGGCAGTGATCTCTCTTGGTTTGTCCCGACTGGTGCCACACAAGCCCGCGCCCGGCAATGAATTGGTTTGGGGTGCCGCCGCAAGTGCAAAAAGTTAGCGGATAAGCACGGCATAAGGTATGGGGTATCGACATCGATGATTTAATCCTCAACAGAACAAACGGACGTCGATGCCAGACAAACCCCTCTCTGGTTTCACACTTATTCAGTAGCATATTGCCGGAGATATCCGGATAATAGCCTTCCTTACTCCAATCACCACAAGCAGCTTCAAAAACCTATGACTTCATCTGAGCAACTTTTTGACCAGGCAAAAAAATTCATTCCCGGTGGCGTTAATTCTCCAGTCCGAGCGTTTAAAGCTGTAGGCGGCACCCCCGTTTTTGTTGACCGGGCACAGGGCGCCTACCTCTATGACTGCGAAGACAAACGTTATATCGATTACGTCTTGTCGTGGGGGCCAATGATTCTAGGCCATGCGCACCCATCCATCACCGCGGCGGTCATCAAAAAGATGAAGCTGGGCTTAAGCTTCGGAACGCCAACCGAAATTGAGACACAACTGGCCAGGCAGCTGTGTGAAATTATGCCTAATATGGACCTGGTGAGAATGGTGAGCTCCGGTACCGAAGCAACCATGAGCGCAATTCGGCTGGCGCGAGGTTATACCGGCCGCGACAAAATTATCAAATTTGAAGGCTGCTATCACGGCCACTCCGACTCGCTGTTAATCAAAGCAGGATCAGGTGCTTTGACTATGGGCGTTCCCAGTTCACCGGGGGTTCCCGCCGCACTGGCCGATCACACAATCACCCTGACTTACAATGATATCGAGGGGGTTAAAAAAGCCTTCAGTGAAATTGGTGATCAGGTTGCAGCGATCATTGTCGAACCGGTAGCCGGGAATATGAACTGCGTGCCTCCTATTGAGGGATTTTTACAGGCACTGAGATCAGAGTGTGATGCCTATGGCAGTGTGCTGATACTCGATGAAGTTATGACTGGATTTCGGCTTGGTTTAACCGGCGCGCAGGGTTACTACAATATCGAAGCCGACATCACTACCCTCGGGAAAATCATTGGAGGTGGTATGCCGGTGGGTGCCTTTGGCGGCAAGCGTGAAATCATGGAACAGATCGCACCGCTGGGGCCAGTCTATCAGGCCGGCACGTTGTCAGGTAATCCCGTCGCGATGGCGGCAGGACTGGCACAGTTATCAGAAATTCAAAAAGAGGGATTCTATGAACCGCTCTTTGAAAAAACGGCGACCCTCTGCGCTGGTCTGGAAAAAGTTGCAAGAGACGCAGGTATTCCTTTCACCACGAATCACGTTGGCAGCATGTTCGGCGGTTTTTTTGTTGATGACAATTTTGATCTCGATATAAAAATCACCAATTACCAGCAAGTAATGAATTGTAATAGCGAACGTTTCAATCAATTTTTCCACGGTATGCTGGATGCAGGAATTTATTTTGCGCCGGCATCTTACGAGGCGGGGTTTATGTCGGCGGCGCACACCGATAGCGATATACAATACACATTGGAAGCTGCAAAAAAAGTGATGTCCGGGCTGTAAGTCCGAACGACTGGTCGGAGCTATAACTAGACATTACTCACGTAACTACTACTCATTAACAGCAACACTTTTTTGGCGAGTCATCTTATGTCCAAGTCACTACACCGAGGCCAATTTCCTAATACCCGTATGCGTAGAATGCGCAGTAGTGAGTTTTCACGACGAATGATGCGGGAAACAACACTGACAGTTGACGATCTTATTTACCCGGTATTTGTTCTCGAGGGGAAAAACCAGAAAGAAGCCATCGCTTCAATGCCTGGAATTGAACGACTGAGTATTGACCTTCTGGTTAAAGAAGCAATTTTACTTAACAGCCTAGGTGTGCCTGCTATCGCTCTGTTTCCAGTAACACCGTTAAGCGCCAAATCTGAATTTGCCGAAGAAGCTTACAATCCGGATGGACTTGCACAACGCGCGGTCAAGGCAATCAAGGATGCGGTTCCATCAATGGGTGTTATTACCGATGTTGCGCTGGATCCATTTACCGTACACGGTCAGGATGGAATACTCGATAACAACGGCTACGTTCTCAATGACCGCACGGTTGAGACACTGGTTAGGCAAGCGGTGTCGCACGCGGACGCCGGGGTCGATATCGTAGCACCCTCCGATATGATGGATGGACGGATTGGCTCCATTCGCCAGGCGCTGGAACAAGAGAACCACGTCAATACCAAAATACTGGCCTACTCAGCGAAATATGCCTCCAGCTATTACGGACCATTCAGGGATGCAGTCGGCTCTGCCGGCAACCTGAAAGGAGCAGACAAGTACAGTTACCAAATGGATCCGGCTAACAGTGACGAGGCTTTACATGAATGCGCTCTGGATTTGCAAGAAGGGGCTGATATGATCATGGTCAAGCCGGGAATGCCATATCTGGATATTGTTCGGCGCGTCAAGGACGAACTGGCTGTACCAACTTTTGTTTACCAGGTCAGTGGCGAATACGCGATGCATATGGCTGCCTTTGAAAAGGGCTGGCTCGATAAAAATCAGGTTATGATGGAATCACTGATTTCAATAAAACGGGCGGGCGCAGACGGAATTCTTAGCTATTTTGCGAAGGACGTCGCAAAATTACTGTCGAATTAGGCTTCTAGTAACTCCGAAGGGTTTATAACCATGCCTATCTGTTAAGATAGCAGCGGATTTTCACTTTTTTGTCAGGACATTGTTATGAAAAAAGTACTTGTAGCCAGCGCACTGGCGTTATGCCTTAGCTCTCTCGCCCATGCTGACTTCGTGGGTATCACGCTAGGTGCATCTGCCTGGAATCAGGACTACGAAGGCAGCGTTCAATCGGGATCTGATTCGCTGGATTTACAGCGAACACTGGGACTTGATAATGAAACCAACAATGTATTTTACGCCTCATTCGAACATCCAATCCCGCTCATTCCAAATATTGCTTTAGGCCGCACCGAGCTCGATATCAGTAGTAGCAAAACCATTGACGAAGGCTTTGATTTTGCCGGCGTACCGTTCCCCGTCGACAGCAACATCACCACACAAACCGATTTCAGCCATACCGACTTAACGCTGTACTATGAACTGCTAGATAACTGGATCGCATTAGATGTTGGGATAGCTCTTAGGCAATTTGATGAAGGTGTAGAACTCAGTTATCGCCCTATTGCCGACGGCCCACGCATTTCAGCAAATGAAGATTTTGATGACACCATTCCATTACTCTATGCTGCCGCAAAATTTGATTTGCCGCTAACGGGACTTTATCTTGGTGGCGATATAAAAGGCATCAATTACGATGGGGATTCTATCATCGATTACAAAATCAACATTGGATACGAAACGTCTTTAGGATTTGGTTTGGAAGCGGGAATACGCTCACTGGAACTGGATGTATCTAACGGCCGTAACGAAAACGCCGACGTCACTATCGACGGCAGCTATGCTAGCATCTATTACCATTTTTGATGGTCAAGCAAGGGTTGTAAATAATGCCCTATGCTTAATTTTTAACGGTGAAAAATGATGTTATACATCCGGGGAAAGTTACAAGCGAACAACTTGCTCCCGGCTCACATCGCCGATGGAGCAACAGCCCATTAACGCCAGTGACCGCTCTAACTCAGTTTTAAGAATATCAATAGCTCGCGCCACACCAAGCTGCCCTCCCGCTGCCAAACCATATAAGTAGGGACGGCCAATAGAGCAGGCGTCCGCACCCAGGCCAATGGCCTTAATAATATCTGTGCCTCGACGAATACCACCATCACAAATCAGTTCCAGATCAGTGCCAACTGCATCTCTCAATACCGAAATACAATCTACCGGAGCAGGTGCACCATCCAATTGTCTACCGCCGTGGTTTGAAATCATAACGCCAGTTGCGCCTATGTCTCGAGCTTTTTTGACATCGGCCACCGATTGCAAACCCTTAATAACAAATGGACCATTCCACTGCTCGGCCAACCAAGCTGCGTCATCCCAGGTAATGGTTCGATCAAACTGACTGTTCACATAATCGATCAGCCCCATCGCATTTTTCCCTAGCGCATCAACTCGATGAGCGACATTTGCTAACTTGAAATCAGAATTCAACAAGAGATTAAACAACCACTCAAAACTGGTACCGTAACTGAAAAAATTCTTCATGGTTATCTTAGGCGGCATGGTCATACCATTACGCAAATCGCGCTCGCGGTTTCCGGCCACCGTCGTATCAACTGTCAAACACAAAGCCTGATAATGGCTGTCTTTACAACGCTGTACAAATTCGCGCGTTAGTCCTCGGTCTTTTAGCACATATATTTGAAACATTTTCGGGCCGTCAGAGCTGACAGCAACCTCCTCTAAACTGGTGGTTGCCAAGGTCGACAAACTGTATAACGTCCCCGCCTCGTTTGCCGCACGGCAAGCAGCCGGTTCTTTCTGGTGATGGAAAAGCCGGGACATGCCAGTGGGCGCCAAAAAAAAAGGGAGATCTAACGAAGCGCCTAAAACGTTCGTGCGCAAATCAATCGATTCAATATTGCGAAGATGGTTGGGGATTATTTGATAATCTGAAAATGCCTGACTGTTACGTTGCAACGTCCATTCATCGTCTGCACCTCCATCAATATAATGGAACATAGGCGCAGGTAGTTTGCGCTTGGCCTGCGCACGCAAATCAGCAATGTTGTAACAACTATCCAGTGAGGTCATAAACAGATTCAGGAAAAGTTGAGGATAGTGAATATAACATGCAACAGCCACAGTGTTTTACCCGTGAATGTTGCATGCGGTTTATAACAATTAGCTGACCTTAACGACCAGCTTGCCAAAATTGGCGCCGCGGAATAAACCGAAGAATGCCTCTGGTGCATTATCCAGTCCATCGACAACATGCTCTTTGTACTTCATTTTACCTGACGCTAGCAGCGGGCCCACTTCCTGTACTAATTCAGGAATACGATCGAAGTAGTCACTGGCAATAAATCCTTGCATACGAATACTCTTGGTTAATATCAGCCCTTGTAACATGCTCATACGATCCGGACCAGGCGGCAACGATGTCGCATTATAATTGGCAATCAGACCACAGACAGGTATCCGAGCATGATTATTCAGCAACGGCATAACTGCCTCCCATGAACTACCGCCAACATTTTCAAAATAGACATCAATACCCTGTGGACATTCAGCTTTCAGCTGCTGAGCCATATCGTCGTCATAGTGGCTGACGCAGGCGTCATAGCCCAATTCTTTCACCGCGTATTCGCACTTTTCTTTGGCGCCGGCTATACCAACAACACGACAACCTTTACTCTTTGCCAGCTGACCAACTACCGAACCAACCGCACCAGTCGACGCCGCTAGCACAACAGTTTCTCCCGCTTTTGGCTCACCAATGTCCATCAATCCGACATAGCCCGTAAGACCCGGCATACCCAGCACACCAAGAGCATACGAAGGCTTAGTGATACGGGAATCCAGTTTCATAATGCCCTGACCTGAAGACACTTCATAACTTTGCCAACCCGAGTAAGAGCTCACCAGGTCACCCTTACTAAATTTGTTATTGCGAGATTCAACAACCTCACTGACAGTTCCACCAACCATCACATCGCCCAGTTCTACTCGTGCCGCATAACTCTTACCCGCATTCATGCGGCCACGCATATAGGGGTCCAGCGACAAATATTTAGTTTTTAATAATATCTGTCCATCGGCAACCGCTGGAATGGCGGCGTTTTCAATCCGAAAGTTGTCGAGCGTCGGTTTGCCGACCGGGCGCGAAGCGAGAACGATTCGTTTGTTTTTCTCTTCTCCCGCCATTATCGAAGGAGAAAGCGCCATAGCACCCAATGCGCTAACAGAAGAGAGAGTAAATGTGCGTCTATCGATTGGCATGACAGATTCCTTTTTATAGTGATGAATGATTGTTGTTATTACGTGAGTTTGAGTTAGCTAATGATGACTCAATGGCACCATAGTAAACGGCACCCGCAATATTCGCCAGCGAAATACCTGCATCTACAGCGATCAATAATAAACGTTAACAAGGCTGGAGCTTTAATGGCAACTTATGACAGTCAGACTGTCGGCTTGTTCAAACGTCACTGCGCTGCCGTATTAAGGCTTCCTGTGCCGTGGAAGCAACTAAAACCCCACTTTCAGTGAATATACTTCCTCGGCAGAAATCGCGACCGCCCCCCGCAAGAGGGCTGTCAGTATGGTAATAGAGCCACTGATCAACTCGCGCCGGTGCATGCAGCCAAATGGAGTGATCCAGGCTGGCGGCCTGGATTTTGTCTCGTGAAATAGTCGCGGTATGGGGTCTTATACCGGTACTCAGCAGTCCCATATCAGAAACAAATGCGAGTAAAGCTTGGTGGGTGACCGGGTTTTCGGACAAAACCTGATTGGCAGGGCTGCCAAAGAAAGCCTCACCAAACTTAAACCAGAAACCCTGAAAAGGCTCACGATGAATAACATCCACACCCTCAAGCGGGAATCGCTGACGTACATCCAGCGTTTCCTTGGGCAACAATGCCATCATCGGAAAACGAGGAGTTGGCATGCCTAATCTTTTACGTCGGTCTGCCTCATTTTCCAGCGTGTCTGGACGCGGGATATCAGCTGGCATAGCCATCTGATGGGATAGACCAGGCTCGGCGATGTGAAATGATAGCGTCGCATGAAAAATAGCTTTGCCCGCTTGTTCTGCGACAACGCTGCGCGTGCTGAAGCTGCCTCCATCACGCACAACGTCAACCTGATAATTAATATCCTGATGAATATCACCGATACGCAGAAAATGCGCGTGTACCGAATGTGCATGTCTGTCATTTGTGACAGTCGCTGTGGCTGCTTGCAACGCCTGCCCTAAAACCTGACCACCGAACACTCGCGGCAAAGTACCCACCAGAGATTTTCCGCAAAACCGAAAACTATCAATTTGCTCCGGTTGTAATACCGAGGTCAAATTTTCTAAACTAAACATATGTGTACCATCACAACTACTTCACTTCCAATCCGGACAAATCGCCGGCTGACCGCCATTCTCGCATCCTTTCGAAAAAGGCCTCAGATCCTTTGCCATAATTATTATGCTGGCGCAGACGTTCTTTTGATTTACCTTCACCGTTATAATATCCGGGGGTACAATCTTCCAAAAATTTTTCATTGAATTGAGAATAGTCAATGATCGTTTCCACCCAATCAGACTCTGCTTGAGCAGATGCCTCTACGCTATTGAGATCATTATCCATCACGTGACTAACGATATAACTTATGTGTTTTGCCTCTTCGTTGAGGGCATGCGGATAGTTTGCGGTAAATCCCGCCTGAATATTACCGAGGATAAAGCAGTTGGGGAAGCCGCGAGTATGCATACCATGTAATGAAGAAACTCGTTCTGACCATTTGTCCGACAATGTTATCCCATCATGCCCGACCACATCGTATCCACTCCGACGAACATAGCCAGTACCCACTTCAAATCCAGTGGCAAAAACCAGACAGTCGAGTTCATATTCAACCCCATCGACCATCACACCCTTTTCAGTTATTTGCTCTACACCTCTACCCTTGGTATCCACCAAAAGAACATTGGGTCGATTAAACGTTGCAAGGTATTCATTGTGAAAACATGGACGCTTACAAAACTGTCGATAATACGGCTTCAACGCTTCGGCGATGGCCTGGTCACTAACTTCCGTTTCAACACGACCCCGAATCTCTTCCATTTTTTGAAAATCGGCTATTTCTGCCAACTCCGCCAAAGCCTCCGGTGACATCCCACTGTCCTTTCTGGTTTGCACCAATAACAGCAAGTTGCGAATAATGTCGGTCCAGCCATCATTAACCAGGTCCTCTTCCGCATAACCGCCAGAAACCAGGATATTGAAGTTATCCATTCGATGCTGATGCCAGCCCGGTTCTTGTGAGTTGAACCATTTTTTATCTGTTGGCGGGTCATTCCTGAAATCTACTGATGACGGGGTTCTTTGGAATACATACAATTGTTGTGCCGACGCGCCCAGATGAGGAACACATTGCACGGCTGTTGCCCCGGTTCCGATCACGCCAACACGCTTATCTTTCAATCCGCTGAGATTACCTTCGGCAGAACCACCCGTATACTGATAGTCCCAACGACTAGTATGAAAAGTATGCCCCTTAAAGGTGTCGATGCCGGGTATACCGGGCAATTTGGGTCGGTGCAGAGGGCCATTAGACATACAGATGAAACGAGCTTTCATCTGGTCTCCACGGTTCGTCGATACAATCCAGCGCTGAATAGATTCATCCCAGCGTGTTTCAGTTACCTCTGTTTGCAGACAGGCATTGTCATAAAGATCGAATTTTTTGGCGATCGACTGACTGTAAGCGAGAATGTCTTTGCCATCGATAAATTTCCGCTCCGGCACAAAGCCCATCTCTTCCAACAGCGGCAAATAGACATAGGATTCGATATCACAAGCAGCCCCGGGATACCGGTTCCAATACCAGGTGCCGCCGAAGTTGCCACCTTTCTCAACCAACCGAATATTGGCCACACCGGCTTGCCGCAAACGAGCACCCGTTAACAATCCGCCAAAGCCACCACCAATAACAATAACATCGACTTCATCACTAAGCGGCTCTCTTATCACCGGAGTTTCAATATAGGGGTCATCGACAAAATGGGAGTATTCACCAGTCACTTCAACGTATTGATCATTACCATCAACGCGCAAGCGTTTATCACGCTCTTGCCGATATTTGTTCCGTAACACCTCGGGATCAAAACCCAACTCATCAACACTCTTGGCTAACAAGTCTTCGCTATTATTAGACGTTTCCACATTCGACTCCTGTTATTATTATATTTTTACTCTGAGTCCTTTTTACCCCACGTTTATCAAAAAAAACAGTTACCAATGATTAACACGTACTCGGCAAGCCCATGTCAATCATTCTCACAACACCTTTACATTCTGCATTGTTACCACCAGGGGTAGAAATCTGGCATGTCGGTAGACGCCTTGTCATCAAACTGCGCGGGGCGCTTGTCCAGAAAAGATTGCACACCTTCTTTACCACTGCCAATACTGGCATAGTATATCGCCAGTGAATCTACCTTGTGTGCAGTCATAGGGTCGGGCTGTGCAGAATTGCGGTACATCATTTGACGAGACATGGCGATCGCTACCTGGCTGTGCTGAGCGATACGACGCGCAATTTTATAAGCAGCTTCCAACAGTTCATCTTCGGGAACAATTGCCTTAATAAAACGCCCCGCCAATGCTTCTTCAGGCTTAATAATATCGGCACTATAAACCCATTCAAGCGCCTGGGAAATACCAACAATACGTGGCAAGAACCAGCTAGAACAGGCCTCTGGTGTGATTCCAATTTTATTGAAAACAAAGCCGATTCGAGCACGCTCTGAAGCTAAACGTATATCCATAGCGCAGGTCATGGTCGCGCCAATACCCACAGCAGCACCATTGATTGCGGCAATGACCGGTTTGTTACAGTTGTATATTGCCAATGTTACCCGGCCACCGGTATCGCGAACGCCTTGAATCATATCCTGGTCGTCGAGACGATTTTCCATGTCAGCCATAGTCGGCGCCATACTTTCGTCGAGACCAAACACATTACCCTCAACTGACAAGTCCATGCCGGCACAAAAAGCTTTCCCTGCACCGGTAACAACGATGGCACTTACTGCGTCGTCAATACTGGCTCGATTGAACGCGTCAACCAGCTCATTGGCCATTTCAACAGTAAAAGAATTTAGATGTTCAGGGCGATTTAAAGTGAGCGTTAGTATCTGTTCGCTAACGTCGTATCTAATGGTGCTGTAGTTCATGATCAGGGTTTCCGTTTTAAATTATTGATTCGGCGAAAAACGTTTGAACGGGCAAACAAAAATCGTCGACCGGATTTTTAGGCTATAACACTTACGCAACTTCAAACAACCCGGCGGCACCCATGCCGCCACCAACGCACATAGTGACAACAACATACTTAACACCGCGACGCTTACCTTCGATCAAGGCATGCATAACCATCCGTGCACCGCTCATACCATAGGGGTGACCAATTGAAATAGCACCACCGTTAACATTCAGATTTTCGTTTGGAATACCCAGTTTGTCGCGGCAATAGACGACCTGCACAGCAAACGCCTCGTTCAACTCCCACAAACCAATATCGTCCATTTTCAAACCATTGCGCTGCAACAACTTGGGAATTGCGAATACTGGACCAATACCCATTTCATCAGGCTCACAGCCGGCAACGGCCATACCTCGATAGATACCCAGAGGCTCGACGTTGCGCTGCTCAGCAAGTTTGCTATCCATCATCACTACTGCAGCGGCACCATCAGACAGTTGTGACGCATTACCACCAGTGATTGAACCACCGTCACGAACGGCTTTCAAACCCGACAAACCCGCAAGATCAGTACCTGGACGATTACCTTCATCCTGAGTCAAAGTCACTTGTTCTTCGCTCACTGCGCCCGTTTCACGATCAGTAACAAGCTTAGTCGCAGTAACGGCAACAATTTCATCATCAAACTTACCCGCTTGCTGCGCGGCAGCAGTACGCTGCTGTGATTGTAAAGAGTACTCATCCTGGACATCACGACTAATGTTATAACGATTGGCAACAATTTCGGCTGTATCCAGCATCGGCATATGGATCTGTGGCGCATTGGCTATCGCCATTGGGTCGACGATACGATGAATATTCATTTTCTCATTTTGAACAAGGCTAATTGATTCACAGCCTCCAGCAACCAACAGCGGAGCGCCATCCATCACAATTTGTTTGGCGCCAGTTGCAATCGACATCAGTCCGGAAGAACACTGACGGTCGATAGTCATACCGGCAACAGACACAGGCAATCCCGATGCCAGAGCTACCTGACGCCCCAGATTAGCACCCTGTGATCCCTGTTGAATAGAAGCGCCCCAGATACAATCATCAATTTCTGCAGGGTCAATCCCCGCTCTGGAAACAGCGGCCTTGACAGCAAAAGACGACATCGATGGAGACTCAAGATTATTAAATGCTCCGCGGTAGGCCTTGCCGATAGGCGTGCGCGCTGCGGACACGATAACTGCATCGCTCATATTATTTCTCTCTTTTACACATTATCAGGAAGCAAAACAGGCTGCCAATGCAAAGGGTGGTAGCTACCAACTACCACGCTACAACAGCCTTCTGGTTATTATGCTTTTTTGTTCTGCATATAAGCCATCGCTTTACCCAGGAACTTTTGGGTTTGGCCAGCACCAGTTTCCATCGCAGACTGATTTGAGATATCACTTACTTCGGCCATGTTTGCCAACACGTTTTCCGGCGACTGCTCTTCAGCGGAAAGGAAGATACCATCGGTTTCAAACAAACGAGTACTGGCATAACCACCGGCGCCGGCACACAAAATATAACGATTAGGTGCATCGTCATGACAGATAGTAAGCAGACCAGCAGTTACTGATTCTGGTGTCAGCATATCCAACACTTCTTTAGGCATCAGGTCTTCGGTCATGCGAGTACCCGCAGTTGGAGCCAGCGCATTAATACGAATATCATTTTTGGCGCCCTCAATACCAATAGTGTTCATAAAGCCCAGAACCGCCATTTTTGCCGCGCCATAATTCGACTGACCAAAATTTCCATACATGCCGCTTGATGATGTTGTCACGACGATACGTCCATAATTTTGATCGCGCATGATTTGCCAAACAGCCTTCGTGCAATTAACAGTACCCATCACGTGAACATCCATAACCAACTGGAAGTCTTCTATCGTCATTTTGGCAAACGTCTTATCGCGCAAGATACCGGCATTGTTAATCAGAATATCAACACGGCCCCATTTTTCCATGGTCTGCTTAACCATATCTTCAACTTGATCCATCTTGGCGACGTTAGCACCATGGGCAAATGCTTCTCCACCTTTGGATTCGATCAGTGCAACAACCTCCTGAGCCGCGTCTGAAGATGCACCGCTGCCATCGCGAGAGCCGCCCAAGTCATTGATTACAACTTTTGCACCGCGTTCAGCTAAAGCCAAAGCGTGTGAACGTCCAAGACCGTTACCGGCACCGGTTACTATTGCAACTTTACCTTCAAAACTAATTGTCATTTTTTTCTCCTGCTACCAAATATGGTTAAATAGTGGGGTTGACCGATTGTCATTAAGCGACAAACTGGACGGTTATCCAATGCGCTAATAATGCGGGTTTTTCTTCACCTTCAATTTCTACAGAAACTTCAGTAGTCACTGCAAACTGACCAGGCTTACGCTCATCAATGGCTAGAATTTTAGTATTAGCACGAACGCGGCTATTCACTTTAACAGGTGCCATAAAACGGACTTTATCAAAACCATAATTCACACCCATATAGGCACCTTCAATACCGATACCGAAGCTTTCAGCAAATTTTGACAGCATGGATAAAGTCAGGAAGCCGTGGGCAATAGTAGTGCCAAAAGGCGTCTCTTTTGCTCGTTCGGGATCTATATGAATAAACTGATGGTCTTGTGTGCAATCTGCAAATTCGTTGATTTGATCCTGTGTTGTTGTATGCCAAGGTGTAGGCTCTGCTTCGTAGCCTACGTAGTTAGCCACTTCATCTTTCTTGATTAATTTTCCCACAATTTTTCTCCTCGTTTTTAGATTCGGGGTATTAAAACCACTCGGTTTTCATGTCGTAACAGGTACTATCCAAATCGCTGAGTATTTTCGCCCAGCTATTGATTTGGGGTAATTCAAAACGGTAAAAATATTTCAGAGTCTGTAATTTACCCTGATAGAAATAGGTGTCTGCCTGATGCGGACTGCCTGCCAGTGCTGCATCGGCACTTTGCGAGCCAATAAGTCCAGTAACTGAATCCCGATAGCTCCTTCATGAATCGGATTCAAGCGATTGTCACGGTAGAACATTTCAACCGGATGTTCATTGATATAACCATGGCCACCCATCACTTGAATAGCAAAGTAGTTAGCCTTGGGGCCATATTCTGCATATGCAAAGATATTGCCACCATGACATCTTATGTCTGGTAGGTGATAATACAGGTAATATTCAGTGGCATGAAAACCGTAAAAAATGTATGTTTAGCCACCCATTTGAGGCGTCAACACACAATCATGAGCGAATCTGCAGCAGAGCTGCCTTTTGGCCGTTTCCTTAAGTTCTGGCGAGGCGTTCACAGTTTAAGCCAGGAAGAATTGGCTCACCGGCTGGATAGCTCGACTCGCCATCTCAGTCGCCTGGAAAACGGCAGTAGCCGGCCCAGCGAAACCATGGCGCAAGATATAGCTCAAGCGCTCAATTTGGGACAGCGCGACCGCAACTACTTAATGCTGTCGGCGGGTTATACCACGATTGAAGAAAAGAGGGATTTTCACGGTCCTCAGTTGAAATGGCTACGCAAGGCAATGGTGTTAACACTGCGGTCACTTGACCCCTACCCTGCCGCCCTTACTGATGGGCTGGGTAACTTGTTAATGGTTAACCGGGGATGGGTAGGCTTCTATCTCAACAGCAACAGCGGGCGCTCGCTGGACGACGTGACTAACTTGTATGATTTTATGTTCAGCCGTCAAGGCGCAGGAAATATTATTAGTGGCTGGGAAGATACGTTATCAGTCATTATGATGTCGCTTAAACAGGGTATCATGCTGGGTGGAAATGATGGCGATGGCCAGACGTTACTGGATCGACTGGAAGTTCATCCCAGTATTCCCGATGACTGGGCACAGCGTGCTGCGATCTTAGAACCGATGGCAAGCTTTAAAGTTCAGGTAGAAATAGACGGCGCACTAAAGCGGTTTTACAGCGTCGCGCAAACGGTAGGCGCTCTGGGGCCGGCGGCGTATGTTTCCGAGCCCCAGTTAAGTATTAACACGCTCTATCCCGAAGATGACACGCTGGACTTGTCGCCGTTGATAGCCGGTGATCTCAGTCATCCATTATTACCGTATTAAATTTTTTATCGTCTACAATTTTAATCACTGACAGAAACGAATCAAAAAAGACAATCAGGAGAGACTAACAATGAGCGCTTCAAACTGGGCAAAATTCGACTGGCAAGACCCTTTTTTACTGGAACAACAATTAACCGAAGAAGAACGACTAATAAGAGACAGTGCCCGACAATATGCGCAGAATGAATTACAGCCTCGCGTAACCGAAGCCTATCGCAATGAATCAACTGACCCCTCCATCTTTCGGGAAATGGGAGAACTTGGGCTGTTGGGATCAACTATTTCCGGCTACGGTTGTCCTGGCGTTAATTATGTCAGCTACGGTTTAATCGCCAGAGAAGTCGAGCGCGTTGATTCTGGCTATCGCTCAATGATGAGTGTGCAGTCCAGTCTGGTTATGTACCCCATCTACACCTATGGCAATGAAGCCCAGCGGGAAAAATATTTACCCAAATTGGCCAGTGGTGAATGGATTGGCTGTTTTGGCCTCACTGAACCCGATCATGGTTCTGATCCCGGCGGTATGATTACCCGCGCGACCAAAGTCGATGGCGGCTATAAAATGAATGGCGCCAAGATGTGGATATCAAATTCGCCGATAGCTGACGTGTTTGTGGTCTGGGCAAAAACGGATGACGACGTGATTCGCGGCTTTGTGCTGGAAAAAGGGTTCAAAGGTTTGAGTGCCCCGAAGATTGAAGGCAAGTTATCGCTGCGCGCATCTGTCACCGGTGAAATTGTTATGCAGGATGTATTTGTACCCGAAGAGAATCTGTTACCCAATGTGCAAGGACTAAAAGGCCCTATGGGCTGTTTAAGCAGCGCCCGTTATGGTATTTCCTGGGGAGTATTGGGTGCCGCTGAAGCATGCTGGCATGCCGCGCGCCAATACGTTGTCGACAGAAAACAATTTGGCCGCCCTCTAGCTGCTAATCAATTAATTCAGAAAAAATTGGCTGACATGCAAACAGAGATTACGCTTGGCTTACAGGGTTGTTTACAGGCGGGGCGCCTGAAAGACAGTGGCCAACTTGCGCCGGAATTGATATCAATGTTGAAACGTAATTCTTGCGGCAAGGCGCTGGATATAGCTCGGGTAGCCCGCGACATGCATGGCGGTAACGGCATATCCGATGAGTTTCCAGTATTTAGACATATGTGCAATTTGGAAACCGTCAATACCTACGAAGGTACACACGATGTTCACGCGCTAATTCTGGGCCGGGCACAAACGGGTATTGCTTCTTTCGGCGGATAACATTCCCGCTTAACCTTGAGTGACCCGATAACTACTGGCTTGCCATTTTTCGGCAATGCCAGTAGTTATCACCTTTCCTTATTCTCAATCAACTTACTGCTATTGTATCGGCTACTGTGCAGTTAACGTAAGCTGCATCGGTTTGTCATCCGCAGTGACAATATCTATATTGAACTGACCGGGAGCAGGGTTGCTATAAGCCAGCTTTTTCATACCGCCTGGTGTAATCGCCTCAAATCCCACACGATTTTCGCCAAGATCAATCAACTTCATGGTTTGCGCTGGTGCGCGGGGTTTATAACCCGGATCCCACTGCTGAATATGTAATTCCAGCGTCTCGCCTTTATTTTCAATAACAATCAACTCAATCGTTGCAGTTTTACCTTCACCGCTAATTCTTACCAGGGAGGCGATGGAACCATCAATAGGCTCAATCCAGTTCTCTTCCAAGGTCATTGGACCCAATGGCGCTGACCATGACCCAGTCATCCAACCGAGATCACTCACGCTTCCTTTCACATCTGCATAACTGAGTGGTGTAAACACCAGTAACGACAACAACATAGCCGAAGCCAATTTATTCATCATATCAATTCACTTTTTATTAAATTATTGGGGAACGAGGACAATGGATAATACATTCCCACAGAGACCTATGGGAATGCTTTTCTTGAAAAATAAGAACAGTGGTATTACATCCTTGCAATACCCGGCGATTTTAACAGGCTACAGCTATCACCAGGCACCGTGTTTCTGCGCTTCGGCGCGACCAACAACCATGTGATGGACTTCATCAGGACCATCAGCCAGACGCAGAGTGC
>JBALTE010000019.1:30062-34080 GCA_036963965.1 Oceanicoccus sp. | reverse complement strand
ATTTATTAATCTTTAGCACCGATGTCTGGGCTGGGCACAGTCGCTCCATGGTTCTGGCCCTTCCAGGGTTCCCTCCAAAGTGCCTGAGCCTTAATGCGCTTCGCTGTCTCATTCACTTCCTCGGCCTAGCCCCTTTATATTGCGCGACAGCACCCAACCCAGCCATCTAACACTGTGCGCCTGCCAGAGTTTACTGCGGTTTTGTGGCGTGACTGTCTAACAGTGCGCTCGCGTCAATGCTCATTGCAATATAAGGCAGAGGGACGGAGTCATTGCAGAATATTAAGGATGAGTGCTGAAAGAGCGAGTGAGACTGGCTGGTTTTCCCGAAGGAAGCCGGGCTCAGGCGGGAGTGAAGGGTGCCCGGAGGGCCACCAGCCACGGAGCAATGCCTTTGGCCTGTTGCCGGGTTAAATCAACAAAAACCAAGTCATTCCATCGAAACGGATCTTTCAAGAAGATAATAAAAAAGGCGGGCCTAAGCCCGCCTTTAACATAACTGCTATTACGTTTTACTTTGCTTTGCGACGAGCCGCAACCAAGCCGATCAAACCTAATCCGAACAGCGCCAACGAACCAGGCTCTGGAACAGTTACTCTGATATCGTCCAAAAAGTTACCAACCGTGCCAGAATAAGGCGTCACTGAAGTGAAGCTCAGTGTGGTTTCTTCCGAAGTTGCTTCGAAATTTCCAGAATAGGTACTCCACTTATTCACTTCATGATTGGTAAAATTCATCGTTGCACTACCAGTAACGTCAACATCAAACGCCTCTTCTGTGCTACGACGCGCGCCGTAAGCAAAGAAAAGATTGTAAACTTTTCCGACAACAGTGCTAAAGGTCTGGTGAATGGAGAATGCGCCGCCATTAGTATTACCATGTGCGTTCAATTCCGCGTGCCGAACACCCTCGTAGGCACCGATCCCGCCAAATCCATGCCAAACTTCGACATTATCGCCAGACCAGCCATTTTCAGCGCCATATGACCAACCGTTCACAATTGCGGCATCTTCAAATCCGCCATTAACAATTAAGTTTGCTTGAGCAGATATTGCAAAAAGCGCACTCGATGCAACAATCAGGACCTTAATTAAGGTTTGTTTAACTACCATTTCGTTTATCTCCACTACTACTATGTTTAATATTCCCACAACTACTGGCGAATTAATCGTAATATCTCCAATAGTTATAAGAAAGCAAAAAACAGGCCATGTTTACAATGTGTTGATTTATATAGACTTTATGGAAAACCTGCTTACACAAATAACAAAAGTGTAAATTTTTCCGACAATCATCTGCCAGGGGAATTTTCGCAATAGCATATTCATTCCCTATAACAATATACTTAGTTTGATGTTCACTGCGATGTGAGGCGGCGGGACAAAGTCATTGCGGAATATTAAGGATGAATGCTGAAAGAGCGAATGAGACCGGCTGGTTTTCCCGCAGGGAAGCCGGGCTCAGGCGGGAGTGAAGGGAGCCTGGGGGCCACCAGACATGGAGCAATGGCTTTGGCCTGTTGCCGGGCTAAATCAACAGAAGAAAATAACTGTACCCACTTTCTAATCGTTATTTGCTTGTAAAAGTGTCAAAATCTCCCCAGTTTTGTCATTCATCAAACTCGGGTCTTTAGCACTCTCCACATTCAACCTCACTACTGGCTCGGTATTCGACATACGCAGATTGAATCGCCAGTTATCGAAGCTCATAGTTAAACCGTCGGTTCGATCGACAACCGCATTCATACCTGCAAAGTGTTGCTCTACCCTACTAATGGCCGCTGCCGGATCATTGATAGTGCTGTTGATTTCACCACTGCAGGGATACGCTCGCATTCGGTCTTCGACCATGCTCGACAATGACTGACCGCGACTGGATATCAGCTGGGCCACCAACAGCCACGGAATCATACCGCTATCGCAATAGGCGAAGTCCCGAAAATAGTGATGTGCACTCATCTCGCCGCCATAAACGGCATTTTCTAAACGCATTCTCTCTTTGATAAACGCGTGACCGGTTTTACTTTGAACCGCGATACCACCATTGGCCTCAACCATATCGATGGTATTCCAGGTCAACCGCGGGTCATGGACAATTTTTTCACCGGGATTTTTTAGCAGAAAAGCCTCTGCCAATAAACCCACCACATAATAGCCTTCGATAAAATCACCGCACTCGTCGAAGAAAAAACAACGATCGAAATCGCCGTCCCAGGCAATACCCATATCGGCTTTATGTTGTTTTACTGCGTTGATGGTAATGGCGCGATTTTCTGGCAATAGCGGGTTGGGCACACCATTGGGGAAATTACCGTCAGGCTGATGATGCAATTTGATAAATTCAAAAGGGAGTTTTTTTGCGCCAGCCAAAGCTTCCAGCCTGTCGATGACTGCGCCTGCGCCACCGTTACCAGCGTTAACGACAATTTTTAGCGGCGTAAAGGTGGTGATATCAACATAAGACAGCAAATGCTCAATATAGGCGTCGGCGATATTGAGTTCGAACTGCTTACCCCGTTTGTCGACAGCGGGAAATTTGTTTTCTTCGGCCAATCGCTGTATGTCAAACAAGCCGGTATCACCGCTGATAGGACGAGAGCCTTCGCGGACAAATTTCATGCCGTTGTAATCTTTGGGATTGTGGCTTGCGGTAACAACAATACCACCATCCATTTTTCCAGCGTCGATAGACTCGTGAAACGCAGCAAAATAAATCTCTTCGGTGCCGCATTGACCAATGTCGTAAACATCAACACCTGAATCCATTAAGCCCGCTGACAACGCCGCTTTAATGGATTCACTGCTCAGGCGAATATCGTGGCCAACCGCTACTTTTTTAGGTTTAACCACTTGAGCATAAGCCCGGCCAATGGCGTAGGCAATGTCTTCGTTGAGTTCATCGGGCACACGGCCACGTACATCGTAGGCTTTAAAACAGCTTAATTTATTTGGCATGGATGGTTACACTTCTTGATAGACGTTTTCGTAAACGTAGTTGGTTGCTTCGACAAAGCCGTCGACACTGCCGCAATCGAATCGCCGCCCCTTAAACTGGTACGCCATGACACAACCGTTTTTTGCCTGCGTTAACAGTGCGTCGGTCAGTTGAATTTCTCCACCTTTGCCTGGCGGTGTTTCGCGCAAAATATCAAAAATATCCGGCGTTAAAATATAGCGCCCAATAATGGCCATGTTGCTAGGTGCATCTTCGGGCTTCGGCTTTTCAACCATATCGTCAACACGGTACAAACCTTCTTTGAGCGCTTCACCAGAAATAATACCGTATTTTTCGGTCTGATCGTTTGGGACTTCCTGAATGGCAACGATGCTACAACGAAACTGCTTATACAGCTTGACCATTTGAGCCAACACACCGTCACCGTCGTTAATACATAAATCATCTGAAAGCACGACACCAAAAGGCTCATTACCGATCAGTGTTTCGCCGGTTAAAATTGCGTGACCCAAACCTTTCATTTCTCGCTGCCGGGTCATCGTAAAACTGGCCTGGTCGATGACTTCACGAATGCTTGCCAGGTACTTCTCTTTCTCGCTGCCGGCGATCTGGTGCTCAAGCTCGTAGCTGATATCAAAGTGGTCGGTGATGGCGCGCTTGCCCCGCCCGGTCACCATCGCCATTTGGTCCATGCCGGCCTGTATTGCCTCTTCAACACCGTATTGCACCAGTGGTTTGTTAACCACTGGTAGCATTTCTTTAGGCATGGATTTTGTTGCTGGCAAAAAACGAGTGCCGTATCCCGCCACTGGAAATAAACATTTTTTAATCATGGGTCTCTCTAACTCGCTAATTCAATTGCACTCTTTCAATAACCAAACAACAGCAACGATTAGCTGTCGCGACCATAAACATCTTCAAACCGCACTATATCATCTTCACCGAGATAGCTGCCGCTCTGCACCTCGATTAACTCCAGCGGAATCACACCTTTGTTGGCCAGACGGTGTTTTGTTCCCAGCGGAATATAGGTTGACTGGTCTTCTAACAGCATGGATTCTGT
>JBALTE010000019.1:24738-29962 GCA_036963965.1 Oceanicoccus sp. | reverse complement strand
TAACTGTCTTCGGTGTTGTGCAAAATGGTGTCGCCACTGCTAACGTTGCCACGGCTGTCTTTGTCACCTACGTCCCAGAGACTGGACCAGGCACCCACATCACTCCAGCCACAGGCCATGGGCACAACCATACCTTTGTCGGTTTTTTCCATCACCGCGTAATCGATTGAATCGCTATCGCAGGCGGCAAATTCTTCAGCGTCCAAACGAATAAAATCCAGATCTTCGTGTGCCTTGTTATACGCCAGCTCCACAGCCGCCAACATATCTGGCGCGTAAACTCTCAACTCGTCAAGGTAAGCCTTTGCTCCGAGCAAAAACATACCGCTATTCCAATAATAGTCACCGCTATCAACGTATTGCTGAGCAACTTCTAACGATGGCTTTTCAACAAACTCGGCAATGGAAAAACAACCGGCCGACTCAACATCACTGCGGCGAATATAGCCATAACCGGTTTCAGGCCCTTCAGGAATAATACCAAAAGTGACCAAATTGCCCTGTTCGGCTTGCGCCAAGCCTGTTTCAACAGCGGTGGTAAAAGCCGCTATATCATTAACAACATGGTCCGCCGGCATCACCAATAAAACGGCATCTTCGGCCTGACTAACGGCGCGCATTGCGGCGACCGCCACAGCGGGGGCGGTATTGCGTCCAACCGGCTCCAGAATAATGGCATCGGGCTCTATCGCGACGTTGCGCAATTGTTCTGCCACCATAAAACGGTGATCATCATTACAGACGATAATCGGCTTACCTGACTGCAAATTTAAAGCTCGCTGCAGCGTTTGCTCCAGCAAGCTAAGCTCACCTGTTAGTGGTAAAAACTGTTTAGGGTTTAACTCACGAGACAAAGGCCATAGGCGACTGCCTACACCACCTGATAATAATACTGGGATTAGCACGAGATTATTCCTGTGTTGTTTGTATTGATTATTTATTGCGTTGCCGCGTTAGTTACGCCGACCGATACCAATGTATTTAAAACCACATTCAGTCAGGTATTTGGGGTCATACTGATTTCGGCCATCAAAAATAAGCGGTGAATTCATCAGTTCTTTCATCGCTTCAAAATCAGGCTGACGAAACCGTTTCCACTCTGTAACCAGTGCCAGCGCGTCTGCACCTTTTAACACATCATATTGGAAATCGATCATTTGCAAACGACCCTGCTGCAGCCATTCTTCAGGGAATTCAGCCGCGGCAGTTTCTCGAGCGACAGGGTCAAAAGCCAGCACGGTAGCGCCGGCTTCAATTAAACTATTAATCAATACAATGGATGGTGCTTCGCGCATATCATCGGTGCCGGGCTTGAAGGCCAAACCCCATACGGCTATTTTTTTACCGGTTAAATCACCCAAATGGGTGGATATATTGTCGAATAACTTGTGCTTCTGTTGTTTATTCCTATGTTCAACAGCAGCCAGCAAAGTCGGCTCAAAACCGGATTGTTCAGCCGAATGAACCAGAGCTTTTACATCTTTAGGGAAACAGGAACCACCGTAACCGCAGCCGGGGTAAATGAATGAGTAGCCAATACGGCTATCAGAGCCGATACCTTTGCGGACATTTTCAACGTCCACATCAAGCAGATCACACAAATTTGCCACTTCATTCATAAACGAAATTTTAGTAGCCAGCATCGCGTTAGCAGCATATTTGGTCATTTCTGCATCACGCACCCCCATAAACATCATTCTGTCATGAGATTTTAGATAGGGACTGTAGAGCGCTGTCATTTTTTGCTCAGCTCTGTCGCTGTTGGTGCCAATAACCACCCGGTCCGGGCGCATAAAGTCAGCCACAGCCGCGCCCTCTTTCAAAAATTCGGGGTTGCTCACCACGTCACAGACAATTTTGACATCTCTAATCGCCAGTTGTGTGTCGATAGCGTCTTTGACCTTCTCCGCGGTCCCTACCGGTACCGTCGACTTATCAACCACCACGGCATAATCTTGAATATAACGACCAATATCGTCAGCCACTGCCAATACATACTGCAAATCAGCCGAACCATCTTCTCCGGGAGGGGTACCGACCGCAATAAAAATATACTCAGCATCTTTAATGGCATCGGCAATATCGGTAGTAAATGACAATAAGCCGTTACTCACGCCGGATTTAACGACCGTCTCCAAGCCTGGCTCGTAGATAGGTATTTCGCCGTCGCGAAGCCGTTGCAATTTGGCCTCGTCGATATCGACACAGACCACATGATTACCCATTTCGGTAAAACACGCCCCGGTCACCAGACCGACGTATCCTGTTCCAATTACCGCTATTCTCACTACACTATCCCTAACAACATTGGTATTTTAATGACTTTGCCTACAGTCGCCTGCGGGTCACGACTCTCTACTCGTTAACCAATAACGATTCATTCGGCAATCGTAGACCAAGCCTAACTGTAATCCTAGTACAATCAACGTCTTAATGCGGCAATTGTTGGCGTGAAATGCCCTCATCGATTACAATAGCGGTTTTTGCGCATTGACCTTAAGCCCATCAACTGGAAGTTTTTATGTCTGCTCACGATCAACATTCATTTTCCAAGGAAGATTTAGTCGCCTCTGGACACGGAACGCTGTTTGGCGAAGGTTTTGCCCAACTGCCAAAAGACAACATGTTAATGGTTGATCGCGTTATCAATATGAACAATGATGGCGGCGAGAAAGGCAAAGGCGAAATTATTGCCGAATTGGATATTAACCCTGACCTGTGGTTTTTTGATTGCCATTTTCAAGGTGATCCGGTCATGCCCGGCTGCCTGGGTCTGGATGCGATGTGGCAGTTGGTGGGGTTTTACCTGGCATGGCGTGGCAATAAAGGTCGCGGCCGCGCGCTTGGTGCTGGCGAAATTAAGTTTACCGGTCAGATTCTTCCCGATGCCAAAAAAGTGACTTATCACCTGACATTAAAACGCGTTATTGAACGCAAACTGGTGATGGGCATTGCCGACGGCACGGTATCGGTTGATGGCAAGGTTATCTACACGGCTAAAGATCTGCGAGTCGGCTTGTTCCAGTCGGAAGGCGCGCCGTTTTAGGCGTTGCTGCCTATTCGCGTCTTTCTGCAAACACAACTATTAGAACTGAGCAGGCACAATAAAAAGAGGTAAGTCATGAAACGAGCTGTTATCACCGGTCTGGGCATTGCGTCCTGTATAGGCATCGATAAAACCAGTGTGCTTGAATCCCTTAGAGAGGGTACATCTGGAATTCGGTACCGGGAAGATTATAAAGAAATAGGCTTACGCAGCCACGTTGCTGGCACTATCGATATCGACTTTAAAGAACATATTGACCGCAAGCAGCTTCGGTTTATGGGTGATGCCGCCGGCTATGCCTTTATTTCAATGCAACAAGCTATCGAAGATTCAGGTTTAAGCGACGAGCAGGTATCCAATGTTCGCAGTGGCATTATTGCCGGTTCAGGCGGAGCGTCTTCTGCCAACTTGATTGAGTCAGCGGATATTCTCAGAGCTAAAGGTGTTAAGCGCATTGGGCCTTATCGGGTCACGCAGACTATGGGCAGTACAGTCTCTGCCTGTCTTGCCACACCGTTTAAGATCAAAGGGGTCAATTACTCTATTTCTTCAGCTTGCGCGACCAGTGCTCACTGTATTGGTAATGCGCTGGAGCTCATTCAGCTAGGCAAACAAGATGTTATTTTTGCCGGTGGTGGTGAAGAAGAACACTGGAGTCTGAGCTGCCTGTTTGATGCCATGGGCGCCCTGTCAACAAAGTATAATGACACTCCCGAGCAAGCCTCACGGGCCTATGATGCAGACAGGGATGGATTTGTTATTTCTGGCGGCGGCGGCATGGTGGTGGTTGAAGAGCTTGAACATGCACTGGCCCGAGGCGCCAAAATTTATGCCGAAGTTGTTGGCTATGGAGCAACATCGGACGGATACGATATGGTAGCCCCAAGCGGCGAAGGTGCAGTCCGCTGTATGGCGCAAGCACTCTCCACCGTAGACGGCGAGCTGGACTATATTAATTCCCACGGCACTTCAACTCCGGCAGGCGATATTCAGGAACTGAAAGCGATTGTTGAAGCCTTTGGTGACAATTCACCGATGATCAGTTCCACTAAATCACTCACCGGACACTCTCTTGGAGCGACCGGCGTGCAGGAAGCGATCTATTCATTGCTGATGATGGAAAACAATTTTGTTTGCGCCTCGGCCAATATTGAGAACCTGGATCCTGAAGCCGCATCGCTGAATATTGTTAGGGAGCGACAGGACAACGTTAACATTCAACGCGCGATGTCTAATAGTTTTGGTTTTGGCGGCACCAATGCCAGCCTGGTATTCCAGAAGTACACTGACTAAGTTAGTCGCTGGTTTCGAATAGCAAAGTACTTGGGAACAGGTACTTTGCTAAACCTCTGCTGTTTGACTGTAAGATTCCAATGATAGGATTCTAGCCCGAGAATCAGGCCGAGTACCACCGATCCACAGCCCTGGGCCGTCCCGGCTTCCCTCCTCCATTCCAGAGCCTTAAGGCGCTTCGCTGTCTCTTCCACTCCCTCGGCCTGGTCTTTAATGTTTCTCGGCGGCACCCAACCTGCTTCTCTCACATTGTGCTGAATTCTGGCGACGGCATTCGAGACTGATGTGCTGTGCGATAAGAATACTGCGCCTTCAGAATACGGCGATAGAAGGTTATGGAATGATATTATTGTGGAACGTAAAAGATGAGCGCTGAGTGACTGACTGAGATCGGCTGTTTTTCTAGCGCCGAGAATCAGGCCGAGTACCACCGATCCACAGCCCTGGGCCGTCCCGGCTTCCCTCCTCCATTCCAGAGCCTTAAGACGCTTCGCTGTCTCTTCCACTCCCTCGGCCTGGTCTTTAATGTTCCTCGGCGGCACCCGACCTGCTTCTCTCACATTGTGCTAAATTCTGGCGACGGCATTCGATACTGATGTGCTGTGCTGTGATGTGCTGTGATGTGCTGTGCTTTGCGATAAAAATACGATGTCTTCAGAATACGGCGATCAGAGGCAATGGAGTGACGTTATTGCGGAACGTAAAAGATGAGCGCTGAGTGACTGACTGAGACCGGCTGTTTTTCAAGTCGGGCTCAGGCGGGAAGGAGGGTAGCCCGGAGGGCCGCCAGCTGTGGAGCAAGAACGTTACTCCATTGCCGGGTCAAGCTACATCAGCCCCCAATAAGACCACTTAGTAATAGAACATCGACGCAAGCACCGCGAG
>JBALTE010000019.1:0-24638 GCA_036963965.1 Oceanicoccus sp. | reverse complement strand
CATCAGCCCCCAATAAGACCACTTAGTAATAGAACATCGACGCAAGCACCGCGAGTAATAGTGGTATTCGGCGGTAATACCATCAAGGCATTTGCCCAGCTGGTTGACGCCAGCACTCCCGAGCTTTGGTTGTCATAGAGACGAACTGTCGCCACCCCTTCATCAATAAACACGCTGGCTCGCAAATATTCCTGACGGGGTCCGCGTTGACGCCAATCAAATTGGGCAATTGCAGTGGTCATTACCGGCGCGGTGTCGCGCTGGCCCTGCATACGTAATATATACGGGCGCGCCAACAAACAGAAGGTGACAAATACCGATGAGGGATTACCGGGCAGACCAAAAAAAGGCGTATTGCCAACAGCGCCAAATGCCAGCGGCTTACCGGGTTTGATATTTAACTTCCACAAAGCCAGCTGCCCTAACGACTCGACCGCCGCCTTGACATGATCTTCTTCACCAACAGAAACGCCGCCGGACGAAATTATTAAATCAGCCTGCCCTGAAAGGTTTTGCAGCTGTGCACACGTTGTTTGAAAATCATCAGCAACAATTCCACCGTCAATCACCTCACAACCTAATGCCACTAACAGTGCAGTTAAGGTGTAGCGATTGGAATTGTAAATCTGTCCGCTAGCCAGCGGCTGTCCCGGCTCAATCAATTCGTCGCCGGTTGATAACACCGCCACTTTTAAGGACGTGAACACTTCTACATCGGTAACACCAATTGACGCGAGCAGACCAATTTCTTGCGGTTGAATGCGCTTGCCGCGACTGACAACCACTGACCCTTTGGCGATATCCTGACCCATGGGCCGGATATGCTGACCGCGCTTTACTTCACCTCTGTCAACACGAACTACTTCTCCCAGCAATTCCGTATCTTCTTGCATAACGATCGAATCAGCACCAGGCGGAATAGCTGCGCCGGTAAAAATTCTGGCGGCAGTGCCCATTTTTAGAGGTTTACCCATTTGCCCTGCGGGAATGCGCTGGGCTATAACTAATTCATTAACTGGATCGAGGTCGTCAAAACGAATGGCATATCCATCCATTGCGCTATTGTCGCAGGGAGGAACATTAATTGCAGCTATCTTATCAACGGCGATCACTCGCCCCAAAGATTGCATCAGCGGCACGGTTTCAACGGTAGAAACCGACTCCACCGCCGCTAGAATTTCCGCCAATGCCTGGTCTACCGGCATCAGTGGTTGTTTAGTTATGGACATAGGTGTCGTTCACTCTTTAGTGTTGTTGCTGACGGGTTTTCAGCACACCGACAAAGTTACAGGGACGATAACTGCTATCAAGTTGTTCCCGAATAATTTTCCCCCAGGCAGTCTGGCAGGCTCCCGTTGAACCCGGCATGCAAAATATAACAGCCTCGTTAGCGAGACCTGCGAGCGCTCTTGACTGAACCGTCGACGTGCCTATTTCGTCATACGATAAGTGACGGAATAACTCACCAAATCCTTCCACTGTTTTGTCGAACAACACACTGATCGCCTCAGGTGTAGAGTCGCGACCGGTAAAACCGGTTCCGCCTGTTACCAAAATGGCCTGCACCGCTGCATTTGCGATCCACTGGGAAGCCACTGCGCGAATTTTATAAATGTCGTCAATAACAATCTGCTTATCAACTAACTGATGCCCTTCTTGCTGCAGGCTATCCACTAAATACTGTCCTGACGTATCATTTTCTTCGGTGCGAGTATCTGAAACGGTGAGCACGGCAATACCCAAACTTTGAAATTCACTACTGGCAGTCATGATGTATCCTCATTTCCGGACAATGAGTCATTGTCGAAAATTTTCTTGATCGTAGGCACGACAAATGCGCGCCAGGGTAATTGTTTGATCCCAAAAGTATTGAGAATTTTATCGCAGTTAAGCACTGGCCGCGACCACTCGGTATGAGGGTCATCGGAGGACTTCAGCGTTAATGGGCGCGGACCTGATTCTGTGTATTGGGAAACGACCGCTAACGCTGTCTCGGCAAACTGGTAACTACTCGCCGGATCTGAACTGCAGTAATGATAGGTCCCCCAACTTTCACAGCCACAGCTCAGCTGATCAATAATTGCCGAGATAACACGAGCGAGATCTTTGGCATGCAGAGGGCAGCTGTTGTCGAGGCTCGATAAACTGATGGAATCTCCCCGTCGGAACTGGGTTATCAGATTGGTCAGCAAATTGCCGTCGGCACTACTAAACAGGGGACCGGTCCGCAAAATAATATGATGACGACAACTACCGCGTAATAACTCTTCCATTCGCGACAGCATCGCTCCTATCCGACTGACTGGCACAACGATATCTGTTTCTTTAAAACGGCGACTGTTGCCGCCATCAAAAACCTGACCGGTGGACAATTGAATAATGGGGACACCGGCTCGCTCACACGCCTCGGCCAGCGACACCATCGCATCCAGATACGCCTCATCAACTCCCTGTTCGAGACACCCCAATGTCAGGGCGTTAACGACAATATCAACGTCTTCCGGTATGTTCCAGTCGTTAACTCCGGGCATATGCGTGCTGTCACCCCCGCTCGTGACAACATATCGCCCACGAGCTGTCAGCTGTGCCTCTAGCGCATCGCGGATCTGACCCTCCAGAGCAATGACCTGTACTTTCACCGGATTACAGCCCTAGAACGGAATATCGTCGTCAAAATCGTCAAAATTACCGGAAGGCGCTGTCGGTTGTGGCGCTTGCTGGGGAGCCTGCTGCCTGGGTTGCTGCTGAGGCTGCTGAGCCTGCTGCGGTGGTGATTGCTGCTGCGGCGCTTGCTGGCCATAACCATCATTTTGATGACCACCACCCTGCTGAGAACCACCGCCGCGGCTGTCCAGCATTTGCATTTCATTGGCAACAATTTCAGTGGTATAACGGTCCTGGCCACCTTGGTCCTGCCATTTGCGCGTGCGCAGTGACCCCTCAAGATATACCTTTGAACCCTTGCTAAGATATTGGCCGGCAATTTCTGCCAGGCGATTAAAAAATACCACTCGATGCCATTCGGTTCGCTCTTGCTGCTGGCCGGTTTGTTTATCCTTCCAGCTTTCAGAAGTTGCCACAGTAATGTTAGTGACAGCATTACCATTGGGCATGGATTTTTGTTCAGGGTCATTACCCAAATTGCCAATTAAGATAACTTTGTTGATGCCGCGAGCCATGGAAATCTCCAAAATATCGAACAATTACGTTCGCAAAATAATGGCTCGACTATACCGTTTGGCTGGGTTCACTTCCAGCTTTAAGTCACTTCTCCAGCGACTATCTAACCCTGCAAATTTTCTCTTTGATAAAAGAGGCTACGTTGCCGCCACAATTTAGTATAATGCTCGGTTCCCGGCAATATGGCTGCCGACAGCATTAAATTAGAGACATTGCATGGATACAATCGTAGTACGCGGCGCCCGAACCCACAATTTGAAAAACATTGATTTGGACATTCCCCGCGATAAGCTGGTGGTCATTACCGGTCTGTCTGGTTCCGGTAAATCATCCCTGGCATTTGATACCCTGTATGCAGAAGGCCAGCGCCGCTATGTAGAATCTTTATCTACTTATGCCCGGCAGTTTTTGTCGATGATGGAAAAACCCGATATTGATCATATTGAAGGCTTATCACCGGCGATCTCCATCGAGCAAAAGTCCACTTCACACAACCCGCGCTCTACCGTTGGCACCATTACCGAAATTTACGACTATTTGCGCCTGCTGTATGCCCGCGTTGGCGAGCCGCGATGCCCGGACCACAATGTCACATTGGAAGCACAAACAATAAGCCAAATGGTAGATGCGGTACTGGAACTACCGGAAGGTAGTAAATTAATGCTGCTGGCGCCAATCGTTAAAGAGCGTAAAGGCGAACACTTACACGTGTTCGAACAGCTTCGTGCCAACGGCTTTGTTCGCGCGCGGGTTGATGGGCGAATAGTAGAGCTGGATGATGTTCCCGATCTGGAAAAAAACAAAAAACATACCATTGAAGCTGTAGTCGATCGCTTCAAAGTCAGAGACGATTTGAAAATTCGTCTGGCCGAGTCATTTGAAACAGCGATCGAACTGGCGGGCGGCAATGCCATTGTCAGTTATATGGACAGCGAAGACGGTGACATTGTTTTTTCATCCCTGTTTGCCTGCCCCCAATGTGGCTACAGTATCAGCGAACTGGAACCCAGACTATTCTCTTTCAACAACCCTGCCGGAGCCTGTGATGGCTGTGATGGACTTGGGGTCAAACAATATTTTGATCAGAGTCGACTGGTGCTGCACCCCGAAGCCAGCTTGGCGGAGGGCGCGATTCGCGGTTGGGACAGGCGCAGCGTCTATTATTTCCATATGCTGAAATCACTGGCAGATCACTACGATTTTGATATAGATACGCCGTATAACGAATTGAGTAAAAAGAATCAGAAGTCGATTTTGCAAGGCTCTGGCAAGGAGGAGATTAGTTTCAATTACGTCAATGACCGCGGCGATATCTTTCAACGCACTCACACTTTTGAGGGTATCATTCCCAATATTGAACGCCGCTATCGCGACACTGACTCGCAAATGGTGCGGGAAGAACTGGCCAAATACCTCAGCTCTCAACCCTGCCCCGACTGTAAGGGGACTCGGCTTAGAAAAGAAGCTCGCCATGTATTTATTAAAGATCGCGACTTACCGTCTATCGTAGCTATGCCAGTGGGTGAAGCCCGGGACTATTTTGAAAAGTTAAAACTGCGCGGCCGACAGGGAAAGATTGCCGACAAGATTCTTAAAGAACTCCGTGATCGCTTTACTTTTTTGGTCGATGTTGGCCTCAATTACCTGACGCTAAACCGAAGTGCTGACACCTTATCCGGCGGGGAGGCTCAGCGTATTCGTCTTGCCAGCCAGATTGGCGCCGGGCTCGTTGGCGTTATGTACATTCTTGATGAACCCTCCATCGGCCTGCATCAACGAGATAACGAACGCCTGCTAAAAACGCTCATTCATTTGCGCGACCTTGGCAACACCGTTATTGTCGTCGAACATGACGAGGAAGCCATACGACTGGCAGACCACGTAATTGATATTGGCCCCGGCGCCGGCATTCACGGCGGTGAGGTTGTTGCGCAGGGTGATTACAAAACCATCCTCAAGGCAAAAAACTCCTTAACCGCACAGTATCTGTCCGGTAAAAAACAGATTGCCATTCCCAAAGAACGCACACCCTATAATCCGGAGGCTTTACTAACGCTGTCGTCGGCAAGTGGCAACAATCTACAAAATGTAACACTCAATATTCCTCTCGGACTAATGACCTGTGTTACCGGCGTATCAGGCTCGGGCAAGTCAACCCTGATTAACGGCACGCTCTATCCACTGGCCGCAACCGAACTTAATGGCGCCAGCACCTTAACTGCGGCACCCTACGAAGAAATTACCGGACTTCATCTGGTCGACAAATGTATTGATATTGATCAGAGTCCGATCGGCCGCACGCCACGCTCGAACCCGGCAACCTATACCGGTATATTCACGCCCGTGCGGGATTTATTCTCCGGCACTCAGGAAGCTCGCTCTCGCGGCTACAAGCCGGGGCGTTTCAGCTTTAATGTTAAGGGTGGTCGCTGTGAAGCCTGTCAGGGCGACGGTGTTACCAAGGTCGAAATGCATTTTTTGCCGGATGTTTATGTCCCCTGTGATATTTGTAAAGGGAAACGCTATAACCGCGAAACGCTGGAGATTCGATATAAAGGTAAAAATATTCACGAAGTACTGGATATGACAATTGAGGAAGGCTCCGAGTTTTTCACCAACATTCCGGCCATTGCCAAAAAGCTACAAACGCTGGTTGATGTAGGGCTCTCCTATATTCGACTGGGACAAGCGGCAACTACTTTGTCAGGGGGCGAAGCCCAACGGGTAAAACTGTCCAAAGAATTGTCAAAGCGAGACACGGGCAAAACACTTTATATACTCGATGAGCCCACCACCGGGCTGCACTTTCATGACATTCAGCAACTGCTCAATGTTTTGCATCGATTGCGCGACCACGGAAATACCGTCGTTGTCATTGAGCATAATCTCGATGTCATCAAGACCGCTGACTGGGTGGTCGACCTGGGGCCCGAGGGTGGTAGCGGCGGCGGACAAATTATTGCCACCGGCACACCGGAAACCGTCGCAAAGAACAAAAAATCATTTACCGGACAGTTTTTGAAACCAATGCTGGGATAAATCTCATCGCAGAGGAAATCAATTACTCACATGTCCGCTTTAGTTTTATACTGACAAAAAAATCCCAGAGGAGTCGATAATGCACCTGGTAAAAAAACTGATAACAGCCCTATCCCTGACGGTAATAGCTATCACTACAATAGCCGATACCAGCAAACCTTCTGCTGCCGCCGTGCAGCTGATCGAGAACTTTGCACTTCGCGAGGGAAAAACCGCCAGCAGCGAGCATCCACGCTGGAATAAACCTGAGCAAATAGTCGTTGCCATACCCGGTGCCTACCAAGCCATTGCGCAACCCGTGCTTGCCAGTCTGCAGCCTATTGCCGGCGATATCCCGGTCAAACTCTATATTTCTAAAGCCGGCGAAGCTGCCCCAGAATACTTAAAAAACGCCGAAGTCGTTCTAGGAAGCTGCTCCGGTGCGCTGCTTGAGCAACTACCCGAACTGATTTGGTTTCAGAATTTCAGCTCCGGCAGCGAAGCGTGCACAGCCACTGGCGGCATCAAAGATGCTGACTTTATCTTAACAAACGCGCAACGTCTTTCATCCCCTGCCATTGCCGAGCATGCAATAGCGATGATGATGTCGCTGGGCCGAGATCTGCCGTTCTATCAGCGCAATCAACTGGAAAGCAAATGGCAACGCAGCTCTTCCGGCAACGCCAATCGTGAAATCAGCGGACAAACTATGCTGGTGCTGGGCTTGGGTGGCATCGGTAACGAGGTGGCCAAACGCGCTCATGGACTTGGCATGAGAGTGATAGCAACACGTAACTCCAGTCGTACAGGCCCCGACTATGTCGCTCAGGTTGGACTGGCCAGCGAAATGAATGAACTCGCCAAACAAGCCGATGTTGTCGTTAATGCGCTACCTTTCACTGCCAGTACTGCAAATATTGTCGATGAAGCCTTTTTCACTGCGATGAAAAAAGGCAGCGTCTATATTTCTGTGGGGCGTGGTAAAACAACTGATCAAGAAGCACTTATGCGCGCACTCGATAGCAAACATTTAGCAGCTGCCGGGCTGGATGTAACTGATCCTGAGCCTCTGCCAAGCGATCACCCATTGTGGACTACTGAAAACCTTATCATTACTCCACATTCTGCAGGAGCATCAATGGCGGGTATTCAACGCGGCTTTATTCTCTATCAGGAAAATTTGCGGCGCTATCTGCAAGGGGAAAAATTGTTAAACGTGGTAAATATCGAAAGGGGTTATTGATACCGATCATCAATACGCCCCCCAACTCTATGCCGAGGGACTGTTCCGCGGAATGACCCTCGGCGCTGTGCCGTCACTGCAGCCAATGCGATTAGATAGGTGTTTCGGCAATCGGATCACCTTGCCACCCTACCCGTTTGGACAATCCAGAAGGCGGCACATCAGATACATCAGCAACTATAGCCTTGTGCGAAAAAAAACTATGCAGTGCACAATAATTTTTTGCTAAAGCAACATAATAATTTTATATTCTATTTATATCAACGAGTTAGGTCATTTTGCAGAGCAAAATAAATACTTGACATAGCGCCCCTGGACACCTAGGATATACCCATATTGTGCAATGCACAAAAATGACTAAAAAGCAGTACTGGCAAACCTAATTAGTCGAGATCTTATCAACGCACTGGAGACAGCTTATGAACGATTTTAGTACCTATATTGAAGCACTGGCTGCCAATCAGGCGAAATCGACTGAACTGTATACGGCCTATCTTAGCTCAGCAGGTCAACGCACTAGCGAAGCTTTCAGTACATTAACTGAAGATACCCGCGCACACTTTGAAACGCTGGCAAAAGTTGCCTCTCTCTCAGAAGCTTTTGAAGCCGGTGTAGCGTTCGACTCTACGGTTAAATCGACTATGAAAGACTTGTTTGACAATAATGTCAGTGCCACTAAAAGTTTTGCGGAAGAAATTGCTCAGGTTTATTCCCCCGCGGCGGATAAAGCAGCTTAAATAAATTAACCACGGCTATTCCGGGTTCGCACCCCCAACAGCTTATTGAGGAAAATATCATGTCAGAATTAGACAAAGTAAAAGCAATGCTCGGAAAGACCGTTGAATCCAACAGCAAGGCGCTTGAGTTACAAACCAGTTTTTATCAAGGCTTTACTCGTCGCCAAACTGAAGCATGGGCCCAACTGGCAGATGCCCGTCTTGGCAGCCTCAAAGACATCGCTAGTAGCTCCAGTATCAAAGAAGCACTGGCAAAAAACAGCGACTTTGAAAAGCAAACTAAGGAAGGCTTTGAAGCACTACATCAAGCCAACGTTAAAGCTTTTGAAGAATTCACCAGTTCACTGAAAGATTTGTACACCAGCTAGGTCTCACGCTTAACGTCCACGGGGTTTCCCGTGGTTTCGGCCGCAGCAAGGGTTTTCCTTCTGCGGTTTTTTTATGCCTGAAAATCGAGAGGATCAACGACAAGATCTCGCAATAAACTACGGTGTTAAGGTAAACTATGCCGATCAATTGTTGTTTATCTAATCTTTGGAGAGCCCAATGAAAAACTTATTGGTTATTGCCGATAAATCTGGTGGAAGCAATAGTGGCCTTAAGCGCGCACTGGCGATCCAGAACAATACCGGAGCAACCATAACTCTGGTGGGTTTCTGTCATGCCAATTTAGACCACCTTGAAGCCCTAAGCTCAAAAAAGGTAAGCCGCAAAACGCTCGAGAAAAAACTACTGAATAACAGAGAAGCAGAGTTACGAACACTGGCCGACAAGCACAAGAACAAAGCCGGCAAGTTATCGATCATCGCTATGTGGGGCAAACATATTGCCCCCGCCATATGCACCTACTGCAAAGAACACCCTGTCGACATGGTTATTAAGTCGGGAAATCACACGGGTTCTATCCTTTATACGTCTACCGACTGGCAGCTGATAAGAGAATGTTTGGCGCCGGTAGTGATCACAAGCGCAAAACAGTGGAAGAAGAAGCCCAACATCATAGCTGCTGTGGATCTTTCCAGCCGCTCAAAAGCGAAGAAAGAACTGAACCACATCGTGGTTCAGCAAGCTCAAAAACTGGCAGGCGCCCTGGGTGAAAACATGCATATCGTTTTCGCCTTAAAAATTCCTCAGGCTCTGGCGGACATGGACCTGATTGACGCCAATAAATACGCCAAAGAAAAGCGCCAACAGCTGAACCCAGTGATCAAAGAGTTCTGCACACTGTATAACATCGACAGTAGCCATATTCATATAAAACGCGGAGAGCCGGCAAAAATTATTCCCAGCATTGCCAACACGTTAAAAGCCGATATTGTGGTTACCGGAACTGTTGGTCGCAAGGGGCTCAGTGGAAAACTTATTGGCAACACCGCTGAATCTGTGATGGGCAGGCTGCGGACCGACGTCATGGCAGTCAAATTATAGCCGGTGATATCAGCACAACAAATCAGAGGAAAAGAGTTGCAGGGAGTATAGCGTCCGTTGCTATTGTGTAACATCCTGTACACACCATCATTCTTGATACGCCTCCCTGCATAGCGTTCATCCTGAACACACGCCAAATATACCGCACCAGAACGGAATTACAACTCAATCTATCGTTATTTCTGCCCTATACACCGAAATATTCTAATAGGAGAATTGCTATATTCCCGTTCTGAATTTAGCACTAAAGTACTAGTACTTCAGTACTAAATGCTCATTTTTAGGCACAAAAAAGCCGAGCACCAGCTCGGCTTTTTACAATTCAGGTAAACCCTAATCTTCGTCAGTTTCTACTACTTCAGCGTCTACTGGACGATCAACAAGTTCTACGTAAGCCATTGGTGCTTTATCACCAGTGCGAAAACCCGCTTTTAAGATGCGGATATAGCCACCCGGACGCTCAAGATAACGCGGCCCCAGTTCAGTAAACAGCTTACCTACAACATCTTTATCGCGAGTCCTATCAAATGCCAGGCGGCGATTAGCAACTGAGTCACTTTTGCTCAAAGTGATAATGGGCTCTGCAAAGCGGCGTAGTTCTTTCGCTTTAGGCAGGGTAGTTTTGATCAACTCGTGCTCAACTAAAGAGTTCGTCATATTTCTGAACATCGCTTTACGATGAGAACTATTGCGATTTAGCTGGCGGCCACTGTGACGATGACGCATGACTGTAATTCCTATTTCTTGTGGGTCGACTCTAAATTCGACCCAATTAGCTCTTTTTAGACGTCGACGTTAAGAAGCGAGTACTTTATCGTCATTTTTTAGACTGGCTGGCGGCCAATTATCCAGGCGTAAGCCCAAAGACAATCCGCGCGACGCCAGAACGTCTTTGATTTCTGTCAGTGATTTTTTACCCAGGTTAGGGGTCTTCAGCAACTCAACTTCCGTACGCTGAACCAAATCACCAATGTAATAAATATTCTCTGCCTTCAAACAGTTTGCAGACCGTACCGTCAACTCAAGATCATCAACAGGACGCAACAGAATTGGATCGACTTCGTCTTCCTCTTCCTCTGGCTCCGCTTCTTTCTCACTTTCAAGATCAACAAATACTGACAGCTGCTGCTGCAGAATGGTTGCTGCTCGACGAATTGCTTCTTCTGGATCGATAGTGCCGTTAGTTTCCAGATCCAATACCAACTTGTCCAAATCGGTACGCTGCTCAACCCGCGCACTTTCTACAACGTAGGCAACACGGTGAACTGGACTGAAAGAGGCATCTAACTGCAAACGGCCAATGCTACGAGTTTCTTCGTCGTCACTCTTGCGAGCGTCTGCTGGAACATACCCGCGACCGCGACCGATAGTCAGCGTCATATTGAGCGAACCGGCCTCATTCAAAGTGGCAATAAGATGGTCAGGGTTGGCAATTTCGATATCGTGATCAACTTGAATATCGCCGGCGGTTACAGGACCCGCTCCCGTTTTACTGAGCGTTAATACTGCTTCGTCTTTACCGTGCATCAATATTGATACACCTTTAAGATTCAACAGGATCTCAATTACATCTTCCTGAACACCTTCGATAGCACTGTACTCGTGCAACACACCATCGATTGCAACTTCAGTAACAGCGCAACCGGGCATAGATGACAACAGGATACGACGCAATGCGTTACCTAAAGTGTGTCCAAAGCCGCGCTCCAATGGCTCAAGAGTTACCTTGGCGCGAGTTGAGCTTACTTCGTCTACATCGATAACGCGTGGCGTTAAAAATTCGTTCACTGCACTTTGCATATGGGCACCTGTGTAGTATTAGTCCTTCGGATTGGCGAAACGTACCAAGTAATCAGCGAACTGATTACTTCGAGTACAATTCAACAATCAAACTTTCATTAATCTCTGAAGAAAGATCAGCGCGGTCTGGCTTGGCCTTGTAGGTACCTTCCATATTGCTGACATTGACTTCAATCCACTCAGCATCACCACGCTGGGCAGCGAGCTCAATCGCTTGTTTCACACGCAATTGGGCCTTCGCCTTTTCGCGAACAGAGACTTTATCTCCGGCTTTAACCTGATAAGAAGCAATATTAACAACTTTCTCGTTGACCAAGATCGACTTGTGAGCAACGAGCTGCCGAGCTTCTGCGCGAGTTGAGCCAAAGCCCATACGATAAACAACGTTATCGAGGCGACCTTCGAGCAACTGCAACAAGTTTTCACCGGTTGCACCTTTCAGGCGAGCGGCTTCTTTGTAGTAATTACGAAATTGCTTTTCAAGCACACCGTAGATACGACGAACTTTCTGCTTTTCGCGCAGCTGCACACCATAATCCGACAAACGACCGCGACGAGCGCCGTGAACACCGGGAGGGGCTTCTGCTTTACATTTTGAATCCAGAGGACGAACACCGCTCTTCAAGAACAGGTCTGTTCCTTCTCTTCTGGACAGCTTACATGTTGGGCCTAAGTATCTAGCCATGTTTGTATTCCTGTAACTTGATTAAACGCGACGTTTCTTGGGAGGACGACAGCCATTGTGCGGAATTGGCGTAACGTCATTAATGCTACCGATTTTATACCCGGCATTGTTAAGTGCGCGTACGGCAGATTCGCGACCTGGGCCTGGACCCTTAACTTCAACATCGAGGTTTTTAAGACCATATTCCTGGGCAGCGACACCAGCACGCTCAGCAGCCACCTGGGCAGCAAAGGGCGTACTCTTACGAGAACCGCGGAAACCAGAACCACCGGCAGTCGCCCAACTAAGCGCGTTACCCTGACGGTCGGTTATGGTGATAATGGTATTGTTAAAAGACGCATGGATGTGCGCAATGCCATCCACAACGGTCTTTTTGACCTTTTTACGGGCCGGCTTAGTATCTTTAGCCATGGTGTTCCTACTCTAATATCAGCACTACAAAAGTGATGTAGCTACACTAAAGCAAGTATGAATACTCACTTAAATTCTTTTTTGAACTCGTCTCGCCGCTCCGCTAATGTTACTTGCGAATTGGTTTACGAGGTCCTTTCCGGGTTCTTGCATTGGTTTTGGTACGCTGACCGCGAAGAGGTAAATTTCTACGGTGACGCAAACCACGGTAACAGCCCAGATCCAGCAAACGCTTGATATTCATCGATACTTGCCGACGAAGATCACCTTCAACGCTCATCTTTCCGATTTCTGACCGCAGTGAATCTAACTGCTCTTCAGAGAGCGTGCCGATTTTAACGTCTTCAGCAACACCTGTAGCAGCACATAGCTGCTTGGCTGAAGGCCGACCAATACCATAGATATAGGTCAACGATATCACCGCGTGTTTATGATCGGGAATGTTGACACCAGCTATACGAGCCATCCAAATTACTCCAAAACTTTCGTTTGCTTATCACTTGAAATCTATTTGCTTCAAGGATTTAACATTAAATTCAGCAATCCAAGCGTATTACTTGCCGCTGCATAGTTAACACTATGAAGCTTCCTTTTAAACTACTGCCCACACCGACACTTCAAATATCGCCGAGACCTGCGTTCAAAAGGCGCGGTAGTTTACCGCCAGACCACTAGAAAATCAACCTGAAGTTGAATACTAAACTCAGGTTTAATAACCTGACTTACCCCTGCCGCTGCTTATGACGAGGCTCAGAGTTACAGATAACCCGAACAACACCTTTGCGACGAACAACTTTACAGTTACGACAGATTTTCTTAACAGAAGCACGAACTTTCATTTCACTTCCCCACTCTTTCCTAAAACTTTACAAAATCTTCCAGCTCACCAGATTGAAACAGCAAACCGACTACTCGAACTCTAACCGGGCACGCTTAACCGCCACGACCCTTACCATAACCTTTCAAATTGGCTTTTTTCATCATGCCTTCATATTGATGAGACATGAGATGCGATTGCACCTGGGACATAAAGTCCATTACTACAACCACAACAATCAACAATGACGTACCACCCAAGTAGAAAGGCACATTCCACATAACTACTAAGAACTGTGGCAACAGGCAAACCATCGCGATGTACAAAGACCCAAACATTGTTAGCCGTGTCATTACATTATCAATGTAATTTGCCGTCTGATCTCCTGGACGAATACCTGGAAGAAACGCGCCCGAGCGCTTCAGGTTGTCGGCCATTTCTTTCGGGTTAAACATCAACGCCGTATAGAAGAAACAGAAAAACACGATCAACATAGTAAACAGCAGAATGTTTAATGGCTGACCCGGGCCTATGGCCAACGAGACTTCTTGCAGCCATTCCATTCCTTCACCCTGCCCAAACCATTGTGCGATTGATGCCGGGAATAACAATAGTGAACTTGCGAATATAGCGGGGATAACACCTGCCATATTAACTTTCATAGGCAAATGACTCTGTTGCCCCTGAGTGACCTTATTACCTTGCTGGCGTTTGGCATAGTTGACCGTTATACGGCGCTGCCCCCGCTCGATAAATACCACTAGATAAATAACTGCAATGGCCAATGCCAATATCAACAACAAAACCAGAATGTTAATTTCACCCTGCCTCGCCTGCTCGATAGACTGACCTATTGCCGACGGCAATCCCGCAACAATACCGGCAAAGATAAGTAGCGAAATACCATTTCCTATACCGCGCTCCGTGACCTGCTCTCCGAGCCACATCATGAAAACCGCACCGGTAACCAGAGAAACAACAGCCGTAAAGTAAAAAGTGATACCGACGCTATATGCCATCCCGGAATTTGCCAGGCCGACAACCATACCCGTACCCTGCACAGTCGCAAGAACTACTGTCAGGTAGCGCGTATACTGGCTAATCTTCCGCCTGCCAGCCTCACCTTCTTTCTTCAAAGCTTCCAGCTGCGGACTAACTGCAGACATAAGCTGCATGATAATCGACGCAGAGATATACGGCATGATACCCAATGCCAGGATACTCATGCGCTCCAATGCACCACCGGAAAACATATTAAACAGACCCAGAACTGTACCCTGACTCTGGTCAAACATTGCTGCTATTTGATCCGGATTCATACCTGGAACAGGGATATGCGTTCCAATCCGATAAATAATTATGGCCAACAAAACAAAACGAAGGCGAGCCATAAGCTCGCCTAATCCAGATTGCTTCCCGCCTGCTTGCAGCGCTTTATTCATCTATTCTTCGACCTTGCCACCAGCTTTCTCTATTGCTTCGCGAGCACCTTTGGTAACCGCCAAACCCTGTATTGTTACAGCCTTGCCGACATCACCAGACAAAAAGACTTTAGCGCGCTCAATATGCGTGCCAACCAGGTCTGCCCGTTTCAGCGCATCCAGATCGATCACGCCATCAGCTACAGATGCCAATTCGCTAGTACGTATCTGAGCAGTTACCCGCGAAATACGTGAAGTAAAACCATACTTAGGCAAACGCTTCTGCATAGGCATCTGACCACCCTCAAAACCGGGACGGACATTACCACCACTGCGAGCCTTTTGACCTTTGTGGCCGCGACCACCAGTTTTACCCGAGCCGCTACCGATGCCACGACCGACACGCTTGGAACTATGTTTGTGACCAGGCGCTGGACTTAGCGTATTTAGACGCATTTCGTCAGACATGATTATTCCTCTACTCTTATCAAATAGCTGACTTGATTAATCATACCGCGAACCGAAGGTGTATCTTCAACCTCAACCGTATGATTAATGCGGCGCAGACCTAAACCAGCAACTGAAGCCCTATGAGCCTTCAATCGCCCATTAGCGCTACGAAGCAGTGTTACCTTGACTGTTTTCTTGGCCATTCTTATAACCTTGATACTACGTAGCGAACTTTAAAAAAGCCCGCTACCTACTTAATTTAAAATCTCTTCTACCGTTTTACCGCGGCGATTCGCCACCTGCTCCGGAGAAGCCATCGTCTCCAGTGCTTTGAACGTTGCGCGAACAACGTTAACGGGATTAGTAGATCCGTAGCACTTGGCAAGAACGTTATGTACGCCAGCCAATTCCAATACTGCTCGCATTGCGCCACCGGCTATAACGCCAGTACCCTGTGATGCGGGCTGCATATAGATATTAGACGCGCCGTGGTTAGCCTTAATAGCGTACTGGATCGTATCGCCGTTCAGGTCAACAGTAATCATATTACGACGAGCTGCTTCCATCGCTTTCTGAATGGCAACTGGGACCTCGCGCGCTTTACCGCGACCAAAACCCACCTTGCCTTTACCGTCACCAACAACAGTCAGTGCAGTGAAGCCGAAAATCCGACCACCTTTTACAACTTTAGCAACACGGTTGACCTGAACCAGCTTCTCTTGCAAGCCTTCAGAATCGTCCTGCTTTTTTGAATCATTAAATGCCATCGTTCAAAACCTTGACTTTGAATCGTTAGAATTGAAGGCCGCCTTCACGGGCAGCATCCGCCAAAGCCTTAACACGGCCATGGTATTTAAAACCACTGCGATCGAAAGCAACTTCGGTAATACCTGCTGCCTTTGCTCGCTCTGCGATCAACTTACCAACACTCGCTGCGGCGTCCGTGTTACCGGTACTACCACTACGAAGGTCCTTGTCCAATGTCGATGCACTGGCCAAAACTTTATCGCCCTCTGGTCCAATCACTTGCGCATAAATGTGCTGCGGAGTGCGATGAACACTCAAGCGATTGGCGCCCAACTCACGCATCTTTGCGCGAGCGCGACGTGCACGACGTAATCTGGATGTTTTCTTGTCGCTCATACTTTTACCTTTAACTAGTTAAGTAGTTAACTCTAGCTGACTGCTACTTACTTCTTCTTAGCTTCTTTACGACGAACATGCTCGTCGGAATAACGAATACCTTTGCCTTTATAGGGCTCAGGTGGACGGAATGCGCGAATTTCTGCGGCAACCTGCCCTATTTGTTGCTTGCTTGCTCCCTTCAACACAATCTCAGTTTGAGATGGTGTCTCAGCGATGACTCCTGCTGGCAGCTCGTAGTCGACCGGATGGGAAAAACCCAGAGTCAGACTCAAAACGTTACCGCTGGCTTTGGCACGATAACCAACACCGTTGAGCTCAAGCTTCTTTTGAAAGCCGGTGCTGACACCGACAATCATATTGTTAACCAGTGAGCGAGTAGTACCCGCCAATGCCCAGGCTTCTTTGTCGTTGTTACGACCAGAGAAGACTAACTCATTTTCTTCCTGCTTAACTTCTACTTTCTTGTGCACACCCCATGACAGCGTTTCTTTGCTACCTTTGACAGTCACTTCCTGACCGTCAATTTTCACTTCTACACCTGCTGGAATGGCTACCGGGCTCTTTGCTACTCTAGACATAGTCCTAAACTCTTAACTCTCTATTAAAGGCAGTCTGGTTAAAAATACTTGTGCTGTTAAAAAACAGTACAGAGTACCTCACCACCTACACCGGCAGTTCTAGCTGCACGATCTGTCATTACACCCTTGGATGTAGAGACTATCGCAACACCTAAACCGGAACGTACCTTCGGCAAATCATCTTTGCCTGCGTATGCACGCAAACCAGGACGACTTACCCGATCAATTTCAACGATAACCGGCTTACCTTGATAATACTTAAGGTCAATTACCAGACCAGGCTTTCCATCTACGTCTTCTCCACGAAAACCGGCGATAAAACCTTCGTCTTGCAATACTGCTGCAACGGCCGACTTCAACTTCGAAGCAGGCATGCCAACATCAGGCTTACCAGCCATCTGTGCATTGCGAATCCGGGTTAGCATATCCGCTACTGGATCTTGCATACTCATATTTTTTACTCCTAAAGCCTTTGTCTTCTTAAGTTCTTTTGTTAACTAACAGTTCAACAAAGACTCTTTTGTTCAATAAGGACTACTATTACCAGCTGGCCTTAACCAAGCCAGGTACATCACCACGCATTGCAGCTTCGCGCAACTTGTTACGACACAAACCAAATTTCCGATAAACGCCATGAGGGCGGCCTGTTACCTGACAGCGACGACGCTGTCTTACAGGATCTGCATCTCTTGGTAATTTCTGCAACTTAATCTGAGCAGCCCATTTATCATCATCGCTCGCGTCAAGATCGCGAATAATCGCTTTTAGCTCTGCGCGCTTACCGGCATATTTCTTAACGGTTGCAGTTCGCTTTGCTTCGCGAGCGATCATTGATTTCTTTGCCATAACGTTCTACCTATTAGCTCTTAAACGGGAAGTTAAATGCTTTCAACAAAGCCAGACCTTCTTCATTGGTCCGAGCTGTAGTGGTGATGGTAATATCCATACCGCGCAGCTTATCAATTTTGTCATAGTCTATTTCGGGAAATATAATCTGCTCTGAAACACCCATCGCAAAATTACCCTGACCGTCAAATGACTTGGGGCTAATACCCCGAAAATCGCGAATACGAGGGATTGATATAGAAATCAACCGTTCGAGAAATTCATACATACGCTCGCTACGCAATGTCACCTTACAACCGATAGGCCAACCTTCGCGAACCTTAAAGCCGGCAATAGATCTACGAGCTTTAGTAACCACTACTTTCTGGCCACTGATTTGCTCCATATTACTAACGGCGTGTTCCAGGACCTTCTTGTCGCCCAAAGCTTCACCAACACCCATGTTAAGTGTGATCTTGGTGATACGGGGCACTTCCATTGGATTCTTCAGCTTAAGCTCTTCGATCAGCTTTGCGCGAAGTTCCGTGTTATATACTTCTTTTAAATTTGCCATTTCTTTTCTCAGCTCGCTCTGTGTTAACACTGTAACCGCGGTTCAAAATCCGGGTTACGCGTCAATCTGTTCGCCGTTAGATTTAAAGACACGTGTCTTTTTACCGTCTTCGATTTTAAAGCCAACTCGATCAGCTTTAGATGTAGCGGAATTAAAAATCGCTACATTTGAAATCTGGATCGGCGCTTCTTTTTCTATAATCCCACCAGGAACATTTGCCTGCGGATTGGGCTTTTGGTGCTTCTTGATCATATTGATCCCAGAAACAAGAACACGATCTTCCCCAACACGGCTAGTTACCTTGCCACGCTTGCCTTTGTCCTTACCCGCCAAGACGATCACTTCGTCATCCCGCTTAATCTTACGCATTTCCGATCCTCAACTCTCTCTGCTTCGCTACTCAGTAATATCTGTAAAAAAATGCTGTTTACAGTACTTCGGGAGCAAGAGAGATAATTTTCATAAATTTCTCACCGCGTAATTCGCGGGTTACTGGGCCAAAGATACGAGTACCTATCGGCGCGTCCTGAGCATTCAGGATAACTGCAGCATTGTCGTCGAATTTGATCAGAGACCCATCCCCACGACGAACGCCTTTTTTAGTACGAACGACAACAGCCGTCATTACCTGACCTTTTTTAACTTTACCGCGAGGAATTGCTTCCTTAACGGTAACTTTGATCAAGTCACCAATACGCGCATAACGGCGGTGTGAACCACCCAGCACTTTAATACACATAACACGGCGAGCACCGCTGTTATCTGCAACATCTAAATACGATTCTGTTTGAATCATCTTTTACTCCAAAACTTTCAGCCGAACTAAGACTAACTGCAGCCCGTTCAAAAACCAGTTACTCATTAAACCTGAGCAGCACTCTCTTCAATCTTTCCCAACTTCCAAGTTTTAGTCTTGGAGTAAGGACGAGTTTCGACGATAGTGACCAGGTCACCAGCTTTGCACTCATTGTTCTCATCGTGAGCATGCAGCTTCGATGAACGAATCATATATTTTCCGTAAATCGGATGCTTAACACGGCGCTCGATCAGGACAGTGATGGTTTTATCCATCTTGTCGCTAACAACCTTGCCGATAGCCGTACGGGAACGTTTCTCTGCTGACATCTTAGTTACCTGCCTTTTCCGAAATCACAGTCTTAACCCGAGCGATCGACCGACGAGTCTCTTTCAACAGATGAGTCTGACCCAACTGACCTGTAGAGTTCTGCATGTTTAACTTAAACTGCTCTTCGCGCAGCTTGATTAACTCAGCACCTAGATCTTCTACAGTTTTTTCACGCATTTCTGACGCTTTCATTACATTACCGACCGTTTAACAAAAGTGGTTGCAATTGGAATCTTGGATGCCGCCAAAGCAAATGCTTCACGGGCCACCTCTTCGCTCACGCCCTGTACTTCATACAGAACCTTTCCAGGAAGAACCTGAGCCACCCAGTACTCCACGTTACCCTTACCTTTACCTTGACGAACTTCAAGCGGCTTTTGAGTAATTGGCTTATCTGGAAAAACACGAATCCAAATTTTTCCGCCACGTTTAATGTGACGAGTCATTGCACGACGTGCAGCTTCAATTTGACGAGCCGTAATGCGACCGCGACCGGTAGCCTTCAAGCCGAACTCGCCAAAGCTTACTTTGCTGCCCCGATGAGCCAAGCCGCGGTTGCGACCTTTCATCATCTTGCGAAATTTTGTACGTTTAGGTTGTAGCATTTGCTGAACCCTTACCCTTAATTCTTTTGTCTAATACTTTAGAACTTGACTTTTAGTGCGAACAACTACTTGTTGTTCGCGCCTTTTTTACCTTTAGGCTGTACTTCGACTTCTTCTACGCCGCCGATTACTTCGCCTTTAAAGATCCAAACCTTTACGCCAATGATGCCGTAAGTTGTGGCTGCTTCATAAGCTGCGTAATCAATATCTGCACGCAGAGTATGTAGAGGAACACGACCTTCGCGGTACCATTCGGTACGCGCAATCTCTGCACCACCAACACGGCCACTAACCTGGACCTTAATACCTTGAGCGCCCTGGCGCATTGCGTTTTGAACAACACGCTTCATGGCACGCCTGAACATCACTCGACGCTCTAGCTGCCCTGCCACATTCTGGGCAACCAACTTGGCGTCCAGATCAGGCTTGCGAATCTCTTCGATATTAATATGAACCGGAACACCCATTTTGGTGCTCAGCTCTTTCCGCAACTTATCAACATCCTCACCCTTTTTACCGATAACGATACCGGGGCGAGCAGTGTGAATAGTGATCCGCGCAGTTTGTGCCGGACGCTCTATAACGATACGGCTAACCGATGCGCTATTGAGCTTCTTCTCAAGAAATTCACGAACTTCCAAATCATTAATGAGATGCTCGGCGTAAGCTCCGCCTTCTGCATACCAAATAGAAGTGTGCTCTTTTGTAATACCTAACCGTATGCCTGTTGGGTGTACTTTCTGACCCATCTGGTCGTCTCCTACTTAGTCTTCGCTATCGCTAACTTTAACGGTGATGTGACAAGAGCGCTTAAGGATGCGATCAGCACGACCTTTAGCCCGTGGACGAAGACGCTTTAAAACTCTGCCTTCATCAACAAAAATGGTAGATATCTTTAACTCATCGACATCCGCACCTTCATTATGCTCTGCATTGGCGATAGCAGAGTTCAAAATCTTCTTTACTATATCGGCGGCTTTCTTGTTGCTGAATTCCAGAATATCCAGAGCTTCTTCAACGTCTTTGCCACGCACCTGGTCAGCAACCAACCGCACTTTTTGTGCTGAGATTTGCGCGCCAGTTAATTTTGCCGAAACTTCCATCATTCTTTACCTTTACCTAAATCCAGAGAATAACTACTAATCTAGCGCTTGGCTTTCTTATCGGCAACGTGACCACGATAAGTACGAGTAGCCGCAAATTCACCCAGCTTGTGACCAACCATGTCTTCAGTTACGAAAACGGGCACATGCAAACGACCGTTGTGAACAGCGATAGTCAGACTCACCATATCCGGAGAGATCATCGAACGACGCGACCAGGTTTTGATTGGACGTTTGTCATTACCAGCAATCGCAGTCTCGACCTTCTTCATCAAATGAAGATCAATAAATGGACCTTTTTTTAGTGAACGTGGCACAGCACCTTCCTCTTTATCTTGCTATCTAAACTAGCTTAAATCGGGCTCTTAACGAGCGTTACGCTTACGTACAATCAACTTATTAGTACGCTTATTTTTGCGTGTCTTATAACCTTTAGTAGGCATACCCCAAGGTGAAACAGGGTGACGACCACCAGAAGTACGACCTTCACCACCACCATGCGGGTGATCAACCGGGTTCATTGCCACACCGCGAACGGTTGGGCGAACACCGCGCCAGCGCGACGCGCCAGCCTTACCTAACTTACGCAAGCTGTGCTCGCTGTTAGAAACTTCACCCAAGGTCGCACGACACTCAGACAAAATTTTCCGCATTTCGCCAGAGCGTAAACGCAAAGTCACATATTGACCATCGCGAGCAACCAACTGAGCAGACGTTCCCGCACTGCGAGCGATCTGAGCACCTTTACCAGGCTTCATTTCGATACAATGAACAACACTACCCACCGGAATATTGCGCAACGGCAATGTATTTCCCGGCTTGATTGGAGCCGCGTCACCAGAGATGACTGGGTCGCCAGCTTTTACACTTTTAGGTGCAATAATATAACGGCGCTCACCATCAGCGTATAAAACCAACGCAATGTTTGCGCTGCGATTGGGATCGTATTCAAGACGCTCAATTGTCGCCGGAATACCATCTTTATTACGCTTAAAGTCGATGAGACGATAATGCTGCTTATGCCCACCACCGATATGACGGGTAGTGATACGACCGTTGTTGTTACGACCACCACTTTTGCTTTTCTTTTCCAGCAAAGGGGCGTAAGGCGCGCCTTTATGTAAGTCAGCATGGACAATGCTTACTACATGACGGCGACCAGGAGATGTCGGTTTCGCTTTTACAATTGCCATTGGTCTTTTACCTCAAACTCCCGATTAATCTAGTAACTCAAAGTCGATTTCTTGACCCTGAGCTAAGCGAACGTAAGCTTTTTTCCAGCTAGGCTTAGCAGAAAAACCGTAACGGTTACGCTTAACCTTGCCTTTTACGTTCACAGTCTGAACGCGCTCTACTGTCACTTTGAATAATTTTTCGACGGCTTTTTTAACTTCAAGCTTAGTTGCGTCTACCGCAACCTTGAAGACTACCTGATCTTCACCCATTGCCGCTTTCTCAGAAACATGAGGGCCTCTCAGAACCGTATACAGTCTTTCTGCATTCATCCTAACATCTCCTCAAACTTCTTAAGGGCCGGAACAGTGATAACCACTTTATCTGCCCCGATCAGACTAACCGGATCGACACCAGCCACATCAACAGCATTAACTTTATGCAAGTTGCGTGATGCAAGGTATAAATTCTCGGATAGATCTTCAGAAACCAATAACGCACTCTCCAAACCAAAACCATCAAGCACCTTGAGCAGCAACTTGGTCTTTGGCTCTTTCAGCGACAGCTCATCAACCACAACCAGGCGCTCTTGACGAGCCAGCTCTGACAGGATTGAACGCAGCGCAGCGCGATACATTTTTCTATTAACTTTTTGTGAGTGATCCTGAGGCTGAGCCGCAAAAGTCACACCACCTGAACGCCAGATTGGAGACCGGATAGTACCCGCACGGGCACGACCTGTTCCTTTTTGACGCCAAGGCTTCTTACCGCCACCCGATACTGCGGAGCGGTTTTTCTGGGCACGAGTGCCCTGACGCGCGCCAGCCAAGTAGGAGGTAACAACCTGATGAACCAGGTCTTCGTTGTACTCTTTAGCAAAAGTGTCGTCGGAGACTTCAACAGCTCCAGTCGCCTTTTTCTTACCCACTGTAAAGGTTGCCAATTCCATGATTATGCTCCCTTCACTTTAGTTGCCGGACGGACAAAAACATCGCCGCCAGGTGCACCAGGTACCGCGCCCTTGATCAAAATCAGGTTGCGAGCCTCGTCAACACGAACAACTTCAAGAGTCTGAATGGTTACGCGCTCAGCACCCATATGGCCTGACATTTTCTTACCTTTGAAAACGCGACCTGGAGTCTGGCACTGACCAATAGAACCGTTTGAGCGGTGAGAGATAGAGTTACCGTGAGTCGCATCCTGCATCTGGAAATTCCAGCGCTTGATACCACCCTGAAAGCCCTTACCTTTTGACTGACCAGTCACATCAACTTTCTGGCCAACTTCAAAAGTAGAAACAGTCAACTCAGCACCCACTTCAGGGGCTTCATCGCCAGCTTCCAAACGGAATTCCCACAAACCACGCCCAGCTTCAACGCCCGCTTTCGCGAACTGACCAGCTTCAGTTTTGGAAACGCGAGAAGCCTTACGAGCACCAGTAGTTACCTGGATTGCCGAATAGCCATCACTCTCGCCAGTTTTGACGCTAGTAACGCGATTGGGAGAAACCTCAATCACCGTTACCGGGATAGATATACCGTCGTCTGTAAAAACGCGGGTCATGCCGCTTTTACGGCCAACTAAACCAATTGTCATCTTACAACCTCACAGTGTACGGGGCTTAACCCTCTATGGCCGAACTCTCTTTTAAAGCCTTCAGTAGAAGAAAGCTTTTCGAAAGAACGTTACACGACTCAGGGCTGACCCCCGAGCGGGTCTAACTTTAAAAATTTATGTTTTTGATGTCGCTTATAAGGTTAACGAATTAACCCAAGCTAATCTGAACTTCTACACCAGCCGCCAAGTCCAACTTCATCAACGCATCTACCGTCTTTTCAGTTGGCTCAACAATATCTAACAAACGCTTATGAGTGCGGATCTCGTATTGATCACGAGCATCTTTATTCACGTGCGGTGAAATCAGTACAGTAAAACGTTCTTTGCGAGTAGGCAGTGGAATTGGTCCACGAACCTGCGCGCCAGTGCGCTTTGCTGTCTCTACAATTTCTTCAGTAGACACGTCGATTAGGCGATGGTCAAAAGCCTTTAAACGAATTCTGATTCGCTGATTCTGCACTGACCATACTCCAATCGTGTTTTAACAGGGGCTCATCGACAATGGCCGAGGCTACCCGAAAAAAGGAAGACGCATTCTATAGACCGACAAAACCTCTGTCAACCGCGATACCCAAATAAATCAGTATCTAAAATGCCATTCCACCAAATAAATAGTAAAACCCTCAAACTGACCAGGCTTATACCCAAAAAGGCCACCCGAAGGCAGCCTTTTTAGCGTGCGCTAAGACTCGATATTATTC
>JBALTE010000018.1:0-40161 GCA_036963965.1 Oceanicoccus sp. | reverse complement strand
TTCAAATAGATAACCCCAGCAGGGTAACTTGCTGGGGTTTTTTATGGGCGGTCGATTGTTTACCCGGCAACGGCGTAACGTGATGGTTGCACAATAAACGAGGGACGCTGTCTACTCGTTGTGAGCTATTTCTTTGCCATTAATAGTGAGACTTTGAAGGTTTACCTCTCGACCACTACTATCGCCATCCATCCGCTGTATTCGCAAGATAAAGTGATCCAAATTTTTTGCAGTCCAAATAAGAGTAAAGCTCTCTTTACCTGAGCGACGCTGTTCAAGTTTAACCGCTTCGAATGTCCCTATTTTTGTTTCAATAGTTACGTCAGCCAATTTTTTCACGGTGTAATTTTTGTATTTGGTGCGGTCAACGAGAACGTAATTTTTTTCGGTAAAGTTTCCTTGTGCCTGTATCAGATCGGTCCGCAATTGAGTCTGGAAGCTTAGTTTGTCCAGAGCGCCTTCTGGCAATGATAACGGTGCTTTAGAATGCAGTAAGTCGATAGCAGTCCCGAGATCGTGATCGAAGTTGAGATCACTACTACGTTTACTGCTTGTCGAGTTATTGTATTTATAGCGCTGGGGCGTTATCACACTACCGTTAGTGGTAAATAATGCTTCTTCCGAAAAACCGAAAAAGGCAATGGAAGCACTGTTTTGGAGATGCCATTGTTCGTTTTCTGTTAGAGAAAGAGATTGTTTCATTTCAGCGGAAATACCAGCGAAGCTACCTGAATAAACTGCTTGATAAGGAACAGGAAAGCTATCGGCGAAAAGATGAGATTGCGAAGAAAAAAGGATAACGGACAGGGATGAGGCTTTTGCTAGTTTGCGAAAGAGTGTGAAATCAGGTTTCTTGGCAGGTCCCGTCGCTAAAGTGTTTACCACCGAGCGGCAATTTTTTATTATCCAATGTTGCATAATTTTTTTCCAGTTTTAGACGACCCTCAGCAAACCACTGTGCTGCAAGAGGGTATATCTTGTGTTCTTCAGCTAGTATTCGTGAAGCCAGCCTGTCGACAGTATCAAGCGGTTCTACCTCAACTCGAGCCTGTAAAATAGCAGGTCCGCCATCAAGTTCGTCGGTAACAAAGTGGACGGTAGCTCCCGTATGTTTATCGCCCGCATCCAGCGCCCGTTGATGAGTGTTGAGCCCTGGATACTTTGGCAACAAAGATGGATGAATGTTCAATAGTTTACCCTGAAATTGCTGTACAAATGACGGGGTCAGGATCCGCATGAACCCGGCGAGTATTAACAGGTCGGGGGAATACTCGTTTATCCGATTCATCATTGCGGTATCAAACGCATCGCGACTGTCATACTTAGTATGATCGATGACTTCGGTTTGAATACCTGCATCGGCAGCGCGGGACAGTCCAAACGCATTGGGCTTATTGCAAAAAACAGCTGCGATTTCAGCATTGAGATCACCGCTGTTAACGGCATCGATAAATGACTGCAGATTGGAGCCACTACCCGAAATCAAAATGACCAATTTGCTCTTTGGCGATGTCGACATCATGGGTCTACAGTCCCATTAATTCGACAGCTTCTTCACCGTCACTCAAAGCGTCAATGTGGCCTATCTGCCAGGCGTTTTCCCCGAGCTCGTTAAGACATTTTATCGCTTTGTCCGCGTCGCTTTTAGCCACGGCAATAATCATCCCAACACCGCAATTGAACGTTCGGTACATCTCAACGGGGTCGACGTTGCCCTGTTCTTGTAGCCAGTCGAAAACTGGAGCTTGCTGCCAGCTTTGGATGTCGATTACCGCTTTGGTATCCGCAGGAAGAACCCGGGGAATATTTTCTAGTAAACCGCCGCCAGTGATATGAGACAGGGCGTTGACCTTAATCTCTTTCATTAACGATAGAATTGGTTTTACATAAATACGTGTAGGTTCAATTAATGCTTCTGCAAGCGTTTGCTCGCCTAGCGATTGATTGAGGTCAGCATTGTTGACCTCAATGATTTTGCGAATCAGCGAGTAACCATTTGAATGGGGTCCTGACGATGCCAGTCCAATTAACATATCACCCTGCTGTACGTTGGATCCGTCAATAAGCTCCGATTTTTCTGCTACACCAACACAAAAACCAGCCAAATCATAATCTTCGCCGTCATACATACCTGGCATTTCGGCAGTTTCGCCACCAACCAATGAGCAGCCGGAGTATTCACAGCCCTTACCAATACCTTCTACGACGGCAGCAGCAGTATCAATGTCCAGTTTCCCAGTAGCATAGTAATCAAGAAAGAACAGAGGCTCCGCACCAGCTACAATCAAGTCATTGACGCACATGGCGACAAGATCGATACCAATGGTATTGTGAATTCCCAAATCCATTGCCAATCGAAGTTTTGTGCCGACACCGTCAGTTCCTGAGACTAATACCGGTTGTTTGTAACCACTTGGAATTTCACATAATGCGCCAAATCCGCCAAGGCCTGCCATAACTTCAGGGCGTCGCGTACGTTTGGCAACGTGTTTTATGCGTTCTACTAAGGCGTTACCTGCATCAATATCGACGCCTGCATCTTTGTAGCTAAGGGATTTTTTGCTGTCATTGGGGCTCATAGATCATTAAGCTCGTGTGGTAGCCAGAGGCGATTATGGGTGAGGATGGCTCTAGAAAAGAGCGTATTTTAACTGGAAAGAATGATGGCGTATAGGAGGATGTGTCATCGGCGGGAGATTGTTACAATAGGCGTTGTTTTGATACAGGAAGAAGGCTTATCAAATTGTTAATTTATTGGAAAATGGTGTTTGTTGTCGCAGCTAGTTGCTTTGGCATGGCGTTGTCGCCTGTTGTTTTCGCTGAGCAGGTGGAGGGTCTTTATGATGTATCCATCGCTGTCGAATCTCAATCGACGAAACACCGGACCACCGTGACTCGTCAGGCGTTAGAGATCGTTTTTATTCGAGTTTCTGGCAACTCTCAAATAGTTGATCAGCCTGCAATACGAAACGCTGTTCGGAATGCGAGTACTTATACCAGGCAGTTCAGTTACCAAAGTAAATCAGATGGTGTTGACGAGCAGTTGTATGTCGAACTTGAATTTGAATCAATATTGGTTGATAACACACTGCGTGATGCGGGGTTACCTTTTTGGTCCGCTAACCGACCAACCGTTCTGTTGTGGTTGGTCATCGAAGATATTAATGGGCGGCGATTCATCAACGCAGACGATGACCCCGACATATTTGATGCGATAAGTTTTCATGCGATCAGGCGTGGGCTGACATTTAGATTACCTGCGCTTGATCTCGAAGACAGCGTTGCTGTCTCGCCTGACGATATATGGCAGCTGGATAGCCGCAAAGCCAGAGCAGCTGCCCAAAGGTATCGCGCTGACACTTTGTTGTTCGGTCGGGTGACTAAACTCACAAATGGTAGATGGTTGGGTCGTTGGGTATTTAACAATAGCGTTGACGAAATGGAGTTTGATGGTGATGCAGAAACGACTGATCAGTATATTGGCTCGTCGTTTGATGTGATAGCCAACGATTTAGCCAGTCAGTATGCTATAGCGCCGGTAGATATAGCAGATAACGGCGTGATTATGCGATTAGTTGGGGTCGACCAGTTTGTGAAGTATGCTCGTGCTATTCGCTATTTGGAGTCCGTTTCGGCGATCCGTCATGCAAATGTTATTAAGATAGAAGGTGATGAAATTATTGTTCGGTTGATTGCCGATGGCTCGTTAAGCCAGTTGGAACAAGCGTTAGCGCTGGATAAGAAGCTTCAGCCAGTCGAGAAAATTGATTATCAAAATCCTGATTCTATTGATCTGAATTTCCGCTGGCCATCGATATAGATTCTTGGTGACTGCACAATCTTAACAATGCTGAGCCTAAGAACCTCAGAAAAATGACTCAGGGTGCTCTATTGTGAACGATAAACAACGTGTATGGCTGCTTGTAGTAGTGGTCGTGGTAATGGCATTATTTTTTCTGCTTGAACCTATTTTGACACCGTTTTTGGTTGCCGGGTTGTTGGCCTATTTAGGCGACCCCTTGGCGGATAGATTGGAAGCACGAGGTATGGGGCGAACCTTGTCTGTTACATTGGTTTTCTCTGCGCTGATTTTATTGCTTGCCATTGCACTATTACTAACTATCCCGTTAATTGGTCGTCAGCTTGACCTGCTCGCACATAAAATTCCCGAGTGGTTGCAACAGCTGCAACATACACTCGTACCATGGTTGCAGGAAAAACTGGAGTTACCACAGGGAAGTATCCCTATTGCAAATTTTAAGGCAGCAATCAGCGAGAACTGGACGACAGCGGGCAATATGTTGGGCCAGGTCTGGGGGAAAATTGCCGGATCAAGTATGGCGATGATTACCGGGCTGGCAAATGTTGTACTGATTCCTGTTGTAACGTTCTACTTATTGAGAGACTGGGATATTTTTATGGCCCATATTCGCGACTTACTACCGCGGTCAATCGAACCCACTGTTGTTAAATTGGCTAACGAATGTGACGAAATAATCGGAGCATTTATTAGAGGACAGCTTTTGGTTATGCTCGCTTTGGGCATTATGTACAGCGTAGGACTGAGTTTTGTTGGTCTGGATTTAGCGCTTATTTTAGGATTGATTGCCGGCCTGGCGAGTATTGTTCCCTATATGGGATTTTTTGTTGGCATTGGCGCGGCAAGCGTTGCTGCGTGGTTCCAGTTTCACGAATTGTTACCCTTGATAGGCGTCGCGTCAGTATTTGCTGTTGGTCAGTTACTGGAAGGCATGGTGTTGACCCCTTTGTTAGTTGGAGATCGTATAGGGTTACATCCTGTTGCAGTGATATTCGCCATTATGGCCGGTGGGCAGCTGGCTGGCTTTTCAGGGATATTGCTTGCGCTCCCGGCAGCGGCCATAATTATGGTATTGTTGCGGCACGCGCACCGTAGCTACAAAGATAGTGCGGTTTATACGGCAGAAGACTAATAATATTGACCAACCTGAACTCAACATATCAATGAGCTATTTGTTCGAACAACTTCCACTTGCGGTTCAGCTTCGTGATGACGCTACTTTCGATAATTTCTATTCTGGAAATAACACACTGCTGCTGGACACGTTGCGCAAACAGCTGATGGGCGGCGAGCGTTATGTGTATCTTTACGGCAAAGAAGGAAGTGGACGCAGTCACTTATTACAGGCTGCATGCCACCAGGTCGACGAAAGTGGACAGAGTGCTATATATTTGCCTTTAGCGGAGTTAAAGGAATACCCCCCGGAGGAATTATTTGAGGGCTTGGAACATCAATCCCTGGTTTGTCTTGATGATATAGATGTAGTGGTAAACAGAGATGTCTGGCCGCAACAATTGTTTCATTTGTTTAATCGGCTTTCCGATGCACATACACCGTTACTAATAAGTGGACGTTGCGCTGTCAGGGAACTTGATATTGAGCTACAGGACCTTGCGTCGAGATTAAGTTGGGGCGCGATTTTTCAACTGCAGAACTTAACTGACGATCAACGCATAGCAACAATAAAGTTACGTGCGGAGCGGCGAGGTTTGTTAATGGGTGATGAAGTTGCTCATTACATCTATAACCGATGTCGTCGTGATACTCAGTTTCTGCTTTCGGTCCTGGATACTCTGGATACCGCATCATTGAAACATCAGCGTCGCCTTACTGTGCCATTTGTAAAGAAAACTATGGATTGGTGATGACTGAAAAAATAAATAAAGCTGTTCTATTGAAACGGTCACTTTTTGGGTACAATATGGTGCAATTTCATGCTCTCTGGAGGACATAATAAATGTCATACAAAAAATTATTATTGCTGGCAACTGGCTTGTCAGCTGCTTTGGCAGTAAATGCTGACTCACATGATGGTCAATGGTCAATTAATCCGGCTGTTGGTTATCAGGGATTCGACAATAGTCGAGGTCTGGATGCAGAGGAGCTCATATCGATTGGGGCAGAATACCGCTACGGCAATAACTGGGGCGTAGAAATTCGCGCCATGGATTCGTCACCGGATTATGAAAGTATCGGCGGGACAAAGAGAGGCGCTGGAGATGTTGATTTGACCCAGTATGGTATTGATGGTCTTTATTATTTTGAAGAAACGGGAAAAATCAGCCCGTATGCGGCCGCAGGTTTTGGCCATGCGGAATTTGAGAATGATTCCCGTACCGATAAAGAAACACAATTTGATGTTGGCATGGGTTTTAGATACATGTTGAATCAAAACTGGTCGGTTAAAGCAGACGCTAAACTGATCTATGGTATTGACGATGACACCCTTGATAATCTGTTTACATTAGGACTCAGCTATTCTTTCGGCGGTGAAAATAAGCCTGCTCCCATGGTTGTAGCTGCAGATGGAGACGCAGATGGCGATGGTGTATCTGACTCAAATGACCAATGTCCACAAACGCCTGCCGGAGCTGTTGTCGATGCACGCGGTTGTGCTTTAGACAGTGACAATGATGGCGTTGCTGACTATAAAGATGCGTGTCCCGATACCCCCGCTGGTCGGCAAGTTGATGATCGTGGTTGTAAACACGTACTGAAGCGCACTGAGGAAGTATCCTTAAATGTAAATTTTGCATCCAGCTCCAGTGTTGTTGAAGAAAATTATAATTCTGAAATTAGTAGAGTTGCAGAATTCATGAAAAAATTCGCCGGTGTTACCAGTGTCATTGAAGGTCATACAGACGACACAGGTAGTGCAAAGTTCAATGAATCCCTGTCTCAGAAACGAGCAGATGCTGTTATGAACGTGTTAGTTGATCGTTTCGGTATCAGTGCAGAACGTTTGAGTGCGAAAGGTTACGGTGAGGCCCGTCCTATTCAGGATAATGACTCAGTCGAAGGTCGAAATGCCAACCGTCGTGTTGTCGCTGTGATGAAGGCAGAAATCGAAGAGTAACAAGTGACCATATAAAAAAGGGGCTCTTAGTGATAAGGCCCCCTTTTTTTGTCTTTTTTTAGGCATGGATTCGAGTTAGAACAACACTAATTTATAAGTCTCGTTTGCCCATCCGTTGAAAACGATCGATGATCAGGAATATTTGTGCAGTAATCGAGATGAGAAATCCACAGCCGGCTAATGTAGCACCGGCAAAGACGTAGGATTCTTGTTGTAGTGAGGGTTCAAGGTTGTAGCTTGCCCATTGAATGCCACCGAGGCCAATGAAGAATAACAATGCACCTAAGGCGAAAAGTTTTAATACCTTTCTTTGATCACCTATGAGTTCCTTGACTCGCGTTATTATGTCAGGCCTTTTGTTATCGGTAATGTTGTATCCCTCTTTCTGTAAACGTTGCTCAGTTACGCTAATAATCTGACGAGTATGCTTTCATATATGTTGGATAGTTCGTCGAGGTCGTTCGCTCGAACACATTCATCAATTTTATGAATGGTCGCATTGACCGGGCCGAGTTCAACAACCTGGGTGCCAGTAGGTGCTATAAATCGTCCGTCAGATGTTCCTCCCGCTGTCGACAATTCAGTATCCCTTCCAGTTATATCATTAATCGCTGCCACGGCGGCTTCAATCAAAGCTCCCTCGGATGTTAAGAAAGGTTGGCCGCTTAAGGTCCATTTCAAATCATAATCGAGCTTGTGCTTATCGAGAATAACTTCAGTTCGCTGTTGCAAATCGTCTTGAGTAAGCTCTGTGGAAAAACGAAAGTTGAATACAGCTTCCAGCTCACCTGGAATGACATTTGTTGCGCCTGTTCCGCTATTGATGTTTGAGATTTGGAAAGAGGTAGCAGGAAAAAACGCGTTGCCCTGATCCCATTGTTCAGCGGCTAACTCTGCAAATGCCGGCATGACTGCGTGGATTGGGTTAGATGCAAGATGAGGGTATGCGACATGTCCTTGAATCCCTTTAACGGACAATACTCCGCCAAGTGAGCCTCTGCGCCCATTCTTGATAACATCACCTACCAGTGTCGTAGAGGAAGGCTCGCCGACAATACACCAGTCGATAAATTGTTGTTGTTGTGCCAACCAATCCATGACCTTAACTGTGCCATTGACAGCAATACCTTCTTCGTCGCTGGTAATAAGAAAAGCTATTTGCCCTTTATGCTCAGGGTGTGAGGCGACAAAACGTTCACAGGCAGTGACCATAGCTGCAAGGCTGCCTTTCATATCTGCGGCGCCGCGACCGTACAACATGCCATCTTTGATAGTGGGAGAAAAAGGCGCGTTTTGCCATTGTGCCTCGGGTCCGGTTGGAACAACATCGGTATGTCCTGCAAAACAAAGTATTGGGCCGTCATTTCCTCTCACAGCCCAAAAATTGTCGACATCTTCAAAGCGTAGTTGTTGAACTGAAAAGCCTATAGCTTGCAGGCGCCCAATCATTAGCTCTTGGCAGCCAGCGTCAATAGGCGTAACCGATTCCCTGGCGATTAAGTCGAACGTTAGCTGTTGAGTGTCGGATAAAGTGTTCATAAAAAAATTGGCCTTTACTATCACAGAATTGATCAAGTCTAACAGGGTAGCTATCAGGAAGCCTCCGTTGCCACATCGTCGGAGGTGAAATCAAAAGAGCTCCGTTCGAGAGAGCTCTTTTGTGGGGCGATTAAACTACTAGTGAGTACATTGGCTATTATTAGTTGTTGGCGTGCAGCTCTTCGTTTAACTCCACAGCTGACTTATTGGTTAGACATTCAACCGCACCATTGGTTGAGTTGCGTCGAAACAACAAATCTGATTTAGCCGCAAGGTCCCTGGCTTTGGTCGTGCCAGTTGTTGATCCGGTATCATCCAGCAGTACAACTTTTGTCCCTGCGGTAATATAAAGACCGGATTCTACGATGCAGCGATCTCCCAGTGGAATACCGATGCCTGCATTGGCTCCGATCAGGCATTCTTTACCGACAGAAATAATAATGTTGCCCCCGCCAGACAGTGTTCCCATCGTTGAGCTTCCTCCGCCGAGATCCGATCCTGCACCAACAAATACACCAGCGGAAATGCGGCCTTCAATCATCCCTGGGCCTTCAGTTCCTGCATTAAAGTTGACGAAGCCCTCATGCATAACCGTTGTGCCTTCGCCAATATAGGCGCCGAGGCGCACTCTTGCTGTATGGGCAATACGCACACCTTTGGGAACTACATAATTAGTCATTTTGGGGAATTTATCGACGCAGTCGACAGTCAGTTGCTCGCCCTTCAATCTGCTTGTCATTTGTAAGTTTGGAAGCTCTTCCAAATCGACTGCTCCCTTATTGGTCCAGGCGACATTGGGCAGAACACCAAACAAGCCATCGATGTTAACGCCGTGAGGTTTGACCAATCGATGCGATAAGAGGTGAAGCTTCAAATAGCCTTCAGGAACGGAGGTAGGCGCCGAATCAACAGCAAGAATTGTAATTACCAACGGTTGCGAGCTGGTTTTGAAGGCTTTAACGATATCGGCCTGAGCAGGCTCACCTGCATCTCTCAGCGCTGACTCAAGTGTACCCAATTGCCCCTTCTCCAGAGAAATTATCTGGTTGCCGCCACTGTAGCCGCAAGAGCTGGAAACTGCCTGGCGGAACGCGTCGGCAGGATTTATTATGGGTTGGCGGTAAAATACTTCAAGCCATTCGCCTTTCGCATTTTTAGTGCCCACGCCTAGCCCGATACTAAATAGTTGTTCACTCATTTTTTATACCTGTTCTCAATAATATTTGTCGAATGTTTTAAAACGTTGTTTGATAGCCTTCAGGGCTGAAACCGACACTGTATTGACCATCAATATCTAGTAGAGGTCTTTTTACCAAAGTTGGATTACTGAGGATGGCTGCCACCGCGCTTCCCTCATCCATATTGTCTCGCGCTGCATCGCCTAATTGTTTCCAAGTGGTACTGCGTTTGTTGACAACTTTATCCCAACCTAATTGTTGTATCCACAGTTTTACTTGATCGCTGCTGATGTCTTGCTCTCGAAAATCATGAAAATGGTAAGTGATTTCGTGGGTATCAAGCCATTGTCGGGCTTTTTTTACAGTGTCGCAGTTTTTTATACCGTAAAGGGTAACTGTTGTCATAGCTGTTTGAAACCCTGTGTTAATGATTGATGGTGAACCAAAAGAGCGGCGCAGCATAGCAGAAATTACTCGCCAACGGGATAACCTCGAGCCCTTCACATGTTGATAATTTGGCATGCGCCGATAGTGGCTGAGTGAAATCGATCATCAAAAAGTGGCTACAATTTATAAGGTGGCGCTATGAGCTTATATCTCTGGGCCCGGCAACGGAGTGATGTGATTGCTCCTCAGTTTTAAGTTGGCCAAAATTTAGGGTTTATGGGTTTTCTTTGGGTTTTTGCGATTTGGGTAGCAGGTCCTGCAAATTTCACAGACAGTGCCGTCGCAGCCTCTGGCAGAACAGTATTCTCGGCCATAGTAAATAATTTGTAGATGCAGAGCGTTCCATAGCTCAATTGGAAATAATCTTTTCAGATCTTTTTCCGTTTGCACAACATTTTTACCACTGGTAAGCCCCCAGCGTTGTGCAAGCCGGTGTATATGTGTATCAACTGGAACAGTAGGGTGCCCAAATGCTTGTGACATGACGACGCTGGCAGTCTTGTGACCGACGCCCGGTAACTCTTCGAGCGCGGCCATATCTTCCGGTACCTGGCCATTGTATTTTTCGACGAGTATTTTTGAAAGATTTTTGATGGCTTTAGATTTTTGTGGAGATAAACCGCAGGGACGGATGATCGCCCTAATGTCTTCTACCGATTTTGTTGCCATATCGGCGGGATTGTCTGCCAATGAAAATAAGGCGGGCGTTACTGTGTTAACTCGAGCGTCGGTACATTGGGCCGAGAGTAGCACGGCAATTAGCAGTGTATAGGGGTCGCTGTGGTCTAATGGTATGAGCTGTGTTGGGTACAGATCTTGTAATTTTTGTACAATGAACTCAACCCGTTCTTGTTTCAACATAGCTTAGAGTCCATTGATAAATGTTTTTATACGCAAGGCTCCATCAATACATTCTTGGAGCGGGGCGACTAAAGCCATACGGATCCGGTTTTGCCCAGGGTTAACACCATCCACCTCTCGCGAGATATACTGACCAGGTAGCACGGTCATATGCTGTTGGGCGAACAATTGGGCAGCGAAGTCAGTATCATTTATTGGCGTTTCTGGCCACAAATAGAAACCTGCATCGGGTTTGGAAATTTCCATGCAGTCTCCCAATATATCCAAAACGGCCTCAAATTTGGCGCGGTACAGGGTGCGATTATCTTTCACATGCTGTTCATCAGACCAGGCTGCGACACTGGCAAGTTGGTGTTGAACTGGCATCGCACAACCATGGTAAGTCCGATACAGCAAAAATTGGCTCAGTATCCGGGCGTCTCCAGCAACAAACCCTGAGCGCAAGCCGGGTAAGTTGGAGCGTTTCGATAAGCTGTGAAAAACGACACAGCGACTAAAATCGCTGCGGCCAATTTCGGCGCACGCTTGCAATAAACCCGCCGGTGGGGATTCTTCGTCAAAATAAAGTTCCGAATAACACTCATCACTGGCAATGATGAAATCAAAACGATCGGCAAGTTCGATCAGCAGTGTCAGGGTTTTAATATCGACGACAGCACCGGTAGGGTTGCCCGGTGAACATAAAAACAGTAGTTGGCAACGCTGCCAAACATCGTCAGGCACCGCGTTAAAATCTGGAATAAATCCATTATCTGCCACGCAGGGTAGAAAATAAGGTTGGGCTCCAGCCAAATAGGCCGCACCTTCATATATCTGATAAAACGGGTTGGGCGAAATCACCAGTGGTTTTTCTCGTCTGTCGACTACTGCCTGTGCAAAGGAAAAAAGTGCTTCTCTGGTGCCATTGACGGGTAACACCTGCCGTTCGGGATCAATGCCATTTTCTCCCAGATGAAAACGACGACATAACCACTGGGCAATAGATTCACGTAATTCTGGTATACCTTTGGTAGTTGGATAATTGGACAATTTATCCATATTATCCATAAGTACCTGTTTAACAAAATCAGGTGAGGCGTGTTTGGGTTCGCCGATAGACAGAGCAATGTGGCTTAATGAAGCGGGAGCTTTAACCGTTCCTTTTAGCGCATTTAGTTTTTCAAAAGGGTAGGGTTGCAATTGATTCAAGTCTGGATTCATAGGTAGTATCAAGCTGCGGCCTGTTCATCGAGTTCTTTACAAATAGCATTCTGAATCGATAGGCACAAGGCAGGGTCATTAATGGGTTGATGGTTTTTGTCGGTGATAAAGAAAACATCTTCTACTCTTTCACCTAGCGTAGCGATTTTGGCATTTTGCAATCTAATGTCGTAGTCGAGGAATATTTTTCCGATTCGCGCCAATAACCCCGGACGGTCCGGTGTCAGTACTTCCAGAACACTATGTTCCCCTGCGACGTCAGTAAATAGTGTGGTACGAGTGGGTACCGAAAATAGACGCATTTGTCGCGGTGTTCGTCGTTGCATGATATCCAGAGATGAATCGGTATTGATTAGATGTTCCATCAGTACTGATTTAATCTCATCGATACGTTCTGGGTCGTCGCCAATAGGTTCTCCGTTACTACCCAATACAAAAAAAGTATCAAGGGTGAAACCGGTCCCGGAACGGTATATTCGGGCATCTTGAATATTTAAGTTTAGTTGTTCGAGTGCCGATGCGGCTATTGCAAACAAACTGTCTTTTTGTTGGGTGTGAATAAAAATTTGGGTTGCACCTTCAAATTGAAGATCGCCACTTTCTTTTAGCAAAATCAGAGGTGCTGAAGAATTAACGTGCTGGCTGATAGCCTCTGTATGCCAAACGATATCCTCCACTTTCTCACGTAAAAAGTAATCGTCTTCTGTTTTTTGCCAAACAGAATAGACTTCATCTTCGGTGAACCCCATGGCCTCCAATTGTCGAATGGCGGCTAGTTGTGTGTCTGCTATCCAATCTGCTTTATCGACAGGGTTTTCCAGCCCGCGACGAAGAGCTCGCTTGGTTTCGATATAGAGTTGACGTAACAATGATGCACGCCAGCTATTCCACAATTTAGGGTTAGTGGCGTTAATATCTGCCACTGTTAGCGCATACAAATAGTCGAGCCTGTTTTCATCACCAATTTTGGTGGCAAAATTGTTAATGACGTCCGGATCTGAAATATCTTGACGCTGGGCTACAGACGACATCAATAGATGGTGCTCGACCAGCCAGCAGACCAAATTAGTATCTCGTTTACTAAGTTCATGACGTTCACAGAAGTGCCTGGCATCAACAATACCCAAAATTGAATGATTGCCACCACGGCCTTTGGCAATGTCATGATATAGGCCAGATATATACAAAAGCTCAATTTTTGGAAGGCGTTTTACAATTCGCGAGGCAACCGGAAATTTCTTCTGCGATTCAGGGTATTGGAAGCGGCGCATGTTTTTGACGACTTCCATCGTGTGAGCATCAACGGCGAGAACATGGAATAAGTCGTGTTGCATCTGGCCAATAATTTTTCCGAATTCTGGCAAATATTTTCCCAAAACACCAAAGCGCAGCATTCTGCGCAATTGCAACGCAACTTGAGACGGTGCTCTTAGAACTTCAATAAAATAACGGGCGTTGCGAAGATCGTTGCGAAAATCATCATCAATCAAGTCTCGGTATTTTCTGATGAGCCTAATTGTAGATGCGCGAGCGCCGTCAATACTATCGTTTTGCGCCATTAGGACAAAAACTTCCAGGAGCGCAGAAGGCGTTCGTTCAAAGACCTTATCGTTGGTGACTTCTATATGGCCATTTCGAACACGAAAACGTTGATTGATTTCGTATATGTTTTCGGCTTCGCAGGCACGCAAAATCGTTTCATCAAAGTGTTGCATCAGGACGTCGTTTAACTCACCCAGAGACATCGCCCAGCGATAGTAATACTGCATAAATTGTTCGACTGCCATTTTGGCATCGTCATCTTCATAGCCGAACATTTTTGCCAGTGTCCGCTGGTGGTCAAACAGCAGTCTATCTTCCTCTCGGCCGGTAATCATGTGTAATGCGTAGCGCACTCGCCACATGAAATCCCTGCCGCGATTAAGTATGTCCATTTCTTCTTCGCGGAGAAAACCCAGATTCACTAACTCTTCAATTTTCTTAATGCCAAAATGCCGCTTTGCTATCCACCCGATCATTTGAATGTCTCGCAGACCGCCAGGGGAATTTTTTACATTTGCTTCCAGTACGTATTCGCTATTTCCATGTTTTTGGTGGCGGTTGATCTGTTCATTCCACTTTGCCCGGAAGAAAGTCTGGCTTGGCCAAATTTTGTCTGGACCGGATTCTGCAACCATATCCTTGTAAAGTTCTTCGGAGCCGCTCAGTAACCGAGTTTCCATCAAATTGGTTGCTATTGTGATGTCTTTTGCCGCTTCGACTCGACACTGGGTTACCGTTCTAACGCCGTGACCAATATCCAGGCTGGTATCCCAAAGCAGAGTAACAAAGGCACTGATTTCTTGTTGCAGTCGTTCGACAGCAGCTTCGTCTTTTAGCAGAATTAACAGATCGATATCAGAGTGAGGGTGAAGCTCGCCTCTTCCGTAACCGCCGACTGCAATTAGACAAATATCGTCGTCGCCGCTTAGCGAGAAGAGCTGCCAGCTACTTTGTAATAGCTGGTCGACAAATTTAGCGCGTGCCCACACCAGCTCGCGAATACAGGCGCCTTGCTGGTATTGCTGGTGCATGTAATCGGTGGTGCGTTCGATATACTTTTTCAGCAATGTTACCGGCGACTTGGAGCATTTCAGTGCCTGGTCAAAGTGATCGGCATCAAAAACCGTTGGTGGAATAGAGAAGTGCTGTTCGCTCATGGTTACCGTATTTGCTCGGATCGATTCGTTATCGTTTAAAGTAGGGTTCATCGGGTCTGGCGGTAAAAATTTCGACGCCGTCACTGGTGACCACCATGGTATGTTCCCATTGGGCGGAAGGTCTTCCATCTTTGGTTGTAACAGTCCATCCGTCCTTTTTGTTCAACTTTACGTGGCGTTTGCCGGCATTCAACATGGGTTCAATGGTAAACGTCATGCCTTCTTCAAGTACCAGCCCAGTCCCTTTCTTGCCGTAATGAAGAACCTGTGGCTCTTCATGGAAAACCTCACCAATACCATGACCGCAGTATTCTTGAACGACAGAATAATAATTGGCTTCTGCGTGTTTTTGAATGACGTGGCCAATATCGCCCAATGTTGTTCCGGGACGCACAATGTCGATAGCCTTGTAGAGGCATTCCTGGGTGATATTTACTAGCCTTTCAGTATGGCTATTAGGTTTTCCGACGTGAAACATTTTGCTGGTGTCGCCATGAAACCGATCTTTAATAACGGTAATGTCAATGTTGATAATGTCACCGTCCTTAAGTATTTTCTTTGGTGACGGGATGCCGTGGCAGACGACTTCGTTAACCGATGTGCAGATTGATTTCGGGAAGCCGTTATAATTAAGGGGGGCGGGAATAACATGCTGGGTGTTAACCATAAAGTCATGGCAAATTTTGTCCAGTTCTTCGGTTGATATTCCGGGCTGCACAAAAGGAGCTATCATTTCCAGCACGTCTGCGGCGAGCCCGCCTGCAACGCGCATTTTGTTAATCTGTTCCGGGTTTTTAATCGAAACTTTCATTTGAGTGTTTTCACCTAAGCTATTGATTATGTTGCAAAAATATCTATGACCGCAGTAAATTCTGCGTCGAGCTGGCTATTGTAAACCAAGCTTGTCCCCAATGGCTAAATAAATAGAAAAGCCCTTATTTACGGTGAGGATATCAGGATGCTTATCGTGGCATATCGAGAGCGGGCGTTAACGCGAGAAAGGGGGTCAGGCACATCTTCTTTTAGCATCGATGAATCATCGTCTATTGGCAATTTATTCTTTTAGTTTTTCCGTCGTTATGGTATAAAGCGCGCTCTCAAATCGGGGCTCGATTGTCTCTGTTGAAATCGTCACTGAGTTTGAGTGAATAAATCCACTAAAATCCGCACATATACCGTCACATAGATCAGGGTGCTCTGTTAAATCGGGGTTGATCGATGGGGTATATGGAGGCCTAACCCTTATAAAGGTATAGCTATGACTCAAGTAAGCATGCGCGACATGTTGCAGGCTGGTGTTCACTTCGGCCACCAAACCCGCTATTGGAATCCCAAAATGGGTGAGTACATCTTTGGTGCTCGCAACAAGATTCATATTATTAACCTGGAGCACACTGTTCCTGCGTTCAATGAAGCCCTGGCAGTGATCCAAAAACTGTCTGTTGGCAAAAACAAAATACTGTTTGTAGGCACCAAGCGTGCAGCTAGCAAGATTATGCGTGAAGAAGCTGATCGCGCTGGTCAGCCTTATGTCAGCCATCGCTGGTTGGGTGGTATGTTGACCAACTACAAGACTATCCGTGGGTCCATCAAGCGTTTGCGTGATCTGGAAGGCCAGCAGGCTGACGGTACTTTTGATAAATTGACCAAGAAAGAAGCGCTAATGCGCACGCGCGCAATGGAGAAGTTGGAGCGTTCTATTGGCGGTATTAAAGATATGGGCGGTTTGCCTGACGCGCTGTTCGTAATAGACGTTGATCAAGAGCGGATTGCTATTAAGGAAGCAAACAGTTTGGGTATCCCTGTTATCGGTATCGTTGATACCAACAGTGATCCAGATGGTGTTGATTACGTTATTCCTGGTAACGATGATGCAATACGGGCAATCAAACTTTATTCAGCAGCAGTGGCTGATGCCGTTCTCGCTGGAAAAGCTGCTGATGGTAACGTTCCTAAAGATGAGTTCGTTGAAGAAGCGGCTGCAGCTGCTGTTGAAGTTGAAGTTGAAGTTGAAACGGCTGAAGTGCCGGCTCCAGCAGCCGAATAAGCAGGATTAATCATTCGGCGAAAAAGGGGGCTTGGCCCCCTTTTTTTGAATGACTTGCATCGATCTTAGTGAGATCGCTAACTAATTTGATTTAATATAACGTGTTGCTACTTGCCCTTTATGCAATTGCAGAGTGACTTGTTTTGGAGGATATGAAGATGGCAGCTGTATCTGCTTCAATGGTAAAAGAACTACGTGACCGTACTGGTCTTGGAATGATGGAGTGTAAGAAGGCACTGGTTGAAGCTGGTGGTGATATAGACGCAGCAATTGAAGAGATGCGTAAAAACAGCGGCATGAAGGCTGCCAAGAAAGCCGGTCGTACTGCGGCTGAAGGTATTGTTACAGCTAAGGTTGCTGAAGATGGCAGCTATGGTATCTTGGTAGAAGTTAACAGCGAAACTGATTTTGCCGCTCGTGATGAAAGTCTTTTAGCATTTGTTGCATCCGTCGCCGAAAAAGCGTTTGCAGATAAACAAACCGACGTTACTGCATTAATGGATGGTGACCTGAGTACCGCTCGCGAAGCGTTAGTGCAGAAAATTGGTGAAAATATTTCTGTTCGTCGCAGTGAAGTTGTGGATTCTGAAGGTGTTGTTGGTAGTTACGTTCATTCCAATAACCGAATCGCTGTTTTAGTATCCTTGACGGGTGGTGATGCTGAGCTGGCTCGTGATATTGCTATGCATGTTGCTGCTGTAAATCCACAGGTAGTAAGACCGGAAGATATGCCTGAAGAGATCGTGACCCAAGAGAAAAATATCATCAAGGCACAACCTGATATGGAAGGTAAGCCTGAAGCAATTGTTGAGAAGATGATGGTTGGTCGTATCAATAAATTCCTTAAAGAAAATAGCTTGCTGGAACAGGCGTTCGTAAAAGACCCTGAAATTACTATTGCTAATCTCGCTAAAAACGCGGGTGCAGAGGTGGTCTCTTTCGTTCGTTATGAGGTTGGTGAAGGTATAGAAAAAGAAGAAATTGATTTTGCCGCCGAAGTGGCAGCGCAATTAAAGAGCTAAAAAAAATAACGGGGCTTACAGCCCCGTTTTTCTACCTGCCTGTTATACGGTTACCCTGTTAATATCTATTGTTGATAGGATCACCTTGCCGAAAGGAGTGTTTATGTCTAGTCGAGATAAAAAATACAAGCGCATTTTACTGAAACTCAGTGGTGAGGCCCTCATGGGTGATGAGGGATTTGGGATAGACCCTAAAATTCTTGATCGTATGGCACTTGAAATCGGTCAATTGGTTGGGATTGGTATACAGGTTGGTCTGGTGATTGGTGGCGGTAATTTATTTCGTGGCGCGTCCTTACAGAAGGCCGGGCTTGATCGGGTCACCGGCGACCATATGGGTATGTTGGCGACCGTAATGAATGCTCTGGCGATGCGAGATGCCTTGGAGAGGGCGGATATTGCTTCCCGCGTGATGTCGTCAATTCCGATGAGTGGTGTTGTCGATCATTACGACAGGCGCAAGGCAATGAGCTCATTACAAAGAGGAGAGGTGGTAATCTTTTCAGCAGGCACTGGAAATCCATTTTTTACGACGGATTCGGCGGCATGTTTGCGCGGCATAGAGGTGCAGGCAGAAATTGTACTGAAGGCGACAAAGGTCGATGGGGTATATAGTGCTGATCCGATGATTGATTCCAGTGCGACGAAATACGATAGTTTGAGTTATGATGCTGTTCTGGACAAAAAACTGGAAGTAATGGATTTAACGGCCATATTGTTATGCCGTGATCACAACATGCCTTTGCGGGTTTTTGAAATGGAGAAAGCCGGCGCTCTGCTTAACATTGTAAATGGGGGCACCGAAGGCACCCTGATCAAGGACCAATAGGTAAGGGTAGTAAAAAACGCACGTGACTAAGGCGTGTTACAGATGACAGCGGTAATCAAGATGGGTGAGAATCTATGGTTACCGAATTACAATATTAGTTAGGAGGAAGTCGGTGATTGACGAACTGAAGCAAGACGCTGAGGAGCGAATGCAGAAAACACTGGTAGCGCTGGGCGGTGCTTTGAACAAAATACGGACCGGGAGAGCTCATCCCAGTATTCTCGACGGTCTTCGTGTTAACTATTACGGCTCTGAAACGCCTTTGAGTCAGGTTGCTGCCATTAATGTAGAAGATGCTCGCACACTATCTGTGGTGCCTTGGGAGAAAGCCATCGTTCCCGATGTTGAAAGAGCGATTATGAAGTCCGATCTTGGCTTGAATCCCTCGACTGCCGGTACAGTTATTCGCATTCCTATGCCGATGCTTACCGAGGAAACTCGGCGAGGTTTTACCCGTCAGGCAAAGAAAGAAGCGGAACATTCGCGAGTCTCGATTCGCAACATCCGGCGTGATGTGATGGCCGACGTCAAAGAATTGCAAAAAGAAAAGGAAATAAGCGAAGATCAGGAGCGTAAAGCTCAGGACGATATACAAAAACTTACTGATCGTTTTGTCGCAGAGATAGAAGTCATACTTACGGCCAAAGAAGCCGACCTGATGGAAATTTAGGCGTAAGCCATCGTTACTATGTCTGATTCCGCTCCTGCCAAGCAATTTACCAAGGTTCCGTTTCATCTGGCGATTATCATGGATGGCAATGGCCGTTGGGCTCATCGCCAGGGAAAATCCACCTCTTACGGTCACCGTGCTGGTGTTGAGGCTGTTCGCTCAGTATTAAAATTAGCGAACGATTACGGTATTAAAATTGTCACTCTGTTTGCTTTTAGTAGTGAAAATTGGCAGCGTCCCGGCGCCGAAGTGAAGGCGTTGATGAGGCTGTTTGGGTCTTATCTGAAACGAGAGGTTAATCAGCTGCATGCAGACGGTATCAGAATCCGATTTATAGGTGATCGACACCGGTTCAGCGCGGGCCTGTTGAAGCAAATGGAGTATGCAGAACAGGTCACTGCAAATAATCGTGAAAGTACGCTCGTTATTGCTGTTGATTACGGCGGGCAGCAAGATATAGCCAGTGCGGCAAAAGTAATCGCCGAGCAGGTTAAGTCAGGAGCGCTGCAACCCTCGCAAATTGATGAGGCCTTGCTCGATACCTATATTTCATTAGCTGATCTACCTAAACCTGATTTATGTATACGTACCGCAGGAGAGCAGCGAATCAGCAATTTTCTGTTGTGGCAGTTAGCCTATTCCGAATTGTTTTTTACTGAGACCCTGTGGCCGGATTTTGGCGAGCAAGATATGGTTGATGCTTTATCCAGTTATGAAAACCGCGACCGACGATACGGCGGGCGGGAAGGCGAAAGCATTGAGCTTGATATAGCCGTGGACGGTGATCTAAGCAGCGGTGTTGATCCGGGAGAAAATCGGCGTGCTTAAACAGCGAATCATTACTGCGATAGTTCTAATCACTATTATCGGGGCGGGTATTCTGTTGTTGCCACCGATAGGATTGGCGGCTCTATTTGGTGTGTTGGTAGTGATCGCAGCGTGGGAGTGGGCGGCCATGGCCGGGCTTTCTGCTATCGTTACCAGACTTAGCTATGCGGTGTTCATCGCGTTACTCATTTTTTCCAGCGCTTACTATAGCCAGGTACTCTCTGCTAACCCAAAGACGGATCTTATAAGGGATATTTTAGGAGCGGGTTGTCTGTGGTGGGCGGTTGCCTTTTTGTGGGTTCGCAGCTTTCCGGCCAGCGCTGTCATTTGGCGCGCAGGAGTAATGCGCATGGTGATGGGGGCTTTGACGTTAGTGCCAGCATGGATGGCAGTGGTGTATTTACGCCATCATGAATATGGAATTGAATTGATTTTTCTGGTGATTGCCATCGTGGCATCCGCCGATATAGGCGCTTATTTTTCTGGCAGGGCCTGGGGGAAATCAAAATTGGCGGTTGCTGTCAGTCCTGGAAAATCCTGGGCCGGTTTTTGGGGTGGGCTGACCTCCAGTGTGAGTGTGGTGATTATACTGTGGTTGTTATTTGATGGTGGTCGGCATGGCTTGTTAGCCGTTGTGGCGATAGTTTTGGTAACTGCACTGGCTTCGGTGTTGGGCGATTTGCTGGAAAGTATGATGAAAAGGCAGCAGGGCATTAAAGATAGCGGCCGTATTCTGCCCGGACATGGAGGTATGATGGACCGGTTGGATAGTATGACTGCTGCAGCGCCGGTGTTTGCGCTTTGTCTACTGTTGGTAGGTTGGTAGGTTATGTCCCAGTCCCCTGAAAATATCACAATCCTTGGCTCTACTGGCTCTATAGGTGTTAGTACTCTCGATGTTCTTTCGAGGCATCCAGACAAGTACCGGGCCTATGCTCTGACAGCAAATACCTCAGTCGATCTGATCATCCCCCAAATAGAGCGACATAATCCGCGTTTTGCTGTTATGAGAGATGAGTGTTCTGCTCAGCAGCTGGCGGATAAGCTCGCTGGTCTCGGTTTTACGGATACAGAAGTGTTGGCAGGAGAGGCGGGGCTGTTACAGGTTGCTTCCGACCCGACAGTGGTTTCTGTTATGGCCGCTATCGTCGGCGCTGCGGGGTTGTCTCCGACCATGGCGGCAGTGACCGCAGGAAAAAAAGTGTTGTTGGCCAACAAAGAATCACTGGTGATGGCAGGGCATTTGTTTATGCAGGCCGTCGAAGAAAGCGGCGCCACATTACTGCCGATCGATAGCGAGCACAACGCTATTTTCCAGAGTATGCCTGCACGATATCAGTCCGGGCAAAGTGCCGGTTTGGCATCAGAGGGTGTACGCAAGATTTTGTTAACCGGCTCTGGTGGGCCGTTTCGAGAACTGCCGCTAGCGCAATTGCCAACAGTTACTCCCGACCAAGCCTGTGCTCATCCCAATTGGGATATGGGGCGCAAAATCTCGGTGGATTCGGCCACCATGATGAACAAAGGGCTTGAACTAATAGAGGCCTGTTGGTTATTCGATACCACGGCCGACAATATTGATATCGTCATTCATCCACAAAGCGTTATTCATTCAATGGTTGAATATGCTGATGGCTCGGTATTGGCGCAACTTGGCAATCCTGATATGCGAACGCCAATCGCGCACGCACTGGCTTTTCCCAACCGTATTGACTCTGGCGTTGCCAGTCTCGATATTATTGCGACAGCTCGTTTGGATTTTGAAGCTCCCGACTATCAGCGATTTCCCTGTCTACGGCTTGCTACGGAGGCTGTTGCTGTAGGTGGTACGGCAATGGCGGTGCTAAATGCAGCCAACGAAGTGGCGGTTGATGCGTTTTTGACCGGTAAGGTTCGGTTCACTGATATACCGCTGATAATTGAACATGTCTTGGCAGATATGACAATTGTTGAACCGGATACACTCTCGCTTGTCCAATCCCAGGATGTAAGTGCCCGGGTTATTGCAAATCGATTCATAGAGGCACTGATATCTGCCTGATGGCACTGTCACCCGCTTTTACAATAGCTAGTAAGGATTTATGGAGTTATTACAAACAATTCTGATTACCCTGATTACCTTGGGGATAGTTGTCACCATTCACGAGTTTGGCCATTTTTGGGTCGCCCGACGCTGTGGGGTGAAAGTGTTACGTTTTTCCATTGGCTTTGGACAGGCACTTTTCCGCTGGCACGATAAGCGCGGTACTGAATTTGTCCTTGCAGCTATTCCGTTGGGTGGCTATGTAAAAATGCTGGATGGGCGTGAGGAAGATGTTCCCGAAAAAGACCAGCCTTATGCCTTTAATAATAAACCTGTCGGGCAGCGTCTCGCCGTTTTTGCGGCTGGTCCCATTGCTAACCTTATCCTTGCCGTTCTGATCTATTGGTTTTTGTTTGTTGGCGGCGTCACCGGCGTTGTACCTGTCATTGACACGGTCGAGCCGGGATCGATAGCCGAGATGGCGAGTTTGGAGGCGGGGCAAGAAATAATTGCTGTTGATGGTGAGGCAACTCCGACGTGGGAAGCGTTACACTTTCGCCTACTGCAACGTATTGGTGAAAGCGGACCCATCGACTTTTCTGTTAAATACCCCGACTCAGACTTTGTCTATCAATCACAAGCGGAATTGAATGGCTGGCTGGCTGGATCGGAAGCAACAGATCTTATTGGCGGCTTGGGCTTGGGGCTTTATCGGCCTGCGATTCTGGCTACCATTGGTCAAGTGGTTGAAGCTAGCCCGGCAGACGCTGCAGGATTGTTAGTTGACGATACTATATTGTCGGCAAATGGCGATGAAATTGCCGACTGGATATCGTGGGTAGAGTATGTGCGGGCCAGTCCAGGAAAACTTATCGATGTGGTCTACCTGCGAGATGGAGCGGAGTATTCCACGTTATTGACTCCGGCTACGTTAAATGACGAAGATGGCACTCCCTATGGACAGGTTGGTCTTGGTGTTCAGGTGCCGGAGTGGCCGCCGGGAATGATCAGAAGTTTTAGTTATGGTGTATTTGGTTCGTTAACAAAATCACTGGAAAAAACCGGGTCGATGGCGTTATTTACCCTTGAATCTATAAAAAAGATGTTGATGGGATTAATCTCTCCGAAAAACTTGAGCGGGCCGATAACCATTGCTAAAGTGGCGTCCGCTACTGCCAATTCAGGTTTGGAATCTTATTTGGGCTTTATTGCCTTGTTTAGCATAAGTTTGGGGGTCCTCAACCTGCTTCCTATTCCTGTGTTGGATGGGGGGCATATTTTGTATGGGCTCATTGAATTGCTGACCGGGCGGGAAGTTTCGATGAAGATACAAGTTTTGGGTTATCAGCTTGGGTTATTTATTATTGTCGGAGTCATGATGTTAGCGTTATATAATGATATCTCTCGTTTGTGATGCTCTCAATTGCGAGCGATTACGTTTACAATAGCGCTCGATTGAACACGGGTGGTTAATAACGATATGCGGTGAAACGTTGCAATCCGTTATATAAAAATATTTTGGTGACCTAATTCTAAGGTTGAATTTAAATTGAAGTTGCTCATACTTTGAGCTATAGATTATTTTGGTAAAAAAAACTTGATGAAACGCTATTTCCTGCTTTTTTTACTTGTTGCACTGTCTGCTGTAAAAGCGAGTGCTAACGAGCCTTTTGTGGTATCTGATATTCGTGTAGAGGGTTTGCAAAGAATTTCAGCCGGTAGTATTTTTGCCGCACTGCCCATCAATGTTGGCGATAGTATCGACGGTCCTACGATTCGCAATGGTATTCGCACGCTTTTTCGTACGGGTAACTTTGATAATATTTATATCGCGAAAGATGGCAACGTACTTGTTGTCACAGTAGAAGAGCGTCCTTCGATCAGTGAGATTAATATTGAAGGTAACAAGGCCATCGAAACCGAGGCTTTGCTGGAAGGCTTAGAAGGCGCCGGATTGTCCGAGGGTAAAGTATTCAAGCGTTCAACGCTTGAAGGTATGAAAATGGAGTTGACTCGCCAGTACGTATCGCAAGGTAGATACGATGCGGGGATTGAGACCGATGTAGAGCCATTGCCCCGCAACAGAGTAGCGGTGAGCATTAACATTGACGAAGGAACAACCGCTGCAATTCATCATATCAATATTGTTGGGAATACGATTTACAGTGACGAAGATTTGATCGACTTGTTTGAGTTGAGAAAAACGGGCTGGTTGTCCTGGATAACCAGTGATAACAAATATGCAAAAGAAAAGCTGACCGGCGACCTCGATACATTAAGTTCCTATTATCTCGATAGTGGTTATATTCAATTCAATATTGATTCTTCCCAAGTGTCAGTATCCCCGGATAGAGAAGCGGTTTATATCACCGTTAATATTTCTGAGGGCGAAAAATATACAGTTGGTGATGTCGATTTGTCGGGTGATATTGTGCTTCCTGAAGCACAATTGAGGCCGTTTATTTTTGTCAGAACTGGCCAGACATTTTCTCAGGCTGTAGTAACCAATACCGAAGAATGGCTGACGAAGCGATTGGGTAACGAGGGTTACAATTTTGCAAAAGTGGAAGGAATTCCTGATATAGACGATGAAGATAAAACCGTTGCTATCAAGTTTTTCATTGACCCGGGCAAGCGTACCTATGTTAGCCGGATAAACTTCCAGGGGAATACACGTACTGCTGATGACGTATTACGGCGTGAAATGCGGCAAATGGAAGGCGCGCCGGCATCATCGGGCTCGATCGAACAATCGCGAGTTCGACTTGAACGGTTGGGTTACTTTAAGGGAGCTTCCGTAGAAACTCTTGAGATCCCCGGGAGTGATGATCTGGTCAATTTGGAATATACCGTCGAAGAGCAGTCTTCCGGCAGTATTGGCGCCAGTGTTGGTTTTTCTCAAGACAGCGGGATATTACTGGGCGCCAATCTTCAGGAAGATAATTTTCTTGGCACCGGCAAACAGGTGGGCATCGGGCTAAATAAGAGTGACTATTTAACCAATATTCGATTCAGTTACGTTGACCCCTATTTTACCAAGGATGGCGTTAGCCGGGGTTTCTCTATTTTCTATAGGGAGGCGGATCTGGACAAAATTAACGTTTCTCGCTATACCACTAACACGCTGGGTGCCAACATCAACTTTAGTTATCCTATCAAGGAAACTCAGCGCTTAGGTTTTAGTTTTGGCTATGCAAATACAGAGGTTAAAGCTGGCTTTGGTGCAGTACAGGAAATTTCTGCCAGCCCTCGCCTTTTCGATGTTGTTAACGTGAACGGCTTTGATTGGTACTCGACTTACTTTGAGCCTAGTGTTATCACGACTGAACCTGACGATCTCTTTCCCGTTTATGCCGATGATGGATCGATTATTGATCCTGATATTATAGATCTACCGACTGAACCTGGGTTTCTTGATGTATACGGTGATACATTTGATAACTATACGATGTCAGTCAATTGGAATCAGTCGACCTTGAACCGGGGACGGCTGGCGACACGAGGTGCATCACAAAGCTTGTCCCTTGAAGTATCAATTCCCGGTAGTGATATACAATATTATAAGCTGGTTTATAACGGTCAGGTTTTTGTTCCTGTTATACCGAACTGGACTTTGCGCTTTCGCACTCAATTGGGCTTCGGCGATGGCTATGGCGGCGATGACCTGCCTTTCTTTAACCACTTTTATTCGGGTGGTTTCGGCTCGGTGCGAGGTTTCAGAAGCAACACTCTGGGGCCGCGCGGAACCTCGGCAGAAGTGTATGAGACCGGTACGGCAGTCATTGCACTGGAAGAAGGGGATCCTCGTTGTGAGACTGCAACAGCAGGTGTATGTGATGACTCGGGTTTGAATGTTGGTGTTTTGGTTCCCGATGTTAAGACATCCTATATAGCCTTGAATGATGGCAGTGGCGATTTGAGATTACTGTCTCGTATCTACGAAAATGATCCGGATCCCTTTGGTGGAAACGTATTAATTGAGGGTAGTGCTGAATTATTGTTTCCACTGCCATTTGTGAAAGACCAGCGCTCTGTGCGAGCCGCATTTTTTATTGATGTAGGTAACGTCTTTAGCACTCATTGTGGATCGAATCAGGCAAACTGTTTCAGAGCTGATTTGAACGAAATGCGTTCGTCGTTTGGTGCTGGATTTACGTGGATCACTGGATTTGGACCATTGACCTTTAGCTATGCTAAACCTATTAATGATGGTGACTTTGACGAGACTGAAGCGTTTCAGTTTTCGTTGGGTCAAAGCTTTTAGTCAATGCTTTTCGTGACGTAGGATTGTTCACGGTTTGAAAGATAACGATATTTTTAATAAAAGTGCTAATCTTAGCTATTGTAAAATTTGGAGTGTTATTGTGAAAAAATTAATGAAAATTTCCCTGGTAGCTGTTGCTTTGTGTGCTTCTCTAGCAGTCAATGCTGAAGGAAAGATAGCGGTGCTTAATGCCCAGCAGGCGATAATCAATACCGAGCTTGCTCAGTCGCGATTAAAAGCGTTGCGGGAAGAGTCAAGTTTTGCAGCCAATCGAAAAGAACTGGAAGCATTGAGTAAAAGCTACCAGGATACCGTTGCGCAGTTACAGAAAGATGCCGCGGTAATGAGTACTGAGCAAAAACAGACTGAAGCTAAAAAAATCCAGGAAAAACGGGCTGACATAGAGCACGTGCAGCGCAAGTTACAAGCCGCACAGGAGCAGCTACTTCAATCAGTAGCTCAGGAAATGTCACCAAAATTGCAAAAGGCCGTCAGTGAGTTGATCGAAACTGAAGGTATTGGTTTATTGCTCAATCAACAATCAGCCATGCATGTTGACAGCAGCTTCAACGTTACTGCCAAAATTACTGATAAACTTAACCAGATGAAATAATTCATTAAATTGGTGTTAGATAATGTCCGGACATCATTATTCTTTAGCAGAGCTGGCAGAGTTACTGAATGTTACTTATGTCGGTGATGCTAAAACGGCGATAACGGGATTGGCAACATTGGCCAGTGCCGGAACCGGACAACTCAGTTTTCTAGCGAATCCCAAATATCAAAAAGCGTTGAAGTCTACTTTGGCTGACGCGGTCATTGTCGCGCCCGACATGGTGGAAGCGTGTCCGGCGCACTGCCTGGTATCTGATCAGCCTTATTTGACATATGCCAGAGCCTCTCAATTATTCGACGAGGCAGGTAATGGCAGTGCCGGTATTCACCCCTCTGCAGTGATCCATTCATCAGCCACAATCGGAGCTACGGCAATGATTGCGGCTAATGTTGTCGTGGGCGAAAATGTTGCTATTGGCGAGGCTGTGGTTATTGGCCCGGGCTGCGTGATCGGCAATAACTCCACTATTAGTGACGGCGGTTTACTGCATGCCAATGTTAGTATCTATCATCGTGTCAAAATAGGTCGAAGTGTTGTTATTCACAGTGGCGCGGTTATAGGAAGTGATGGCTTTGGTTTTGCCCCATCTCCAGATCCCGAAGCTGGTGGCTGGGTAAAGATAGCTCAATTGGGTGGTGTCAGAATAGGAGACAATGTTGAAATTGGCGCGGGTTGTACCATCGATCGGGGTGCTTTGGATGACACAGTCATTGGCGACAGGGTCATTCTGGATAATCAGGTGCAAATAGCCCACAATGTTGAAATTGGAGACAATACCGGGATTGCTGGATGTTCAGCGATTGCAGGTAGTACAACCATAGGAAAGAATTGTACGATAGCTGGTGCGGTCGGCATTATTGGGCATTTAACTATTGCAGATAATGTCCATATTACCGTTAGATCGTTAATTACCAAATCTATCGAGAAGCCAGGTGCTTATTCATCGGGCACGCCTATGCAGGATACCAAAAGCTGGCGTCGGAATGCGGTACGATTTACACAATTGGATAGTATTGCCAAGCGCCTCTCGGATGTAGAAAAACAACTGAGATAAGCTGGTCTAGCATTGTGCCATATACAATAACAAGGTGACGTTCGATGATGGGAATAAAGGAAATACAGGAGTATCTACCACATCGATTTCCATTTTTGTTGGTTGATCGAGTAGTAGAACTTCACAAAGGCGAATCGATTGTTGCAATAAAAAATGTCTCTATTAACGAGCCTTTTTTTCAGGGACATTTTCCTCAGGTTGCCGTCATGCCGGGGGTGCTTATTGTTGAAGCGATGGCACAGGCAGCTGGTATTCTCGGTTTTAAAACCCTGGACAAAACACCTGCAGATGGTTCGCTTTATTTGTTTGTTGGTGCAGATAATGTCCGTTTCAAACGTCAGGTAGTTCCGGGAGATCAGCTGCGATTGAACGTTGTTTATGTATCCGATCGTCGTGGCATTTGGAAATTTAAATGTACGTCATATGTTGAGGATAAATTAGCTGCATCAGCTGATATTATTTGTGCAGATAGACCGTTTTGACATTTTTGATCATTATTGTTGTATCGTCTGAATTTTTACAGGAAATCGAATAGTTGATTCACCCTCTAGCCATTGTAGATCCTAATGCCCAAGTCGCCGATGACGTTGAAGTAGGACCGTGGACGATTGTTGGTCCTGACGTTGTAATTGGTTCAGGGTGTGTCATCGCATCACATGTTGTATTGAAGGGTCCGACAGTCATTGGTAAAAACAACAAAATTTTCCAGTTTTCGTCAGTGGGTGAAGACACCTCTGATTTGAAATACAACGGAGAACCAACCCGGCTGGTGATGGGCGACAATAATATTGTGCGTGAAGGTGTCACCATTCATCGCGGTACGGTGCAGGACGCGTCAGAAACAACGATAGGGAATGACAATTTGTTTATGGCCTATGCCCACGTTGGCCACGATTCAGTGATTGGCAATAACACTATATTTATAAACAATGCATCGCTCGCGGGTCACGTACATGTTGGTGATTGGGCGATTCTCGCGGGTTATACCTTGGTTCATCAATTTTGCCGGGTAGGTGCACACAGTTTTACCGGATTTGGCAGTCATATTACTAAGGATGTACCTGCTTATGTCACGGTCAATGGTCAGCCAGCGGAAGCGAAAACGATCAACGTTGAGGGATTGCGACGTAGAGGGTTCAGTAGTGATAGTATTACAGCAATACGCAGAGCCTATAAGATCATATACCGTCAAGGGTTAACCGCGGAAGAAGCGCTGGGGAAACTGCGGGTGTTGGTGGTCGACCATCCAGAAATAGCGTTGTTAATAGAGTCGTTGGAAACATCGACCCGCGGTATTATCCGTTAACCATTCTGTTCTACCATTCGTTAACAAATTTTATCAATAGTGACCGAATAAGCGAGAGACTCAATGGCAACTTTGCGTATCGGTATTGTGGCGGGTGAAGCTTCCGGAGATATTCTCGGTGCAGGCCTGATACGGGCAATCAAGAAACGCCACAATGACGTCAGTTTTGAAGGGGTCGGTGGGCCATTGATGATAGCTCAGGGTTTTAATAGTCATTGGCCTATGGAGCGATTGTCAGTTATGGGTTTTGTGGAACCCTTAAAGCGGCTGCCGGAGCTGCTGCGAATGCGGGCTAGTTTAAAAAACTATTTTTCTGATAATCCTCCCGATCTTTTCCTGGGTATAGATTCACCTGATTTTACACTCAATATTGAACTGACGTTGCGTAAGGCCGGAATATTAACTGCACACTATGTTAGTCCGTCGGTTTGGGCGTGGCGTCAGGGTCGGGTAAAAAAAATTGCCAAAGCGGTCGACAGAATGCTTACCCTGTTGCCCTTTGAGGCGGAGTTTTATCATCAACATAATGTGCCAGTCACTTTTGTCGGCCACCCGTTGGCAGATCAATTTTCTCTTTCGGTAGAAGAGCTTGCGCAGCAAAAAGCTGACGCGCGGGTAAAATTTTTGTTGGCAGAAACGGATACAGTCGTCGCGCTATTGCCGGGAAGCCGTGGTGGAGAGGTTAGAAAGTTAGCGGTTCCCTTTATTGAAACAGCACGCTGGTGTCTGCACCAGCGCAAAGAATTGAAATTTGTTTTACCAGCTGCAAATCAGGAACGGAAAATTCAATTGCAGGCACTGTTACAAGAACATGGCAAAGGGCTTCCAATTACGCTGGTCGATGGTCAGTCTCAATCAGTGATGGCAGCGGCTGATGTGGTGCTGATGGCGTCTGGAACCACCACATTGGAAGCCCTGTTGATGAAAAAGCCGATGGTAGTGGCATACCGTCTTGCCGGGTTAACTTTTTCTATCGTCTCGCGATTGTTAAAGTCGCCTTATTTTTCGCTGCCAAATTTATTGGCAGGTGAAGAGTTGGTGCCTGAAGTGTTACAGAATGACGTTAGACCAGAAATGTTAGGTCCGTTGATATTAGAGCGCTTGCAAGATTCTGAAAAGCACAATCGGTTGGTCACCCGTTATACAGATATCCATCAACAATTACGCTTAAATGCCAGTGACAGGGCTGCAGAAGTATTGCTGAAAATGATAGATAGCAGAGAAAATTAGCCCTCAGGGAAGCGATAATGGAAGCGTTTATATCACAATATTCGGGTGTTTTACTGGCGGGCGTCGACGAGGTGGGGCGTGGTCCATTGGCGGGTGACGTTGTTGCTGCTGCGGTTATACTGGATCCGGGCAACCCAATTAGCGGCCTGGACGACTCTAAAAAGCTGACAGAAAAGAAACGAGAAGCGCTGTTTCCAGAGATTAAGGAAAAGTCTTTGAGCTGGTCTGTCGCTCGCGCCAGCGTGCAGGAAATAGATCAGCTTAATATTCTTCAGGCCAGTTTGCTGGCGATGAAGCGAGCGGTCGAAGGGTTGGAATTGCAGCCTGAGCATGTACTGGTTGACGGAAATAGATTGCCACGGTGGACCTATTCAGCGGAGGCTGTCGTTAAAGGTGATAGCCGCGTTCAAGCGATTGCAGCGGCTTCAATTCTGGCCAAAGTGGTTAGGGATCGCGAAATGGTCGTATTTGACGGCCAATATCCAGGCTATGGTTTTGCCGGGCACAAGGGTTATCCAACCCAGGTGCATATGAAGGCACTTGATATTTTGGGCGTGACGCCAATACATCGCTGCTCGTTCGGCCCGGTAAAGCGAAAAATAGAGCAAATGAAGCTTCTTTAGGGTTATTCTCTTAGGCCCTGAGAGGAATAGCGATACCGTAATAATGATGTAGACAGTCTCACTTTTATATGGATACTTGAGGGTAGCTAAATACCCAATGTATTGTCCATAAACCTATTTAATATTACCGCCAACACAGTAGTCCCTCATATGTCACATAGCTTCGTCCACCTCCGACTTCACAGTGAATACTCGCTAGTGGACGGTTTGGTCCGAATTAAACCACTGGTTAAGACCGTTGCAGAAGCTGGTATGCCCGCTGTTGCTCTGACAGATCATTGTAACTTTTATGCGTTAATAAAATTCTACAAGGCGGCAATGGCTGCAGGTATCAAACCGATTTTAGGGTGTGACTTTCACGTTGTTGACGATAGCGATGAGACCGTAGTTAGCCACTTAACGTTGCTGGCGCAGAACAGCAAAGGTTATCGAAATCTTACAGAATTAATATCAAGAGCTTATCAAGAAGGGCAATATCTCGGTAAACCGTATATCAAACAATCTTGGTTGGCTGAACATACGGAAGGGATGATTGCCTTGGGTGGTGGCCGACAGGGTGAGGTTGGGATGTTGCTGGTGTCCAACAAACTTGATCTGGCGAGAACTCGACTGGCTAGCTACATGAGTTTATTCCCAGGTAGTTTCTATATGGAGCTACAACGTACCGGGCGTGATCATGAAGAAGATTATTTGCATAAAGCGGTAACGCTAGCAACTGCGCTGGATTGTCCTGTTGTTGCGACAAATGAAGTGTGTTTTTTAAAAGCCGATGACTATGAGGCACATGAAACAAGGGTTTGTATCCACGAGGGTAGGGCTCTGGATGACCCACGCCGATCGCGTAACTATAGCGAACAACAATACCTGCGAACACCTGAAGAGATGGCTGACTTATTCAGCGACATTCCGGAGGCGCTAATCAACACCGTTGAAATTGCTAAGCGCTGCAACGCGGAAATAGAACTGGGAGAAATTTACTTACCCGAATACCCAATTCCTGACAATTACGAAAAAGATATGTTTTTTCAGCACGAACCTTATGAGGGTTTGAAAACGCAGACTGAAAAATCCCTGGCAGCCAAGTGGGTCGGCAAAGAAGATACCGAAGACTACGCAAAAGAATTGAGAACCGGTATTTTCTTTCGCAAGATATCCATTGAAGGTCTCAATGATCGACTGGCGTTTCTTTTTGGCGATGAAGCGGCGTCTCACGTACAAGTGTATCGGGATCGATTGGATTTTGAACTCGATATTATTCTCGAAATGGGCTTTCCGGGTTATTTTCTGATAGTTATGGATTTTATCCAATGGGCTAAAGATCATGATATTCCCGTCGGGCCGGGGCGAGGTTCCGGTGCGGGATCTCTGGTTGCTTATGCCCAGAAAATCACTGATCTTGATCCGTTGGAATACGATTTACTGTTCGAACGATTTCTAAATCCTGAGCGGGTTTCGATGCCGGATTTTGATGTCGACTTTTGTATGGACAATCGCGACAAAGTTATTTCATACGTGGCAGATAATTACGGTCGGGATGCGGTTAGTCAAATAATCACCTTCGGAACCATGGCCGCAAAAGCTGTTATTAGAGATGTTGCCAGGGCCCAGGGGAAGTCTTATGGCTTGGCGGACAAGCTGTCCAAAATGATCCCCTTTGAAGTGGGAATAACGCTGGAAAAAGCGTTTGAACAAGAAGAAATTCTGCGAGATTTTCTGCGTGACGATGAGCAGGCCCAGGAAATTTGGGACATGGCTGTTCAACTGGAGGGAATAACGCGGAATGTCGGTAAGCATGCGGGAGGGGTTGTTATCGCGCCGTCCAAACTGACGGACTTTTCCCCTCTGTATTGTGATGACACGGGCGGCGGCCTGGTGACACAATTTGATAAAAATGATGTGGAAGATGCGGGTCTGGTTAAGTTCGATTTTCTCGGGCTTCGTACCCTCACTATTATAGATTGGGCGGTTAAGATGATTAACCGGCCCAAGGAAGATGGCAGTTCTCCGAATCTCGAAATCGAGAGAATTCCCCTTGATGATAGAGCCTCGTATCAATTGTTGAAACGCGCGGAAACTACCGCGGTGTTCCAATTAGAATCTCGCGGTATGAAAGACCTGATCAAACGCCTTCAGCCAGACAATTTGGAAGATATGATCGCCTTGGTGGCGCTGTTTCGTCCTGGCCCGCTGGATTCAGGGATGGTTGACGATTTTGTAAATCGTAAACACGGACGTGCTGAAGTGGCATATCCGGATGCAAAATATCAACACGAATGGTTGAAACCCATTCTAGAGCCAACTTATGGGGTTATTGTCTATCAAGAACAGGTCATGCAAATTGCCCAGGAGTTAGCAGGTTATAGTTTGGGCGGCGCTGACGTTTTGCGCCGAGCCATGGGTAAGAAAAACGCTGAAGAAATGGCGAGGCAACGGACTAGCTTTGAAGACGGTGCCAAGGCAAAGGGTGTTGACCCAGAGTTGGCAATCAAAATTTTTGACTTGGTGGAAAAATTTGCCGGCTATGGATTTAACAAATCCCATTCGGCTGCGTATGCTTTGGTTTCGTATCAAACAGCGTTTTTAAAAACACATTATCCCGCTGAGTTTATGGCTGCCACCATGAGCTCGGAATTGCAGAATACCGATAAGATTGTGATCTTTATCGAAGAATGTCGAGCCATGAAACTCGACTATCGCTTGCCGGATGTGAACGAAGGTGAGTATATGTTCACGGTAAATAAAGAAGAGGCTATTGTTTATGGTCTTGGCGCAATAAAAGGTCTCGGTGAGGGTCCGATCGAAAACATGATCAAGGCCCGGGATGAAGGAGGCGCGTTCATCAACCTGTTTGATTTCTGTGAGCGTACCGACCCGAGGAAAGTGAACAAGAGAGCCATAGATGCGCTCATTCGATCAGGGTCTTTTGATAGCCTGGGTGTAGAGCGAGCTATTCTGTTAGCTGCGATGCCGGAAGCGGTTAAAGCAGCTGAACAGAGTGCAGGTAATCGCGATGCGGGGATGATGGACTTGTTCGGCGACGTGGTCTCTGTCGATGAGGGCGGCGACGTATATAGTGATTACCAAAATGTCCGGCCCTTGTCGCCGAAGGAAAAACTTGGTGGAGAGAAGGACACATTAGGACTGTATGTGACGGGTCATCCAATCGACGAGTATGAAAAGGAACTGCGGCAGTTTGTTCGCAATCGTATTGTTGATTTGAAAGCGGATTTTAATAGTCAGACGATGGCAGGGTTGGTTGTTGGCCTGCGAACGATGAAAAATAAACGTGGTGATACTATGGCGTTTGTTACACTGGATGATCGCTCGGCGCGGATAGAAATATCCTTTTTTGCCGACGCTTTTGAAGAAGCTCGTGAGAAAATTGCTAAAGACAGCATACTGGTTGTGGAAGGGCAGGTAACCTTCGACGACTATTCGGGACAGCTTAAAGTTCGAGGGAAAAGTGTACGTACTTTATTGGATGCACGACAGGCATCTGTCAAATCGTTAGAATTGCGTTTGTGTGATAAGGATTTTGTCGGTCATGGAGACGGTAAAGCTCGCGGTAAAGAAAGCTTTAGTCAACAATTGAAACAAGTGTTGGACTCTAGTCTTAACGGCAGCTGTCCGATCATGGTTGAGTATTGTCGTAGTGACGCGCAAGCGCAGATAAAGCTCGGTCAGCAATGGTTGGTACAACCTAGTGATGAATTAATCCAGCGGTTAAAAGATCGATTTGGCAATAATAATGTGCGCCTAAATTTTGGTGATTGATGGCCCCTGTGATGGTCATTTACAACGGAATAAGTGAGTTTTACTTTGGCTATGCCAATTACAGAGCGTTTTCTTAATCGCCAGCTTAGCCCTTATATGGATACAGGTCGTTGGCTGGTGGCTTATAGTGGTGGCGTCGATTCCTGTGTTTTGCTGAATTGTTTAATGGGTATTTTTGGTCATCCACCGATTGTCGCCGTGCATATCAATCATCAATTGCAACCTGAGTCGACACAGTGGCGAAAACACTGTGAGCAACACGCGGCGGCAATCGGTATTGATATAATCTGTGTTGATGTCGATGTTGATTTGGAATCCGGTCACAGTCTTGAAGACGCTGCTCGTCGCGCGCGTTATAACGCCTTTGAAACGATTGTGAGGCATGATGATGTGTTATTTTTCGGTCACCATCAGGATGATCAGGTAGAAACAGTAATGCTGCGTCTATTGCGTGGCAGCGGTAGTCTCGGAGCCGCGGCGATGCCGGCGAGGCGACCTCTTGGCAATGGTCAATTGGCTCGACCTTTGTTGGACGTCCCGCGTTCGGCGATCGAGACCTATGCCATTGACCACCAATTAGAGTGGATTGATGACCCCAGCAATCAAACTCTGGATTTTGATCGTAATTTTCTGCGCCTTAATGTGTTGCCTGGTATTGAACAACGATGGCCCGGATACCGCCAAACATTGTCTCGAACAGCAACCTTAAGTGAGGAGGCGGCTCTTCTCAATGACGAGCTTGCAGCCATTGATTTACAACTAATGGGTCTGTCCGAACAATCGCCGACAACATTGCCAATTGACGCGTTGTCTGAACTTAGTCGCGCAAGACAAAAAAATAGTTTGCGTTATTTTTTGAAACTGAACCAATTCGCAATGCCCTCATCAGCTCAGTTGAATGAAGTGATTGACCAATTGATTGGTGCCAGCGTTGATGCAGTGCCACTGGTGGAATGGGGTGGTGTTCAGTTAAGGCGATTTGATCATAAAATAGTCGCGATGAGGTCGCTGCCGGCTGTTGATACGTCAAAGCGATATCCCTGGGACTTTACCGATACCTTAACATTGGGTAATGCTGGTAATTTGACCGCAATACCATCCCTCGGGAAGGGCATTGACCTCGCTCGGCTAAATCTCAACGAGGTTGGTATTGTCTTTAGGCAGGGGGGGGAGCGTTGTCAGCCAGTGGGCCGTAGTAATTCGCAAACCCTGAAAAAATTATTTCAAGAGTATCAACTAGAGCCTTGGTTAAGGGACAGAATTCCACTGATTACCTATCGGGATAACATAATTGCAGTAGGCGGTTTGTGGGTATGTGAGGGTTGGCAGGTCAAGGACGATCGACAGGGGGTATCACTGTTATGGCAGCGGGGAAATTAAATTTCAACTCACTAGTGAGAACACGGCTTTGACGTCGTATAATTGCGGCCATTACGGAAATACACTTAACGAGCCTACACTATGACAGTTCGCACTCGCATTGCTCCATCACCGACGGGCGACCCGCACGTCGGTACTGCGTATATCGCTTTGTTTAACCTTTGCTTTGCGCGTAAGCATGGCGGGCAGTTTGTCCTTCGTATTGAAGATACGGACCAGACGCGTTCGACCGCCGAGTCGGAACAGACAATTTTTGACTCCCTGCGTTGGATGGGACTCGATTGGGATGAAGGTCCTGATGTTGGCGGTAACTATGGTCCCTACAGACAGAGTGAGCGGAAAGATATTTACCAAAAGCATGCTCAAATGCTGGTCGACAAGGGCCATGCATTTCGCTGCTATCGGACTGCTGACGAATTGGACGCTCTTCGCGCTGGCTTAAAGGAACAAGGTATAAATCGTGCCTTGAAACCTTATGATTTGCAGCTTCCTCAGGATGAAGTAGAAAAACGTGAAGCTGCAAATGCTCCCTACGTTATTCGAATGGACGTGCCAGTCGAGGGAAAAGTCGACATAGACGATATGTTACGTGGCACGATGGAGTTGGATTGGTTACTTGTTGATGCGCAAATACTGTTGAAATCGGACGGTATGCCTACCTATCATCTGGCGAATGTTGTCGATGATCATCTAATGGAAATAACCCATGTGTTGCGCGGCGAAGAATGGATAAATTCGGCGCCAAAACACAAGCTGTTATACGAGTACTTTGGCTGGGATATGCCGGTACTATGCCACCTGCCACTGCTGCGCAATCCAGACAAATCTAAGCTCAGCAAACGTAAAAATCCAACGTCAATATTGTATTATCAGCGCATGGGCTATTTGCCAGAAGCGATGCTTAATTATCTGGGACGAATGGGTTGGTCTATGCCCGATGAGAGCGAAAAATTCACTCTCCAGCAAATGCTCGACAATTTTGATATTAATCGAGTAAGTTTGGGTGGACCGATATTCGATGTAGAAAAGCTAAGTTGGTTAAATGGTCTGTGGATACGGGAAGACTTATCCCTCGAACAACTGGCCCAGCGACTGCACGATTGGGCGTTTAATAAAGATTATCTCGACAAAATACTTCCACACGCGCAACAGCGAATGGAGACCCTCAGCGATTTTACCCCATTAGCCTCCTTTTTTGCAGCCGGTATGTTGCCTGTTGATAATCGTAGTTTTGATGGTATCAAACTGCAAGATGATGATTTGATCGAGGCTTTACAGTTCGCCTTGTGGCAATTGGAACAGCTGCGTCATTGGGAGAGAGATTCACTATTCGAAGCAATGAAAATACTGGCAGATAAAATGGATATAAAAATAAAGGATTTTTTTGCACCTTTATTTATCGCTATATCCGGCAGTACAGCATCAATATCGGTTATTGATTCTATGGCGATTCTCGGCCCGGATATGAGTCGTGCAAGAGTTCGTTTTGCCATCGACCAATTAGGCGGTGTGGGGAAAAAGAAATTGAAAAAGCTGGAAAAGTCCTATCAGGAGATAGCGAGATAATACCCGTTACATACACCTTGAGGGTAAACTGGTGAAAGTGTCATCATCACTCGACAAACTGGCGAAAGAGCTTAGTAAGGTGAATGTTGTTGGCAGTCATTTTTGTACAAACAACTAAATGGATATAGTAGTGCTTGATAAAATCTTTAGGGAAATGAATCATTCGGTTTATGGCTTAGCTGCCATTATCTGTTTGCTCGCTGCGTCACCTGCGCACTCTCTTGGCCTCGGCCGAATTGAGGCCAGTTCATATCTAGGGCAGCCTCTACGTGCACAAATTGATGTCATCATGGAAACTGAAGACTACGGCCCAGACAATGTCAGGGTTCGGCAGCTCGGTGAAAGCGAGGCCAGCGATTTAGGCATCGATCTTATTGGTTTTAACTCCGGGTACCGCTTTCAGACTCGAACTCAGTCTAATCGCCTGGTGATTGATGTGACTAGTCGCGACTCGATCAATGAGCCATTTTTGAACATTCTGATAGAACTGAGATGGCCAACGGGTACAGTTTATCGCGAATATACATTACTGTTAGATCCCGTAAGCTCGGTCGCTAGCAACGCTCCAGATAATAGTAAAAAGCCCGCTTCGAAAGCTGAGCAAAAGCGCGCTGCGATGATTTCTCCAGCCCCGTCAAACTTGCGGCCGGGTGGTGGCAGCTATCAGGTGCGTAGCGGCGACAATTTGTCGCGTATTGCCGGCAAAGTAATACAAGGTACAGATATATCACGCAACGATATGATGCAGTGGTTGCTGCAGAATAATCCCCGTGCGTTTATCGGTGGGAAAATGGATAGGTTGCTGGCTGGAGCGAAACTTACGTTGCCGGCCGACAGTAATATTAGCTTGAGTACTAACACCGATGCTCAGTCTCCGGTAGTGAGAGCGTCAAATACAGCGACAGCAGCAAAAAACTCATCAAGTAGCACCACCGACAGGTTATCTATTGTTACGCCAAACACCGGTAGTTCAGGGGTTGCGGGCAACAACACCCCCGACGAAGTGTTAGCGTCCTTACAGAATCAGTTAGTCGAAACAACGGAGGTAATTGAAAGCCTACGCCGTGAAAACCAAGTGATGCGAGAAAGGTTGAAGCAGCTGGAAGAGTCTGATTATGTTGCATCATTAGAGCAGCTAGTTGCATTAAAAGAACGGGAAGTTAGCGTTTTACACCAGCAATTGCAGCAAAAAAACCGATTGTCTGAACCCGGCGAACCTATCGCACGGAATGAAAATGAGGAGAAAGTGGGTTCAGAATCAACGGAGCTTAATAGCAATGATAGCAGCGGTATCGGCCAGCAATGGTGGTTGATTCTACTACTGCTTCTTTCATTGCTAGGAACAGCGTTTTTCTTTATGCGTTGGCGCTCGCAAAGTAATACTACTAAAGACGCGAGCGCTGGTAAGGCCGCCGACGACGAAATGTTGCAGCAGTTGGATAGTATTTCAGGTACTGAAAAATACTTTGATACCGTGGCGGCCGATGTATCTTCAGACCGCTACGATAGTGCCCCAAATCTTGCTGTAACACGTAGCCGCCGTGATGATGCAACCGTAAAACGCAGTATTGTTGAGAAGACACGCTCTTATCATCCTCCCGAGCAAAATGTGCTGTCCAGTAGTGAGCATGACGAAATAGACGATCTCATCTCACGGGCGATTACCATGGCAAATCGAGGTGGCCAGGCTCAGGCAGAGGCTTTAATAAGCGCTGAACGTACCCAGCAAGCTCGTATCCCCACAGGGGATAGCGGCGACATCGATGCACGTCTTGAGGCAGCCCTGCATTATATTGAACAGCTGGATAGAGAAAAGTGATTCGATTGAAGAATATGATAAGCGTTTGATTTGCAATCGATTTTGATCTTTTTGGTTGACAAAGGCGCGCTGCCTATTTATGATTCCTTCCTCTTTTTTTGGGGCCTTAGCTCAGCTGGGAGAGCGCAACACTGGCAGTGTTGAGGTCAGGAGTTCGATCCTCCTAGGCTCCACCAATTAAAGTACTTAACTTTCGATGAGTTAAGATTAAAATAAGTCACCTTAGGGTGGCTTTTTTTATGTCCTGAATAAATTCGGTTGTTGCAATTTGCCAGTAGCCCTCGTAGGGG
>JBALTE010000017.1:4897-43367 GCA_036963965.1 Oceanicoccus sp. | reverse complement strand
CGATGATCATTCAAATACACAGCCCCCTCTTTAATCACCAGCTCATTAGGCCCGGCTTCATCAAGCAGAGGCCGTGATTCATCGAGAGACTTTTGTGCCGACGAAACACCAACAATCAAATACAACCAATGCACGCTAAAGGCTGCGTATAACGCCAGAATAATGTAGGAAATATAACTGCGATCGCTCGTCAACGTTAACGACAACAGTCCCCGCTCTTCAATTAAGAAAACACCAAATAGTATCACTCCGATCAAGATCAGAGCTTTGAGCAGCAAAGAATGATGATTATTATTCTTTGCTGCCGAGCCATTTTTTTTCAGAGGATATCTCCTAGACGTTATGTCTGAACGCTAAATGATTTTAGTTTTGTGATCCGCCCAGTATTGATCTCTCAGTAAACGCTTATACAGTTTTCCAGTAGGATGACGAGGCAGTTCTTTGTCAAAATCAATAGAGCGAGGACATTTGATTTTTGTCAGTCCTTGCTGGCAAAAATCCATCAACTCTTGTGCAAATTCAGGCCCCACATCAGCCCAATCTATCGGCTGCACAACGGCTTTAACTTCTTCCCCAAAATCTTCATTTGGCACACCAAATACTGCAACGTCCGCTACTCGCGGGTGCATAATTAGCCGGTTTTCTGCTTCCTGCGGATAAATATTTACACCACCCGAGATGATCATAAAGGCTTTACGATCCGTCAAATACAAAAAGCCATCTTCGTCAACACGACCAACATCTCCCAGTGTTGTCCAGCCTTTAGCATGCTTTGATTCTTTGGTTTTATCCGGGTCATTGTAATATTCGAACTGGGGGCCATCGGCAAAGTAGATCGTCCCTGCTTCGCCAACAGGAAGCTCTTCCCCTTCATCATCACAGATATGTACAACGCCAAGAATCGACTTACCAACACTGCCTTTGTGCGCCAGCCACTCTTCAGAATTAATCGCGCAAAAGCCATTACCTTCAGAACCGGCATAATATTCAAAAATGACCGGACCCCACCAATCAATCATTTTCTCCTTAATCTCTATTGGGCAGGGTGCTGCTGCATGAATTGCAACCTGCAACGATGACATATCGTATTTGCTGCGAGCCTCTTCAGGCAGCTTCAGCATTTTTACGAACATCGTAGGCACCCATTGGCTGTGAGTAATTTGATGTTTTTCGATCAGTCGCAATGCTTCTTCTTCATTAAAGTCTTCCATCACTACGGTGGTGCCGCCAAAGAGCAACGTCGCGAGGTTGTAGCGCAACGGCGCAGCGTGATAGAGAGGCGCCGGAGACAAATAGATCATCTCGTTACCAAAACCATATAGCCCTTTAGACAACATCGACATGGACCCCGCCTCTTCACCCACTTTCGTTGTCGGCAGCGGAATTTTAACCCCTTTGGGTTTTCCGGTAGTGCCCGACGAATACAGCATATCAACACCTGCAGCTTCATCGGCAATGGCCTCTTCGGGCATCTGATCACGTGAAGTCTCGTAACTGTCGTAACCATCGATAGTGCCGTTAACCATCAGTTTGGTTTGTACCGCCGACATTTCATCCAACAACTCAGCGGCTACGGCGCCCTTGGCAATGGAGCTAATGAATAGTTTTGCGCCACAATCTTTAATAATGTAGGCAGCTTCCGGAGCTGTCAGCCGCGAGCTGATCGCCGTGTAGAACAACCCTGAGCGAGCAGCCGCGATACATATTTCCAGAAAACGGGCATTATTCTCCATCAACAGGGCAATATGATCGCCAATTTGCAAACCGAGCGATCTGAATAACTGGGACGTCTGGCAAGATCGATCATTTAGCTGCTGATAAGTGACTGTCTCGCCACTTGCTGCCATGATATAAGCCGCTTTATTTGGTTGCTGTTGTGCCAGGTCGCCAATGTACATTCAAGATCTCCGCTTAGTATTGTTATAAGTGTATCGTCTGTATATTCTGATTATCGCGCATGTGCAGCGATTAATATATTCGATGCAGACAAAAAAAACTATTCCTGCTCACCCAAAAACATCAATTCCAGAGTGACTTCCATGGCCAAGGTCAAACCCATCATCAATAACCGCCTAGCCCGACGAATATTCATGGACAAACAAGGCTTGTGCCTGCCTCCAGCAAAAGCCCAGAGCAAAACTCAACTCAAGTCATTGATTCACCAACTCGGCTTTGTGCAACTCGACAGTATTCGCACGGTAGAACGCGCTCATCATATGATCTTGTTTGCCCGCAACCAAAATTACGATCGGGAACACTTGCGGCAGCTCCATGAGGACGATTCGCAGTTATTTGAACACTGGACTCACGACGCCGCTGTTATACCAACCGAGTTTTATCCCCATTGGAAACGGCGTTTTGAGCTCGCAGAAATTCGCTTGCGGGAACGCTGGCGCAAGCTTCGTCCGACAACCACAACCGGCGGCAAGAAAATAAGCTTTGAAGACATGATGACCCATGTTCATCAGCATATCGAAACCAATGGCCCTTCTCTCTCGCGCGATTTTAAAGCCCCACCCAACAATAAAAAAGCTGGGAGCAGTGGCTGGTGGGAATGGCACCCATCGAAAACTGCACTGGAGTTTTTATGGCGTACCGGCAACCTGTCAATCGCCCGCAGGGATGGCTTCCAGAAGGTTTATGACCTAACTCACAGGGTGATACCCTCCAAACATTTACACCAAAAAACCCAGCAGGAAAAAGCCTTCATAGAATGGTCATGCAACAATGCGCTGGATCGACTGGGATTTGCCACCTCTGGCGAACTAGCTGCCTATTGGGACTCCATCAAGGCGGCGGAAGCAAAAAACTGGTGCGACCACAATCAATCGAAACAACTCATCGAGGTGCTAGTAGAAGATGCCGAAGGTGGAACCCGCGCTGCCCTTGCCCGCCCATCACTGTTAGAGCAGTTGGATGACCTACCGGAAGTACCAGACCGCATACGAATATTAAGCCCTTTTGACCCCTTATTGCGCGACCGAAAACGCCTGCAACGCCTGTTTGGCTTCGATTATCGTATTGAAATATTTGTTCCGGAAGCGAAAAGGAAGTATGGCTACTACGTATTCCCCGTGATGGAGAAAGACAAAATGATTGGTCGGATCGATATGAAAACCGAACGTCAACTCAATGTCTTACACGTCAAAGGGCTGTGGCTGGAACCCGGCACACGCTATTCCAAATCTCGCCAACAGCGACTCGCGGCAGAACTACGTCGGCAGGCGAAATTTACCGGCGTCAGCAAGCTGTCATTTGAAAAGAACTATCTGAAAACACCATAACGCCCAACAAAACAGCTATAGATCGGCATATAGATGTTATTGGTCATCTGACAACGTTTAAACGCCAAGTCACTATTCTGGCACCGGAATCCATCTGGACATTGTTGCCAATCTATACTCTAATCAAGACCAACAACCCAACAATAATTATAAGAGGACATCACCGTGCCCAGACTACGTGAAGTACCCAAAGCCGAAGCTGACGAGTTTGCCCAAAAAATTTATGGACTGCTGTTTGGCGATCGCGATCCGGTCGAAGAACCGGGGACCGAAACCGGCACCCCTGGAAACTGGTGGACAGTTTTTGCTTTGAGTCCGGAAATATTTAAACACGCCGTTGACGGCTTTCAGGTCTATCGCTCGCCCAATAGAAAGCTGGACCCTAAACTCAGGGAACTGGGACAAGCACGTGCCGGATTTTCGCGCGGCAGCCAATTTGTTTTCTCTCAACACTGCAAAGCTGCTCGCGATGTGGGCGTGTCAGAACAACAAATATCAGCCCTTCCGCATTGGACAATTAGCCCAGCCTTCTCGCCACTGGAACGCGCTGTACTAGCCTACACCGACGAACTGGTGCTTTCAGGTGGACGAGTTAGCGATGGTGTTTTTGAGGTGCTGAAAACGCATCTTTCAGACGTCGAAATACTAGAGCTCACCTATATTACGTGCCTGTATGAGATGCACGCAACCATGACCAGAGCACTGCGATTGGAATATGATGACGTTGAAGAACGTATCGTCGAAATTGCCGCGCCAGCAGACGCTTCCAACGATGTAATGAATATGGTCGACGAATAAATAACCGGGAGAAATATTATGGGATACCACCACTTGGCTTTGGCCGCTCGCGATATGACCGCCATCCACCAATTTTACGAAACTGTGATGGGCTTTGAACTGGTAAAAACAGAGATCGGTCCGGCCCCACAAGGGGGCTGGGCAAAACATTTTTTCTACCGTATGGAGGATGATTCCAAGTTTATCGCCTTCTGGGAATTACACGATGTGCCCGGTGTTGCCGAAGACTTTCAGACCAATTTGTCTAAGGCCGCAGGGTTACCTGACCACATCAATCACATTTCTTTTGACGTGAGTGATATGCAGGAACTGGAAAAACGAAAACAGCAATGGCTCAGTGCCGGCCTCGACGTTTTGGAAATTGATCACAACTGGTGTTATTCAATCTATACCAAAGACCCTAACGACAACTTGGTAGAGTTTTGCTTAACAACGGGCTCTTTCACCGCCGAAGACCGTGAAACTGCTTTAAAAGCGTTAACCAGCAACGAGATGGAATTTAGCAAACCACCGGCCACCATTCAGACCCACACAGCATCAACATAGAGACGTTTGCCGGGTATTGATGGCATGCGGCAAGGACTGCCGCGGCCTGGTTTGTATAAAGTATTTTCGACCTGCTTGCTCGCCGTAACGTCCCCACTACCCGACCATCATCGGCAGTCAACTCCTCGCCAGCCTAAAAATACCCTATTAATTAATGACTTAGCGGGCCTATAGACATTTTTAGCAAGGGCTTTTATGCTTCCCACCCCATCAAGCAACCTGTAATCAGTGTCTTTCAGGAGTGATGGATGAATATACTCAAAGCAGAATCAACACATTAGCGACTGGAGAAAAGTCATGGCTGAAGCCTATATCGTTGGGGCCGTAAGAACCCCAGGTGGAAAAAAGAACGGTTCATTAAGCAAAATTCACCCTGCCGACCTGGGTGCCAAAATCATCGACGAACTCGTTAAGCGAACCGGTATACCAGCCGATAAAATCGACGACGTTATTTTTGGCTGCGTTGGCCAGAATGGTGCTCAAGCAGGCAACGTTGCTCGCAACGCTATTTTGTCCTCAAGCTTACCGGAGAGCGTGCCGGGAACAACCGTTGATCGCCAATGCGGCTCATCGCAACAAGCCATTCACTTTGCCGCGCAGGCGGTTATGTCTGGTACCCAGGATATCGTCATCGCCGGCGGCGTTGAAGTTATGAGCATGGTTCCCATCGGCAGTAATATTATCGATTCTTACAAAGCGGGCCGCGGTCAGCCCAGCAATAGCGAAGGCATGGAACAGCGCTATCCCGGAATCAAGTTCAGCCAATTTACCGGCGCTGAAATGATTGCCAAACAATGGGGAATGAAAAAAGAAGACATTGATGCATTTGCTTACAACAGCCATAAAAAAGCAGCCGATGCGACAAATGCCGGAAAATTCAACAATGAAATTATGCCTGTTGATTTTGTTGACGAAGAAGGTAACACGCAAACTTTGAGCGTTGATGAAGGCATTCGTTTTGACGCCGACCTCGCAGCCATGTCCAGTCTTAAAACCATTGCCGAAGGTGGTGTCATCACCGCCGCTAATGCCAGTCAGATTACCGACGGCGCAGCAGCAATTATGATCGTGAATGAAAAAGCCCTGAAAGAATTGGGACTGACACCTCGCGCTCGAATCCACACACTGTCAGTTGTTGGTGACGATCCCATTAAAATGCTTACCGGCCCTATTCCCGCCACTAAAAAAGCACTAGAACGCAGTGGATTGTCAATTGACGACATCGACCTTTACGAAGTCAATGAAGCTTTTGCACCTGTGCCAATGGCATGGGCGCAGGAAGTAGGCGCTGACATCAATAAGCTAAATGTTAATGGGGGTGCCTGTGCTCTGGGTCACCCACTGGGTGGAACAGGTGCCAAGTTGATGACCACATTACTGCATGAGCTTGAACGCACTGGCGGTAAGTATGGCCTTCAGGCTATCTGCGAAGGTGGCGGTACTGCAAACGCAACAATCATCGAACGGATGTAAACTGCGCATTCGAAATGGAGCATTCGATGCTCCATTTCGATTTATGCTCTACCCCTTTCTATCCTGTGCCAGTGCATCAAAGACAATGAGTACTTACACATGGACACCGTAAAAATACGTCCAGCCACAGCTGCCGACCAGACATTTATTCGGAAACTCATTCTTCAGAATAATCTAAATCCTATGGGCTTAAACTGGCAGCGATTTATTGTTGCTACCGGTGACGATGAAGAATTTCTCGGATGTGGGCAGATCAAACAACATGGCGACACAGAAGAGCTGGCGTCTTTGGTCGTGGTGAAAAACGGCCAAGGCCGAGGTATTTCCAGAGTATTGATGGATGCATTAATGCAACGCGGCAAACGCCCTCTATGGCTGATGTGCGAGTCCAACCTGATTCCCTATTACAAAAGATTCGGTTTTGAAGAAGTTAAACAACCCGAACGCCTACCGTACTACTTCCGTGCAATATTCTGGCTATCACAATTGACAGTTGGCATGATGCTTTTGGTCCGTGGCCACTATGTAGCATTTATGGTGTTAACCGAATAATGACAATCGTTACAACACTGGGACATAAGCAATGACCAAACCAATAAAATGGATACGCAATATAGCAATCGTTATTGTCGTCCTCCTTCTTACCCTTTACATTGTTATGAAAGTTTTTGTCGGTGCCGTAAATACCCCAATCCCTGGAAAAGAATTTGATGCCACTACTGTAGGCACGCGTATTATGGTGCCTGAAGGATTCTCAATTGGACTCTATGCTGAAAAAGTCGAGAATGCCCGGCTTTTAACGTTTACTCGTAGCGGCGATTTGTTGGTAGCAAACCCCAATTTGGACCAGATTATCCTATTGGAGCGCGATGAAAATGGTGACGGCAAGGCCGATGGCCGTCGTGTTGTGATTAACCAGTTGAATGGACCCAACGGCATGGATTTTTTCGATGATTGGTTATACATCGCCGAAACCGATGCTATAGGCCGCATTAAGTTTGATCATAAAAATGGCACAACGATTGGCGATTACCAACGTGTAGTCACTGGACTTCAGCCCGGCGGAAATCACTGGCGAAAAACATTGAGATTTGGCGACGATGGTTTGATGTATGTCACCATGGGATCTTCATGCAATGTTTGCGAAGAGGAAGACGAGCGACGTGGCACCATGGTTCGATACAACCCTGACGGTTCCAATGAAGAAATATTTGCCCGCGGTTTACGAAACAGCGCGGGGTTCGATTGGTCTCCAGTTGATGGAAAAATTTATGCAACGGACAATGGCCGGGATTTACTCGGGGACAACTTCCCTTACTGCGAACTAAATAAAGTAGAACAAGGCAATCACTACGGCTGGCCTTACGCCAATAACGACAAAGTAGCAGATCCTGATTTTGGTAAAGGCAATGAGGCAATCATTGAATCGTCTATTGCACCGGCTTTTAATTTCCAACCACATAATGCGCCTCTTGGTATCACCTTTATTCGCGGTAAAAGCTTTCCGCAGGAATACCACAATGTTGCCATCGTCGCCCTACATGGTTCCTGGAATCGCACCGATAAAGATGGCTATAAAGTTGTTACCTTACATACTGGTGAAAACAACCAGATTATCGAGAAAGACTTTTTGTCCGGCTTGTTGCAGGGTGACAATGCCATTGGTCGGCCAGCCGATGTTGCCGAGGGACCGGATGGCGCAATTTACATATCCGATGACTATGCCAACGTAATCTATCGCGTCGCTTATGCTGAAAAGCAAACAGAAATAGCGTTACCCACATCAATATCTTCGTTTAACGCCAGCGATACCCTGGCGGCTATTGACCCTGAGAAAAAATCGGCAATGTCGGCAGAGGGCGCCACTCTATTCGCCCAATTTCGATGCTCAACATGCCACGCAGATAGTGGTGGCGTAAAACCGCTTGAGAATATTGGCGGAAAATATGACCTCGTAACACTGGCGAAGTTTATCGAACGCCCAAATCCTCCCATGCCCGTCTATCCACTGACTGACGATCAACGAGCAGCGTTATCGGTTTTTTTGATTGAAACCTATTCGGAGTAGATAAATAAACGTCTCTCGAGCCGGAGGCAAAGCCGTCGGGGCGGATGCCTTGTTATCATTTCTATCAGCGAAAATGCATAAAACGACAAGCCAGCTTTACTGCCTTTCGTTTCGATTTTTTGTTGCAACGTCGATGGTTTGTAACTCTAAGGCAGCGTTCAATGTGAGCTAATTGCTTTTTCTGAAAGTGATAAACCCACAATATGCTGTCTTAAACAGCAGAAAGTGCGACGATGGCAACGATGACCAAAAATATGCTGATGAAATACCAATTATCTTTCACTTTCCACCAGGGTGTAGAAAGCAGTTTTTGTCTGGCTCGCTCTTCTTTCTTTTTACTCATATCGAAACCCTCATAACGCTTTACATTACTATTTCACATCGAGCAGTCAGGGCTCATAAACCCTCCGTACGCTAATAAGTATCCACATAAAACTCCGCTAAATCAATTAGACGATGCTACAGACCACAGACGAAAACCTGTAACCATGATCTGAGCCCGAAAAACGACATATTTCGTAATTGCTGAAATGTGATATATGATTAGGCGGTTAACACAGCAGCAAAGGCAGTTCTTTTATTGAGCGCGATTTTCAATACACTAATGACAATAAAACCATAAATAGGGATTCATGTTGTGAAAATAGATAGTGGATTACCACCCGATCTGGCAAAAGTAGCTGACAAAATTCGTGAGCTGGAAGACGTAGGTTATGATGGCGCCTCGGTTGCGGAAATGAATCACGACCCCTTTATGCCTCTGGCCATCGCCGCCGAACACAGCGAGAAAATTGAACTTAAGACTGGCATAGCCGTCGCTTTCGCCAGAAGTCCGATGATATTAGCCAATCTGTCTCACGATCTGAATGCTTATTCAAAAGGCCGTTTTACACTGGGGCTGGGCTCGCAAATAAAACCTCATATTACCAAGCGATTTTCAATGCCCTGGGGGAAACCTGGGGCACAAATGCGTGAGCTGATTCTGGCTATGCGGGCAATCTGGGCAAACTGGTATGAAGGCAAACCACTGGAGTTTGTTGGTGAATATTATACCCACACATTAATGACACCAGCTTTTACGCCAGAGAATATTGAGTATGGCGCACCCAAGGTAAACCTGGCCGCCGTTGGCCCATTAATGACGCAGGTTTGCGGCGAAGTAGCTGACGGAATGATTGTGCACCCATTCAGTAATGAGCAATATATTCGCAATGTCACACTTCCGGCCATTACCAAAGGTCTGGAGAAATCAGGCCGCAGTCGTTCGGATATTGAAGTTTCTTACACGCCCTTTATTATTTCCGGAGAAACAGAAGAGCAGTTTGAAGCCGCCCGCCTGGTAGCCCGGCAGAGGATTTCTTTTTATGGTTCAACACCTGCCTACAAAGGCGTTTTAGAGCAGCATAATTGGGGCGATTTACAGCTGGAACTGAATACACTATCTAAACAGGGACGATGGGATGATATGGCGACGCTTATAAGCGACGACATGCTCGATGTATTTGGCATTGTTGCCACACCCGACAAGCTGGTCAGCGCTATGCTTGCGCGCTATGGCGATATTGTCGATAGAACCTCAGCTGAATTTGGCTTCGTGTCTGACATTGATCAACGCAAAGAAATGATCGCACAATTGCGCGCGGGTTAAACACCTCGAACATCGGCGAGTGACTACAGCTCTGTAGTCACTCGCTTTCTAATAACGCAGATTTCACCTGCCAAACCAAAACACAGTTAGTTTATGAATCTATTGCCACGCCTACTGCGACTACCTCTTATTATTCTTTGCCTGATTCAATCAAACGCTGTATTGAGCACCGAAATAGATCCTTCGATCACTACCCTGTTTCAACTCATTCAGCAACGCTTATCCCATATGGACGATGTGGCCAAATATAAATGGCACCACAAACTGAACATTGAAGACCAAACACGCGAATCTCAAGTGCTTGAAAAATCAGCGGCCGCAGCAACACGATTTAATCTAGACGGCAGTACATCCAGAGATTTTTTCACTCTACAGATCGAAGCGGCAAAAGAAATTCAAACTGGCTGGTTTCAACAGTGGCATAGATCAACCGCACCGGAACAGGGAGCAGATTTGGTAAACACCGTCAGACCTAAACTCATAAGTCTGGGGGATCAAATATTGCGACAAATTGAATTGTCATACAACAATTTACAACAAGCCAATCCAGCGCATTTGAAAACCCGTTTCCTACACATTGTGAACGTGGACCATTTGAGCCAACAGACAGCGCTAACACTTCTATCCGCCCTAAAGAATATTCGTCTCAGCAGCCATCACAATCGTCTGCAGACTATTTTGGTCGCCGGAGAAATTCGTATCGGTACCACTGGCGACTATGCGCCTTTTTCGTGGCTGGACAAAAAGACCGGTAGTTATACCGGTATTGATATTGATTTAGCCCGGGATCTTGCAGAATCCCTCAATGTCGATTTGGTATTTGTGCCAACGTCCTGGCCCACACTGGCCAGTGATTTCAAGCACCAAAAGTTTGATATTGCCATGAGTGGTGTGTCGATCAACCTCCAGCGGCAACAGCTTGGGTTTTTCTCGCAGGCCTATCATCGGGGAGGAAAAACCCCAATATCTCGCTGTGCGGATAAATCAAAATATAACTCGTTGGAAAAAATTAACCAGCCGACGACACGGGTTATTGTCAATCCTGGCGGCACTAATTTTAAATTTGCAGAAAAGAATCTTACCCAAGCAAACCTGCGGGTCTTTGACAACAATCAGACCATCTTCAAAGAGATCACCGAAGAACGCGCCGATGTGATGATTACTGATGCTATTGAGGTCATGCTACAATCTAATCAATCGAATTTGCTCTGTGCAACAATGCCAGAAAAAACCCTGTCAATTAGCGAAAAAGGTTTTTGGATTCAACCCGATGTTCACCTTAAAGAATATGTAAACCAATGGTTGCATCAACGAAAAATCGAAGGCATTGTTAAAAAATTAATCGATCATCACCTTAACAACTGAAGACACCGTCGAACCGTACACTCAATAAAAACGAATCATTGAAAACAGGAGCTCATCATGGCTATAACACCTTCCAGCACCGACGAACTATTGGTCGAACAACGAGGCAATATTGTTGTTATGACCTTGAATCGCCCCGATCGACTTAACGCCATCAGTCATATTATGCTCAATGAACTATCAGTAAAAATGACTGAAGCCAACAATGATCCCGATACTCGCTGTGTCATTTTAACGGGAACCGGTAAAGGCTTTTGCTCCGGATTGGATTTAGTGGATGTGGGTCAAGGTGGCATTGGTAGCGATAAAACAGAAATCAAAAGACCTAAAAAACTGTTCGACCTTCGCGATGCACCGATCAACGTCATGTGGAATATGGACACGCCGGTAATCTGTGCGCTTAATGGCGCAGCTGCGGGCTATGGCATGGACGTTGCGCTTTTATGCGATATGAGAATTTCAGGCGAGTCAGGAAAAATGGCCGCCTTAACTGCAAAACGAAATGTGGTTCCTGAAAGTGGCGGCACGTGGCTGCTACCCCGGCTGATAGGATGGGCTAAAGCGTCTGAACTGTATTTTCGCGCACGGGTTTTAAACGCTAAAGAAAGCCTGGAAATTGGCCTGGTCAACACCATTGTACCCGACGACCAGCTAATGGATGTCGCAATGGAGTGGGCACAAGAGGTAGCAGATAATGCGCCATTAGCCGTCCAAACCACAAAACGCATGATGCGTATGGGACTTGAGCAATCTTACGATACCTCAGTAGATCAGCTGATGATGCACCTCGCGGGCATGTTCGATACGGAAGACTTCAAGGAAGGCGTGGCGTCATTCCTCGAACGGCGCAAGCCCGAATTTACCGGACGATAATATGGCAAAGCTGCCGTCGGACAATCGTCAATGGATACTCGCCAGAACGCCATTAGGGGGATACCCCTCTGACGGAGATTTTCGGCTTGAAAGCTCATCAATTCCTGAACCCGACGACGGTCAATGCCTTAGTCGCACCCTCTATCTTTCGCTGGATCCCTATCAATGGGGGCGACGTCGAAGTGGCGTCGAGCAACCGGGCGATGTTTGCCATGGCCGAACAGTATCAACGGTGATAAAAAGTTGCCACTCGCAATTCCATGAGGGGGATATCATCTTTAACACCAATGGGTGGCAAGACTATGGCCTAACAGGTGAAGGGATTTCTACGTTTGGTTACATGCTGCCTCGGCGAGTAGACCCTGAACTGGCACCTATCTCAACCGCTCTTGGCGCACTGGGTATGCTGGGTCTGACCGCTTATGCCGGAACGGCACTGCAATGCCAACCACAATCCGGAGAAACGTTTGTGGTCTCTGCGGCGTCGGGAGGTGTTGGGCAAATAGCCGGGCAAATAGCCAAAATTTATGGCTGCCGCGTTGTTGGTATCGCCGGCGTTCAGGATAAATGCGACTTTTTGCAAGATGTGCTCGGCTTTGACGCTGCCGTTTCCCACCTCAGTGAAGACTTTTCCGATCAACTGGCTAACGCCTGTCCCGACGGTATTGACATGTATTTCGAGAATGTTGGAGGCAAGGTTTTCGACGCCGTTTTACCCCTTTTCAATCAATCAGCACGAATTTCTCGTTGTGGACTCATCTCCCAATATGGCAATACCGACGGACTTGACCCGCTGCAAAGCTGGCACAACATCGGTCAAACCACCTTTGATAAACAAGCGATGACCGTCCACTCGCTTTTTGTAGGCGATTTTGTGGCGGACCATCAGGCTCAGTTTTTAGCAACGATGTCGCAATGGATTACCGATGGCAAGGTAAAATACAAGGAAGATCTCTGGACCGGCCTTGAGCAAGCGCCAACAGCCTTTGCTGCCATGCTGACAGGTAAAAACTTTGGTAAGACCATCATTGCAGTTGGCGACGATCCAACACTGACCGACACCATTCGACACCGGCGTAACGATGGGGATATTCTAGCCTAGCATCAATAAATCAATGTGAAGACCTCTTTATGAATGACTATATTTTTTCTGGCCTTAAGGTGCTGGATGTCGGGACCGTTGTTGCCGGCCCAGTCGCCGCAACCATTCTTGCGGACTTTGGCGCCGACGTCATCAAAATCGAGCAACCGGGGGAAGGCGACTTATTGCGGGTGTTATCAGACATACCGACAACGCCCGATGCCGACAGCAATTATTTCTGGCAAATGGATGGGCGTAACAAAAAGGGCCTGACGCTAAACCTGAAAACCCCCGAGGGCATTGAAATACTGCACAAACTGATCGCCGACTGCGATGTTTATGTGACCAACCAGCCCTTCGGTGTTCGCCGCTCACTCAAACTTTCCTATGACGATATTAAGCCACTCAACCCTTCAATGATTTATGCGTCTCTTTCGGCGTTTGGAGAGGAAGGTCCCGAAAAGGATAACAAAGGTTTTGACTTATTAGCGTACTGGGCCCGCAGCGGATTAATGGACTTAGTCCGCAGCCCTGGCAGTAAACCTTCTCAGTCACTACCGGGAATGGGCGATCACCCCACCGCCATAGCGTTATATGCCAGTATCGTTACCGCTTTACTGAATAGAGAGCGAACCGGTGAAGGTTCTATGGTGCACACATCACTGCTAGCGAATGGACTGTGGTCGGCTTCCAGTATTGCGGCAGGGGCTCTGGCAAATGGCGATATGGATGCCTATCGCACCGCCAATCGAGTGCCCGCAGCCACCGGTTATGTTTACGCTACTAAAGACAATCGCTGGTTGCAGCTAACCATGATCAGAAGCGAAGGACAGTTTCTGCAATTTCTCGATAGTATTGATCGGCTTCATTTAGTCAACGATAAGCGTTTCGCCACACCGGAGCTTTGGTATGAAAACAGGGAGCAATTGTCGACGCTTATCCAGAATGTCCTGCTAACCCGTGACACTGCCGAATGGTTGGCTATTTTTGAAGCCAAAATGGTACCCATCGAATTAGTTGCGACGGTGGATGAAGCGGTCAGAAATGAACAACTGATTATCAATAAAATGGTGGTGGCGCCATCTGATTCAGAAATTGATGTGCCATTTATTATTAATCACCCCATTAAGATCTCCAACCTCGATCAGGTAGGCCCCAAACGAGCGCCTGAGCTCGGTGAGCACAACAGCGAAATATTGCAAAGCCTGGGTTATACGCCACAACAAATTGCAGCACTGAAAGATAGAGGAGTCACCTGAATTCTCCACCGATAAAGATTCACAGTACACCGAGTACTTGGGCTACTAACGTTATGGAGAAGACGTAATGTAATCTCATTGATATTAGCACTGCAATTGTCAATAATGCTGGTCAAATCATCAAGAAAACCAAGAGTTAATAACAACAAAAAATCGCAGAAACGTAACCATATCTCTGTGTCTCTGTAACAGCTCAACAGAAGTTACGTTCAATGCCAGGCTTACGAGCCATCCACCCTCTCAATCAGATAGGTCCAACTATGAGCACACCCGCCCGCGTCGTCGTTTTACCCAACGGTTCAAACACTCTGGAAGTTCAAGACCTGATAATTCCCGATCCCGGCCCGCACCAGGTTGTGGTCAAACAATTTGCCTCCGGTATTTGCCACAGCCAGCTGCACCAAATGCGCACCGAAGATCGAGATTCTTCACTGATGTTGGGGCACGAATCAACCGGCGTGGTGTTACAAACTGGCAGCGAAGTTGATGGGCTCAGTGAGGGTGATATCGTTTTAGTTACCTGGGTTCCCAAAGATGCCGCTAACACTCCGCGGGCACCAGAATCTGCAACGCTGACAACAGCTGACGGCAGTATAGCGGTGTCCCAAGCGGTTTTTACATGGGCTACTCATACCATCGCCGACGAGCAATATGTGGTTAAGGTAGAAGGCGACATCGATACTCAAGTCACTTCAATCATCGGCTGTGCTGTTATTACGGGTGCCGGTGCCGTTGAAAATACGGCCGGTGTCAAAGCCGGAGACAGTGTAGCTATTTTTGGTGTTGGCGGCGTAGGTATGTCGGCAATTGTTGCCGCAAAAAAACTGGGAGCCAACCCCATTATTGCGGTGGACTTAGACGCTGATAAGTTAGCATTTGCACGCAAGTTTGGCGCCACACATACTATCAACGGCAAAGAAGAAGACCCCGTAGAAGCCATCAAAGCGCTAACCCAACACCCCGGAAAGCGAGATTTTATGGGGCAAGATATCAGCGGTGCTGATTTTGCATTTGATTGTATCGGCGTTAAAGAGACCATGGAAACCATCCCGCAAGCTGTGCGTGGTGGTCATTTCGGGGTAGACAATGGTGGCACGGCTATTTTGGTCGGTGTTCCGCGCACCAGTGTCGAATTGAATGCCATAGACATGTTGATAAACGAAAAGAAATTCATCGGCAGTTTTGCTGGCTCATGCACACCATCACGCGACTTCTCCAAATATGTCGACTGGCATAGATCAGGTGATCTCGACCTGGACGCACTGGTGACGGAGCGGTACTCCATTGACGACATCAACGAAGCCACCATCCGTCTGGGAAGCGGTAAAATTAGCGGTAGAGCTATTATTGAGTTTTAATATCGTTGACATCACTCGGGCTGAGCTTCTCAGCCCACTCGCTCGTATCCATAGACGGATTACTTTTCATCAATGAGTCCGGCAACGAGTCAAACCATCAAGCACCAACCCATTCCCGAACAAATCAAGGACACACTTCAGCTCGCCGCTCCAGTATTTATGTCACGTATCGGCGTGATGGCATTACAAGTTGTCGATAGTGCAATGGTCGGCCACGTTGCCGCCGCAGAATTAGCTTACCTTGGCATTGGCCTCCCCCCCAGTTACTGGTTACTGATGTTGGGCATGGGGCTGTTAATGGGCGCAGGCATATTGACCGCCCAGGCAAACGGCGCAGGCCGCCGCAAAGAAGTTGGTGTTATCTGGGTTTCGGCAATGAAACACGGACTCATTTTCAGTGTTATCTGCCTCGGGCTCAGCTACTTCGGTGGCGACATATTGTTATTAAGTGGGCAGCAACCGGATATCTCTGCAGGAGCCGGCAAAGTAATGATCGCATTTGCCTGGGGGATGCCCGCCATCATGATTTCTGCTGCAACCGGCGCAGTGATGGAAGGGATTAAGCGGCCCAACATTGCGATGTACATGATGTTTCTAGCCAATATTGTGAATGTGGGTTTCAATTGGGTACTGGTCTACGGCAATCTCGGGTTTGATCCGATGGGAGCTGAAGGCGCCATGTATGGCTCATCTGCCGCGCGCTGGCTTTCCTCAGCACTCTTTCTCTATGTGTTTTTTAAAATGGACGACCGCGCCTCCTACGGACTGGTAAATTTAGGCCAAATCGCAAAAGACGAACTGGCAGCCATGGGCAAGAAAATTCGCCGTATCGGCATACCGCTATCGATAGCGAATGCACTTGAAATGATGGCATTTATAGCAGAGGCTGCAATGGCAGGTTTTATGGGGAAAACATCCCTCGCCGCCTTTCAGATAGTTGTCAATGTCGCCAGCTTTTTTATGATGGGCGGTATCGGGATAGCCGCCGCTACCAGCGTTCGAGTTGGCAACGCAGTTGGTAAGGGGGACAAACAAGGACAGTGGACGGCCGGGGCGATCGGTGTTGGCTGTGCCTTTGTCTTCTGTGCCGGCTTGGGCATTTTAGTTTTAGCCAATGCCGCTGGCCTGATTGCCATTTTCACATCAGATGCAGAAGTCGCCGAACTCACCATTGGTGCGCTATTAGTTTTCGGTAGTTTTTTCGCCTTCAATAGCATCAATATGGTTTGTGTTACCGGACAGAGAACGCTTGGCATCGTATGGTTACCACTCATTGTCGGTTTGTGCACAACCTGGATCATCGGGTTTCCGCTGGCCTATTATCTGGCATTTCCCAAAGAGATGGGGATAACCGGGTTGTGGCTTGGCTTTTCGATCGGGGCACAATTTTCAATGGTATTTAATCTTTGGCGCTTTCATCTTGTTGCTAAGAGTCATGTTAAAGCATACTAAAATCGAATGACCAACTAACTTTGAGCATCCGTTAGAGGAGATAAAAATGTTTTCCCACCGTATTTCAAAAAACCTGATTAAGCGGGCATCGTTGATGGGGTTAACGCTCGTTTTAGTATCGTCAACGTTACTGGCGTCAACAGAGCCAAATACATTGCCAGTTGTTCAATTTACTACAGCGCAAGCAAACGCTGGGGAAATAGAATACCAACAGCATTGTGCCTCTTGCCACGCAGTCAACCTGCAAGGTATGGGGGTTGTCCCTGCCATCGGTGGTGCTAACTTTCTCATTAAGTGGGGTGGCAAGCCGGTGAGTACAGTGATGACCCATGTGACGCGAATGCCGCCACTGAAGCCGAACAGTTTAAGCGATGAAACTTACGCAAATATTTTTGCTCATATGCTGCAATCTGCAGAAGTCGAATCCGGAGACCTGGCATTCCCCAGCGACGTATCCAGCCGATCTACACTCATATTGCCAAGCGGTAGCGGAGACTCCCCACAAATCGCAACCGTGCTCGAAACAGTTGGCTATTCAACTCTACTCGACAAGCTAACTCCAGTTACCACTGAAATGCTAAACAACCCATCACCTAGTGACTGGTTAAGTTGGCACCGCACTAACGATAGTAAAGGCTATAGCCCACTAGACCAAATCAACAAATCTAATGTTATGCAACTAAAATCCAGCTGGAGATTACCACTACCCCCTGGTAATAATATGCCTACGCCGCTCGTCCATGATGGCGTTATGTTTTTCTATACCTTCCCCGATACGGTACTGGCTATAGACGCAACTAACGGAAGCATATTGTGGCGACATCAACACAAACCAACAATGGAATCCAGTCGCAAAATGGGTATCGCACTTCACGGCAACAAAGTCATTGTTCCCACATCCGACATGCGAATGCTGGCGTTAGATGCTAAAACCGGAAATGTTTTATGGAACACGTCGATAGCAACCAGCGACGTAAAGCTCAGCGAAGACTATCAACGCTATGACCTGAGAACAGCACCTGTTGTCGCCGGCGACAAAGTTATTCAGGGTGTTGTTGCCAGCATTGTCCCTCGCGGCAGTTTCATTTTCGCTCTCGACGTAAACAGTGGCAAAGAAGCCTGGCGTTTTCATACACTGGCAAGACCCGGAGAACACGGGGGTAACAGCTGGAACGACTTGCCATTAGACAAACGCAGTGGCGGCTCTGTTTGGATGCCTGGTAGTTATGATGCGGAGTTAAATCTGGTCTATTTTGGCGTCGCACCAACATACGATACCCAACCCATGAGGGATTCCATCAATAAAACCGGGGTCAGTAACGACGCGCTATATACCAACTCGACGCTGGCTTTCAATCCGGATACCGGGGAGCTGGTTTGGTATTACCAACATGAAGCCAATGATCAATGGGATTTGGACTGGGCATTTGAGCGCCAGATTATGGAATTGAACGTTGAGGGCCAACCTCGTAAGGTTGTTGTGAATATTGGCAAAGCGGCAATACTCGATGCGCTGGATGCGGCAACAGGGGAATACTTGTTTTCCATAGATAGTGGTTTACAAAATGTCATATCAAAGATTGATCCTGACACCGGAGAAAAAACACATAACCCGGCTACCTATCCCAGAAATGGTCACGCCTATTCTATTTGCCCCTCGGCTGTTGGCGCTCGCAGCTGGCCACCATCGGGATACAATCCAACAAGCAAACGACTCTTTGTTCCTCTCACTGAAGGTTGCTTTGAAGCAAACCAGAAAGGCGGACCTCTGCTTTTTACCGGTATTAACATTTTGCCAAAAAGTCACCCCGACAGTAACGACGGTAAAATGGGGCGGTTACAAGCTATTGATCTCGACAGCAAACAGCTGGCTTGGACTCATCGACAGCAAACGCCATTAGTGAGCTCACTGTTAGCAACAGGTGGCGGCCTGGTTTTTTCCGGCGACATGGATCCTTCACTAAAAGTATTTGACGAAGCTAACGGAAAACTATTGTGGCAAACCCAGTTAAGCGACAACCCCAGCACCGGGATTGTTACCTATGCAGTCAACGGCATCCAATATATTGCCCTGGTTGTTGGTCAAACAAATAATCACGTCCGGGACTGGTCGAATATGTCTAAGGCTTACGCCGCAAAGGAAGGGTGGGAAGCACCCCCCTCGCCCAAAGATCAAGGAGCAGCTATCGTGGTATTTTCCCTGGATGAACATAAAGAAATAGGCGTATCTGCTGGCTATACACCCAAATAACAAACATCGAGTAGAGCAGCAGGCTGTTCTAGCCCTGCTCGTAAATCTGAAACTATTGCTCTAGAACAAACATTAGCTCTTTCCAGTAAATGTTTTTGGCCGTTTTACTCTATACTCGATAGCACATTATCTAACAAGGACTAACATGTTCGCTGATTTCTCGTCATATTGGGTCGCTATTATCGCTGTAATTTCTGTCGGTGTGTTTGTATTTTCTTACCACACCATAACTACCAAAAGAACCCATCAACGAACTCATAATAAAAAGACCGCCAGGAAAAATGTGGCAGCAAACAACAACCAAAAGATCACTCTAGAACTGCCAGATAGTTCAAAGCCCAGCCAGAATTTGTTTCGACAGTTAGAGAAAAAAGTCTATCAATTGGCAATAGATAGCGATGCGATTGCAAGCTCAATTCCCCCAGAGCATGCAGTGATCATTAATGCCATTAACAAAAACTATTTCGACATTGTTGGCAGCAAACAATATCTCCCTGGCAAGCCGCTTATTATTCCACAGTTGTTACGAGCGGTTAAAAATGATGACACCACTAAAGCCGAGCTGGTAGAGATTGTCATCCAAGACCCTATTCTAACCGCCGACCTATTAAAAACAGCAAATTCTCCTTTCTATCGACTATCGCAAAAAGCGGTGGAAAATGTACATGAAGCGGTTGTCATACTCGGCAACGACGGTTTGCGCTCAGTTGTTTTTGCTTCGGTAATGCGACCCGTATTTCATATTCCCAAAGAATTGTTTCCCCGGTTTTCAGAAACTGTTTGGGCTACCGCACTGGACACATCCATCGCCGCGCAGGTGTTCGCAAAAAAGTCCGGTATCTGTGATGCCTTTTCAGCGCAGTTGCTGGCATTGATGTCATCTGTAGGTCAAATACTGATTTTTCGGGCTACTGTCGACGCATATAGCACAAGTAAGGAGCTTGTCCCATCACCCGTGGTTTTCGCTAAGTTACTCAACCGCTTTTCGCTGAAGGCTTCAAGGGCGATTATCAGTGAGTGGGATTTGGATGGCCAATTTCGTGTTGCTCTAAAAGAGCTCGAGAACCAAACGGAGCTACAAGAGATGATACCTTTGGCTCAGGCACTTTTCTTTGGCAAACTATGCGGCATGCTGAGCGTGCTGGTAAAACAGCAGCACATGACAGAAGAAAAGGCCTTAGAGCACCTCCACGCTGTCGGACTGGCAACTCCGATAGTTGACGCTATGTGGCAAGCTGTTCAACAAACAGGGGCCGATACGCTCTAACAACGCTCAGCCCTTGCAATGCCAACATACGTACTAGCTGTATTCATTATCCTCCCACCATGGGAAAAACTCAGGCATATCCTGTGACACTTTATCAGGGAAGTTAGGTGGCCGTTTTTCCAGAAATGAGGTAACGCCCTCAGCTGAATCGCCCGAACGACCGCGAGAAAATATCCCTCTGCTATCAATTTTATGGGCCTCCATAGGATCACTTGTCGCCGCCAACCGCCATAACATTTGGCGGGATAAGGCAACGGATACCGGCGAGGTGTTCTCGGCAAACTCCCTGGCAATTCTTCGAGCTTCCGGCATTAAATCTTCGGGCTTGTGTAGTGAGCGAACCAAGCCACCATCCAAAGCTTCCTGAGCGCCAAATACCTTACCTGAAAAGGTCCACTCTAACGCTTTTGACATACCCACAGCTCTGGATAAAAACCAACTTGAACAAGCCTCTGGGACCATTCCTCGCTGCGTGAAGACAAAACCAAATCGAGCGGTCTCCGACGCAATTCGAATATCCATAGGCAGCTGCATGGTCACGCCCACGCCTACGGCGGCACCATTAACTGCAGCGATTACCGGCTTCAGGCACTGATAAATTCGCAGAGACAACTTACCGCCACCATCTCGCACTGACGAATGAGACCAATTGATAGAGCCATCAGCCTTTATTGCGCCGTCTGCATTCTCGCGAGGCTGATTGGACCCCTCCGCACCCGATTTTTTCGACAGCGCTTCATAGTTAAATGTATCTGCACCTGCCGATAGATCTGCACCTGCACAAAAAGCCCGGTCTCCGGACCCTGTTACAATGATTGCCCGTATCTCATCATCTGCATCCGCGCGATCGAATGCATCGATCATCTCCTTTAACATCTCGTTGGTGAAGGCGTTCATTTTTTGGGGACGGTTTATTGTCAGTGTTAGAATAGCGTCTTCTACATCGTATTTAATCGTCGTGTAACTCATCGTTTTCATATCTCCTGGCGTCTTCCAACCGTTGTTATATTTTTTGAAACAAGAATTTCGAGTGTTTAGGCACAAATAAGATGGTACCCTTTTTTACCATAGAATAACGAGTTTTCTAAACACCATCACTACGAACTAAACAGGCTGTTATTAAATCCGGTGAGCATCAATAATCATTTGCTGAGCTTTATTCAATGCGAGTACCTACGCCTACAAGAGCAGTCGGGGGAAGCCCGAGTTGGTAGTAACGAGGCCGAAGCGCAGCTACTGCAACAACAATTATCACCTGAACAGGCAATTGCACAGCGAGCCACCCTACTGCTTTCAACCGCCGAAAAGAATAAGCTGTTAGCTCCCGCAAAACACTATCGGCAATTATCAATCGCACTACTCAGCTTCTTTTCTATACTGGGTGGCTTTGCAACAGTTGAGGTATTTTCCGGCGTTGAGCGAGCATCTGCCAATTTCTTCTGGATCTTACTTGGTCTGCTAGGTGTCAACGCCCTATCAATGTTCATTTGGCTGGTGTTGATTGTTTGGCCGAACACTGACAACCAAAGCGGTTCATGGTTAATGTCGTTACAAGTATGGTTAAGCAGAAAACGCAGCCAAGACAATAATGCCCTGCAAGCCTGGCAACAGGCCATATCTAATACAGGGGGCCAGCAATGGCACCTGGCAGTGATATCTCACGGTCTCTGGTTAGCATTTCTAAGCGGGACGTTGATAATGGCGTGGCTGCTGCTTTCAACGCGCCAATTCGACTTTGTTTGGGAAACAACCATTCTCGATGGCAACACCTTCGTCCACATTAGCCAATGGCTCACCACATTACCGAGCCTACTTGGCATTGAGCTACCAACAGCTAAACACGTCATCGCCAGTCGAATTGGTGAATCTCCACAAGACCCTGATGAACTGCGCTTATTATGGTCGAATTTATTACTGTCCAGCCTCGCCTTATATGGTTTGCTCCCTCGGGCTATTGCTTTGTTATACGCGATTTTCGTCCGTCGTCATCACTGGAACAAAGCCGCCCCCGATTTCAGTACACCCTATTATTATCAGCTGAAAATGCGATTGTCACCTGACACGATTGCTGAAGGTGTTGTTGATAATGACCGGGATTCTCGCGTCCCAACTAATGACTTTTCGGCGTCAAATACCGCAACCATCGCTAAACTGGAGCAACTGGAAGGGGTATGCCTCGCAGGGCTGGAGTGCGACGGCAAATGGCCGCCGCTGTTGTCGGAGCTCGGACTGGATTATTTGTCACCTACCGTGCTCAGTGTTAACGCTATTGATCGATCAACCAGGGAGCAGCTACTGACCGAGGCAAGCAATCACAATGTTCACAACATTCTGCTACTAGCCCGATTTGAAGCCACCCCCGATCGCGGTATTGTCCGCTTCATCCGGCAACTCAACGATAAACCAGCCAGCTTGTGGTTATTACTGGTTGAACACCGCACCCAACAAACTTCACAGCAATGGCATGATTGGCTATCGGCTGCGTGTGATGCGCAATTGCAACCGCAGCAAATAGCTCGATTGAGCAGGGAGATGGACAACTGTGAAAAGTGAAGTGAATCTACCCCTGAACATCGCCGTTGTTGGTCATACTAATGTCGGTAAAACCTCTCTTATTCGGACGTTGACACGACGCAGTTCTTTTGGCGATGTCTCTTCCAGTCCAGGCACCACTCGCCATGTTGAATCGCAAGTGCTAATGGTGAACGGCCAGAAAATAGTGCGTTTACTGGACACTCCAGGATTCGAAGATTCTATCGGCTTGTTCGACGCCATCGAAGAACTGGATGATGGTCGTGAAAAACTGGGAACAGATCGACTGACTCTGTTTCTCAATTCCAAAGAAGCCACTACCAGCTTTTCGCAAGAGGCTAAAGTCGTCAGGCAGTTATTAGAATGTGACGTGGTATTTTATGTGATCGATGCCCGAGAACCAGTGCTGGGAAAATATCAGGATGAGTTAAGAATCATTAGTCTTGCAGCAAAACCTGTTTTTCCATTACTCAATTTTGTCGTAGCGGAAAACAGCCGTGTAGATCAGTGGACAACATTGCTGAAAGAATTGAACCTGCATACCTCGATTCAATTTGACTCCGTTGCTTACGATTTTTTCGCCGAACAGCAACTCTATAAAAAAATGCAAACCATGCTGACAAACAACTGGCATCAGCCGTTGGAATCATTGATAAACCACCGTCTTGAATCATGGCAAGCTTTGTTGATTGCCGCTGCAAATTGTGTGGCGACACTCTTAATTGAAAGCGCCGCCTTTCGACAGACAATCACCGGGGATAACGCTCTTTCAAGCAGCGCTGATCAGCTTCAGCAAGCGATCCGAAAAAGGGAACACAAAGCAACTCTCGAACTGTTGGCGCTATTTCAGTTTCAGCCCGACGACTACGGCGCAGACCTGTTGCCCGTTTCGGAAAACAGTTGGAAACTGGATTTATTCGACCCTGAAACACTGAAGTTGTTTGGTGTAAAAGCAACGAGTACAGCAGCAAAAGGAGCCGCGATTGGCCTTGGCGTAGATATGGCTGTAGGCGGCGTTAGCCTCGGGGCAGCCGCCGCACTAGGCGCATTGTTTGGCGGCATCTGGCAAACAGGCAAACAATTTGGGCGCGAAGCAATAGCCTATATCAGCGGCGAGCGATACCTGTGTGTCGAGGACAATACCCTGCGATTGATTTGGCGACGAAACACCGCTCTGACATTGGCTTTACGTCACCGGGGCCACGCGGCCCAAACACAAATTGTCGTGGACAAATTTCAATCGAAGGAAACAGCAGCCGAGAAGCAAGTGATGAAATATATCAGCGTTGCCCGCAATCACCCGGAATGGTCAAATCGCCAAGGGTTCATTGGGTCCACGCCTGCAGCGAAGCAAAACAGCATTGCGGCGCTAGCCGCAATTATCACCGACCAATGGCAATAAATACCACCGCTTAAGTAAACGCTCTATCAAGCCTCTTGCCGGGCCTCTTCCCGCAGTCGTTTTTTATCGATTTTTCCAGTTGCGATTCTGGGCAGTGGCTCAACGCTAATTTTCAAATAGCGAGGGACTTTAAACCGTGCAATGCGCTGTACCAGAAACTCGTGCAGCAGCTCTTCGGATAAGCTGTTGCCACCACAATAGATTGTCGCGCCAACCTCTTCACCCAGACGCTCGTCCAGCACACCATAAACAGACGCTTCGAGAATTTGATCGTGCTCTAACAAAGCCGCCTCAACTTCGGCGCAGCCAATATTTTCTCCACCTCGAATAACCAGGTCTTTAATCCGGTCGACGATATAGAGATACCCCTCTTCATCGAAAAATCCAACATCACCAGTCTGCAACCAATCACCGGTCATGGCTTCGGCATTGGCATCGGGACGATTCCAATAGCCTTCAAACAACGTTGCGCCCTTGATTTGCACCTCGCCCCGCTCGCCAGTAGGCATTTCATTGCCGTCCTCATCAGCGATGCGCACATCTACAATTGCGGCCGTACGCCCAGCACTGTCGGGATGATCAAGATAATCCTGACCACCGATACCGGTACCAATAGCGTTGGTCTCAGTCATACCCCAACCCGTATTCGGCAAGGCGTTCGCAAATGCAGTGCCAATATTCTTAACTTGATCAGGAGCGCGAGGCGCACCGCCACCGCCAACGACAGCCAAACTACTCAAATCAAAATTGGTCTCTTTCGAGATCTCAACTAAATCACCTGTCATTGCCGCAGGACCAACAAAAGAAGCTATTTTTTCCCGGTCAATAAGCTCAGCTGCAAAGTTAGCATCCCATTTATACATACAGACGAGCTTGCGCTGAGCCCGATGGCACGACAACATCACCGCATGTGAACCGGTCACATGGAACAACGGCACACCCTGCAGGGTGGCCAGCTGATAACCCGGATCTTCAGGAGCCTCAACATTAAACTCAGCTGCGTGTAAACCCGCCTCTAATTCCCAGGACAATAGCGCTGAAATAATATTTCCGTGACAAGATAAAACACCCTTGGGGTGACCGGTAGAACCGGAGGTATAAAAGATTGTCGCTGGATCTTGAGCGGTAAAATTATCAACAGATGGCATATCTACCTTGCCAACATTGGCCAATAGCTCTTCGAGATCAACAACACCACTGCCTAATGCTTTTGTCGGGCGAATCGCAATAACATGAACATCAACATCACCGCGTACCGGCTCCAAACGATCCAGCCGCTCCTGATCAGCAAACAATACTTTGGCACCACTGTCATTAAGACCGTAGGCCATCTCATCAGATAGCCAAAGCGAGTTCATCGCAACGGCAACAGCACCAATCGATGTAACCGCATTAAAACTCAATATCCATTCCGGATAGTTGCGCATTGAAATGGCAACGCGATCGCCTTTTTGAATACCGTAACTATCAACCAGAAGCTGCCCAATTTGTGCGGATCGCGCCCAGGACTCTTCGAAACTGTAACGTTCATCTTCATAGACAATAAAGGTTTCGTCACTGCGGCTGTCGTCATACAGATGTCGCAACGTCTGGGGAGCATTTTTAAATACCCGGCATGGGCGCCCCCAAAATTCTCCTGCAACAATTTCATAGTCTTGACCGGGAGCCGTAGCTGCAGCTGCCAATTCCTGACGGCTAGGTGTATTTACTTCTGTCATGTTTGCCCTTTTTTATTCTCGACGTAATACGCTAACTTACTGTGTTTTGACCCTATATATCAAGACTTTCTCTACATTTACATGACCGAAACAGACGGTAAATCGGAGATTCGTTTAACAAAACCCAACCAATCTGTGCATATAGCTCACCCGGCCACAGCTGTTGGCGAAAATTGCGTCACGGAAAATCGCGGTACTGAGACACCCTTACACACTATCGGCTTTCACCAACAGCTAAACGTATCCCAAAAACCATGAAAACATGCACCCAGTCCCTAAAAACGTTAAACTACCGCGCTTTGCAAATTCCAAACAGGAACACACGATGAGCACCGTTCAATTACCCGATATGTCATTGGTAGAAGCCTTGCAGACACGCCGATCAGTCCGTGGCTTTACCGACAAAACCATTCCGGACGAAATCCTTAACGCGGTATTTACTCAAGCGCAGTTAGCTCCGTCCAATTGTAATACCCAACCATGGAAAACATATGTGGCATCAGGTGCCCTGCGAGATTCTATCAGCGAAAAGTTAATCGCCAAAGTGATCGGCGGTGAAAAACCCAACTATGACTTTGACTACAACAACACTTTTGAAGGTGAGTATCGTACACGCCAGGTCGACTGCGCAGCGGCCATGTATGGTGAGATGGGTATCACCCGGGAAGATAGAGAAGGCCGCGGCCGTGCCGGACTGCGAAACTTTGAATTATTTGATGCACCCTACGTCGCATTTTTTGGTATGGAAAAGAAATTTGGTGCCACCATCGCACTCGATGTTGGTATGTACGCACAATCGCTGATGCTCATGTTAACCGCTTATGGTATTGGCTCTTGTGCGATGGGCAGCATGAGAAACTATCCTGAAGTAGTCAGAGAAGCTTTTGGCATTGACGACAATACCGGCATTTTGTTTGGTATGACCTTTGGCTACGAAGACAGCGCCGTACCCGCTAATAATACCCGCGTGGGCCGTGAAAGCGTTAATGACGTTGTGGTCTTTAAATCTTAAAAAAACTTGAAGAAATTAACAAAAAAAGGGGTAAGCCAACGGCTTACCCCTTTTTTGTTTAAAGCTCCTTCACTCTGTCATCGAGCGAGAGATCCAACTAACCGCCAAACGTATAAGCTACATCGAGCCCCCAATATTTAGGGTACAACAATGTTCCAGTTTGTCTAAAGTTGGTGCCTTCATTACCCGTATTAATCTCACGGATGTTGCGTTCATCGGTGACGTTATCGACAAATAATCTTGCACGCCATTTCTCATCAACACTCCTCCACGCCAAGCTGGTATCAACCTGATAGCGAGAAGGAATCAAGTCTAATTCATCGTCAACGCCGTTAGATTGCATTTCACCGGTATAGGAGTAAGTCGCTCTCAAAGTAATTGCGCCCACTTCCGTCTGCCACTCATAACCGCCCCATACCGTCGCTTTATGCTTGGGAATCCGTTTTAGTTCGGAGCCATTAGCATCTCGCTGGTACAGCTCTGGGTTAGTCGTCGCATTACCGAAAAGAGAACCCGGTAAATCTGGATCATTTTGATAAACCACCAGATATTCATCACTGTACTCAGTCTCGGTATAACTGTAGTTAGCACCTATCGACAATTCGTCCGTTGGGTACCACAGTGTTTCAACTTCTAGCCCGGTATTAGTGGCACCAGGAGCATTTTGGACAATGTTCACTGAACGCCCTCTAACAGGGTCAAATACATTCAAACGATCCTGATAATCATCATATTCATAACGATATATTGATCCGTTTAACTGTAAAGTGCCATCCAGGTGCAGACCTTTGTAGCCCATTTCATACGAAATAACCGTCTCTTTATCGTAAGAAAAAGGGTCGTCAATTTCAGTCACTATACCCGCGGGACCTGTTGCAATACGTGCATCGGTGACACCTAAGGAATAACCTCCCGCTCGGTATCCCGTGGTTACTGAAAAGTACAGCAAAATATCGTCAGTTGGGGTCCAGTCAAGATTCACCCGATAATTCACGTCATCCCAAGAATCATCACCACTGGTAGCCGACGTTTGCGCCAACGGAATCCCGCCGAGTAGCAGGGGCGTCGCACAGGCGGCATCGTCAAGGGCACATACCGGTGCTATACCGTCTGCGGTCCATGTAGCGCGACCATATAATACGTTTAACATAGCCAGTGCCGTTCTACCGGTTGCGTCGTCATAGCCCGCTTGCCCCGTCAAACCAGGAAGAGCTCCCAGCGTATAATTGAGAAAGCTTGGGTCGCCATTTGCACCAATATTTTGTGGATCTTCTTCAAATCGCAGGCGTCGTTTTTCCACCGCTGCTTTCTTATCTTCAGCCCACCTCACACCTACCGTTAAACTGAACTCTTCATTAAACTCATAGGTACCCTGCGTATAAACCGCCGATGATTCGTTTTCGATGGAATTGGCTTGCACAAAGGCGTCACCTCGAGGGTCGCCAGCCCATTTTGACAGAACAGAGGTATGGTCAGCCACTTCATCAAGAGTTGGTGGTGTGTTTGGGTAGGCCCCAAAAAAACTACCATCGTTACCGACTCCAACACCAAGTCCGGCCCAAAATGCTGCCGCCCCCGGGCTCAATACATTGTCATCAAAATCAAAGCGCTGGGTGTAACGCTCAGTGGTATCGCTCAAGGAATAGTCCTGACTGCGACGCTCATCAAAGTAGTAAATACCCGTCGTTGCAGTCCAGCTATCACCCAGCGCCCAATCCAATTGCATTTCGTAAGAATCGCTTTTGACAGTCTCAAGCACTGTTTGACGATACTTGGTGAAATCAGCATTGGAATAATCAATATCCTGATTGTAGCTATAGTCAAATTCGGTATGACCATAAATAAACCTGAGTGATGTTTGCTCATTAATGTCCCACTTCGCCTCAATATGGCCAGAAGCGTGATCAAACCTTTCAGCATTACAGCTGTTCAGAGTACTGGGGAAAACACGACAATCACCGCCCTCGTGATTGACCGCCACCAAATTATTGGGATCTGATTTTGAACCGCTAGTTTGACCTGCTAACTGGTTCTGATTAAAAGCAGGGTTGGGGTTGTAAGGAAATTCATTGGCGTCGATACCAGCTCGGCGATTTAAGGCCCACTTTTCTTCGCCGGTAATGGGGTTAGTATAAGACCATGCACCAGCCGTACCTGCCGCCACTTCACGTAAGCCCAACACACCTTCGTTGATATTTCTTGTACCTCGAGTAGCGCCGCTACCTTCGTTAATGAACACCTGACCACCCACTGAACGGTCGGATATGCGATCATTGAACCGCGTGTTAATTTCGATGTCATCGGTTGGCAGCCAAGTTAATGCGATAGCGATATTCTTGTCGTGAGTAGAATCGATATCGTTGCCAGCAACATCTTCCATCCAGGCGTCACGGTCACGTTGGCTGGCGACCAGTCGACCCGCTAACTTGTCGGCAATGAGAGGACCTGAAAGCACACCGTAAAACTCCTCCGTACCATAATCGCCGAGCTGCGCTCGCACTTCACCTTCAAAATCGAAGGTGGGTTTTTTGGTGATGTAATTAACCGCACCACCGATGGAATTACGACCATAAAGTGTGCCCTGCGGCCCCCTCAATACTTCAACACGCTGGAGGTCATAGAGGCCACTCTCCGATGAAGCAATACCAAAGTCGGGTGAATACACACCGTTGTAATAAGTTGCGACGCCGGGGTCTCCACCCAGCGCCCGGAAGTTACGCCCCACACCGCGTATACGAATATCGTAGGTATCTCGTGTGGTTGCGGGAATATAGTTAATCATTTCGTCAGCGCTTTGAATCCCCAGCTCCTCTAGATTCTCGGCGGTAAATGCGGTGATAGAGATGGATGTATCAGATACGGTTGCTTCCGTCTTTTCGGCGGTGACAACCACTTCTTCGATTTTACGCTGAGCCATTGCTGAGGTGGATATAATGCCAGCAATTGACAGCGCCAGTAGGCCTTTTGCAGAGAGTTTAAGAGCCATTGGGCTAACCTCCAGAATTTATTAGTATTATTATTTCTTTTGAAAATGGAACCAATTTTTCCAAAAGCTGTCTCGAAAGTATCGCAATATTTCAGGCTTGTAAATAAAGGCCTGCACCTGAAAGGTTACATCTGGTTAATGTTCGATATCAATAAAAGGGGGTTGGCGATATAAAAAGCAAGCGTAAGGCAGTTGTTACCATGCTTGAGTTGAAATGAACTTTATTGCTGAATCATCGACCCCTGTCTATGCAAGAGCCGATGATTTTTTGAGACGTATTCCCGATTACGCGAGAATAGTAGAGCGGATTATCTTAACTATTTGCGAAACGAGTTGTGTGATAATCAGTACTGCCAAACGAAAATTGAATGGTAGTTAAACGTTTGAAGTAGTGACCAACATCCAACTCATCAGTGACTGCAATGCCACCATGAATCTGGATAGACTCCTGACCAACCAATCGAGCAGCTTTACCAATTCGACTTTTTGCCGCCGATAATGCTTTAGGCGCGCGACCATCTAAACGATCCATTTCCATCGCTGCCATCAACAAAATTGACTTCGCTTGCTGAACCTCAATGAACATATTCGCCATTCGGTGCTGCAAGGCTTGAAACGTAGAAAGCGTCACTTTAAATTGCTTACGAATTTTGCTGTATTCAACCGTTTTATCCAATGACACTTGCATTGCACCAACTGCTTCAGCGCAAACTGCCAATGCCGCTTTGTCGATAGCAACTTCAATCGCTTCTATGGCACCGCCGACTTCACCGACAAAGTTAGCTGCAGGGACAGTAACATTTTCAAACCAGATGTCAGCTGCGCGCTGGCCATCAACGTTTGCATAACTGCGGCGACGAACACCGGCAGTGTTTGCATCAACAATAATCAGACTAATACCATCACGGTCAGCAGTAGCGCCGGACGTGCGAACAGACACCAACAGTTGTTCGGCTGACTCACCATTCAATACCACTGATTTATGACCGTTAATTGTGACCTGGTCACCAGCAACTTCAGCCTTACACTCAACATTTGCAGCTTCATAACGGCTTTGCGGCTCAGCATAGGCAAAAGCCAACTGCAAACCACCTTCCATCATTGGAGTAAGTAATTGTGCTTTTTGCTCGTCACTGGCAGCTTCTGCCAATGCCGCGCCGGTTAGAACCGTATTGGCCAGGAATGGCTCGACTAACAAACCTTTACCAAACTCTTCCATCATGACGATAAGATCAACAGCACTGCCGCCAAAACCACCATCTTCTTCTTTAAACGGAACCGTCAACCAACCCAGCTCGGCAAACAGTTGCCAATGCTCAGTACTAAAGCCCTGATCGCTTTTTGCGATGGCCTGACGGCTATCCCAGTCATAATCCTGACTAATAAATTTACCAATGCTGTCTTGCAGCATTTGCTGTTCTTCACTGTATGAAAAATCCATGTCTGTCTCCCCTCTTACAAGCCCAATACGGCCTTGCAGATAATATTAGTTTGAATTTCGTTACTACCGCCATAGATGGTTGCTTTGCGGTTATTAAAGTATCTAGGGGCGCTGTTAGCTGACTGGCCCGGGCCAATCATAACGTCATCATAATCAGCAACAAACTGTTCACGCACAAATGGCAAGCCGTAATAACCGGCCATTTCAACATTGAGCTCATCAATTGCTTGTTGAATTTCGGTGCCCTTGATTTTCAAAATTGAGGACTCTGGCCCCGGCGCTTTGCCGGTACTAACTGCAGCCAAGGTACGAAGCTCAGTGTATTCCAGCGCTAGCAGTTCGATTTCAACATCGGCTACTTTTTGCTGCCACATTGAATTCTCACTCAACATGGGGCCACCATCACTGGTTGCCGCAGCTTTGGCCTTGATACCGCTAAGACGCTTTTTAGAGTTGGCTACACCGGCAATATTGGTGCGCTCATGGGTTAACAATACTTTGGCGTAAGTCCAGCCTTTCCCCTCTTCCCCAATCAAGTTTTCTGCCGGTACCCGTACGTTGTCAAAATGCACTTCGTTGACTTCGTGAGAGCCATCTAACAGATAGATAGGCGACAAGGTTATGCCTGGCGTTTTCATATCAATCAATAAGAAAGAAATCGAGGCCTGGTTTTTCTCCTCCGGAGCACCGGTACGCACCAGACAAAAAATCCAGTCGGCATGCTGTCCCAACGTAGTCCATGTTTTGGTGCCGTTGACAACATATTCATCACCGTCACGCACACCAGTAGTTTTCAACGATGCAAGGTCGGAACCGGCATTGGGCTCTGAGTAGCCCTGACACCACCAAACATTACTAGCCAATATGTCCGGTAAAAAACGCTTCTTCTGCTCTTCGTTACCATAGGTATAAATAACCGGTGCAACCATTGACATGCCAAAGGCGATAACACCAGGAGCACCTACTTTTGCGCACTCATTGCTAAAAATATATTTTTGCGTGGAGGTCCAGCCGGTACCGCCGTATTCAACCGGCCAGTTAACCGCAGCCCAACCCTTGTTGGCGAGAATTTTTTGCCAGCGAACAAAGTCTCCTTTCTCCAACTCAATACCATTGTTGGTCTTGTTACGGATATCGGCGGGGAATTCAGCCTCCAAAAACTCACTTACTTCTGCCTGGAACGCGAGTTCCTCAGCGGACATATCTACATTCATTGTAATTCTCCTTACATTCTATGTAATCACTTTCGTTCGAAACTTAACGTCGTTATACCGTTATGATAAGTACGCAACATATCAATAAAACGACTACTAAACTTTTTAATGAATTGGCACTAGTGTTGGATTAAAAACCATTAAGACAGGCAAAGCGGTCAAGTTGATAGCTGTAATCGCCAAATGTTTGTTGCGCTGCCCTGGCGCGCTTCATATAGAAACCCATATCAAACTCATCCGTCATCCCAATGCCACCGTGCATCTGGATGGTTTCGTTGGTTACGTTTTCCGCAATTTCACACAGCTTTGCTTTTGTTGCCGCAGCCATCAGCTCTAAGTCATCGGCGTCGTTATCAATGGCTTGCAGAGCAGCCAAAACCATAGATTTACCCAGTTCAAGCTCAGCAAACATATCGGCAGCACGGTGCTGAAGCCCCTGAAAACTGCCAATCAATGCCTCAAACTGCTTACGCTGTTTGAGGTATTCAATGGTCGTTTCAAAAGATTGTAAACACAGCCCCAACAACTCTGCCGACAGGCCGATATTAGCAATGCTAAGTGCTTTTTCCAGCACTGGCATACCACCGTCTAATTCGCCAATCAAATCGTCTTTAGTCACGGCAACATTATTCAGCGTGACTTTACCGGCGTTGCGACTATCTACCATAATCACCCGCTCACAACTTAAGCCCTGAGCATCAGCATCCACTAAAAACAGACTGATACCGCTGGCGTCTCCGGCGGCGCCTGATGTCCGTGCCGCTACAATAATTTTATCGGCGACATGCGCATCCAACACCATCACTTTCTCGCCACTTAAACTGAAGCCATCATTGCTAGCAGTAGCCAGCAAGGCTGTTTGTGCCGGACGGTGATGACGACCTTCTTGTAGTGCCAATGAAATCAGCAGCTTTCCTTCAGCTATCGCTGGCAACAACATTTGTTTTTGTGCATCAGTGCCGGCCAGGTTGACCAGTGTTGCTCCAACCAATACCGAAGATTGCAGCGGAGAAACGGTCAGCTGGCGACCCATTTCTTCCAAAATCAAACCCAAACCTACATAGCCGTAATCAAGGCCACCATACGCTTCAGGTATGGCAATACCGGCCCAACCCATTTCCGCCATTTCTTGCCAAAGTTCACGGCTAAATCCATCGGCATTGCGCTCGTCACGTAAAGCTCGCAACGCTGAAACCGGCGCTTTTTCCGCAAGGAAACCAGCAGCGGCATCTTTTAACATCGATTGTTCTTCATTTAATACTAGTGGCATCGTCTTTACCTATTCTCAATCTGTTCGACTAACTAACACATCTCAATTAGCAGTTTTCGCTCAATCTACCAATACGTGATTGGTAGAGGCGCCCGGTAATATGAACGTTATTTCAAACCCAATACGCGCTTGGAAATAATATTCAACTGCACTTCAGTGGTTCCACCTTCGATGGAATTTCCTTTACTGCGCAGCCAGGTTCTGGGCATCAGACCATCACTATAACCATCACCTTCCCAACCAAGAGCTTGCTCGCCCTGAATATCCATCATCAGTTCGCAGCGCGTTTTGTTCAGTTCGGTACCGTAATATTTAAAGATTGATGACGCTGCGCCAAGACCCTTACCTGATTTGGTTTCGTCACCAACTCGTTCCATGGTTTTTGCGAAAGCCAAAATATTCAACTCTAATTTGGCAATATCGGTGCGCAGGACGGTATCCGCCAAGCGACCATTTTCCAGCCCTATCGCATCAACGGCAGACTCACAGAATTTTTTCTTTGCGCCACGACCAAAACCGCTGATCATTTCGCGCTCGTGAGTTAACAAGTACTTGGCAATAGTCCAGCCCTTGTCTCGCTCTCCCATCAGGTTGTCTTTGGGTACTTTAACGTCGTCAAAAAATGTTTCACAAAAAGGTGAACGACCGCTGATCAACAGAATGGGTTTAACGGTCACACCCGGCGTGGTCATGTCGAACAACAGAAAGCTAATACCATGGTGCTTACTGCCGGTATTGTCAGTGCGAACCAGACAAAATATCCAATCGGCCTTATCGGCACCAGATGTCCATATTTTGGAGCCATTTACCAGAAAATGGTCGCCCATATCTTCAGCTTTAGTCTGCAAACTGGCTAAATCGGAACCGGCTCCCGGCTCGCTATAACCCTGACACCACCAAATAGCACCACTGGCGATTTTTGGCATGTGCTCGCTTTTCTGAGCTTCGCTACCGTACTCAAGCAACGCTGGCCCAAGCATCGAGATACCCATACCCTGGAGAGGCGTGCGGCACTGTAGCCGGGTCATTTCTTCCCCAAGAATTTTTGCTTCGTCGCGGTCCAGACCACCGCCGCCATACTGTGTAGGCCAGGTGGGTACAGTCCAGCCTTTCGCAGCCATACGATCCATCCACAACTTCTGGTCAGGGTGTTTGAAGGTGGGATTACGCCCTCCTCCAACACTGTCGGATTCATCCAACATCGGTTTGCGCATAGATTCAGGACAGTTTTCTTCGAGCCAAGAACGGGTTTCGGCGCGGAATTGTTCGAGATTAGACATATTTTTTCCTCTCTACCTCTAAAAAGCTTGGCGCGGAGACTACTTCATATTCTAAAATATGGCAATCCAGACACTAAATACATGTCCATACTGTAATTGAGAATTTAATGTTTAAGATAACAACATTGCTATTTTTACTGTCTTTGACTGGCGCGGCCCTATCTGAGCCATGGACCCCATCAAAACACCCATGGGGAGATCCTGACCTGCAGGGCACCTGGACAAACGCTACCGTTACTCGACTGGAAAGGTCTGACAACCACACTCAGCTCATTCTGACAGACGCAGAAGTAACAGCCGTAGAGCTCGACGCCGCTGGATTTCAGGAAGATAACGACACCTTGCCGGAAGGTGATCTTGAGGCAGGTGTTGGCGTTGGTGGCTACAACAGTGCATGGATTGATCCCGGCACCCGGGTACTACGAGTCAATGACCAGCCCCGTTCATCAATAATTGTGGAACCGGATAACGGCAAACTACCCTACAGATTCTCCGGTCGATACGACTTCTTTAAAGAACTGATTAAAACGCAATTGCGAAACAATCCCGAAGAACAACTTCTGGGCGACCGCTGCATGGTAGGTTTTGGCTCCAGCGGCGGCCCCCCCATGTTACCAGTGTTATACAACAACAATTACCAGATTGTGCAATCGCCAGGGCACGTGATGATCATGGTTGAAATGAACCATGCTGCACGCACCATTCGCATTGATGGCAATGCACTGCCACACAATATAACACCCTGGCTCGGAGACTCGGTGGGACATTGGCAAGGCGACACACTGGTGGTCAAAACTCGGGGATTTCACCCCCAGCAAAGTTTACGTGCAGCAATCAAACACCAACTGTTAATGAGTACCAATAGTATCGTCACCGAGCGATTTACCCGCACCAGTGAAACAGAAATAAACTATCAGTTCACCGTGGAAGACGACGATATCTATAGCCAACCCTGGAGTGGCGAAATTACGTTGCGGCCGACAGATGGCCAGATTTATGAATATGCCTGCCACGAAGGTAATTATGCGCTGCCTGGAATTTTAGCCGGCGAGAGGGAAGCAGGTGTTGACGGGATTGCCTGGCTCATCAATTTACTGACGGAACCACAACTTTAGGACAATAGTTTATCCGTAGGCCATATCCAGCATCTCTCTAACACCCTGAATTTGGACTACCCAATAGATCGCTGCAAAAACGAGAATTGTCGCGGATGCTGCCAACGCCGACATTTGCAAGTCGTCCATTCCTGCTTTGTTGTTATCACTCATAGCTGAGCCCCTGTCATTCAATTTATCGCCTGGCGTTAACCATTACCCCAGGCTACTAACTTAACCTGAAAAACCTATCCAGCGACCCGCCCCTGCAACGCTGAACCATACCACCAGTGACGACAACGCAACCGCACGGCGAACCAGAGGGCTAATGTCTTGCAAGTCTTTTTTTAGTAACGGTTTTTTAACAAAATAGGCAAACAAAATGCCAACTAACAGAGCAAGCATTTTGTACCAGTAAACCTCCAAATAATATATTTTCATAGCAACACCACAGGCCATAAAAACACCCGTAAGCAATACCACAGCTAAACCCCAAGAAAATATCTTATGGGATTTATCCAGCACTTCTCGCTCATCCATTTCAGAAAAGCCAATACCCAACAAGCGACCATCACTGACTATAATCGCCCCGCCCATCAACGCCATTGCCAACAGATGAAACGCCTCAACCACTGCAAAAGCGGCACCCCAGGTAGTCCCAATAACCCCAAACCATGTCGTTCCCATCCACTCAAAGAAAGGCTTAAGCGCCACCCATGTGTCGATACGCAGACTTGAAAATAGAAATGCCATTGCCAGCAACACAACAGCGACAGTAATCATTGTTCTGTAGTAAGAACCCAGTGAAGATGTGGACATTGGGCAACTCCTTAAGTTAACTTCGCTGCGCAACACTATGGCTGCGCGATATTTTTGTTGGTCGTGTGTTTAAAACTGCGCCTGGCCTTCAACACAGCCCGCCAGCGCGCCAATCACACCTGATTGCCCGTGGGCACAATCAAACCAGTCATAGGCAATCAAACGACCGCAAATGACAATGAGGACCCAAAAAATTATTGAACTCATCGCGCCGATTCGCAAACGCATTGGCGCCTTGCTGTCTTTGTCCCAGGATGATATCGATTGATTCATACGCCGATGAAATAGAAAGGCATTCACTGCGGCAGCAATCAGCAACACCACTTTTATACGAAACCACAAACTCTGGCCCGAACGCACAGGAATCGCGTAAAACAGTAAAAGGCCGGTAATGATCATCACCGCAAAGCCAAACAACATTGGCACACTCAGTTTTTCTGCAACTTTTGAAGCGGGAACATTGGGAAAGGCATAACCCAGCATGCGAAGGTCAATGAGAAACAACATACCCAAACTAACCATCAAGAAAAGAACATGAGTAGATTCGATCCAATTGTACATATAGAAAGACTCATGGAGCATCGTGCTTGATTCCATAGAATCTAACCATACACCAAAGTTGTATACGGCTTGGTTTATCACAGGCGTTAGTCTCCGAATTATTCTTATATGATTTTTTTCAGCTCATTGTCATATGCCTATTTGCATCCAAGCATACCAACAATCGAGCGTTTAACTAACCTACATACACAATTTATTATTTCATCTCGCCATACTACTCAAACTCATAACGTTGCATAGGGCCGTCGGTCATCTCGACAGAATAGTCAAAAAAACCTGCAACATGTAAGCGAAGCGTAATATCACCCATACCGCGGTTTTGAAAATACCACCCATGAATACCGGTAAATGGCGCGCGCAAAACGCCATTATCAGATTGTTGGCGGCCCTTGGCAAAGCTCTGCTCGGCGACAGCGTG
>JBALTE010000017.1:0-4797 GCA_036963965.1 Oceanicoccus sp. | reverse complement strand
ACAAAACCGGCACACATTAGCAGTGTGTTTACCGCAAAAGCCTGCTGCTGAAAAGACGGCCGGCTGCGCCAGCCCAATAACGCCAGCAAAATGGCCGCCAGCGCGCAGAGCTGGCCCAATTCAACACCAACATTAAAACTCAAAAGATTGACTAACAATCCATCACCGCTCTGAACGTACTCCTGCAATTTGGTGGCCAGCCCTAAACCATGACAAAGACCAAATACGAAAACAGCAATCCGTGTATCCAGCGGCCATGGCAGCAGCGTCTCAAAACCTTTGATATTCTCGAAAGCCTTGTAAACGATGGACAGCCCAATAATGGCATCAACCAGATGACCATTCACCTGCCAACTCGATAACACACCTAACAAAAGTGTAATGCTGTGACCAATAGTAAACAAAGTCACGTACAAGATGATATCGCGAGGACGATACAGGAAGAAAATCACCCCGAGTAAAAATAGCAGGTGATCATATCCGGTGAACATATGTTTGGCGCCAAGATAGAGAAAGGGGCCCGGTGCAGCGCCACTAAGACCAAGTACAAACTCGGCATTCTCTGCAGAGATGTTGTGTCCCCAGGCCGCAGATACAAAACCAAAAAGAAGCAATAAACAAAAGAAGTTTAACAACAGTCGAACAGGCATCAATCCGAACTTTCCGATTCAATCAAATATTGGCTATGACAAGCCTTACAAACTTGATAGATACGGCCACCGGCATCAAATAGCGCATCACTGTCCTGATCCTGAGCTGCCTTAATAGCCATTTTCGCAGCTGCGGTTAAGCCACCGGCATATTCAACCCAGTCGGCTCCGGCAGCGCGGTCTGGCATCATCAATAGATTACCGGTTTCAGCGACAACGGCAGCATTGTTAATCACATGCTGCCAACCCTCGTCAGTTGTTGGCGCCAATTCACGGTCACCCTCTTCGGTAATGATAGTACCGGCGGAATCCCACAGCACATCCGCTGCCGGCTCAAGAATCCAAAGCATTGTCTGTCGAATATCGGTAACCGTCTGATAATCGGCCGAAATATCAGTTGCGGACGCGGTGGAATCCTGTTCACAACCAACAAGTGGCAGCAACAGAACTAACGCCAATACATACAAAATTTTGTTCATAACGATTCTCGAAGCGGGTGACCTACATCTTGCAGGGTACTGAAATAGACTTCCGTTTAAAAGTGGAATCTCTGTAAACAGCCTGATTCTGACCGTATTGTAATTGAAAGATAGTTTTTCCACGCGCGTCCCCTGCTGCCGACTTATTGCACCAATCCTCAACGGAACCCGCATATACCGCAGATTATCTATGCGCACTATCGAAGCAATATTTTCGTCAACTGGAACTAATTGTCGTCATGCACACGCAGCACACCTTCCTGTGCAACCGAGCAAACGAGCGTTCCGTCCTGAGCATAAATATTACCGCGACTAAAACCCCTTCCATTTTGAGACGACGGACTGTCGTGACAGTACATTAAATATTCATCCGCTCGAAACGGCCGATGAAACCACATACTGTGATCTAAGCTCGCCATTTGCACGCGCTCCTCCCAACCATTAACACCATGAGGTAAGGTGGCAGTATCATGAAGCGTCATATCTGACGCGTAAGCCAACACACATTGATGCAGCGGAACATCATCGGGAAGAACACCATTAGCTTTAATCCATATGTCTTGATAGGGGGCCATCTTTGGCGGATTAACAAATGGCTGCGGCGTCACTGGCCGAAGCTCGATAGGCCTATCTGCCAACAAAAAAGGCCGCATTTTTTGCGGTATTGTATCGAGTGTTTTTTCGACTAATTCGGTCTCACTCTGCACAGCTTCCGGACGCGGCACTGTATGCAGGTCAATTTGATGTTCCAGACCCTCTTCAAACTTTTGAAACGATGCCGCTAATGTAAAAATTGGCCGGCCGTGCTGTATCGCCACCACCCGTCGGGAGGTAAAACTTTTACCGTCACGACTGCGATCCACTTCGTAAAGAATGGGCACCTTGGGATCACCAGGACGTAAAAAATAGGCATGCAAAGAATGACAGTGGCGCTCCTCCACGGTTCTGTATGCCGCCACTAACGCCTGGCCAATAACCTGACCACCAAATACTCTTTGGGTTCTGGTCTCCGGGCTACGACCACGAAACAAATTGACTTCTATAGGTTCAAGATCCAACAGATCAAGCACTTCATCTAATGCCGCTCCCATAAACACCTTCTAATTTTTTAATGGTTTTGTTAAGAGAATAAAAACGCCGGGCATTGCCCGGCGTTTTATCAAACAAACTGCTCGTCGTTATTTGCTAGAAGCAAGACCGCCAGCAGCATTCGACTTGTAGTCGGTGTCGATACAAAAAATCTGCAACACGCCACCCTCAAGCGCCGGTGCTGGCAGAGGATTATTCGAAGTACAAACCTGCCCGTCCCGAGTAAACGTTACATCCCGCGTGTAAGTCCCGGTCAGAGGAATGGGGTAAGCCACCCAGCGCTCTTCATCAGGAATAAAGCGGAAAAAACGGTCCGTCATATTTTCATTGATCCATATATCCTGGGTATCAGGATGAACACCTAAAGCATAGGGCGCAGGTCGATAACCCGGCGCATATTCAGGCATATCGTAGACCTTGGTTTTATAGCCGTTGGGGTCAATACGAGCCAGGGTGCCTTCTGAATAACCCGTCACCCAAAGAATGCCTTTCTTATCGAAGTGCATACGACGAGGACCACGCATAGGCGAATCATACTCCGTTGGCTCAAGGGTTTCAGGATCAATGCGACCTATCTTATCGCCGAACAAACGGCCATACCACATGGAGTCATCCAGTGGATTAATATCAATCCCGTAGGGCTGGGTTCCACCAGAGATGCCGCCGGGAGTCACTTCGGGCAAATCAATAATGTTAAATTTCCCGGAAACAGGATCAAGACGTCCGACTTTCTCAGAACCCGCTAACGTAAACCAAACGATACCCGCCTTATTAACACGAATACTGTGCGGATAAACGGCACCGCTTGCTGGATCTATCTGATGATTGGCTTCCCACTGATCTGTTTCTGGATTAAATACGCCGATACTGGTGCTGCCGGTATTGGTTACATAGTATTTCCCATCATTACCCAAATCCAATGAGTGAGGGCCATGACGCTGATCAGGGCCATAGGTCGCAACACCTTCTGCGGTGCGATACTTATCGGACTCACTGCCTTTCTGTGGAATGTACTGCGTCATTCCTGTCGCAGGATCGGTCACTGACATATGATCTAATGACTGATCAACGGTGTAGAGTTTGCCATTGGGGTGAGCAATAGCGTCGTGGGGAACACCGCGATTAAGCAGTGGATACTCATACACTTTTGCCGTTGCCAGTTCCTTCGCCAAAGGGAATTCGGGCCTGACAGTAAGTGGCTTGCCGTCAAAACCTTTGGCAAAAATTTCAGCGCGCGCATCGCGCAGTTCCATATCAAAATTACCAACATACAAATGCATGCGGTGAATAGTTTGAGCCCATGATTTGGCCGAGCGAGGTACGCGAGTAAATGAATTACCTATCTGATGACAGGACAGGCAATCACGTTGAAACTGATAACGATTAAAATCTTTGTCATCACCCTGCTCAAACGGCAAGTTGCCGAAGTGGTAGGCTGCAGGCAAGCTGTCAGAAATTTCTCTGTCGCCGGTCATCGCAACCAATTGTAAGTCTTTATTAACTGTCGCATTGGCAGCAAGATCAACGACACCGTTTGAATCGCGGTAGTACGGAGAGCGAGAACGTAATTTCAGTTCGCCCTTCAAGTTGGTTTGAAGCTCGTAACTACCTTCAGCATTACTGTAAACAGATTCTGAGACATTGTCGGAATTCGTCAACCGAATCATAACGCCTTCCATTGCCTTACCAGCCGTGTCGGTCACCTTACCGGTTAGCGTGCCAGCCGTTACTGATACCGCCATCATAGTCGCGACTAGTACGCCAACCGTTGTTGTTAATTTTCTCATAAGAAAACACCTTATTTTTCTATTAGTTTTCAGTTACCGCAGAGATTTTTTTCTGCGATAAAAATAACACGCTACGTTCACTATTAATTCACTGCTCAACATTACAGCAGTTCTGTCTTTTTTGAAAGCAAGGGGATTGGGTTGAATACAGACAAAAACCGCATAAGAAGCGACTTTCAAAGCACTTTTTCCTTGTTTAGATGAACATTAATTAATGATCTGGCAGCGCCGCAGAATACCAGCACAGAGGCGCTAGTGTTTGCGAAACAGATTGTGTACCATCCAAGTCAAGTATTGGTCACAAGTAGACCCGAACTCATACTCAAACTCACTATTGCCGCCACAATCTTAAAGGGAAAAACCATGAATCACGTAACACGCGCCTACAAACTGTTTGCCATTGCCTGCTTGTCAGTCTTGCTGTTTGCCTGTGCCAGCACACCTAATTATTCAGAATATGTTCTGGGACAATGGGACACTGAAGTTAGCGGCTTCCCTGTTACTCTCGAAATCAGCGACACCGAGATTAGTGTTATCGGTTTTGGTCAGTCCATTCCCTATACACTGGAAGGCAACACCATCTCGTTTGAGTTTCAGGGAATGCAGGTTTCGACCATAGAAATTGTTAGTGACAATGAAATGGTTCACACCAATACAACAACCCAAGCTGAGCAGGTGATGAAGCGCAAGCTATAGTAACCGAGCAAGCAGTAATTCTTGATTAATCGGGTACGTATTACTTAGTTCGCCAAGGGTTATTTAGCCCGGCAATGGAGCGACGTTCTTGCTCCA
>JBALTE010000016.1:0-55043 GCA_036963965.1 Oceanicoccus sp. | reverse complement strand
TCCAACACAGCGCCGGGCGATCAATTGATTACTATTAGGGCAGTAACGAGTAGTCCGGCAGATCCGGGTGTTTGCGAAGCGCTGATAAACAATGCTACAGCAAGCATCGGCATTGCCTACCAGTGTGATGACCCGGGCAGTTGCGCCACCAGCAATGGCGCGTTGACGATTAATGCCACACCCGTTGATGCCAGCACCGAAACACCTTTCAGCGAGGTGTCGCTAGCATTTGATACGGCGGGCGAGGCGACATTTACATTGAATTACGCTGACGCGGGATTAATCTCGCTATTGGCTGATGCTGATCTTGTTGTATTGGATGGCACTGGCAATAGTACTGGCACGGCCAATGTTCAGGGCACTAGTAATTCTTTTGTAGTAAAACCCGCAGGCATTTGTGTGCGAGCGACAGAGTCAGGGAATGATTGTGGGTCAGGGGATGCCAGTTGTTCTGTGTTTAAGGCCGCGGGCATTGATTTTGACCTGGAGGTTAGTGGCCGCGCCTGGGTTAATAACACCGAAGGGAATACAGATTTTTGTGACAATGCCGTTGTTCAAAATTTCGTTCATGGAGGCATTGGTTTAAGCAGTAATTTGGTGGCGCCGGGCACCGGTGTGAATGCCGCCTTGTCGGTGGCTACTACCGCTACCGATGCTAGTGGTAGCGTGACGCAGCCAATCAATGTTGATGAAGTGGGCGTGTTTACTGTTACGGCATCCCCTCCCACGTATTTTTCTGAGACTATTGCCACCAGCACCAGCGCCAATATCGGTCGTTTTATTCCGGCTTATTTCGAGCTGAATGGTGGCTCAGTAACTGCAGCCAATACTAATACGGCCAGTTTTACCTATTTTGGGCAGGCAGTTCTACTTGATTATTCGCTGACAGCAAAATCAGCATTAACCCCGGCAACCACCACCGAGAACTACGAGGGCAATTTTGCCAAACTGGATTTGGACAATGTGAGCGATGAGCTGACAAATGTTAGCCCGACTTCCGGTGATCCGGATGTTGCCTATGGTGTTGTTGAAACCATTACACCGACAAGCTATAACTCGCGCCTGAGCGCAGCTGGTCCCGGTGCAACAACAACCTGGACTGACGGGGTTGTTAACGTGATTGGCTTGCCTCTAGTTATTCGTCGCGGGTCGAGCCCGGAGAGCCCGGTGACAAATGTCGAGGTAGGTATATTGGTAGAGGATAGTGATGGCGTTAGTTTTCCTCTGTTGAATTTGGATAGCGCTGCGGTGGGCGGCGGTGCAACTGACTCGATTACCCTTGCCTCCTTGCCAGGCAGTCTACTATACGGCCGTGTGTTTATTCCACCCGTCTATGGTCCGGAAATTCCACTGGGTAGCAGTCTCGATATGCCTTTGTTTGTGCAATACTTTAACGGCAGTACTTTTGTCACTAACGCCGATGATGGTTCTACCGCTTATGACCTGTGGACAGCAACGTGTGCTGATGCTGATGTCACTGACGGTTTGCTGTGTGCAGAGGCTCCGATAAGTATTCCTGCGGCTATTGCAATCGGTGGCGAGGATGATCCCGCAGCACCAATAACCATCGCCAGGCCGGGTTCGAATAATACCGGTAGTTTAAATATAACTATTGCGGTGGATGATTGGTTAAGATTTGATTGGGACAGTACATCGGCCGGAGATGAAAACCCGGTTTCGCAAGTGACATTCGGTACATATCGTGGTCACGACCGTATAATTTACTGGCGTGAAAATCTCAATCCATGACCATTGGCGTTATTGGTCAGCGCAGGGTTTTTGCTTGTGTCACGCGCGTAGACTAAATCAACGTACGAGCTCTGTGACTGCAGCTCCACTATTGCCCCAGAAGAATGTTAGGATCAGAAGGTTGGTACAAAATGGTTGATGTAAAGGTTCATGCAACAGTTGCGGCGGTGACTGAACGAATTATTACCCGCAGTCAAACTGGTCGTAATGCCTATCTGGATAAAATCAGTTCTGCTCGACAGCAAGGGGTATCTCGAGCCCGCCTTTCGTGTGGAAATGTAGCGCATGCCTTTGCCGCGTCAGAACAGCAAGACAAGTCAGTGTTGGCGGTGGATCGGTCAGCTAATCTGGCGATAGTTTCTTCTTACAACGATATGCTGTCGGCGCATCAGCCATTTAAAGACTATCCTGATATTATCAAACAGGCTGCCAGAGGTGTGGGTGCTGTCGCTCAGCTCGCCGGTGGCGTTCCCGCGATGTGTGATGGCGTTACCCAGGGTAGAGATGGCATGGAGCTGTCGTTGTTCAGTCGTGATCTGATCGCGATGGCTACCAGTGTGGCGCTGTCTCACGATATGTTTGATGGTGTGATTTGCCTTGGCGTGTGTGACAAAATTGTTCCCGGGCTGTTGATAGGGGCTCTTGCTTTTGGACATCTTCCGGCAATTTTTATTCCAGCCGGCCCGATGCTGACGGGACTGTCAAATACCGAAAAAGTCCGAATCAGACAGCTATACGCCGAGGGTAAAGTTGGCCGCAAAGAATTATTAGATGCTGAAAGTCAGTCTTACCACAGCCCTGGTACGTGTACTTTCTACGGCACCGCAAACAGCAATCAAATGCTGATGGAAATAATGGGTTTGCACTTGCCCGGAAGTTCGTTTGTTAATCCGGGAACGACTTTGCGGGAGGGCTTGACCCGCGCGGCGGTAACACAGCTAGCAGAGATAACTTCACTGTCTGCGGGCTACACCCCGTTGGGCGAAATTGTTAACGAGCGTAGTTTGGTTAACGGTATTGTAGGTTTGTTAGCTACCGGTGGATCGACCAATCACACGATTCATCTCATTGCCATAGCCCGTGCCGCGGGAATTGTGATCAACTGGCAAGATATGGCTGACTTATCGAATGTGGTGCCCTTGCTTTGTCGTATTTACCCCAATGGTATGGCCGATGTGAATCATTTTCAGGCTGCTGGTGGGATGTCGTTGTTGATTAGTGAGTTGTTAAATGCAGGTTTATTACACAATGATGTAAAGACCGTTTTGGGGGGTGGTGGTTTACGACGATATGGTGATGAACCATTTCTTAGTGGTGATGGTATTGAGTGGCGCCAGGGCCCTGTTGAAAGCCTTGATAGCGAAGTGGTTAGTAGTTACAAAACCCCTTTCAGTGAAGAGGGTGGACTCAAATTGTTAACAGGGAATCTGGGCCGTTCAATTATTAAAGTATCAGCGGTAAAACCTGAACATCTAATTGTTAAAGCACCAGCGATTGTTTTTGAACATCAAAATGATATTCAGATAAAGTTTGATGCAGGAGAACTTGAAAAGGATTTTGTAGCTGTCGTTCGTTTTCAAGGCCCAAGAGCAAATGGAATGCCAGAGCTGCATAAGTTGACGCCGATACTCGGGGTGTTACAGGATCGTGGTTTCAGTGTCGCGCTGGTCACTGATGGGCGAATGTCAGGAGCGTCGGGAAAAGTACCTGCAGCAATTCATGTCTCTCCCGAAGCTCTGGAGCAGGGGCCAATTATCAAATTGCAAGATGGCGACCTGATAGAGCTGGATGCTATCCAGGGTAGCCTCAATGTAATGGCCAGTGATTTTTTATCGCGTGAGACACCTGTGGTGAATGAGTTGGTTTCTAATGGAATGGGGCGTGAATTGTTTGCTGGATTTCGCTCTCTGGTCAGTTCGGCTGAAGATGGCGCCAGCGTTTTTTGAGTTTGTCAGATTGAAATAACTGTGCAGTGGATCGATTAGGTTTTATTGTATTGAGTTTGGAGCAAGAGAGAAAATATGACGGATCCTTTTGATATTGTGATTTTTGGGGGGACCGGTGACCTCGCGCGAAGGAAACTGATACCAGCGTTATACCGGGCATTTCGTGAACAGCAATTACATGTTAAAACACGGATTGTATGCTGCGGCCGCAGCCAGACGGATATCGACAACTATTTAGATACTGCTGTGTTGGCATTGCAGCAACACCTGGCCGCAGAAGAGTTCAGCGTTGAAGCATGGCATCAATTCAAAAACTATTTGTTTCCAACGGTCCTTGATATTTCGGTAGTGAATAACCGTTGGCAAGCGTTGAAAGACTTGATGGATATGGATGTCGAAAAAATCCGCGTATTTTACTTGGCAACGCCGCCAGCGATATTTGGTCTTAGCTGCCAGAATTTGGCTGAGGTAGAGCTGATTACAGCTAACAGTCGTTTAGTGGTAGAAAAACCGCTAGGTTATGACGCAGTTTCAGCTGATGCCATTAACACGGAGATTGCCAAGTATTTTGAGGAAGAAAATATTTATCGGATCGACCACTATTTGGGTAAAGAGACAGTTCAAAACTTGATGGCGCTGCGTTTCACCAATTTAATTTTTGAACAATTATGGAACGCTAAATCGATTGATCATGTACAGATAAGTATTTCAGAAACTGTAGGTCTTGAGGGACGAGCAGGTTTCTACAACGATGCCGGCGCTTTGCGGGATATGGTGCAAAATCATCTGCTACAATTATTGTGTTTGGTTGCGATGGAATCGCCTAATAAAATTGATGCCAAAAGTATTCAGATGGAAAAAATTAAGGTTCTTGAGGCGTTGCGTCCGATGCGTGGCGATGATGTAGCAAAAAACACTGTCCGTGGGCAATACGTTGCCGGCAGCTACTTTGGCGAGCTGGTACCTGGTTATCTGGAGGAGCTGGGCTCCGCCAATAGCCATACTGAGACGTTTGTGGCTTTACGTGCCTATATTGATAATTGGCGATGGGCTCGAGTTCCCTTCTATTTACGCACGGGCAAAAGGATGGCTGCCCGTTCAGCAGAAATTGTCATTCAGTTTAAAGATGTCCCGCACCGGGTCTACGAGGAGTCGGCGGGACCATTGTTACCTAACCGGCTAGTTATTCGTCTGCAACCGGAGGAGTCCATTCAGTTGACAGTAATGTCAAAAAATTTGGAAAATATGGATGTACAACTAAAGCCGGCAACGCTGAATCTGAATTTTTCAGACACCTATACAAAATTTAAAAGCGATGCTTACAAACGGCTTATTCTTGACGCTGCAGCGGCTAATACCAGTTTATTTATTCATCGCGATGAAGTTGTTAGTGCCTGGAATTGGATCGATCCGATTGTCGACGCCTGGAAAAAATCCATGTCACCGCCTGGTTTATATAGAGCCGGTACTTGGGGCCCAGAAGAGTCTAATCAGTTGTTGGCCGAGGATGGTCATCAGTGGTTCAATTTGGACGAAGGGAACAATTTTCGTGGTTCGTGAATATTTCTTCGCCGACAGAACCAGCTTGTTTGTTGCCTTATTGGCTGATTGTTCAGCCGTTTTAGACACTGCCACTCAACATAGAGAATCTGTCTCGATGCTGGTTTCTGGTGGAAGTAGCCCTGAGTTGCTGTATCGACAGTTGTCTTCAGTCGAACTGGACTGGAAAAAAATACAGGTGGCGCTGGTAGATGAACGTTGGGTTGGTGCTGATCATGAGGGTAGTAATGAGTTGTTTATAGCGAAAAACCTATTGCTAAATCGGGCGGCTGACGCAACATTTATACCGATGAAAATGGAAGCAGAAACAGCTGTATTGGGGCAAAAATATTGCGAACAGTTTTATCGGCAGCTTCCGCGGCCATTTGATTTAGTCATTTTGGGTATGGGTTTAGATGGTCATACCGCTTCACTTTTCCCGCACGCTCGAGGATTAGATAAAGCCCTCGATGTTACTGATAATACCTTATGTGTGGCAATCACTGCTATTGCCACTGAGGTGACTGGCGAACTTACCGAGCGAATGTCATTGAGCGTTTATGGTTTGCTACAGTCACGTCAGCTTCATTTGTTAATTCTTGGGGAAGCAAAGCTGGCAGCGTATAAAAGAGCATTAGTCAGTGAGGATGTAAAGGCGACTCCCATAAGTGTTTTGTTACGACAAAATGAAGTGCCCGTATCGGTTTATTGGGCCCCCTGATAGTAGAAATTTTCTGATGGAATATGATGTTGAAAATTGAAGAAATTATGACGGCTAGTGCTGTTATTCCAGTCATTGTGATAGAAGATATACACAAAGCGATACCCTTAGCGCAAGCACTTGTTAACGGTGGATTACAGGTATTGGAAGTGACTTTGCGAAGCGACTGTGCGTTACAGGCAATCACTGAGATTAAACAGGCGGTTCCCAATGCGATTGTTGGTGCCGGCACAGTCATTACTGCCAGTGACTATTCGAATGCGGTGGCAGCCGGTTCTGAGTTTTTGGTCAGCCCTGGAAGTACTCCTGCCCTGATTGATATTGCGATGGATAGTGAGGTGCCGTTGCTGCCCGGTATATCGACACCCAGCGAGGCGATGACTTTATTGGAGCGCGGGATTCACCATATGAAATTTTTCCCGGCTCAGGCTGCTGGTGGTATCCCTATGCTGAAGTCCTTGGCGGGTCCATTCCCACAACTGAAATTTTGTCCCACCGGAGGTATTAACGAAACGCTTGCTCCAGGCTATTTGGCGCTGGATAATGTGCTCTGTATTGGGGGCTCTTGGATGCTGGATAAAGAGCTTATTGATAATAGTGACTGGGCCGCAATAGAGAGAAAGGCGCGGGTGGCAGCAAGTCTCTCATCGCATTTGGTGACAAATGTAATGGCGCAAGAGTTTTAGCACCCAACCTATAATTGTTAGTTTGCTCGTGGACCGAAAGAAATGCCTCATTCAGTTAATATTGTCGCGGATATCGGTGGCACTAACGCCCGTTTTGCATACCTTCGCGCCGGCAGCGATAAACTTCTGGGCGTTGAGGTTTTCCCCTGCGCAAATTTCCCTTCTTTTGCAGACGCTATACACGCGTATATAACAATGGGTCATGTCGAGGTTGTCGAGAAAATTTGTCTGGCAGTGGCAGCACCCATCGAATCGGATTGGATTGATTTGCCGAATAATCATTGGGCTTTTAGTCGCACAGAATTGCAGCAGTCTATAGACGCGACGGTTGTCATTATTAATGACTTTAGCGCGCAGGTACTTTGCCTGGATAGTTTGCCTGATTCATCGTTTCAATGGATCGGTTCGGCGCGACCCAAAGGTAACGGGATCAAAGCTGTCATCGGTCCAGGTACCGGTTTGGGTATTTCTGCGATAACACCTAGCGGTGATATTCTCCCGTCGGAAGGTGGTCACGTCACATTCGCGCCCAGCAGTGAGCATGAAGTTGAGTTACTTAAAAAGCTTTGGCAGCGTTATGATAGGGTCTCTGTAGAACGATTGCTCTCTGGAATGGGGCTAGCCAACTTATACTGGGCTAATTGCCAGCTTAATGGCGGCACCGGTGAGTTATCGGCAGCCGAGGTGACAGCGGGTGCTTATGCCGGTGAAAAGCACTGCCTACAGGCAGTTACAGACTTTTTGTCGATACTTGCTGTGGTGTCCGGTGACGTTGCGTTAATGATAGGTGCCAATGACGGCGTTTATCTATCGGGGGGAATTTTACCTCGATTATTGAGTCTATTTGATAGTGATGAATTTCGGCGGCACTTTGATAATAAAGGTCGCTATAGCGAACTCTGTTCGACCACACCCTTGGCCATCGTGCTTGCGGAAAACCCCGGATTAGTAGGTTGTGTTGCGGCTCTTAAGCTTACCAAATAGACTGTGATTATCGCTTATCATCTTGTGGTTGTTGTTTAGATCGACTCGCTCGCTAACTCATGGGTTGTATAATGTTAGCACACTGGATTTGCCAAATCGTCAAGGACTGAACTATGGATACGGAGTTACTCAAAACCTTTTTGGAGGTGGAGAAAACCCGACATTTTGGCCAGGCGGGAGACAACCTCTACCTGACTCAGGCTGCAGTCAGCGCGAGGATTCGGCAGTTGGAAAATTTGCTGGGGAACGCACTGTTCAACCGTTATCGAAATAACATCAGTTTAACGCCTGCCGGAGAGCGTTTGAAACCTCATGCGGAATCCCTGCTGACCTCTTTGAATCGAGCACTGCAAGAATCATCATTGGGGTCTGACCAGAGTATTCAATTGGCTGTGGGTGCAACTCCCAACTTATGGGATTCTGCGATGCAGAGCTATCTGCACACAATTTACCAACAATTGCCTGGGCTTTCGTTTAGGGCAGAGGCGCTAGGCAGGGAGCAACTAAGCCAGCATTTGCTAAGTCGCACATTGGATATTGGTTTTCTTTTTGACCCACCAAAGACTGAAGAGTTGGTGGTTAGAGAATTCCTGGAGATAGAGCTGGTATTGGTCAGTAGCTATAGCGATGTAAATTACGCTCATACATTTGATAATAATTATGTAAAAGTCGATTGGGGTACTGCATTTAGCATTTTACATGCAAATCTCACTTCCAATCCGGTGACGCCAATATTGCATACAACAACAGGGAGAATCGCTCTGGACTTTATTCTTGCCAATGGCGGGTCTGCTTATCTGCCGGCATCAATTGTCGACCCCTACGTTGACTCCGGTGTTTTGTTCAAAATTACTGAGAGCCCTATTGTGAAAAGAACGGTATTTTCTGCTTTCCTTGAATCGAGTGAAAAGCAGGAAGTTATACAGCAGGCACTGGCTATCGTAAAAGGTACTGAGCCAGAGCCAGCATCGACACTGCAACCCTAAAACGCGCCTCAGTGACCGTGTTCGCTTGAATGCTTTAATAGATGTGCGGCGCCATGGGGGTTGTTAAGAACTGCATTTTCCCCAAATAGCCGCTCTTTCTGACCACCATAGATTTCTCTGTTTGCTCCCAGAGGCGATAGCTCCTGGGCGCGCTGGAAGGCAGCAGCGGCGAGCTCATCGAGTTCAACCGTTTGTTGAACAATACCCGCTTGCAATGCTTGCGGCCCGGTCCAGCGTTTCGCTAACTGCACAGTTTCAAAGAACGTGTGAGCGGGCAGTTTGTGATGAAACAAGGCAAGCTCCGGATTGGGTATGGTTAGACCTAATTGCATTTCGTTTGCACAGACGAACCCGCGATCAACTCGCATCAAACGAACATCGTGGCATAGAGCAACCATAAAACCAGCGCCAAATGCATGCCCGTTTATCGCGCATACTGTGGGTATCGGCAATGTGATGAAGCGGCCCATTAGCGCCATAAACTCTCCGCCAAAAACACGATAGTCACCACCAGCAGGATGCTCAGCGGGAGCGCTAACCCAATCCAAATCTAAACCATTGGAGAAAAATTTTGGATTTGACGATTGTGTAACAAGTGCGGCGGCGCCAGTTGATGCTTCAACTTCATCAAGTACTTTTGCGATCTCCCGAACAAATGTGGTGTTCCAGCGGTTCTCACCGTCATCCATTGTCAGCGTAAAAACGTTGTCATTCTTTTCCAGATTAATCATTCAGATAGTTCCTTGTAAGCAGGTGAATTTTTAGGTTTTGGCTATTTTTGCATCCACATCTTTCCAGTGTTGTGCACCATTGCCCGCAGTGCGGGTAATTACGATCCATATCTCGGCAAAAGCCAGATTAATAACGGCGGCCATCCAAAAAGTTGTTCCGAAAAGCACTCCAATTTCTACGTCGGTAGTGAAGAGCAGGGCTCCTAGAATTGTTCTTTCCGTTGCTATCGCTAACATTAAAGCGAAGGATCGAATCATCCACTCTCGATGTGCGCCAATCATTTTGTAACGAATTCTGCTATAAGCCATATACAGACAGAAGAGTACAAGCGCGGACAGGAAAGCAGTTGCCATTGCTTCGTTGAACCCTTGTCCACCGATACCCATAAAGGGATTGAAAACCCCAATTGCAATCGCCGAAAAAGCTCCGAGAGCACCGCTCAATATGTATATACGGCCACTCCAGCGATGTGCCTTTAGATATTTTTTGCGAAGTGGGCGAATGAATTGTAAGGGTCCGAGAATGGCAATAAAAGCAGCGGGGATAAGATGGGAAATTGCCGCAAAATGGTTCACATAATACCTGACGTCAAACGCGTTCATTTTCATCTCAGGGTTTGCAAAAGCGGTGGCCAAAAAGTAGGCTCTGCCGATGACTGATGATAAACCCGTTAAAGCGAGAAAGATAACCAGTACCCATCCAAGTACTTCGAGGTGTTTTCTGATTTTTGGCCAAGGATGGCAACTGTAGTCTCCAGGGAGGTTTTTTTTGGGTGCGTATACTTTTTTGGGGTCTGTCGATGTAGCGCCTGTCATGACCATATTCCACATTTGAACTGCATAAACTGATGACCTGCTTCAGCGATAATTTCTGGAGTCAGACAGTAACCTTTACTGTAGTTCATGAATAAACCTGGACTAAATTTCGCCGTCTATTTGAACGCGGGAAACAATGAAAGCTTAGCTGGCAGCGCTGCGTGTATTTTCTATGAAGTTGTTTTTTAGACTATTTAGCACGGGGAAATAATCATCTATTTTGATAGGCTTTGTCAACTTGCCATTCATGCCGGCGTCGATGCACTTTATGGTGTTTTCTTTAAAAGCATGAGCAGTTAATGCATAGATGGGCGTTGGCGCCAATTTATTGTTTTGTTCCCAGCGTCTAATTCTTCGAGTCGCTTCGTAACCATCCATAATAGGCATTTCGCAATCCATAAATATAATGTCGAACCGTTCCTTCCTTTCGCAAATAACGTTTACCGCCTCGGCACCATCGTCCAAGACTGTCGGCGATAGCCCCAATTTGCTTAACTGGCCTTTGGCGACTAATTGGTTGGTGCTGTTGTCGTCAACCAGAAGTACGCGTAAGTTGCGGTATTGATGATCAATTTCACGATCAGGTTTGATGCTTGTTGGATTTTTGCTAGTGGCGAATGACAGCGTAAAGAAGAACGAACTTCCTTGATCGATAGTACTGTCCAGTTCCAGTTCTCCCCCCATCATCGCAATAAGATTTTTGCTAATGGACAAGCCTAGGCCCGTGCCTCCGTACATTCTGGTAGTTGAGACTTTTGCTTGAGTAAAAGGACTAAATATCCGTTCTTTTTGGTTGTTTGATATGCCGATGCCTGTGTCGATAACGGAAAATTTAACCCGGCATAGGTCGGGAGTATTTCCAAGGCTTTCTGCCTTAAGTTCAATACTGCCGTTTTCGGTGAATTTTGCCGCATTTCCCAACAAATTGCCCAAAATTTGTTGCAATCGATTGACGTCACCACTGACGAATTTTGTAAGCGATGGGTCAATATTGATATTCAGCGTGACGTGCTCTTTGACGCTCATATGAAACGGTTCAGCCACTGTGAATAACCAGTCGTTTATGTTGAAGCTCTTTTGTTCCAGTTCTATTTCTCCCGACTCAATTTTTGAATGGTCGAGGATATCATTAACCAGTGTCATTAACGTGTTGCCCGATTGTCGCATGGAGTTTACATAAATCTGTTGCTGAAAAGTGAGGTCGCTATTGTCGAGTAGTTCTGCCATTCCCAGAAGACCGTTCATTGGGGTTCTTATTTCGTGCGACATTGTTGCCAGGAATAGGCTTTTGGCAGAGTCGGCTTGTTCGGCGACGAATTTTTCCTGTTCAAGTTCTTTTGTTCTTTCCTTTACTCGTCTTTCAAGTAGTTGGCGGTGTTCATTCAGCTTCGCGTTATTTTCCTGAAGCGTGGCGTTGAGCGTTTCAAGGGTCTGATTCTTTTCGGTGTTTTCGATTTCGGCGGCAACCCGCCCGGCAAACAGCTGGAAGATGCTGGTCACTCGTTCGGCATCCGGGATTGGTTTTTCGTATAGCGCCACAATCAGTCCGATGATGTCACCGTCGCTGCTATATAGTGCGGTGCCCAGATAGCCCTCAATACCCATGTCGATCAATAGCTCGTCATGAGGGTAGAGCTGGCAAACATCTTTCTCATGGACACATATGCCGTCAGTGGCCACTTGCTCACAGGGAGTGTCTTTAAGATCGTATTCGAAGTTGTCAATCAGGGTGTCTTTATGACATATAGCGATGGTGTTGGATTTTTGTTGTTGTTCATCGATGCGACCAATAAACGTGTAGTCGGCACTTAAAGCAATGGCTAACTGTCTGGTGATGGCGTTGAAAAAATCTTTCCCACGTGTATTTGAAATGCCACCGATAACCGCAGGAATAACGATATTTCCCAAGTCATTGCTTAGTAATTTGTTCATGCTTTTGTCGTTCCAAATAAGGTTGTTGTCATCCTGACAAAAACAGTCGTTGCGCTAGATATAGATCCCTATAGCCTAGTGTAGTATCGGAAAATTACCCGTATGGAATGATGTCTATGTTAAGTGGTTCGCATCCTTGGGCCTAATATCAGGCCCAGGAATGTAGATTTGGCGTGCGGGGAATAAAAGTAAGCCAATAGATTAGAGTTTGTTGATACGAAATCCCAATCGAGGAAAGTGAACTGCAACGTCACCGGCGGCTGAATCTGTGCGGGCTACTACCAGTTCTTCCAGGGAAGCGACCAGTAAAGTTCCTTGAGTAGGTTGGAATCCATAGTCAATGGGTAGTATCTCGACACGATCACCTGGTTCAAGGTCGTCAGCTTCCATACCCGCTCGTTTGGGCTGTGTGGTGACCGGCGAGGAGGCGGCGATTTCAATCGCTGCAGACCCCGATATTTCGGTGATAGTGCCATTGCCAAAATCGGCCATCCGCGCGATCCATGTTAGAACATGGGTGAAAGGGGTAAAGCTGTCGCGCAATACCGCGCTATTATGAACGAACCAAAGACAGTGATAAGTAGAAAAGTCCAGAATATTAGGGGCGTCACCTCCGAGATAATTGGCTGTTGCAAGCTGGGTATCGAGTCTCTTTAAGTGCATTAGCCAATGGGGCTGAGCAATTGAGAACTCCATACCTAGTCCTGCAGACCCCTTATTGAGCGCCGCGCGATCTGCTCGAAAGGCTTCGGCAACTTTCGGGTCTGCAAATGTCTTATTCTGAGCCAGAGCTTTTGGTTGAAACGCCATGGCAACGCTGACTTTAAAAAAGAAAGTATCGGTCCAGTGAACCGCCGCGCCTAAGGCAGCTTCCTGATCTTGTGGGTAGATGGGTTTGTCCGGATAGAGTCGCTCGATGACTCGACAAATGATGGCAGAGTCGCAATAGATGTCTGCGCCAATTTGCATGACAGGTGTTTTTCGATAACCGCCGGTGAGGGCCATTAAATCGGGTTTGGGCATGATGACGGGGATATTAACGACTTTGTATGAAGCCTGCTTGTAGCCCAGTAAATTCCTGATTTTCTCTGAAAACGGAGATGCCTGATATTGGTGAAGTATTATGTCGCTCATGCTAAATTTCCTGTATCTGACCGTAGGGGATGAGATCATATTAACAAGCATTAGCACTTGAGCGCATTCTTTTCTATAGTAGAGAAAATAACAAAGGACACAACTATGAGATTATCAGAACCTAGAATTCCCGCACTTCATGAAGATGAATGGAATGCTTCACAAGAAGCAGCACTGGCCGGACAGAAAATGCGTGGCAATGTCATCAATATATTTCGGACGATGGCTAACCACGAAGGGCTTGCAAAGCGCTGGATGGTATTTGCTAATCACATCCTTGCCAAGTCGACATTGCCTCCGAGAGAAAGAGAGATCGCCATTTTACGAATTGGGTGGTTATGCCAGGCTGAATATGAATGGGGACAACATGTTGTGATCGGCAAGCAGGTTGGTTTAACTGATGAAGAAATTCAGCGAATAAAGACAGGCCCCGATGCCAGTTGGTCAGAGCATGAGAGCCTATTGATCAAGGCCGCAGATGAGCTACATGGTGACGCATTTGTTACTGATGATACATGGAATGGTCTGAAAAAAACCTATTCAGATCAGCAAATGATGGATCTGGTTTTTACCTGTGGTCAATACAATTTGGTGTCAATGGCACTAAATTCTTTTGGTGTGCAGCTGGATGATGATATCAGCGGGTTTTAGTCCCTTGATATCATAATGCTGATACTTTGAATAAGAACGGATGGGCGAAGAGTAGAACAACATAGACTGCGATACCTATGATGACGACTTTCAGATCTGCAGTAAGGGGCAGTTTTTCCGATTGAACCTGTGCACCGCGGCTGTTGGCCGAAACGATATGAATGGCCGCAAACGCTAAAAGCGGGGCGAACAGGATAATGCTTGCTTTGTCGCCATTGGCAGCAAGGTGAGCAATTGCCCAGATCGAAACTGCCCACATCATTGGGTGTGGGGTTAGTCTTTTTACATTACCTGGTACATTGGCGGCAACAATCAGAATCAATGCAGGAAGCATCATTGCCCACACCAGATGCCGGCTCCAAATCGGCGGGTACCAAACCGGGTTGTAGCTTGCCACAGCTTTTCCGTAAATGATCATTCCCAGGCCGGCGAGTGCAAGTAAAGAATAGATTCTCTTGTAACCGTCTTCGCCAAACCTCCCCAACAATGATGCCTTAAAATTGGGCGCTGAAGGGATCAGATGGATACCGACAAATATCGCCATTCCTATGATGAGTAGTTGCATAGCTATGTTCCTTCAAATATTTTAAACAGTATTGGTTTCGCCGTTTTTCAGTTGTTCTAACTGTTGATCTTTTTCTTGCCAGAGCGCGGAGACCCAGCTTTGAAGTTCTTCTTTGAAAGCTTCATTTTCAAAGTAATTTTTGCCGTGGAAATGCGGTGGAATTTCCTTTTTTTCCACACGCACAATAACATTGTCAACCTGACCGCTAATAAATTCCCAGAATGTGGGGCGTGATAAATGAGGATAAACGATGGTGATATCCAAAAGGCTGTTTAGGCTATCGCCCATCGCGCCAATGACAAAACCGATACCACCGGCCTTAGGTTTTAGTAAATGCCGATAGGGAGAGTTTTGACGCTGATGTTTTTCTTCAGTAAATCGAGTGCCTTCTAAAAAATTGAAAATAGTTACTGGGGTATGTTTGAATTTTTCACAGGCTTTTTGTGTGCTCTTAAAATCTTCGCCGTGTTTTTCAGGGTGTTTTTCCAGATATTCTCGTGTGTAGCGTTTCATGAACGGAAAATCTAACGCCCACCAACAGAGGCCAATAACCGGTACCCATATTAACTGTTGCTTCAGAAAAAACTTGAGCATTGGGATTTTCCGGTTCAATAGGTGTTGAAGTATTACAATATCTGACCAGGATTGGTGATTTGAAGTGACCAAATACCAGTGCTGTTTGTCCAGTGTTTCAACACCTGTGACATCCCATTGTGTTTTTTGGGTCAGCCACATCCAGCCGGAATTAATCGATATCCATAATTCGGCAATACCAATGGCGAGCATTGTACATCGTATTTGAAACGCTTTTATCGGCAATACAAAACGTAACAAAGACACACAAATTAGCAGTGGTGCCAATACTAATGTGTTAATGAATAAAATGAGGGATGCAATTACCCCTCGTAGTAGTGGTGGTAAAAATGACAGCATCGGAAATGTACCAGGGTTATGGGTCAGAGCTCAGCATTTTCTTGCCAGGATAGCGGCCTTCTATACGAGTAGAATGATCAACAATATGTCGGCCTCCGACAATGACATGATTGATTCCGGTTGGTTTTTCGTAAGGCATTCCGTAATCGGCGTTGGCGTTTACAGTATCCGGATCAAAAATGACAATGTCAGCATCAGCACCTTCTTGTAGCCGTCCTTTTTTCTTGAAAGACGGGAAAAATTGCCCCATCCATTTGGCTTGCAGGAAGCTGGTTTTGCTGAGGCCTTCCTGTAATGATAGTAGTTTTGTCTCTCGAACATAATGCCCTAGAACGCGGGAAAAAGTGCCCGAAATATTTGGATTAGTCATGATGTCCCGGTCTACGGCTGGTAAAGCATCGGTTGAAACCATCATGTTGGGCCATTTCATTGCGGTGATAATCCAGTCCTCATTAACATAGTGGTGATTGACCATGCCGTGAGGTTGTTCTTTGCTATATTTTCCCCAGGTTTCCTTGGTGAGCCACTCACCCGTCGCCACCCATTGTACGTCTTCATAGCTAATATCGAATATAGTTTGCCAGTCGCGTCGTTGAAACACGTCCGCTGAAATTCCGGTTCCGCCCGCCGCGTAAGAGAGTGTTTCAGTAGTAATATTGGCGCCGTCGGCATTTGCCTGATCGATCATTTTTAGCCAATTGCCGATATTTCCCATTGCGTTATGGGTAATGTGGCAAATAAACAGCGGTGCCTTGGTGGATTTTGCCAATTCCAACACTTCGATCAGCCCAGCGGGGTCTCCACTGATACCCCTGCGTACATGAACAAAGACAGGGACGTGTCTTTTAGCCGCAACTTCAAAAATCATCTGCAACTCCTCTTCGGATACGGCAGACGTCATATAGTCCAACAATACACCGATGCCGAGGCCTCCGTCATTCAGTCCTTGTTCAAGTAGTGTCCGCATGGACTCAATTTGTTCAGTTGTCGCCTTGGCTGTCCACGTTTTACCGCTCATTGTCAAAGGACGTGTTATGCCCTCAATGACTTTGGCGCGAATAGCGAAATGGCCAACTGATGAACCGTAATTTAGCTGAGCTCCACCCTTGAAGTGCTCTCCATAGGACGCGATCGGAAACGATCCCGCCTCGAGATCCAATTGGGTGGTGATTCCATCCAGCAGGTTTAAGTGTTGACCAAACAGCGTCGGCGTATGGCTATGGAGGTCGATAAAGCCAGGTGCTACAGCAAGCCCACTGGCATCGATGACTTTATGGCCAGTTAGGTGCTGGCTGCTGATGGCTGCAATTGAGCCACCGTTGACACCAATATGGCGAATCGCATCGAGCTTGGTTTCTGGATCAATGACTCGCCCGTTAGCAATAACCAGATCATAGGTATCAAGCGGAGCCGCTTTGTCGGTCGCTCTCTCGGCCCAACTAGATGGCGTGACTACGGTGAGCAGAACTAACAGAATAAATTTACGACTCTTGAGCCAGAATTGCATCATTTCGATACCTTTGATTATTATTAAGGGGTGAAGAATAAACGCTACTTTTCGATAAGTACACATCCGTTGTACTCGGCTATTGTCGGAATCAATAGTAAACCGTAGAATCCCCCGATCCTGAATAATTGATGACTGCTGTGAAATACTCTTCTACTACATACGATGTAATTGTCCTGGGCGCTGGAGCAGCCGGGCTGTTTGCTGCCTATACAGCTGCCAAACGAGGTCGGCAGGTATTGGTGTTGGAGAAATCAAACAAAGTAGGAAAAAAAATATTGATGTCTGGCGGTGGTCGATGCAACTTTACTAATTATTCTGTTGACGCTGCCAATTATATTTCAAGCAACCCTCATTTCTGTATTTCTGCGTTGAATCGCTATAGTCAGTGGCAATTTCTCGCCATGGTAGAGGCGCATGGTATCGAGTACGAAGAACGCAGCCATGGACAGCTGTTCTGTAAAGGCTCGGCAAAGGCCATATTGGCGATGTTGTTAGATGAGTGCGAGCACGCGGGAGTTGAAATACGAACCGATTGTGATGTTAGCAACATCGAAGTACTGGCCGCCGCCAAACAACAGGAGTCGGGAACGTGTCGTTATAAGCTGGATTTGTCCCGAGGGCAGCAGTTGAGTCAACTACAGAGTAGTGCACTGATTGTCGCCACCGGAGCACTTTCCATCCCTACGTTGGGAGGCAGCGCCGCGGGCTACGATATTGCACAGCAGTTTGGGCTGGCGCTAATTGATCGCAGGGCAGGGCTGGTACCATTTATGTTTAGCGATGCACTAAAGCCTGTTTGCGAACGTTTATCCGGTTTAGCGCTGCAAGTAGATGTTAGTTGTAACGGTCAACAATTTTCCGAGAACATGTTGTTTACCCATAGGGGTATTAGTGGCCCGGTAATATTACAGATTTCGAACTACTGGTATCCGGGCGATGAGATTACACTTAATTTGTTGCCGGATATTGATGCGGCTGACTGGTTGCTCAATGAAAAAAATCAGCAGGGGAAAACCTGGCTGAAAACACTGTTAGCGCAACGTCTGGCAAAATCTTTAGTCAAAGAGCTACAGGCATTGTGGCGGTTAGATGTAATGGATAGCGCATTGGCAGAATGTACGGATAAACAACTGATGGCAATCGGCAAGCAGTTAAATCAGTGGTGTTTAAAACCGTCGGCGACGGAAGGGTACCGCACAGCGGAAGTTACTTTGGGTGGTGTTGATACTGATGCTATTAGTTCCAAGACCATGGAGGCGAAGCAGCAGCCAGGGTTGTATTTTATTGGAGAAGTCGTCGATGTCACCGGTCATTTGGGGGGCTTTAATTTTCAGTGGGCATGGTCGTCGGGATACAGCGCGGGTAGTTTTGCCTAAGCCAGTACTGTCTACTTGGAATAATGAACCTTGTTTAGTTTTTCAGCGGTTCTGGAAGGCTGACAATTTTGCTGTTGTTGGCCTGGCAGTTGTTGACGGGTACTTGATCGGTGTCGCTTAGTGGCAAATCAGTTCACCGGGCAGGTCCGGTTTAATCCCTCGGAATTTGCCCTTTGACCTAAAAGTTGTGTGTTCTAATTACAGCCGTCGCTGTTCTTCGATTGTTACTAAACCGCACTGAAATCCGGACTTATTTCATTCCCTGATAATCTGTCAGCAGTTAGTGTTATCATCCCAATTCGTGAGAAAAATATCTACTCTGGAGCTATAGATGCCATTAAGCAAAGAAATCCATCTCAAGTCACGCCCTCAGGGGTTACCAATCGCCGACAATTTTGAATTTGTAGAGGTTGAAATCTCTGAACCAGGCGAGAATGAAGTGTTAGTACAAAACATTTATATGTCTGTTGATCCATATATGCGTGGTCGAATGCGAGAAGATTTTTCGCTTGGTCAGGTACTTGCTGGCGGAGCGGTTGGTAAGGTTATTTCATCTAACCATGCTGATTTTAACAAGGGTGACTATGTTAATAATTTTTCCGGGTGGAGAGAGTACTTTATCTCCGATGGCCAGGATTTGACTAAGGTCGACGTTTCGCTCGCACCATTGAGTTGCTATCTTGGGGTTTTGGGAATGCCTGGTTTAACCGCTTATGGCGGCCTGTTGGTTACCGGTGAATTAAAAGATGGCGAAACAGTTTTTGTATCTGCGGCGTCAGGCGCTGTCGGAAGTGTAGTTGGACAAATTGCTAAGGTGAAAGGATGTACCGTTATCGGTAGTGCCGGTTCTGATGAAAAGGTTGCTCAATTAATAAACGAATTTGGATTTGACCATGCGTTTAATTATAAAACTGCAGATCCATTAACTGAGTTGCGAAAAGCAGCACCTGATGGCATTGACGTCTATTTCGAAAATGTTGGCGGTATACAATTGGAAGCCGCACTGACGCACATGAAAATTAACGGCAGAATACCGATCTGCGGCATGATTTCGACCTACAATGACGATGGTACAGCTTCTCCTGGACCTCGTAATCTGACTGAAACGATCTACAAATTTATCACTATGAAAGGTTTTGTTGTCTCAGGGTTTGGTGCCCAACAACCTCAGTTTGTGCAGGACATGGCCGGGTGGATTAAGTCTGGTGACGTGAAATACCATGAGACAATATTTGAGGGGATTGACAGTGCACCTGCGGCATTTATTGGTTTGTTCGACGGTACAAACAATGGAAAAATGCTGGTTAAGCTTGCTGATCAATAGCTATTTGGGTTTTTGTAGATCTATTGTATAAACGGATAGAAAGAGCGCAGCTGAATGCTGCGCTCTTGTCTTGAATATACGAGTGAAATGGCAGCTTACATTGACAATAGAACACCACTGATACCTTTCTCGTCATAAGAAGCTTTGCACAAATATAAGCGCTGGCTCTCTATGCCCTGCTCAATGAATAGTCTTTTTAGGATTGTCGCTCTAGCCTTGGCTAGTTCGTTCAATTGCTCTTCCAAATTAGTTTCCGGTGTTGTTTGAAGTGCCAAAAATTGTTGGTCTTCACTCCCCGCGCTACCGCAAAGATTAATTTCAAGTCCGTTCTTACTAACTAATACCTTGGAAATCTTTTCCACATAAGGTGTGCTTTCAGTCGCGACTGCGGTACTTCCGGTCTGAAATAAGACGGGATCAAAACTAATACTGCTGGCCTGGTCAATAAGATAGTCAGCTGCAATCAGAGCTGCTCCATAGGGTTGCAATGCGTATTGTAAATAGCTCATCGACCCTTGTTTAAGCGCTTTGCTGAGTGCGCTGCTGATAACACTATTCAGGCCAATATCAGGGTCGTTGGTATTGCCCTCGATAGGTACATCGAGCTTAATATTACCGTCACTATCGCTGAGCATGTTAAGTGCCATCGGTAGCGGGATGTCCATTTTTTCATCGGTACTTTGAGCAGACTTTTCGTCGGCTGCCTGCAGTTCAAGCTTGCGGATCTGTAAGTTGTTCTTCATCGTTAAATGCTGTTTGGCTAATTGCAGGCTAATATCGTGGTCATACTGGCCAGTGATAAACTGATAGCCCATATAACGTTCCAGGTAAGGCGATATCTGCGGTAGGGAAATTCTTTTTAGTGCTCCTTTCATAGTCAGTTCAGGGTGTTCAGAGAATATTTTCAGCTGGCCGTTAAAATCTATATCAGAAAATTCCCCAAAACTTGCTTTTAATGAAAAAGGTGACACTGCGTCAGGTTCATTTAACACGATCGAAGACAGGGATAGGTCGTGGATGTCGATGTCTGCTTTGAAAGTATTTTTAAAGCTTTGATCGTGAAGTGAAAGCAGATTGTTACCGCTCAGGGAGAACTGGCTAATAGCGAACTTGAGGGGGGCATCTGATGTGCTCTCTTGCAGGTTAACAGGGGTTTGTTCGTCAACAGGTTGTTGTAGTGATTTTAAGGTTGCCTCGAAATCCTCAAGCCCAAGAATTTGACTGCTTTTATCAAGAGTAAGCCTGTAATTGCCGCCGCTGAGCGTAATGTTTTTTGTGGAGGACAATTCGTTCTGTTGCAGGTCAAAGTTTTCCACGACGATTGCATTTTGGCGTAATAGATAATGTTCTTCGTTTTTGGGATTAATCAGAGCCAATTGATTGAGCTGTAGTTGCTCAAAACCAGCATTTAGGTGTTGATCAAGCTTTAGTTCTTTCAACAGGAGGTCGGAAAAACGAATAATCGTCAGTTCGTTACGGGTATCCATGACTGAAAAATTGCTTAATTGTGTGTTTCCGCTGAGTTGGTAGCCGGTAGTGGTATCGGTTATCTGGAGTTTGGTTTCTCCCTGCCATTGAAAGGCACCCAGATCTAGCTGCAGTTGCTGGTAACCAAGGATTAAGTCAGTAACATCGACAGCACCGGCAAGATTCAATTCGATGCTTTGGTCCATTAGGCGTTGTCCTGAGACTTGCAACTTAAGGCTGGCCGATGCGCTGAGATCGTGTAGCGGCTCTGGTAAGGCACTTTTAAATGAACCTAAAGGCAGCGTCGTTCCGACAATTTCGCCACTGAATACCGGTACCTGCTTGTTCAATTCTGCTTTCAGGTTAATCAGGATAGGATTGCCGTTCCAGCTAGCATCCATCTTTAGTAGGGCAGGGCGGTCATGCCACGTTGATAGCTTCTGCAGGTCGAATTCATTGATAACAAATGAACCTGACCCTGATTGGGTATTTACCTGGATGCTGACGTTTTGGAAATTGAATTTTTCTATCGCCAACCGCGGCATTAGAAACTCTTCGCCAACGTCTTCGCTCTCTACAGTTTCCTGGGTAGAAAATGGGGCAATTACTTCCCAGCGGCCGTCGCTGTTCTGAAGCACCGCCAGCTTGGCATCGCGGAGATAGGCACTTTCAATAATAATGCCGCCTTCCAATAGTCCCAGCCAGCGAAAGTCAAAACGCAGTTCGCCCAATTCCAGTTTGTGTTGCTGGTCTAGTAGAACTTTCACATCCTTAATGGCTGCGGTCCCGCTAAAGAGATTAAGATCAACATCATTAATGGTAACCTGATCAAAGTTATTAGCCTCGATAAAGCCGATAAGATAATATTTTATGGCGATAGGTAATAAGGTCAGGAGTATTACAGCGCCTAGCACGCTAGCGGTAAAAGCTTTTCGATGGATAAGTTTGTTAAGAAAAGGTATTTTTGGCATGGTTACCCCTTTGTTTGTCTATCTGCTGTAATACATAAGAGCTGCATTGGATTGTCGGCTATTAGATCGGCTATATCAATGTTTGTTCGTTTGACAGTTACCAGAGTCGGGTGTGTTGTTGTTCAGGTGATTTTGTCCCGCCATTTTGTGCGGCCTCTCAGTAGCTTTCCACAATTTTTCTGATGTTATATAAAGACTTAATCGGCCTGTTAGCCAGTTTTTGATGCAATTCAGCGAATTGTTATCGTTCTCTTGGCAAAAAGAAATCTTAGCAATGCAAAAGCGACAGATAAAACGCTATCATAGCTTCTCTTTAACCGAACCTCACTACTGGTGGGTGTTTATCAGTATAAAAATAGGTGAGTCGATTGCGTGCCGTCTGGATCAACAAAGGGACTTGGAAAAAACCAGGTCCGATAGTGTATATGGGACTGCTCAATGCATTAAGTTTTGCCTGGAATGACATCAAAACTGATCTATTTCTCCACGGTCCTGGTGATGCCAATATCACTGATGATTTAGCGACGTATTATGGTTTGGCTGCGCATCCCCAACTGAATATTCAGCTTGTGCCAAAAACCAAAAGCCTTAATCGCTCAGTTTACAAAGCTAGTCTTGCAGCTGTCCGCGATTATTGTGAGTCCGGAGAGGAGGTATTGGTCATGACAAGAGAAGTTGGTATTCTTACTTCTTTGATATGGCTGAAGCGCAAGTACCCTAATTTGACGGTCTTGCACGAAGTTCACGACTATTATGGGTCAGTTAAGCACTTACCGGAAAAGGGTTTTTCAGATTATCGCCGGATGCTTTCAGAGCGCATCAGCTTTCCTTATCTCGATGGACTCATCTGTTTAACCGAATATCAGCGAGCACTTTATCAGCAATGGCTGCCTCAACTCGCTATGACGGTTCAGCCGCTAGGCGGACAAAAGAATGAGCCGACACCAACCATCAATTTTGACCAGCGTCGACATAAACGCCGAGTAGCCTATATAGGTCACCTTCACAGTTATAAAGGCCTTAACCTTATTCTGGAGCTTGCTCAGCAATTGCGGGGAAAAGACATAGAAATTGTCTGCTATGGCGGACCTGAACAGCAAACCATTGAGTTGAGCAAGCGCGCCAAACAGCAAGGCATTTCCGATCTACTCACGTTTGTCCCTTTCCTCAGCCCGAAAGAGCTAAATGACGTGTTGGCCAATGATATAAGTATCGGTATTGTGCCATTGCAGGACACTTATTATAGCCGTTATTTGACCTGCCCTGTTAAGGCGCTGGATTTTATGGTTAATGGTCTGCCGGTCATCGGTAGTGACATACCCTGTGTCAAGGATGTATTTGCTAACAGCGGTGTGTTGATTTCCAGTGGCGATGCAAAAGCTTATGCCAATAACATTATCGACATTCTCGAAGATGAAGAGAAATATACGGTCCTATCTAAACGCTCCCTCAATCGAGCCAGTGCTATCAGCTGGACCAATCGCTCTCGAGCCATCATGGATTTTGTAGAACGGCGATAACTAACGGCTCAGAATCCTGCTGATCTTTAAAAAATCTGGCTTGATACTAGTTCCGTATGTTCCGCCGACTAATTGTCGAGCAGGAAGTTACTCAGCTGCTTGTGACTAACTTGTTCAGGCATGTTGGTTATTCGTTCGAATATCCCGCGAATTCTGTTGATGGCTTTTGTCATTTTTTAATGAGCAAGAGACGATACACATACTAAGCAGAGGGTTACGTTACTGGGTCACGGAAGTATTTTCAATGGCCGTGTGCTGATTTTTTTGCCAGACAGGTATCGTTATTAGACCAATGATTAGCTGGTTATATGTCTATGTAAACAGGAAAAAACCCAGTACACCAGAGAATCGATAACAATTCATTCACTGGCTTTTTACGCTGGTGAAACAGTCGCAGTACTTTTTTGTGTCATATCTTGGCAATATTTTTTTCGCCGTATTAGCTTTGTGAGACTTTTTTCCCAGTCGATCGGACCGAGATCAAATTGGGATGCACTGGCAAGTTTAGAATTTTTCGGCCGTGTCACCGGAGTAGGGTACTGGGAAGAATCCACTGGGTGCACTCTGGGTACATTTGTAATAAAATTTTCGTTATCGGCGTACTGAAATATCTTTTGAGCAAAACCATACCAGGTAATTCCCGGATTTGATTCGAGGTGATAGGTACCATAATTTGTACTGTTACCGGTTATCAGTCCTACCAGTTTTTCGGCTATTTGATCAGCTGGCGTTGGTGCGCCAAATTGATCGTCGACAACCTTGAGATCAGCATGTTCACCGGCCAGATGTAACATCGTCTTTACAAAATTCTTTCCGTATTGACCAAAGACCCAGCTGACTCTAATGATAAAATATTTGGAGCAACATTCGGCGACCGCTTGTTCACCGGCAAGCTTTGAAGCACCATAAACACTAATCGGGTTCGTCTTATCAGTTTCTATATAGGGGCCATCCTTTTTTCCATCAAATACATAGTCTGTCGAGATATGAACTAACATCACGTTGAGTTCTTCACAGGCAATCGCCAGATTTTTCGCACCATCTCTATTTACTGCGTAAGCCTTTGAAACTTCATTTTCAGCGTTATCAACAGCTGTATATGCAGCGGCATTAATAACCGCAGTTGGTTGTAGTTTTTTAATCTTACCGAATACAGATTTCTTGTCAGTGACATCAAGTTGTTGCGAGTTATACGCGACAAAAGGGATATGCTGTTCTCGACATAGCTCGGCTAACTCGCGCCCAACTTGACCGTTCCCACCGGTGATTAATATCCGGGGTTGCACTGCATCTGCACGGTCACTATTCGATCGACCTGTGAGATTATTCATAAGAGGGTAGGTCTCGCGTCTGTAAATCTTTTAGCAAAACACCTTGCTGATCTTTTTCGGATATTTGGGGGTTATATAGCGGCCAATCAATTCCCAAATAAGGATCATTCCAGGCAATACTGCGCTCGCCTGTCGAATTATAAAAATCGGTGCACTTATACGAAAACAATGCTGTATCTGACGTCACCACAAACCCATGTGCAAACCCTGGTGGTATATAAAACTGGCGCTTATTGGATTCGGAAAGTACAAATCCTTGCCACTTTCCAAAAGTCGGCGAGCCGACTCTGATGTCGACTGCAACATCGTATACCTCGCCCTGTATAACCTGGACCAATTTCCCCTGTTCCATCGGTGTCTGGTAGTGCAGTCCTCTCAGAATGCCCTTGCGGGAGAATGATAGGTTGTCCTGCACAAAAATTTCGTTAATACCTGCATCCTTGTAACGCCTGGAATTGTAGGTTTCAAGGAAGTAACCACGATCATCTCCAAACACAGTTGGTTCAAGGATAATGGCACCCGGTATTTCTGTTTCGATAACATTCATTCTTTGATTCTCTGCTAGTTGAAATTTAGGCTGGGCAGTTTTTCCAAGTATTTTCCGTAGTGAGTTTTCCCGTATTTTTTAGCTGATGCTAATAGTCGGTCGGTACTTATCCACTGATTGTGATAGGCAATTTCCTCGGGGCACAAAACCATTAAACCCTGCCGTTTATTGATGGTTTCAATATAATTAGAGGCCTCTAATAGTGAGTCGTGGGTCCCTGTGTCTAACCAGGCACTACCTCGTCCCAGATCCTCCAGTCGCAAGTTTCCTTGTTCTAAATAGATTTTATTTAGATCAGTGATTTCCAATTCACCACGTTCAGATGGTGTAATGGTTTTGGCATGGTCCACTACGTTGTTGTCAAAAAAATAAAGCCCTGTTACTGCATAATTTGACTTGGGGTGTTTTGGTTTCTCTTCAATCGAGACGACTTTACCGTCACTATCTATCTCGGCGACACCGTAACGCTGAGGGTCATCGACCCAATAGCCAAAAACTGTAGCTCCCGTCGTTTTTGCACTGTTTGCTCTAAGCATTTTAGTCAATCCGTGGCCGTGGAAAATATTGTCACCTAAAATCAGGCAAGCCGGCGCGCCATCAAGAAACGCTTCCGCCAGGAGAAAGGCCTGCGCCAGCCCTTCGGGTTTCAACTGCACAACATAGTCAAAACTTACCCCCCAATCAGAGCCGTCACCAAGTACACGCTTGAATTGCTCCTGATCTTCTGGCGTAGTGATGATCATAATTTCTCTGATACCCGCTGACATCAAGGTTGCGATGGGATAATAGATCATGGGTTTGTCATAAACGGGCATCAATTGTTTGCTGACACCTAACGTAAGTGGGTGTAGGCGCGTTCCCGAGCCTCCCGCCAACACAATGCCTTTTCTTTCCTTAGTCATTTACGGTTTCTCCTAAACGTTGCATCGAATAACTGCCATCAAGTACTGCTTGCCACCAAGAGTGATTATGCAGATACCATTGCACTGTTTTTGCAATACCACTTTCAAAGGTTTCTTTCGGCACCCAGTTTAGCTCCCGTTGAATTTTACTGGCATCAATCGCATAGCGGCGATCATGCCCGGGGCGATCTTTGACGTAAGTAATTAGCCCTTCAAACCCTTTCGGATTACCGCTGGCGCGTGAATGACTGTTGTTGGGCGCAAGATTTTCAAGAATTGCGCAGATGGCTTTTACAACGTCTATGTTTTTCTTTTCATTGTGACCGCCAATATTGTAGGTTTCCCCAACTCTCCCCTCAGTAACAACTTTGTATAAAGCGCGAGCGTGATCTTCAACATATAACCAATCTCGAATTTGCTGGCCATCACCGTATACGGGCAGTGCCTTACCATCGAGGGCATTGAGGATAATATGAGGGATCAGTTTTTCCGGAAAATGATAGGGGCCGTAATTATTAGAGCAATTAGTTAGCAGTACTGGTAAGCCATAGGTGCGATGCCAAGCCCTTACTAAATGATCGGAACCCGCCTTCGAGGCTGAATAAGGTGAGCTGGGTGCATAAGGCGTCGTTTCCAGAAAAAGATCGTCTTCGTCCTCCAGGTCCCCGTAGACTTCATCGGTGGAAATGTGATGAAAACGAAAACCATCTTTTCGCTCATCGCCAAGGCTTTGCCAAAAACGCCGAGCTACTTCCAATAGCGTAAACGTGCCCACCATATTGGTCTGAATAAAGTCATCTGGACCTTCAATGGAGCGATCGACATGGGATTCGGCCGCGAGATGCATCACTGCATCGGGCTGTTCGGCATCGAAAATAGTTTCAAGAGCACTGCGGTTACAAATGTCAGCGCGGTAAAACTGATAACGGTCAGACGCTTCAATGTCGACCAGCGATGACAGGTTGCCCGCATAGGTCAACTTATCGACGTTGATCACACTATCTTGGGTATTCTCAATGATCTGACGGACAACGGCGCTGCCGATAAAACCGGCACCACCAGTCACTAAAATCTTCATGTTTTTAAGACTCCAAATATTTTCAGATCACAGCAGCATTGCTGGACCAATTCATGGGCCATACCCATTAGTAGGCTCCGCGGGCAAACAGAACGGCGGGAATGGTGCGCAACAAAAGCATTACATCCATACGCAAAGAGCGACCCACAATGTATTTGATATCGAGGCCCACTTGCTCTTCGAAGGGAATGTCACTGCGTCCTGAGACTTGCCAGATACAGGTGATCCCTGGCTTTACCATCAGGCGCTGCCTGGCGAACGCGGAGTAATTGGCTACTTCCTGGGGTACGGGAGGACGTGGGCCGACTAGCGACATATCACCGATAAACACATTCCACAACTGCGGCAGTTCATCAATCGAAGCCTTGCGAATAAAACGCCCTATCCTCGTAATGCGCGGATCAAGCTTCATTTTGAATGTAGTACCACCATCCATTTCATTTTCTGCCAGAAGCTCCTGCTTACGGTTTTCTGCATCTATGAACATTGAGCGAAATTTCCAGCACTTGAAAGGTGTGCCACCCAAGCCCATACGCGTTTGGGAAAACAATACCGGCCCCGGTGATTCGAGCTTGATTGCAATTGCCAACAAGACGAAAAGCGGGCTCAGCACCAGCAAGCCCAAGCCCGAACCCAGGCAGTCTATAGAGCGTTTACAGCGTTCATAGATAATCAGGCCAGAGATGCGGGCTGCTCTCATGCGCACAACGGCCGAGGGGCGCATTTTCTGGTCCTTGTCTTTCAACGATAGATCAGTCATTTCTTTCTCCGTTTAATCTAAAAGTTGCCTATGCAGGAGTAAGAGCAATAGTTGTGCCAACACCAAATTACCCTGAAAAGTAGCTAATATGCGCATTCTCGGCGCTCGTCAGGCGACTGTCCGCAATACGAATTGCAATTTGCGAATTGATTTCGGAAAAGGCTCCTCAGAGCGGGAGGCCGGTTATTGGCAGTTTGCCGCAATATGCCTGTGGAAATTAAAAACCGTATATTTATCAGCTGGTTGAAGGTCTTGATAAGCGTTTGAGATGCGGTTGGCATGCTCGCTGCAAACAGAACATACAAAGTAAAACACCGCGCTGCCATGCGATGCCGGTTCAATATGTTTGAAAGGAATGTGACTGTATGAAAAAATTATTATTCATAACGCCGGAACTGCCCTACCCAGCTCAGAGCGGTGGCAAGGTAAAGAGCCTCAAACTACTGCATGCATTGGCAGAGCGTTATGACGTAACTCTGGCCTGCCCGTTAAAACTTGACGATGCCCTCCACGTTGAAGCGTTTCATGCTATATCACCTTGTCGGGACCACTTACACGATGCAGTTGACGTAGCACGCAGCGCTGGAAACCTGGCCAGAAGTTATCTGCAAGGAATCCCGCTCAATGTCCATCGCACACACAGTCGACGACTGCAGGCGGATATTGCGTTGGTGGCTGGTGAATATGAGGTGGTGTTTCTCGATCATTACGAGGTATTTCCCTACCTGCCACAAACATACCAGGGTTTGACCGTCTACCATGCCCACAACGCCTACTTCAAGATGTGGCAGCGCTATGCACAGCTCCCTGGAAATCCGGCCATGCGGCTGGCGGCACATTTTGAAGCAAAGCGAGTCAGAGACTATGAAGCCGCCGTTGCCAACTTTACGGACCTGACATTTGCGGCTCCCAATGATGCACTCGAGCTGAAGCAGCTGGGTGTGGAAGAGTGCAAGCTGCACCATACCTTTCACCTAGGTGACGATCGACAACTGGAGCTGCCCGATCTGCAATATGCTGATACGGCCAAGAAGCTTATGTACGTAGGGTTTCTTGGCTGGGAGCCTAATGCGCAGGGGCTGCTGTGGTTTATTGAACACGTGTGGCCACAGCTGGTCCAACGCCACCCGGATTTGCGCTTTGATATCGTTGGCAAGAATCCGGATCAGCGTTTAAAAGCCGCTGCGGCATCCTGGCAGGGTATCTCCCTGAAAGGATTTGTTCCTGATCTGCAAGAGGTTTACCGCGATAGCCGTGTGTCGGTTGCGCCACTGCTGTTCGGTAGCGGTATGAAGGTTAAGGTGCTGGACGCCATGGCCAGGGGTATGCCGACAGTCACCACGTCTGTAGGTGCGGAAGGTATCGATATTGAGCAGGGAAAGCATTTGCTGGTTGCCGATAGCCCCGATGATATGGCCAGCGAAGTGGATCGCCTGTTGACTGACCCCCAGCTATGGCAGCGCTTGCAGGTCAATTCCCGCCTGCTCATCAGCGAGCGTTACACCTGGCACAAGCTGTTTGAGCGGATGTATTCAATCCTGGACATCGGCCTGCGTGTCAGCGGCGATAACAGCAGTGCCCCTCAAACGCAGCGCTTGCAACATGCTCGCTGATGTAAGCGCCAGTTCGGCCGCTATGCGCGCCAACGATCAGTCCGTGCCTGCCCGGCTGAGCAAGTTTCTGCCAATGTGCAAACTTACTGTCAGCCGCGGCAGCGCAATCCTGGCCCAGTTCGCCGCCCAGTTAGTTGTAGGCACTATGGTCGGTGCCGGAGGTTTGGGCGTTTTGCAGTTATTTACCTCCTGGGCCTGTATTGCCGGAGAAATACTCGGGCAGGGATTGCCTACCAGGGCCATGCGATTGGTCTCCGTGGCTTATGCCGAGCAGCGGGGTGACGTTATCGGACAGTTGCTGCGAGATGCGCGCCGTAAAATAATACGCCTGTGGTTGCTGCTGGCGCTGTTAGCCGCCGTCCCTCTGGCTCTGTTGTTGCGTGGGGAAGCGCCCCCCGACTGGGCCCACTATGGCTTGCTGCTTATAGGAGCCGCTCTCGTGGCGCCATTTTTTTCCTTGCTGCGCTTGTATGCAGAATCGCTCAAGGCGACAGGTGCCGCGCTGGCGGCGGTTACCCTGGAGAGCCTCATATCACCAGTGGCACTGCTGCTGGTCTGCGGTGTTTGTTGGTTCACCGGGCAGACAGTATTAACAATCACCCTGCTGGTAGCGTTTGGCCTGAGCGTGGTGGTAACGCCATTGGCGTTGCACGCTAAGCTCAGACAACAACTGGCACTGCTGCCAACAGAGCAGACACTGAAGGAAGAAGAGAACACCTTATCACCGACGGTGCGTGGAGAGCTGCTGTCATTGTGGGGGATCGGTGTGCTGAGCATCGGGTTCCTGCAGTTCCCCTTTATTGTGCTGCCGATATACGTCGATGCAGCGCAAATTGGTGTGTTTGCCGTGGCACACAAATTGATCAACGTAATCACCACTTTACTGCTGTTATTGGCAGCCGTATTTGGCCCGGAGTTTGCGCGTCAGGCAGCGCGAAGCGACGCTGCTGGAATGCTCGGTTTACTGCGCCGAACTCAGCTTATTTCCATCGCTGTATTCCTTCCGGTGTCGCTTACTTTGATCGCTCTTGCGAACCCGCTGGCCCGATTATTTGGTGAAGACTTCGGTGACCTTCAAATCTATCTGATCATCCTGACGGCCGGCCAGCTAGTCAATGCGGCGACCGGTCTTCCAGGCCTTATGCTCAATATGGCAGGGGCTGCGTCTAAAGAGCTGTCAACCCTGATAGTCGCGATGATTTTTGCATTGGGAGGGAGCATGTGGGTCGGCCCCGAGTTTGGCGCTATAGGGCTGGCTTGTGTTTTTAGCAGCAGTATTGCCCTAAAAAATATCGTTTCGTACGCGCTGGCGCGACACCATCTTCATACAACGAGAATATCAACGTGAAATCACTGGACTTCCTGATTATCGGCGCACAGAAGTGTGCCACCACCACTTTGTTTGAGCATCTGCGCAGTCACCCGCGCATTGCTATGCCGTTGGAAAAAGAAATGCCGTTTTTTACCGGCGATGATTGCTCGGCAGAGGCCTGGCAGGAATTTGCCCTGAAACAGTTTGGCCGCGGGCGGGAGGACAAGTTATGGGGTAAAGCGAGTCCTCAATACATGTCCGAGCCCAATGTGGCCGCTCGCATACAAAAACTCATGCCAGACGTCAAGCTGGTTGCCATTTTGCGCGACCCAATCCAGCGCAGCTGGTCGCACTTTCGCATGGGTCAGCGACGAGATACCGAGCACCGAGAGTTCTCTGAGGTGATAGCCTCGCTGCTAGCTACAATGGGACAAACCACCGAGCATTTACCGGTGCTTCCTGATCACGCTCAGGGCTATCAATCCGAGGCTGATTTCTATGTCGCATGGAGTGAATACGGGCGTATTCTGAAAGAATTCACGGCCTGTTTCGATCCCGGGCAACTGCTGGTGCTTTACACCGAAGAGTTGGAAAGCGACCCGGCAGCCACGGTGGATCGCTTGCTTGAATTCATTGGCTTACCGGTTGGCTTTCGGCCACCCGCATTGGGTGAGGTTATACATCGCGGTGGGGCCAGTAATCGTATACCACACTCCGCGCGCAGCTGGCTGCGCGAACGCAAGTTGCTCTTCAAGTTATGGCAACTTCTGCCTGATGCCCAACGGGGGCGTTTGCGCTTTCGGTACGAGCAGTGGAATGTGCGCAAAAACGACGACCCTATGTCTCTACCCGACAACATTCATGATGAGCTGCGCAAACACTATGCTGAAGATATCCGGTCGCTACTGTCTCTCCCTCTAGACACGCCTCCGTGGGCAGACCGTTACTTGGGGAATCATTGAGCGCCCACCGTTTGATCGCAGCTGCGCATACTCCGAGGATTTTCATTTTGCGGCTCCGGGGTAGCGCGCGCTCTACTACCTGAATTCTCGCATTTTGCGATGGCTTGAATTTCGCGTTATGCAATTAATATTGCGAAGCCGTCAGCTCCAGATAAATATTATCCTCCTATCTATATGTTTTTAATGACTATTATCGGCTGTAACAAGTTGGCATCGCTATTGCTATCACAATGGGGACACTAGGTAATTTTAGAGCCATCAACATGAAACAGTTCCACAAGACAGTAAATCGAACAAATCCGAGAGTGTCCCGCTCGCTGCGGGCTACCCGCGCTTTGTGGGTGGCGCTTTGTTTGGCATGCACAACTGTGCCACTAGCGGCCTTTGCAGACAGCGACGCCTACCGGCCCTATGTTGAATCGCTACAGATAGTGCAGCAGCGCGCCTATGCGCAGGCTGCCACCTTGGGCCATGACGAGCCATTGGAGGAAAGTGCGGAGATAGCGGAAGAGACGGGGCGCATTTCGGTTGAAAGAGAAGAGTCGCGGCTGGAAAAGATGGCGGTTGAAAAAAGTGGGCCATTGAGCTTGAAGGACAAGCAGCAGGACCAGGTGCTGCACTCTGACCTGGAACAGTTTGGTTACGACATTTTTAGCCGGGTACCCAGTACATTTTCTCCCGTGGCTGGCATTTCGGTACCACCGAATTACCAGATTGGCCCCGGGGATACCATCATTGTGCAGCTATTTGGCAAGCGCAATGTGGAGTACAAGCTGGTGGTAACACGCGATGGTAAAATCCTGGTGCCCGAGTACGGCCCGGTAACGCTTGCCGGCATGACTTTTGATGAGGCCGAACAGCGACTCACCGAGGGTTTCGAAAGCCAGGTGATCGGCGTTAAGGCGGTGGTCACCATGGGGCAGCTGAGAACCATTCAGATCCGTCTCGCCGGCGATGTGGTACAGCCCGGTGTGTATAACATTGGCGGGCTTTCCACCTTGATAGACGCGCTGCTGGTCACCGGCGGTGTGCGCCCGACTGGCTCATTGCGCAATATAGAACTGGTCAGAGGTGGCAAGAAAATTGCCACGCTCGACTTATATGACTTGCTGCTAAGAGGCCGCATGGAGCGAGACTTTTTCCTTGCTCATAACGATACAATTTTTGTGCCGGCTATTGGCCCTATTGTCTACGTAGGCGGCGAAGTGCAGCGTCCTGCAATTTATGAATTGAGTAGTGAACAAACAGTGGGGCAGGTCATCGCTATGTCGGGCGGACTGCTGCCCACCGCTTCACTTGCACATTCGCATATTGAGCGTATTCAGTCGGGAGGTACACGTACGTTAATTGATTTTTCTACAAATAGCGGCCTCGACAATGACCGCGCCATCCTTAAAACCAAGGTCAAAACCGGCGATCTGGTGCGTGTTCTATCGCTGGAAGACGAGCTCACGGACGTGGTGCTGCTGTCTGGTCATGTCAAGCGCCCGGGTGGCTATCAGTTCAGAACAGGTATGCGTGTGTCGGATATTGTCTCCGGGGCCCAGGTTCTGCAGCCTGGTGCTGATGTGGATTTCCTGTTAATTAAACGCGAGAACCCGCGTACCCTGCGCACCGAAGCGGTATATGTCGACCTGGTCCGCGCCCTCACGATACCCGGCGGAAAGGACGATATTGCCCTGCAGTCTCGAGACCAATTGATTGTATTTAACCTGGACAATAATCGCGAAGAAGACGTAGCCAATATTGTGCGGGAGCTGGATGTACAGGCTACAAATTACCGTCCCGCGCGAATAGTGGAGGCCCGTGGCGCAGTGCGCTACAACGGCCGCCTGCCACTGCAGGAGAGTGCGCGATTGCTGGATGTAATAACTCTGGCGGGAGGTCTGCTGCCCGGCGCAGAGATGTTCTATGGGGTGTTGGCACGTACCCGTCACCCTGGCCGTACTATCGAGGCCATCTCCTTCAATATCGCCGCAGCGATTACCGATCCGAAGTCATCGGCAAACCTGGTGATTGAGCCGGGTGACAGATTGTATTTCTTTGATGATCGCAGTAGTCGTTCAGAATTACTCAATAAAGAGGTTGGCCTGCTGCGGCGGCAAGCCAGTTACGGTGCAGACGAGCAACTTGTGGTCGTGCAGGGCGAAGTACTGCACGCGGGAACCTTCCCATTGGTAAGTGGTATGCGCGCCAGCGATTTACTCTGCGCCGCACAGGGGTTGACTCGCAAGGCCTATAGTCTCGGTGCGGAGTTGTCGCGCATGCAGCACAACTCCGACGCTGATAATGCAGTTGAGCATTTCAATCTGGACAGCAGCATCCTGCTTGGTCTGTGTGACGATGCTCGCATAGCGTCCACCAGTGAAACGCATACTCAGACAGGTGGCAAGGAGTTCGACAGTTATAACAATGATCAGATAAATCCACTTCTGAAGCCCATGGATCAACTCACATTTACGGAAAAATCCGGTTGGATAGAGCGCGCCACGGTAACGCTGATTGGCGAAGTACAGCACCCTGGTGTCTATGCAATCAATCGGGGCGAGACTCTGTGTCAGGTGCTACAGCGAGCAGATGGCCTCACACCGCAGGCTTATGTTTTTGGCGCACAATTTACCCGCAGGTCTGTACGCGAGATGCAACAGCAAACACTTGACGAGTTGCACGGACAGTTAGACGACCTGATGATCGAACTGTCCCTCTCGCAAGGCTTCAATAAGGCTGGAAAAGCTCCGTCGGAGCTAAGCAGCAAGCAGGATTACATGAAAGCAATCCGTCAGCTTGAAAAGGCTGAGGCCAATGGACGAATGGTGATAAACCTGGAGCAAGTCCAAACATGCAAGGCAAGGTACGACAGAGCGTTGGAGGATGGTGACGTTCTGACAGTGCCGCATACGCCCGACTATGTACAAGTTTCAGGGCAGGTCTATGTACCCACATCCCACCTTTACGACGAAGACCGCAAGCTCGGCGACTATGTCGAAATGAGCGGTGGCCACACAGCACTGGGGCGGCTTAAGGATGCCTATGTCATTCAGGCAAATGGCGAGGTGATGAATTACAAAGGCAACCGCAATTCTTCGCGCATGGCGCGAAAATCCGTCATGCCGGGGGCAAAAATATATGTTCCGCTGGATGTAGACCGTATGAACGGCACCGAAAAAGCCCAGACCTGGGTTGATGTGTTGGTGCGTTCAGCGATTCTTGCCGGCATCGTGTTGTGAGTCTTGGATGCGACGTTATGCGCAGTGTCCACCTGCTTCAACTACGACCGAATTTGGAAAATCGCCGCATGCGGCAATACCCAACAACAGCACAGCACTTATGAAACTGGAGACATCTGATATGAGTACAATCACCTACCCCGAAATGCGCGACTGCGTTAATTCACTGGGTATCCCGGTAGACAATTTGTCCCTGCAGCAGGCAGTAGACCGTAGTGTTGACATGGCAAAAATGCGCGATGGAAAGCCTCGCCTGGTGTCTACGTTGAATGTGGATTTTCTGGTTAATTCGTTGGGATATGCGTTTTCCCGCCCTCGTCACCCTGAATTACTCAATGTGTTGCGCACCTCGGATATGGTAACTGCGGATGGGTTTCCCATTATCTGGCTTAGCAGAATAATGGGAAAACCGCTGCAACAACGCGTTGCCGGTTCCGATTTGACGCCGCTGCTGGCGCAGCGCGCTGCTGACGAAGGCCTGTCATTGTTCCTCATGGGTGGCGCTGAAGGTGTCGCTGCCGCTGCCGCTAAATCACTACAGAAAGACAACCCTGCGCTTAAGATTGCGGGCACCTGTGCGCCTTATATATCCACCGATGGGGCTGCGCTAGTAGACTTTGCGGCAAATGACGCTCAGGTACTGCAGTCTATCAACAGTTCCGATGCGGACATTTTACTGGTCGGCCTGGGTAACCCAAAACAGGAGTTGTGGTTCAACCGTAACCGCCACAAGTTAGAGGTGCCTGTGGCTATAGGTGTTGGTGGCACGTTCGAGTTCATCACAGGCTCTGTTAAGCGGGCACCTCAGTGGATGCAGGAAATGAACCTCGAATGGCTGTTTCGCATAACTCAGGACCCGCAGCGACTATGGCGACGCTATGCAGTCGGGATGTTTAAGTTGAGCGTTCTGACAGCGCCGCTGATCTACTACCGAGCCAAGCAGGAGTTGTTTTACGGAGGGGTAGTGGACGTACAGAGACCTCGTATACGCTGGAATTCGGTCTGGTCGTCACGCAATCAGTCGCTGGCAGTATTGCGTCTACCAGCGTTGGTGACTGCAGCTTATCTGGAGGGGTTAGTTGTGTCACTACAGCGGGAACATGCCAGCACAGCGCTGCGCTTGCTGGATTTTAGTCTGGTGAAGCATATCCATTTCTCCGGTCAACAGGAGTTCTTTCGACTTGCCCAGTTGCTGCAAGATCCTCAGAACGACATCTCCATGCTGGGCATGAGTAAGGGGGTCAAGCGACAGTTAGCTGCGTGCCGCATTATGGATATTCTCGGCGATGACGGCAGCGGTGATACGCTCAGCACATTGTCCTATTCACCACAGGGTGGCCGGCTACAGGCAACCGGTTGCAAGAGTTATGTGATGAGTCAGACGACGCTGATCTTCCTGTCGGGCCGTGTCGACGGTGACGGTCTTGCGGAGCTTGGTTTTATAGAATGCCTGCAGCACGCTACCCGCAACCGCACCTGTGTTCTCGATTTACGCAATGTCACACTCCTCGAAAGTACCGCGATCGCCGAGTTATATCCGCTGATAATAGAACAGCAGGAGAGCCGCAGTGGTGCAATCCTGATCAGTGGCGCAGACGCCAACGCTCGTCAAATGTTCAATATTACGGGGCTTGGAGAGCATGTCTTGTTCATCGATGACCAGACTTTCCTGGCCAGTATTGCCGCTGAAGGACAGGATTATGAATGACACTCGACCTGCGATGGCAGGCATAACGTGAGTGTTTGGCGCGACAGCACCATCGCTGGCCAGTAGTGCAGCATTGATTTGTAGTGGCAAAACAGAAAAACCCACGCAAAAAGCATTGCAAATTGCAATGCTTTTTGCGTGGGTTGGCGATGTTGTGATGTTAGTGGAGACCGTAAGTATCTCTACATAGTTATATTTATCAGTGAGTTACGTTTTATTTTGCGCGATGCGTTGCATATTGGGACATATGGCACGAACATTGATTACTATAATGGAAAGTAGCAAAAGCAATAACGCCCTTTAAATAAAGCCGGTTGCACGCAAGCCGCAGTGAGGTATAAATGAATACTCAGGCAAAAATACTGATGGTCGAAGACAGCGTATCGCTTTCGGCTATCTATAGAGCCTACCTCGAGGACACGGATTACAAGCTGGCGTCCGCTGAATCTCTGGGCGCCGCGCATGCTGCATTGGGGGCCTTTAAGCCTGACATTGTGCTGCTGGACGTAGAGTTACCTGACGGCAGTGGTATGGATTTCCTGACCGAAGCTGCGGCGCTGGACAATCCGCCAAAAATTATTGTTATGACCGCCTATGGCACCTCGGATATGGCAGTCAGCGCGATACAAAAAGGCGCTTTCGACTTTTTGACCAAGCCATTCGATGCCGCCCGGCTAAAAGTTACGCTGGATAACGCTGCTGCCCAGTTACAGCTCAGTAAACGGGCACAGAAGCTGGATCAGCTTGAGAGGGACACGTACTGCAACTTCATTGGTCAATCACTGGCCATGCAGTCAGTCTACAAAACGATTGACTCCCTCGCTCCAAGCGATGCGACAGGCTTTATCGTAGGCGAAAGCGGTACAGGCAAAGAACTCGCCGCCGAAGCCATTCATCAGCAGAGCCCCAGGCGTGATGCAGAGTTTATCGCGATTAACTGTGGAGCCATCCCTGGTGAGTTGATGGAAAGTGAACTGTTTGGCCATGTTAAAGGCGCCTTCACGGGAGCCAGTGCCAATCGCGAGGGCGCCGCCAGCGTTGCCAACGGCGGTACGCTTTTTCTTGACGAAATATGCGAAATGAGCCTGGAACTGCAGAAAAAGCTGCTGCGCTTTATCCAAACCGGTACGTTTCGCAAGGTGGGCAGTAACACGCTGGAGCACGTCGATGTTCGCTTTGTTTGCGCCACCAACCGCAACCCGGTTACTGAGGTTAGCGAAGGTCGCTTTCGAGAAGACCTGTTTTACCGATTACACGTGGTGCCGGTGTCTATGCCGCCACTGCGAGAGCGTGAAGACGATGTTCTAATACTTGCCAACCACTTCCTTGAGTATTTTAGTGCGCAGGCGGGCAAACAGTTTGAAGGTTTTTCCGAGGGCGCTGGGGCCGTCATTCGCCGTTATCCCTGGCCGGGTAATGTGCGGCAACTACAGAATGCAATGCAGCAGGTTGTAGTGCTTAATAACGGTCAGCAGGTGAGCCAGGAAATGCTGCCGATTTCGATAACCAAGGGCGCTCTCGGCATAGGCTCGGAAGCTGTAAACACCGCTATAGTTTCAGCTCCGCGAGAGACAAAATTGGGAGGTCCAGTACAGTCACACGTTGCGCTTAGGCAGCAAATTGAACCGTTGTGGTTGACGGAAAAAAGAGCAATAGAAGATGCAGTAGATGCCTGCGATAACAATATTAATCGCGCTGCGGGTTTGCTGGAAATAGCCCCATCTACTCTTTATCGTAAATTACAGTCGTGGAAAAAAGTGTCGGTATGACACTAATTTGATCAACTTTCAAAAAGGATCCTTTGGCATGTACGGTTTGATTAATAATTCTTTGAAAAATATGATCCAAAATAAATTTGGCGAAGAAAAATGGCAGGAAGTGCTGAAAATATCGGGTGTTCCTGAAGATTCCTTTCTCACTATGCGCAGCTACGACGATGCGCTCACTTATTCTCTGGCCGGCGCGGCTTCGGATGTGCTGGGTGCGCCGGTGGATGCCTGCCTGGAAATGTTTGGCGAATTCTGGGTGCTGGAAACTGCGACCAAGTCCTACGGCGTGCTACTCGATGCTGCGGGCACCGATATGCTGGAATTTCTCTCAAATATGAACGCATTGCATGATCGTATTACCAGTACTTTCCTTGATTATGTGCCACCCGAGTTTTACGTTGAGAAAAATAATAGTGGCCATAAGATTCATTACGTAAGTAAACGAGAAGGATTGACGCCATTCGTCGTTGGATTGCTAAAGGGGCTGGCACTGCGCTTTGATTGTAAACTCAACATACTGGATCAGAACCGCGTTGATGTGGAGCAGGGTGAGCATACAATTTTCTTCGTGGAGATTACTTCCAAATGAGCAAGTGGGCAGACATTTCCTGGAATCAATTGCAGAGCTTGTTTTCCACTGTTATATGCGTCGATAAGACGATGCGCATCGTCTACGCTAGCAATACGGTGCTCCGTTATTTACCTGACCTCGGGAATAAGCCGTTATTGAGAGAGACTTTTTCGATATTACGCCCTGGAAAGCTGGAGACCTTTGCTGACGCTATTGGTTCACAGGACTCGCTGTGTCTGATGACTGCTACCAATAAAAAATTCGCGGTTCGCGGCCAGTTGATACAAAGTAGTTACGATAACAATGATGTGATGTGCTTTTGTGGCGCTCCCTGGCTTTTTTGGATGTCCAGTAATTGCCCGGACGTTCGTCTGAGCATGACTGATTTCACTCCTCAGGATGTACAGCTGGACCAACTGTTTTTCATGACAACAGAAAAACGCATGGTTGCAGACTTGGAAAACCTTAATATTGAGCTCACCGAGGCCAAAAATGAGCTGCAGGTCGCGCATGAGACGCAGCACCGTTTCTTTGCTCAGATGAGTCATGAAATGCGCACGCCGCTAAACGGGGTAGTAAGTGCGCTGTCACTGCTCGACCCGAATCATTATGACGACAGACAGCGGCAGCTTCTCACGCTAGCGAAAAGCTCGTCCCGCAACCTTATGGATGTTATCAACTATGTACTGGATCTCTCCAAACTGGAACTGGCCGGAGAAGAGGGAGAAAGCGTATTTGATCTCTCTAAGCTGACGCGCTCCATCATGGATATCCTCGATGCCAAGGCGCGAGAAAAGTCGCTGGAACTCAGGCTAGAGCTGGAGCCGGATCTTCCACAGTATTACAGAGGCAACACTGGTCGTCTCCGCCAGGTACTTCTCAATCTGATTATGAACGCGATCAAATTTACCAATAAAGGTTCGGTGACCATAGAGGTGTTGAGGGTGGCCGGGGGAGCCTCGGATTGCACCCTGAAATTCAGCGTAACGGACACCGGAATTGGCGTTGCAGACGAAGCAAAGCAGCATATATTCAAGCCATTCTGGAGCGTGCAACCCGAGGAGGGGAACCATCCCGATGCAGGAACCGGACTTGGCCTCGATATCGTGCGTCGCAATGTTGAGGACGCCGGCGGGCAGGTCGGTGTTATGTCCGAGCTGGGCGCAGGGTCAACATTTTGGTTCGAGTGGCCATTGATTATGGAATCCGACCGCGCCGTCATAAACACAGCAGCGAATCAATCCGCAGAAGATATTTTAGAGGCCGATCTTTCCGGCAGAGTTTTACTGGTTGATGACAATCAGACCAACCTACTGTTGGGCACAATGATTCTTGAGTCAATGGGAGTGGACGTTCGCACCGCGGAGAACGGTGCAGAGGCCGTTGCTGCGGCATTAGAGGATAGCTTCGATTTGGTGCTCATGGATATCCATATGCCTGATTTCGATGGCATCGAGGCGACTCGTCAGATACGCAAGGTCAAGGATGAACAGGATCTACCGATAGTGGCGCTGACAGCACTCGCCTATGACAAGGAGAAAGAAACTTGCATCGCAAGTGGCATGAATGGCTACCTCACCAAGCCTATCGTCAAAAATGCATTGGCCCAAGAGCTTGGCATGTGGTTAAACCGCAGTGCCCGGACCACACCCGCAGGGGCTGTCGAGGGGCATGATGAAGATCCTAGTGCAACGCTGGCTTTTACAGAGGTGCTCGATCAAGCAGTGCTTGAAGAACTGAAAATACAAATTGGTCAGGATAATCTGAAAACGGTGCTGACAAAGGTGCTCACAGAAGCAACGCAACGCTGGGAGGAGCTCATTGGTGCACAAAGCAACGGTGACAAGGTTGTTATGCAGCGCCACGTTCACAGCTTGTCGAGTATTTTTCGAAGCGTGGGATTAATGCTGGCGGGTAATGCGCTTGCGAAAATCGAAATAGAGTTGCGGGCAGATAATGAATTGGAATCTGGCTGGCTGGCTGAGTTTGACAAAATTAGAGCTCCCAGTATGGCCGCTCTGACTGAGACGCTGGAGGGGATGCTGTCTTCGGTATCTACCACCACCGTCGGGACTAATTAACGGGACAATGTCTATATGATGGTTCTAAAGATGACTGATATAACTGTAAAAGTGATGATTTTTCTTATGTCATTATTTGCTTTGGTCTGGCGGTTGTCAGATTTGGTCGATGAGGTATCCCAGGGAGTGGTAAAAATGAGTGTTGGCGTCTACCAGATCAGAGGGAATGACGCGTTACTGGCACAAGTTCTTATTATCGGGCTTTTGGTTCTGCTCTTATTTGTCACACGTAAAAATATATTACTGGTATTTCCCCATCGCTCAAAAAATTCATAAATCCGCGCTCAATGATCAACGTCGCCGCAGATTTTTTGCTGCGTTACTTTTGGTTATTAGTATATTGACAGCGACGCCAGTGCACGCCAAAACATTTAATGAATCCGATATAAAAGCGGCGTTTCTCTACTATTTTTTATATTTCATAACCTGGCCTGATCAGGAAGTAGATAATAAAAGCGATCCTCTGAAATTCTGTTCGTTCGATGCAGGTCCGGTTACCCAGACATTAGAGTCTATCTTGGCTTCACCGAAGGCGATCAACACCGCGGTAGAGATCCACATCATAGAGAACCCCGCGGAAGCTACCGAATGTAACTACGTTTATGTTGACTCGAAGAACAGTGCATCCACAGCTTTAGTGATATCAGCCACCAGTGGAAAGTCGATTTTGACGGTCAGCGATAATGATGGTTTTGCCAATGCGGGTGGCATGATCGAACTCACACGAATATCGAATAAAGTAAAGGTACGAATTAATCTTGAGGTGCTTTCCTTACATCGATTAAAGGCGAGCTCAAAATTGCTGAAGTTGGCTGAAATCGTCACTAGGTCTAACGTTCGCGGAGGCATCGATGTTCCTGAAGAATAGTCCTTCGATAAAAAATAAAGTCGTCACAATATCGACAATATGTTCAGGATTATGTTTGTCCCTGGCTGCATTAATAATTCTTGTGTTTGTCTTTATACGGTCAAACACCAGTGTGGTAGAAACTAACACTTTAATCGCGGATATTGTCGGATTTCAGTCCACTGCAGCCCTCGTTTTTGAGGATCAGGAGTCGGGCGTCGAGATTCTTAGTTCATTATCAAGGCAGCCTGATATTCTCAATGCAACCATTCTGACAATGGATGGTACACCGTTCAGTAGATATACCAGTTCCCAGCCCGGGCACACCCGGCTATTGGCCAAAGTGTCGAGTAGTGAATACGAGGGGATACAACAGCAGACTCGCGTCTCTGGCGTCTCAGAAAAATTGGTTGAATTTACATCAGATATTCTCTATTTATCATCGCCTATAAAACTTAATGGTGCCCAGATAGGTACGCTCAATTTATCGGTTGATCTCACCCCGCTGCACAAGAATATCCTGCTACTGACCATGGCTGTTCTACTTTTCCTCATGTTCGCTTTCGAGCTAGCTTATCTTCTGGCCAATCGTCTTCAGCGGTCAGTTACTGGCCCCATTGAAGAGCTTTCCGCGACAATTCTCGACGTTTCTGAGAAGGGTGATTATACGAAAAGAGTTGAGCTGATAACGAAAGATGAAATAGGCATATTAGCCTCTAACTTTAATCTTATGCTGCGAAACATAGATGACAGGGATCGGGAACTCGAAAAACTGGTCAACGAATTAAAATTGGCTACTAAAGCTAAGTCTGCATTTTTGGCCAATATGAGCCACGAAATTCGGACTCCAATGAACGGTATACTTGGCATAACCGCGCTTTTGCTGGAAATGCCCGAAACGGATAAGAAAAGAGCTTATTACAAAACAATCGACGGGTCTGCTAAATCTCTGATGCAGCTCATTAATGACATACTGGATCTTTCCAAAATCGAATCCGGCAATTATAACCTCGACGAGGCGGACTTTAATCTAAACGATACAATAGATGAACTTCAGCGTCTGTTCGAGTCACTGGCACGTGAAAAGAGCCTGCAATTGACATTCTCTTTGGCCGCGGGGACGCCGGTTCGCCTGATGGGCGATTCCACCAGACTGCGACAGGTAATCATTAATCTGGTAGGCAATGCTTTAAAGTTTACAGAAACCGGATCGGTCTCTGTCTCTATATCTGCGACGCAGAAAGATACGTCACACGTACTATTTTTATTCGAAGTGAACGATACCGGCATCGGCATTCCCTTGCAGGTACGCGAAAAAATATTTTCTGATTTCACTCAGGCCGATGACTCTATAACTCGCAATTATGGTGGAACCGGGCTTGGCCTTGCCGTTTCAAGAAATATTGTCAAATTAATGCAGGGTCAAATTGGCGTAGACAGTATCGAAGGTCAAGGCTCACGCTTTTGGTTTACATTGCCTTTAGGACTAAGCCGTGAAAAAACCGGAATCCAGGTAGAGAAAACTTCCCCGCTTGAATCTTCAACAGAGAGGGCAGCGCATATTTCAGGCCCGGGCGATGATTCGTCAAGTAGCACTGAAAGAGCTCAATATCAGGCCCGGATATTGGTGGTGGACGACAGCGACGTAAACCAGTTTATCCTTATAGAGACTATGACAAAATTTGGCATTGATACTGTGGCTGTAGGCAGTGGCGCCGAAGCTATCACAGCATTGAAAGAAGGTCATTTTGATTTGGTAGTTATGGATATCCAAATGCCGTATATGAGCGGTATAGAAGCCACCGCCAGAATTAGAGAGTCGGAACGGTTGATCTCTTGCAAGAACCCCATGCCTATAATCGCATTCAGTGCTAATGCAATGCAGGGAGACCGGGAGCGTTTCCTGCAAGCTGGCATGGATGACTATTTGAGCAAACCTTTGCAGATTGAGGTGCTCGCCGCAGTATTGAAGAAATGGCTCGGGCGGCATCTATTAACCACGTGACGTTATGACATTATTTGAGAGTAGAATATGATTTTCCAGCTAACCCCCCGAGGCCGACTTGCAAACGCTTTGACGCCAGCCATTATCGTATTTTTTGGTGTGCCATCCCTGCAGACGATGGCACAAAGTGTTCCCTCAGATCTACTTGAAATGAGTATTGAAGATTTGTTCGAGGCCCGTGTTGGCGATGATAGCAATATAGCTGGCAGAGATGGCAAGCGATGGAATTTTAGCTACAGTTATCGGAAATCACGTTTTAGCGATTATCTCGATGGAAGCAAAAAAATTCCCGTGCGTGATGTACTGTTTTCACCTGGCGAGGCGCCGCGTACCGATAAGAATTTTCCAGTAGTGCCAACGGACATTGAACAGGAGGTGCATATGGCTAGCCTGCGCTATGATTTTACGCCCGATATTTCAGTCAGCGTGGCAATCCCCTATGTCAAGCAGAGTACCGACCATGTCAGTATAGTGCCGGGTTACAGTAACTTTATTATTTCGACTGATGGTCTAGGTGATATTACCCTGTTGGGGAGTTACCGCTTCGCTAAAACCATTAACAGCCGGTGGCAGGCCGGTTTGGGTATTAGCTTCCCCAGCGGTTCGATAGACGAAAAGGGCGACACGCCGCGTGCTCCCGGAAAGCAGCAGCTGCCCTATACCATGCAGCTAGGTTCTGGTACCTACGACGTGCCAGCCTATTTGTCTTACTTGCGCAGCGAGGCTTCATTTACCTGGGGGGTCGATCTATCGGCAAAAATACGACTGGGTGAAAATGATCGAGATTATCATCTGGGTAATACTGTAAGTGCTTCTTCTTGGGTGAGGCTCACCACTATCAGCTGGATACAGCCTTCGATCAAGTTAGATTATCGTCACTGGACTGAAATTCACGGTGAAGACACCTCCCTGACGGTGCCCGGCCCCTACCCCTATCCGGCGCCAGTGGTGAATCCAGATCTGTTCGGTGGCGATCTGGTGGATCTTCTCATAGGCCTGAGAATTCCGGTATTCAGTGAAAAGAGCCATGTTGATCTGGAGTTCGGCAAGCCGCTTTACCAATCGCTCAACGGCCCCCAGTCCGGCGAGGACTATCGCTTTACTGTGACATTCAGCGGTAGTTTCTAAGGTTGGGTGTCAGTACCGCAGCAATGTGTTTGTGCAGTGTTTATTGCGATTTAGCGTTGCAATTTGCAACTCATAATCTGCAGAACACCCGGTATAAACACTTCATAACACAATAAAAACAATCGAAGAGCCCGTATTTCCGCAATTTTCAAGAAGTGGCGCGCCCCTTGCTATCTAAATGTTAAGTATCTTAATAAACGGATAATTGAACATGAAGCAAGTCCAGAAAAAACTCAGCTACGTGCTGTTGACGTTATCGTTTTTACTTTCCTCTGCGGGTGCCGCCACTTGGAAGCCGGCAATTGCAGCTTACGACGTGGGTATTCCTTATCAAAATTTTAATCCCTTTGTGCAATCAAAGGGTGTCACTAATACCGACTGGTACGAGACCTACTTATCCGAATTTATCGTAGACATACCCACTGCTGATGTATGGGCGTGGTAAGCCGTAAGCGGCTATAAATCTAACTAAAAGGAAATAGAGTAATGCAAACTCAAACTTCGATGATGATACAAACAGCGGCTCATACGAGATCTGGCAGCCTGAAGTTAGCACGCGGCGAACAAGGAAATACTCAGGACCTCCGTATCGACCCTATGACGCTCGCATATCTGGACTTCGGATTATTTAAATCCATGTGCAAGCTCGGTGTTTCTCGCGAAAGAATCTGTTCTGCCTTAACCATAAGTCATGACGATTTTGAGTATATATGTAATCTTTCGTCAGCATAACTGTGCGGCGGACCTATCGGATGTGTACAGCTAGCAGAGTAGCTTTTGATAGATCGGCCTCCTTCCAGGAAGACATGTGATGGGCTATATCAATGCGTTAACGGGCCTGAGAGGGGCGGCTGCATTTATTGTTTTTGTTTCTCACTGTGCGAATTGGCAAATGCTGCCAGGAGCGCTAGGTAATGGTTTTGGCCAGATTGGCGTCATGCTATTTTTCATATTGAGTGGTTTTCTGATGGGGCATCTTTATCTGAATAAGGAGTTTACCACTGAGAATGTAACGCTTTATCTAGTATCCCGGGTAGGCAGAATATTCCCCCTCTACATAGGGCTTATTCTGATTTCAGTGCTCATTTCAACCACAGTATACCCGGCCTTCCATTACAATATTACAGACCCCGATATTGTTTTTCGTGCCCTGTTTTTTATAGATGCTCCGTTCGAGTTTTGGACTATCCCAGTGGAGGTGCAGTTTTACTTCGCCTTTATTATTTTCTGGCTTTTGTACGCGCGCAATACCGGGGTTCCGTTATTGGGCGTTTTTATTGCGCTGACTACCGTGCCGAGCGTTATTCTGTTCCTGAAATTGGGCTATGTTCCGGCTATCTTTTCGAGCTACGCACTGCCATTTTTCGTGGGAATAGCAACCGCGATTAACTATTCACGTATTTGCGCGAGTCGCTTGTGTAAAGCCATCGCTGCGTATTGTGCAATACCCAGTCTGATTGCCCTGCTTCTGACTCTTCCTGCCATTCGAGCTGACGCAGGGTGGGTACTGGCAGACGACTTCTTTGTAAGGACTTGGGCGGACCCTCTAAATTGGCTGGTGGTCTACACTATTTTCTTCTGCGCCATGCTAAACGTAAAGTCGTTCAGCTTTCTTAACACGCGGCTCTTTGTTTTCATGGGTGAAATCTCATTTGGCTTTTACCTTATTCATTACCCTATCCTGAAAATCGTTCACAGCATGAACGTACCGCAGCCTATGCAATTCTTAACATCCTTTGTTGTCGTCACCGTTCTGGCCTGGCTTTCATGTACTTATTTTGAGAAGCCCGTTAACCGATTTATAAGACGAAAACTCGCTGTATCGATTAGGGGGCGAGCGACTGACGGGGTTTGCAGTAAGCCGGCGTGAAGTTGATCTAACACTGCAAATTGCGATTTTGGTGTCTTGCATAATGCGACTCTATTTGCAATATGAGCCTGGTCCTAATCCTCTAAATACCCCTAACTCATTGTATTATATAGATAATAATTAATCTCCGGCATTGGCATGACGGTTGCTCTGTATAAGAGGCAACCTGGATTACTGTGAGTTGGGATGAACGCCAGTTAGGCCGGCAATGAAAATTGACCAGGCCCCACCAGTGATCCCTGCCAGAATCGCCATGTACACCCCGGAGACAGTAAATGAAGACGATAGAAACGACGGCCCCTGAGACTCCTGCTGTAATGGAATTAGATCTTATGCCCTATATCAACGCGTTAATTAATGCCCGTTGGATAGTGCTCATTGCCGCTCTATTGTCTGCGGTGTTGGCGGGTTTCACTGCATACTCCAAGCCTGATATGTTTCAGTCGGTGACCAAGGTCAGCGTGGTGGATATAGAGGATCCCGGTGGCGTATCCCCGGATGACAGGCGGGCCTCGGAAGTACTGACTTTGGTTGAGCACGGTTTTGTAATGGGTACAACGCGTGATAACTATAACGACGTCATGCGCGCGCGACTGGCGTCTCGAGACTTCACGATGCGATTTCTCGATGAGCACAATGTATACCGGCACTTCTATCCGGGGCGGTGGAACAGTGAAGAGCAGCGCTGGGAGGATGGATTTACACCAGACCGCGGAGAAATTTTTACCCGGTTCCGCGACGAAGTTCGCAGCATCATCCTCAATGAGGAAACCGACATCATTAGCATCGGCATGCATTGGGCAGAGCCCGCCGTGGCACGCGATTGGGCGAATCAGTATGTTCGGAGCTTTAACGAATTCATACGTGAGCGAACGATAAACGACACGCAGCGTAAGCAGGAATATCTGCAAAAGGAACTGCGTCGCTCCGAATTGTTGGAAATGCAAAAGTCGATCTACCGTCTTATCGAAGCACAGACAGCTATTTCGATGCTGGCAAACGCGCGCGAGGAGTATGCGTTGGAAATCATCGATCCTGCGGCTATACCCTATCGCAGTGTCACAATGTCGCGAAAGAAAGTTGTCGTAATAGGAACGGTAGCAGGCACTCTGCTGAGTGTTTTCTGTGTCCTGGCTGGTGTGCTTCTGGCAGGTATGTTGAAGAAAATTGTCCAATATAGAGCACATCACCAGGAACTGGCGGACAAAGCGAGACTGGAAAAACTATGATCTTGCGAGCATTGCTGCCAGCTGAATGGAATGAAATTTTCAACGTGTTTTACCTCTATCACTTTAATACTGCAGGAGCACCCTCATGAACTCAGTGAATATAGATGAAAGAATAGCTTTGGTTACCTGCTCTCACCGGCCGGACTTTGAGCGTTGTGTCCGGCTTTGTAAGAGTATGGATGAGTTTATGACTGCAGACATATCTCAATTTATTATCGTACCTGATCGCGACAGAAAACTGTTTGCGCCACTCGAATCTAAAAATCGAAGCATTGTTAGTACCGAGGACATATTGCCAGTCAAATTCATTCAGTTGCCATTGTTAAAAAAGTGGTGGCTCGATAATGGTATGTGGCCGATTCGGGGTTGGATGATGCAACAAATAACGAAGTTGTGTGCAGATGCTGTTACCGATTGTGAAAACATTATTTTTGTCGATTCCGATATCGAATTTATAAGACCGTTACAACATGATCGCTTTGTTCGCGAAGGTGCGTTGCGGCTGCATCGGAAACCGATGCATAAGAATGAGGGAGTGCACCTGAAGTGGCATCATGCAGCAGCTGAACTACTGGGTTTTAGGCCTCAGTATTTTGGCAGTGACTATATAGGTCCGCTGGCTACCTGGAGGCGAAGCAACCTTATTCATTTGAAACGCCATATAGAAGATGGTCAGGAGCGGCCATGGTATGAAGCTGTAGGAAGGCGGATGACGATTTCAGAATATACGCTTTATGGTGTATTCGTAGAGCATGTTCTAGGGGTAGAAAAATCAGGGCATTTCCAGAGTGCAGATGATGTATGTCACTGCCTTTGGTTTGGAGAAGAAACTGAAAATTTTTTAGCGGAATTTAATCCTGAAAATTCTCCTCAGGCGATACTTCTTCAATCGAATATTGGACTGAAGTCGGCAGATGTAAATACTTTGATGGGCAAGTTTCGACAGAGTACGATTATTTCATAGTGGCGAGATTGGCGTGATCGCTGACGTAGAAAGATTCTGTCTTCAGCGACAGAAATCGTCAAGCTCGCTGTTTATCCGGGAAATAAATGATAGAAATTTTTGAATATTTTTTTTAAGGAATGCTCATATGACTAACACCTGCACGTATATAATTTTACTAAACTGGAATGGTTGGCGAGATACCATCGCTTGTCTTGATTCGATTTTTCAGACCGTAAACTCACCTTTTCGTGTGGTTGTCTGTGACAACAATTCTAGTGATGACAGCTTATTGAACATTGCTGCATGGGCGAGAGGTGACATCTCGGCTGAAGTGCCGCAGGATAAACGTCTACAGGCACTTGTTGGTAAAACAGTTCGCCCTGTCGACTATATTAAGCTCACGGCCACAGGACTTAAATCAGGTGCTATAACTGATAGAAGGGCACCGCTGGTATTAATCGATAATGAAGAAAATGGCGGGTTTGCCGCAGGTAATAATGTTGGGCTTCGTTATGCACTTAGTCAGCCAGATATGTCTCATGTGTGGATACTGAATAACGATACGCTAGTCGACCCAGATTGTTTGTCGAATATGCAGCGTCGGCTTCTCCAGGAGACTGTTCCTGGTGTTTGTGGTTCTGTTATTCACTTTTTTGACAACCCAAATACGATACAAGCGATAGGCGGTAATCGTTTTAATAAGCGTACTGGTGTTGCCTTGCAATCTGAGGGGCGTTTTATGCCGGAGCATGAGTTAAGTGACTGCAGTCTAACTGAGGAAAATATTGACTATGTCAGTGGGTGTTCCATGTTGATATCTCGAGATCTTCTGCAGAGTGTTGGATTACTGAACGAGGACTACTTTTTGTATTACGAGGAAATTGACTGGTTCACTCGCGCCGGTCCGTCTTTAAAACCTTGCATTGCTGTTGATGCCCGCGTCTATCATCGGGAAGGCGGATCTATAGGTTCACCGAGTTTGCTCCAGGCAAAGCCTTCTCTTTTAGCAGACTTTCATATCTTCAGGAGTAAACATCTTTTTATGCAAAAGTATCACCGGGGCAATCTATTTTGGTGCTATTTACACAGTCTTTCGGAAGTGGGGAAAAGAGTGATACGTGGGCAGTTTAAAAACGCTCGTGTTGTTCTATCTGTTTTATTAGGTGCAACCTGTTTTCGATAATCGGATCACGTCGATGAATTCGATATTGACCGCTAAAGAGAATATTCGAGTGGGTTTTCGCCCACTGAGTCGTCAGTAGACAATAGTTTTTTGCTGTTCATTGCCCTATTTTCCGGCTGTCAGTGCGGAGGTTATTACATGGCGAATCGCTTGCAAGAATTTGGGATTTTTAGTGATCTCACCCTGATGGTTCCGGATACATGGCGAGGTTTTTTCAGTTAGATATGGGTACCCTGAAAGCTTGGGTTCTCTCGCCACGCATCATCTTATGCATACCCGAAGGTTTTGGACTGATGCTGGACATATTTCTCGGTTCTGATGAGGGGGCTGCGCAGAAACAATCTTTTGAATTGGCTTTTGAACACTTCCCCTGGCATTTACTGTTTGGAGCGGGTGAAAAATAGTCGATCAACCAACACTAAGTACACCGCTCAGTGATTAAACAGAACCAGTGCGTGCAATACCATGTTCGCCAATTGTCAAAACAACACTGTCATGGCGTTTGGTGATACTGGCATCCGGCTCCCGGTCAAGTAGGCTGGTGACAATAATGGCAGCAAATGCCAGAGTGAAGCCTGGCACTATTTCGTAGAGGTAGGCTGTCAGTGGTTGGTTATTAATCTCAATCGGTGCGTATATCCATATCAGAACTGTTACCGCTCCGGTGATCATTCCTGCTAGTGCGCCGTTTCGTGTCATCTTACGCCAGTAAAGACTAAGCAGAATCACTGGTCCGAATGCAGCACCAAAGCCTGCCCAGGCATTGCTCACTAAGGTAAGAATCGAGCTTGATCGGTCAAAGGACAGACCAATAGCTGCCAGTGATACTGCCAGGACTGATAGTCGACCAATGAAAACCAGTTCACGCTGGCTTGCAGAGCGATGTACAAAGGTCTTGTAAAAGTCTTGGGTGAGAGAGCTCGACGATACTAGCAGCTGCGACGAAATAGTGCTCATGATGGCAGCAAGAATCGCCGCAAGTAAAAATCCGGTGATGAACGGGTGAAACAATACTTGTGACAGGTAGATAAAAATTGTTTCCGGATCGGCGAGGGGGCTGCCAGTAGCTGTGGTATAGGCGAGGCCAACCAGCCCTGTGGCGACAGCGCCGACGACAGTCACCATCATCCAGCTCATGCCGATGTGGCGAGCGGTTTTAATACTCCCCAGCGTTCTTATGGCCATAAAGCGCACGATGATATGGGGTTGGCCAAAATATCCGAGCCCCCAGGACAAGCTTGAAATTAACCCCAGTGCAGTGATGCCGCTAAACCAGCCGAGTAGGTTTATATCCACCGATGAAATTTGTTCGGTTGCGTTATCGTAACCGCCAAGGTCAACCAAGGCGACAGTTGGAACCAGTATAAGGGCGACAAACATAATACAACCCTGAACAAAGTCGGTGATACTTACCGCCAAAAATCCGCCGAATAAGGTATAGGCCACTACCACTCCAGCCGTCAGGAACAAGCCAATTTCGTAGTCCAGTCCAAAAGAAACTTCAAACAATTTCCCTCCGGCGACAACGCCAGATGAGGTATAAAGTGTGAAAAAAATGATGATGACGATAGACGACAGAATCCGCAGGGATCTGGAAGTGTCATGAAAACGTTTTTCAAAAAAATCGGGTATGGTGAGTGCGTCATCTGCCATTTCTGTATAGACCCGCAATCTTGGAGCAACCAGCAGATAGTTAAAATAGGCGCCAATTATCAAGCCGACTGCAATCCAGGCGGAGCTCAAGCCCGTTAGGTAAACGGCGCCGGGCAAGCCCATAAGCATCCAGCCACTCATATCTGATGCTCCAGCTGATAAGGCCCCGACTGCTGGGTGAAGCCTGCGTCCACCCAGCATATATTCTGCAACGTCACTAGTGGCATTACGATAACCGTAATAACCAATTGCCATCATTAAGATAAAATATGCTGAAAGTGAAATTAGTGCTGCATCTTGCATAGTTTGGGGAGCCTACATTGTTTTTATTGCCTAAAATTTCCGGCAGTGACTGTTGTTGCAAAGTGAGAAGTAATGAGTCTGCGCTGACCAGTAACACGACATCTGAAATTCGTCAGCAAATGATATCAAAGTGTTCTTCTCCGGGATTCTCGATGTCTATACGTGGCGTTATGATTGCAGGTGCAGGCGTTAGAAAAAAAGATCGTAGGTAAAAACATTCAGCATCCCTGAATTTTTTTGGCGAGCTCTGAAGATCAGATGCCCGTCGAAAATTTATTGGTAAATGCAAAAAAAGAACGATTCAAAAATCAATCGCCACATTGCGGTAATGTTAGATTGATAAAATGCCTATACTTATTCAAAAAATTGTATATACAGTAGAAATATTGTACAATTACCCCGCTCAAATGTCTATGGTTACTCGCTATTTTGAATAGCTCGTAGCTAGCAATTGGGAATTGTAAGTTACGCATTTATTGATTTAAATTTTTTGCTGCGCAGTCAGGGTTCTGATTCTGTACGCTTGCTTAGTAGTTAGTCTGTAGGCAGGCTTGTGTTAATTGGACTCGAATCGGTGCGTGGATACTAGATAGAAAACGCCAGTCATAGAGGTTATCCATGGTTGATTTTGACGACCGAAAACCGGATACGTCATCCTTTAAAAAACAACGTATTGTGATTAAGGTGGGATCCAGCCTGCTTGCCAGTATTGATCATCTTACTCCTCGCTATGCGTTCATGCATGGCCTGTTAAGTGATATCAAGGTTCTGCGAGATAAGGGTTATGAGGTGATCTTGACCTCGTCTGGCTCGGTGGCTTTGGGTTTAAATGCTGTTAACGCCACTATAGAATCAGCCACCGTTCAGGATAAACAGGCGGCTGCAGCTTGCGGGCAGCCGATACTGATGCATGCCTATAAACAAGTTGCGCTTGAGCATGGTTTTGATATTGCACAGGTGCTGGTTACTCTCGAAGATCTTGAGGTACGCCGTCGATTTCTGAATACCAAAAATACTATTCACCGTCTTATTGAGCGCGGTGTAATGCCTGTCGTCAATGAGAATGATACCGTCACGACGGAGGAAATTCGGGTGGGTGATAACGATCGCCTGGCGGCCAAAGTGGCGCAGATGATACAGGCAGAGTATCTTTTTATTCTGACATGTGTTGACGGTGTTTATGATCGCGATCCTGCAGAAGCTGGCGCAGTACTGATAGAAACAATTAGTGATGTCAGTAAATATCTAGAGGCCGCCAGCGGCACCAGTGCGCTCGGTACCGGCGGTATGTTCACCAAGCTAAAAGCGGCGAATATGGCCCAGAATGCGGGTTGCACTACAATCATTGCTCGAGGAGAGCTGGACTCTCCTGTCAGCGCATTAATAAATGGTGACCGGCCTCACACCCGTTGTATAGCGCAATCCTCGCCGTCTTCATCCTGGGCAATCTGGTTGACAGACCGTTTACAAATGGCAGGTGGCTTGGTGCTGCGCCAGGCAGCAGCGGATGAGCTGTCGTCCAGCTCAAAAGATGTTTTCCGTGAGGATGTTGTGTCTACATATGGTACCTTTCAGCGAGCAGACGTACTGCATATCTATGATGAAAAAGGGGTTGAGCTGGCCCGGGGCATGAGCAACTTTTCTTCTGATGAGACGGCGCTGATTGCTGGTCGGCTTGAAGAGTCCGTGGAAGATCTGCTGGGTTATAATGCATCTGCACGAATCATTAATACGAATAATTTGGTAATGCTCGAAAAACATCATTTGAATTGGGAGCAGCCCGATGATGAGTCGCGGTCCGAGTTTAGGGCGGATTAAGCCGTCATTTGCATTAATTTACAGTAGAGCTAGTCTTTAACCATAACGGCTTATAAAAATCTCAAGGGGTAATAATAATGACAACTATAATAATTACAGCGCTGGCACTCACTCTATTTCAGCTGTGGCTATTGCCGGCGACGCTAAATATGAAGAACATTGCGTTTTTGATTGGCAGTCGTGATACGCCAGTAGAGCAGTCGCCACTGCAGGGCCGCTTATTCCGGTCCGGTATTAATCTGCAGGAAAGTTTGCCCGCGTTTTTGGTTCTGAGCGTGCTGGCAATCATTCAACAAGTTGATTTGACTCAAGTCGCGACTATATGGATAGGTCTTCGATTTCTATATATTCCATGTTATATGTTCAACATCATCTACGTGCGCACCCTTGTTTGGTTAGGGTCTTTAGCCTGTTTGATCTATATGGCATTGCAGTTTATCTAGATCATCAGCATACGTTTTGCTCTTGGATTAGTGTCTTTCCCCTACATTATGTGTGCTGTTAAAGGTATGGGTGCTAATAGCGGGAGCTGTGTTTAGATAGCAAACAGTCATCTGTTAATTAATGTATACTATTATTATTGCGCCCGTAGCTCAGCTGGATAGAGTAACTGGCTTCGAACCAGTTGGTCGGGAGTTCGAATCTCTCCGGGCGCGCCA
>JBALTE010000015.1:70824-83561 GCA_036963965.1 Oceanicoccus sp. | reverse complement strand
CTGACATACCCAGGTTAAATAAATCTTGTTCCGGATTAGACATCTTCTTCTCTCTCTTATTTATGGTGGAGGGTAATTTACGATGTTACCTTCCACAATTCCACTAAAATTTTCGTCACGCTGGTGTTACTACAAGTATCACAGATAGAAAAACTTCTACTAACTTACCCGCTTCTCGATATTGGCCCAATAAGGCTCCCTTAGGTCTTTCTTCAACACTTTCCCAATCGTTGATCGTGGCAAGTCATCCATTAATACTACCTCAGAAACTCGCTGGCCTTTCCCAAGTCGCTCGTTGACCCAGGCTTGCAATACGGCAGTGTCGGGTGACGTCCCTGGAACCGGCTCAACAATTGCCAGCGGTGTTTCACCCCATTGATCAGAAGGGATTGCGATTACTGCAACATCATTTACATCATCATGTTTGATCAACACATCCTCCAGATCTGCAGCAAATACATTGAAGCCGCCGGAGATAATCATGTCTTTCTTCCGATCAAGCAGCTCAATAAAGCCATCTTCATCAATACGACCCATATCACCGGAACGCTGCCAACGGTTGCCGTCCTCGTCAATCCATGAGGCCTCATCGGTTTTCTCCTGAGCTTTAAAGTATCCGTCCATCATATTGGCAGACCGTCCGTATAACTCCCCGGGCTGACCTGCAGGCACTTCTTTGCCATCTTCACCAACAAGCTTTATCAGATTGCCCGGCATCGGAAAGCCAACCGTATGGAGCTTGGTCGGGAACATATGTGCCAGTAACAGACAGCCAACACCCCCCTCTGTCATGCCGTAATACTCAACCAATCCGCCTGCCCAGTCGGTGATAACGCGGCGTTTAAGGTCTTCCCGCAGAGGTGCGCTGGTCGAAAACTTCATTAAGAATGAGGATAAGTCAAAATCAGAAAAATTCGGCAGGTCAAGAATGCGCTGATATTGCACGGGCACCAACATAGCGTGAGTTATTTTATGTTGTTCAGCAAGGGCCAGAAACTCACTGGCATCAAACTTCGGCATAATTACCGCACAACCGCCATTCGCCATGGTCGGCAACAAGGCTGCCATAGTGGTATTTGAGTACAGGGGCGTAGAAATCAGGGTGCGGGCATAGGGAGAATAGCCCGTCGCTGCGCCTTTGGGGTATTCCTGCATACGCATAGATCTGGCGTGAAGAATTCCTTTGGGAACACCGGTAGTTCCCGACGAATAAATAATGTTGAAACCAAGCTCCGGCGTTATCTCTACACCGGGGTGCGTTGCCGGAAACCCTTCAATAAATGTTTCATAGCCATGCCAATTTTCATCGCTAAAATCAAAGCCGACAAAACCACCCTTGATCACCTTGGTCAATCGCTCCTTAACCGGATCAATTAATTCGCGGTATTGGTTTTCCAAAAACAGAATCTCTGAATCGGAGTTATCCATCATCATCGCAAGAGATTCGCTGGAAGCCATTCCCGACAGCGGCACAATACAAGCTCCGGCACGCAAGGTCCCAAACATAACAACCATATACTCTAGAGAATTACGTGCTAGCGCTGCGACTTTATCATTGGGTTTAATACCATGAGCGATCAAGGCATTAGCCATTTGGTTCAGTTTGGCGTCAAATTCTACCCACGTTAGTGAGCGGTCACCTTCAACAACAGCAACGTGATCAGGCCATCGTTGAGCATTTTCTACCATCGCATCGCTGAGATCCTTGAACGCAGAAAAACGCTGGGCAGCAGTTTTTTTATAGGCTTCCATCTTTACGAACTGGCCCATACGCTGCAATGCGTCATCCGCCTCTGGCACCTCCACACTCATTGAAGTCCAGGCATGATAAACGTGGTCCCATCGCTCCAGGCGGCTAACAACACCTGCTGCAGTCGCTTTTTCATGAAGTTTTATACTATCGTCACGCAGGCATTCATCATTGCCCACCATAATAAATAATGGCGGTAAACCATCCAGCTCAGCGAACAGCGGCGACGCATAAGGCTGTTTTGGATCCTGACCATTAAGGTACATATCAATCCAGACCTTGCCAGCAAACATATCACTTTCGTCTTCAATTCCATCGGGGCGACCGATCATTGCATCTTTGGCCTGATTGCTTACCCAGCTGTCGCTGTCGCAAGTGAGATCAAAAACTCCTGACATAAGAATAGCGCCATCAGCCATTCGCATACCTTCATCGCGGCTGCGCAGCAGCAGCGCCGCCGACAAGTTACCGCCGGCACTATCACCCATTACAAATGCATTGTTTGCCTCGCTGGAGCCGGTAGGCCCATTTGCCAACATATACTTCCAGGCACCCATGCAATCATCCAGCGCCCCGGGAAACGGAGTTTCTGGCGACAGCCGATAGTCAATGGCCAACACTGCACAGTTGGCATATCTGGCCAGCTGAATTGATGTATTGCGATGTGCGTTCAAACCACAAAGAATGAAACCACCTCCGTGAATCATCAGAATCCGCGTTTGCTCATCGGCCCCCGGAGGAACAATCCACTCTGCAGGCCGCCCCGCAACCTCCAACGTGGTTATAGATACTGATTGATCAATAATTGGCTGAGGCAGTTCGACGGCCTCTCGCTGCAGTTGCAACCGCTGGGCCGCACTCATTCCAGCATATTCGGTTCTGGAATCCTGCGCTGTTTGCCTCAAGGCTTGATTAACGGCGGTAAGATGTTCTGAAGGACCACGTTTCACAGTTTTATTCCTCTGTATTATCTAGTTTCAATTACCGTGTGCACGGAAATCATGATGTTTGCTATAGCAGCTACAAAAACTCTCTGAGAAGACCCATAAATATTTCGAGCTGATCATGATGTACCCAGTGGCCGGCATTTTCTATTGTCTCGATGCGAACATCTTTAAACAACTCGGCGCGGCCATCTTGTTTCGGGTCCGGCGCGTTGCTTTCAGCCCCTCTCACTAACATGGTCGGGCATTCAATTTTAGACAAGAGCGCAACACTGTCTTCCATATTCATGCCGGTAGACGGATATGTCCGCACATAATTATCAAATTTCCAGCAGAACGTGCCATCTTCATTTTGATTAACACCGTGAGCCGTCAGATGATTTGCCTGATCAAGTGATAAATGAGGATTTGCTTCCTTCATCCTGGCCGCCGCCTCCTCAATCGAAGGATAACGGCGCACCTGATGACCAGAAAATTTGCGCATTTGTTTGACCCAGCCACGCATAGCCCGATCAACTTCGTAGGCTTTGCGCTCTGCGATAATTTTTGGCGACGGCCCAACCCCTTCAATAGCTACCAGCTTTTCAACATTTTCAGGAAATATTCCCGAATAACGTAATGAAACACCCCCACCCATCGAATGGGAAACAATTTTTAACGGCGCCAGATTCAGCTGGTGAATAAGCTGGGCAATATCGTAGACATAATCCATAGTGGTATAAGTTCCACCGCGAATCCATTCGCTATCCCCGTGTCCACGCAAATCCGGCGCAATCACGTGATAATCTTTACGCAACTCCCTGGCAATCCAATCCCAGTTGCGACAGTGATCCCTGCCACCATGAACCAACAGCAATGGTGGTGCATCAGGGTTGCCCCAATCAACATAATGCAGCCGCAAACGCTGCGAAAAATAGGAATGAGACGTTGGTCCGGAAAAAAGATCCATACTAGGACTCCGCGCTAGAAATAGTTAAATTGAGTAGATCCGGCTGAATCGAGCGCGAATGATCGCGATAACATTGATTCCAGTAAAACCGGGTTATAAGTGAGACACCCTTCGTCAATGGGCCGTCTCTGTGTTCAGAACATAGAAATCACCCTTGAACTCGCCGAACAATTCCTGAACTTGCGGATGCTGGACCGGCTCACCACTGTCATCCATTAACAGATTCTGTTCCGACACATAAGCCACGTAAACACTAGCGTCGTTTTCTGCCAGTAAGTGGTAGTAAGGCTGGTCCTTCTTCGGACGAACGTCTTCCGGGATAGATTGCCACCACTCCTCGGTATTGTTGAATGTGGGGTCGACATCAAAGATAACACCGCGGAACGGGTACAATCGGTGACGCACTATTTGCCCAATATTAAATTTTGCATCGCGCTGAAGCATTTGCAGGGTATCTCCCAAACGAGGTTACGTATGATGGTACTGAACCAATCGAACAACAACGCTTATCGCCTCATCGCACCAGAATCTATCGATTATAAACGCAAGACGCCTCACAATTGAACCGCCTGACCAAAACCAGATGGTATCAGACATCACTAATTACCTTCATCGCCTAAAAAGTACGCCAGCGAATCAGCAAAAAACTGGGATAATTACTTGACCCACCCCCCAAAAGAGGCTCTGATTGTCGCCCTTAGAATATCAATCCATATAACTCAAGCAAAAGGATACTATCAATGCCCTTACAATTACGCTCCGAAGTAAAATCCAACAATACGCTGGAATTATCGCTGGCCGAAGTAGACATGCCCGTAGCCGCTGAAGATGAAGTTGTGATCCGAATCGAAGCCTCCCCTATTAATCCTTCTGACTTAGGCTTGTTGTTTGGCCCAGCTGATATGTCTACGGCCAGCATTTCTGGCTCTGCCGACAGACCGGTAGTAAGCGCAGAAGTGTCTCCCAAGTTTATGCCAGCACTAGCAGCACGAGTAGATCAATCACTAGCGGTTGGCAATGAAGGCGCAGGTGTTGTTGTGGCGGCAGGCAGCTCTGACGCAGCACAAGCACTGATGGGCAAAGTCGTTGGCGTAGCTGGTGGCTCAATGTACTCACAATTTCGCGCAGTCAAAGCAGCCCAGTGTGTGCCAATGCCAGAAGGCGTAACGCCAAAAGACGCAGCGTCCTGCTTTGTTAATCCCCTGACCGCTCTTAGTATGACTGAAACCATGCGTATGGAAGGTCACACTGCACTGGTTCACACCGCCGCCGCGTCAAACCTCGGTCAAATGCTCAACAAAATTTGTATCGCCGATGGCATCCAGCTGGTGAATATTGTTCGCAAACCAGAACAAGCTGATATTCTGCGAGAAATTGGCGCCACCTGTATTGTTGACTCTTCTTCAGAGACTTTTATGAACGATCTGGTTGATGCCTTGGTAGCAACGGGCGCAACGATTGCTTTTGACGCCATTGGCGGCGGCACTCTCGCTGGTAATATTTTGTCTGCAATGGAAATTGCCGCGAATAAAACAGCCAAAGAATATAGCCGTTACGGCTCTGACACATTCAAACAAGTTTATATCTATGGCGGTCTCGATCGTGGCATAACAACCATTAATCGCAACTTTGGTCTGTCTTGGGCATTAAGTGGATGGTTGTTAACGCCATTCCTGCAAAAAATTGGCATGCCCAAAATGATTGAACTACAAACCCGCGTTGCCAACGAAATAAAAACAACGTTCAAATCAAACTACACCAGGGACGTATCGTTGGCCGAGGCATTGAGTGCAGACGCCATGGCCCAATACGGCAAACAAGCAACCGGTGAGAAATACTTGATCAACCCTTCACAAGCTTAAGATCCCCCAAGGCTTGGAACAAGACGCAAACGACAGCGACTTGTTTATCTGAACCACCAACAAAAAAGGCCAACAAGATTTCCTTGTTGGCCTTTTTTGTAAGCAAAATAAACGCGCTTAGTTTGGTGCTGCCGCCAGATCTGCCCTTAGGGTTCGTCCAGCCAAGAAGAAGTGTGTAGCCGACCACAGACTAACTATTGGCAACAGGTACAACATTGCATTTCGCAATGATTCGCTGCCATGGGTCGATGCCAGATAATCACTTAACAGGCCAACAGTCCAGGGACCCAGCCCTAAACCAATCATATTGAGGATGAAGAACAACACCGCCGACGACAAAGCCCGCATGCGTAATCCAACCAGACTATGTGTGGTAGCAATCGCATTACCCAAATACACATTGGCCATCACACCGGGAATAACCATACAAGCCAGTGCAACATAAGCAGTGTCCACCATATAAGTCGCGGCAATAAATGGCACTGATAAAAATCCGGTTATCGCCGGTACCCAAACGTACCAACGCTTGTCTCTGGGTGATAGACGGTCGGCAATGTAGCCTCCGAAAAACACCCCGATAGCACCACCAAAACCCATAATCAATGCCAGCCAGGTTCCAAGTTCACCGGTAGTCATACCGTGGGTGCGGATCATAAACGATGCCGACCAGTTACTGCTTGAATAACTCGCAAAAGCATTTAGTGCTGCACCCGCGGCCATATGCCGAAACGACAATCGGCTCCAGAGCAAACCCAGTACCTCCATAAATGTAGGCTGATCGTCTGTCGCTTGTTTCTCTTCCGACAAACCACGAATGGGCTCTGGCAGGGTCATCCACACCACAGCCGCCAACAAAACTCCGGGGATACCAACGACGGCAAATGCGATTCGCCAACCAAAAAACTCATTTAGCCAACCACCCAGCAAAAATCCAAAGAGAATGCCGAAGCTAACGCCTGTCGAGTAAAACCCTAGTGCAGTAGCCCTTGACGTAGGTGGAAAGATATCAGAAATAATCGAATGTGATGGCGGGCTGCCTCCAGCCTCACCTACACCCACACCAATACGCGCGAGCAACAACTGCATATAATTTTGCGCAGCACCGCTGAGAGCGGTCATAAAGCTCCAAATAAATAGTGACCCGGCAATAATTCGACTTCGATTTGAACGATCGGCCCAGCGAGCAATTGGAATACCAGCAGTGACATAAAATACTGCAAAAGCGAAACCGGTTAACAAGCCTAATTGACCGTCAGATAAATTCAGATCTGCTTTGATCGCCTCCTGCAATATCGCCAGCAACTGACGATCAATAAAATTGAAACTATAGACGACCGTTAGCAACCCCAGGACATAATACTTCTTCTTGCCTGATGCATAGGGGTTGTCGGGAGTGCTGCTGGTGTTCTCATCTGTCACGCGAATATCCTTCTAAATCGTTATTTTACGAGCTTTATTTTGCCCAACTATGGCCCAGTGACGCCAACTGTGCAAGTTCAACCACAATATACTGTGGAACATTTACTCACTTACGAGGTGAGCGATAAAAACAGAACAAAAAATGGACTATGCCTGACCGATACCTTGCTAAAAACCCGCGGCATCCAACAGAATCTCGACGAACAATCAGAGTTCCATGCTAAACTCACATAATAAGTGTGGCAATTCAGGTTAAAAAAAGAACACATTGGATTCAGAATGGAACGCTCGGAACAAAGCCGCTACCAAATTTATCGCAGCGTGATTGCCAGGGTATTGAATGACCAGGAGCACTTACCGAGCCTGCCAGCCATTACATTAAAAATTCGCCATGCCATAAACGATAACAACACCACTGTGGAAAAGCTTGCTCTGCTGATTGGTAGCGACCCGTCGCTCAGCGCACTGCTTATGAAATCAGTTTCCAGCCCTCTTTACCGAACTCTCGAGTCACCCAACACTCTTCAAAGTGTCATTTCAATTATGGGCTTTGCTGCGGTCAACAATGTAGTGATGGCCCACAGTGTTAATAGTTTATTTGTGTTCAGAAAACCCGCGCTAAAAACACTGTTTAATATGACCCGGCAACGTCAGGTTGTTAAAGGTTCGATGAGCGGTTTTCTCGCAAAAAAATTGCAATATCAGCCAACTGACGAAGCTCTAATGGTTAGCTTACTCAGCGAAGTTGGTACTCTGGCGTTATTGTCAGCATTCAGGGACTATCCCGATGTACCTGACAAGCAAACGTACTTGCGCCTATGCCGAGACTACAGCAAATCACTAGGAATTATTTTGCTTACCAAATGGGGCGTCGACGAAAAGTTAATAGATGCTGTCAAGTATTGCGGTCGGTGGGAGCAGGGATCGGAAGGTCCCTTATCGCTTCTGGATATTATCAATCTTGCTTTGTATCACACGATCAAAGCAACTTCGCCTAATGCCACTCTTCCTGATCTAAAAGAATTAGCTGCATACAGTAAGTTAAAACCCCCTAATAATTTTCTGTCTCCCAGCGGCCAATTAATGTTAGTTACAGAAAATCTGGATGAAATTAAGTCGATGATTAAATCCATGCAATAACACGTCGATATTATCGTGTTCACGCTTTACCCCCAGAACATCTCATCCGATGTGAATCGACTTTACTGACTAGACAGTCTTGGCTTTCACATGCATGCTGACCCGACACACTTTACGTTGCAGCAATAACAACCTCACGGCGATAACAACTATGGCACTCAATACTTTAAAAACGTCAGTCGGCTTCCTTGCAACTATGCTTCGAAAATATACGCCACTACATTTTGAGAAAAAATCTATCGATGGGATATACAACTATTTGGAAATCAACAACTCCCTGTGTAGCTCAGGACAACCCACTGAAGACCAATTCGCTCTAATTCAACAATCCGGCTACACCTCGATTATTAATCTCGCACCGCACAACATCGAAAATTCCATTGACGACGAAGCATCAACTTTATCCGCTCTGGGACTAAATTATATCCATATACCGGTCGACTTCCAAAATCCTACCGACTCGGATTTCGATACATTTGTCGACGCCATACAATCAACAACTAATGAAAAAGTATGGGTTCATTGCGCGGCAAATATGCGAGCATCAGCTTTTATCTATCGATACCGGTGCTCGGTTATGAAGGAAGAAGAAAGTACTGCAAGACAAGATATCGAAAAAATCTGGCAGCCTTTTGGCGTTTGGAAAAAATTTCTGTCCGGCGTCACACGATCGCACTAGGCTGCCTGCGCGTAGCTGGCGCAACTCAAGCTAGCAACCCTGTAGAGCGTCGGCAGGCAGATTTCGCTATGATTTTGCCCCATAAAATACTAGTCTCTCACCCTGTAGCTATTTCCGAAAACAATAACCTGCGAGAATCTAACGTGACCGAAAATTCCATCTCCGCCCCAACATCAAGGCAGTACGTACACATCAACGACGACAAAAGCCTGAGTATTCTGGAGCAGGCGATCCCACAATTACAGGCTGATGAAGTGTTGATTAAAGTCTGTGGTGCCGGGGTCAATCGCGGTGATCTTATGCAGCGCCAGGGTTTGTACCCGCCACCTGCAGATGCCTCTCCAATTATGGGCCTTGAAGTATCAGGCACCGTCATTGCTGTCGGAGCTGCGGTCGATAACCGTGCGATAGGCGATCGCGTTTGCGCGCTTACTCACGGCGCTGGCTATTGCGAGTACACCACTGTCCCAGCCAGCCAATGTATTACTGTTCCCACCGCGATGTCGCTGTTGGATGCAGCGGCGCTGGCGGAGGCATTATTCACGGTTTGGCACAATGTGTTTCAGCGCTGTGGCTTGACCGCCGGCGAGAGCGTGCTAATTCATGGAGGCTCCAGTGGAGTTGGTACAATGGCTATTCAAATGGCCAAAGTGATGGGTGCCACAGTTTATGCGACTGCCGGTACCGACGAGAAATGCGCTATTTGTGAAAAATTAGGGGCCAGCAAAGCTGTCAATTATAAAACCGGCGACTTCGAAACCGAGTTGCCTCCAGTGGATGTCATTCTGGACATGGCCGGCGGTGATTTCTTCCAGAAGAATATCAATCTGCTCGCGCCGGAAGGACGAGTCAGCACTATTGCCATGGTCAGAGGATTCCAAGCTGAAATTAATTTTTTGCCGGTGATGGTGAAACGCCTGGTTGTTACTGGCTCTACCATGCGACCTCAAAGTTTTTCGAACAAAGCGCAAATGGCATTGGAAATTGGCGAACATATCATGCCGGCAATAGCCTCCGGCGACATAAAACCTGTCATCGATAGTGTCTATGCACTAAGCGACGTCGAAAAAGCCCATGAACGTATGGGCAGTGGAGAGCATGCCGGCAAGGTCATCCTGGCTGTCGATGAAAGCCAGGCTTAACCGGCGACTACTTTAATCCAGCCCGTAAACCCTTACCGCGGTGTCGTGGAACAGCGCCGATTTTTCTGTTACTGAAAAATTGGCGGCTATTCGTTTGAAAGAATTCCATAATACGGTGTACGAACACGACACTTTATCAACCGGAAAGTTACTCTCAAACATACAGCGATCAACTCCAAATTGTTCGATGCAATACAGGAAATACGGCGATGTAGTCTCTGCCAGTTGCGCGGATGTAGGCGGCAATGCTTTTTTATGCCAGTCGAAACCGTTGACCGCCATCGACAAGCCGCCGAGCTTTACCACCACATTAGGGCATTGAGCCAACTCGGCAATACCCTTTTTCCATTCAGAAAAAACTTCTTGCTGCCTACCCGCATAAAGGCCAACACCCAGCGGCCCACCAACATGATCAAGAATAATAGTGACACCAGGAAATGCTCTCGCAAGATCAACCAACTCCATCATTTGCGTGTGATATTGCCAGGAGTCAAAACTAAGTCCGCTCTTCTCCAATAGAGCAAACCCCTCGCGAAAACGGGAATTGAGGTACAAACTTTGCGGTGGATTGGTATGCGCATTTCTCACGGCATCACTGGCATCCCAACTACAGGCGTGACGAATACCGCGAAAACGATTACGACTGGCGGCAATATGGGCTTCCAGCACCGGCTCAACATGTTCACCGAGTAACAAATCTGCAAAGCCAACAATACCCGCCACGGCTTCGGTGTCGCCATAATTGCCACTGGCGCTTTGAGCCGCTATGCCCTGTACAAATTCTGTCTCACCGACCGGTTTCATTGGTTCAGGCAGATGCACGTTATACATCGCCGAACACTCGATAAACACCGTCTTGCGAACATTGTGTCCGCTGCCAGTATCCTCCAGCAGCTCATCCAGCATATAGCGACTACCCGGAAAATCCCACAAATGATGGTGGGGATCGCAAATAGGCAGCTCTGGTTCCAGAGCCTCTTCTTTGACAAGATTTAACCATGAAGCATTGATCGGCATCTCTCTCTCCTGCAAGTTTTTTATGGCGTCGGCACTACATTTCTAGGAACGATAAAATAATCGGGGCCGTTGATAAAAGCAAGGCTGTCAATAAATCGGTAATATCTCACACTTAACAATCATTAAATTTGGTTTACCATTACCTGCAAAGCCAACAAACAGTAGACCTTTAATTGAAAGACTCTTATGCTGCGGGCAATATTTGATCAAGTACATTTTTTACGAGCGAATTTATGACAACCGAACATTTTGACGTATTGGTCATCGGAGCTGGAATTTCCGGTATTGGTGCTGCCTACTACTTACAAACAAAAAGCCCCACAAAGACCTACGCTATACTCGAGGGACGTGAAAATCTTGGTGGGACATGGGATTTGTTTCGCTATCCGGGAATTCGATCCGACTCCGATATGTACACACTCGGCTATGCCTTCAAACCCTGGACTGAAGCCAAGTCCATTGCCGACGGTCCAAGTATCCTCAAATACCTGAAAGAAACCGCCGAAGAAAATGGTATCGACAAACACATCCGTTACAATCACAAAGTACAAAGCGCCTCGTGGTCCAGCGAGAATAGTTTGTGGACGCTAAAAGTGGCCAGTGGCGAAAACGGCGAAATTATCACCTATACCTGCAACTTCTTTTTTCAATGCAGCGGCTACTACAATTATGACGCCGGGTTTACTCCAGACTTTAGTGGGCGCGATCGTTTTCCCGGGGCGGTTGTTCATCCTCAGTTTTGGCCCGAAGAGCTGGACTACAGCAACAAAAAAGTTGTCATTATTGGTAGTGGCGCTACTGCCGTGACGCTACTGCCGAAGATCGCGGAAAAAGCAGAACATGTCACTATGCTGCAGCGCTCACCGACTTATATGGTCACCGCACCAGCAACCGATCCTCTTTCGACTAAATTGCGCCAGCATCTTCCAGAGAAATTTGTTTATCGGGTCCTGCGCTGGCGTAACGTATTACGCGGTATGGCAGTGTTTTGGTATATGCGGAAAAAACCCGAACGCTCCAAAGATCTACTCATTGGTTGGCTGAAGCCCCAGTTAGATCCCGATTACGATATAGAACGGCACTTTACCCCCAGCTACAAACCCTGGGATCAACGTTTATGCCTGGTGCCCGAGGGAGATTTATTTACTGCGATTCGTAACGGTGATGCCTCCGTAGTCACTGATCATATAGACACCTTTACCGAGAAAGGCATCTTGCTAAAATCAGGGGAAGAGTTGGAAGCTGACGTCATCGTTACGGCCACCGGACTCGATATGCAACTGGGTGGAAATATTGCGCTGTCTGTCGATGGCGCTCCGATAAACTACTCGGAAAAAATGACTTACAAAGGTATGATGTTGAGCGATGTTCCCAATATGGCATTCGCGATGGGCTACACAAACGCCTCGTGGACATTAAAAGTCGATATCACTTGCGAACATGTCTGCCGACTACTCAACTATATGGATCAGCACAATTACAAACACTGTGTTGCTCACTGTAATGACGATGAATGGGACGAAGAAGACATGCTCGATTTCTCATCCGGTTATGTTCAGAGAGCACTGGAAAAATTGCCCAAGTCCGGCACCAAAAAACCCTGGAAACTCTATCAAAACTACGTATTGGATTTGATTACTTTGGGGTTTGGAAAAGTAACCCATCGGGTACTGAAATTTAAGTAAGACCGCCTCTATCAACTAATGCCTGTCAGCCGTTACCTGACAGAATGTTCTACCTGCCGATATTCACTGGCAGGTAGAACATTCCGGTGCGATATCTAAAACCGAATACAACTCCATTCCAATCATTCCAATCATTCCAATCATTACAAT
>JBALTE010000015.1:0-70724 GCA_036963965.1 Oceanicoccus sp. | reverse complement strand
CAATCATTACAATATTTCAAGCTTTCATGATCAGCTATCTTTTTGCTGTATCCTTTAACAATAAGAATCAATATAGGTTTGAATTTCTGAAGGGCAATTGTTAATGACAATAATAAAAAAATATATGACGTTTTCGATAATTGTTATTCTCGTCGTCTTTTCTATTCGTGGTTATACCGATGAGCCAACAACAGAAATTAGTGAGAGCCGTGGCAAATTGGTCTATCAAAACCATTGTGCCGGCTGTCACGAAGCTGAAAACACCAAAGCACCGACACTGGCCTCATTAAAGCAAAAACCGGCAGAGTTCATCAAAACATCGCTGACTCAAGGGAAAATGCGCGCTCAGGGGCTACCCATGGGAGTGCAGAAAATTGCATCCGTAGTGAAATGGCTGACCAAAGACCAGTCTCAGCCGGTCAATTGGGTAAGCCGATTCACCTGCAGCAATACTGATGTTGATCTGAACGCTGGGCCAGTATTGGGAGACTGGGGTTACGGTGCCAAAAATCATCGCTACCAAACTGCTGAACGTGGCGGTATAACCTCAGCTAATATTTCCGATCTAACTCTAAAGTGGGCGATGGCTTTTCCAAATGCAACAGAAATGCGCTCCCAGCCTGCGCTCATTGGAGACACGCTGTTTATTGCTCTATTTGATCTCGACAAGATCTATGCGCTCGATGCCAACAGTGGCTGTGTGAAATGGGAATATACAACGCTAACCGGCCCACGTTCAGCTATCGGCTATGGCGAGGTTGATGGTCGCCCTACTTTATGGTTTGGTGACATAGGTGCAAACGTTTATGCCCTGGACCCTTTAACCGGAAAAGAAATCTGGCGCAAAAATCTGGCTATCCACAGCCAGTCAGCCATTACCGGCCAAGCAGTTTTAAACGATGATATTTTATACGTACCGATGTCTCTCTACGAAATCATGTCAGCAGCATCACCGACATACCAATGTTGCCAGGGGCATGGTGGCCTAATTGCTCTTAACGCGGTCAACGGTGAAAAAATCTGGCAAGTCGACACAACTGAAAAAGCACAAAAAACGATTCTATCAAGTAGTGGCACTCAACAATGGGGGCCCTCAGGGGCACCGGTTTGGAACTCCCCGGCTATAGATACTAAACGCGGCGTTCTATACTTCGGCACTGGGGAAAACACCTCCGACCCGGCTACCGACACCAGCGATGCAATTTTTGCTCTGGACCTAAAAACAGGTGAACAAAAATGGCGTTTCCAGGCTACCCAGAATGACACGTTCAACGCTGCCTGTGGGCGACGCAAGGGACCCAACTGCCCAAAGGTTGCCGGGCCTGATTTTGACTTTGGAGCGTCTATCGTTATAGCCACGTTGCCTAACGGTAGAGATATACTGTTTGCGGGACAAAAATCAGGCACCGTTTGGGCATTGGACCCAGACAACAATGGCGCCGTTATCTGGGAGCAAAACAGCTTAAGCCAGGGTTCGGCCCTCGGTGGTATTCACTGGGGTATTGCCTACGATGGCGAGCGTGTTTTTGTACCCATTGCCGACCCGCCGGGTAACCGGGAAGGCTACACATCCAGACCCGCACTACATGCCCTCAATCAAGAAACCGGCGAAATTATTTGGACACAAAAAATATCTGCCTCATGCAAATTTGATCGCAAAAAAGCCATGGCCAATAGCGCTGCGGGTAAACCTTTAGATTGTTTTCCCGCACACGGTATATCTGCTCCACCCACCATTGCTGGTGATACCGTGCTGGTTGGTAATCTTGAGGGCATGTATCGGGCCTATCATACCGAAACCGGGGATTTATTATGGGAACGAAATACCAATCTTGCTTTCGATGGCGTTAATGGCGTGGCAGGACACGGCGGCTCGATAGATAGCAATGGCTCAGTTATTTCCAACGGCCGCGTCTACATTCAAAGTGGTTACAGCCTGTTTAGACAGCTACCGGGAAATGTGCTGCTGCAATATACACTGGAGGGGAAATAGCTAGAATAGCAAACGCTGATGATATGACTATTTAAAAAGAATAGCATTGCTTTTACCAGTGGTAAAAGTAGAGACTATGTCTCGGTCGCCCGAGGTGGTCTTTTGACTTTCTTGTCACTTGACTTTATCTGTCTGCAAATCAGAAAATCCCGTCTCCTGTATTTTCATTCGCCGTGCAATACCGTGATCAAGCGCTCGTCGAATCCAGATTCGGCTTATGATTCCGACGATAAAAATTGTCACTGCTGCCGCGGCAAATATCCCCCTATATCCCCAAAAATGATCTCCCAGCATTGCCAATGGCAAATAGATAATAATCATTTGCAAAATAGAGATAATTAACGGCGGCATTGGTTTACCCAAAGCATTAAAACACGATGTAGTGTTCAATATGAAACCCATAAACGCCATCGCCAATGGCGCTATTCGCAAATAGAACGTGGCCGCCTCGACCACCGCAGGGTCACTATTAATTGCTCCAACAATCATCTCTGCACTGAAATACAAAAAGATATAGGCTGCAATACCCCAAACAACAACAAATCCGTTAGCCAACTTTAACGTCAACTGAACACGCTCGAACAATGCTGCACCCCAGTTTTGCCCTATAAAAGGTGCAATGCTATTAGCCAATGCAAACAACACCATAAGAATCATTTGTTCTATCCGCGCCGCGACACTGAATCCGGCAACAACAGCAACTCCGTGGCCAGCTATGAGCTTGGTAATCAGCGCCATAGATAACGGAGCAATTGAATTGCTGGCAATAGCTGGCAAGCCTACATGTAATATATCGCGACATGACGAGGTAAAACCATCCATACTAAATATCATCAATTTGTCACGAACGGCGATCACATAGCTATACATAAGTAAGCTCACCAGCCTCGCCATTAGAAACCCCCAGGCCGCCCCGACAAGACCAAGTTTTGGTGCGCCGAACAGACCGAAGATAAATATCGGCGCGATCAAGACGTGCAGGGCTGATCCAATCATCATTAAATATGCTGGCGTAGCTGGATCACTTGTCGCGCGCATCAAGTGGGAGCCCACCATCGCAAACGTAAAGAAAGGCAACCCCAGCAACCAGATATCCATATAGGCTACAGCGAGAGCATTGGCTTCTTCGTTGGCACCGAGGAACGAAAAAATTGCATCGGTGTTCCGATAAACCAGTGCGATAAAGAGGATTATCAAAATCATCATCAGCACTAGACTATGGGTAATAATTTTTTTGGCGTTTTCTGATTGCCCCGACCCCATCGCCCGCGCAACAACCGATGAAGCGCCAATACCCAACCCCATGGAGACACCCTGGAAAATCATCGCCAAAGGAAACGTAAAACCTAATGCCGCCAGATCAACAGTACCAACCCGGCCAATGTAAATTGTTTCAACAAGACTAGCTCCCAGCACAGAAACCAGCCCCAGCACCATAAACAATGTCAAGCGGACTAAATGCTTATGGACCGGCCCTTTGGTAAAATCTGTTGCTGTTGGCCGCAGTGGACTGCTGGCTTTAGCAACAACTGGTTCGTTAGTTTTATTCAACAATCAGGCCCAATCATGGAGTGACGATGTGCAATGACTGCCGCTCTCCAAGCAAATACCGCGTGACATCAGCCAGATCGATTACTAGCGACATTCCAGCAATCAGAAAATACAGTAACAGATAATATTTGAACGGTGAGATAAAGGCACCACGACGAAACTTTACCAACAACCAAATATAGACCGGCAACCAAAAAATAAGATGCGGCAACCCGAGCAGTCGAACAAATCCGACTTGTGTATACATCCAGGTCATCATCGCTCCCGCAAGAAAAAAGCTGACCACGATGGCGATAGCTTCAATGCGTACAGAAAACTTCCCGTCTTTCCTTGTTAGTAGGAACAATACCGCGGCAAGATTGACTGCAACCAATATTTGCACCCAGATTTGAACCCAGCTTGCAGAAACTGCGATTGCGGCGCCCAAATCAGCTGGCATAGACTCATTCATAGTAATATCCAGTACAGAAGTTAGCGGAACACGATAAAGCTTTTACACCCTCAACGCCAGCAAGCGTCGCCGTTTGCTAGCTAATTTTCGAATCACCAGGGTGAGCTACCTATCCTGCTATGCTATTCTGTCGAAAATAAACACCCATAGACGATCATAGGATAACCATGACAGATCACGTGAGTTACAGCCAAACTGACAATATCGCCACATTGACAATGGATGATGGAAAAGCCAATGCGTTTGGCTTCGAGATGATTAGCGCCCTGTCAGACGCGCTGAAAAAAGCTGAATCAGACGCCGATGTTGTGCTGCTAACAGGCAGGCCCGGAATCTTTTCAGCTGGCTTTGATCTGAAAGTAATGAACAAAGGGCAACAGGCTATGGCGGATATGATTGGCCAGGGTGCAAACTTGCTGATGGATTTGTTTTTACACCCACAACCCATTGTGATGGCTTGCAGCGGCCACTCTCTGGCAGCAGGCGCCCTAATATTATTGACCGGTGATTATCGAATAGGAATTGACGGTGAGTTTAAAATCGGCTTAAACGAAACAGCGATCGGAATGACGATGCCACATTTTGGCATTGAACTTGCCCGTGACCGACTTGGATCAGCAGCGCTCACACAAGCTGTTCTGAACGCTCAACTGTACAACCCCAAGGAAGCCGTTGATATCGGCTATCTTGATCAGTCTGTCGACCAGAATCAGCTGGATTTTACTGTGCAGGAAAAACTGAAATTTTTACTAGGTTTAGACGGAAAAGCTTTTGCCGCATCAAAAAAAGGAATACGCAACACTACGGCCGAGCTCATTAGAAATAATTTGCAGGGAAAGTAACCTCGCCGAAGTTAAAAAACTCATCATGACAATACTCCCATGATGAGTTTTTTTGAATCAAAGTTTGCCTGCTCAATCAACAAGCCTACCGGCATTACAGCAAAAAAAATCTCTCCTATCTGACAGCCGGCGGTCACCCGTTTTGATACAACGCAACACTGGTTACGAAAACCCAATAGACAACAAGTTTTGCAATGGCTGATACAAGGCTTCGAGGTATTGAATATCATCCTGCTCTAACACAATCTCGGCTGCCCCAACCAAATCATCCAGTTGCGATACCTTGCTGACACCCACCACAGGCGAATAAACTTCGTCCTTATTCATCAACCAGGCAAGGGAAATCTGGGCGGGAGTTTTCCCGTATTTTTCCGCAATTTCACAAACCCGATCGGCAATTTCAAAATCTTTTTCACCACGATAAAGCCCTTCCGTGCGTTTTCTATCCTGTCCCTGAGACCTGTTGGTTGTACCTTTGTCAAATCCACCTCGATAGGCACCCGCCAGAATTCCGCGAGCCAGAGGAGACCAGGGCGTCAATGCCACACCGGATTTTTTGCAATAGGGATTCATCTCACGCTCTTCTTCCCGGTAAATCAAATTGTAATGATTCTGCATAGAAATGAACTTGCTCCATCCATTTTTTTCTGCCGTCATCTGTAATTCAGCAAACTGCCAGGCGAACATAGAAGATCCACCCAGATATAACGCCTTGCCGGCTTTAACGACATCATTCAGCGCTTCCATTGTCTCTTCGATAGGCACATCGCCATGGCCCGGCACACCGTGAGGGTGGCGATGAATCACCAACTGATCAACGTAGTCATGACCTAAACGCTGCAAACTTTTATCGATACCCTCCATGATATGTTTGCGCGACAAGCCCCTAAGATTAGGGTTTTCACCCATTGGCATCGACACCTTTGTGGTCAGCACATACTCGTCGCGGGGTAATAGCCCCTTTAACACCTGGCCAACCACTTCTTCGGTGGCTCCCAGTCCATAGATATCAGCGCAATCAAAATAGAACAAACCGCGGTCAATGGCGGCACTAAAAATAGTTTTTGCCTCTTCAGGACCCAGCGTCCAATCACCTTGGTGACCTCGCCCGGGTTGTCCAAAATTCATTGTACCCAAACATAATTCCGACACATAAAGTCCGCTGTTTTTTCCTAGCTGAGTGCTTTTTAACATGACAACTTCTCGTTTCGCCTAAGGGATTGGTAAAAATTCTAACAGATCGCTTCGGTTATTTCTCCCTAACCAACATTGCTGACAGCTTATTCTAAAGAAATTCATTATCCGGTAATTACCAGATAGAGGTGGACATATTCTTGTAGTACTTTTACCCTTGCCCGCAATTTGAAAACTGATGGATACGTAAGCACTGAGCTTGAGGATAACGACAATGAATGAATCCCCTATTGAAGGCCTAACATTTCGCTATATCGAAACCAATGGTATCCGTATGCGAATTGGTGAAATGGGAACCGAAGGCCCCGTCGTTTTACTGGTTCATGGATGGCCGGAGACATGGTACTCATGGCGCCACCAAATTCCGGCCCTGGCAAATGCAGGGTATCGGGTGGTAGTCCCGGAAATGAGAGGCTATGGCAAAACCGATGCGCCAGAAGCTGTTGAAGATTATGACATTATTCACCTTGCTGGTGATTTGGTTGGCATTCTTGATCAACTGGGAGAAGAACAAGCAGCGCTTGTCAGTCACGACTGGGGCGCTATTGTCTCAGCCAACGCAGCACTGTTGCACCCGACTCGCTTTTCAAGTCTCACGCTGATGAGCGTGCCCTACGCCGGCCGTGGCAATCAATCTCGAATGGATGTGTGGAACAAACAATTTGGTGACAATTTCTTTTATATTCTCTATCACAATCTTGCCGGCGGCGTGGCTGAAAACGAATACGACAATGATCCTGCCGGATTACTTAGTCGGCTCTATTTGTCACCGGATTCTCCGAGAGCCGAGCCAGAAATTACTGACCCACTGATGTCAGCGGGCGGCTGGATTCCTCGTCTTGGTGCCGCCAAAGGACTTCCCAGCTGGTTGACCCAGGAAGAACTCGACTACTACGTGGCCCAGTTTACCGAATCCGGCTTCCGAGGCGGTGTGAACTACTACCGCAATTTTCATCGCAACTGGGAAATAACGCCTCAGCTCGCCGACGCGAAAATTGAAATGCCGACGTTGTTTCTTGCCGGCGCAAAAGATAATGTCATTATGGGGGCTAACGCGGAAAAGCTTCGGGAAATGATGGCACCTGCTATTGCAGATTTACGGGAAGTGGTGATTGTTCCTGAAATGGGCCACTGGATTCAGCAGGAAGACTCGGCAACCACCAATAATGTCGTTCTCAAATTCCTCGACAGTTTGTATTCGCGCTAAACCCCGGACCATGATCCCTTTGCACAAGGGCCATGATGACTACTGTAGAATATCAATGGCCACAGCGTGCAGGCTTTTCACGCCGGTTGCTATCGTCAGCTCGGGGTCGGGATAAAATAATGGTGAATGCAAACTAGGCAATTGGTATTCGCCCTGCTGCGCTGCATCATAACGATCCTGGGACATTGCGCCCAGGCGCAATAGTAGACTGGGGATTTTCGGTTCGACCCGAGAGTATCGAGCAAAATCTTCACCACCCATGACCTTTTCAACAAGTACAACCTTATCGGCCCCCAACGACTTGCTCAGAACTGCTGCAGCCCTTTGAGTAAATTCCGGATCATTCCACAAGGCCGGCGTGTACTCTGCTTTTACCCGAACTTCTGGCAATTTGTCTTCCGGCAAACCCGCCGCTCTTGCCTGATTAACTGCAATTCGCTCAATACCCGCCAACAGCTTGTCGCGCACTTCGTCGCTATAGGATCTCACTGTCAACTGCAAATCAGCGCGGTCCGAGATGACATTGTGCTTACTTCCAGCATGTATAGAGCCCACCGTAACTACCGCCGGCTTCAATGGGCTTATTTCCCTGGACACCAGGGTTTGTAAATCCATAATAATTTTCGCTGACAGAACAATCGGATCTTTTCCACTCTCAGGGTAAGCCCCATGACCGCCTATACCATGAACAGTAATGTCAACAGAGTCGACGTTAGCCATCATCCAGCCGCTGATATAACCCACTTGTCCAGCCGGCATGCCGGGCGTTACATGCAATGCCAGATTATAGTCTGGCCTGGGGAATCGTTTATATAACCCATCTTCCAGCATCATTCTGGCACCCGCTCCCCGCTCCTCGGCGGGCTGGCCAATTACTACAAGTGTGCCGCGCCACTGATCACGAGATTCTGAAAGCGCCCTTGCAGCACCAAGCACAGACACCATATGAACATCATGCCCGCAGGCATGCATCACTGACACGCCCTGACCCGTTAACTCCTGGGCTTTTACCCGACTGGCAAATGAAAATGGCGACTGTTCTGCAACCGGCAAACCATCCATATCACTGCGAATCATCAATGTTGGCCCGTTGCCATTTCGCAAAATTCCAACCACACCATAAGCATCAACTTGCTCATTGAGCACAGCGCCATCCATAGCCAGTTTTTTGCGGATGTCACCACCTACACGCTGAGTTACCTCAAACCCGGCAGCCGATAGTTCCGCGGCAAAACGGGTCGCTGTATCACGTTCTTGAAATGACAATTCGGGGTTGGCATGAAAATGCTGATACAACTCTTGCAGTGGCGTTTGCGCAAAAGCAGCTGATTGAAACAAAAATACACTGAGCAATACCATTGGACGACTTAAAATTAACATGCTGCTACCCCGTTCTAAACACTGATTTTTACTATAACATAAGCTCTGATTGTTGCTCATTGATGAAACAACACAATTATTGGCGGAACATGCGAACCACTAGCCTGAAAATTCTTACCACTGTATTGTTATTGTGCGTAGCAACCAGCGCCACGCTCTATTATTTTCGGGTCAATCTGTTAAAAGCCACCGTCAACAAACTCATGCTAGCCTCCGAGTTACAAATAGAAGAGGTTTTCGATGTAGAGTTCAGCCTAAATCACCTCGCTATTAAAAAACTGACGGTAATCCTTGGCGACAAAAAACTAACGGTGTCACTCGATGATATTGCCCTCCACTACTCACTGGACAACTGGCAGCTCGACACGGTGTTTGTAGAGAGTGCCACTATCACACGCCAAAATGAACAAAAAAGTAGTCCCCCGAAGAATGACGCCAAAGCCGCACTACTGAGTGATTATCTCTCGATCCTAAAAAGAATGACCTTGCAGAGACTGGAAATCAGCAAGTTAATGTCTGAAGTAACAACACTGCCACTGACATTAATTTGGCAGCGTGAAGAAGAGACCCAGTCACTCGATATAGAACATAATGGTAGCGTACTATCGCTTAATCTTGATTATCGAGAGAATAAGCGCTGGCGCGGAAATCTGGCCTTTCAGCCGCTTGATCTACAAAAATTGGGGCTGCAAGTACTGGACATACAATTTTTCCTGGAATCGAATAGAGACAATCATTATCTTTCCATTACTACTGCCCTCGATGCCAAAACGCTCGCAGCTATAGGCGATCAGTATGCTCTACTACCTGTAGCTACCGACAATATTTCCGGAATCATCCCGGTTCAAATTAACACAACCCTGCCTGACAGATATGTCGACGGAAGCCCAATATCTAAGGCGACTATTCGGCTTGGAAACACTGAAATATTTTTTCCCGACAATAAAACGCCATTCAAGCTAAGTCTCATAGAGCCTGTATCACTGCAGCTGGTATTCAACGAAAACCCAACGTCGTCTTTTACTATAAGCGCAGAAAAAATTCCGCTAGCCATTGAGAATCCGAATAGTTCTCAACAAGCTTTTGCCGAACTCTCTAAGCTTGAATGTCAGTGGCGGTCCGGCCCGGCCTGCAGTCTCGATTATCGAGCTTCTTTGAATCTCAGTGAGATTACTTTTAAACAATATCGTCTAGTTGGAATGAACGCCACACTACAGGGCGAAATAGATGCGTCACACACGCTGATCAACCTAACCGTAATTCCCGGACGTCTTGTTTCAAGTGCTGCGTTTTATATCGACAATGTCAAAGCGGTCAACCCGACGCTGATAACACGCAGTGGGGTGAATGCTCAATACAACTTCGACAATCAAGAATTGGCAATCACAGCTGATCAATTTGACACATTGCTGCCGCAGATTAGTACCGCTGACTTTAACCTTGCCACACAGCTAACTGTTAATAATCTCCAGGCATCAATCGGAGAATCTCTAAACATTCAATTCCAATTGTTATCCGACAGTGTCAATTTTCAACTTCCAGAGCAATGGCTACCCGCACTGGCAATACAGACCGACGTAATACTGCAGAACAACATGTTGTCGGCCAGTGGAAAGTTGTTCGGCGACCAGAAAAAATTACTACTAAATTTCAATGGCAATCACCATCTGACTGGCAACCATGGCAACGTAGCAATAGCTACCACCGAGTTTCTTTTTGATACAAAGAACAACACGCTATCGTCGTGGTTTTCGACCTGGCCTTATCAAGCAGATCTTCAAGGAGGCTCTGCCGCCATTACCACAAAACTGGTTTGGAGCATCGCACAGGATCAATGGACGATGACCGGGACTGCAACACAAACACTGAACGATATATCGGGATATCTGGGAGACCTTGCATTCGTTGATCTTGATTTTCAACATGCATTAGACATACTTTCTCCCGTTAACTGGGTCAGTAGTGAGCCAGGGACTCTTACCCTGGCCACCTTTGACGCTGGCGTACCCATTACGGATATATCACTTCGACTGAGTGTGGACAGCAAAAAACGCGAAATTGTTTTCGACGATGTAACAAGCCATCTGTTTGGTGGCACGATTTCCAGCAGGGGTTTCACCTATCATGCAACAAAAGAAACCCATCTTATAATCGTTGATTTAGACGCTATACACATCGAAGAAATCATGGATCTAGCCGGTTATGACGACATTCAAGCGAATGGCATAATCGACGGCCAATTACCCATCAGCCTCACCGAGCAGGGAATATCAATCGATGCTGGTCAAATGTCAGCACAATCACCCGGCGGCGTCATTCGCTACAAACCCGAATCCGATATTCCACTTGCCAGCGGAAATAGCAGCATGAAATTGGTCACTGAAGCCTTACAGTACTATCAATATGATACGATGCTGGCGGACGTGCGCTATACCAAAAAAGGCGACCTCGCCTTGAAGATCAAAATGCAAGGCCAAAATCCAGACTTAAACAACGGACAACAGATAAACTTGAACCTGAATATAGAAGACAATATCCCAATGCTACTACGGAGTTTGCAAAGCGGTCGTGTCATAGCTGATTTTGTGTCGAGTGAGATGAGGAAATGACCCTATTTCCAATTATTTGCCGTTCAGCAACCATTAATGTTTGATAAGGTATCTTGGTCTCATCGTATTAACTGTTTTTCTGTCAATCGTAGTGGCCACTACAGTAGGAACTGAAAATGTCTAAATCGTTATCTATTATCAGCAGTATATCAGTAGTACTTCTATTGACAGCCTGCACACCAACAGTTCAAGTGGCTGTGCCGGACAAACCGATAGAAATCAATCTCAACGTTAAAATTGAGCACGAAATTCGAGTAAAAGTCGACAAAGAGCTCGATGAAATATTCAGTGAAGACAGCGACTTATTCTAAAGGAGATAAACGATGAAATTGATTCTAGGATTTTTATTCGCCACCGTTTTATGTGTAAATTCAGCCTATGCTCTGTCACTGCAAGATGCAAAATCACAAGGTCTGGTAGGCGAAAGAACCGATGGTTATGTCGGATACGTAGCCGCGCCACCAACGGACGAGGTCAAATCCATAGTGAAAATGGTCAACCGTAAACGTCGTGAAAAATTTCAGGAAACTGCGAAAAATAACAGTATCAGTATTGACCAGGTAGGCATTCTTTTCTATCAGCGCGCAGTGGAAAAGACCAAACCTGATCAGTACTATCAAGATGCTGAAGGGGACTGGACAAAAAAATAAACGAAGACATCCAGGCCACTAGCAAAGCAGTCAAATGACTGCTTAATCCTAAAAAGGGATGCTAAAAAGTGCCCGGGATTGTGCTTTCAAATGGTTAAGCACCTCTAGCGTGGCCGGCGCCGATGCAACAATCCCATAATCGACCCTGGTTATAGAACACTTGCTATACCAGGCCCGGCTACTTCATCGGCCATCACGTCAATAGGGCAAGCGCTGCCTCAGCCCTTGTCGAAACTCCTTGCTTCTGAGCGTCCAGGTCCACTTCCCGGTCTTTACCCATTGCACCAACTAAATACCGCTTATACACACCTTGACCTATCGCCGCGAGACGCCAGTGGGAAAAAGCTCTGTAATAGTTGATATCTGAAAGATCCCTTCCCGTTTTTGCACTATATATTTCACAAAGCTCTTCCCTGCTAGCATAACCACCCGCAGCGGTTGGCGACTGATCACCCTCTCTTGTTTCAATTTCTCCGGGAGACACCCAGTTATTAAGCAAATAGCCAACATCTGCCAATGGATCACCCAAGGTACAAAGCTCCCAATCGAGAATGGCTTTCACCTGCTTCCCTTCGACTAACATATTACCAAGGCGGTAATCACCATGGACAATTGTGGCGCCTACCTGCTCGGGCATTTTCTCCGCTAACAACCGCGCACTCTCATCCATTGCCGGTATTTCATGCGTTTTTGACGCTTCCCATTGTCCCGTCCAACGCTTTAACTGCCTGGCTAGGTAAGCTTCTTTGCGACCCAAATCACCCAAGCCAACATCGTCGGGATTAACCAGATGCAGGCGAGTGAGGATATTGATCACTTCAATACTAATATCTTGTCTATCTCCTTCCGGAACACTTTGTCCAATGTGAGAATCATTCAAGACCAAGCCGTCAACAAACCCCATAACGTAAAACGGAGCTTCGTTGACCGTTTTGTCATTGCACAGCCCCCAGGTTTTCGGCACTGGCACGTCAACGTTTTGTAAGGCAGAAATGATTTTAAATTCTCGACCCATGTCGTGTGCACTTTCCAATACATGTCCCAACGGCGGCCTCCGCAACACATAAGCATTGCCAATGCTATCTGTGCATTTATAGGTCAAATTGGAGTGGCCACCCGTAATCAGTTGAAATGTTAGCGGAGGTTTTATAGCGGGGATATTTTCCAGCATCCACGCTGTTACACTTTCATTATTAATACCATCAATCATCTGTTTCTCCGCTTTTACTTAATATTTCATAGCTTCGATCTGGTCATCGACCAAACAATTTATCCTGAAATCTGCATAAATCAGCTTATCGGCCGGTGGGTATGTCACTAAAGGCCATCCCTTTGTCGGCTCTAATATCACCGGGCAATCCTAAAACTCGCTCGGCAATGATGTTGCGCAATATTTCATCCGTACCCCCTTCAACCCGGGTTGCAGGAGATCGTAACAACATAGCTTGAAAACGCGCAGATAGCTCTGCCAGTTCCGGGTCGACCAAAATTCCGGACAAATCCTGCAAGTCCAGCGCTGCCATCGACATTTCTTGCATCATCGGTCCCGCCACCAGTTTTCCAATCGAAGCCTCTGGCCCTGGTGTCTCGCCTCGGGACAAAGCACTAATCATTCTGGAACTGGTGTACTTCAGACCACTCGTTCGACAATGCCAATCTGCCAACTTGTCGCGAACTGCACTGTCTTCAATGGCCCTACCGTTTGCCAATTTTAACGATTTTACCAACGCAAGCATTTCAGGAAATCCTGTTGGCATCGAACCACCTATTGACAGGCGTTCGTTCATCAATGTTGTCAGGGATACACTCCAACCATGACCAACTTCGCCAAGCCGCTGGGAGTCAGGTATGCGAACATCGGTAAAATAGACTTCATTGAAACCACTTTGGCCATTGGCTTGTTTGATCGGTCGGATGTCAACACCGGGAGATTTCATGCTGAGAAAAAACATGGTTAATCCCTGATGTTTAGCAACAGATGGATCAGTGCGAGTAATCAGAATACCGTAATCGGAATGATGAGCACCAGACGTCCATATTTTCTGGCCATTGATAACCCAGTCGTCACCGTCTTGTTCTGCTCTGGTCCGCAAACCAGCGAGATCAGAACCACTGCCGGGCTCAGAAAACAACTGACACCAAACCTCTTCACCTGCAGCTATTTTCGGCAAATAACGCTTTTTTTGCTCCTCACTCGCATATGTCATCACAGTAGGACCACACATACCTTCGCCAATAGTAAACAGGCCACCAAGGGCGGCGTAGTAGCCTTCTTCCTGTTGCCAAATAACCCGTTCAATTGGGCTTGCACCAACACCACCATAATCTTTAGGCCAGGACAGACAAGTCCATCCGGCATCAAATTTCTTTTTACGCCATGCTTTGGACTCTTCATTTGGGTCATAGTCGCCCAAATCCATAGTCGCAAAACTGGCTTTTTCCAGATATGGCAATAAGTGTTTTGGCGCATTTTCATCAATCCAGCGACGAACTCTGGCACGGAACTCAGCTTCTTGTGGGGTATCATCAAAATTCATAATTATATCTCCTATGCCGCATCACTGGATTCAAGCTGACTAACCAACCGGTCTTTCCACACTGATTGTCCGCCTAATAATACCGCCAGTAAATTTGAACGCCGATAAAACAAATGGCAATCAAACTCCCAGGTAAAACCCATCCCGCCGTGTGTCTGGATATTGTTTTTGGAACAGTGCTGGAATGCCTGCGTTGCACTCACTCTCGCTGTAGCTGCGGCCAGAGGTAATTCATCAGCATCAGTCGACAGCGCCCAAGCACCGTAATAACAATTAGATCGAGCAAGTTCGAGATCCACATACATATCGGCCAACATATGTTTCACTGCCTGAAAAGACCCTATTGGACGACCAAACGCATAACGCTCCTGCGCATAGTTTGTTGCCATTTCTAATGCTTTTTGTGCTCCGCCAATCTGTTCAAATGCAACAAGAACGGCAGCGCGATTAAGCACTTGCTCCAACAAGTTCCAGCCGTCACCAGCCTTACCCAGTCGCTGGGCAGCAACCGCGTTAAAGGTAAGCGTCGAAAAATTACGACTTGGGTCGATTGTCTCAAGTGTTTCTCGAGTCACTCCCTTATCCGAAAGATCGACTGCGAATAGAGACAGGCCTGCTGCCTCTCCAGCAATAACTATCGCCAGATCTGCAACGTCGCCATCAGGGACTAAAATCTTCCGTCCACTCAGCACACCGTCTTCACAGCGCATAGAAATCGTATCCTGATGCAGTGGCCCATTCATTTCCCAGGCGGCGACTGTTCCAATTTTTTTACCGCTGGCCAACTCAGGTAACAATACTGATTTTTGATCATCGTTTGCCGCCACTTTTATTGCTTCCGCAGCTAGAAATATTGACGATGAGAATGGTACTGGCGCCAACGCTCGCCCGAGCTCTTCGGCCACCACACACAATTCCAGATAACCGGCACCTGCACCACCCAAGCTATCGTCTATTGCTGTGCCATGTAGCCCCATTTCACCCAGAACCTTCCATAAACCACTATCATAGGGCACATCACTCTCGAGTATCTGGCGAACATCTGCTGACCCACAGTGGTCATCGAGGGCTCTTCGAATCTGATTCTTGAGTAGAACCTGATCCTCTGAAAATTCAAAATTCATAGGAAATTCCTTGTTAGAGTCGTTTTATTATCACAGGCTTAATTACTTGTCTCTGGTCTGGGTTATCCCTGTTTGCGTTAGTGACAATGTCAAATCAAGCGATAGCTAAGGGCAAACTATGCGCTCAAAATACGGGCATTAACGCTAAAGGAATCACGGGTTATGAGCAAGTGTAAATTTCAATGTGGTCACAAAAATGGTGGAAGAACCCTACCATAGTAGCGCTACTAACTCCCGTGACAACTGCGGATACTCCCAGGGTTAACTGAAATGCCTGCAATTGATAGATTCGTTTATAAAACCCGACAATTAATGGGTTAATTCAATTTGATTTAATTGTCATGTGTAGGCAATCTGGCTCAACATTTTTATGCGTAACCGGATCAAGTAAATGACAACACCACTTTGGCGGCCATCGGACCACAATATCGAGCAATCTAACCTGCTCCAGTTCTGCAGCCAACTAAAGGACCAGCTTGGCGTGGAATTTACCGACTATAACGCGCTGCATCAATGGTCAGTCGCAAACACCGAATTATTCTGGCAGCAAATCTGGATATACACTGATATTCGCTATTCTCGCTTATTCGACAAAGTACTGGAGGATGGCAACAAATTCCCCGGCGCGAGATGGTTTCCGGGCGCCAGATTGAATTTTGCAGAAAACCTTTTGCGCAACCGCAGTAATCGAACAGCCATTGTCTCGAGACTTGAAAATGGGCAGCGTCGAGAGTTGAGCTACGCAGAACTCTATCAACAGGTAGAACAATTAGCGGCGGCGATGCGGGCCTGCGGTGTTGTCAGCGGCGACCGTGTTGCTGCCTTTATGCCAAACGTTAGTGAAACAATCATAGGCATGCTCGCCACCACCAGCATCGGAGCCATCTGGTCCTCCTGTTCGCCGGATTTTGGTATCAATGGTGTTATGGATCGCTTTGGTCAAATTGAACCAAAGATCCTGATTGCCTGCGACAGCTATCTTTACAATGGAAAAACCATTGACTGCATGCCTCGAGTGAGTGATATCTATCGGAAAATAGACAGCATTGAGCAACTCATCATTGTGCCAGTCACCGGTCAAAGCACCACAAATCCCGATATCGATGGTGCCACGTGGTATGACGATTTTTTAATGAAGGAAAACACACCGGAACTGATCTTCGAACAACTACCGTTCAACCATCCCCTCTACATCGTATATTCGTCTGGAACAACAGGAGTACCAAAATGCATTGTCCACAGCGCAGGTGGAACGTTAATTCAGCAATTGAAAGAACAGAAACTCCATGTTGATCTAACACCCGACGATAAGCTCTTCTACTTCACCACTTGCGGATGGATGATGTGGAATTGGCTGGTTGCCGGTCTGGGGTCAGAAGTCACCTTGGTATTGTTCGATGGCTCACCATTTTACCCGGAGGCTAGATCACTGATCGATATGGCTGAGCAGGAGCGTATTTCGGTTTTTGGAACCAGTGCAAAATATATTGCGGCACTGGAAAAAGCCCATGTTATTCCTCGTGAATCTCATAATCTGGAAACATTGAGGGTAATTCTTTCAACGGGATCCCCACTCTCTCATGAGAGTTTTCGTTACGTCTACCGCGACATCAAAAGTGACCTTTGCCTGTCGTCAATATCAGGAGGCACAGATATTCTTTCATGTTTTGTTCTGGGAAATCCATGGCTGCCAGTCTGGGAGGGTGAAATACAATGTGCAGGCCTCGGTATGGCCGTTGAGATATGGAACGACGAAGGGCATTCGGTTGTTGAAGAAAAGGGCGAAATGGTTTGCACCAAACCTTTTCCTAGCGCCCCCATTTATTTTTGGAACGACACCGACAACGAAAAATATCGCAGCGCCTACTTTGACACCTACCCAAACGTTTGGGCACATGGCGACTATGGTGAAATTACTAAACATCAGGGCGTTATTATTCACGGCCGATCAGATGCGGTTCTCAACCCTGGCGGCGTTAGAATTGGCACAGCAGAAATTTATCGGCAAGTTGAAAAACTCGATGCGATTCTAGACAGTATTTGCATTGGCCAGCAATGGCAAGATGATGTCAGGGTTGTGCTTTTTATCGTGTTACGAAAGGGAATAGAACTGGACGAAACATTAGTTCAAAAGATTCGTCGCACCATTCGCGACGAAACCACGCCACGCCATGTACCCGCAAAGATCATTGCCGTTGCGGACATTCCAAGAACTATCAGTGGAAAAATTGTCGAGCTTGCGGTGCGCAATACAGTCCACAACAAGCCAGTTAAAAATACCGATGCACTTGCAAACCCTGAAGCACTAGATCTCTATAGAAATCTAGCTGAGCTTCAGTATTAAAAAATCAAACAGTTTGGGTATTGAAAAAAATGCCGATCAATCGAACGCGTGACGCACAACAATTGTTTCAACTCGATCAGGGCCGGTTGAAACAATATCAATGGGCGCCCCAACCAGCTCTTCAATTCGAGCGATGTAAGCGCGCGCCGCAGCGGGAAGCTGATCCAGTGACTGAGCACCCAGAGTCGATTCAGTCCAACCTGGAATCTCTTCATAAACGGGCACGATATGATTGTAGTCATCAGCATCATAGGGCATCGGTGCCGGACTGCCATCTGTCTTTTGATAAGACGTGCATACTTTGATCGTATCCAGGCCATCCAAAACATCCAGCTTGGTAAGGCATATGCCGGAAATGCTATTGATACGAACGGCCTGCCTAAGCGCAACAGCATCAAACCAACCACAGCGACGCGCGCGCCCTGTTGTTGCTCCAAACTCATGGCCTTTTTCGGCCAAATGCTGCCCTACTTCATCAAACAATTCAGTCGGGAAAGGGCCGGACCCTACCCGAGTGGTATAGGCCTTGGTGATCCCAAGGACATAATCCAGGTAAAGCGGGCCAACACCGCTACCGGTAGCTGTTCCACCCGCAGTAGTATTAGACGACGTAACATATGGATAAGTACCGTGGTCGACGTCCAATAGAGAACCTTGGGCACCCTCAAACAATACATTTTTTCCCTGTTCCCGGGCGTCATGCAACAAGCCGGTCACATCCGCGATCATCGGCTTGATCTCTTCAGCCATTTCAAGCGTTTCATCTAACACTTTTTGATAGTCAACTGCGTCTGTTTTGTAATATTGGGTCAGCTGGAAATTATGGTATTCCATAATTTCTTTCAGCTTTTTGGCGAAACGCTCGGGAAACAACAAATCACCCACTCGCACTCCGCGACGCGCAACCTTGTCTTCGTAAGCAGGTCCAATACCGCGGCCGGTAGTACCTATTTTTTCTTTACCCAATGCCAGCTCGCGAGCGTGATCAAGAGAAACATGATACGGAAGAATCAGCGGGCAGGCTGGACTCAGACGCAAACGCTCCCGCACCGGAACACCTTTCAATTCCAGCTCGGCAATTTCTTTCAACAGCGCCTCTGGTGACAACACAACACCGTTGCCAATAAGGCATAAAACCTCTTCGCGTAAAACACCCGATGGGATTAGATGCAAAACTGTTTTTTCGCCATTGATTACCAGCGTATGACCAGCATTGTGTCCACCCTGAAACCTTGCCACAAGATCAACTTGATCTGTTAGAAGGTCAACTATCTTCCCTTTTCCCTCGTCACCCCACTGGGTGCCAAGTATCACAACATTTTTACTCATTACTTCACTCTAATATTAGTAATTAGCCAAACAAAAAAATTAAATCAGCTCTAGGTATTTTTAACAAGCCAGCAACTTTCCTGTAGTACCAGATGACGACAATATTGCTCTACGCCCGATTGTCCCGGCAAGGCACTTATCACACGCTCACCATTAGCTCGCAGCTTTTGAATAGCATGCCACAGCGACAAACTGTCACTATCGTTCAAAGCATTATTATCAGGAGCCAAAATACTATTTGAACTCTCATCTGAAACATCTTTGGGAAGGTAACCCAGCAGCGCCTTAAGATCTGTGTTAAATCCAGTAGCGGGGCGAGCGCGACCAAATACTTCTCCAATATCATCATAACGACCACCGTTGGCGATCGCCTGTCCATGCCCCGGAGCCAAAGCAGCAAATACCAATCCGGTATGATAGTGATATCCGCGCAATTCAGTTAAATCGAAATAGATATTCACCGACGGCATCCGAGCGGCTATTTGATCCGCAACTTGCGACAAATCATCAATTGCAGACATGACAACTGCAGGCGCACCCTGTAAGAGGACTTTAGCCTTATCAAGAATAGACCGATCGCCATTCAAGGTACTTAACGCCCTCATCATGTCAGCCACTTTTGAATCGCAAATACCGTCTTGTATAGCTGCCTCTATGTCGCCGGAGGCCTTGCGCTGCAGTGCGCTAAATAGTCTTTTCTCGGCATTTTCAGTCAATGCCGACTGCGCTATCAATGCGCGATAAATCCCGACATGCCCTAAGTCCAGTGTGATTTCATCAATTCCCGATGTAACCAATGTTTCTAACATCAAGCTGATAACTTCAATATCACTGCTCAGACTAGCGTCGCCATAAAGCTCGGCTCCAATTTGAATAGGTGAGCGCGATGCCATCAATGATTTAGGTTTGGTATGCAAAACACTGCCGGCATAACACAACCTGCTAGGCCCGTCGCCGCGCAGACTATGCGCATCGATACGAGCAGTTTGCGGGGTAATATCAGCGCGAATGCCCATCGTGCGGCCACTTAGCTGATCAACTACCTTAAAGGTTTGAAGGTCAACATCTTGATTAAGACCGACCAATAACGATTCTGTATATTCTATCAGTGGCGGTATGACCAGCGAATAGCCCCAGCTGCGGTAGAGATCCAGTAATTTCCGGCGCAACGATTCTACCTGCCCAGCCTGTTCGGGCAGCAGCTCTTCAACACCATCAGGTAACAACCAACGATCAGCTATGGTCATGAAACATCCGAAATTGATCTACAAAAATTATCTGTTTATCAGCCAAAGCACACCAACTCCAATCAGCATACTCACCAAACCCATGACCCGCATAGAACGGTCATCGAGCTGCACTACATTTAATACCATTTTACGCCAGGAAGCCGGGCTTAAAAAAGGCAATATACCCTCGACCACCAACACCAGGCACAACGCCACTATCAAATCATGCCACATAGTTGATCCTGCAGGGCCAATAGCGAAAAACTCTAATCGAGTACTAGTCTACCACCCACAAAAAAACCGCGCGATCTCATGTATTCTTTATAGAAAGCATGAAATTGCCCGGTTAGGGTATGATACCACAAATTAGCGATTGTTAAGCGTTTACTTAGCGCCCCGCCTTACTATCGTTAAGATATTTGAAAAAGTCGCTCTGGGGATCAACCAACATAATATCTCCCTTGTTACTAAAAGAAGAGCGGTAAGCATTCAAGCTGCGGACGAAGGCATAAAATTCAGCGTCTTTGCTGAATGCTGCAGCGTAAGTAGCAGAAGCCTGGGCATCACCCTGACCTCGTAATTGCTCAGATTCACTGTATGCGGTCGCTTCGATAATGGTCTTCTCTCTCTCCGCAGAAGAACGAATTTTTTCCGCCTCTTCCTTACCTTTCGAACGCAATTCGCGCGCTTCTTTTTCTCGTTCAGCTTTCATTCGGCGGAATACCGCGTCGCTAACTTCAGGCGGCAAATCGATACGTTTAACTCGCACATCGACTATCTCTACACCCAGAGATTCGCGAACGCGTTCGTTCAAACCATCTTTAATATCCAGCATCAACTGATCACGCTCACCAGAAACCACTTCGTGCAAGGTACGAGTACCAAACTCATTGCGCAGACCGTCATTGACCCGCTTAGCAAGCCGGTTCATGGCTTGTGCTTCGTTGCCGCCAGTTGCCTTGTAGTAAGTGTCAACATCAATTATTCGCCACTTTGCAAACGAGTCCACAATCAAACGCTTTTTCTGTACCGTTAAAAAGCTTTCTGGATTAGCATCCAGCGTTAACACGCGACTATCAAACTTGCGAATGTCATCGGCCAGCGGCATTTTAATGTGCAATCCGGGCTGTACATCTGATTCGACAAGGCGTCCAAACCGCAATTTCACTGCGCGCTCGGTTTCCTTCACAACATATAGACTGCTATCAGCCAGAATCACCGCCAGAAATAGCACAATCACAACAGGAATAATCTTATTCATTAGCGTGTCTCCCTGCGACGAGTTGAAGCCTGATCGCTGCGTAACTTCTTAATAACCTCATCGGCAATTTCGCTGATATTTATATCCGCATCAGATGCACTGCTTCTAACCTCAGCATGTTGCCCCATTAATTTGTCGAGCGGTAAATACAACATGTTATTCCCCCCCTCCACATCAACCAGCACTTTAGAACTGCGGCTCATAACTTCTTCAACAGTATCCAGGTACAAACGCTCCCTGGTCACTTCAGGGGCCTTTTGATATTCACGCAGCAAGTTTTCAAAGCGAATGGATTCACCTGTTGCTTCAACAATCACTTTCGCCCGGTAACCATTAGCCTCTTCAATAATGCGCTGAGCTTTACCCCTGGCCTCAGGGATAATGCCATTGGAGTACGCTTGCGCTTCATTGATCAAACGCTCCTGATCTTCTCTGGCCTTGATAACGTCATCGTAGGCATCTTTCACTTCGGACGGCGGCTTAGCCTCAGAAATATTGATTTTCACCACCTGAATGCCTGTTTGGTAATTATCCAAATATGTTTGCAGCCGCACTTGCACATCGACACCAATTTTTTCACGACCGATTGAAACAACATCGTCCAACTTGCTGCTACCAACCACGTGACGAAGCGCACTATCACTAGCTTGCTGCAGGCTAAGTTCAGGATTCTTAACGTTCAGCACAAATGCCTTCGGATCAGCAATGTTATATTGCACGGTCAACGGCAACTCAACGATATTTTCATCTTCCGTTAACATTAAGCCACGCGAAGGATACTGCCTCTCCTCGGTTACGTTAACAATAACTTTGTTATCAACCAGCGGCGGATTCCAGTGCAAGCCAGGGCCATAGGTTTGATAAAATTTACCGAACCTCATCACCACAGCTCGATCTTTCTCATCAACCTGATAGATTCCCATGGCGCCCCAAATAGCGGCGATAACCAGCAAAACCAAAGCAATTACACCACCGTTGATATCAACGCCGCCAGAGCCACTGCCACCACCAGAGCCTCCACCGCCAAATATCCCGGCCAATTTTTCCTGCAATTTCTTATAGGCTTCGTCCAAATCTGGTGGGCCACTGTCCTTGTCAGAATTCCAAGGATCTTTGTCGTTACCACCACCCGGTTCATTCCAGGCCATCGTTATCTCCCATTTGCCAGCGTAATATGCGCGGGCTTTGTTGATTAGTTACCGCATAGTGCAGCATTAGAATTCATTAAGTGGGCAGTCTAGCAAATTTCAGCCAACTACGCCCATCTCCGCCAAAACCGATTCAGGGTCCAGCTCCTCAGCACTGAGAAGCCGACAAAAATCCTGTTTTGGCAGTCGTATTTCAATCTCACTCAAACCCTGTTCATTGTACTGTTCTGAGACGACAACATTCTGCTGGTAAAACGCAGCTCGCAAACGCCCCTGTTCCGCACTAAGGGTCAAGTGACCGTGAATAACATCTTCTCCCAACCATTCAGCTAAACACTGCCTAATCAGGTCAAGTCCCGATCCGTTTTGAGCAGAAACCCATACCCTCCGCGCAACACCGTCTTTATCTCGGTCGATACGGGGCTCTGAATCGACCAGATCAATTTTATTGTAAATCTCCAGACACGGTATCGACTCTGCACCAATTTCCTCGAGCACCACTTCCACTTGAGAAATGTTGTCAGCGCGCTCATCGTCAGCACAATCGATAACATGGACCAGCATATCAGACTGCGCAGCTTCTTCGAGCGTTGCTCTAAATGCTTCTACAAGCTTATGGGGTAAATGGCGAATAAACCCTACCGTGTCAGCTAACACAATGGGGCCAAAATCCGGAATTGAAACTCTTCGAAGTGTTGGATCAAGAGTTGCGAACAGCTGGTCGGCCACATACACGTTTGATTGCGTCAGACTATTGAACAACGTTGACTTCCCGGCATTGGTGTAACCAACCAGCGACACAGTGGGAATATCAGCCCGGCTTCTAGCCCGGCGACCCTGATCTCGCTGCTTGCGAACTTTGTCCAGCCTCTTGCTTATCGCTTTAATACGCGCTCGCAATAGTCGGCGATCTGACTCTAGCTGAGTTTCACCTGGGCCACGCAGTCCAATACCGCCTTTCTGTCGCTCGAGGTGAGTCCAACCACGCACAAGCCGTGTGGACATATGCTGTAACTGGGCCAATTCAACCTGAAGCTTTCCCTCGTGAGTCCTGGCTCGCTGAGCAAAAATGTCGAGAATAAGACCTGTCCGATCTAATACCCGGCATTTCAATTCACTTTCAAGATTTCGCTCCTGACTAGGAGACAGAGCATGGTTAAACAACACCACTTCGGCTTCTTGCTGCAGTACTTGCGTACGAATTTCTTCCAGTTTACCAGAACCAACAAAATAGCGAGGAGTGGGAGAAGAGCGCTGACCGCCAACAAAAGCAACTGGATCGCCTCCGGCTGACAAGACCAGCTCCTCGAACTCCCGAGGATCCTCACGCTCTATTTCGTGACGAAAATCCATATGGACCAAAACAGCACGTTCACCAGAATCCGGACGATCAAACAGCAATGACTAATCTCAATGGCTTAGCTTTCGTCTTCTTGGTCCGGCATCGGCATGCGAACAACTCGTGACGGCACAACCGTCGAGATAGCATGCTTGTAAACCATTTGACTGACGGTATTTTTTAACAGCACGACAAACTGGTCGAAAGACTCAATTTGGCCTTGTAGCTTTATGCCGTTAACCAGATATATTGAAACAGGAACCCGTTCTTTGCGTAAAACATTCAAATAAGGGTCTTGTAAAGTATGCCCTTTTGACATGACAACTCTCCTTTAATAAGCCCAAATGGGGCTATAAAATAAAAACAAATGAGACCAAACACAAACCAAACTACCTTTCTAAATTAATAGCTACCACAGGCCGCAGTCTTTCCTAACCGCATCACCCTCGATAAGAACAGCCACTTTGTTTTGTCACCGTCGGAAGTCAAGCCTCGTCAGTATACCCCAATTCATCTATTTAGGGGTAAAGCGCTGAAGAAAATTCAGCGCTTGCTCCACCGGGGCCAAACCACCCAGATCACTCCCCATAATGATGTCCAACAAACCGCTCTCATCGGTATAAAGCCAGTGAATATCTTTCCAGCCATTCAGCCACGTGAATTGACGCTTTGCCAATTGCCGTGTGGCGATAACTCCCCGCTCCAACATGTCTTCACGAGTTAACTCTCCAGCCAAATATTGCCAAACCTGCCGATAACCTACAGCCCTCATTGAGGGTAAATCTGCATGCAAGCTGTATCCCGCTTGCAAAGATCTGACCTCGTCAATAAACCCATGCTCAAGCATGCTGTTAAATCTTCTCTCTATACGGCGGTGTAATACCGTTCGATCAACAGGCGCAATAGCCAACTGTATTATGTCGTACGGGCACACTTCACTACTGGATTGTTTGGCTTCTTGCTGTCGCCGATGAAATTCAGTGAGCGTTGTCCCGGACGATCTATATACCGCCAAAGCTCGTTCAATTCTCTGTGAGTGATTGGGGTGAATTCTTGCGGCCGACTCCGCATCAACCAGGGCAAGCTGACTGTGTACAAAAGGCCAGCCGAATTCGTGCGCTTCACTTTCTATTTGCTGACGCACCTCCGGTTTAACTGCCGGCATTTTAGCAATACCGTCCAGTAAAGCCTTGAAGTACAACATGGTACCGCCAACGAGCAAGGGGATATTACCCCTGCCACTTATTTCGGCCATCATCGCAAGCGCATCAACCCGGAATTCACCCGCTGAATAAGTTTCTACTGGACTTCGAATATCAATCAATTGATGGGGCGCTGCAGCCAACTCTTCCGGCGAAGGCTTAGCACTACCAATATCCATTCCACGATAAATGAGCGCCGAATCAACGCTAATAATTTCACAAGGCAGACGCTGGCATAACTGTATCGCAAGATCTGTTTTTCCCGACGCGGTAGGGCCCATCAAAAAAATAGCTGGAGGTAACGAAGAAAGGTTCACTCAATAAATCCATCGCCGTCAAGGCTGGCATCCCAGATAACCACCTGGTTTCTCCCATTATATTTGGCACGATACAGAGCCTTATCAGCGCGAAGGATAGTTGCCTCCTCTTTATCTTCAGGCAACCATTCAGCAACACCTGCCGATGCCGTAATTTTAGCTAAATCGTCATTTCGCAATCGAACTTTATTCTCACCAATGTGCTGACACAGTCTTCGAGCATAGACCGTCGCTTCAGCAAGAGACGTTTTTGGCAACAGCAAAATAAACTCTTCACCGCCGAAACGACCACAAAAGTCTGACTCTCGTGTATCTTCCCGCAACAATTCCGCGACCGAGACCAACACTCTATCGCCCGCCTCGTGGCCGTACCGATCATTGACTTTTTTAAACAAATCCAGATCGATTAATATGATGCTAAATACATCACTATAACGCTGCGCTCGCATCAGTTCGTCGGTATAACGCTTTGAGAAACCACGTCGATTTAACAAATTAGTCAGGGGGTCAGTGTCAGCGAGTTTTCCCAACTTTTCCTCGACCAGCTTCCGTTCTCGAATCTCGTTTTGTAAGCGGTGATTAAACAGCGCCAATATCATCGCCACCACTAGCAACGCGACAAAAAAGATAAGTACAGTAACAATTAGTGAGCGCATTCCACTGGGAAAATTTTCAGCACCGGAAAAAATAAAACCCTCCAAATTGTCCAGATTGTTGACCATTCCATGCTCTAGAAAAATATTTGCCATCAACTGAATTCGGACAGGATTGATATACCCTACTTCAACCAAGTCTGGCATTATCAGTCCCTGAACCGACAGGGCCTCAAAACGCATATGATGAGTTGTTTTATCATCATTATAACGGTCGCGTATGATTTGAATCATTTCTTCCGGATACGCCAACGCATACTTCCAACCTCGCAAAGTCGCCTGTCGAAAGCGCTCAACTCTCTCCGGAGATTCTGTAGCTGCATCTTCCCGAGTAAATAAAATGTCTGAATAGAAATCAATATTGTAGTCCCGTGGACTGATAACATTGTACAAAACACCCTGCTCTTCAAGATAAAAAGGCTCATTGGTTAGATAGGCGTTAAATGCGTCCGTTTTACCGTCGACTAAATCTTGTATCAAATAAGAGCTGTCGACTAAGTTAACAGCATTGATATCAACACCCTCCCGGTGAAACATTGCCAGAAAGCTGGCATCACCCTCCCCACCAATAGACATAACACGCTTGCCAACCAGGTCTTGAGGACTCTCAATACCAGATGAAGCCAGGGCAATTAAAACCGAAGGAGAATGCTGAAAAATAGATGCAAGGGCGACTAGAGGCTCGCCTTGCAACCGAGAATACAATACCTCACTGTTGCCTTCAGCAAATTGGGCTCGGCCCGCCAGCACCTCGGTAACTGGCTGACGACCGGGTGACCCGGCAACTAACGTGACATCAAATCCGGCATCCTCGTAGAAACCTTTTTCTTTTGCGGCGTAGTATCCGGCAAATTGAAATTGATGATGCCACCGCAATTGAAAACGAATAGGCTCTAACGAATCACTGATAAGCCGGTCAGCTTGCGCGGCAACAAACGCCGGATAGCAGAGTCCGGCAACAAACAGAATGAAGCTGAAAAGATTAACGACGTTGCTGGAACCCGGTAACTTTCTCGAAACGATAGCAACCCTCCCTGCACCCAACAATTATCCCATAACCGCTGATACTGACACACTATTTACCCAACCAATTGTATTACAGCTTGCAGCACGACGGCTCAATTCAAAACACAGAACCTGTCTTATCCTTGTGACAAACAACCACACTTAATCTTATGTCAAATATAATCTCATTTGTATGCGCAATGTCATTGACCACGCAAAAAGAGTTTATCGAGTTCATCGAGTGAGAGCTGTGTCCAGGTTGGCCTGCCATGATTACACTGGCCACTGCGTTCAGTTTCTTCCATATCACGAAGCAACGCGTTCATTTCAGGAATAGTTAATCGCCTATTAGCGCGTACAGATCCATGGCAAGCCATGGTCGACAAAATCTCATCGATATGCGCCTGAATTCGATCGCTACTCCCATGCTCGATCAAATCGGACAATACATCCCTCACCAGCTGTTCAACGTTACTGCTCTGTAAAATTACCGGAACCTCACGCACGACCAATGATTCGGGACCAGCCCGCTCTATGCCCACGCCTAAGTCGCGAAAGATACTGATATTTTCTTCGGCACAATCGGCTTCTCGCTGACTAACTGCCATCGACTCCGGAACCAATAAAGGCTGGGATTGTATTCCCGCACCCTGCCGGGCATTTTTCATTCGCTCGTAAGTAATACGCTCGTGCGCAGCATGCATATCAACCAACACCAGGCCACTCTCACCCTCGGCCAGAACGTAAACACCTTTCAATTGTGCAATAGCGTAACCCAGCGGCGGAATTTCACCGTCCTGCTGCGGCGACATAAGCGGACGCGGACTAAACGATCCAGAATTTCCTCTGCGCAAGCCAGCATTTTCACCGGCACCATAAAGAGCACTATAACCCGCCGCCTGCTCCTGAAAAGATGCCGCTGATTGAGTCGGTCTCTGCGAGGACGTACCCGCCTGCCATGCAATGGTATGTTGCTGCTGAAACTCACCCGCAGCAATCCCGCCTTGCGGACTTTCGGCAGAAGTCATCGATGCGGGAGCGAGATGATCTTCGGGCCGAACTTCCGCCAGCAGCCGATGCAAACTTCTAAACAAAAAGTCGTGCACAGTGCGGCCATCCCGAAATCGCACTTCGTGTTTAGTCGGATGCACGTTAACGTCGACAATCGACGGATTTAGTTCAAGATACAATACAAATGCCGGATGTCTGCCGTGAAACAAAACATCACGATACGCCTGTCGAACTGCGTGGGTAACCAGCTTATCCCGGATCACCCGGCCGTTAACAAAAAAGTGCTGCAAATCAGATTGGCTACGTGAAAAAGTAGGCAAAGCCACCCAACCCCACAACCTGAGGCCCGCGGCTTCAGTATCAATATGGAGGGCGCTCTGCATAAATGCCGGACCGCAAACTGACGCCACCCGACGCTCTCGTTCCAATTGACTGACACAGGGTTTCAATGCGTGAATTGCCCTGCCGTTATGATTAAGGTAGAAGCCAACATCAAAACGACTAAGTGACTGACGCTTTACAACTTCTTCCAAATGATTAAACTCGGTTTTTTCAGTTCGCAAAAACTTACGCCTTGCCGGCGTATTAAAAAACAAATCGCGAACCTCAACGGTGGTACCCCGCGGATGGGGTGCAGGACTCACCTCAACATTCATATCGCGACCTTCTGTCTGCGCCTTCCAACCCGCTCCCTGCTCTTGGGTATTCGACAAAATAGCCAGCCTCGACACAGAACTTATACTGGCAAGAGCTTCGCCACGGAATCCTAAAGTTCTTACATTTTCCAAATCGTCCAGCTCGATGATTTTGCTGGTGGCATGACGACTCAACGCAAGAGGCATGTCCTCTTGCTCTATTCCAACACCGTTATCGCGCACCCGCATCAACTTGACGCCACCCGCTTCAATATCGATATCGATACGACTGGCACCGGCATCCATACTGTTCTCAACAAGTTCTTTTATGACAGATGCGGGGCGCTCAACAACCTCGCCGGCGGCGATTTGGTTGGCCAGTCTGGGACTAAGACGTTTAATTTGAGACATAGAAATTAATCAGGAAGAAGGAATAATGAGCTTTTGGCCAATTTTTATCGCACTTGACATGAGATCATTTTGTTGCCGAATAGATGCAACAGTGACCTGATACCTCTGAGCGATTCCAGACAGTGTATCACCAGAGGCAATAACATACTCGACGGTGCTATCGCGCTGGCGTTTTTGCCATGCCAGATACGTATCCGGCGGCGGGCTATCGGAAAAATGTCGAGTGATGCCATTGTAAATCGCCCGGGCCATTTTCCGCTGATAATTTTTCGTACTAAGTTTTTTCGCCTCACCCGGATTGGAAATAAACCCGGTCTCAACCAAAATAGAGGGAACATCGGGAGAGCGCAATACTGAAAAGTTAGCCTGTTCAACCTTGCGGCTATGCAGTCGTGAAATCTTACCCATCTCGCTGACAACATCGGTACCAATCTGAATACTTGCATCCAGACTCGCTGCCATCGATAGATCAGCCAATACACCGGCCAACACATCATCTTTGTCACCGAGACTAACACCTCCTACCAAATCAGAATTGTTTGCGTCTTCAGCCAACACCCCCGCCATCGCACTCGATGCACCCTTTCGAGACAATGCGTAAACTGAGCTGCCATAAGCTTTGCTATTTTTGAAAGCGTCTGCGTGAATTGACACCATCAAATCAGCCTGGGCTTTGCGGGCCAAGCCGCGTCGCTTTTGCAACCCAACGAAGTAATCTCCATTGCGAATCATAACCGGCTGATAACCCTTGCGCTGTTTCAACAGGTAGTTAAGCTCTTTGGCTATTGCCAACACAACTTTTTTCTCCCGCAACCTGCCAGGGCCACTTGCACCGGGATCTTCACCACCATGCCCTGCATCGATAGCGATAACAATGTCACGTCGGTTCTTATCATTGACATGTTTAACAACCTGATTACTTTGTTTTCTGTCATACAAATCGACCACCAGGCGATCGCCATATTGATCATTTTTGGGCAACAAAAAACTTCTCGGCTTAACTCTGCTATTAACGTCAAGTACCACTCGCAAACCGGTTTTATCTTTGACACCACTTCTTACTTTAAAGACCGGACTGCCCTGAAAATCCAAACCGGTTAAATCGGCCTGCATTTTTGCACTGTCAATATCAACCACTATCCGAGTAGGGTTATCCAGTGTCATTACTTTATGAGATACCGGCGCAGACAGATCAAGCACAACACGAGTGTGATCAGGTGCCCGCCAAACACGGACATCTTCGATGTTCGCCGAATATACAGGGACAGCAATCGAAACCAACGCAGTAATTAGCATTAGTTTGAACATCACTCTGATAGCTATTAGTCGATTAACCAACATCACTCTCTTTTGTCTTAATTTATTGAATAACAGAATTTGTTTATCATCTTTTAATTATAGCTGCTTAACCAACTTATCGCCTGCTTCGGAATGACCAGATAGCTCCACGGCTCGACCGCCAGGAGTCAGGTTTATATTAACAACAATGTCCGCTTTTGGCAGAAACTGCCCGCCCTTTTCAGGCCACTCTAACAAACACAGGGTATTACTCTCCTCAAAATAATCCCGAATACCCATATATTCCAACTCTTCCGGGTCACCAAGGCGGTATAAATCAAAATGATAAACATTAGACGAATCAAATGCATAAGGTTCAACCAGTGTATATGTGGGGCTCTTAACCGGACCTTGATGCCCAAACGCCTTTAATATACCCCGACACAGCGTGGTTTTGCCCATGCCGAGGTCACCGTTAAGAAATATAACCAGTTGCTGTTGCAGACAAAGTGTTCCAACTAATTCGCCAAACTCCAGCATAGCGAATTCTCCCAGCACAATTTTGGATAGAGTCGCCACGGTTAGTTAACCAACTGCCGTAAATGAGCGATCAGGTCGGTCGCCATCATTCCGCGCTGACCCGATGCTGACGCCATGTCGCCCGCCTTCCCATGCAAACAAACGCCCAATCTGGCAGCAATACCAGGACTTAAACCCTGGGCTAAAAGCGCACCTAACACGCCGCTGAGCACATCTCCCATGCCTCCCGCAGCCATGCCGGGATTGCCGTAGGGACAAACGCCCGTCACTGCTAGCTCAGCATCGGCTACAAGCGTGCCCGCTCCTTTCAAAATAACAGCCCCGCCATAGCGACGCTGCAATTCGGCAACTGCAGCAAAACGATCTCGCTGTATTTCAGCACTACTACAACCCAACAGCCTCGCGGCCTCTCCAGGGTGAGGTGTCAAAATCCAATTGTCCTTGTAGGGTCGTGTAACAACTCGACCATCGGCAATGATATTGAGTGCATCTGCGTCGACCACCAAAGGCACCGTCAATTTATACACCTTCTGCAACAACTGTTCCCCCCATGCTCCTCGGCCCAGGCCAGGACCAATAACAACAACTGTGGCTCGCTCGAGTAAGGGCTCAATTTCTTGTCCGGACGTAACGCCATGCGCCATCACTTCTGGACAGCGACTATTAATTGCCGAGATATGTTCTGGTCGAGTCGCACAGGAAACAAGGCCCGCACCAACCCGGCAAGCCGATTGCGACGCCATTATCGCAGCGCCGGCCATACCCGCGTCGCCGCCGGCGATCATTACGTGCCCAAAATGGCCTTTATGAGCAGTGGATTGTCTGGGTGGCAGAACCGCCATTAACTCATCAAAATCCAAACGCTGGCTGGCAGCCTCCACTTGTTGAAAAATCGCCGGGGGAACTGATAGCTCACTAAACGTTACAGTGCCAGTATAGTCAGGTCCACAACCCGTCAATAAGCCCTGTTTAAACCCAATAAAGCTGACAGTCTGCTCCGCATATACCGATTTCCCCAATACCTGACCAGTATCGCTACAGAGACCCGACGGTATATCGATTGCCAAAACCGGGCATTGACTGCTATTAATACAATCAATGGCTTGAGCAAAATCAGCCCTTACTTCACCACGTAAACCCGTACCCAAGAGCGCGTCAACGATAACACCGCGATCAACGTCTAGCTCTCGGCTAAAATCAACGATATCGACACCATCCTGCAACGCTAATTGGCGAGCCTGCAGTGCATCTCCTGTTACTTTTTCAGCGTTACCACACTGCACTATTTCAACAGCAATACCGTACTGCTTCGCCAGTGTTGCCAACACATAACCATCACCACCATTGTTGCCAACACCACAAAATACGGTAATCTTCTCCACGTCCGGCCATGTATCCACCAACGTATCAAATGCTATTTTCCCCGCCCGGCGCATCAGCGTAAAACCCGCGATATTTTCCTGCTCAATGGCGATACGATCCAACTCCCTCACCTGTTGCGCTAGATACAAGCTGGTCGGCAGTTTCTGCTGAGTATTATGTCTTTCCATTTGAAGATTACCCTATACTAGTGTCACTCTGGATTATAAGTGAAGCGACGCATAACTACGATGACCATTAGCAATGACCAGACAAGTATAAGCCCCCTCGAGCTGGTCTCTGCTATTCGCCAATGGGGACAGGAATTAGGATTTCAGCAGATCGGTATCAGCGATATCGACTTAACTGAACACCAACAACACCTAACTCATTGGTTGCAGAGAAACTTTCACGGCAATATGCAATACATGGAAAGTCACGGTGAAAAACGTTCACACCCTGAGCAATTGTTACCGGGAACCCTGCGTGTTATTAGTGCCCGGATGGACTATCTACCGGACACCATCGACATGGAAGAAGTACTGGCAGACAAAAACCTGGCCTACATCTCACGTTATGCGCTGGGGCGGGATTACCACAAACTGATGCGTAAACGATTGGCAAAACTGGCAGACAAAATTTCCACTATTGCAGGGCCGCATAATTATAGGGCTTTTGTTGATAGTGCACCGGTACTTGAACGAGCGCTTGCGGAGAAGTCGGGATTGGGCTGGATTGGAAAAAACACCATGCTGATTAATTCACAGGCTGGATCCTGGTTTTTTCTCGGTGAAATATATACCGACCTACCGCTACCTCCCGATCCGCCTCAGCAACAAACGCATTGCGGCAGCTGCACAGCCTGTATTGATGACTGCCCAACAGGTGCGATTGTCGGCCCCAATCAAGTCGACGCCCGACGCTGCATTTCGTATTTAACCATTGAGCTACGCACCAGTATTCCTGAACATTTACGGCCATTAATGGGTAATCGTATTTACGGGTGTGACGACTGTCAGCTGGTTTGTCCCTGGAATAAATTCGCGCAATCGACCGAAGAGAAAGATTTTCAGCCCCGCAATGACTTACAATCGTCACAGCTGGTTGAGCTATTTGCCTGGACTGAAGAGGAATTTTTAAGCCGCACAGAAGGCTCCGCTATTCGTCGAATTGGCTATGAGTGCTGGCTGCGAAATATTGCCGTTGCACTGGGGAACGCTCCCGCAAGCCCCGCTGTTACAGCTGCCCTGCATTCCCGATCTGACCATAACTCAGCACTCGTGCGGGAACACGTCGAGTGGGCTCTGCGGTCGCATCAGACCTAGCTATTGGCAGGCATATCGCCCTTGATAAAAACCTCCCGGTAATACTTCAACTCTTCTATCGACTCGCGAATATCATCCAGTGCCAAATGTGCACCCTTCTTTTTAAACCCGCTATTGAGATCAGGACGCCAGCGACGCATGAGTTCCTTTAAGGTACTCACATCCAGATTGCGATAGTGAAAATAAGCTTCCAGCTCTGGCATATACTTCACCAGAAACCGGCGATCCTGACCTATGCTATTTCCGCAGATGGGAGAAGCGCCTTCAGGAACATACTGACGCAAAAATTCCAGTGTTTGCTGCTCGGCATCGCCGTCAGTAATCAGGCTCTTCTTAACGCGCCGGGTTAACCCGGAACTGCCGTGATGAGTGGTATTCCATTCATCCATAGCGCTTAGTATTTCCTCGCTTTGATGGATCGCAAGCACCGGACCTTCAGCAATCGTGTTGAGATCACTGTCGGTTACGATCGTTGCAATTTCAATGATATGGTCGGTAGCAGGCTCCAAACCCGTCATTTCCAAATCGATCCAAATCAGGTTTAAATCCTTGTTACTGTCACTAACTGACATAAATAATTCCACTATTAATAAACAGAGAGGCTAAGATAGAGACCAAGTGTAGCAAAATTGCTGCGATCTCTTCACAAATGAACCATAAATGATTAATCAAACCCTGCATGAGCAAACGTAAACTCACTCGCCGACAAGCTTGGCGTGTAAAAAAAATTCAGTCTGAACGAACAGAGCGAGCCAATAAGAAAGCTGGGGTTTTTGACCAGCAACTGAACGAAGGTGAGTTAGGTGACGAACAGCAGGGGCTGATCATCGCGCATTACGGCAATCAGGTTGACGTAGAATGCCAGCAAGGCGCCGAGTCGGGTAAGGTGGTTCGCTGCCATATGCGCGCCAATCTCGATACCCTGGTAACAGGTGACCAGGTCATTTGGCGGGATGGCAATCCGACGGGGGTGATAGTTGCCAATTTACCGCGAACATCCGTATTATCTCGACCAGACCAGCACGGCCAGTTGCGACCCGTTGCAGCCAACATCGATTACATCGTCATAGTTATAGCGCCGCTGCCTGAACCCCACGCCAATCTCGTCGACCGATATCTTGTTGCGGCAGAATCAGTTGGAATTAAACCATTGATTTTGCTCAATAAAACTGACTTGCTTGACGACAAAAACAGCGACTCGATCAACAATTTACTCTCTATCTACCCCGATCTTGGCTATCAGATGTTACAAGCATCAACCAAAAGTGAAGACGGTCTCGCGGAGTTAAAAGCCCTGCTTAAAAATCATACCAGCGTCTTTGTCGGCCAGTCTGGAGTCGGAAAATCATCGCTGATTAACGCCCTGCTTCCCGGCGTCAATATCAAAGTAGGTGAGCTTTCAACAGCACACCTTACGGGAACTCACACCACCACCACCGCCAAATTATTCCACATTCCCGACGGGGGTGATTTAGTGGACTCTCCAGGAATTCGAGAGTTTGGCCTGTGGCACATGGACCGGGAACAGGTACTGGATGGCTTTATCGAATTCCGTCCGTTTCTCGGCGGTTGTAAATTCCGCGACTGTAAACATCAGGTCGAACCCCAATGCGCGTTGCTAGCTGCTCTGGAGCGAGGCGATGTCAGCGAGCGTCGACTGGCAAGCTTTGAATCGATTGCCAACTCACTGGAACAGCTGTAGTTAAACACCTTGGTCATTGCCATCAAAGCGGCAGACAATTCACCAGCTCGCAACTGCAGCCATCCTCGTGCTGACTCACTGTGCGTAGTATAATTTCAGGCTTATGATTTAGAGAGTTGGCAATTATGGTTCTTCCACTACTCATACAACCAGAACAACTGGAAAAAATTCTAGCAGCGGGTAGCCATGAATACCTGATTCTCGACACCAGCAGTCCTGCAAATTATGAAAAACATCACATTCCGGGTGCAGTCCACATAGCGCCAAAGCTCCTGCAATGCGGAACACCGCCAACACCGGGGAAAATTCCCAGTAATGAGCAACTTACCGCACTATTTTCCTCGGTTGGTTTACACCCTGACAAACATGTCATTGTTTATGATGACGAAGGTGGTGGCTGGGCCGGCCGGTTGATCTGGACGCTGGATGTCTTGGGCCACCAACACTATTCCTATGTCGATGGCGGTCTGCGAGCCTGGGTGGAGGAAGGTCACCCGGTGGAATCACAAATCAATCGAGGTATTGCCACCGACTATATTGTCAGCATCGACCGGCAACCTATTGCCGAGATTGAAGATATTATTTCCAATCTGGGTTCCGAGAACTTTGCTATTTGGGATGCCCGTTCGGCCGAAGAATACCAGGGAGAGAAAGTACTGGCTAAAAACGGTGGTCATATTCCAGGTGCGGTTAATATCGACTGGCTGGAATTGATGGATCCTGAGAGCAACTTACGGCTGGTCGATTTGGAAAAGTTACAGCAACGTTTAAACGCAACAGGCCTGACCAAAGACAAACACATTGTGACTCACTGCCAGACCCACCACCGTTCGGGCCTTACTTATCTGGCCATGAAAATACTGGGGTATACCACGATAAAAGGTTACCACGGCTCTTGGTCAGAGTGGGGCAACCTCGACAATACACCTATTACCAATCCAACTCTTGATGAAGCCTGAAAAAATTATGGATACTCTATTTGTATTTTTCCAACACATGGTGCCACAGCATTTGCTGTCACGCCTTGCCGGAGCCATTGCTGAAAGTGAATGGCTCTGGTTAAAAAATACGTTTATCAAATGGTTTATTAATCGCTATCAGGTTGATATGAGTGAAGCAGCCAACCCAGACGCCTCCAGTTATAAAAACTTCAATGCCTTTTTTACCCGCCAATTAGCGCCGGGGGCCAGGCAAATTATCGAGGGAGATACTTCTATTGCATGCCCCGCTGACGGCGCAGTCAGCCAGCTTGGAGATATCGAGCAAGGTCGCATTTTTCAAGCTAAAGGACAAACCTATAGCCTCATGGAATTATTAGGGGGTGACGAATCTGTTGCCAAACAATTCGATAACGGAAAATTTGCAACGATATACCTGTCACCCAAAGACTATCATCGTGTACATATGCCGCTGTCTGGAACACTGGAAAAAATGATTTATATTCCCGGCGACTTGTTTTCCGTTAACACTGTCACTGCTGAGAATGTACCACGCCTATTTTCTCGCAACGAGCGAGCAGTCTGTATTTTTTCGACCGACCATGGGCCAATGGCAGTGGTTCTTGTTGGCGCGATGATTGTTGCTGGTATCGAAACTGTATGGGCGGGACAAGTCGCACCGATAAAACGAACTATTAGTACATTTGATTATCAATCCAAGCCGGAAACTATCCACCTTGAAAAAGGTGCCGAAATGGGGCGCTTCAAATTGGGGTCCACCGCTATCGTAGTATTTGGTGCAGATGTTATGCAGTGGCAAGGTGAGCTCTCTGCCGGCAGCCCGACTCGAATGGGTGAGCTGTTAGGGGTGGCAAACTCTCCTTAGTCTCTTGTAGGTTCCATTGTTAAATTCACGAAAAAGCCACTATAAGCTTATTGTCTTATAGTGGCTTTTATCTCTCATCTAACCTTCCATCTATTTCAAATACAAATGATCCATATAGATGGTAGTTCTGGTCTTTTCAGCAATGACAAAAAAACCCAGGTTTTCAATTGCTGACAAATCCAACGTCCGACTCTCCGGTGCGCTGGCAATATCCTGTAAACTTATTTCAAGATGATTCCAGCCCGATTTTAACGCAAAGCTTCGATTGAAGCGGTCCTGATATAATTGACTGCCACGACTATGTTGCTGATCGTGAATACGGAGAGTAAGCGGCAACATTGACGATTCCGCATTAAATATGGCGACAGACAATAACTGAAACCCGCTCCAGTCGCTTTCGAAATAACCCAACGATACCCCGGAATATTGCTCTGTACCCAAATTAACTTGCAGTGAATAATCACCATGGGTTGTATGTTGATCCGATCGAGAAAAACGTGCACTGCCAGACCATCGATTGAGCTCTGCGCGAGTTTCAAAACTTGCCAGTATTGGAAACGTATCTCGTGCATTCTGCTCATCAAACAATGTCATCAACAGTGATGACACTGGCACAGCGACCAACAACAATGTCAGCACTCTGGCCAACCACAGTAGCCGACGGTGAAGTTTGTATCGCGCCGGAGAAAAGAAAACAACAGCAACTATCGCACCCAGCACGTTTCTACCAACATCACCGACGTCAGGTTCTCGCTGAATAGCATATTGAACAACTTCAATCGCGATACCAATAACAAGTGCAAATAATCCAACCCAAAAAAGCTGGCTAAAAAATGGCTTTCTGGCAAGGCCACGGACACTGGTAATCAATAACAGCCCAGCTGCGGCGAAAAAAAAGATATGCCCAAAATTCCACAAGACTCTAAATGAGCGCGTCGAATAATAATCAGGCCCACTAATAAAGAAAAACGGGAATAGAACGCCAACAACTAACAGTGGCAACCACGTAGAACGACTCACTTTCTCTCCATAGGCGCAATCATTTCCAGCGTATCGAAAGCATTCAGTTGACGATCAAGATAGGTGATCTTTTCTTCAACTATTTGACCGAACATTAATGCCCTTGAGCTGGAAAACTGTACTGCATACCACAAAATCTCCAGATAAACGTACTCGATTCGGCAGCACTGCAGACGACTTATCTCAGCAGTCGAAGGCTCGTTACCGAGATAATCACTGAGTAATTTTTTCTCTAAAAATGAGTTAAGCCGGTGACCTTCAACAACGACGGCTAGGTCAAAATAAGGATCACCCATCGCGGCATATTCCCAGTCGATAGCAACCAACTTATCATCGGCTGCGACCATTATATTTTCAGCCAACAGATCATTATGACAGAGACAGGAATTGCGGTTTTTGCTCTCTGCCAAACCTATATAAGCCTCAACTTTCTGCTTAACAGCTCGCAGCTTTTCAGTTAGTTTTTTGTCAGTATCAACAACCTGCCAATATCTTTCCGACTTGTTCCTGATATTCATTACTCGACTAACACCCTCGAGACGATGAATAGATTTTAACAACGCTGCTATCCGAAAAATATTGTCACTACTGTACGACCACTCACGCTGCCAGAGATCACCGTCAACAAACCTGGTAACCAGAAAGCTGCCAGCGGGATCGGCATAGACAAACTCTGTCGCTATTCCTTTTTTCCCAGCCACTTGCAGTATTTCAATTTCTGCACGCCTATCCAAATCAAGCTGTAAACTATTGGCTGCATTAATACGCAATACATAGCGAGCGCCCTGAGACTGTAATAAATAGCTTCTATTAGTCAATCCTCCCGACAAGGCCCGGATAAGACTAACGTTGTGATCACACCAGGGTAAACAATAATCGGCAAGATGCTTTCTGAGATACGTTTCCTGTTGGTCAACACGGTTATTCATAACTGACCGCTGGTTTTGTCATATACAACGTACGCCAACGGAAATAGCCGAAGACGGCAATCACAATATATAGAACAAATAGGAGTGCAGTAAAATACAACTCTCTATCGATATAGAGATAAATGGAGACGCCATCAATAAACAACCAATAGAGCCAGTTTTCCAATACCTTGTGCGCGACCATATACGTAGTAATTACCGCACCCCAAGTGGTCAACGAATCAAGATAAGGCAACGCGGCGCTGGTGTTTTTTTCCAGCAAATACCCCGACAAAAAAACCAACAAACAAACAGACGTTATAACCAAACCGTGCCGCCGAAGCGACCAAACCTGAATACTCAATCTATCGTTACGACGAGTGCGGAGTCGCCACTGCCACCATCCGTAAATTGCCATCGCCAAATAGTAAAGTTGCAATACTGATTCCATGAGTAGATTAACATTCCAAAATAGGAAGATGTAAATCGAAGTACTGGCAAACGCCGCATACCAACATTCAATTCGCTCCTGCACAGCCAGCAGCAGATATACAAGCGCCAATATTACCGCTATTACCTCCCAGCCTGACACTTGCGCATACGCCGACATCAATTGACTAAGCAGCGAATCAACAGTCATTATGTAGTCGGACTCAGGTCACCCTGGATAAATTTACAAACAAAAATAGCACGACCAAATTGTTCATAAGACCGACGCATTTCATCTCGCATCATATTCATTAGTACATCATACTCACCAAATATTTGGGTGCTCATGGTGTTGGTTAATACCCGCAATTCAGCATAAGTATTGACCCGATCAATGAAAGATTGAATAGCTGGAATGTATTCATCTTTGAGTGGATACATACTGACTTCGACCGACACGTCCATTATTTTCTCCTAAAATGTATAACTGGCAGTGACACCGTAAATACGTGGCTCACCAAATTGGTAGTATGTTTCGTTTGTCGCATAACTTGGCGGCGTGTTAGCGAAGTAGAAACCTCTTGTCTGATAATCTTCGTCACCAAGATTTCTACCCCATAGTGAAACGCGATAGTTATTGTAGTTATAATTTAATGACGCGTGAATCAGCTCATAGCTATCCGACTTTTGATTGTGAGAATTCGAAAAGTAAAATTCATCTTTTCCATCAACTTCTACCGTCAAACTAAAGTGATTCATAAAACTGAATGCGGCGCCAATATTGAATTGATATTCAGGTGCATGTGCCTGTGATCGACCATCCTGGTTGAGCGCACCTTCCGAATCTAAATCATCAACAATGAGTGCTCCCAATTCGGTATCGAGAAACCCGACATTGGCAAATATTGTCAACTCAGGCAGTAGTTGCCACTGCGCTTCAAATTCGACACCTGAGTTTTTTCCATCATCAACATTATCAATATAGTCGCGCCATTCAGCAGGCGGAAATAACACCGATGCCTTAGCCTGCATATCCTTGCGATCCATATAAAAAACAGACGCCGATAATGACAGGGTATTATTAAGATACCAGCCCTTCATCCCCGCTTCATAATTAAGTAATGTTTCGGAATCAAACCCCGCTCTCGCCATTAAAAATTCAGCAATATCAGCGTCAGTTGACGGATCATTCAATACTTTTGCAATAGCTTGTCCGTTAATCCCCCCACCTTTGTAACCACGATTAGCCGAAGCGTAAACCAAAACATTCTCTTGAAGTTGATATTCAAGCACAATTTTTCCACCCCACAGATCATCATCCGGATCGGCCGCCACTCCCGCATTATCGAAGTAATCCAGTTGATACTGCTCCCATCGACCACCTACAATTAGGCTCAAACGCTCGCTCAGCGTCCACTCCAACTCGCCATATAAAGCCAGACGATCGGTATCTGTCTGGCTACTAAAAGTTTCGTAGCCGGAAAAGTTGTCACCACTGGTTGCATCCAAAGATACGTCCCGATTATACCAATACAATCCGAACACCCATGAAGCATCAAACAAGCTGGTATCCTCGGCCGATAACATTCGAAAATCTATACCTGTCGATTCACGATCGCGCACATTTTTTTCACTGCCACGATATCCCAACTCAGGTAAATTCCCCCAGTCCCAATCAAAACCATAATCGAGGTCAGAGTTTTCTCCGAAAATATTCATCGCTATATCAAAACCGGAAAAGCCCTGCCACAAGATGTCAGCGGAAATCGACGTGGTTTTTTGTCGATCATGACCAGGATCATCGGCAGGAATATCACGAGTGTTGTTGTAGGAAAACGCATTGTAACCATTGTCAGCATCAACCCGATAAGCTGATAGATCAATTGTTAAGTCGTCAGACGCCAACCAGCGCAGCGATACCCTGGCCAGTTTTTCGTCAATATTATTAGTATCGTCTTTCCCGAGAAAATCATTATCGATGTAACCGTCACTAACATTTGATTGCAAAGAAACGCGGCCTAACAATTGGTCTTTCAGCATCGGACCACTGAGCACAACACCCAAATTTTGCTTACCATAGTTGCCGACTCCCGCTGCAACGGACCCCTCAAATACATCAGTCGGTCGATTGGAACGAATATTGATAGCACCCGCCAAAGCCGATGCACCAAAACGAGTCCCCTGAGGCCCGCGCATGATTTCTACCTGTTGAACATCCATCAGTCCACCCGCCAAGCCGATACCACTGAGATCAACACCATCTACAATCAAAGCGACTGATGAATCCAACGGATCTTTAAATTGACTACGCTCCCCAATACCTCGTATTTGGACAAAACGCCCCCGGGAAGCGCCTGCTGAAAAATTTACGTTCGGTGCAATATTTAGCACGTCTTCTATATGAAGAGCGTCTCGTCGTTCAATATCCTCAGTTGAGATAATACTCATACTGGCGCCAATTGAATGGGCATCGGCCCCGCGAAAATCTGCAGTTACGATAATTTCCGGGATGGCCGCTGAAGCCTCTTCTGCGCTCGTCACAGAAGAGACAAACAGAGGAAGACACACGCCAAGAGCGCGAGTAAAGGATTTGTAAAAAACTGGTTTCATTGTGGTTCTCTCTCGTTATCTTGCAAGCAAGCATTAAAATGAAAGAGACCCGGTGACGACGTCAAGATTGGCTGGGGACACCTATTCCTACGCCGGTATTAACCGGATCAGGTTCAAGGGTTCGCTATTAATCGGCAGCAAAAAGCAGATCAAGGCATCTCAGGCAGAAGCCACCCCTTAGGTTTACGCAGGTATTGTATAACAGCTAGCCCATTGAAAACTACAACAAACAAACTTTGAGATTAACCCGGGATTATCTTAGGGTGAACTGGATACATTCATTACCGAATATAACGTCACAACTGTTGCGTAAGTGGGGTAGCAACACACCCGCAATGAAATGCGTGTGTATTGCTCGTTGATGCAGTCGACAGATAACTAGCCGAGCTGAATCGCTATTATTAGTATGGGCGTTTTTTATCCTCGACTTATCGGCGGGTGATAAATTATTTGCACAACATTGCCGTCCGGATCCAGGCAATAGAAACTGCGAGCGCCATCTCGGTGGGTTCTCGGCTCATTCTTAATCTGCACTCCATGCTCTTTTAAAAATTCATGCCACTGGTCTACTTGTTCAGCTTCATCAATAATAAAGCCGATATGATCCAGTCTCTGTGTTGCCGCCGGGCGATCCTCACCGTTATAGCGGTGCAACGCCAAATTATCATTGCCCGACGTCAGGTAGACATTATCGGCGTCCGGCTCCCATTCGATAGTCATACCCAGAAGCTGAGTATAAAAAGCCACCGTTTCATCAAATTTTGCTACAAATATAGCGACATGACGCATCCCGGCCGTTGGGGCCGGACGCTTAATATCAATTGACACAAAAAACCCCCTTTCTATTAATGTTCAGGCTTCACTCGCGGTATCTATAATCTGGTAACTATGGGTCACCTTAACACCCGCAGCTTCCATCATTATTGATGCAGAGCAATACTTTTCCGCCGACAGACTCACCGCCCGCTTGACCTGGGCCTCTTTCAAGCCCGGCCCGGTAACAACAAAATTTAGATGAATTTCAGTAAATACAGCTGGCACCGCATCCGCCCGTTGAGCAACAACTTCAGCAACACACCCTTCGACCTGCTGACGCGACTTCTTCAACATACTGAGCACGTCAAATGAGGCACATCCACCGAGCCCCATGATTAGCATTTCCATCGGGCGCGGTCCCAAATCCCGTCCGCCATGATCTGGAGGCCCATCCATGGTGACGCTATGTCCGGTACCCGACTCTGCGGAAAAGCTAACACCATCAACCCATTTCACTGTTGCCTTCATTGATTCATTCACTTTTAAGTAGTTTAGTCCGGATATTCACCGACTCGGAAGGGTGGCAAGCTTAGCATATTCAATCAGTCTGCCAAGTTCTTAGGTAAACATGACAACCAACAGCAACCAAGAACTAGCGAAACGGGAAATTTGCGACCATACTGGATGATAGAAGAATTACTATCTATATTTACTGTTGATACTACTTGTAACCGTAAGAGGAAAAACCGTTGGTCAGTCTAGCCCTAAGCCCACATATAGAAAATGTCGACGAATTTTTAAGCCATTGCCATCGGCGCCGCTACCCGGCAAAAAGTACGCTGATATACGCCGGTGACAACAGTGATTCTCTCTATTATCTCATTGAGGGCTCCGTCACCGTTATGATTGAGGATGACGATGGCAAAGAAATTATTGTTGCCTATCTTAACAAAGGTGATTTTTTCGGCGAAATGGGGTTGTTTGACGACCAGCAAAATCGCAGCGCCTGGGTAAAATCCAAAAGCCAGTGCGAAGTTGCAGAAATCAGCTATGCAAAATTCCACGAATTAAGTAAAACTAACCCCGAATTCTTATTTGCCGTTGGCACCCAAATGGCTAAAAGTCTTCGTGACACAACCCGTAAAGTGGGCGATTTGGCATTTTTGGATGTAACCGGACGTGTTGCGCGCACACTTCTGGATTTGTGCAAACAGCCAGACGCAATGACTCACCCTGACGGGATGCAGATAAAAATTACCCGCCAGGAAATTGGACGTATTGTCGGCTGTTCTCGGGAAATGGTTGGGCGAGTCCTCAAAACCCTCGAAGAACAGGGGCTGGTGGAAGCCAAAGGCAAAACTATGGTAGTTTTTGGTACCCGGTAATAAGTTCGATTGAGGCAGTCTTACCTCAAGACTGCCTGCAACACTGAGATAAGGCGCAATATATAACGGCGGTAGCCTAAAAAAATAGCTCCCGTAGTTTCTCTCCCGGCTGCTCCGCACGCATAAATGCCTCACCGACCAAAAAGCTATTCACACCACGCTCTCTCATCGCAGCCACATCATCACGTGTTTGAATGCTACTCTCTGTCACAACAATACGGTCATCTGGCACAAACGGCAGTAAATCAAACGTTGTATCCAATGACGTTTCGAAAGTGTGCAAGTTACGATTATTAATACCAACCAGGGTATTATCGAGCATTAATGAGCGCTCAAGTTCGTGTTGATTGTGCACTTCAACTAATACGTCCATACCCAGCTCTTTTGCTGCCGCGTCTAACTCAACCATTTGTTGATCCTGCAAACAGGCAACGATTAACAAAACACAATCGGCTCCAATAGCTCGGGCTTCAACCACCTGATAGGGGTCGATTATAAAATCTTTTCGTATCACTGGTAACGAACAAGCACTGCGGGCCAATTGTAAATACTCTTCACTGCCCTGAAAAAAGTCTCTATCGGTCAAAACAGACAAACATGCAGCACCTCCTTGTTGATAACTGGCTGCTATTGTCGCCGGATCAAAATTTTCTCGAATAACACCTTTGCTCGGAGATGCTTTTTTCGCCTCAGCAATAATGGCCGGCTCGCCGATTGCCAATTTGGTCTCGATCGCACGAACAAAACCCCGACAAGAAGACTGGTTAGCGATCGAGGTATGAAGATCACTCACCGAAACTTTTCCCGAACGCTCCGCAACTTCTTCGATTTTTCGCGCAACAATTTTTTTTAAAACTGTGGGGGTATCATTCATTGAAACTCTCTTTGCAAACATCACTATTCAACATTAAAAAAACCTATCAACGCCATAGAAACGCAACAGACAGATAGCCACGCGCTAAAGATTTTTCATCGTCTGCGTAGTCAGCGCCAGTTCTTTTAGTTTTTCTGCAGCCGTGCCACTGGCCAATACATCCTGCGCCATCACTACCCCTTGCTCGAGACTGGACGCAATATTTGCCGCGTAAATTGCCGCCCCGGCATTCAGTGCAACAATATCTGCTGCGGGGCCTTCTGCACCCGCTAACAACGCTTTGATCAATGCCAGGCTTTGCTCCGCGCTATCAACTTTCAAACTATCCAGCGACGCGCGGCTTACCCCAAACTGCTCGGGTTTAATGGTATATTCCGTGATGTTTCCATCTTTCAGTTCAGCAACATAGGTTTCATCAGCAATGCTGATTTCATCCAGACCATCAGCAGAATGCACAACCAAAACATGGTCGCTACCCAAATCTCGCAATACTTCGGCAATGGGCCGCACCCATTGCCGACTGTACACACCCAACAATTGATTAGGTACGCCTGCAGGGTTAGTAATCGGTCCTAGCAAATTAAATATGGTGCGTGTTGCCAATTCCTTGCGCGGCCCTATCGCATGCTTCATCGCGCTGTGATGATTAAGCGCAAACATAAATCCGACACCGACAGTATCAACACAACGGGCAACCTCTTCAGCACTTAAATCCAGGCGAACACCCGCTGCTTCGAGTAAATCTGCAGCACCGCTTTTTGAGCTAACTGAACGATTGCCATGTTTGGCAACTTGACCACCAGCAGCAGCAACCACAAATGTACTAGCTGTCGATATATTAAACGTACTGATGCCGTCACCACCGGTGCCAACAATATCTACCAGATGTGGGCCACTGACAGTGACACCCGTTGCCAGTTTACGCATTACTTTTGCAGCACCAGTGATCTCGTCTACTGTTTCACCCTTCATTCGCAAAGCCACGAGAAATCCCGCTATTTGCGCATCGCTGCATTCGCCGGTCATGATCTGCTGCATCACAGCCACCATCTGCTCCGTGCTAAGAGAGTGACCATCAATAATTTCACTGATTGCTGTTTGAATATTCATATTAACCCTCCTGTCACTGCTGCAAAAAATTGCGTAGTAAATCGTGACCATGTTCAGTCAAAATCGACTCCGGATGAAACTGAACACCTTCTACTAACAGGCTTTTATGACGAACGCCCATAATTTCATCAATTTCACCGTTATCCGTTTGAGTCCATGCTGTGATTTCCAAACAATCTGGCAAACTTTCTTTTTCGATCACCAGTGAATGATAGCGCGTTGCCTCGAAGGGGTTTCTCAGACCGCTGAATACGCCTTGGCCGTTATGCCAAATCGGCGATGTTTTACCGTGCATAACCTGACGAGCCCTTACAATTTTGCCACCAAAAACCTGACCAATACTCTGGTGGCCTAAACAAATACCCAATATGGGCAGTTGCCCGGCAAATTTTTCAATAACAGCCATTGAAATACCCGCTTCGTTGGGCGTACAAGGCCCTGGCGAGATAACAATGCGCTCGGGCTGTAGATCGGCCACCTGCTCCACAGTAATTTCATCATTGCGAACAACGTTTACATCGGCTTTCAATTCGCCAAGATACTGCACCACGTTGTAGGTAAAAGAGTCGTAATTATCAATCATCAGTAGCATAGTAATTACTCCTCATCCGCTTGCTGTGGAACCATAGCCGCGGCTCTGAATAACGCTCGCGCTTTATTCATCGATTCTTTCCACTCCAATCGAGGGATTGAATCCGCAACAACTCCACCCCCGGCTTGAACATATAGTTTTTTGTCTTTAATAACACCAGTACGAATGGCAATAGCGGTATCCATATTACCGTTCCAACCAAGATATCCGACGGCACCACCATAGACACCACGTTTTACCGACTCCAATTCGTCGATAATTTCCATCGCTCGAATTTTTGGCGCGCCGCTTAACGTTCCGGCCGGCAACGTGGCACGCAACACATCCATTGCGGTTTTGCCTTTTCGTAATTTTCCGGTTACGTTTGAGACAATATGCATCACGTGTGAATAACGCTCAACAATCATTTTGTCGGTGAGCTCAACTGAACCGATTTCTGACACTCGTCCCGCGTCGTTGCGGCCCAAATCTATGAGCATTAAATGCTCAGCAATTTCTTTAGGGTCAGCCAGCAACTCCGCTTCTAACGCACGATCTTCTTCATCGGTATAACCTCGACGACGAGTACCCGCTATCGGCCGCACGGTAATAACACCGTCCTCGAGTCGCGCCAAAATTTCGGGCGACGAACCGGCAATAAAAAAATCCTTCAAATTAAGGAAATACATATAGGGAGAGGGATTCAAATTGCGCAAAGCACGGTAGAGGTTAAGTGGCTCACCAGTAAAATCAGCAACCAGTCGATGAGAAGGCACCACCTGCATGACGTCACCAGCCAATACATACTCTTTAATCGTTTCTACTGCCTGTTTATAGGCCTGTTCACCGGACACCGAGACAAAATCGTTTTCACTAATTCGACCGGCATGCTCTTCCTGCGCTAATGAAACTGCAGGCAGCGATCGCGCTGGCTCTTGTAGTTGCTCTACTAACTGGGTAATTCGCGCCTGTGCCTGTGTATAAGCATCGGGCAAAGCCGGGTCCGCGTGAATGATCAGGCGGATCGTCCCCGACAAATTGTCAAATACCAGCATTTCATCCGACACCATTAATAAGATATCAGGTGTGCCCAGCTTATCTTCCGGCATTGAGTTTTGTAAACGCTTCTCAACATAACGTACGGTGTCATAGCCAAAGTATCCTACTAACCCGCCAGAGAAAGCGGGCATATTGTCCAGCTCGGGCACTCGATAACGGTTTTGAAATTCTTCAACAAACGCCAACGGGTCTTCCAGGTCGAGCCGTTCAACTACTTCACCATCAGTTTCAATGGTGGCAACATAGCCAAAAATTTTAAGCACCGTACGGCAGGGCAATCCTATAATCGAATAACGCCCCCATTTCTCTCCGCCCTGAACTGACTCAAATAGATAGGAATACTCCCCATCGGCTAGTTTCAAATAGCTACTAAGCGGCGTGTCGAGATCGGCGAGGACCTCACGACTGACAGGGATACGGTTATACTGCTGGGTTGCCAATTCGGCGAAAATTTGGGCGTCCATTGAGAAAGTCCTTTAAGAAAACGGTTTAAACAGTCAATTCAGAAAATGTCGGTTCTGGCGCACAGAGCCAAGCCGACCAAAGCGGTATTACCATCGCCAGCGCGTAATCTCGCGCATACCCGTAAGTGCTCGAATGCTGAGCGGGCAATTTCTGTCTTGTATGTTCATAGTTCTACGCTACTTAAGCTTCGTAAACTGACCCGTTTTCCAGACCAATCGCTATGGAGAGGGAGGAAGTTCTGCATTGTAACCAAGACTTGATCGTAATTAAAGTAGTCAGCTATCAATAAATGCACTAATAATACGACATTATGCATCGATAGCGAGCACGGCACTTATTGATGGGACCTTGAAGGCCTGTGTTCTAGCATCGAGTAACAGGCCGGAGGCACTGGAGTTCATTGTATTCTATCGCCGATGGCTGAGTGAGTGAGATCTGCTGTTTTTCAAGCCGGGCTCAGGCCGGAGGGGAGGTAGCCCGGAGGGCCGCCAGCGGTGGAGCAATCACGTCGCACCGTTGCCGGGATAAGTAATCGTTACTGCGTCAATAAACGAGAAAAAGAAATCAACAGATAGAAGTATCGCTTCTACCAAGGGAGAAAATTTTACAATTTGTGACTAGCTAGATCGAACACCCACAACGTTGTCGCCGTGACAGTAAGAAACCAACCGACTTAACTCCATTAAGCTGCGACCAGACTCCTGCTGTAAGTCATTGAAAAACCGCTGCGCGTTATTCAATGCCGACTTCGTAGTAACCCCTGTTTCAATAACCTCGTGCTCACGCAGATAGCCTTCGACATCCCGGCTGAGTAAAAACGTGTCTTTGCCCAATGCGCGCAAAGCATAGGGACCAATATTGCCCCCCAGGCGAGTGCCATTTTTTTTCAAATATAACCATAACCCGGTAATATCATCCGCTGGCCAATCTGCAATAAATTCGGCAAAACTAACGTTGTAGTGACGCCGAACCGAATCGATAAAGATTGCGTTTTCTCGTATCGCCCAAACTTTCTTATGGTTACGAATTATCTTCTTGTCCTGAGATTTTCGTTCCAGCATGTCATCGGGCATCATCAATAACTTGTCGATGTCGAAGCCCCAAAATAACTCCTCAAAATTGTCCCATTTGGCTTCAACTACTCGCCAGACAAAACCCGACTGAAATATTTTCTTCGACATTTCAGCCAAATAAACAGCGTCGGGAATGTTTTTGAGTTTGCGCGTGGTTTTCGGCTTGTCCAATAGAGCTTCAACTTGCCTGGTGCCACCCTTTCTTAAACAAGCAGCATCGTAAATACTGTTATAAGTAACCAAAGTGTTTCCTCTGCGCCGTTGTTAAATAGATCAGGCAAACCATCACAGACACAAATCAAAGATCGACCCAATCTCGATATCCGGATGAGAAAGCGCTATTGGCTCACCGTGATTGTAACCGTAATTCACTGCAGCAACTGGCATTCTGGCGGCTCTGGCAGCTTGCACGTCGTTGCATGAATCGCCAACCATCAAACATTTCTCTGGTGCTACATGCAAAGTTTCGCAGGCGTACAACAAAGGCCTTGCTGACGGTTTTTTCTCCGGGGTGCACGCTCCGCCGACAAGCGCGACAAAATAGTGATCAATATCCAATTCCGACAACAGTGAGGGCACAAACTCAATGAGTTTATTTGTCACAACAGCCATCGGAACCTGATGACTACGCCACACTTTCAATGCGTCAATCACCCCTGGATACACATGACTATAACGACCATTAGTCTGTCGGTACTCCTCCAGAAACAAGTCCAATGTTGAGTCAATTTGTTGATCGCCAATCTCATTTTCACTCTGCCCAAACGCAAACGCCAGCGACCGCTGCACCAGCTTTTTGGCCCCATTTCCGACCCAGCCCCGCACTCGATCCTCTCCCGCGAGTGGTAATGACAGCCTTCTTAACACATTATCCATGGCAACAGCCAAATCAGGTGCACTGTCTACCAGTGTCCCGTCCAGATCAAATAGCACTGCCTGCGGCATACCAGCATCAAAATATCGACTTATAGCGCTCATAATTGCAGACTACTCAATCGGTTTTTGCCAGCGCCAACTGATCACGCATCGCATTAATTGCGTCTTTGTAGTCAGGTTTGTTGTAAATAGCCGAACCGGCAACAAAGGTATCAGCTCCTGCCTCGGCAATATCACGGATATTGTCAGCAGTGACGCCACCGTCAATTTCCAATCGAATGTCGAAGCCACTGGCATCTATTAATTGCCTCACTTCACGCAATTTGTCCAAGGTTCCTGGAATAAACGCCTGACCGCCAAAGCCGGGATTTACCGACATCAACAAAATCATATCGAGCTTATCCATAACATACTTTAGCGACTCCACGCCCATGGCCGGATTCAATACCAATCCGGCCTTACATCCTGCATCACGTATCATTGCCAAAGATCGATCTACATGGGTAGCGGCATCGGGGTGAAAGGTAATATAACTTGCACCAGCATCGGCAAAATCGCCGATTAATGAATCTACCGGGCTAACCATCAAGTGCACATCAATAGGCGCAGTAACCCCGTAGTCTCGCAGGGCCTTGCAGACCATCGGCCCAATGGTTAAATTCGGCACGTAATGATTATCCATCACATCAAAGTGAATAATATCAGCGCCAGCATTCAACACCGCATCAACTTCTTCACCCAATCGGGCAAAATCCGCCGACAGAATGGACGGGGCAATCATATAGTCACTCATAACTTGGCCTTTGTTGTTTAAACACAGTAGATTAACGATAAACTCCTGCTATTCTACTGAAAACCGTACAGCAAATCAGTAAGACGTAATGCCCTATGACAAAATTGATCATTGCCATTTTTTCTCTACTATGGATTCCATTACTGGCGCTGGCACAAGACGCAGATCAGAATACCGCTGACGAGAGTCTTTTTGACCTGCAGGTAGACGAACAGGAAAAGGCCTGGATCAACGTCGGCGAACAACAGGAACTGGCATTCTACCTGCCCGCATCGAGCGGTGCTGCACTTAACGGCGTATTATTGATACCCGATATTGCCAACCACCCCGCTACTTTTGGCTCGACCAACACCATGAGAATTGCTCTTTCAAAAAACCATTGGCACACCCTGGCACTGAATATGGGATACGCCAGTGAAGAGCATGCCCTCGACCTGATTGCAGCGGGGATACAGTTCCTCAATGAGAAAGGGGTTTACAACATTGCCATTCTGGGCGAAGGGACGGGTGCCGCCCAAGCTATTCTTTACGCCGCGCCCAAGCCATCACCCGATACCGAAAAAGACAACAAAAACGAAAAGAACGACCAAGTTCGTGCACTGATAATGATCAACGCCAAGAACTCAATCTCTAATGATGAAACCAGTATTCTGCAAAATATTAGCCAGATTACAATTCCTGTACTCGATGCATTTTCGAATGGAAATTATATTGAACAGCGAAAAGCTGAAGAGCGTAAAAATATAGCGAGGGGGAAAAACGACACCATTTATCATCAAGTTCGACTACCACAGGCCTCAGGTACGCAGCAGAACAGTGATAACAGAGTTACCAAACGAATCCGGGGGTGGCTGGATAAAAATGTCGCCGATTCTGCAATTAATCGTTAATGCCCAACATCTGTTGTTCCAGTTCCTGCAAACGCTCCGGCGTACCCACATCTGTCCACCGGCCGCCAAAATACTGACCACTCACTCTACCCTTAGCCATAGCGTCGATCAGTGGCTGCCTTAACGGGAATGGGCCACTGGGGCAAAAAGAAAACAATCGCGGATGTAAAACAGAAATTCCAGAGTAAGTAAGACCAATACCTCTGTCACTAAAACGATCAGCTAATAGAACCCCATTCTCTGTTAAAGAAAAGTCACCCTCTGGATTATGCTGAGGATTGCTAACCATAACCAGATGAGCAAGGTCGAGATCCAGACGCGCCAATTGGCTAAAGTCAAAGTCTGTCCACACATCGCCATTGCTGAGAATAAAAGGAGCGTCCCCCAACAAAGGCAATGCGTTAGCAATACCGGCGCCGGTATTCAGCGGCTTCTTTTCGGCAGAGTACTGAATACTGGCACCGTAAGCAGAACCATCTTGTAATGTCTCTTCAATCATCTCGCCGAGGTAGGCATGATTAATGACAATGTCTTTTACGCCAGCAGCAACCAACGCCTCAATGTGATAAACAATCAACGGTTTACCTGCGCAAAGTAACAGCGGCTTGGGTACATTGTCCGTCAGCGGCCGCATTCTCTTACCCAATCCTGCGGCTAAAATCATCGCTTTCATATCAACAATCCTTACCGATCAACTGTAATATCTCTCTCAACGCTGACATCTCGGGTCTGCGTTTGACTACAATATCGATATATCTGAAAAACCGTTCGACATCTTCGAGATAACGCGGCTTGCCGTCACGATGGCAAATACGTGAAAAAATTCCAATCACTTTTAAGTGTCGCTGGGTGATCATATAATCGCAATCGCGAACAAACTGCTCAAACACGTCCGGCACTGGCAATCCTGCATTTACTGCCTTCTGCCAATAGCGGCGCAGCCACGCCTCTATTTTGTATTGTGGCCAGCTGATAAACGCATCACTAAACAGACTGGCAATATCATAGCTAACCGGACCGTAAACAGCATCCTGGAAGTCTAATACACCAACACCCCGATCATCGATTTGGTTAATCATCAAGTTACGCGGCATATAATCCCGGTGAACAAATACCTTTCCCTGCGACAATACCTGTTCGACAAGCTGGTCAAACAATTGTTCGAGACAGACTTTCAACCGGTCATCAATGACAATACCCAAATGGCGCTGCAAGTACCATTCCGGAAACAAATTCAACTCTCTACGCAACAGCACTTCATCGTACACAGGCAATTTTTCAGCATTAATAGCAGATTGGAATTTAATCAAAGTATCAATAGCATCGGCAAACAACTCATCGGCCTGGGTCAGCTCAAACCCTTCGCGATTCATCACGTCAAGATAAGTATCATTGCCTAAATCACTCAATAATAAAAATCCACGCTCAACATCTTCGGCAATAATTTCCGGAACTACCACACCGGCATCCGACAATAACCGAGCAACTTCTACAAAAGGGCGACAATCTTCATGTTCCGGCGGAGCATCCATAGCGATCAGGGAACGACCATTCAGTTGGTAGCGGAAGTAACGCCTGAAACCAGCATCGCTCCCGGCAGACGTTCCCGTAGGGCGCACCCCCAAATCTTCTGCCAGCCACTGTTCTAACTGTTGCTGGCGAAGGTCCACGGCAACATTTACTAATTCCAACGACAACGATAATTCTCCTAATGTTAGCGGTCCGGTGCGGGCTTTCCTGCACGGAATGCTTTATTATCCACGTTCTTAAAAACAGGGGAAAGCTCAGTAGTTAATATAGTAGCTTAAGCTGGGAATTAATGAGACCAAGCCGGACTATCATGGCCGAAACCAAGTATCACACCAAACAATTTGCCCGGCGGATCCTGAGCATCGCCCTTGCAACCTCATCAGCAGCTGCAATGGCAGCAGACCCTGTGCACCCGCATCAGCAGTGGGTGTGCACAACCTCCGATAAAGGTCAGTGGTCCTGCCAACAACAGAACACCGCTGGTGGACAACCTCAACTGCCCTTACCTGCTGGACAACAGCGCCAGTCTGACCGCCAGGTTACGTCCGCGCCCAACGAAAAAGCCGCCACCGCGAAACCGCAGAATCAATGGGACTGGGTTAGCAAAACACAAATGGCTGACCCCTCGGTTTGTAAATCAGGTTGCGACGGTGCTTATCTGGCACCAAAGGCCGACTGGCCCGATGCTGATAAAAACCCCAATGATGCAGCGTTGAGAGGCAGCGCAAACAGTTCAGACATTGAGGGAAATATTGTTTCTCTAGCCGGCAAGGTCGCCGTCAGTCGGGGCAACCGCCAATTGCTGGCTGACAAAGCTCGCTTCGATCGAAATAATAACGAACTGGTGATCGAAGGGAATGTAGAAGTCCGCGAACCCGACCTGTTGATACGCGCAGATAGTGGCCAAATTGACATTGATACCAATTTTGGCGTTTTTACCAACGCTCGTTTTCTGCAACACGATAGTGGTAGCCGGGGTAAAGCATCAACAATACAACGCGACGATGAAGCCACCATCGACCTCGAAAATGGCAGCTATACCCAGTGTACTCCGGACGACGAAACCTGGTATATCGAGGCGGATTACATTCATATAAATAATGAAGAAGGCTGGGGGTCGGCGAAAGGGGCTCGCCTGAACGTGCTAAACGTGCCGGTGTTATATGCGCCCTATTTCAGCTTTCCCATCGACGACCGGCGCAAAACAGGGTTTCTCTTTCCGACATTCGCCAGCGGTAAAGACAATGGTTTTGAACTAACAACACCCTATTATTTGAATCTGGCGCCTAATTACGACGCTACCATTGCGCCTCGATATATTGAAAACCGGGGAATGATGCTCGAAGCAGAATTGCGACAAAAGAGCCGTTTTGGTGAATGGGTAATAGGCGGCGCTCATTTAGAGGACGACCTGTTCACAGAGACGCCGTTACCTGGTAGTGAGAACGATACTCCATCTCAGGAAAATCGCTGGCTCGGTAACATACAACAGGCCGGCAATATTTTGGGGTTGTCGACGCGTATTGACTACAGCAAAGTAAGTGACGATGATTTTTTTCAAGACTTATCGACTAATAGCCTGGAGCTCAAGCGAAATAAGCATTTAAATCAACAGGCCACGCTGGGTTATCGTAATGATAGCTGGCAAATAGAACTCACCGCCCAAGACCGACAGACCATTGACGAGCTACTCGACTCGCAGTATCAACTAATGCCGCGACTCAGTATTGAACGCAATAATAGCGGGGTGAATTTTGAAACAGAATGGCTATTAAATGCAGAGTTTACCGACTTCCAGCACGATCAGTCCATTGATGACGGCGGCTCTTTTGTCACTGGCGAACGGAGCTTTGCGGAAGCGGGGCTGAGCTATCCGATGCGCTGGGCTGCAGGTTTTATTATCCCCTCCGCAAAAATACGCTCAATCAATTACGACCTCGATGAATTAAACAACAACGGCGACACTACCCCCTCGGCATCGACGCCACTGGCTACACTGGACATGGGATTGATTTTTGAACGAAACGGCAATTTTTCCGGCAGCAACTTTACCCAGACAATTGAGCCTCGGCTATTCTATTTCTACAGTGATTACGACGAGCAAACCGGCAACCCCGATTTCGACACCAGAGAACTCGATTTTGGCTACAGCCAGTTATTCCGCGACACACGATTTTCTGGTCACGATAGACTCGATGATGCTAATCAGGCATCCGTGGGCATTACCAGTCGTTTTATCGACAATAGCAGCGGCAGGGAAGTAATCACTCTCAGTATCGGGCAAATTTTCTACATGGAAGACAGACGCGTACAGCTCGGGTCAGCGGAGCCCGAAGACTCAGCTTCAAACTCCAATATTGCCACAAGAATCCAGATTCAGCCCTCCGACAATGTATGGTTAACTAATAACCTGTTGTGGGATTCTCACGCTGATAAAATTGAGGAAGGCGGGTTCAGCGCCCACTATCAAAATGATAACAGTGGTCTTTACAATTTGGGCTACCGCTTTCGTCGCGACAGCATCAGCGATTTTGGCACTGTTAAACGAGACTTATCGCAAGCGGACGCCTCAATGGTGCTGCCGATCAACGATCGCTGGAGTGTATTTGGCCGCTATCGTTACGACGTAGACGAACAGCGCGCACTGGACGAAATGGTTGGGGTCCAATACGATGACTGTTGCTGGAAGGTAAGATTGCTCTATCAACAAAGTATTGAAGACCAATACATCGATGAACTCAATGACCGCCTTGTAGTCGAAAGTGACTATGCGTTTGTATTGGAGTTCCAACTGAAAGGGCTAGGCAGTCTCGGTAATAAAGCTGAGAGCTTACTGAGAGAAAGTATTTTAGGATATGAAGATTTTGAGTAAAACTATGTTATCAATACCCAACAAAAGCTATCGACTCACTCGGTCACTGACAGCACTACTGGCATCCGTACTATTCTGCTTGCCCGCTATTGCTGCACCTGAAGACACTCGAGGCCAAGCACTCGACCAGGTCATCGCCATTGTTGATGATGACGTGGTGCTTGCCAGCGAACTGCAGGAACGAGTCCAGCAGGTTGTTGCCAATATTGAAAAGCAAGAGAAAGAAGCACCCCCTATCGCTGAAATTCGGCAGTCATTACTGGATCAGCTGATTCTTGAGAACATTCAGATGCAATCGGCTGTCAGGGCTGGCGTACGCATTAGCGATGCCCAGCTCAATGATGCGATGCTGCGTATAGCTCAACAAAATCAATTGACTCTGGACCAATTCAGACAAGCTCTGGACGCAGATGGATTATCCTACGCCGGCACCCGAGAGCAAATTCGCAAAGAAATGATGCTGCAGCGCGTTCAACAAGGCAACGTCAATCAACGCGTGCAAATTACTGATCAGGAAATTACCAATTTTCTCGATTCCGAAGAAGGCGCAGCACTCACCGCACCCGATTTCCGGATGTCACATACCCTGATTCCCTTACCAAGTGGTGCCAGCAGTGACGATATTGCATCGGCAAAAGCACTGGCAGACAAATTTTATCAGCGCATCCAGCAAGGCGAATCATACGAAACAGTATTCGCCAACACACAATTCGCAAGCAGTGATTTAGGGTGGCGTAAAGCCTCAGATCTCCCCAGCTTGATATCGGCACTCCCCTTGGCAATGAGTAAGGGCGAAACAGCTGAACCGGTACAAAGTCCCAGCGGATTCCACATGGTAAAACTTGCCGACACCCGCGGCGAAGGTGAGTTGATTCCCCAAACTAAAGTAAGACATATCCTGCTAAAATCGTCTGCAATTCGCGATGAAGTAGCAACAGAAGCACTGGCTAGATCATTGCGCCAAAAGATCATCGACGGTGCAGATTTTGGCGAGTTAGCCCGCGAGTACTCCGAAGATATCGGTTCGGCACTTGAAGGTGGCGACCTTGGCTGGAGTAGCCCAGGGCAATTGGTTGGTGAGTTTCAAACAACAATGGACCTGACAGAAATTGACCAAGTCAGCGACCCATTTACCAGCCAGTTTGGCTGGCATATTTTACAAGTATTGGAACGTCGCGATAAAGATGTGACCGATGATATACGGCGCAACATTGCTCGCAATTATCTTCACAAACGAAAATATGGCGACGAATTAGAAACCTGGCTACAAAAAATTCGCGACGAAGCTTACGTCGACTTCAAATAGCATCAGGCACCAAGTGCCTGACAGTAAATCTATGAAACCATTGCGAATAGCGATCACAGCGGGCGAGCCCGCTGGAATTGGGCCGGATTTAGTTATCCAGCTGGCTCAAATTCAGCACAGCGAACAAATTGTGGTTATTGCCGACCCGGACTTGTTAAAACAACGGGCAGCACTTCTACAGCTGCCACTATCCCTTCGCCTGTTTGATCCAGGCGAACCGGCACGAGCAACAACACAGTCAGAGCTAACTGTATTGCCTGTGCCGCTTGGCGATCACTGCGACGCAGGCATACTCAACCCGAACAACGCTGACTATGTTTTATCCACTCTCGACCACGCCATTGACGGCTGCCGCGATACTACTTTTGCCGCCATGGTTACAGCACCGGTGCACAAATCCATTATCAATGACGCCGGCACCCCTTTTAGCGGACATACAGAATATCTGGCAGAGAAAACAGGGACTCGGCAGGTTGTTATGATGCTGGCTACTGAAGGTTTGCGCGTTGCTCTGGTAACAACCCATCTTCCCTTAAAAGATGTTGCAGCCCAAATCACCAGCAAACGCATCGAGACAATAACCCGTATCTTACACAGCGATCTTCAGCAGCATTTTGGCCTGCCGACTCCTCGTATTTCGGTACTGGGATTAAATCCCCATGCTGGCGAGGGTGGACATATGGGTCGCGAAGAAATCGAGCACATTATCCCCTGCATTGAAAAACTATCTGCTGAAGGCATGCTGTTAACTGGTCCACTACCAGCCGATACCGCGTTCACTCAAAAACATCTGTCTTCCTGTGACGCAGTTCTGGCCATGTATCATGATCAGGGATTACCTGTATTGAAATACAAAGGCTTCGGAAATGCCGTCAATATCACCTTAGGGCTACCCATTATTCGCACTTCCGTCGATCACGGTACCGCACTGGATCTTGCCGGCACCGGTCAGGCAGATACCGGCAGTTTAATCACAGCGTTGAACTACGCAATCTCCATGGCAAAACACACCCAAGGGCATAATAATGGCGCAAGCTGACAACCAGCACCGGGCTAGAAAACGCTTTGGCCAAAACTTCTTACAAGACCAGGGTGTTATTCACCGCATCGCCCGCGCAGTGCATGCCAGTGACAAAGATCACATTATCGAAATTGGACCGGGACAGGGGGCCCTGACCACTGACATTCTGGCAGGCGGGTGCCGGCTCGATGCAATTGAGCTGGATCGAGATCTGATCCCCATTCTGCAACAAAAATTTGACGAACAACCACGTTTTCATCTGCATCAAGGAGACGCCTTGACCTTTGATTTTTCTTCACTGGTACAAGACAAAGAGAAACTGCGCGTTGTTGGCAACCTCCCCTACAATATCTCAACGCCACTCATATTCCGCCTGTTAGACCAACAACAGTTAATTCAAGACATGCACTTCATGCTGCAACTGGAAGTCGTCAATAGGCTGGCTGCGTCGCCCGGTAATAAAAACTACGGTCGTCTCAGTATCATGGCGCAATACTATTGCGATATACAATCTCTGTTTGAAGTGCCACCGGAAGCATTTAGCCCGCGACCAAAAGTACAATCAGCCATTGTAAGACTCACTCCATACGACCAGCCACCACATCCGGCAAAAAACATTAAGGCATTACAGTCACTATTGCGCACCTGCTTTAACCAACGGCGCAAAACCCTGCGAAACTCCCTTAAAAATACTCTCAGTGGTGATCAGCTAGAAGCGCTAGATATAAATCCCACTGCAAGACCCGAAACACTGTCACTGGAGCAGTTTGTAAAAATCAGCAATAGTATTGAGTCCACACCATGACCCGATATGCAGTCGGCGACCTACAGGGCTGTTTGGCCCCGTTGCAGTGTTTACTGAATGACGTTAATTTTGATCGGCACAAAGATCAATTGTGGCTGGTAGGCGACCTGATTAATCGGGGTCCACAATCACTGGAAACACTGCGTTTTGTCAAACAGCTAGGGGACTGTACGCGCATTGTATTGGGCAACCATGATTTACATTTTCTCGCTGTTCATTATGGCGTTATGTCACCGGGAAAATCAGATACCTTTGACGAACTACTTGCCGCCAACGATAGAGATGAACTGGTGCAATGGCTTTTACAACAACCTCTCATGCACAGTGATCCAAGCAACGACTTTCACATGACACATGCAGGTCTTCCTCATATCTGGACAGTAGAAAAAGCGCAGGAGCTGGCCGCCGAAGTTCATCAAGCCCTAACAGGGAATACTCCAATCACGTTTTTCCAGAATATGTATGGCAATACCCCCAATCGCTGGAGCGATGATCTTTCCGGGACAACCAGACTACGAGTGATTACCAACTATTTTACCCGAATGCGTTACTGCACAGCCGACGGAACACTGGATTTTGATAATAAGCTGTCCACATTGAATGAAAATACTACGTCATCTGATCAGCCAAACTTTTCGCCCTGGTTTTCTTTTAAACAACGGCCCCATAACAATGACAACATCATTTTTGGCCACTGGGCTGCACTGAAAGGAAAAACTAATACTGACAACATCTTTGCGTTAGATACCGGCTGCGTCTGGGGTCGGTCGCTAACCTTAATGAATTTGGAAACCAAAACATTACACTCGTGCAACTGCGATGGCTGACCCGCAAATTTTAATCTTCGGTCAGTCAATCCTGCTAGTATACTAACAATCAACTTTTAGAATCTGTTTACATCATGAAAATCTATCTTGTCGGCGGCGCCGTTAGAGACAAATTATTAGGATACCCCTACAGCGAACGAGACTGGGTTGTCGTCGGCGCTACAGCTGAACAACTCATCAGCTTGGGATATCAGCCTGTCGGTAAAGACTTTCCGGTTTTTCTTCATCCTAAAACCAAAGAAGAATATGCACTGGCACGAACGGAGCGTAAATCGGGACCGGGATATACCGGTTTCGACTGCTACGCCAGTCCGGAAGTAACCCTGGAAGAAGACCTTCAGCGACGAGACCTCACCATCAACGCCATTGCCGAAGATGACAATGGTACTATCATCGACCCTTACGATGGCCAACAGGATCTGGCTAAGAAAATACTACGGCACGTTTCTCCAGCTTTCGAAGAAGACCCACTTCGAATTTTACGTGTCGCTCGCTTCAGCGCTCGCTATAGACATATGGGATTCACTCTCGCCGATGAAACTCTCTTGCTGATGAAAAAAATCAGTGCCGGTGAAGAGTTACTGTCGCTACCTGCAGAGCGGGTATGGAAAGAAATGTATCGCTCGCTATCGGAACGCAGCCCCGATGTTTTTTTTACCACTCTCCAGCAGTGTGGCGCCCTAAAAAAACTGATGCCGGAGCTTGATGAAACCGTCGATACCATAGTGGAACCATTACAAAAGGCAGCGACAAAGGGGTTACCGGATGTGGTCCGTTTCGCCACAATGTTTGTCGCTATCGAAGCCGTTCAAGCAGAGAATTTTTGCCAGCGAATAAGAGCCCCTCGAGAATTCCGGGAATTGGCACTGCTAGTCAGCCGGTTTTCTGCCCGCTGTAAAGATAATTTTTCCAGCCCGGATCAAGTGTTAACCCTACTTGAAAATCTTGACCCTTTCCGAAGACCCGAGCGATTTAGTTTATTCCTGCAATCATCGCAATTACTCTATAACAACGACCGTGTTATCGATCAAATACAACGATCACTGCAAGCGTGTAAATCCATTGATACCGCCAGCCTGGCTGCTGAGGGATTGAGAGGCAAAGAAATTGGCGAGGCTCTACGCACCCGTCGCCTTGAGGCTATAGCTGAACGTTTTAATCAATAGAGGCCAACAATGAAAGACACAAATAGAGTCGCTCTAGTCACCGGCGGCGCACTTCGTATCGGAGCGGAAATTTCACGCGAGCTGCATCGTCGCGGCTATACCGTATTAGTTCATTATCGCAACTCCGCAACCGCTGCCACCGAGCTAACGCGAGAGCTTAACTCGATCAGAGTTGATTCTGCCTATTGTTTTCAGGCTGATCTTTCATCGCTTGAGGACATCCGTTTATTGGCTGATTTTGCCAAGGGAATCTCGGGCGGAATTGATGCCCTGGTAAATAATGCGTCCAGTTTTTACCCAACCAAAATTGATCAAGCATCCGAAGACGATTGGAATATTCTTATCGACAGTAATTTGAAAGGTCCGTTCTTTCTCACTCAATTGCTCATTAGCACACTGGAAAAACGCAAAGGCAATGTTATTAACATTGTCGACATTCATAGCGAACGACCAATGCAAAATCATAGTATTTACTGCATAGCAAAAGCCGGCGTAGCCATGATGACAAAAACATTGGCTAAAGATCTGGCACCAAACATTCGCGTTAACGGTGTCTCTCCCGGCGCTATTTTGTGGCCCGAACATGAGACAAACGAAGAAAATAAACAATCAATACTGAAAAAAATACCACTGAATAGAATAGGAGAATGTGCTGATATTGCTAAAACTGTGGCATTTTTAATCGAAGATTCGCCCTATATAACCGGACAAATAATTGCTGTTGACGGCGGCAGAAACCTAGCGATGTAACCATTAACGTTTTTCATGTGAAATGGCTCGCCCATCCCAATCAAAATTTACCGCCCATAATTTTTGGCTTGAATGGTCGTAAGCTTTCCACAACTCAAGATAGGATTTTTTCTCAACTGGGTGTACCACCTCTGCAGCTATGTCGCTCAAAGGCAACAGCACAAACGCATTCTTAGTGATTTCATCTCTGGGTAGTTGAATCCCCTCAATATCGCCAACACACTCGTCGTAGGTCAAAATATCTATATCCAATGTTCGCGGACCAAATTTTGGACCATCTCGACGGCGACCATTATCGTGTTCAATTTGACGTAAAATAGACGACAACTCGCTTATGTTTTCAGCGCACGAAAAACCAACCACCAAATTTAGGAAGTTGCTACCTTCAAACCCCACCGCAATACTTTCATACACCGGAGAGATCAGCAGATCTCCAAATGACAGACGCAAAGCATCTAATGATGCGCTAATGCGCTGATAGCGATCGATATTACTGCCTATGCTGACAAAAACGTATGCCACCGGTTTCACCTCAACTATTTTTTTCGCCGCGCTCTATAATAACACCCACGTCCTGTGACCCACGTACAGCACCAGGTTTACTTAAACGCAGCCTTAACCAAGGTACACCAAATTCCTGCAACACAATACGTGCACATTTTTCAGCCATTGCTTCAACGAGTAGAAATTCACTTTCACTGATAAATGCAATTAGTCGCTTGGCAACAGCCTTGTAATTCAGTGTATCCTCGATATTGTCTGTTTCCGCCGCCCGGCTAATATCGTGAGCCATTTCCAGATCGAGACTAACCGTTTGCTTTATTTCCCGCTCCCAATCGTAAATACCTATCGTAGTTTCAATTTTTAAGTCGCGAATATAAACAATGTCCATGGGCCAAGCCTTAACAATTATTGATGAGTGGTGGCAATTGATCCATAGGCCAGCGCGGCACCGCAGTCACAGCAAGCCCTTCTTTTTGGCCTGCCAGTAAACGCTGGCAACCGGCATAGGCAATCATCGCACCATTATCAGTACAAAATTTCTGACGGGCATAAAATACCTGTCCACCTAATTTTCCCAATGCAATCTCTAAACTTTTTTGCAGCTGACGATTGGCACTAACGCCTCCCGCCATTACCAGCTGGGATAACGACTCCTGCTTTAGCGCACGTTTGCACTTAATCACTAGCGTCTCTACCACAGCCTGTTGAAATGCATGCGCAATATCCGCTTTCGTTTGACTATCAATCTTGCCGTCCTCATCACGATGATCGTGAACGGTATTCAGGGTAAACGTTTTCAAACCACTAAAGCTAAAATCCAGCCCGGGATGCTTCACCATCGGTCGGGGAAATATAAACCGGCCCGGATTGCCTTGTTCCGCGAGTAAAGCCACCTGTGGCCCACCTGGATAAGGTAAGCCCAACATTTTAGCTGCTTTATCAAACGCCTCTCCCGCCGCGTCATCGAGAGACTCACCCAGCAAACGGTACTCACCAATGGCATCAACGCGAACCAGTTGAGTATGTCCACCTGAAACCAACAGGGCAATAAACGGAAAAGAGGGTGGCGCTGACTCCAGCATTGGCGCCAATAGATGCCCCTCCATATGATGAACGCCGATTGCCGGCACTCCTAGCGAAAATGCCAAAGATCTACCGATCATTGCTCCCACCATCAGAGCCCCGACCAACCCCGGGCCGGAGGTATAGGCAATACCATCAATATCTTTCTTGCTACACCCTGCCTCAGCCAAAACCTGATCAATAAGCGGTAAGGTCTTTCGAATATGGTCGCGCGACGCCAGCTCCGGAACAACGCCGCCGTATTCGGCGTGTAATTCTATTTGGCTGTATAATGCATCGGCCAACAGGCCTCGCTCACTGTCGTATAGAGCGATACCGGTCTCGTCACAGGAAGTTTCTATTCCCAGGGTCAGCATAATGATTAGCGCATATGGTTGTGATCAGCGGCGCATGATACTTCCAGACAGGGCAATTATCCACTATCAAGCCCACCAACCTTCTTATACACGCCCCTCAAAATGGCCTGAAAAGTGGCTTTGCAATTTGAATTACAACCGTTTACAATGCCCGCCCCTTGCGATTGGTGGCTTTTTCGTCAACGCAATATGCACGCTGTTAATTCAGTGTTATGTCATTAATGTAATTAAGGAAGGGTAAATGCCTTCAGTTAAACTAAAAGATAACGAGCCATTTGATATCGCTCTGCGTCGCTTTAAGCGCTCTTGTGAAAAAGCAGGCGTACTCGCAGAAGTACGTCGTCGTGAATTTTATGAAAAGCCAACGTCAGTTCGCAAGCGTAAAGCAGCGGCTGCAGTTAAGCGTCACGCCAAAAAAGTCTCACGCGAAACTCGCAAGCACCAGCGTCTGTACTAGTACTTTTTACGCTGTTTACCAACATTTTCTATAACGTTATTAGGGGGTTGTAAGCCATGTCCGATCAAACGCTTAAATCCCGATTACGTGATGAAATGAAGGCCGCTATGCGAGCCAAAGATAAACAGCGTCTTAGCACTATCAGGCTGATTCAGGCCGAAATCAAGCGCATAGAAGTTGACGAACGCATTGACGTTGATGATGACCGATTATTGGTTGTTATGGATAAAATGTGCAAACAACGTCGCGACTCGATCCAGCAATATACCGATGCCGGGCGCACTGAATTAGCCGATATCGAAGCCGCTGAAATTACTGTTATCCAGGAATTTCTGCCCTCGCAACTCAGCCAGCAAGAACTGACCGACATGGTCGCCGACGCTGTTGCAAATAGTGGTGCCGAGTCGATGAAAGACATGGGCAAAGTGATGGCCATATTGAAGCCGGCACTTCAGGGACGAGCTGATATGGGCGAAGTCAGTAAACTGATCAAGGCTAAACTCAACTAACAGATCTCTGGTAACATCCCTCTTCTTTTCTGACGTCTTGTAAGCAGCACCTGAATGAATAGAGCCCATGCGCCAGATTTCATTTTTGCTGAATACCAATAGGCTTGTACGATCTATATGCCGGGGTTAACATCTGACCTCTTGTTCACCACTTAAATAAGTTAACTCATCGCTGATGTCGGGCCGAATACCACAATCGTTTATAGATGACCTATTGGACCGCCTCGATATTGTTGAGGTGATTGACCGGCGCGTTGGTCTAAAAAAGAGCGGCCGCAATTTCACCGCGTGCTGCCCGTTCCACGAAGAAAAGACCCCCTCCTTCAGTGTTAATCAGGAAAAACAGTTCTATTATTGCTTCGGCTGTGGAGCCGGCGGCAATGCCATCGGTTTTATCATGGACTACGAACGAATGGACTTCCCCAGAGCCATTGAGGTTCTCGCAGATACCGCGGGTCTGGAAGTTCCGCGAGAAGCGAGTGCCTTTCAGGAGCAGCCCCAGCAAAAGAAAAACATCTACACTATTCTCGAAAAAGCCGCGACATACTATCAACAACAACTTAAAGATCATCCGCAAAAACAACGGGCCGTCGATTATCTCAAAGCACGAGGACTAAGCGGAGAAATCGCCAGAGATTTTGATATTGGTTATGCACCTCCCGGCTGGGATAACCTTCTTAACCACCTGGGTCAATCCAATGAAGACAAGCAGCTGCTGATTGATGGCGGCATGCTGATCGAAAAAGAAGAAGAAAATAAACTCTACGACCGCTTTCGGGACCGTATTATTTTCCCTATCCGCGACAATCGCGGGCGCATTATTGCTTTTGGTGGCAGGGTATTGGGCGACGAAAAACCCAAATACCTGAATTCTCCGGAAACACCGGTATTCCACAAAAGCAAAGAATTATATGGCCTGTATCAGTCACGTAAGACCAACCGCCAACTGCAGCGACTGCTGATAGTAGAAGGCTATATGGATGTAGTCGCACTCGCGCAACATGGCATTAACTGGTCGGCAGCAACGCTGGGGACGGCCACTAGCACCGATCATTTAAACCGTGTTTTCCGCCAATGCCCGGAAGTTATCTTTTGTTTTGATGGTGACGAAGCTGGCCGTAAAGCCGCTGTTCGAGCCCTGGATTCGGCACTGCCAGCAATGGAAGATGGCCGTCGAGCACGTTTCTTATTCTTACCTCAGGGCGAAGACCCCGACTCCATGGTTCGCGCTATAGGCGCCAGCAACTTCATCCGCCTTATCGAAAAAGCCGAGCCTTTAGAGGAATATCTGTTCAATGCCCAGGCCGGCGACCTGGACCTCGGCTCATTAGATGGCCGGGCGCGACTGAGCACATTGGCAGCGCCGCTAATCGACAAACTGCCGGACGGTGTATTCAAGGAGCTAATGATGTCTTCGCTGGCCGACAGAACCGGCCTCTCGCTGGAAAAACTATCGGAAATTCTGCAGCGTCATAAACGCAATAAACAAGCGGCCGGACCACAAGCAGCACCGTCACAATCACCCGCCCAACCAGCCATCGCTGCGCCGCCATCGCCCAAACGTCGCGACAAGGGCATCGTTAAGTCCGAGGCCATGCGTGACCCGATACTCTATGCGATAGCCCTGTTGCTCCACGACCCCAAAGCCGCCAGCCACGTGACCATCCCTGCGACGCTACTGCAAAGTGACGATGACAATGCCCCGCTGCTCATAGCAATGTTAGAACTACTTCATAAACGACCCGACTCTACCTCGGCAATGCTGATTGGCCATTGGTATGGTGAAAGCTGGGGGGAAACACTGCAACAATTGTTACACGCAGAACAGTTTATTCCCTCAACCGATATTGAACTAGAACTAACCGACACCCTGCTGCACCTGGATCGACGTCACCAGCACCAGGACCTGGGGCACCAACTGGATAAAATATTGTCGAAAGAATACTCCTCGCTTAGCGACGAGGAGAAACTACAGTTAAAACAGCTACTACAGCAAAAACATGGCTTGTAGGGGTTGAAACCCGGTAATACTACCGCCATATAAACAGGCTGGGCTAGTATTTGACTAAATACTTCAGCTATAATGTCTGGCTAACTTCCGAATTTGTACCAGTGACTGACCTATGAGCGAAACCGAACAGCAGCAGTCTCGTCTAAAGACGCTAATTGCCAAAGGAAAAGAACAGGGATACCTCACATATGCTGAGGTAAACGACCACCTGCCACAAGATATTTCTGATCCTGACCAGGTTGAAGACATCATCCAGATGATCAACGACTTGGGTATACAGGTATTCGAAACCGCTCCTGATGCTGATGAGATACTCTTATCAGAGGAAGACTCTACCGACGATATCGCCGCTGCAGAAGCCGCCGCAGCACTCGCCGCCGTAGAGACAGAAGCCGGCAGAACAACGGATCCCGTGCGTATGTATATGCGCGAGATGGGCACGGTCGAGCTGCTCACCCGAGAAGGTGAAATTGCAATTGCCAAGCGAATTGAAGAAGGTATTCGCGATATCATGGCAGCGGTAGCTTACTACCCCGGTGCCGTACAAGATGTTATCGACGAATACGATAAAGTTGCCACCGAAGAACGCCGCTTGGCCGACGTTCTGGTTGGCTACTTGAATCCAACCGACGTTGTTCCTCCTGCCGCACAGCAAGCCGCGGCGGCTGTTGCCACCGATGACGACGATGACGAAACACCTTCAGGCCCCGACCCCGAAGAAGCGAAAAAACGCTTCACCGCCCTGCGCAAGCAACATAACAAACTCGACAAGGCGATTGAAAAGCACGGCCGTTACAGCAAAGAGTCAGCCAAAGAGCTGCAAAAACTTGGCGAGGTCTTTAAATTCTTTAAACTGACTCCCAAGGTATTTGAACCCCTATCTATTCGAGTGCGGTCAAAACTAAACGTCATTCGCTCAAACGAGCGCATGATTATGAATACCTGTGTCAGGCAGGCAAAAATGACACGCAGAGATTTTGTTAAATCTTTCCAGGGACAAGAAACCAACCTGGACTGGATCGAACAGCAAATCAAAGCTCATAAAGACGTAGCACCCGTTCTTGAAGCCAACAAAGACGAAATTCTTAGAGCACAACGCAAGATTGCTCAGATAGAAACCCAGACCGGCCTGACGATTTTAGATATCAAAGAAATCAATCGTCGGATGTCCATTGGCGAAGCACGTGCCCGTCGCGCCAAGAAAGAAATGGTTGAAGCTAATTTACGCTTGGTAATTTCCATTGCCAAAAAGTACACCAACCGCGGCCTGCAATTCCTCGATTTGATCCAGGAAGGTAACATTGGCCTAATGAAAGCCGTCGACAAATTTGAATATCGTCGTGGCTACAAGTTCTCAACCTATGCGACTTGGTGGATTCGCCAGGCGATCACCCGGTCTATTGCCGATCAGGCACGCACCATTCGTATCCCAGTGCATATGATTGAAACCATTAACAAGCTCAATCGTATCTCTCGCCAAATGCTTCAGGAAATGGGACGCGAGCCCACGCCTGAAGAATTGGGTGAGCGCATGGATATGCCTGAAGACAAAGTCCGCAAGGTATTGAAAATTGCCAAAGAGCCTATCTCGATGGAAACTCCAATTGGTGACGACGAAGACTCGCACCTGGGTGATTTCATTGAGGATAACACCATTGCTCAACCGGTGGATTCTGCCACAGGGCAAGGCTTGCAAGAAGCGACTAAAGACGTGCTAGGCGGCCTTACCGCAAGAGAAGCGAAAGTATTACGGATGCGTTTCGGTATCGATATGAACACGGATCACACACTGGAAGAAGTTGGCAAACAGTTCGATGTAACCCGCGAGCGTATTCGTCAAATTGAAGCCAAGGCACTACGCAAATTGCGTCACCCTTCGCGCTCAGATCATTTGCGCAGCTTTCTTGACGATTAAACCTTTACTTGATCCCTGCTTTTGCAGGGATCAATCTCTCACCTTCTACCTAGCCATCGCCGGTTAACATCGAACGACATTATGCTCTTGGCAGTTTTTTACAACTTCCCTAACTTTCCTCTTGTGGGTACACTATTCGCCCCTCATCAAAACAATAAGTGACGGAGTCTGCTATGGCCACCTTTGACGACAACAGTTTAACTATCGGTCAAACCCCCCTGGTGCGATTAAACCGAATAGGTGATGGCAATATTTTCGCCAAGATAGAGAGCCGCAATCCCGCTAACTGCGTAAAATGCCGTATCGGCGCCAGTATGATTTGGGAAGCCGAAAAATCCGGCTTACTCAAACCGGGAATGGAAATCGTTGAACCCACCAGTGGTAATACTGGCATCGCTTTGTCTTTTGTTGGCGCCGCCAGAGGCTACAAAGTCACCTTGGTTATGCCCCACACAATGAGCCTGGAACGACGCCAGCTGATGAAAGCCCTTGGCGCCAATGTGGTTATCACAGACGCTGCGAAAGGCATCAAATTGTGCATTGAAACCGCACAGCAATTAGTGGCCGAAGCTCCCGACAAACGCTGGATGCCCAGTCAATTCGATAACCCTGCCAACCCCGCTATTCACGAACAAACAACGGGGCCCGAAATCTGGGAAGATACCGATGGCGGTGTCGACGTACTTATCAGTGGCGTCGGTACTGGCGGCACTATCACGGGCATCTCACGCTACCTTAAAAATACCCGAGGAAAAGCGATAACATCAGTTGCTGTTGAGCCCATGTCTACCACAATGATCACCGCAGCCAAAGCCGGTGAAGAACCGGTACATGCACCTCACAAAGTGCAAGGCATTGGCGCCGGATTTGTTCCCGCCAACCTCGACCTCGACATGGTCGATCAAGTCGAGCAAGTGAGCGACGACGACGCCATGGAATACGCCCATCGCTTAATGAAAGAAGAAGGCATCCTCGCTGGCATCTCCAGCGGTGCCGCTGTCGCCATCGCCCATCGAGTTTCACAGCAACCGCAACACAAAGGTAAAACCATCGTTGTCATACTACCCGACTCCGCAGAACGCTACCTTTCAACACCGCTATTTGAAGGTCAGTTTAGCGACAACGAAACAGTTCAATAAGCGGGCTGGTAAAGCAGCAAGTTGCCCTTTATAATGCGCCGCTTGTTGCAATTGCTACATCTTTTGGTTCACTGAAACGTCCCAGAAGTGCCACCGCAACAAAACAGTTCCAAACTGTACAAATTTGGGCCTTTAGCTCAGCTGGTTAGAGCATCCGACTCATAATCGGCAGGTCCGCAGTTCAAGTCTGCGAAGGCCCACCAT
>JBALTE010000014.1:76494-84300 GCA_036963965.1 Oceanicoccus sp. | reverse complement strand
CGAATCTCTCCGGGCGCGCCATACACTTTCTCAGCACTGTTGTGATGTTTCCGGGAGCAAACAATCATGCGATAGACAGAGCTGCGGTTGATGCAGGGTCTCTGCCTTATTGCTAGCCCTAGCGCTTATGCCACGGAGTATTTTGAGCCGGTTAGTGTTCCAAACTGCAAACGCCTCGAAAATCCGGGCTACCCCAGCGCAAGTAAATAGTTTCCCCGTCATGCGTACTCGCTGATATATACCCTGTGATTGTTAGAACTACCGGTGATAATGATTTCTTATTTTGCTTGGATTAAACATCAACGGTAATTGTCTGATGATATTTATCCCGCTTGATCACCGTGTAATTCCCTGTTTAAAATTGTTTGAAGGTTTGCTAGATTTCATCTGAGGATTTATATTGATCAATTAGATAGAATCAAATGAAGTTGTAGAAAATAGAATAAGAATAAGGATAAACACTATGAATGCTACTGATACAACAACTGACCTCGACGCTATTGTGGTTGGCGCAGGATTTGCCGGAATCTATTCACTGCAAAATTTTCGTGATAAGGGGTTCAAAACCAAGGTATTTGAAGCAGCTGCTGGAGTGGGGGGTACCTGGTACTGGAACCGCTATCCTGGCGCCCGTTGCGATATTCCCAGCCTCCAGTATTCCTATAGCTTTGATGAAAGTCTGCAGCAGGATTGGAAATGGAAAAACAAATACTCTGATCAAGAAGATATTCTAGATTACGCCAACCATGTGGTTGACCGTTTTGATTTACGTGATGATATTCAATTCAATACTCGAATCGTTAGTGCAATTTTTGACGAAGGGAAAGCTATCTGGACTATTACAACTGATACTGGAGAAAAGGTAACAGCCCGCCATTTTGTTTTGGCTACCGGTTGTTTGTCAACTTCGAACATACCGGAATTCGAGGGGTTTAAAGATTACAAAGGCGAATCGTATCATACCGGAAGGTGGCCACAGGAACCGGTTGATCTAAGTGGTAAAAAAGTAGCCATAATTGGCAGTGGTTCAACGGCCATTCAAGCAATTCCAGCCACCGCTGAAATTGCCAAACATTTGTATTGTTTTCAGCGAACACCACAATTTACCATTCCCCAGCACAATGAACCTTTAAATCAGGCAATTGAAAAAGAAACTAAAAGTCGATACTCAGCATATCGCGAAGAGAATTACCGCAGTCCATTTGCTCAAGAAGTGTCAGGTAATGCTGAAACCAATACTTTTGACGTCAGTGATGAGGAGCGCAATGCGGAATATGAACGACGCTGGCAAATGGGTGGTTTTGCATTTCTTGTTGCCTATGCTGATTCGGGTAGCGACCAGGTCGCTAATGAGACTATCGCCGATTTTATTCGCAATAAAATTCGAGGAATAGTTACTGATCCGGTATTGGCGGAAAAACTCTGCCCGGACTTTGTATATGCTAGCAAGCGACCAGTGCTAGATACCGGCTATTTTGAAACGTTCAATCGTAATAATGTAACGCTAGTCGATATTCATGAAAATGGAATTGAACGTTTTACCGAAACGGGTATTCGGGCCAATGGCATTGACTACGACGTTGATTGTGTCATTTTTGCCACCGGCTTTGACGCGCTCACCGGTACGTTAAACAAAATTGAAATTCGAGGTAATGGCGGCAGGTTGTTGAAGGACAAATGGGCTGAAGGCCCTAAAGCCTATTTGGGTTTGTGTGCTGAAGGTTTTCCTAATATGTATATAATTACTGGTCCGGGTAGCCCTTCAGTGCTGACAAACATGATGGTGGCGATAGAGCAGCATGTTAATTTTGTCAGCGATGCCATGGTGCATCTGCGCGATCATGAACGGTCGAGTATTGAGGCCAGGTTGGAGGCTGAAGAACCCTGGGTGAAACACGTCAGTGATTTAGGGCATACGACTCTGTTTACCGCGGGAGCAAATTGGTATTTTGGCGACAACATTCCGGGCAAGCCCAGAGTGTTCTTGCCTCATGTTGATTGGGTTGGATATGTTGAAAAGTGTGAAGAGGTGGTAGAGAAAAATTACGAGGGGTTTTCCATCACGTAACTTAACCTGAAAAACCGAGTTAAGTCTCTATAGAAAAACAGTTGTAGCTTTGTTGATAGAAAGCAAAAAAGGTGAATTGTTAACAGAGGGTATATGTTTTAGCTTGTTTGGGTCTATTTAGATTACAATACGTTTTTCTGGCAGTAACCACACGGAATGGTTCAGATGACGTTCGATTTAAATGGCTCAAACGCCTCAAAAGCGCTTGATAATACAGACAATATTTTCACCCACAGTTTAGTTGACCATCCGCTTCTGCAAATGGATCAAATTCGCAAGCTGGTAAAGCGCACACCTAAGGACCGGATTGCGTTCAGTGCTGGAGAAAAGCCAGAATCAGCTGATATCGGAACATCGCATATTTATCATAAAAGCGAACACTCCCTGGAATATGCCATTGACAATATGGAAAATGTTGATGCGTATCTATTTATCGACTCCCCTGAAAAAGACCCGCAGTTCAATCAGCTTTTTCAAGACATTAAAGTTGATCTGGATAGGTTCTGTCAAAAAAATGGTTACCGTTTGTGGGAAGCACGACTTTTCTTGTTTGTTTCATCCCCTGGCGCGATCACCCCTTACCACCTGGATCATCAACATACGTTACTCGCTCAAATCAAAGGCACAAAAACGCTAAATCTTTGGCCGGCAATGAACTATGACCTTACCCCGCCTTCTGAATTAGAAGTGTTTTGTTCTCAAATAACACGTAAGTTTCAAATGCGAGAAGAACTTGAGAAACTGCGAAAACCCTATGAAATGGTACCGGGTCAAGGGGTCTATATTCCTTTTCTAGCGCCGCATTCGGTCAAAAATAATGATGAGGTGTCTGTTTCTCTATCGATGATTTTTAATACTTTTGAATCTCAAAAAATGTGGAATAGTTTTCGTATAAATCATCTTTTAAGAAACCGCTTGCACTTATCACCCACTCTGCCAGGAACCAGTATCTGGTTAGATGAAGTGAAGCATCAATCTGTTCGAACACTTGAGCGATTAGCCCGTATGGGTTGGTTAAACGTATTTCCCGAAAAACTTGAGTAGACATTCGTCTTTGAATAGGCGTTTTTGTGTTTCGGTCGGGAAGTAAAGGTATGCTTCATGGTAATTCGCTGTTGGCGGTTAGTGCCTATACCAATACAATAGCAATACAATTATGTCCTGTGTTCTTTTAACAATAGGCAATATGAGGCTAACAAATTTAGTATATGGATACTGTACACAGCACGGGCAGTGACAGACAGTCACCCGCCTTACGTCAGTTAGGTCAGACTGGTATTATGCTTAGTCCTATTGGTCTGGGTACATGGCAATTCTCATCCGGCGTGGGCGATCTTGGGAAATACTGGCCGGCACTCAGCGATACAGCTACAGAGGACGTGGTAAAAATTGCGATAGAACAAGGTGTTAACTGGTTTGATACTGCAGAACAATACGGTAACGGTGTTTCAGAAAGGAATCTCAGCAATGCGTTAACGGCGTTAGATATTGCTCCCGGTAGCGTAAAAATTGCGGATAAATGGTGGCCAAAAAATCGTAAGGCTGCGTCGATGATCGAAAGTATTTCGGAGCGAATTGACTGTCTGCAGGGTTATCCAATCGATCTGTATCAGATTCACTGGCCTGAATCAGAATCCTGGTTGCGCACAGAAATGAAAGTACTGGCTCAGCTTGTCGAAGAGGGTAGTGTGAAGTCAGTTGGTCTATGTAATTATAACCGGCGTGATATAAAGCGTGCGCATCGATTTTTACGTAAGCGCGGAATTCCTTTAGCATCGGTTCAAATACACTATAATTTGGCATATAGACACAGTGAAAGACATGATGTTCTAAAGGTGGCTGCAGATCTTGGCATGAGCGTTATTGCTTGGTCGCCGCTGGAGCAGGGGTTATTGAGCGGCAAGTTTCATAATAACAATGAAGAGGCGCTTAAACTCCTGAAACGAGAACGTGTCAAGATGTTTGGTTTGACATCAGCCCGCCTCGAAGAAACGCAATTGCTTGTTGATACACTTGAAAAAATTGCAGCGAGTCATGACGCCACACCAGCACAAATATCACTGGCCTGGATAAGGCAATATCACGGTAGTGTTATGTTCGCGATCCCCGGTGCAAATTCTGCCGAGCAGTCACTGAGCAATAGTCGTTCTATGTATGTTTCGCTTAGTCAATCGGAGCTGGATGAGCTGGATTTTGTGTCTCGCGAGTTGTAATGACGAAGCTCAGACAAATCGGATATAGTGCTTCATGTGATTGTCGGATGAAAACAAGACATACAGCGCACTGTTTACCTTATGTTTTGAGTATTCCTGCAACTTTTCGTGAAAGAGGCAGGTGTCGATAACGGGTTCCTGTGGCGTCAAAAATTGCATTGCATAATGCTGGTGCGATAAGGGGGGTTGCGGGTTCTCCAACTCCTGTAGGAGCTTCATTGCTACTGACAATTTGAACATGAATATCTGGCGCCATGTCTATCCGCAAAACCGAATAGTCGTGGAAGTTACTGCTAATCACTTGACCATTTTCTATTTCCAGTTCTCCGTATAACGCTGCACATAGCCCGTAATTGATACCTCCTTCAATCTGCTTACAAACTCCGTCGGGGTCAATGGTCAACCCACAATCGACAGTACACCAAACGTCAGATATTTGAAGTAGACCTTTATTTCTCTGCAATTTGACGACCATCGCAACGGCAGTTCCAAAGCACCGGTACATGGCCACGCCTTTACCTGCCCAGTCACTGGAATCACTCCAGCCAGAGAATTGACGAACCTGGTTAAGTACGCCGTCTAAACGGGGTGCTTGATTAAGGTTCAGTCGAAACTCTATAGGATCTTGATTGGCTGCATGCGCAAGCTCGTCGACGAACGATTCTAAAAAGAACCCATTGTAAGAGTTTCCGACAGAGCGCCATAAGGCGGTAGGTATACCAACGTTGAGGTAGCTCAGTTGTATTGATTGGAGAGGTATTTTGTAAGGAAGCGAATGTAAACCTTCGATAGCCTGGCTATTGTACGCGGGCTTGCCTCGAACTTGGCGCCACAATCGCATAATATTACGCTCGGTTTGTTCAAGCCAGCTCCCTCCATGGTTGCTGTTTGGTTTCGGTTCGCTAGAAACTATACGAGATACTATTTGAGAGACGTTACCATGGGCATCCATGCTCGCACTAAGTCTGGCCGACATTGCAGGACGATAAAATCCATGCTGAAAATCATCTTCCCTGCTCCACAAAACCTTGACGGAATGGCCAAGTTGTTTTGCCAATTTACAAGCTTCTTCAACATAGTCTTGCTTTAAACGGCGACCGAATGCGCCGCCTATGTACGTTGTTTTTAACTCGACTTTATTCGCCGGTAGACCGCTTATTCTTTGAGCAATTTTTAGGGCCTCACGCGGTTTCTGTGTTGGAGCCCATATTTTCCAAGATCCGTTCTCTAAAACCACCACACAGTTCATAGCTTCTAATGGAGCATGGGCCAGGTAGGGAACACTGTAATCAGCGGCAATGTTAATAGTTTGGTTACCTGAAATGGGAGCCCAGGCTTTGCTAAACACTTCTTCGCCTGGCTTATCCAGTTCGCTAATAAGATTGGCATTTATTTCTTTGTTGTTTGTTGACAAGGCCTCGGCGTCGGTCCACTCAACCTTAATAAATTGTCGAGCAGCGTTCACCTCATAATAATTTTTACCAACCAGCGCGACACTGTCCGATAGAGTGACTACTGAAATATTAGCGGGAGCGCTATCATTTAACCAGCTATACTTTTTGACCTTCTGATTTGAATGCAGGCGTCGAATCAATACTGCTACCGGCAATTGATCAAGAGAAATGTCAGAACAATACTCAGCTCGCCCAGTAGTCTTTTCTATATCGTCTCGCGAAGGAATCTTTATTCCCACCCAGGAATATTGGTCTTGAGGCTTGTATGACACTTTTTGAGAATCAGGGGTTTCGGAAATATCATTCAAAAAGTAGGAAAAAGGCAGCTCAGTACCTGTCAGCATGTTGGTGGCTACGCGGTCTTTAATAGTTACCTGATGCTCTTCCAGCTCCCACAATTTACTGGCAGCGAGCACCAGTTTTCCATGCAATGAAGCGCCTGCATAACGCAATGATGGCCATAGCGAACGAACACTAGAACTTGCCCCTGTACCCCAGCTCGGTTCATAGTGAGGATTAGTGCGAGCTGAGCCGAGCTCAGGCATTCTTACGTCAATAAGCGACGGGTGAGTATTGATCTCTTCGGCTAAAATAGTCACCAAGCTATTGACCACGCCCTGGCCCATTTCCACCTTATCTAAAGAAAAAATCAGTGTATTGTTTGGTGTTATTTCGAGCCAGGAATTGAAGTACGAAACAGGCGTCGCAGCGGAGGAGGTGTTCTCACTTCTTGCGCGTATAGTGATAAGCATCGATCCACTGACAAGCATTGAAAACTTGATCATTTCTCTTCGAGATATTCTTTGCCGGTTCATACTCTCTCTTATATATATGTATAATCAGTGTGCATGCCAAATGTTACTATACCATTTCTACATCCCGGTAGTGGTTTCTATAGGTTCGTTTAACTCCACCAGAGATAGCAAAAAGACAATTTGGGACATTCCGCTTCTGTTTGAGAGGGCGTGATCGTCAGAGGCTCGTTTTTCTAAAAATGAAGCGATGACCAACTTAAAGTTTTAAGTTAATCTATCACTAGAAAGACGTAACTTCCCGTACTTACTAAATGCCCAGTGGAGCCTCTTATGGTTAATATCACTCATCGCACAGTCAGCAGTAACAACGTTCGTATTCATCTGGCCGAGGCTGGTGAGGGCCCTACCGTTCTTATGATTCATGGGTTTCCGGAATCCTGGTATTCATGGCGGGAGCAGCTCCCGTTTCTGGCCGAGCAGGGTTATCATGCAGTGGCGATGGATGTTAGAGGTTACGGACGTTCGTCGAAACCTCGCAATGTTGAAGATTATCGAATGATGTTGAAAGTAGCCGATGTTGTTGGGGTTGTAGAGGCTATCGATAACGGCAAGGTCACCGTAGTGGGTCATGATTGGGGTGCGCCTATTGCCTGGAATTCTGCTTTATTAAGGCCCGATCTGTTCTCAGGGGTTGCCGGATTGTCGGTACCATACTCTGCGGGAGGGGGCGCCACGCGCCCCACTGAGCTGTTTTCTCTGATGGCGGGAGAGGATGATTTCTACATCAATCATTTTCAAGAAGTTGGCAAGGCGGAGCGAGAAATCGAAGCGGATGTTCGAAAGTGGATTCTCGGGTTTTACTGGGGAGCGGGTGGTGATGTTATCGATGGGCCAAATATCAGTATGGTCAGACGAGGAGGTACCCTCAGTGAAAAATTTGTTTATCCAGACGTTATGCCAGACTGGATGACAGACAAAGATCTCGACGTCTATACGCAAGAGTTCGAATATTCAGGTTTTTTTGGCCCTCTTTCGCGGTACCGTAACGTTGATCGTGACTGGGAGGATTTTAGTGCATTTGCGGGTCAGCCGATTACCATTCCGTCCCTGTTTATCGGCGGTGAAAAAGATGGTCCGACCGTTTGGGGAGCCAGTGCTATTGCCAATTACGGAAAAACGTTACCAAAACTTTTTAAAAGTGAAATATTACCCGGTGCCGGACACTGGATTCAGCAAGAACGGTCCGAGCGCACGAACGAGTTACTGCTAGAGTTCCTCGGCAGTTTGTAATAGCCTGTTCATGGCAGGGACGTAGG
>JBALTE010000014.1:0-76394 GCA_036963965.1 Oceanicoccus sp. | reverse complement strand
AGGGACGTAGGTACGTTGGCAGTGGCTTCCTTGGTTAAGGTCATAGTTTTTTAGCCCGCATATACAGTGTTTTGTGTTGCTGGCTTCTGTTAAAATCTCGCGCTAGTTACTTAGCTGTCTTATAAGCTGAGCCGACACATTCAATCAACTGAGACTTTATGCTACGCCTCAACGATGTTCAATTACCGCTCAGTCACAGTGATGAAGATTTGGCCGCTGCAATTGTTGCGAAACTGCATATATCTAAAAATGAACTCATTAGTTTTTCAGTTTTTAAACGCAGTTACGATGCTCGCAAAAAAGCCAATATTTTGTTGATTTATCAGGTGGATGTAACGTTATCCACCAAAGATGAACAACAGGTGCTGCAACAATTTTCTAAACAAACGTTTGTTAAGCCCAGCCCCGATACCAGTTATCATTTTGTTGCCCGGGCCGATGAGCATTTTCCCGATAACAATCAACAGCGCCCGATTATTATTGGCTTTGGTCCCTGTGGGATTTTGGCGGCTCTGGTGTTGGCGCAAATGGGCCTGAAGCCGATTGTGTTAGAACGTGGCCAGGAAGTCCGCCAGCGTACCAAAGATACCTGGGGTTTCTGGCGCGACAGAAAGTTAAATACTGAATCGAATGTACAATATGGGGAGGGTGGTGCAGGTACCTTCTCCGACGGAAAGCTGTATAGCCAGGTAAAAGACAAACGTCATTTGGGACGAAAAGTTCTAACGGAGTTTGTGAAAGCCGGTGCGCCGGAAGAAATTATGTTTGTCAGCAAGCCCCATATAGGCACATTTAAGCTGGTCAAAATGGTTGAATCAATGCGAGCGGAAATCACCAGGCTGGGTGGTGAAATCAGGTTTAATCAGAAGGTCGAAACAATTCATCGGGCTAGTCTGTCTGCTGATCGTGGTCAGATTACCGGAGTCACTCTGGCTGGTGGTGAGATGCTGAACAGTCGGCATGTTATTTTGGCGATTGGTCATAGCGCCCGCGATTCGTTTGAAATGTTATTGAATCAAGGTGTCTATATCGAAGCGAAGCCGTTCTCGGTAGGTTTTCGGATTGAGCATCCGCAGTCGGTTATTGATAAAGCCCGATTCGGGGACTTTGCTGGCAACGCTATTTTGGGAGCGGCGGATTATAAATTGGTTCACCATTGTAGCAGTGGCCGCAGTGTTTACAGTTTTTGTATGTGCCCTGGTGGTACGGTGGTTGCGGCCACTTCGGAAGAGGGGCGTGTGGTGACGAATGGTATGTCACAATATTCTCGCAATGAGCGCAATGCAAACTCGGCAATTGTGGTTGGGATTACTCCAGAGCAAGATTATCCCGAGCACGTATTAGCAGGTATTGATTTACAGAGAAAACTGGAAACCCTGGCTTATGAGTTAGGGGGTGAAAACTATAACGCCCCGGCACAATTAGTGGGTGATTTTCTAAACGATAAATCCTCTAAAAATTTGGGGGCGGTTAACCCATCGTATCAACCCGGTGTGACGCTCACAGATCTATCGAAGGCACTGCCAGACTTTGCGATTGACGCTATTCGTGAAGCTATCCCTGTTTTTGATAAAAAAATAGAGGGCTTTGCCATGAAAGACGCAATACTCACAGGTATTGAAACCAGAACGTCGTCGCCCATTTGCATTAGGCGAGACAAAAACTTTCAGAATCTCAACACTGCGGGTTTATACCCAGCTGGTGAGGGTGCTGGGTACGCTGGTGGTATATTGTCTGCGGCCATCGATGGTATTAAGGTTGCAGAAGCTGTGGCTCTTGATTTGTTAAAACCACGGTCGATTTGATGTCCTCACTCATCGTTATCGCGACGCTCAAATAGGTCTATCCGCGCACGCCTGACACCGTCGACCGATTGCGGGTTTTTCTGTAACAACTGGGTGGCGTGACTTGTTGTATCGTATTGTTGCCAAATAGGTAGTCCGTTGGCGTTGGGATCGCCAGACTTGGCAAAATTAGTCCAATACTGGGTAATTACATCTGAAAATTGATGGTCATCTTCTTGCCAGTCGTGGCCAACTTTACCGGTATTGCCAAATACATACGCAAGATCACCTGAATGGTAGGCGCCTCCGCTGCGAGGGCCATCGTCCAGTTGAAGGTTTGGATCAGACGGCATATATAATCGAAACGCTGGTGGATTATGGTCCATGAAGTACAGGTAGGTGGGTTGCCCGGAATTAAATTGGTGTGCAGCCCAGCGACGCATACCATAGGCCATAAACTGGTCGGTAAGTATTTCACGTTGCGCTAGTCCGGGTGATTCCGCCAGTTCTTTCTGATATAGAGCAAGTAGCTGCGGTGCCAATGTCTCACCCATCATGGCCGTTATAAAGTTGACTAGTTGATCTTGAGTCAGATCACTATTTAACGGAAAGAGCTGATTGCCTTCGTTGGCGAGAGAGCCCAGCAATAGTGGAACTTTCGCTTGTTTTCCCGCAGCGAAAAGAGCATCGGGCTGATCTGGTACGACCCAGCCGTCAACAACAATTCGGGATTGATTTTGCCACTGGCTGGTATTTGCAGCATCGAGCAGTTGCTGTGGCGATGCTTGACGCATGTCATTAATATCGTCGCCTGTACCCAGTGCGTCAACCAGGCGGGTGCCTCTCAATAACCCGGCCGGATCCACCGCAGGGATGTTGCTCACGCAAGCTGCGGACTGGCCGATGGCTTTCTGAAATAACCCCTGAGCTAGTGGCGAAATCATCAATGAACAAACACTTTGTGACCCTGCTGATTGTCCGAAAATAGTGACATTATTGGCGTCGCCGCCGAATGCGCCAATATTTTTTTGCACCCATTCCAGCGCAGAAATTTTGTCGAGAAGACCGTAATTACCACTACTATTATGTTCCGATTCTGCCGACAGTGTAGGGTGCGCCAAAAAGCCCAGCGCACCGAGTCGGTAATTGATACTGACGAGAATGACTCCTTTTTTTGCCAATTCTGCGCCATCAAAAATTTGTTCATGGCCCATGCCCGATGTGTGAGACCCTCCGTGAAACCAAACCATGACCGGCGCTTTCTTATTGGATTCCGCCGACCATATATTCAGGTATAAACAGTCTTCACTGCGGTCGAAATCACCGCGTGACCAGACCCATCCGTCTACATTAATTGCCTGCCAGCAAGCTGTACCCGCTGCAGTTGCCGGGCGGATTCCCTGCCATGCTACCGGCGGCTGCGGTGGTCGCCATCTTAGATTGTTAGTGGGGGGCAGCGCATAAGGAAGACCGTGAAATGAACGAATACCTGTTTCCGGTTCTGCCCAGGCTCCCTCAACCGCACCTTGCTCTATTGTTACAAAAAGGGATGCCGAGCTGTCATTGTTCATTGGTGAGCTCTGTTCGTTTGATGGCATTGTGCAACTAACTAGCGCTGTGATGATAATCAGCGTAGATAGATGCAAATATTTGTAAGGACTATGGTTCATTGTTCTACACCGTGTTCCGGATAATGATGCAGGCAATAAAACACTATTAACCTTGCGGGTCAAATGAAGGATTAAACGCCTTGTTACATTGGAATAGGAGGTGTGTGGAAATCATAGCGATTGTGGCTGCAGGGGATTATACTGAGGACATATTCACTCGAAAAGCGAATCTGGAGAAGTTTGTCCAGAAGCGAGCTTGGTCGTTGTCAATTGAGGATATGACAAAGAGTTGATAAACCACGGTTTGGGCCACAGGTATTCTATGGCCAGTGATTACCGTGGCTAAAAATTGTAAAAAAGGAGAGTTAAGATGAACGGTGATATCAAACAAAATCTTAAAGAATCATCAATTTGGAAGCGTGCTTTGTATATGCTGTTATTTGCAGTGTTTTACAGCATTGCCGAGATGGTTTTATTTGCAGTGGTAGTTTTTCAGTTTCTGTTTAAGTTGGTTACCGGTGAAACCAATGAGCGGTTATTGGATTTTGGGCAGAGCCTGGCAACGTATGTTTATCAGATTGTGCAGTTTCTTAACTTCAATACTGAGAACCATCCTTATCCGTTTGGTGAGTGGCCGGAAGGTGGACCTGTTGATAGCGCCGACGAAATTTCTACTCCGGAGGACGACAGTTTTTCTTCCGATGTTGTTGAAGAATCAACTGAAACACCTGTTGAGAGTATTGATGAGACTGATGATGATAGTGCCGACGTTGAAAATAAACTCGACGATAGTGCGGAGTCAGATAGTGATGACGGAACAAAATTAACGTAAGAGGCTTAACTATGCAGTTGGGAATAAATGGAACGGGTCTGGTGCAGAAAGCGTCGATTGACGCGATCGCAGATCACGCAAAAGAAGCGGCTTTGGATGGTTTTTCCAGTTACTGGTTGGCCGAACACCCAACGGGAGGCCTCGATGCGATGATGGTGTTAACTGTCGTTGGGTTACGAGTGCCAGGGATCGAATTAGGCACGGCCATTATTCCGACTTTTCCGCGTCACCCGATGGTGTTAGCGGGGCAGGTCCATACGTTAATAAACGCAATTGGCCATCGTTTTACTCTCGGCATTGGCTTGTCTCACAAACCCATGATGGCGCAGCTGGGTATACCTTTTGATCGACCAATAGGTCACTTGAAAGAGTACTTGTCGGTGTTAATGCCGCTGTTGAATGAAGGCCGAGTATCGTTTAAGGGAGAGATGATTGGCTGTGATGCAGAAACTTTTTTTAAACCTACTCAAACAACACCCGTCGTGGTTGCGGCGCTCGGGCCACAGGCATTAAGCGTCACCGGTCGATTGGCGGATGGAACTACGCTAGCTTGGGTCGGTCCTCGTACTGTTCGTGAACATATCAACCCACGAATATCGGAAGCCGCAGCCAGTGCTGGTAGAAAGGCACCTCGTATCATTGCAACGCTGCCGGTTTGCGTTACTGATGATGAGGATGGTGTAAGAGCCAGAATCACCAAAACATTAACAATGTACGGCCAGCTGCCTTCTTATAAGGCGATGTTTGAACGAGAGGGCGTTAGCGAACCTGGTCAGTTGGCATTGGTTGGCAGCGAGGCTAAAGTGAGTGACGCATTGGAAGAATTATCCAGCGCAGGGGTGACTGATTTTGCCGCTTCAGAATTTACGACCAACAAGGATGAGGCTCTGCAGACCCGGCAGCTGTTGAAACAATGGAATCAGGCGCACTCGTCGAAATACGATATTTGAATAGACTCAACCTCTCTAATTGTTTAAGGAACTAGAATGACTGCAATTAACAATACAAAAATTGTTTTGAAATCACGACCTGTCGGTATGCCGGCAGATTCTGACTTCGATGTTTTGTCGGTACCGCAACGGAAACCGGGCAGTGATGAGATGCTGCTGAAAACACTCTGGCTGTCGCTGGATCCTTATATGCGCGGACGTATGAGTGACAGAGAGTCATACGCAAAACCTCTGGAACTCGGCGATGTGATTACTGGGGGAGTTGTCAGTCAGGTAGTCGAATCAAATATCGCAGATTTTCCCGTGGGTACTATTGTCAGTGGCATGTATGGTTGGCAGTCATACGCTATTGCAAAAGCAGACGATTATCGCCTGTTCAAAGTTGACCCTGACCTTGCTCCTATAGCAACTGCTGTCGGGACTACCGGCATGCCAGGCCAGACTGCCTACTTCGGTTTGTTGCGTGTTGGCGAGCCAAAGCCAGGTGAAACAGTGGTGGTTTCAGCGGCGTCGGGTGCCGTGGGGTCGGTTGTTGGCCAGATAGCCAAGATAAAGGGTTGCCGGGCAGTGGGTATTGCTGGTGGTAAAGCAAAATGTGATTATGTAATCAATGAGTTGGGTTTTGATGCCTGTGTTGACTATAAAGCCGAAGACTTTCCTCAACAATTAGCCGCAGCGTGTCCAGGTGGGGTGGACGTATATTTTGAAAATGTTGGTGGTCCGGTATTAGAGGCAGTAGCGCCGTTGCTTAACAAGGGGGCGAGAGTGCCTATTTGTGGTTATATCTCTGCTTACAATGCAACCAGCGCCGATCAGATTCGTTTGCCTGAAGACGTGTTCAATGGGTTGGAGCATCCGCCGTTCAATCGATTTTTTATCGTCACGGAATGGATTAAAGAATTTGAAGAAAGCACCCGGGTGTTAGGCCAGTGGATCAAAGAGGGAAAGTTGAAATACAGGGAAACTGTCGTTGAGGGTTTAGACAATGCGCCAAGTGCATTTCGAATGTTGTTTACCGGAGAAAATTTTGGCAAGTTAATGATAAAAGTTGCCGATCCATCGTAGCGACTGACTGATAGACCTGAAGGGTTGTTATGCCCCTTCAGGTTTGTTGCCAGTGTTTCTGTCCTACAGCGAACATAAGAGCGCGGCGCTTCAACAACGGACTGGATGGGATACAAGGTGGTATTCAATGTGAGGGAGCCCAGCAGCTGTTCAATGTGATAGCTGCCGGGCAGGGATAGATAGGATTAGCTAGCTAGATCGATACGCGCCTTTGCCGCATCGTATTCCGATTTTAATCGGGCAACTAATTCACCAGCAGGCAATACATCTTTAATCGCACCAATACCCTGACCGCATCCCCAAATATCTTTCCAGGCTTTCTTATCGGAGCTACCACCGGAGCCAAAGTTCATTTTTGACGGATCACTGACGGGCAAATTATCCGGGTCCATGCCTGCCGCTACAATTGAGGGTTTCAAATAGTTTCCGTGCACCCCGGTGAATAAATTGGTGTAGACAATATCAGACGAGGCGTAATCGACCAGTGCTTGTTTGTAACCCTGGTCGGCGTTGGCTTCCTCGGTGGCGATAAAGGCTGAGCCAATGTAGGCTAGATCCGCGCCCATTGCCTGAGCAGCTAATACCGCATCACCAGTCGCTATTGAACCGGATAGTAATAGAGGGCCATCGAACCATTCACGTATTTCTGATATCAGGGCAAAAGGAGATGTAGAGCCTGCGTGACCGCCTGCGCCGGATGCAACGGCGATTAATCCATCCGCGCCCTTGGCTATCGCTTTTCTGGCGAAAAAATCGTTAATAATATCGTGTAAAACAATACCGCCATAGGAGTGAATCTGTTCGTTTAACTCGACACTGGCGCCTAACGAGGTAATCACAATCGGAACTTTATACTTCTTACACAATTCAATATCTTCGTTCAGACGGTTGTTGGATTTGTGAACGATTTGGTTAACAGCGAATGGCGCCGAAGGGTGTTCGGGGTTTTGCATATCGTATTCGGCAAGCTCAGTAGTGATTCTATCGAGCCATTGATCCAATACTTCAATGGGACGAGCATTCAGAGATGGAAATGAGCCGACAACCCCCGCTTTGCATTGAGCAATAACCAGGTCAGGAGAAGAGATAATAAACAGTGGAGAAGCAACGACCGGGATAGATAACTTTCCCTTTAGAATATCAGGCAGAGCCATAGAAACACCTCATTAAATTGTATTTATACTTACAGTTGACTAATTTGTATGCCAATATAATATGCATAAAGTTGCATAGCAAATAAAATATGCAAAAAGTTGCATAAGATAGTCCAACCACTGTTAAGGATTTCCATTCTATGGCTCTTTCTCATGCCATTATGACCGCGTTACTCGAAGAAGATTTGTCGGGATATGATCTGGCCAAGAAGTTCGATATGTCACTCGGTTTCTTCTGGCAGGCATCTCATCAGCAAATTTACCAGGAACTGAAAAAAATGCTGGAGCGAAGCTGGTTGAGCTCACATACAGTGGAACAAGCCGGTAAACCCAATAAAATATTGTATGCGTTAACTGTCGAAGGCAAAGCTGCTCTTGACGAATGGGTTGTATCAGACACTAAAGCGCGATCTGCCAAAGAAGATCTCTACGTAAAGTTGTATAACATTGGCCATTGTGACCCCGAACCCTTAATCAGTGAAATTGCAGATCGGCAACAGCAGTGTCAGCGACAATTGGCGCTGTATTTGAAAATAAAGGATCGGCACTATGTCGAACCCGAAACATTACCGAGTAATCGAAAAGGTATCTACTTGGCACTATCGGCGGGGATCCGACAACAGAAGATGCAGATAGAGTGGTGCGACGAGGCGCTGGCGTTGCTGGGCGCTCTATCTTGAAGACGCCGCTCTCTGTAAGAGGCGTCACGCTGTTATCGCAAGCTTGAGATCATGGCTGCGTAATTTTCAAACCCCAACGCAGAGGTGATGTTGCGTTGCCAGCACTCGTCAAGTTCGGCGATAACTTCTGCGCTTAATTGCTGGTGCGATTCCCCCACTTGGCCATTTCTCACTTTGGCTGAATCACTGTCAGCAGGAAGCCCTGCCACAGCAATACTGCGCTCTCGCATCATTTTATCGTCAAAACGATCGCTGTGTTTCTGCATAAATGGCAGCGAGCTATGCTCGCGCGTTATCGCTAGCAGCTCTTGGTCTAGCTCAATATCAATAAAATTAGCGACTTTGTGTATCGTCAGATCGAGATCATCTTTCATGTGTTCATAGGCCATGAAGAGTACATCGGTGTCGTTGCGCCGTACCCACCAGGACTTAAGGTGGGTCCAATAATCGCCGCCAGAACTTCCCGGACTGCCCGCCTGAATAAATGTAGCCCGCGCGAAATCGTCCAGCGATACAGCCCCTGGCTCAAGAAACCAGCCTTCCATAAATTTATACATGGAGAAGAGGGCGTCTCGGGGATCTCGACAAGAGTTGATATAACGTCCGCCCTTGGGGATTCGAATACCATCGAGATGGCTTTTGAATAACCGCGGCTGGGCTTTCTGGTCTGCGGTGAGATCGAGACCCAGATCGGTAGATGTTTCTATCCATGGTACAACTCGGCTAATATCATCAAAATCCATATCGCCTCTAGTGCGAATACAATGGGCCATTTGCTGTAACCAAGTAGTACCACTCTTACCAAAGGGGGTTATCACCACGTCAGTTGGGTCAAGCTTAATACCCAGCCCAGTGGTTAAACCTGCTTCCGATCCCATTTTGCTCATCATGAGCTGAAAGGCACTCAATGTTGCCGCTCTACCGGAAGAGGCCAGATCTTTACTCAGTGTGTTCTTCACGTTAATCTCCAGTTTTTTACTTACCTTATCCCAAATATCCGCTGGGCGACAACGTTATGGCATTTGTTGTATCTGATAACCTTTATCGCTGAGTAACTTCAACAAACTATCGTCACCTGCCAAGTGCAGAGCGCCCACAAGTACCAGCTCTTTCTGTTGATTGTTAAACAACGACAACAAGCTTGGCATCCAGGCATTATTACGGTCGACCGCGAGCTGACGATAAACCGTTTCATCCATTTCCTGCATAGGCGTAATACCCAATTCTTTCAGCTGCTCTAAATTACCGCTTCTCCAAGCGTTCTTTAAATCGCTCATCACTTCACCAATGCTACTAATGTCGCGCAGCGTGTATTCTATTAATTCATTTTCTCTACCTTTGCCCATGTTGACCAAAAGTGCCAGCTGTTGCTCGGCTGATTCCAGAAAAAGGATTGTCTTAGCTTCATTTTTAGCCAGTGAGTAAAAATGTTGATCGACGCCTGTTCCTGCCAAACCCAGGTTTTGAAGTTCCGCCATTGTCATCATTACCGTTAACATACCGGGTTTGAACTGAGTAAGACTGTGCAAAGGTATATGACGAATTTTGCAGTAGGTTGTTAGTGCCTGAAGGGTTTCCGGTTTTAGAAACTCAATAAGTGAGTGCCCCGATGAGTAACTCATTTCCTTCAGCAGCTGTTGTTGAAAGGCTGGAGTTTGAACTTCAGTTATATCGGCTTCGAGTACCAGCGTATCAGTGATGGAATAAGCCTTGGCAAAAGCTGAAGGCAGTGGATAGTCATCGTCAGCGAGTACATGGATAGTTCCGCCGATATAGAAATAGTCATTGCCGTTGGAGATCTTCCATACTGGTGCGTCAGCGAATGAAAGTGGACTGACTAATAGATAAAGACCGGCTAAGAAGCGACCAATAGTATTCAAACGCACGAATTTTTCTCCAAAATAATTGCGGTGGATGAGGTTCTGGAATTTTAGCTTGTTGGAAAAACGTTATTGTATGACGCTAACGCTAGCTTATGCTTGCAATATTGGGGCAGTGAAAAATTAGACGATCACTGTAGGGACGAGGTGAGGTCGGTATGCAGTACTCGAGGCACTGCTACTGTGGGAATTAGGCTGGACGACTTTTTTCAGGGTTAAGCGGCCAATAGAAATTCAGTAGAGTCGCCACTGAGTTCCTATTGGCCAGGTAATCTGTCTATTGCTTCTGTCTGGTTTCAGTGGTGACGTTGATAACCGCAACAACGCGACGGTTTTTAGCTCTATAGTTCTGAACGGAGCTATCATACATTGGAGTTGACTCCCCGAACCCTTTGGACGAAACGCGTGACACGTTGATATTATTTCTCTCGATGAGAATTGCGGCAACGGCTTGAGCTCTTTTCTTGGACAGCTGCTGATTGTAATCGGCATCACCAGTATCGTCGGTATGACCTTCAATAACTACATTGGTTTGAGGGTAGTCGTTCATAAATTCGGCGACTTTTGTGATTTCAGTAAAGTTATCAGCCGTTACGACACTTGAGTTGTTGGCAAAATTAACCTCAAGTTCTATGCTATGGCCTTCTTGAACGATGATATAACAACCACTACTATCAACTTTGGCCCCGGATTCGGTGTCCATACATTGATCGATATCATCCGCTACCCCATCGCCATCAGTGTCTGCCGTAACTGCTGTTACCAAAGGTTGGGCTGCGAGCGCAGCTGCGGGTGCGACACTTGCAGACGATTGTTTTTCCCCAAAGGTGTATTGAAGGCCGAGACTGAAGGCAATATCTGTTTCATGTTCGTCAAGACTGTTAATCAGTCTGACGTCGCCTCGTAAAGACAGTTTAGGGGTTACAAAATACTTTAAGCCGCCGCCACCATTAATGATCGTTTCGTCAGCAGATCCGAATCGACTATCGAATTCGTTTTCGCCAATTCCGGCAGCGAGATAGGGTTGGATGTTGTTGTTACGACTAAGGTTGTAAATGGCATCCAGGCGTATTTGATCGAGGTCTACATCGACATTGGCTCTTTTTGCTTCAGTATCAGCCTTTAAGTAGACAAACTCTAACCCCCACGTGTCATTAAGCTCGTAGCCCAATCCAATTGAGTAAAGTTTTTCATCGTCGACACCTCTGTCTGAATCATAATTATAATATCCCAGCATCGGTGAAAGGGTGACTCCGTCGAGAATAGACTCTTCTGCTGAGGCACAACCTGCTGCGATAAATAGTCCAAATAGCAGTGGTTTGATTGCTTTATTTTCCATAGTAACTCTTCCTTTTGCTGTTATTTCGAGATATCGAAAGTATTTTTGATGAGGAGATTATGCGTGAAAATGAAGCGTCTGTTTGTAAAACACTGTAAAATCTAATTGTTGGGGGCGTTAATGATTGATGGAGTTGTCTTCACAAAATAGTGGCAGTGAGAGCATAAATGTTGATCCTTTGCCAATCTCACTTCTCGCCTGGATGCTACCTTTATGCTTGGAAGCAACTACTTTTACGAAGTATAGACCCAGTCCAGTGCCCGTTTGGTCATGATTGCTACCGCGCTCAAACTGACCAAAGAGGTTGTCAATTTCTGACGCCTTAATACCTGGCCCTTGGTCAATTATAACGATATAAACATAATCGCCTGCAATTTCCAGTCTGCTTGAAATTTTCGAATTGGCATCACTGTATTTGATAGCGTTGGTGAAAAGATTGGTGATTGCACGTTCCAACAAGTCACTATTTCCTAACACCCATGTGTCTTCTTGGCAGCGATAGTGTTCAAATGAAATGTTCCTGGTTTTTGCGAAACTGGCTGTTTGATAAATAGCAGAATCCATAACGGCATACATATCACACGGAGAAAAGCTGGTTTCGCTGATATTTTCAGCGCGACTAAGCTGTAGAAAATTCTCTGCGTATCCAAGGTTCTTTTTAATATGAGCTTCAATGTTGTCCAGTAGGTCTGATTGTCGGGCGTCGATCCCATCTAGCCGTTCCTGTTCGATGATAGATAGCACAGATACCATAGGAGCTTGCAAGTCATGTGACAAAAAGTTCAATGCATCGCGCCGATCTCGCTCAACCTTTTTTAGTTCGCTGGTGTTTGTCATGGTCACTATAATGGTATCTGAATACCCATCTTCGGAGTTGAGAAGGCTTCCTTGGCAGATGAAATCTAGTGAAAATTCGTCTTGGCTGGCTTCGTAAGAGAATGACTGGCCATCCTCCAGTAGTTTTTTTATAACATCTGTCCAGAGGATGTTATTGTTGATTTCTATTGGAGATAGCAGATCAATAAGATGATTTTCCTCGTGGTTTTCATGTAGAAATTGCTCGGCCTCTTTGTTGACAAATATAATTCGTCCGCAGATATCTGCTACGATAACTGCCTCATTTAATTGCGATAGTGTTTGCTCCGCCAGTTTACTGTTCCGTTCCGATTTTTCTTTTTCCTGGTTCAGTTCTTCAATTGTTTGTTCGACAATCCCTTCTCCCCAGGTAGTAGTTACTTGGTTTTCAGTTGATTTTGAAAACAATTGGTTTAGTAACGATTTATTTTTTTTGCCGTAGATATCGTGCCAAAAAACCTCGAGAACAAATGAAAATTCCGCTATTGAAAAAGGGATTGAGTCGATAAGAAGTTCGGTTTTTGGATCGGAAGATCGACTTATTGGTCGGCTATTACCCACGGTATAGATACATTCTTTTTCATTGTTACTGTTGGAAAAGACTTGCCAATGTTTTATCGGGAGAACTAATGACAGGTAGTTCAATCCCAGGATTACGTTTTCAAAGCTTTGTTTTCTTTCATTGCCGGCGTCTTCGGTTCGCAATACATCCAGTTCTCGCCGTAAGTAGGAAACGGCAAGTTCAAGTCGCCTCCAGCTGAACAGTGGATAAAATATCGAAATGGCTATGACTGCAGAAACAGGAGGAATCCAAATGCGGAAAAAGACCAGTATTGCGACACTGCCAGTGACGACGAGAACATTACTCAGGACGGTGGCCATAAATATCGATCGAGGCGCTAAGCCGCTAATGGCGACAACAGCAAAAAGACTGACCAAACCACTAAGAATTGCACTAACAGAAGTAGAGAGGCCCTTAATAAAATCTCCTGCGCTAAGGGCTTGATAGATGAAGGCATTTAGCTCAACGCCAGGGATGGGGCCAACCGGCGTGTTGATGACATCGCTTAAGCCTGTTGCAGTTGCACCAATCAGCACTGTTTTGTTGTTAAATATCGAAAGTGGAATTGATCCATTTATCACGTCAATATAGGAGACACTACTAAAACTATGGGGAGCGAAGCGAAAAGGAATCAGATTGTGGAAATCGCGACTAATTTGCATCGTTGAGCTATTGGACTTACCTCTATTGGACTCTCCAGGGAGGCTCAACTCAGAGGAGCTTGCAACTGCCAATAGTGCTACTGAAAAATGAGGCCAAAAGGCATCTCTCAAACCTTCTTTTAGAAAAACCGACCGGCAGACGCCATCACCGTCGTGTTCAACATGAGCGTGGCCTACGCCTGCAGCTGCTGCAAAAAAACGCGGCGTTGGCAACACTTCGAATATCTGTCCTGAATTGCTCAATTGTTCTATATGTATGGGGAGTATGGTCTTTCCGTTTGTCTTCATTGCCTGGACAAAACGTAGATCAGAGCTGTCGTTTGAGGTGTCATTGTCGGAAAAAATAATATCGAAACCGACGGCCGCTGCTCCGCCTTCTGTCAATGAATTCAGTAGTGTGGCGTGGGTGCTTCTCGGCCAGGGCCAACGGCCAATTTCGAGAATACTGCGCTCGTCAATTTCAACAATAATAAGATCGACAGGAGGCTCGGTCCGGGTGAACACTTGAGACTTATCATAAATCAAATTGTCGAGTGGGGCGCTGACGTGATAATAGTTCATTAACCCCGCCGCTAAACTAATAACGATGGGTAGCCATATAATCGATAGGAACTTCAATGGCGTAATAGTAAACATCGCCTATAACATCAATAAAAGAACGAGAAATGTCGTTACCAACGTAATTGTCCTGTCTATATGATTGGCCGCCCAGGCTTTAGCGTCACTGAATGCAGACGTTTGGTCTTGCGGGCCTATGGCCTGTACGCGAATGTAGAGATTGTCTCGCCCGTAGGTGTCAATTGTTATCGACGGGTCAATTGTCACTGTAGAGACAATGTTACTGGTAAATTGCTCGTTGAGTGATGTCTCGACTTGATATTTTTTTGCGTCGTTAATGGCTTCCCAGCTAACTGTTATGGTGTTTTCAGCTAATGTTGCAATGGTAAATGAATCACTATTTGGTGTGGCTATGGGGGGCGTTATACAAAACTTACTTTCGGCGCCAATGCCCTGCAAATGCATTTTATCAATACCCCGAACACGGGCCCGGTAACAGTCCTGCTCCAATACTGAAGCTAGATAACTTGAAGGGGTCTGGATCGTTGAATAGATTAACTCTTCATTGTCATTGTCATTGAGTATCTCAAGGTAATACGCTTCAGCGCCGGCTAATGCCGTCCACTGTAATCGCGCTGGATGCATTAGCTGTTCGGGCATAGTAAAAGAGGGGGCGGCTAACAGTTGGATGGGTTGTTTTAGAGTTTCGCCTTCGGCAGCTATCATCCCAAATCCTGCGGGTACGTCTTTTTCGCTTGACTGTGCTGACACAGCGACCAGTCCACTGAACACTTCGCTGCGCATAGTAGATTGCTTATCGCCAGCGATAGCGTCGTCAGTGTTTTCTTTGCTATCAGCGTCGGTGTAGCTGACACGAAACTCGGTACCTCTTACTGCTGCGACGGCGGCCGGTGTTGAAATACTAAAGCGAGAGCGTGGTTTTGTTAGCGGTACTCGAGTTTTTATTGAGCCCCGGTTAAGACGCATCCGTGAATCAACATAACCCTGGCCCTCAAAGGACGACATAGCATCCAGTACCAGTTCGCTATTGTTCTCCAGAAGCATTTGCGCTCCACCGCCAAAAGTTAACGTCATACTGCCGTCGTCCGTGCGAATCGTCGAGCCGATCAGAAGCTTGTCGCCTATTGTGATGGGTCTGCTAGTTTGTTCATCCGAACGAGTGACATAAGCTTGTCCCTGTACGTAGCTGACTGAAACAGGGAGTGGTTGCTCCTTTAGCCAGGGGACAGGAATTCTGATGAGGTAACCAGGGGGAAGTCGGCGAGGAAATTCGACATTATTAACCTTTCCCAAATTGAGCCAGCAATCGGGTTTGGTTGTGTATTTTTGGCACAGATCCCAGAGCGTGTCACCCGGCCGTACCGAGTATAACCAGTCTGCAGCCTGAGTCGAAGAACTTCCAGCACAAAGCGCTACAATGATTAACAGTAGCGAACAAAAATTTTTGATACGTCCAGGGAATTTTTTTTTCATTATGATATTTTCTTACTCTTCCATTTTTTCCAGGCGATAGCCGTGCTGATAAATCGTCTTGATATAAATGCCGATGTCGGGGCCAATTTTCAAGCTTCTTCTCAGTCGGCTTACATGAACATCCACTGTTCTTGTGTGTAGGTCAGAATCGATTCCCCACACTTCTTTAAGCAGAAATTCTCGAGATAAAACTTTGCCGAAATTTCTAATGAGACAAGTGGCCAGCAAATAATCTTTATGTGTTAGTTTGACTGTTTCACCGTGAACTCGAACAATGTGGGTATTTGTATCAATGTGGATTGGGCCCAGTTCCAACATTTCGGGTTCTTCTGCTGGTACATTCCGACGTTGAAGTGCGGTGACTCTTGCCATAAGCTCACGGCGGCGCAAGGGTTTAACCAGATAATCATCCGCGCCTGAATTGAGGGCTTTTACAATGTCGTCTTCCTGATTTTTTTGTGTTGCAAATAAAACCGGAATAGTGCTGCCCATATCCAGACGAATATGACGAACAACATCAATTCCAGACAAATCCGGCAATTGCCAGTCCAGAATAAACATATCAAAATCTGTGGATTTGATCAGAGCTAAGAAATCTGAACCATTGTCGGCATGGCTCACAGTATGCCCGTTCTCGGTTAGCCAGCGACGTAGTAATTGGGCCTGGTCTTTGTCGTCTTCAAGTATCGCGATATTAACCATGTCTGCTCAAATTGATTAAAGGCTTTTTTTTGGCTTCGAAACGTGATTTTTCACCGTGAAAAAGGAATATGTCGTTTGGGTATGGTGTTCCATTTTCTCCGCTAATTAGCAGTAGAATACCACTAAACAGCTGGGCTAGAATGTAAATAAATGTAAAACTCTACAATAAGATTGAATCAGCTGACGTGGTGTAAAGAGGAGCTGGCCTTTGGACAAATTATTTTATGGATTCTGCAATTAGTGATCGATTTACCTGATCCAAAAAGGACATATCGTTGCCAATTAGTTGCGACCGAGAGAATAGAATTATGGTGTGGGTTGCTATCTCTCGGTAGCAACTGCTAGCTACAAAGACTTACGCGAATTATGCTCGTAAAGTTAAAGTGGCATGTGAACCGCTTCTAATTTATTGCCGACCATGTCAAAAACGAACGCGGCATAATACTCAGGGGCATATTCTCTCTCTCCTGGTTTGCCGCCACATGTTCCTCCGCCATCGATAGCCGCGACATAGAACGCATCGACGGCTTCTCGATCGGGCGCCATAAAGGCGATATGTACGCCATTTCCCGGTGTTGGCTTTTTCTGGTTGAACGGCAATTGCACCCAGAACTCGGGCCATTGCTTACCGTAGGCAATCGCAAAATCTTCTTCAAAAAGTCGTTTGGCGCCTAATGTGCTCATTATGTTGTCGTAAAAATCACCTGCCAATTTCAGGTCGTCGGTGCCAACGGAAACGTGATTCATTATTGTCGGGTTTTGGTCATCTGCCATTGTAAACTCCTAAGATACCCTCGTAAGGATATGGGTGATATTTGTATATAAGTACCAAACTACCTTACCATGACCCTGCTGCCACCATACTGTCAGGAGTGATGTTAAAGATGCGCCGAGCTGATCGACTATTTCGCCTTGTGACGTTGTTACAGCGACGAAATGGTCCAATAACTGCGAAAACCATTGGTGATGAGTTGGAGGTCTCGGTGCGTACTATCTATCGGGATGTTGCAGATTTGATAGGATCTGGTGTTCCTATTGATGGAGAGGCCGGTATCGGCTACCAACTTGAGGCAGGTTATTCTCTGCCCCCTTTGATGTTGACAGAAGAAGAGGTCGAGGCCGCAGTGTTTGGGCTAGCTGTAGCTGAAGAGTGGGGTGATCAGAGCATCGCCATAGCCGCAAGGTCATTGCGAGACAAAATTAACGCGAGTTTGCCTGCGCGTTTACGCGTGATACTGGCGGAAACTCGTATTGTTGCTCCTTCAGATCATCGGGGTCCCGATGTTGTAGTCGAGCATACTGAAATTCGCCGATGTATTCGCGACCGAATAGTCCTGAACATAAATTACAGCGATCAAAACGGGCGCGCCACCAATCGCAGTGTATGGCCATTGGGGTTGGTGTTTTTCGGAAAAATATGGATGCTGGGCTGTTGGTGTGAATCCAGAGACGCCTATCGTTTTTTCCGTTTGGATAGAATAGAAAATTTGACAGTGTTAGCGAAGCGGTTCCCGCTTAGAAATGATCGTCGGTTTGAAGATATGATGGACCAGCAATGGTTTGGGTAGAGCTACATCATTAAGAATAATAGGAATCACGGCTATGTTTGATATTACCCTGGAAGATGAAGCTGCCAGCTCATATCGAATACCAAGACTTGCAGTCATAAAAACGGATTGTCGTATATAGATAAATGTTCTGGCGTTGAATTTTATAGGTGTGCTTGCCTTTCAGTGGCACATTCATAAGAACCCATTTCAAACTCGCGACAAATCCAGGGACGGTTGTCATAAATGGTGCATTTCAGGCTCTCTCGATCCAGTGCTGAACACCATCCATCATCCAATCTGGCCATGGTTTCGCCACCCCATTGATCTCTGTCGATATGCTGTTCAGGCACGCCTGTGTCACTGATTATGATGACTTCCAGCCTGCAGCAACAGGCTTGGCAGTTTGAGCATGCAATTTTTTCGGACGGGAGTTGTTTTGTTGGGATAGTCATAACAGGCTGGAAGCTACTAAAAATGAAGAGTCACTAGTGTAACCTCTATAGCTTGTGGTTGCCCAAATTAGTACTTGTCAGTTATAAATCCATCATGTAAGTTCGAGGTCATTTTTAGTGTCACCGAGTCAATGTAAACAGAGGGAAGGACATCATATGCGCGCAGTTGTTTGTAAAGAATTAGGTCCAGTCGAAAAATTAGTTTTAGATACTAACTGGCAAATAGATGCCCCCGGTCCCGATGAAGTTGTTATTGATGTCAAAGCAGGGGGATTGAATTTTCCAGATACATTGATTATCGAAGGTAAATACCAAACCAAACCGGAATTACCGTTTGTCCCTGGTGGAGAATGTGCCGGAGTTGTTAGTGCGGTGGGTAGCAATGTCGATCAGCCAAAAGTTGGCGAAAAAGTTATTGTAGTCGGCAGTCATGGTGCTTTTGCTGAGCAGTTAGTGACCAAAGCGTCAGGGGTGTTATCTATGCCTGCAAGCCTGAACTTTCGAGAAGCTGCCGGTATTGGCATCACCTATTTCACTTCATATTATGCGTTGAAACAACGAGCGGAACTAAAAGCCGGCGAAACAGTTTTGGTTCTTGGGGCGGCTGGAGGTGTGGGTATTACAGCTGTAGAAATAGCTAAGGCGATGGGTGCCACAGTAATTGCTGCGGCCAGTACTGACGAAAAACTGGCTCTGGCGAAAGCAAAAGGGGCAGATCACTTGATCAATTACAGTGAACAGAACCTTAAAGATACACTGAAAGCGTTGACCGGTGGTAAAGGGGTTGATGTGGTTTATGACCCCGTTGGAGGTGCTTTTTCTGAGGCTGCCTTGCGTTGTATGGCCTGGAAAGGTCGTTTTCTGGTGATAGGTTTTGCCGATGGCGAGATCCCCAAAATCCCACTCAATCTAGCCCTGCTTAAGGGGTGTGATATTCGGGGAGTTTTTTTTGGTGCTTTTACTACCATTGAACCTGAAGTACATCGGCGCAATATCAGTGAACTCTGGGCTATGTTTGATTCCGGACAATTAAAACCTGTAGTTACCGATGTGTTTTCTATGTCTGACTATGCCGGTGCATTTCGTTGTTTGACAGAGCGCCGGGCTAAGGGAAAAGTAATATTGGATATTGCCGAATAAGTTAACTAACGGACGTTGATAGAGAAAATATGATGAGCGATAAAAATTTGGATATACAGACCTTATTTTCGGTAGCCGGGAAAGTGGCCTTGGTAACAGGGGGTTCGCGCGGTATCGGGCGCATGATTGCCCAAGGGTTACTGCAAGCAGGAGCTAAAGTTTATATTTCAGCGCGGCACGAAGATGTTTGTCAGCAAACAGCTGTTGAATTGAGTCAGTATGGAGAGTGCATCGCTATTGCAGCTGACGTTGCTGATGAAGACAGTAGAGCGCGGTTGTGTGAAGAGCTTGCGGCTAAAGAGCCGGTGCTGAATATTCTGATTAATAATGCAGGTGCAGCCTGGGGCGAAAGCTATGAAAACTATCCTGAGCGCGCTTTTGATAAGTTAATGAAAATCAACGTGACTTCTGTATTTACCTTGACCCAGGCGTTAACACCGATGTTAGAGGCCGCGGCTTTGGCACAAGACCCGGCGAGAGTTATTAATATTGGTTCTATGGATGGCTTGCATATTCCCACGGTTCACGGAGCGGGTACTTATGCGTATACCGCCAGCAAGGCAGCGGTCCATCAGCTTACACGACATCTGGCGGTTGAATTAGGCTGTAGGAATATAACGGTAAATGCTGTAGCCCCAGGTTTTTTCCCCAGCAAAATGACGGATTATGTTTTTGATCAATTTGGTGACGGGATCAGGAGTAACTCCCTATTAGGTCGCACCGGTGAAGATGAAGAAATGGCCGGTATTGCCATCTATTTGTGTTCTCGTGCGGGTGCTTTCACACATGGCGCTATCATTCCGGTTGATGGCGGCACGTCGATCAATCACCAGCATGTGCCAAGCTGATTGATCGACAACTATTGGAGCAGGATGATGAAGAACTGGCTGCGAGAAGCGTGGAATGGTAACAAAGCTCTATTGCTTTTTATTTTTCTGATGATGGTTTTTCGCAGCGCAGTAGCTGATTGGAACGAAGTGCCAACGGGTTCTATGAAGCCGACGATTGTTGAAGGAGACCGTATTTTTGTCAATAAGATGGCTTACGATTTTCGAATTCCCTTTACGCATATCTCGCTGATTAAAATTGCGGATCCGGATCGTGGCGATATTATTATATTTGATTCCAGTATGTCCGATAAACGATTGGTAAAGCGTGTTGTCGGGATACCGGGCGATAGGGTGGCAATGCGAAACAATATAGTGAGTATCAATGGTCAGCCGTTGTCTTACCTTCGCATGTCAGAGGATGAAAACTATGTAGATTCGCTGGAGAACTTAATTGGGGTTGAGCATTTTGTGCGAATGGATACGCGCGGATCAGCACTGTCCAGTTTTGAACCAATACGCGTTCCCGCTGACTCCTATCTGGTATTAGGGGATAACCGTGATAACAGTGCTGACTCCCGGGTTATTGGGTTTGTTTCCCGCAATGAAATTGTTGGGAGGTCCCGGAGTGTTGTGTTGTCATTTAATTATGATAATTATTACATTCCTCGTTCGGGACGTTTTTTTCAGTCTCTTTAGACACCGCTGCGCCAACTATATTTCGTATGTATCGTCTCAACTATCAGGAAATTAATAACGATGTTTTCATTCAAAATATTTTGTGGACTAATTTTTTTGGTTCAGGCGACGTATACCGTCGCTGCAGAGACAGTTCCGCATACATCTGCGCACATAATTACTGCCCCTAAGGTAATTGTTGACGATTTGAAACTATCGGAGGATTACTATAAAACTTTCTATGGTATGCAAGCGCATTCAACGATTGATGATTATGTTGATGAATTCGAGGAGACATTATTGGTCGATGTCAATGGAACCCAGCTTGCGTTGTATAAAGTAGTTCCCAGCGTTGAAATGCCACTGAAGAAAAGCCAGCATCCGGTGGTATTATTCAATACCGAAAATCTGAAAGAGATTACTGGCCCGCTTGAAGCGGCAGGTTTTGCGGTGAGATATTTTGGAGAAGAGGAGGGTGATGACCTCTATATCGCGTTTACGAAAGACCCCGCTGGTAATGTTGTGGAAATCATTTCCAAAAATATCGGATCTACCGTGATTAGCGGTTCCAAGTTGAATGTTGAAAATCGTCAACAAGCTGAAGATTTTTACGCACGGGTTTTTTCTGTTGTCCCACTGATGTATTTTGAAAAAAAGGGCGATTATGACGAAGTGTTAATGGACTTTGGCACGGGTCCTTTTCTGGCGTTGTTCGAATCAAAAACCGAAGCCCCCTTAGCTAAAAGTAAATTTCCTGTCGTCGCCATTACAACAACGGATTACAACGCGGTAATCGCACGACTGAAATTAGAAGGATTGCCAACAAAAGAATTAGAACCGGGCAAGTTGATACTAGCCAACGACCCCAGTGGAAATGTTATAGAGATCATTCGTCGCTAGAGTCAGTTTACCAGGCGCACAATAATGCACATTGCGCCTGGCTCTAACTGCTGTTGCCTAACCCATAGGGTAAAGAATGTCTTTAGAGACGGCATTTATTTTTTTCAAGGTGTCTTTTTCAAGTACTACCCCTGACGCCGCAAGAATATCATCCAATTGTTCTGCAGTAGTTGCTCCCACTATTGTCGATGCCACGAAGTTGTGTTGTTTGCTCCATACCGTTGCCAGTGTGACAGGCGACAAGCCAATCTCAGCCGCGATTTCCTGGAATCGCTTGGTTGATTCCAGACTTTTTGGGTTGACAAAACGCAGCGCCATAGCTTTCTGGCGGTCACCGCTGGCAGACAAATAATTGCTAAACCGAGCTTTTTCTGGCAACTGATTATCGTTGTATTTACCACTTAATACCCCGCCTCCTAATGGTGAGTAGGGGATCAGGCTGACATTTTCTTGTCGACAGACCTGTGCAAGCTCGTCTTCAAATCGTCGATTGTTAAGACTGAAATTATTTTGAATGGTTTCGAAACGAGCTAGCCCATGCATCTCTGAAACACCCAGGCTTTTGGTAAGTCCCCAACTGGTTTCATTACTACAACCGAGAATGCGCACTTTGCCTGATTCTACTAGTTCATCCAATGCCCGCATGGTTTCTTCATAACCCATATCGTGATCTGGCCAATGGGTTTGGTATAGATCGATATAGTCTGTCTGTAGGCGTTTCAGGCTAGCTTCTACAGCGCGAACAATGTGATGTCGGTCCAGTCCGGTTTTCCCTGCACGCTGTACTGCTTTGATCCAGCCGTGGCTGGGACCAGCAACTTTGGTTGCAATGATGAGTGCATCACGATCTTTTGTTTTCATCCAGCGGCCAAGAATTTCCTCCGTCAGTCCTGCATATTTTGTATCTGGAGGTACTGGATACATTTCAGCAGTATCATAAAAGTCGATCCCGGCATCAAAAGCTTTGTCCAAAATTTCAAACGAGGTTTTTTCGTCTGCCTGTGCACCAAAAGTCATGGTGCCCATGCAAATATCTGAAACGACAATACCGCTCTTACCCAGTCTTCTATAATCCATGTTATTTTCTCTCTTCTTTATTTTTGCTATTGGTTGTTATCTAATAAGTATTCAAGGTGCTTCAATCTTGCTCATGTCACCTGCTTTGATCAGTGAAAAATCGTCCACATTGAGATACTTGTTCATTACAGCTTTAACATCTTCGACAGTGAGGGCGTCCAGTCGCTCTTCGTAGGCTTTATTCCACTGCATTGACCGTTCGAGTTCGAGATGATTGACCTGTACTTCCACCAGCTCACTGTCTTGCGCTCTAGCAACTTTTTTACTCTGTAATAAGCCGGATTTTGCGGCTATCAGCTCAGTTTCAGTAAATCCTGTATCGAGCATTCTCGCGAGTTCGTCTTTGAACCCCTGTTCAACTCGCGACAGGTTTTGTGGCGCGCAAATAGCAAATGCAACAATAGAGGTTCTATCGTCATAAGGGCTTTGGCTAATGACTGACCTAACGGAGTAACTTAATCCATCTTGCTGACGCAGCCGGGTCGCAAGTCGACTATTCAGAAAGCCGCCACCGAAAATGTAATTGCCGAGTTCCAGTGCGGCAGCGTCGGTTGCGTTGTCACCAATCGGCATTGCCATTGTAGCGAGAAATACGGCATTCTCTTTGTCAGGCGTATCAAAATTAGTAGTATTTGTATCAACTCGTTGATAAGCGTGGGGGATACGTTGATAGTCTATTTCGGATTTCCATTGACCGAAAATGGTATTCAGCTCCGGTACAATATCCGATTTTTCAAAGTCTCCAATCAGCCCAATTTGCATATGACTAGCGCCATAGAAGCGCTGATGAAATTTGTTCAAATCTTTATGTTTCAGTGCTTTTACTGCGGCAAGCTCCTGCTCGAGAGTGGGCTGATATAAAGGATGCTGTTGCGGGAATGGATTCTGTTTACGTGCATATTCGCGGAATGCCAATTGCTGAGGGTCTTGTAGATTTTGTTCGATATCGACCTCCAGAGTGGATTTGTATTGGTCAAACTCGTCTTTATCGAAAGACGGATTTTTGAATACCGTCGCAATTAATTGCAATACTGGGCGCAGATTTTCTCGGGTGGTAGTGACCTTTGCGTAAGCGGCAGATGCGCTCGCGTCAACATGAACATTGGCCTTTAGCTTGTCAAACTCGATCTGCAGCTGTTCACGGGAGAGATCAGTGGTGCCGCGCATCAGCATGGCACCGACGGCACTGCCGGTTGCCCGCATTCCGATCAACGAATGTTCGTCCCCTAGCCCAAGCTGAATTGAAACGACAACTGTTTCTCCTCGAGTCTTCTTAGGGAGTAAAGAAATACCAACACCGTTATCCAGCTTTAGAATTTCAGTTCGCTTATCGATATTATCGAAAGACGGTTCAAAATTTTCGCCCTGAGCGATCGCAGGTTTTCCAACATATCCTTCCAGCATTTCAGCAACATTGGTGACCATTGGTATCGCAATACGTTCTGGTTTTTCGGTGGGAATGAAACGGCCAGCTGTCCGGTTGTTGGTTTGCAAATATGCCTCGGCCACTCGTTGTACATCCGCAGTGGTGACTTTTTCAATTCTATCGCGATGCATAAAAAATAGCCGCCAATCTCCCATTCCAAGCCATTCACTTAGGTTGAGTGCGAAGCGCTCGGAAGAATTGAACGAAAGTTCAATGTTTTTTAGCATATTGCGCTTGACTCGCTCAACCTCCTCATCAGTTATTCCAAGGACTGAAATGTCTTCGAGAACAGCTAACATTTGTTGGCTGGATGCTGTCAGATCACCTTCCTTGTCAACTTGAATACCGAAAATCGCAACTCCGGGGTCGCGCCACTGAAAATTTGATGCAAATGCACGGCTCGCCAGTTTCTTTTCGACGAGTTGTTTGTGTAAACGACCGCTGGGAGTGTCACCTAATACTTGTGACAATACGTCAATGGCGGCATAGTCAGGGTGTGATCCGGCTGGAATGTGATAAGCGGCCATAAATAATTGTACATCGCCAACTCGTCTAACGGTTATGTTCTTTTCGCCATCCTGAGCAGGCTCTTCAGTGTACGTTCTGGCTAATATTCGGTCAGGTTTGGGGATAGGTCCGAAATATTTCTTTACTCGTTTCAACATCTCATCGTTATCAAACTTACCTGCGACAATAAGTGTGGCATTGTCAGGTTGATAATATTTTCGGTAAAACGCTTGCAACCTATCAATCGGAACGTTTTCGAGATCAGATCGTGCCCCGATTGTTGATTTCCCGTAGTTGTGCCAGGTATAGGCGGAGGACATGATTCTTTCCAGAGTAACGCGAAATGGGCTGTTCTCCCCCCGTTCGAGTTCGTTTCTAACAACAGTCATTTCGCTGTCGAGGTCTTTTTTTGCGATAAAAGAGTTAACCATCCGGTCTGCTTCCATATCGAGAGCCCATTCGATATTTTCTTTGGTTGCGGAAAACGTTTCGAAATAGTTGGTGCGATCTGTCCAGGTGCTACCGTTAGGTCTCGCTCCATGGGAACTCAATTCAGAGGGAATATCTGGATGTCTGGGCGTGCCTTTAAATACTAAATGCTCAAGTAAATGAGCCATTCCGGTCTCGCCGTAGTTTTCGTGTTTGGAGCCCACATGATAGGTCACATTCACCGTGACCGTTTCTTTGGTCTGGTCCGGAAACAGCAGAACTTGCAGCCCATTGTCCAGCTGATATTCGGTGATCCCTTCAACGGAGGTAATGGGCTGAAGTTTTAAAGCTGCTTGAGCTGTAATGGCATTCAGTGTGAGCACTACAGCTACTGTGCCGACGGACAATAGATTTTTAACCCGGTAACGATTGAACACAACTTCCTCCTAGGGAAACTCTCTTTCTAATACATTGATTACGCTAACTGGCCCATTAGATAATGGAACGTTAGCTGAAAATGGTTTTTTCCCGCTTTAGCAGCAAAATGCCTAACAAAACCAATAGAGTGGTGACCGCTATAGAAGTTCCGCTGGCGATAATAGCATGTTGCAGCATAACGGGTTCACCACCAATAACATCAACAATCAACGCGGTGGGTCCCAATACTGGTACCAGCATCTGCCAGCTTTCGGCACTGCCTGAATTGAAGGCTAAGTAGATCCCTGGAACCACAGGTAGCATAACTATAAGGCTATTGTACGACTGGGCGTCTTTAAATGATTTGGCAAAAAGAGAGACTAACAATTGTAACGCGGAAGCCAGGAATATTACCGGAATGACAATGGCTACAATGACAACGAATTCTTTTAAGCCCATTGTCAGTCTAATACCTAGCTCGTCGAGGGGAGCAATATTAATACTGAGAATTTGCAGACCAATACCTAACAGGGTGATGCAAAAGGTTACCAGTACCGCCGCACTCCACTTACCAAGAAAGACATAAGCGTAGGGAACCGGGTTAATCAGTAACGGCTCCAGTGATTTCCGTTCTCGTTCACCGGCAGTCATGTCTGAGGCCATACCTATTCCCGACGCAAAAACAATGAGTATGGTAAACATAGGAAAACTGGCCAGTATCTTTGCAGCGACTCGCTGGTCTGTGCTGACATTAACGTCATTGATCACCGCAGGGTTGGCTATTGCCGGGCTAATATTTCGAGTGAGCAGACGAATAGCCCCAATCTTCATCGACCACTGATTGATGAGCTGTCGAACTTTCCTGACCTTGCCCTGGGTTTTGCTGTTTGAGTGATCTGATAGTAGATCGAGTATTGCTGGGCGCTGTTCACGAAAGTCTTCAGCAAAATTTTCAGGAATAATGAGTATGACATCGGATGCCTGGCTGAGAATATTGTCTTCGGGATTTTCCGGCGCGGGAACAACGGTGATGCCCGCTTCAGTCAGCCAGTCTATCAGCGGTTTGGCGTTTTCCATTCCTTGCACGGGTAAGGTGATCTGGTCGTTGCTGTGTTGTATACTGACAATGAAATGCAGACTGCCCAGGCTGAATATTGCGAAGAATACCGGCATAAACAATGCAGTGGACAAAGATTTGAAATCCCGCATCGCATCGAGAAGTTCTTTGCCAAGAATCGCAACATATTGATAAAACACTAGCGTATAGTCCCCATAGTATTGGCTCCTTCACCATAGGCAAAGTACACAAACGCATCTTCCATGGTGTGTTTGTCGGCTTTCGTCATTACCGTCTTTTGGTCGCCTTCTATGACTACTTTTCCCTGGGCAACGATAGCAACACGATCACACAAATTTGCTACTTCATGCATTAGGTGACTGGAAAATATCACACATTTATTTTCGGCCTTCAATCGCAGAAGTAATGCGCGTACTGCCTGCGTAGTTAGTACGTCCAGACCATTGGTTGGCTCATCTAATAAAATGTAGTCTGGATTGTGCACTAGCGCTCGAGCGAGACTGACTTTCATTCTCTCTCCTTGTGAGAAGCCGCCGGTTTTTCGGTCAATGATGGAATGCATATCCAGGATATCAACAAAATTAGAGATACTATTTTTGATCTCTGCAGGCTTCATTCCCTGAAGTCTTCCAAAGTAGGCGATATTTTCTCGTGCGGTGAGCCGGGTGTACAAATTACCCCCATCCGGAAGAACGCCCATGCGTTGTTGTACCTGAAGCGTGTGCTCCGGCACACTTATTCCGTCCACGAGTAAGGCGCCGCTGTCCGGTTTAGAGAGTCCATAGAGCATTCTAAGGGAGGTGGTTTTACCGGCGCCGTTTGGGCCCAGTAAACCAAATATTTCCCCAGGTTTGGCGACAAAACTGACATCATCAACGGCAACAACGTTGCCAAAAGTCTTCCGGATATGCTTGATTTCAATCACGGTTAACTCCCGGACTATTTTTAGCCGTCGGCAGCAAGCCTGGTCCGGCACTATCAATAAAGTAGCTGGCTGGCATAATATTTTTTATACAGTCTGTATTGATGTGCGTCGCAGTTGTCGCTGAATAGAATTGCTGTATTAAGTCCGGTATACAGCCGAGACCCGACACATTGTGATGGCCGCCGGGAACAATAATGTGCTGGCTTTGAGTCAGGCCGTCTTGTACCAGTTCCGCCCAATGTGGTGGCGTTGCAGGGTCAATTTCCCCTGATAGTAACAACGCCGGTACATTGGATTGGAGCGGTTCAAAATAGGCGGGGTCAGCAATCCGGGAAGAAACCATCTCGCAGGACGTATCAAATACGTCATTGTCGATAGTTGATAGTAGAGAGACACGGCCTTGTTGCTCAATGGGTTGTTGGTGATAGCGAAATTGATTGTCTTCTGAGCAAAGAATATTAAATTGCATGCCTTGACTGATACCTGAGTTAACACTGTCCAGGCCTAGAGCGTGGATACTGTAGAGCATAGAAAAATCGGCGTTTATTGCGTTGTTAATCGCCAGCGGGATGATTGTAGTCAGATCTCTAACGTAAAGACTTAATCTAACCCAGCTTGAAATAACCACATCATCTATATAAACCAGCTTCTTCTGTTCGGTTCTTGGATGTTTAAGTTCGATTTGTTGTGGATGCTCCTTTAAGCTGGCCAGCAAGTTCAGCCATTGTGATCGCAGGCCTGAGAAATTTTGTTCACATTGCCGCTGCTCCCGGCAGTGCTCAAATACTTTTGCCAAAGATTGGCTTGAATCTGCTGTCACGTGGGCGGGTAACTCGATAGCAACCGGTGCTACTCCATCGAGTACTACGCGATGGACTGAGTTGGGAAACTGGCGCAGGTATTCGAGAATCACCCGTGTACCATAAGATGCTCCCCATACGTTGATACTCGGGTAACCTAGTGCCAGGCGAACCTGTTCCAAATCTTTGACAGCGTAAGGCGTTGTATAGAAGGATAAGTTGCTATCATAACTATTAATACACATTTGCATCTGCTGGTTAGCAATTTCAGCGGCCGCCAGTGGCAGCAAGGACATTGTTTCAAATGGATCCGTCTCACAGTCAAGTGGGTTGGATTTCCCGGTTCCACGCTGATCGACAAATACAAAATCATGATTTTTTAAGAGCGATGAGAATTGTTGTCGGATCATTGAAGCTATTTCTGTTGACGCTTGTCCTGGTCCCCCTGCGACAAAAAAAATGGGGGGTAATTGTCTGTCCTCGACGGCGGATAAGCGCATGATATGCAAGCTAATTTGTTTGCCGACACTGCTATCAGGGTTTTCGGCCACGGTCAGAATGCCGCATTTAGCACCATAAACCCTTTGTTTGTTGGCAACGCGGGGGCAGTCTTCGAACGTTATCTCACGCTTGTTGGCATTTATGGTTTCTATTTCAGTTGCAGTTATTTGGGTGACGCCGAGAGTAAAAGATAGACAAAAAATAGTTGCCGCGATAATAGTAGCGGGAATTTTTGTTGATGAAGGCGTGCTATCCATTTAGCGTTCCGCTGGAATTTCGACTGATTGTTATCTCGAATGGGTTAAATGGTCAACGACGGTCAATGTTGTGCGCGTTCAGTGCGTCAGTGTTGTGACCAGGGTTGGCAATTTATTGCTGAGCGTTTGGTGACATCATATTGAAGTAGACTGTAAATAGATAAAGCCCCCAAAACTATAGTTCTAAGGCTAACTATAACTGAATAAAGCGCAGGGACTGCCGTTACTTGAGTATGATGTTCATAATCTGTACCGACATGCTAATTTTAGCGCGAGATTAGACCCTGTGCCTGTTTTGATGTTCTATGATTTCACAAGTCCAGCGATTTCGGCAGGGGTTAAGTTAAGAGCTTCAACCACCATATTGAAAAAGTCGACTTCCAGGGCTGATATCTGGCCATCCGCGTCAAACACTTCGATCAGAGCGGTGACAATGGACCTGTTCTGTTGGGCGTCAAGCTGTGGGCCAACGCGTTCAAGGTATTTGCTAATGGGGGCTGTTTCGAACAGCTCTGACGCCGCAGCCACTCTGATATCGGCTGAACTGACTTCTTCACCAAGAAGCTTCCGCAAAATACCTTGTACTGTCTCAACTTCGCTTTCATTGGTTACCAGGTCTGCTCGTGTAGCTCTGGAAAGAGTCATCAGCAGCATTTCTTTATAGAGCTCGCGCTTTTCTTTCGGGTTGTCAGTGCCGCCGAAAAACTTCTTAATATGAGACAGGTTTGTAATAGACATGATCTTCCCTTTAATTATTTAGTTATCAGTCGCTGAGTATATGCTTTTGCAAGGTTTGGCTTCAAGCCACCAGCTGATTTTTACCTTGTTGGAGGATAAGGCCGCTCACGATTTGCCAGTATTCAAGCGCTCAGTATAAACAATCATGACTCTATAGAGCAATCCATGACCGGTTGCGGTAATCGCATCCGCTATCATCAAGTCGGGGTCGCAGGCTTTTGCGGCATTGACTATCCTATCGTATTGGCGCATAAAATTCCGAGTATGGATTGTCCTGATCTCAGTCCCGTAAAAGAGATCCATCATATCTTGCTCGCCGGCGGCATTCATAAACAAGAAGCGTCGGGTGAATACTTCCGGATCGCCTCGTACTTGCTCTGCCCATAGTTCAGCCATGCCGTCACTATCAACCAGGCCGGTCCCGTCGGACCCTTGGCTGGAAATAAACAACATTCCAAGGGTGGCTCCCATGGACCCCCTAACCATCTCATAGATGCTCAAAAACGTAGTTTGCTGGGTATGTAATGCACTGGCCTGGATGCTTGTTGCTTGCAAGGCAGCGTTATCTGCACTTTTTTGCATTTCGGCGTGTTGTTTCTGAATCACGGCGGTGTTTTTAGACAGCTCCTTTTGTTGCAAAAAATAGCCAACAACCAGCCACAGGAATGCCAACGGAGCAAATGCACCTTCGAGAAAACTCCCAAGTGATTCAAGTGGTTGCGAGAAAAACTGATCCCAGCCGATAATAGCGCCCAGATAGAATAGACCAAAACCAAGCCAGAATGTGGTGAGCGACATCGCCAGGAAGAGGCGCCAGTCCAGTAGTCTGATTATTTTCAGTATCACAATGTGGCCTTGTTAGCAGACTTAGCCCATTATAGTGCAGGGGCTTAGGCGGTTAAATTTGACGCGTGCTACATCGTACTTGCGGCATAAGCGGACTGTCAAGCTACGTGTTGGACAGTCAATGGTGGGGGGTTTTGTAGTGTTACTTGCTATGGGTTAAAGTCTTGATTCTCCGCCATAATGTTATAATGCAAATGATCGTTTTCCATACACTATACTTCACACATGGTTTGTGGCGATCGTAGCCTTAGAAGAACATTTTTGGCATCGTGTTAGTAGCGAGTCCGGTTATGTAGATTGGATAGAATATGAAGAATGATATTGAAGCTGCGATTGGCTACCCGATCTGGGTATATAAGCTGGTGTTTCCTTTTCGCTGTGGAGGCCTGGTAGCTGGGGTGCTGATCTTTGTTTTAGTCTGGACAGTGCTTGGGTTGGTTGACGGCGACATTAGCGTTTTATTAAAACTGTTTTTTGTCAGTATGTGCGCTTACACCGTGCCTGTATTTGCTGCCATCATTGCAAAAACAGTTGAAGCCTATGACGAAGTTGTGCCGCTACTGGCAGATTGTGACGAGCAAGACAAAATCGCGCGTCATCAGTTCACCCATCGCAGTGGCAAGTGGTTTTTGGGCGTAACGCTATTGGCAGTGCTGTTTTGTGTCATTCACCTGATTGCGTTGGAGTGGTCTTACGGCCGCAATGTCATGTCCGTTTTTAGTAACAACCAAAATGCCAGCGCAATTGGCGCATCGCTGGTCTGGCTGCTGCTGATGACGACAAATTATGCACTCGTGGAAAATGCTTTATTGCTGGCAAAATTGGGTCGGCGGATAAAAATTGACTTGCTGACAAACTCCCATCACGTTGCCATTGCACGTGTGGCTATTGTATCAACACTGTCTATTATCGGTGCGCAATCGCTGTTTGTTTTGTTGATGATTGATGCAGATGCCAACTGGATTTCGTTCTTCCCGGGTACCGTAATCACCTCTGGACCTATGTTTGTTCTATTTCTTATACCCGTATTGCCGTTATATCGCCGTATGCGCGATGCGAAAAGTACAGAACTGGTGGCTATTGATGCGCAAATACGCTTATTGCGTCCCAATGCTGATAGTGCGCTGACCGATCTGACCAGTATCGGTAACCTTAATCAATTGTTATTGTATCGTCGCGAGATTCGCCAGGTTTCGGAATGGCCTTTTGATGTGCCGGCATTGATTCGGTTAGCCTTCTATTTGGTATTGCCACCGCTGACCTGGGTCGCCGCGGCATTAATAGAAAACGTGGTGGACACGGTCATTTAAACGCATCGCTGCTTCCCTCATTAGAAACGCTACTAATCACTTATTTGCTGTCCGCAACTTGCTTTTGTTGACGTCGATAATTGGTCAACTCTCCGTTGGCTAATCGTTGACGGTAGCGATTCAGCTCCCGTTTCACCATAGGAGCCAGAATGTAAAGCCCCAGAATATTGGGTACACAGATGACAAATACCAGCGCGTCGGAAAAATCCAGTACGGCGTTTAATTGAATCATGCAGCCAAGCGCCACAAAGATGCAGAAAACAAGTTTGAACCCAATATCCGCCATTCGACTTTCACCCACCAAATAGGTCCAGCCTTTAAGGCCGTAATAAGACCAGGAAATCATGGTTGAAAATGCGAATAAAATACCTGCTATTGCTATGGTATACGGAGACCAGGAAATATTTCGCTCGAAGGCTGACGACGTCATTTCTATGCCGTTTAGTCCCTGTGAAAAATTGGGATCGTAGTAGAATGTTGTGACAACAACTAACGCGGTCAACGTACTGATAACAACAGTGTCGATAAAGGGTTCCAGTACTGACACATAGCCTTCGGTAATCGGTTCGTTGGTGCGCACGGCTGAGTGGGCTATCGATGCGGATCCGATGCCGGCCTCGTTGGAAAAAACGGCGCGCTGGAATCCGATAATCATTACGCCAATAGCACCGCCACTCATTCCATCGGGACTAAACGCTCCATCAATAATGGCGGATATAGCAAAAGGAATGGCCTCGTAGTTCATGCCGATAATGATCAGAGCGCTGGCGCAGTAAAAGACCGCCATAAACGGAACAATTTTTTCAGTGACCCGAACGATGCTTTTAATGCCGCCAACAATAACTGTTGCGACCAAAAGCGCCATTAGGGAGCCAAATAACCAGCCTTTGTCCGCTAGCCAGCTGTGGTCGGTTCCACCGGTTACATTGACAACCTGAACGAATGCCTGATTAGACTGGAACATGTTACCTATGCCCATGCAGCCGATGACGATACCTACTGCGTAAAATCGCCCCATAAATTTTCCGAGCCCGGGCATTCCCTTTTCAGCCAGTCCTTTTTCCAGATAGTACATTGGACCACCCGATACCGACCCATCGGCGTTTTCACGGCGATACATTGTCGCCAGCGCACATTCGACAAACTTGGTTGACATGCCCAATATTCCCGCCACGATCATCCAAAAAGTCGCTCCGGGACCGCCAATAGAAATGGCGATCGCCACGCCGCCGATATTACCAATGCCCACGGTGCCGGAAACAGCGGTTGATAAAGCCTGGAAATGGCTAACTTCACCGCGGTCAGTAGGGGATGCATAGTCTCCGCGAATGAGTTCCAGTGCGTGTTTAAAGCCACGCAAGTTGATAAAACCAAAATAAAATGTAGAGAATATTGCGCCGGCCACCAGCCATAGCACAACCAGTGGAAGGTTCGCGCCGAACAGCGGGACTTTGAAAAATATGATCGATGAGACAACGGCGGTTAACGGCTGTACAGCGGTATTAATCAATTCATCGATACCGCTTGAGGCTGATACCTGGCCCGAGCTGCATGTGAGCAGAACCAAAAAGATGCAGCTTGCGAGCTGTTTTATTGTTATCGTCATGCTAGTGTCCAGATTTTGAGATATTCTAATTAAAGCGCATGAAACTGAATGGCATTATTAATAACAGCTGCAGACGATACCAAGAATCGATAATATACCGAAACCAAATGAAGTAATCTAACTGGGATAATAAATGAAAAACCGTCGGATTGTTACAATCATCCTGTTTACGATAACGGTCTTGCTAAGTGCCTGTGGTCAGTCTGCAGGGAATAAACCCGATGCGGCGACTAACAAAGCTTCAGCACAGGCTGGAGCTATAGATGCAGTCGCGTCAACGACCATATTTGTCAATGCTGACATCGTTACTGTCGACGATAACAAGCCTACAGCACAAGCGTTGGCTGTTCGCGATGGTCGTGTTCTCGCTGTGGGGTCCAGACAGGACGTTGAATTGGCGGCGGGTGAGGGGGCAGAAATCAGGGACATGCAGGGTAAGACGATTGTTCCTGGTTTAATTGATGCTCATGGTCACATTAGCTTGACCGCTTTGAGTAAAGGTTTTGCCAACGTACAGCCACCACCGGCTGGACCGATAGCAAGCATCGCACAGTTGCAAGAAGCGATGAGAAATTGGGATCAAGCTAACCCTGATGCAACCTGGCTGATGGGGTGGGGTTATGATGACTCGCTGATGTCCGAGGGTCGACACCCTTCTCGCTATGACTTGGATGCTGTCTCGACTGAGAAACCGATAATGCTCACACATGTCTCAGGACACTTAATGGCATGTAACTCAAAGTGTTTGGAGCTCGCTGGTATTACTGCAGAATCGAAAGATCCTTCCGGGGGTGTTTTTCAGCGTGTTGAGGGCAGTCAAACGCCAAACGGTGTATTGGAAGAGAGCGCAATATACAGCGTTTTTGGGATACTGCCGGAGTCTACTGAAGATCAGCGTCTTTCAATGTTGGAGCAGGCACAGGCCTATTACGCCAGCAATGGCATAACTACAGTACAAGACGGCGCATCTCAATTAGGCAATATCGATGATTTGCAAAAACTGGCGGCGAACAAAAAATTGTATCTCGATGTAGTTGGTTTTCGTCTTTTATCGAAAGGAGAGTCAATCGGCGAAGCATTTTCAGTCTCCAGTGATTATCAAGATAACTACCGTGTTGGTGGTATAAAATTGGTACTGGATGGGTCGCCGCAGGGGAAAACTGCCTGGTTAACCGAACCCTATGCTCACCCTCCGCATGGTCAGGGTAAAGATTATAAAGGCTATCCTCGACTTGATGATGCTGAAGTCAACGACTTCATTAATGAGTCGTTTACTCGCGGATTTCCGGTGCTGGCCCATGCTAATGGCGATGCGGCGGCTGATCAGCTAGTCACTGCGGTAACACTGGCAAACGCTAGCTTAGGCGCTGCTGATCGGCGTCCGGTTATGATACATGCACAAACTGTTAGAGAAGACCAAATCGATCAAATGCAGGCGCAAGGTATTGTGCCGTCCTACTTTGTTTCACATACTTTCTATTGGGGTGATTGGCACCGGGACTCGGTATTTGGCGAGGAGCGCGCGTCGAGGATTAGCCCGCTTCAGTCAACGGTAAATCGCAATATGCCGTTTACCACCCACAACGATACACCCATTGTTCCTCCAGATATGATGCGTCTATTGTGGTCTGGTGTGAATAGAATCACTCGAAGCGGCAAAGTATTAGGGGCAGATCAGCGAGTTACACCGTTGGAAGCGTTGAAATCGATAACGATTAACGCGGCTTATCAATTTTTTGAAGAAAACAACAAAGGTTCTATTGAAGTTGGTAAGTTAGCGGACTTGACGGTTCTTTCTGCGAACCCATTGAAAGTTGATGTCATGGCAATTAAGGACATTCAGATAGAAGAAACAATTAAAGAGGGAAACACAATCTACCACCGGTAAATTGCCGGTGAGCTTGTTGTCGACCACATTATAGTTTTGATCTATCGCAGTCATAGTTATTTAGTGAGTGAGGATATGTTGACATTGGTGTCGGTCGGTTATTGAATGGGGGCAGAGTGGTAGTAATGGCAGGAACGTATGTCCAGTGCCAGTCTTTCCCGTCTAACATTGAAGGAGAAAATTATGTCTTTGAAAGGATCGAAAACAGAACAGAATTTGAAAGATGCGTTTGCTGGCGAGTCGCAGGCTAACCGTCGTTATCTTTACTTCGCCAACATGGCGGATATTGAAGGAGCTCCTGAAGTAGCCAATGTCTTTCGTAACACTGCCGAAGGCGAAACAGGTCACGCCCACGGTCATATGGAACATTTGATTTCCGGTGGTTGTGGTGAGCCGGGTACTGGTATGCCAGCGGGTGATTCAGGTGAGGCGCTTGAAGCAGCTATAGCGGGCGAGACGCATGAATATACCGATATGTACCCTGGAATGGCTAAAGCGGCTCGTGAAGAAGGCTTTGACGAAATCGCTGATTGGTTTGAAACGTTGGGCAAGGCCGAGCGTAGTCACGCTAATAAGTTCACCAAAACACTGGAAGCGTATAAAGCCGAAGCCTGATTATTAGCGTCATTTGCTATTGATCAGCCAGTACCGGACCTGTGCCGGTACTGTCTCATCACGTTTACCTTTAGAAATTGACATCAAATATCAAATAGCCAAGCAGGTAACAGTCTATGTCGAAGCCACCACGCGAGGGTAATCTCGAAGCACCTACCCGCCATGCAGTAGATTGGAAAAGTCCCGATTATTATGATGAAAATGCAGTAATTGCAGAAATGGAGCGGGTTTTTGATGTGTGTCACGGTTGTCGTCGCTGTGTCAGTTTGTGCCAGTCCTTTCCCACACTGTTTGACCTGGTTGATGAAAGTGAGACCATGGAAGTTGATGGTGTCGATAAAGCTGATTACAAAAAAGTCGTAGACGAGTGTTATCTCTGCGATATGTGTTATATGGCAAAATGCCCTTACGTGCCGCCCCACCCGTGGAACTTGGATTTTCCGCACTTGATGTTGAGGGCCAAGGCTATAGAGCACAAAAAAACCGGTGGTACTTTAGCAAGCAAATTCCTATCCAGTACTGATTTAACCGGTAAGCTTGCCGGTATTCCGCTAGTCACTGAGGCGGTCAACGCGGTTAATACCTGGGAGCCAGCACGGATAGTGACTGAGAAGCTGCTCGGTGTCGAAAGAGAAGCTTGGTTACCACCATTTGCCACCAAGACCTTTCGGAAAATTGCCGAACCCAATGAAACTCTTGATGTCGTTGATGGCAAAAAAACACCGGGTAAGGTTGCCATTTTTTCTACCTGTTACGTCAATTACAACGAGCCCGGTATCGGGCAGGATTTTGTAGCAATACTTGAACACAGCGGAATTCCCTGGACCATTGCCGAGCGCGAAGTTTGCTGCGGTATGCCAAAGCTCGAACAGGGAGACCTGGAGGGCGTCGAGCGATTAATGCATGCCAATATCCCCAACTTGCTCACGCTGGCCGAGCAGGGTTATGCCATCATTGCGCTGGTGCCTAGCTGTACCTTGATGTTTAAACAGGAATTGCCCTTGCTATTCGCCGATGATGAGCGTGTACAGCGTGTTGCCGATGCGGTGTGGGATCCATTTAACTATCTGGTATCACGACAGAAAGATGGGCTCTTAAAGGACGACTTTAAGCAGGATTTGGGCACAATCGCTTACCATATCCCGTGTCACGGGCGGGTGCAAAATATAGGCCGAAAGACTGAGCAGTTTCTAAAGCAATTGCCGGGCACCGAGATTAATACCACGGAACGTTGCAGTGGCCATGCTGGTACTTATGGCGTGAAAAAAGAATTTTATACTAATGCAATGAAAATCGGCAAGCCGGTTTTTCGCCAAATGAATCAGGTTGAGCCTGACTACATTGCCAGCGATTGTCCGCTCGGTGGTCATCACATTGCCCAGGGCATCCAAATTTACCACGATTCAACACCAGAGCTGTCTCATCCTATTAGTCTGGTTCGAAAAGCGTATGGAATATGACATGAAAAAGATTGATCAAAATTCGTTAATGACGCTTGAAGCGTATGCAAAAGCACGACCTGAATTTCGAAAAAAGGCAATGGCGCATAAGGCACGGCGTAAAGTATTTGTCGGTGATCATGTGATGCTGCAGTTTGAGGATGAAATAACTGTCCGGTATCAAATTCAGGAAATGCTGCGTATAGAGAAGACTTTTGAAGAAGAGGGTATTCTCGATGAATTGGATGCTTACACTCCGCTGTTACCCGATGGTAGTAATTGGAAAGCAACGCAGGCGATTGAGTATGCCGATGTCGAAGAGCGCCAGCGAAAATTGGTGGAGTTAAAAGGTTTGGAGCGTCGCACGTATATTCAGATAGGTTCATTGGAACGCGTCTATGCAATAGCCGATGAAGATATACCGAGGGAGAATGACGAAAAAACCAGCGCTATCCATTTTTTGCGGTTTGAATTAGATGCTGACATGGTCGCTGCAGCCAAAGCAGGTGACCCGATTGCTATTGGTGTCGATCTCCCCGCATACAATATCCATGTGCCTGAAATTGCCCCTGAAACCCAAACAAGCCTCGTTGACGATTTAATATAAGGGTATCAACCTCACTGAGGTGATGTGGCAGTCTCATCGGTGAAATCATTTTTCGTCTCGATTGGCCGTCAACGAATTACAGCAATTCTGCAGGCGCTGAATGAGCTAAAGATACTTCCGGTTTAGACAGAAGAGTTACTTTCATTCCGGTAGTGGCTTGAGACAATTGACTAGTGACAACTTTTTGCCCGTTTTTTAGTGTCGGAGAACTAATTAGCAGTTCAAAATCCCCATGGCGGGTGAGCCGTTCACCAACCACATTGACGTGGATTGCTTGCAGGCGCTCTTTCTCGACAATAAATACTTTTTCATTGTCGTGCACTGACTGAATTGGCACCGCCACAATGGCGTCTAGTGCTGGTAATGTGACCGATATATTAACAACCTGGCCCAGGGTAAGTGGTGCATCGATATCCATAACCTTAAAAATTCCTTCTATACCGCTTCTACCATTACCGACTTCAGCGGCCAGTTGTTCAAGTTCAAGCTTAAAAAATTTCTGATCCAATTGAGTGTTGGCACTGATGGTGTCTCCGTTGGCGAGGGTGGATTTCAGTGCTGATACGTATTTGCTGGCAATAGTTCCGCGTATTTTTAGTTCTCTGGTATTAATCAGACCAAGCAGCTTTTGTCCAACAGTGACTCGATCACCGGGTGCAACAGCTAACCCACTTACCAAGCCGGAAAATGGAGCTTGAATCCTGGTTCTGGACAATTGCAATTTGGCCTGATTCAAGTTGGCTTCGCTTTTTTCGATAAGAGCTTGGGAAATAGCCTGGTCGTTAGGATAATTGGCAACAATATTTTTTTGTTGATCAAGAGTAATAGCTTGCCGTTTTACCAATATCTCGGCTTCATCCATTATCACATCTGAAATCATTTTTTCCTCTTTTAGGGATCGATATCGAGATAGTTTTTTCTCGGCCAGACGAAATAATTGTTGTTGATGTTCAAGCATTTTTAAATCTGAGATATGTTGCAACTTCATCTTTTCCCGTTGGGCAATAGCGTCATTAAGTAGAGCTTGTTGATGATCGATGGACAATCTGGCATCTCTATCGTCAAGTTGCACGAGCACATCCCCTTGCGATACCGATTGTCCATCGTTAACAAAAATTTCGATAACATCCGCTTGGGTTGCTGCTGCAAGGTTTGCTTTGTTGGGGGTGGATACTTTGCCGTAGAAAGAAATGTTCGGTGACAAACTGTCAAGTTTGACGTTCATGGCAGAAACAGTTCTCGTTTTTTCTTCGAGTTTTTCAGGTACATGTCTGGGTGGCGTGACAATAATGATTCCGCTGATGAGGACTCCAGTAACAACAATTAACAGCGCAAATTTTCCTTGTTTACTAACGGAGGAATACACTATTCCTAGTAAGTTTTTGAAGAATAACATTGTCTTATCCATTTATCGGTGAAGTAGATGAAGCCAGTTCATTCGGGGATAGAGGGTATCAGCGTTGGCGGTTCTAGCTAACTCCCTATCCTCATGATGGTGTTCAATACTGCTTAGCAAGGCCGGAATGACCAATAAAATGAGCAGTGTTCCGTATAACATGCCGAAGCATATGACAGCAGCGAGAGGTGCCATTTGAGCCCCAATAGGAGAGGTTTCCAGTAACATTGGGATTAGGCCGAGTGTTGTTGTCAGGGATGTGAGAATAACTGCCCTAAGCCTGGATTTGGCGGCCAACTCAATCGCATTGTCGATTGCCATTCCCTGCGCTCTATTTTCTTTGAATGTTGTTACCAAAATAATCGAGTCGTTGATAATGACACCGGTCAACGTAAACAGACCCATGATAGACATGACCCCCAGATTCATATCTAACAGTTGCAAGCCAATCAGCGCGCCGGTTAACGCAAGTGGTATGGCAATCATTACCGCCAGGGGCCAGGTGTAAGATGAAAAAATCCACGCGAGAATTAGATAGATGAGGGTTAGAGCTATGGTTGCACTTAGCAGCAGATCTTCAGCGGCACGACTTTCTTCAGCGGAGCTCCCCGACAGGCCATATTGCAGATCATACTTTTCGACCAGGGCCGGTAGTATATCTTTTTGTAGTTCGTTGACGACCGTGATGGCAGTGGTGATTTTTTTGTCGATGGCTGCATTGACATTGACCGCAAGTTGACCGTTCACATGCTGAATAACATCAATGCCTTTACGGGTTTCAATTTCAGCAATTGTTGCGAGCGGAACCATTTCGCCGCCAGGGGTCATTATCGGAAATTGCCGCAAACTGACCAGTTGATTGCGTTCGCTATCAGGCAATTTCACCCGCACTTCTATTTCGGCACCTTTACTGTTGAATAGTTGTATTCTGTAGCCTTCATAGGCAGAGTAAATTTGGCGCCCGATAGCCGATGCAGTAAGACCCAGTTGGCGTCCCTCTGACGTTAACCGGAACACCCATTGCTCGTTGCCGTAAGGAAGGTCGTCATAAACATTACTGACGCCGGGAATTTGAGTGAGTACATCTTGAAGTTCTGCTGAAGCCGATTTCAACGCATTTATATCACTACCTTTAAAATGAAGTGACAAGTCTGCCCAGTTTTTGTTACCAGTTTCGATTTGCAATGCTTCTACTTGATGTAGGGGAGGCAGTTTTGATCGCCAAGCTGCAGTGAATTGTTTTAACGTAACGGTTCTTTGGTCTGGTGATACCAACTCAACCATAATATTGCCGTATTGATAACCGCGCTTATGCTCGAGATCAATAAATGCTTCTTCCTCAAACGATATATAGGATGTCAGTAAATTACCGCCCAATGATTTTTCGGCGTCAAGCATTGCCTGTTCAATCGTACTCACGATATCAGACTTTTCTTCTGGGCTGACGCCTTCGGTGAATTCAAAACCGGCTTCCAGAAACTCGAAATTGATATTCAAATTTAGTTCGGGTTTTATACGTCCGCTTATCAGTAACGAGAAAGCAACCATGAATGTTGCAAGAGCTAGGCAAATAGCAGCCTGACGATTTGCCAGCGTCCAGCGCAATACAGGCATAAACCGGGTGTCTCGAAAATGAGAAAACCCACGATCAAATTTTACTCGAAAAGAAGACTGGGACATTGAGGTTTTTTTGTTAACATTTTTCATAGCTGCCAGCTTTTCGAAGCTGCCACGTAAGTGTCCGGGCATAATCAGAAAGCACTCAACGAGGGAGGCTATTATTACCAGTAACATAACCAGAGGGATCTCCCGAATCGAGTCCTCGTCCACCATCATCAGAGGGAAGAATGCGGCCAGAGTGGTCAGCGACGACGCCATAACCGGAGTAAACATACGGCTGGCCCCACTGCTTGCGGCATCTCCCGGCGATAAATTTCCCTGCTGGAAGCGGGATAGGGAGTGCTCTCCGACAACTATTGCATCATCGACAACAATTCCGAGGGCCATAACGAGGGCAATCATGCTGATTAGATTAATAGTGCCGCCGAGGAAATAAAATATTGCCAATGCTGCGAGAAATGATACTGGAATACCTAACATCACCCACCACGCCACACGGCCGTTGAGAAATATTAGCAATGCAATAATTACCAGTATCAAACCACCTAAGCCATTTTTCACAATCAAGTTGATTTGGTCTTTGGCGAACAACCAGGCTTCAAGGAATATCTTAGTCTCGATGCCATTGTTGGGGTCGCTCTGCCTTTGTTGATGCCATTTTTTCAATATAGCGGCGGCTTCCAGAGTGTCTGTACCGGATGCCCGAATGATTCGCATTAATACAGCGGGTTTTTGTCCATGTGTAGCCGAGACTTGATTGTCCCTCTGCTGTAATTTGATGTCGGCGATTTCTCCCAACGGAATTAGATCACCTTGGGCGATGTTTCTCACCGGCAGCTGATTAAATCCTTTTACATCTCTTTGTTGATCGAGACTTCTTAGCTCTCGACTATGTTGTCCTTTACCGATACTGCCAAAAGGTACGTCGCTGCTGGCGCTGGATATAGTAGCCGCTATCTGGTCGAGGGATGCGCCCAGTTCCAGTAATTTTAGGCTACTGATTTGAATTGCAATCTCTTCTTCTGGCATCGCCTGGAACTCAACTTTATCGATGCCTAGCTCCAGTAGTTCCTGCTCATATTGTCTCGCTAATACGGCTAATTCTGACGGGCTAACTTTACCTGTCAGCAATACCATTGCTACCAGTTCGCTATGTTCTCTAATGGCAACTATCGGCGGTTCCATATCTGGTGGGAGGTCGCGCACTTGGGCGAGTTGTTGCTTGACTGCGTCCAGTGCTTCACTCATATCTGTACTGCTATCGAATTTCAAAGAAATCCACACATGAGAGTTGCGGCTGGTAGAGTGGTATTCTTGCAAATCATCAAGTGATCGAATTTGATACTCGATAGGCTCGGTTATTAGTCGTTCAATATCTTCAGCGCTGGCGCCTGGCCAGCCGATTTGTATGCCTATACTGTCTAGTCGCTGGTTTGGGTTTAGTTGCGTATTGATATGGGTCAATCCCCACATTCCCATCATTATCATGATGATCATTAGCAAATTAGACGCGACTCTATGTTGAGTGAAGACATTGATAAGTGATAGCGTGTTTTGCACGATTTCAGCCTCTATTAGAGACCTAAGGCTCTCTGTCAGAGAGCCTTAGGTCTCTATTTCAAATCGGTTGTTTCGTAACCACACCGTAATTGTTAGAAGAACAAGTGTTATCACCAACCCGAAAGCAACGTTTGAAAAATAGGTTGAGACGTCAATATCAAAGCTTTGACCTGTTAGGGTTGATAAGCCGTCGAGAGCAAAATTATTACCGACCCAGTTGATAAAATAACGGGTCTCAAAGATGAGTCCCTCAATCATGACTAGTGTCACGATGGGAATCGTGGCCACTAGGAATGGGGACCGTTTTGCAAACGCGGAGGCGGTCAATAGCCATGCAGATATGGGTAACACCCAAATAGCCACAATGAAGATTAGGCCAAACTGGGTGGCGAATGCGCGAGGTAGGTTAAGGTATGGCCATATAGCCAGCCAGGGATCATGATCCAGATTGGTGGCAAAAATCATCGCGGCAATCGAGTAAAACAACTGAATAGCCCACGAGGCAAATGTAAAAGCGAGAGGTACGGCAATGAGCCCTACAATCAGCTTGGCAGTGATGGTTTGCAATTCTGAAACCGGCATTGATTTCCAGAATAAAATACTTCGATCTTTTCTATCGTTGTATAGCGTTCCTAACAGATAGAAAAGTACAATAAAGAAGGCCGTAACAATAAATATTGAATGAATGGCATACAGACCATCGTCAATGGTTTTTTGATTGCCGATGTATCGGGATATTAGTGTATTGTCGTCATCGGATACCACGGTGACATCATCATCAAACTGAATGTTAATATGTCTTTCCGCATCATCGTTTTGTGTATGAATGATTTTTTCGTAAGAGAATTCATTGATAGAGCCCATAAAAATAAGCCCTAGCAACATGACCGTAATTAGGAGTGTCATCATCACAATGGGGGTAATGACAAAAGCGCTACGGTGTTCCCAGAACTCTCGTTTGATCAGGACTAAATAGTTATTCATGGGATGCTCCCTGAGATGGCTGCATTTTGGCAACAAATAGATCGGCCACACTGGGAGTCCGTATGGGTCCCAATTCCACCAGTTTTTCTTTTGCTATGTTTTCGTAAATAAAAACACTGCCACCTAAAATGGAACGCTCACTGATTGGTTGCAAAGTGCGGGCTATGTCGGCATTTTCTGTGGTTGTTTCAATTTCAAAAAAGGTACTTTCCAGCGATTCCATATCGCTGTTGAGTACTAGCTTCCCATCGTGGATAAATATCAGGTCAGTCAATAGTGCTTCAATCTCTTCAACTTGATGGGTAGTTATAATAATTGTTCTATCTTTATTGAAGTAGTCGTTGAGAAGGGATGAGTAGAACTGCTTGCGATACAAAATATCCAAACCCAGTGTAGGTTCATCGAGAACCAGTATTTTTGCGTCAATGGACATTACCAGAGCCAGATGTAGTTGCGTTACCATGCCCTTTGACAGTTGCGATATTCGTTGGTTTAAGCCAATAGTAGTCGATGCTAATTGTTCTTTGGCTCTACTAAGGTCAAAGCGGGGGTGTACGCTATCAACATATTCGAGTGCCTGGGATACCTTGAGCCAGCGCGGTAGTATTGCTGTGTCGGCAATAAAACAAACGTGTCCCAGTAGCTGGGTACGCTGCTTGACTGGGTCCATTCCCAATACACTAACGTCTCCCTGAAAACTGGTTAAACCCAGCAGCGCTTTAAGAGCGGTTGTTTTTCCAGCACCATTTGGCCCAATCAGACCCACAATTTTTCCTTTCGCAATTTGTAGGTCAATGTGGTCGAGCACAACCGTCTTGCCGTATTGCTTCGTTAATCCACGGGCATTGACCAATATCTCGGATGTTGACTCGCTTGTTGGATCGATAGAGGAATGCATCAGCTGTTATCCTTATTGTTGTTTTCAAGAATTTCGACAATTTCATCTTTAGTAATTCCCAGTTGATTCATGCGCTGTATCATCATCGGCAATTCCTGCTGAAGAAATTTGTTTCGTTCCTTAGAGATCAATTTTTTTTGTGCTCCATCACTGACAAACATACCGACACCCCGTTTCTTAAATAGAAGATCTTCATCAACTAATTGTTGATAGGCTTTTGATACGGTCAAATGGTTGATGCTGTAATCAATAGAGATTTGTCGCACCGAAGGTATCGCTTCTCCCTCAGGGAAAACGCCTTCCATAATCAGTGCTATAACCTTGTCACGAAGCTGTCGGTAGATGGGCTGCTCGTCGTTCCAATGCTCTTGTGTGGACATAGAAGGGGCCTAGTGAGGAGGGCTCAGACGAATTTCACCTGAGCCTGAAATGTTTGAATCAACAGTTGGTTTGCCGCGAACAATGACGTCAGAACTGCCAGTAAGGTCGACTGCTAGTTTGTCGATGACATGAATGTCTGCATCACCTGATCCTGCAATATCAAGCCTTGCGGTTTCGCTAATAACTTGAGCGCCGAAGTAACCCCCCGATCCGGTAATATCAATCTCTTGGTACTTGACCCTACCTTTACCGTTTACAGTAAGTTCCCCCGACCCGGAAATACTTACTTCCAATTCATTGGCGATGAGTTTATCCACTGTGACCGTAGCGGATCCTGAAATATTGCTATCGATCGTTTCGTTGATCAGTAATTGCTGCAATTGGATGTCACCGGAACCGCTTATGCGTAAATCCAGTTCGCGAGCATTTAGCAACGATCCATTGATATCGCCAGATCCAGAGACTTCAATTTTAACGTACTCAGCAGTGATTTGTGCAAACAGCAAGTCACCGGAGCCACTGCGTTTTATTGAGAGGTCGCCAGTGCTAAGGTCGTCTACTTCGACATAGCCGGAGCCTGAGGTGTGGATCGAGCGGATATCTTTTAGCTGCACATCAAACCGGGCATGGGAATCGAAGTTAAACAAGTTCCATCCGGAGTTCCTGGATTTAAGGATGAGAGTATCGCCGCGAATTTCAGCGAGAATTTTAGGCAGTAATGTCCGCGTTGCTGTGATTTTGACAAACTCGTCGTCACCCTGAGTAACATAGAACTCATGGTCTCCGAATAGCCGAATTTTCTTTACGTCGTCCAGTGCTACTGTTTTAGTAACTACTTCGGCGAAGGCGACATTGACGAGTATTATGGTCCCAAGTAACAGGGTGGCAATAATCGGTGCTGCTGGATTTATTTTCATCGGAGACCTTGTTAGTCAATGGAAAAACAGTGTGTTATATCTGTTCTGGTGTTATGCATAACTATATCACCATAGTAGAATTTGACAAGTATCTATCTTACTATTTTTTTGCTGTCTTTTTTAGAGTGGTTTATTTGTCATAAGTTGCTGATTATAAAGAGTTTGTATTATTTTTCGGTGTTCTTTTTGAGGGCTTTTTTGTTGCCTCTAGAGATTAATCACTGTAAATTAGTGGCTCTATTTCGGTGGTTGAACGCGATTATCGATCAACAATGTTGCTGCCAGCAAGGAATAGCAATGGGGGATAACAATGCAGAGTGAGTTGATGCAGCAGGGTATCGAATTAATGCTCTACGGCATGGGTACTGTATTTACTTTTTTGGCATTGCTTATCGTTGCGACAACAGTCATGTCTATAGTGGTGCGCCGTTTTGTGAAGCCGGAACCATTGCCAGTCACACCCGTACCCATGCAGCGCGCGGCCGAAAATGATGAACAGCTGATCGCTGTAATCGGTGCTGCTATCCATAAATATCGTTCGCGCCATAAGTAGAAAATAGATATTACGTAGTCATCACAGGTACGTGAACAACACATTTTGATTAAGGTCTTGGCAATGAGTGAAAATAAAACACCTCTGGGTATAACGGATGTCGTGTTGCGTGACGCGCATCAATCGCTGTTTGCTACGCGTATGCGATTGGACGATATGTTACCGATTGCCGAGAAACTGGATCAGGTGGGGTTTTGGTCTTTGGAGTCCTGGGGTGGTGCTACCTTTGATGCGTGCATCCGGTATTTAGGAGAAGACCCCTGGGAGCGTCTGCGCGAACTCAAGAAGGCAATGCCAAATACACCGCAGCAGATGTTGTTTCGAGGACAAAATATTCTCGGGTACCGTCATTACGCCGATGATGTTGTGGAGCGGTTTGTTGAGCGCGCCGCAGTAAATGGTGTTGACGTGTTTCGAGTTTTTGATGCAATGAATGATCCTCGTAATCTTGAGACAGCTATCAAGGCGGTACGCAAGGTCGGGAAACATGCACAAGGGACGATCTCATATACCCTGAGTCCTGTGCACAACATCGATTTGTGGGTAGAAATGTCGAAAAATATTGAGTCTATGGGGGCTGATTCGATTGCCATCAAAGATATGGCGGGATTGTTAAAGCCGTATGTGGCTTTCGAATTGGTCAGTCGCTTAAAAAAGGAACTTAGTATTCCGGTTCATATGCAGTGTCATGCAACAACCGGATTATCAACGGCTACAGCACTTAAGGCGATAGAGGCGGGTATTGATAATGTCGATACGTCAATCTCATCAATGAGTATGACCTATGGTCACTCTGCCACAGAGTCGGTAGTGGCTATGTTACAAGACACAGACCGAGATACTGGTCTGGATATAATATTGCTGGAAGAGATTGCTGCTTATTTTCGTGAAGTACGGAAAAAATATGCAAAATTCGAAGGGTCGTTGCGCGGCGTTGATTCGAGAATCCTGGTTGCCCAGGTTCCCGGCGGGATGTTGACCAACATGGAAAGCCAGCTTCGGGATCAGGGCGCGGCTGACAAGCTGGATGCTGTGTTGGAAGAGATCCCGCGTGTGCGCGAAGATCTGGGTTTTATTCCATTAGTGACGCCAACATCGCAGATTGTAGGTACACAGGCGGTGATGAATATTATGTTTGGCGAGCGGTATAAGTCGATCTCCAAAGAGACTGCTGGTGTGCTGAAGGGTGAGTACGGCGCGACACCGGCACCAGTGAATAGAGAGTTGCAAGCTCGTGTGCTTAACGGTGCGGAAGCCATAACCTGTCGCCCGGCAGATTTACTGGCGGCGGAGGTTGATGTCTTGACTAGTGAACTGCAGTCTGTGGCCACTGAGAAAGGGATAAGGCTCGCAGCAGGCGAGAACCAGATAGACGATGTGCTGACCTACGCACTTTTTCCCGAAATTGGCCTGAAGTTTCTAGAAAATCGAGACAACCCGAAGGCATTTGAGCCGGTACCAACAGCCAGCGATACCCTGGATACACCAGTGAAAGCCAAGGCCGGAGGCGGAGGTACCGAGGTGTATACCGTTGCTGTTGGTGGCAATAGTTATGTTGTGCAGGTATCCGAAGGTGGGGATGTATCCACTATTTTGCCAGTATCGACGCCAACTACCGGCGCTGAAGTGGGAGAGCCATTGCTGGCGCCGTTAGCAGGTAATATTTTTAAGGTAAATGTTGTGCCGGGCGAACATGTTCAGCAGGGTGACATCATTATCGTGCTTGAGGCGATGAAGATGGAAACTGAAGTCCGTGCAGCGAGGTCTGGGACAGTGGGTTCAGTAGCTGTGAAAGAGGGTGATTCCGTTGCCGTTGGCGATATTCTGATAATGATTGCCTAGCGGAGCCTGATACATGGATAAGCTATTAGCTCTGTGGTACGACTCGGGTATCTATCAAATGGCTCCAGGCCAGTTGATAATGATTCTGGTTGGTTTGCTGTTGCTGTATCTGGCTATTAATCGCGGCTTTGAGCCGTTATTGCTGGTGCCAATAGGTTTTGGGGGTATTTTGGCCAATATTCCTGGGGCTGGTCTGGCATTTTCCGGCGTTGAAAATGCAATCTATTCAGCGGACCCTGCCGTTTTGAGTGAGCTTGCAGAGGTCTTAAAGCTGTCGAGCTGGGAGACCGGAAAGGATATTTATCATGCGTATGAATTATCTACTGCGTCAGCACATATGGCCGCGGTGCAGGTGGCCACAGATAATGGTTTTCTGAATGGCATGCTGTACAATTTTTATACTGTTGCTATAGCCAGTGGTGCTGCCCCTCTGATCATTTTCATGGGGGTGGGTGCAATGACCGATTTTGGCCCCTTGCTCGCGAACCCAAAAACATTGTTTCTTGGGGCGGCAGCACAATTTGGAATTTTTGCTACGGTATTGGGTGCCGTTGGATTGACGGCCTTGGGTGTAATGGATTTTAGTCTTGCTGATGCAGCGGCTATTGGTATTATCGGTGGTGCAGACGGGCCGACAGCTATCTATGTGGCCAGCATTCTCGCTCCAGACCTGTTAGGGGCCATTGCGGTTGCGGCCTATTCATATATGGCGCTGGTGCCAATGATTCAGCCGCCAATAATGCGGGCGTTGACCACTGAGAAAGAGCGCCAGATTGAAATGGTTCAGCTCCGCCCGGTATCCAAAACCGAGAAAATTTTCTTTCCGCTGGTATTGCTGATTCTGGTGGCATTGTTTTTGCCATCAGCAGCACCGCTTTTGGGCATGTTCTGTCTCGGTAATTTGATGCGCGAATGCGGAGTGGTTGATCGTCTGAGCGACACTACGCAAAATGCCTTGATTAATATTACGACAATTTTTTTGGGCTTGTCTGTTGGTTCCAAGCTAAGCGCAGATAAATTTCTCGATCTAAATACGCTGGGTATCTTGCTGTTAGGTGTTGTTGCATTTGGTATTGGAACTGCCTGCGGGGTGCTGATGGCCAAACTGATGAACCGATTTTCCAGTACACCAATCAATCCACTGATTGGTTCAGCTGGTGTGTCGGCTGTGCCGATGGCCGCTAGAGTATCCAATAAAGTCGGTTTGGAAGCTAACCCCCATAATTTCCTGTTAATGCATGCAATGGGCCCTAACGTGGCTGGTGTAATCGGCTCTGCTGTTGCTGCAGGGGTAATGATCAGTCTGGTTGGCGGCTGATCCGCCATGGATTAGTGTTTATCAGGGGTGCGGCTTAAGTCTTGTTGGTGGGCGTAACTGTCAGACGCATAGAAGTCATCAGCATCAGTGCGGCCGCGATTGCGGCGCTCATCCGTTTTTCGCCGCCGTTTATGGCTTAAATCCAATCTGGGATTCAGGCGCGGGTCTCTGCCAGTGCGCCGATCAATACCGGATCGTCTGTTGAAGAAAAATCGTTGGCTCATGGCTACCAAATTTAAAGCGAGGGAATTTGTTTTTCGCAGGCTTGTCATATACCTGTCATCATTGTTCTATAGTCTTCCGGGTTGGCTTTACGTAGTGGTATTTATGTACCAAACATTAGTGTTTCCTACCCCGGATTTATCCTATGTAGGAGCAATTTTAGAACATAGCCTGCAGTTTTCCAGTTTTCGTTGATTTCGGTGTTCTTGCAACACAGGCATGCGCTAAATCACAGTTTGCTGTAATTCCCTCTAAATATTCTTTACAGGGTTTCTATCGCTTGGCACGCCCCATATAATGAAGGTCAACCGTAATAGACCAGAGGTGTTAGATTGACAAGTGACCAGATTGTTGGCCGGTTGACTTCAGTTGGACAACAGATAGTGACATCGGCGAAATTTGTGCCGGTGACACTCGTCCGGAACATTATCTGTGCTTTGATCGGGTTGTGGATATTGACGATAGTGCTTCAGCTGGCAGGACTATTTGTAACGACAGAGACTGCGTCTGTCAGCGGCAGCGACGACATGCAGATCCTGCCGCTAAAGACGCTTCCGGCGTCAGCTGCGGCAGTTGCAAAGCTGCAGCAAACACATCTCTTTGGTGAGGCGGGAGCGACCCCCATCGACGTGGTCAAGCCGATGCGGGAGGAGATAGTTTTTAATGCTACCAAGACAAGACTAAACCTTTCTCTGGAGGGTATAGTGCATACGCCGGATGATTCTGAATCGATTGCGGTGATTGTCTCTCAGGGTAAGCAGGACCAATATTACATTGGTGATAAGCTGCCGGCTGGAAATAATGTAAAATTAGCCAGGGTGTTTCTGGATCACGTAATTCTCAATAATGCGGGTCGCTATGAATCTCTGTGGTTATATGATCAGGAGAAAAACTCAAAAAGCACCGCTGCGGGAAAGCCTATTACCCATACCCCCGTCAATAATAAACGCAGAGATGTCATCGTCACTGATAAACGAAACGACAGCAACGTAACAACTCTGGCAAATGATTATCGGGATAAACTGTACACAAACCCCAAATCACTGGCAGAGGTGTTACGTATATCGCCGGCACAAAAAGAAGGAAAACTCGTCGGTTATCGAGTTAGCCCGGGGAAAGACAAAAGCCAGTTTTCGCAATTGGGGTTTGAAAGTAATGATATTGTGACAAGCGTCAATGGTATTGTGCTGGATGAACCCTCCCGGGCATTAGAAATTTACAAGCTTATGCGAGCTGCCACTGAAGCCACATTTACCGTTGATCGCAACGGTGATTCAATTGAAGTGTTAGTATCCTTGCAAGAGAATGCGGATGCTGATTAAGAATTATCGTTGGGTTCCATACCAGACCACTTGTTAAAGGATTTCAATACAATGCGCTTGATGGCGTTTATAAACACAGTTTTCCTGAAAAAAATTCGTTGGTTACTTCTGTCGGCCTTTGTGACTGTTAGTGTCGGTGTTTCTGGACAAGTCTATGCCGCAGACGAAGAGCTTGTCCCGGAGCAAACGTGGACAGTCAATTTTAAAGATACCGATATTCAGGAATTGATTCGGTTTGTTGCTAAAGCGTCCAAAAAAACCATCATTATTGACCCGAAGGTGAAAGGTAAAGTTCAGGTTATTTCTGCCACTCCGGTCAATAGCGAAGAGCTTTATTCTCTATTTTTATCCATTCTTGAAATACATGGCTTTGCCGCTGTCGATTCTGGTGATGTGACACGTATCATTCCCGGTAAAGATGCTCGAACAGCACCGGTTCCGGTAATTCGCGGTCAACGTACTTCTATAACAAGTGAAATTGTTACTCAGGTTATCCAGCTCGAAAATATATCGGCACAAAAACTTATTCCGGTGCTGAGACCGTTGGTTCCACAACAGGGTCATATGGCTGCTTATGGTCCGAGTAATGCCATTATTATTTCTGACACCACGGCGAATATAAACCGGATAAGACAGGTGATTGAAAGCATTGATCTGTCGGCCGTAGAAAAAACCGATATTGTTTCACTGGAGCACGCGTCTGCTGAAGAAATTGTCAGAATGCTTCAGCAATTGCAAAAGACCGAAACAGCCAAAGGTCAGGCCGAATCCAAAAAGCTTATTCTGGTGGCAGATAAGCGCACGAATAGTGTATTAGTGACCGGCGATGAACTGGAACGCCAGCGTTTAAAATCACTCATTACTTATCTTGATACGCCGTTGGCTCAGAGCGGCAACGTTAAAGTTATCTATTTGAAATATGCCGATGCCACAGAGCTATCAACGGTATTGAGTAAAGTCGTTCAGAACATGGAACGGATGAACGAAAGCAATGACAAAACCAAAGTGGCCGGTAAAACTGCCGCGACGATAGAGGCGGATGATGGAACCAATTCATTAATTGTCACGGCGGAAGCTGACACGATGCAATCTTTGCTGGCAGTGGTCGAGAAACTGGATATTCGCCGTGCTCAGGTGCAAGTGGAAGTGATCATCGTGGAGATGACCGACAACGACGGACATGATCTCGGTATTGAGTGGCTATTTATCAATGACAGCGGAGCCTATGGCGCCTCGAACAATTCCGGGCTAGGGAGCTCGATAGCTGCTTCGGCTTTTGAAACCGACGACAATGGTGATCCGGTTGATGCACGAGCTGGTATCGCCGGGGCTATAGGGAGCGCTGCTGGTCAGGTATTAGGTATAGGGAGAATTGATGACAGCCTTAGTTTTAATGTAGTAGTGAATGCCCTGCAGCAAAACACTGCGGCTAACATACTGTCAACGCCGTCGCTTTTGACGCTCGACAATGAAGAAGCTTCTTTTGTTGTCGGACAAAGTATTCCTTTCGTAACCGGGTCATACACAGCGACAGGTGATAGTTCCTCTAATCCCGATAATCCTTTTCAAACGGTTGAGCGTGAGAACGTAGGTATTACCTTGAGAGTGACGCCACAGATCAATGAGGGCGATTCGCTGGTATTGGCAATCTCTCAGGAAGTTTCGAATATCGTTGGCACTAGCGCAATTCTCAATAGTAACCCAATTACCAGTGAGCGAAAAATTGATACCAAGATTTTGGCGGATAACGGCCAGACTATCGTCTTAGGTGGACTGATAGAAGATAATATCAGTGAGAGTGTACAGAAAGTCCCGATCTTGGGCGATATTCCCTATCTTGGAAGACTGTTTAGAAGTACGTCTACAACCGTTGGCAAAAAGAATTTGTTGATTTTTTTGAGGCCAACGATCGTCCGCGACAAACGACAAATGGATAGTGTCACAGCGGGTAAATATCGCCTCATTCGCGAGCAGCAGTTGCGTGAAATTGAAGAGGGAGTTGATCTCATCGATGACCGGACGCTACCGTTGTTACCAGAATGGCGCAAGCAGCTGGAACAGCTAGAAGAAATTCAGGAAAGTGATGTTAGTGTCAGTAAAGAATCCAATAGTGATTAATGGGGGTGTTAATGCCTGATCTTGCTGAAGAAACACTGCAGAGCCCGGCGATTGATTCGTCTAGCAGTCTCATCGACCAATCGTTTACCCAGCTGCCTTTTTCGTTTGCGCAGACACATGGCGTATTACTGGAGCAGCGTGAGCCACATCCGTTGGTGTTGTATCGCAAAGGCCTCACGGTAAACACGTTGATTGAGCTGCGAAGAGCGCTTGGGACTTCTTTTGATACAACTGAACTCAGTGATGGGGCATTTCAGCTACGACTTACCCGCGCTTATCAACGAGACAACAATGAAGCCATTCAAGTGGCTGAAGATATGGGGGCTGATTTTGATTTGAGCCGACTGGCGGATGACATACCAGATTCCGGCGACCTCATGGATACTGAAGATGACGCGCCCATTATTCGATTGATCAATGCTATCTTGTCTCAGGCAGTGCGGGAGCAAGCCTCCGATATTCATATCGAAACTTTTGAAGAAAGTCTGGTTATACGGTTTCGTATTGATGGAGTATTGACCGAAGTTCTTTCTCCGAAGCGTATGTTGGCGCCACTGCTTGTATCACGCTTGAAGGTAATGGCAAAACTGGATATAGCCGAGAGACGAGTGCCACAGGATGGTCGTATTTCTATTCGCCTGGCCGGCCACGCGGTTGATATTCGAGTGTCGACAATACCCTCAGCCCATGGCGAACGCGTTGTTTTACGGCTACTCGATAAACAGGCGGGGCAACTGGAACTAAAACAGCTGCAGATGAATACCGAGGTGGAAGCGGCCTACATTCGATCGCTGCGAAGCCCGCACGGTATTATTTTGGTGACTGGCCCTACAGGCTCCGGTAAAACGACAACATTGTACGCCGGGCTGACGTACATCAATGACAGTAGCCGGAACATATTGACAATAGAAGATCCCGTTGAATATTTGTTGCCAGGTATTGGTCAGACCCAGGTTAATACTAAGGTCGATATGACTTTCGCCCGCGGTTTACGAGCGATTCTACGGCAAGATCCGGATGTGGTGATGGTTGGTGAAATTCGTGACACAGAAACGGCTGAAATAGCTGTTCAGGCGAGTTTGACCGGGCATCTGGTTTTATCTACTTTGCATACCAATACTGCGGTTGGAGCTATTACCCGGTTACATGATATGGGGGTGGAACCGTTTTTATTGTCGTCCAGTATTATTGCAGTATTGTCGCAGCGTCTTGTAAGAGTGTTATGTGGCAATTGCAAAGAACAGTATCACGCTGCTGAGGCAGAGTTGGCGATGTTAGGCGTTGGTAGCAACCATGAAGCGGTCACGCTGTACCGCGGCAGTGGTTGTGACCAGTGTAATCATACCGGGTATAAAGGTCGCACCGGTATTTATGAAATGATTGAGATCAATGACACGCTACGATTGATGATTCACAACGGTGCGGGAGAGCACGAGTTGTTACAAGAGGCTCGCAAGCATGCGGCTGGAATTCTTGATGACGGTCGCCGCCGGGTGTTGGCGGGAGAAACATCAATAGAAGAGGTGTTGCGGGTAACCGCAGCATAGTAGTTAAGGATGCCTGCTTTTAGTTACAAAGCGTTAGATAGCAATGGTAGAACGGTCAAAGGTTTACTTGAGGGGGATTCTGAACGCCAGGTCCGTAGTCAGCTGCGATCCCGTCAGTTAAAGCCCATTGCAGTATCGGAATCTGGCGGAAAAGTTACTCGGCCGGGTGCCAGACCAGGTTTTGGTCGATTCTTCAAGCCTCGTATCAGTCAGCCAGAGCTAGCGCTGATTACTCGGCAGCTGGCGACATTAGTGCAATCGAACCTGCCGCTGGATGAGGCTTTAACAGCGACTGCGCAACAGGCAAAAAAATCGCGAACAAAAAGTTTGATGTTACAAGTGCGCAGTAGGGTTCTAGAGGGCCATACCCTGGCTTACGCGCTGGGTGATTTTCCGTTGGTGTTCAACGAAATGTATTGTGCAATGGTAAAGGCTGGAGAGCATGCCGGTTTTTTGGGTACCGTTCTTGAACAGTTAGCAGACTATACTGAAAACAGCCAATATACCCAGCAAAAGTTGAAGGGGGCGATGATATATCCGGCGGTACTCGTTGTACTCTCTGTTGTTGTTATTGGTGTGTTAATGGTTTTTGTTGTTCCCGATTTGGTAGGTATGTTCAATCACAGCAATCAGGAACTACCAATGTTGACTAGGATAGTCATTGCCAGCAGCGATTTTTTTGCTGAAAAATGGTGGATGGTTGTGTTGTCATTTATCGTCATTATCGTCGTTGTCCAGCAGCTGTTGCGCGATCCTGCTCGTCGGAAAATCTGGCATGCGATAATACTTAAAATCCCTTTTATATCTGGTGTAGTCACTGCAATGGATACCGCAAGATTTGCATCGACGCTGAGTATTCTAACTTCAAGTGGAGTTCCTTTATTGGATGGCTTGCGCATTGCCGGCGAAGTCCTGAGCAATCTTAAGTTAAGAGCCGCAAGCAAGGCGGTTGCATTAGATGTTCAGGAGGGAGGGAGCTTGCATCGGGCCCTTGATCAAACGGGGGTGTTTCCACCGATGATGGTGCATATGGTTGCAAGTGGTGAGGCTAGCGGAGAGCTCGAAGCGATGTTGGCAAGATCTGCTTCGACACAACAACGAGAGCTGGAAATGACGCTTGGTAATCTGATGGCGATCCTGGAACCGTTAATGATTATTGTGATGGCGGTGATCGTTTGTAGTATCGTTTTTGCGATACTGTTGCCAATTATAGAGATGAATAATTTAGTTGCCTAAATGGCTTTTTGGGATGGTTTTATGAAACAACAGCATGCAACAGTAATGAACAAAGCGCGGCAGCGTGGCTTCAGTTTAATAGAAATTATGGTGGTGTTGGTCATCATTGGTTTATTGGTGAGTATTGTCGCCCCCAATGTTTTGGATCAAGCTGATGATGCGCGAGTGCAAAAAGTGGTCGCAGATTTTAGCGCCATTGAAACGGCGCTCAGTATTTATCGGTTAAACAATTATATTTATCCAACCAGTGAGCAAGGGCTTGAGGCTCTTGTAGAGAAGCCCACCATAGATCCTATCCCAAATAATTGGAAGAAAGGCGGTTATCTGAAAGAGCTGCCCTACGATCCCTGGCAGAGACCGTATTTGTACCTCAGTCCGGCGGAATTCAGTGATCGGGAATTTGATATATACAGCCTGGGAGCTGATGGTGTCACCGGCGGGGAAGATCAAAATGCCGATATTGGAAGCTGGATGAAACCGGGTTCTTCACAGTAGTCGTATGTCTATGGTCATTGCCTCGTTGCAAGACATTAGTCGTTTTTCTAAAGAGAGAGGCAGAGCTAGCGCTTCCCGACGTTGCGATGTTACCTCAAAAAAGTCTGGTTTCACGTTAGTCGAGTTGTTAGTCGTTTTGTTGATTATTGGCCTCGGTTTCAGCATGGCCAGTCTAAATATTGGAGGCAGTAGTAGTTTCGAATTGCAGAGTGAAGCCAAATTTTTTGCCAATAGACTGGCGTTGATTTCTGAGGAAGCTGTGTTAAGTCGTGAGCAATGGGGGGTCGATGTCTATCGTGAAACTGGCGATGATGGCGAATATTTTGGTTATCGTTGGTTGATTCTTGACGACAACAAACAATGGCTACTCGCGAACAGAAATGAACAGCCGGGTGAATTTGTATTTTCTCCGTCAGTCGGTTTGAGGTTGGAGCTCGAAGGTACCGGCGAAGAGCTGGAGGTGTTGTTCAAACAGAAAATTATTGAGCAACGTGAAGGTCTGGCGGGCAATGGAATTGAAGCAGCTACAGCGCAGACCTCTGAGACAGGGTTAGTGCGGCCTGTAATTTGGCTGCTGTCGAATGGCGAGATGAGCGCTTTTTCCATGACTTTGTTTGACCGGGGAAACCCTGATAGTCAGGTGATCATCATTGGAGACGAACTGGGTCGAATTAAAATTGCCAAAGACCAGACTACTGATGATCAAGATCTTTATGAGTAGCCCAGCGAGGAAAATCACCAGCGGGTTCACTCTGGTAGAGGTGATGGTGGCGTTATTGGTGGTGGCAATGGCTGTGTCGTCGCTACTATTCCAAATGATGAGTACCATTGATAATACCGCCTATTTGCGTGATCAAACCATTGCTCATTGGGTGGCGCTCAATCAATTGGAATTGGCCTACCTGGAAAATCAAAACACCAACAAGGTTTTAGCCGAGCGACGAACAGGTAAAGAAACAATGGCTAACAGGGAGTGGTTTTGGACGATAACCCCGATCAAAACCGCAAATACAAATTTTCTGCAGTTAGAAGTCTCTGTACGAGCTGAAGAAGATGATGAATCATCGATAGTGACTGTAACCGGTATGGTTGACCAATTTCATGCGCCGTGAAATCGCTTTGAAAAAGCTGCCAGCGGGTTTTACACTTATCGAAGTATTGTTGGCTATGGCCATCACAACCTTTATTGCATTGCTGGCTTATAGTGGACTCAGTACGTCAATGATCGCAGCTGAATCCCAGCAGTTACAAGCGCGGCAAATTGCCAATGTTCAATTGCCGTTAACGGTTCTTGAACGCGATATTCGCAATGCGGTGGCACGGCCCATTCGTGACGAATACGATGATCGTATTGAAGCGATGGTGGGTGGGGCGTTTAATGATTATTTGCTGATATTGACACGACGAGGGTGGGATAACCCCCGCGAATTATCGCGAGGTGAGTTGCAGCGTGTGCGATACCAATTGTTGGATGATGAGTTGTGGAGAGAAAGTTGGTCGGTACTTGACCGCGTATCGGAAGAAGCCGGCCAGCAACGGACGCTGCTTTTACAGGGCATCAGTGATATTGAAATAGCTTTCCTTGATTCAGAGTCGAGTAGTGCCTCCCGCAGTCCTCTCGGCGGAGAGTGGCTGGATGAATGGAATATAGCGCAACGGTTACCAGCTGCAATTAAAATACAGTTTGAACTTGAGGGTTTTGGAGAGGTGGCGCGTGTCATTAGTATACCGTCGCTTTAGTCCTCTTTGTCACCGTCGTCAAACTGGCGCTGCCTTAATATTAGCGCTGGTGGTGGTGACTGTAGTGGTATTGTTGGCTAGTACGCTGAACAGTGACTTTGTGGTGACATTTAGACGAGTAGAAAATCAGCTGCATAGTCAGCAAGCTTACGCGTTTATGCGCGGTGCTGAGGGTATTGCCCGTGAAGTATTGTTGACAGATTATAATGATGATAAAACCAGTATTGCCAAAGATCACCGCAGTGAAGGTTTTAATCAGAGAATAGAATATCCAATGCCGCAGGGCGTCATCGCCGGAACACTATGTGATTTGCAGGGAAGATTTAATCTGAATAATCTGGCGGGAACAGCCGCCGATGTAGGGAAGTATACAGCCGACCAGCAAGTATTTATTCGCCTACTACAGCTGCTTGAATTAGATAGTTCGTTGGATCAAAGACAAGCAGAAGAAGTGACCCTGGCGGTGGCCGACTGGATTGATGCTGACAACAATGTTCGAGGATTGGGTGGAGCAGAGGAAGCCTATTACAGCAATTTGGATCTGCCATATAGAACGGGTAATCAAGAATTACAAAGTGTGTCTGAACTGATGTGGGTCAAAGGGGTCACAGCAGAGCTCTACTCCGCTTTGTTACCTCATATTGCGGCGCTGCCAACAGGAGTGCCGTTAAATGTAAATAGCGCGGGTTACTATTTGCTAAGATCAATTAATGAGGAAGGGGTGTTGCAACCGCTATCAGAGTCCGAGGCGGATGGCGTGTTAAATGATCGTGATGGGGATATTGATGGAAAGTCGTTAGATTGGAAAGACGGGTTTGACGAACTTGCAGATTTTGTGGCTTCGCACCCATCGGCAATGTTGGATACGAGTAGCTTCAGTATCGGCAGCGAATATTTTTTACTGCAAACCGAAACATTCTTTTTGGACAGACTTTATACACTTTATAGTGTAATGAATAGAGGATTAGGCGGAACAATCAAAACAATTGCCAGAAGTAAGAATGGTATCGCTGACTGCCCGGTAGAAAAGAGCGACAATTAGCGGGTAGTCAGTCATTAGTATTATGTACATCCTGAAAAATGAGAAAATACACGTGGTCTCTACAATATTGGCTAGACAGTGCGGTAACGGCAATTTCGAGTGGTACGAAATTGACGAAAATCACCTGCATTCAACATACGACGAAAAACACTTTTTCATTGGTGATGGAGAGCGCCTTGCCGAAAAAGCTGCCAATTATAAGCGTTTAGTATTACTGGTTGCTGCGGAAGATGTTGCAGTAAAAACAGTGGCTTTTGATGATCATGAGCGCAAGCTGTTGCAGCAAACTATTCCCTACTCTCTGGAGGATGATAGTGTTGATGACGTGGATGAGTTGCACTTTTCTCTAGGATTAGCCGAGGGTAATACTGTGCCCTTGGCGATCGTCAGCAAAAATTTACTCGAACGTATTGTATCTGAACTCAAACACGATGATATAGAAGTTGATCAGCTTGTGTCGGAGTTACACGCTATTCCAATAGAACAAGATAGCTGGAGTATTTTGGTTGAAGATGGAAGGTGGTTAGTTCGCAATGGCCTGCATCAAGGGTTTTCTCTACAGCCTGCTATTGCAAGTCAGGCTTTGACTATCTTACTGAATAACGCCGATGATTTGCCGCAGCGTTTGCATATTTATTGCCAGCCAGAGAAACAGGCAGAAGCGCTTAGTCTTATCCCGGATATATTACACAACCTTGTTGAATGGAAAGTCGAAAATTATTGGCAGATGATGTCAAAGGGATATAGCCTTAGTGAAAAAAATGCAATTAATTTGCTACAAGGAGAGTTTGCCCCCAAACTTCCCTGGCAAAAATTGTGGCAAAGTTGGCGTGCAGTGGCAATTTCATTGGCTGTAGTTATATTGATTCAAATTGTTGCCAGTTATACACAATTAACTGTTTTGGATGATAGAAATATAGCATTGCGTAAACAGATCGAAACGCATTACCGCAATGTGGTGCCAAAAGGTGCGGTAATGGACCCGGAGCGTCAGTTGCGTCGTAAAGTTAATACGCTAAAAGGGTCGACAGGTTCAGGTTTTGTGTCATTGCTGGTTCAAATAGGGCCGGTATTAAAATCTATTGAAGGCATCAGCCTACAGAGTCTGAATTATAGCGAGAAACAATCCGAATTCAGAATTACTATTCTGGCTCCCGGATTTGACGACGTAGAGACGGTTCGTACTAATCTGGAAAAGTTGGGGTTAACAGCCGAGCTAACAGGCAGTAGTGCGGATGGCAGTAATACCCGGGCGCGGTTGCGCATTCGCGGTTGAGGAAGGAACAATGTCGCGAACAGATAGCTCCGTTACTCACAGTAAATTCGCAGGTTAAATCTATGCAACAGTGGTTTTACAGTTTGAAGCGTCAAGAGCAAATCATCTTATTGCTTGGTGGCGTAGTCGTGCTTGCTTACCTGCTCTATGTGTTACTGCTGCGTCCTATGTCGATCGCTGTAGAGAAACTGGAAAAACAGAATGAGGTGGCGAGCCGCAGCTTAAATGCGGTTAAAACGTTATCGCAGGAATATCAGCTGCTGCAAAATTCTGGATCTAAAGTTGCCGGCAAGCAGCAGAATCTTACTCGGTTAATTGACACGACAGTAAAAAATAACACGCTGTCTATGACTCGGTTTCAGCCTTCATCATCAGGTGATGTACAAGTCCGTTTTGAAAATGCTGTATTTGATAATATTCTTTCCTGGTTACATGAATTGGAAGTCGGCAACGGTATTATTATTAGAGATCTGTCCGTCACCAATGGCTCCGCTACAGGGTTGGTTAATGTGTCTGTGCGTCTTCGGCAGGAAAACTAAGCGATGAAATGGTTTTTAACCCTGCTTGTGGCTGTAATAATTGTAGCGATGGTGGTTGTAGTAAGGTTGCCGGCGAGTCTTGTCCCAATAATTCTGGCGGAAGTGGAGCAGAGAAATTTGTTGTCGCCCGAGTCGCCGAGGCTTCTTTTACAGCAAACCAGTGGAACGTTCTGGCAAGGTCAGGCGTCGGAGTCAATCGTTGAGGTCGATGGTGTGTCTGTGCCCTTAGGCGTCTTAAACTGGAAGTTGAGTCCTCTCTCGCTGTTACGATTACAACCATCGATACATCTGTCGAGTTCGGCACCAGATCAAATACTCAGTACAACGGTGTCGGTTGACAGGCAAGGGCAAGTTACCATCGCCGCAATGGAAGGCCGATTACCAATTAGAGCCCTCGAACCCTGGTTTCCTATGTTAATCAGAGGGGACATTGCGTTTGTGATAGATCATCTGATCTTCAAGGATGACAAGCTACTTGCGGTCGATGGTGTCCTTAATTTGGAGTATATTGATTGGGTAGGTGGGGATTATGGCATGCCTCTGGGCAGTTATATGGCTCATATATACCAGCAAGAGCATCAAGTGCTGGTTCAATTTGACGATTTTGATGCAACCTTGGGTGTCAATGGGGTAATGAATATCGATCCTGATGGGGCTTATACGTTTAACGCTGAGTTGCAGCCTCGGGATGGACTAGCGTCTGAAGTTAATGAATCTATTGCCTGGTTTGGGAAGAGGCAAGCTAATGGCAATGTTCTGATTAAGACCCGAGGGCATCTGTAAGTGTCGTTGAATACACGCTGTCGCTTAATGCTGGTAATCTATTTAGCTTTGCTGACCGCCAGCCACGCTAATGCTGATTGGTTTAACGCAGAAGAAAAAATCATGGGGACCTTAGTAGCCGTCGAGTTGTGGCATGAGGATCCAGTGATCGCAGAAAAGGCAATCGCCGCTGTGATGAAAGATATGCGTCGGGTAGAAGAATTAATGAGCCCGTACAAGGAGCAAAGCGAACTCTCTCAACTCAATCGCTCGGCCGCAAGAAATCCGGTTCCTATTTCTGCGGAATTATTTTCCCTGATCGAAAAATCTATTAGGTATTCCAGATTAAGTCAGGGTGCGTTCGATATTAGCTTCGCATCAGTTGGCCGCTTGTACGATTTTCGCCGGGGAATATCGCCAGCCCCTGATCAGTTAAACGATAATCTTAAGGCAATAAACTACCAACTAATAACGGCAAACATCGCAGATCAAAGCGTTCTCTTTGGGCATCCTGATCTTAATATTGATCTTGGCGGTATTGCCAAAGGACATGCCGTCGATCGAGGAGTTGCTGTACTGAAAACGTTTGGCGTGACTTCGGCTTTGGTGTCCGCAGGCGGTGATAGCCGAATACTGGGGGATCGCCGCGGTACTCCCTGGGTGATTGGAATACGTCACCCAAGAATTGAAGACCAGTATGTTGTTCGTATTCCCCTGCAGAATATATCGGTATCAACGTCAGGAGACTATGAGCGTTTTTTCATTCGTGGTGAAGAGCGAGTTCATCATATTATAAATCCGTCGACAGGTAAGTCTGCTATGCGTGTACAAAGCGTTACCATTCTGGCTGAAGACGCAGTAGATAGTGATGCCCTATCTACAACAGTATTTGTGCTGGGTATCGACAAGGGATTGGCATTGGTTAATCAGTTATCCGGCGTTGATGCTATTATTATCGATGCTGATGGACGCTTGCATTATTCGGAAGATTTGTTACGTGCTGGACATTAGCTTTGGTGAAAAACTTGTGGGTGTCCGGAATGCGCGGATGGGCTCGCGGCAATAATTGATAGTAATATAATGGACAAACTTATGTTTTCAAAAAACATGCGACTTACAATGAATAGACTTTTAGTGGTTTTCTTTGTTGTGTTGTTGGCCTCCTGCGCAAGTATGCAGCCCTCTTTTGAAGATCCCTCGGTTAATATAACCTCGTTTCGCGTTATTCCTGGTGATTCGCTCAATCCGAACTTTGAGATTGGTTTACATATCGTCAACCCCAACAATATTGAACTTGCACTTCAGGGGCTAGCCTATAAAGCGAAGATTGAAGGTCATCAAATTTTGTCGGGTGCCAGCAATGATTTACCGATAGTCGCCGCTTACGGTGAAGCAGATGTGGTTGTTACCGCGCAGGCAGACCTCTTCGGTGGTTTCCGCTTGCTGAATGACTTGTTAAAACAGCAGCGTCAGCAATTGGCTTATCAGCTCAATATAAAATTGGATATTGGACGTTTTGTTCCCGCAATTAATGTCGAACAGAGCGGCCAGATTTCGTTGTCGGGTAAATGATCGGATGGATTCAAGGCAATGATAACGACAGGCAGGCCCGCCTATATAACTACTCGCCTTAAAAAGCCTGTCGGTTAGATTGGTTTCGTTAGTTGCGAGTCATTATTTTGCCTATGAAAGGCCTATAATAAAATCATTGCGTATTAGTAGCCTTAGCTCTGTATACAGGGATAAGTAGGAGGGTAACGTGTTGGGTCTTCTGAAAAGCCTGTCTTGTTTGGTGTTGCTGACAGTTTGTTCAGCGTGCGTGAATACCCCACCAAAACTGATCTCGGCAAACCAAATCCCTCCCTTGCAATTCTCTGGCAAAATTATGACGGCCAATCAGGTTCTGGCACAACAAAAGCCGGTTTCGATAGTGGCGCTGACCCTGGAAATGACAGAATACTTTGATCAGTATATTTATGACGGAATTGATAGCAAACAAGGATCGCGGTCACTGCGTAATTTGTTGTTGAATCCCGCTTTCCTTGATATTGAATACGAGCGTAGTGATAATTTCACCGCCAGTGAAGTGTTTGATTTTCGTAGCGCGAACTGTATTAGTTTTGCTAATCTCTATATTGCCTTGGCCCGTCACTATGGAATGAAAGCTGACTATCAGTTGATAGAAAAATATCCGCAATGGGCTAGAGATGGTAATTTGGTGTTTATGGATATACATGTTAACGCCAGTGTGAAGTTAAGTAATAGTCAGCGATATTTAATGGATATTAGTCAGCCTGATGTGACGGATCAGGCGCAGCAGAGAGGTAGGGCCAAATTAATCGATGATGAAATTGCGTCAGCTCTTTTTTATAGTAACCTCTCTGTTAAGTCTTTTGCAAAAGGTGACATTGTTGAAGCTTACAAAATGATAGTATGGTCGCTTCATTTAGCGTCCAGTCAGGCAATGTTTTGGTCAAATTTGGGTCCGGTTTATCGTGCTAATGGTCAATTAGACGATGCGGAGAGTGTTTATTTGATGGCGTTGCAGCTAGATCCAGAGTCCTACTCGGCAATGAATAATTTGGCGGTTCTGTATCGAGAAATGGGCCGCAGGGACGACTACGAAAATTACCTTGCTAAGACATTGGCGCTGCGACAAAAAAACCCTTACTTTTATTTTCACCTCGCAAATGTTTCAAAAAAAGAGGGTGACTATCTGCAGGCAATTAAGCATCTGCGTAAAGCTATTGATCTGAAAGATGATGCACAGGAATTTTATGAACTACTTGAATTTTTGTCGACTCAGCTAAGTCGATTAGCGATTAATGATGTTAATTGATCCCAGGTTGTTTCTGGACTGAAGGATGCCATACAGGCTGACATTTCCTGGTTGTTGTTGTTGAAATTACAGCTCCTTGCGTAGCAGGGAGCACATGAAAAAATCTCGGACCGGGCAATAAGATGCTGCTGGTTTAGGCCGGTAGCACCAATTAGCGCTGCGCTGGTGGGGCCATAAAAGCTTACAGATGGAACGCCTAACAATCCTGCTAAATGACATAATCCAGTATCGCAGCAGACTGCTCCGCTAGATTTTTCGAGGATTGCACCGACCTGAGACAGCGACAACCTAGGCAAGGCAATAGCATTGTCATGGCCCGCGGCGAGTCGTTGAGCTCGCTGTAACTCTTCGTCATTACCACAGGGAAGTACTACATGATATTCTGCTTCAGCTGCTTTTTTTATGAGTTGGACCCAGTGGCTTTCAGGCCACAATTTGGTTGTCCAGCTAGCGTTGTGTACAAACACTAAATAGCGATCGGGCAGTTCTAAGTCAGGTAATTGCAACCGATTGCGATCAATGCCGAAGTCTGGGTCTGACTCAGGTACCTGGTAACCGATAGCTTGCGCAAATAGTTGTCGTTGTCGGGCAATTGCATGTAGCGATCTGTCCGCAGGATGGCGATAGTGATACGCCCAGTGAGCGGGTTTCTCGCGTATACTAAATTTGTCTAATCCATGGCTGCGACCGCGTCTCAATCCTGTAATAACAGCACTTTTCAGATTGTTTTGAGCATCCAGAATGACATCATAATCGTCAGCGTTTAGTCGCTTATAAAAGTCTTTAAGTTGGCCGCCAAAAATTGACTGACTCAGATTTTTTTTCCAGCGCCGATGGGCGCTGGGAATAATGTTTTCGACGGCAGGGTGCCAGCTTGGAACATCAGAAAAAGCTTCATCAACTACCCAGTCAAACTTGATATTCGGAACCATTCGGCTGGCGTCTGTCAGCGCCGGCAGTGCATGCATCAAGTCGCCCATCGACGTTAGCTTGATGAGAAGAACGCGTTTGCTCATTGAATGTTGGTGCCTGATAAATGAAGCGAGGGTGATTGGATTCTGATTAAAGCCAATAGTATAACCGGAATCAGCTGCCGCCAAAGAATTTCTTGAAGCCTTTTAGTTTAGCAGTGAATCCATGTCGGTTATGATGTTTTTTAACAGCAGCTTCGTCGGCGACAAAATTAATTTGTATCGACCGCCTGCTGCCTTCATAGGGAGGGTGACCATGCCAGCAGTCATCGGTCACCCTAAACCCGAGCATGGTACCGGCATTGGGAACCACTTCCGCCACAGAGTCTTCCATGTTTTCGCTGTTAAGAATCCGTAGCTTGCCGCCTGGTGCTGTCCATTTTTCATTGAAGTAAATTAGGATGGTGGCAATTTTGGATTTTGAGTCGGTGTGTATACGGCCATCTTTTTCACGAGAGTATCCGCGCAAAGTGACGATCATCGGCAAAATGCTTAGATCCAAATCCAGCTTTTCTGAAATGTGCTGTCGAAATTCAGGGCCATTCAATTCACTGATTAAGGCATCAAACTGGGGTCCCGATTCCAGATCGTCTAGCGTAAAGCTACCGCCTTCATCGATGTTTGGGAAATCGCGCATGACCGCATCGACTTTATCTGGCTTAAGAGATTGTTCGATTACGAAGTAAGGATAGGGTTGTTGATTAACGGTGGCGCCCTTTAAAGCTGTCAAATTTAATAGATCTGTCATGAGTAGGGCTCGTTTACGGTCACTGGATGATAGTACTAGTCAATGAAATGAGTGGCTATTTATAGTGATTTTAGGTTCCATGGTATGACTACGTCAATGAGTTATCTTGAGAGAGTAGATTGTTTTTTCTGCTCTTCGCATATCTGGGCAGCCAGGTTTGCTAAAACAGGATTGTAAGGGGGGCTGTATTCATCGCTGCGTTGAAGCCAGTGGCGAAATTCAATAGGCGATAATCCATTGTCGCGCAGGTAATGAATAAATTTCAGAGTTCTAAATCCGTCAAACCAGTGAGCCATTTGCTGCCTGCGTGTTTTTTCAGTTTTGCCGTGCTCAAAACAATGATTAACCGCATCTTGGAGCCGAAACTGCTGCGCGATTCTAGCTATTAGATCGAGGTCTATTGAGTAATTGTTGTTAACAGCAAGATGGGTGGCCGCGATTATGATTTCACTCCTTCTTACTATTAAGTGATTCATCAGTTCGAGGAAAAATTTCAAGTAATGAAAACATTGCGGGTGGTAAAGAGGCATTGAAAGAAGATCGTCGTTTTCCGCCAGGCTGATAACGGCTTGTCCGGTTCCAAAAGGTGCACGGGTAGATTCTCGTGCCTGCAATTGAATGACTGGTGTGAATAGAGATTCAATGCGCCCGGTTTTTGCCAGTTTATTGAGTAAATAGAAGTCTTCTGCGGCAGACCGTTTTGGAAACCCTCTGACTTTTGCGTAGTGAAGATAGTCAACGCAAATAGTGCTGCCAATAGTATGGTAGGCATAGGGAGACTCTGCCCACTGCAAGCCTGCGACATAGTAGTACAAAGAAAATTCGTAAAGAAGGGTTGGTAACTTTGGTGTGTCATCGACAAAGATATGCTGGAAGGGGAAGGTTATTGCTGCAATCGACTGAGTGTGGTGAGGTAGCTGTTTTAAGTGATTTTCCAGTTGAAAATAATTGTCAGGTAATGACGCGTCAGCATCGGTGTTGAAAATCCACGGGGACGACACCTTACGTTGAGTGATGAGTTGGCAGAGGATGTCGGCGCCTATTTTTCTGGCTAGTCCCACCCCTTGATCCGTGGGGATAGGGGTTCCTTTTAGGCAGCGATCGACAATCAGTAAGGCACTGTTGCCGGTGGCATAGAGCGTCAGGTCTTCGCTCGATGACTGCCATATCATTGGGTTTTGTAGTAAAAAAGGGTGGGCTAAAAGTTTGGTTGCCCAGCCTGTGTTAATGTCGGCCGGTGGTCGATTTATCACCACAATAACCAACAATCTATCATGTGCATTCAGGTGTTTGACAAATTGGTCCAGGGCGCAGGGTGCTTCATCGTACATAGGTACGACCAACCCGTTCGAAAATTCTCCCGGGAAACCATCGAGTTTCAGAGATTCGGGCTCAGCATATTGATCAAGGTACTTTCTTAAGGCTGACATTAGCTAGTGAAGCGCCGATCGGTAAGGTAGTTTTGCGACAATTTCAGCTTCAATAGTAATAAGCTCCAGTAGCCGCTGGTTAACAATGGCTGAATTAAAATAGAGATAAGCGAGATCGACCATCAAGTCCAGATGACGCTCCTCTGAGCGGGTGATTGACGTATAAAATGCCTTTAACTTCCCCGGAGGCAAGGCCTCGGCAATTAAGCCGAACCGTTCCGCGCCACGGGCTTCGATGATTGCGCCAACGAGCAGCCGATCAAGAAAGTATTCGTCGCTGCCTTTGCGCAGGGATTGTCGGAAGTAATTTACATAGGGGTCTTTTTCATCTTTGCTGGTGATCTGGCCGCGGTCGTGGATTATTTTTACAACTTCACGATAATGTGTCATTTCTTCGACAGCAAGGTCGGCCATTGCGGTAACTAGCTCTACTCGGTCTGGATAGTGTGACAGCATGGATACGGCCATCCCGGAGGCTTTTTTCTCGGCGGCGGCATGGTCCAGTAAAAATGTATCAAAATCGTCCATAACTGCGCTAGTCCATTCGGGCCGGGTTGCATAGGCCAGTTTTATTTTGCTCATAGGATTCTTGGGTACTTGGTGAGTGTGATGGTGGGGGAACATTATAAAGGGGTGGTTTACTCACGCAAGCCGTCTATAATACCGAGCAAATGTTATGATGGCGGCAGTTCAAATACTGTACATCTTTATCAGTTTTTTAGACAAGCCAAGGACCTTTTATGATTATTAAACCTCGAGTACGTGGTTTTCTTTGTGTCACGACTCATCCTACGGGCTGTATGGCTCATGTGAAGGAGCAAATTGACTTCGTCAAGAATCAGGGGCCTATTGAAAACGGGCCCAAAAAAGTATTAGTTATCGGTGCGTCGACAGGATATGGATTGGCTTCTCGAATCACTGCTGCGTTTGGTAGCGGTGCCGACACTTTGGGTTTGTTCTTTGAAAAAGAGGGGACTGGGAAAAAAACCGGTACTGCTGGTTGGTATAATTCCGCAGGGTTTCATCATTATGCAGAAGCAGACGGTTTATATGCCAAGAGTATTAACGGTGATGCATTTTCAGACGAAATCAAGCAAAAAACCATTGATGTGATCAAGCAGGATCTTGGACAAGTAGATTTGGTAGTGTACAGCTTGGCATCTCCTCGCCGTCAGCATCCGAAAACCGGGGTAATTCACAATTCCACATTAAAACCAATTGGCCAGGACGTGGTGCAAACAGGTGTTGATACAGATAAAGAAATACTAAAGTCATTTTCGATCGAGGCAGCCAATCAGGACGAAATTGATAACACTGTTGCTGTAATGGGCGGCGAAGACTGGCAAATGTGGATTGATGCGCTGGATGAAGCTGGCGTATTAGCACCGGGGTGTAAAACAACCGCCTACACCTACGTTGGCGAACGTGTCACCAGAGATATCTACTGGAACGGTACTATCGGCCAGGCCAAAAAGGATTTAGACAAGAAAGTACTATCAATAAGAGACAAGTTAGCGACCAGTGGCGGCGACGCTAGGGTTTCGGTGTTGCAGGCGGTGGTGACTCAGGCGAGTGCAGCTATACCGGTTATGCCGCTCTATCAAAGTTTGCTGTTTAAAGTAATGAAGGCGGCGGGCAAACACGACGGTTGTATCGAGCAGATAGATTTGTTATTTCGGGAGAGCCTGTATGGAAAATCTCCGCGCCTTGATGATGAGGGGCGTCTGCGGGCTGACTACAAAGAGCTTGCTGATGATGTACAGTCCAAAGTTGAAGCTTTGTGGGGTCAAATTACCGACGAAAATTTATCAGAAATCAGTGATATGGAAGGCTACAAAAAGGAATTTTTAAGATTATTTGGTTTTGAGATAGATGGGGTAAACTACGAAGCAGATGTTAGCCCGCTGGTACCTATTGCCAATATGGTTGAATAGAACAGCGTATTAGTTAGTCAAGTAATTCAATAGGTGAAATATGGTTGAAATTGTTGCCGGAAAAGTAGTTCAGCTTACCAAAAATGTCAGGCGAATTACCGCTCCGAACCCCGGGATGATGACGGGCCCGGGTACAAATACCTACTTGGTGGGCAGTGACCAAATTGCTGTTATTGACCCCGGTCCGGCGGAACCCTCGCACGTTAAGGCTATTCTTGACGCTTGCGATGGTAAAATGGCTTGGATTTTAGTAACACATACACACCCAGATCACTCGCCTGCCGCGGCAGTATTAGCAAAAGAGACCGGTGCCATGCTGATGGGCAATGTACTGGAGAAAAACGACGGTCATCAGGATGACAGTTTTGTTCCTGATCAGACCTTTTCACATAATCAATGTCTCAGTAGTACCGAGTTTACTATTCGGGCTATTCATACCCCGGGTCATGTCGACAACCACATTTGTTTCCTGGTGGAGGAAGATGGCTTGCTATTGACCGGTGATCATATTATGCAAGGGTCAACTGTAGTTATCATCCCTCCCCATGGGGATATGAAAGATTACATTGACTCTTTGCGATTACTGCTCGATTACCCTGTTGATGCACTGGGTCCAGCTCACGGTCACGTTATTGATACGCCGAAAGAAGAAATTCAGCATCTGATTGATCATCGGCTAAAGCGAGAGAGCAAGGTCGTAAGTGTTTTGTCTGAAGAGAAAACAGGGACTTTGGACTCTTTAACTCCTTTGGTTTACGACGATGTTGATTCTTCATTACATCCAATCGCTCGCTATTCATTGCTGGCTCATTTATTGAAGCTTGAAAAAGACCAGCGAGCTAACCATATTGACGAACAGTGGACCTTTACTAATTAGTTAACTGTTTTTGCTTAGAAATTGTCGAGAGTGTTGAAATAGTTACGATGAAAATGATTAGAATTGCTGTAATTGTATCGCTGATTACTGTGTTGGCTGGAACATATATTTATTTGTATTTGAAAGAGCGGGAGCAAACTAAGTCATCGGCTTCTTTGCAGCCGATTGGCTTGGCGTTGGTGGTTTAGAACTTTAGTCAGCCGGGCTATATCAATGGAGCGATATTGAAGGAACAATATTGGCGGAACTATCGTTTGGATAATTGTAGATAATCGTATTGTCGAAACATTTGATAATAAAAAGGGCGAACCTGAAATCAGGTCCGCCCTTTTTTATATACTCTGGCTAGAGCACTGAATGTTTATACAATTTTTTTCATTGCTGTCATATAACCACGCAGTTTGGTACCCACAACCTCTACCGGATGATTGCGAATAGCCGCGTTAACCGCTACCAATTCTTGATTGTCGACGCCACTGTCCTTTAAGTCCAGACCTTTGCCGATAACATCCGTGCTGATTTTTTCCATAAAGTCTCTAAGCAACGGTTTACAGGCATGGTCAAAAAGATAACAGCCGTATTCAGCTGTATCGGAAATGACAACATTCATCTCGTAGAGTTTTTTCCGAGCGATAGTGTTGGCGATCAGTGGTGTTTCATGTAATGACTCATAATAAGCCGATTCATCAATAATGCCGGCGGCAACCATTGTTTCAAACGCCAGTTCAACCCCTGCCTTGACCATTGCAACCATCAGGATGCCGTGATCATAGTATTCCTGTTCGCTGATTTCCTGACTGGTATTGGCAGATTTTTCAAATGCTGTTTCAGCAGTAGCCGCTCGCCACCCCAGCAGATTGACATCGTCGTTCGCCCAGTCCTGCATCATTGTTTTTGAGAACTCACCGGCAATAATGTCGTCCTGGTGTTTCTCATACAGAGGGCGCATGATGTCTTTCAGTTCTTCAGCCAAATCAAATGCTTTGATTTTGGCCGGATTACTGAGGCGGTCCATCATGTTGGTGATACCACCCATCTTCAAGCCTTCAGTAACAGTTTCCCAGCCATACTGAATTAATTTAGAGGCGTAAGTGGGCTCGATGCCCTGTTCAACCATTTTGTCGAAACACAGAATTGATCCAGTTTGCAGCATTCCACAAAGAATGGTTTGTTCGCCCATCAGGTCAGATTTAACTTCTGCAATAGGGGAGGACTCTAATACTCCTGCGCGATCGCCACCTGTACCTGAGGCCAGCGCTTTGGCAATTTCCAGACCATCGCCGTTGGGATCATTTTCCCGGTGAACAGCAATTAAGGTGGGAACGCCAAATCCGCGAACGTACTCTGCTCGAACTTCTGAACCTGGACATTTGGGACAGCACATCACAACCGTAATGTCTTTGCGTACTTGCATGCCTTCTTCAACCAGGTTGAAGCCGTGAGCGTAGTCCAGTGTTGAGCCTTCTTTCATTAACGGCATTATTGCGGTTACAACATCGGTGTGTTGTTTGTCCGGGGTCAGGTTCATCACGATATCAGCTTGTGGGATAAGCTCTTCATAAGTGCCGACGGTAAATCCATTTTCCGATGCATTTTTATAGGATTGACGCTTTTCTTCGATTGCAGCTGCGCGCAAAGCGTAAGATACATCCAGTCCGGAATCGCGTAAGTTTAGACCCTGATTTAAGCCTTGTGCGCCACAACCGACGATGACTATCTTTTTACCTTTGATGTATTCGCAGCCATCGGTGAATTCTTCTTGCGCCATGAAGCGACATTTAGCGAGTTCTTCCAGCTGCAAACGCAGTGGAAGGGTATTGAAATAGTTTTGACCCATGATTTTTACTCCAGCAATATGATCATTATTCCCGCAAACAACAATTGACGGGAAATTCAGTAATTTGGACAGGCGCGACTATATAGAAAAACAAGTGTTGCGTAAAATGATTCATTTGGCATACTGTGTTGCGTTATTTGCAACGCGGCGATCGCCGGGATTTAAAGATGGATACAAGACAGCTGCAGTTATTTCTCCATTTGTCGACCTCCTTGCATTTTGGTCAGACCGGAGAGGCGCTGCATATGAGCGCATCTGCGGTCAGTCGTTCGATAAAGAGAATGGAAGAAGAAGTTGGGCAGCGACTATTAGAGCGGGATAACAGAAGTGTCAGATTGACCGAAGTAGGCAGGCAATTCCAAACGTATGCTCGCCAATCAATGGGCCAGTGGCAGTCATTCTCTGAAAGTATTAAGCAGGGGGCGGAAGGGCTCGAGGGCGAAATTAGCGTGTTTTGTTCGGTGACTGCAGCTTACAGTATACTGTCCGACGTGCTGGAGCCTTTCCGTAGGCGCTATCCGGATATCGAAATCAAATTACGCACGGGCGACCAGGCAGATGGTATAGCTCATCTGCTGAATGGGGAGGACGATATTGCTATTGCAGCTCGGCCGGATAAGCTGTCTTCACGTTTGCAGTTTTTCACGTTGACCCATTCACCTCTATTATTTATCTATCCAGCAATTCATTGTTCGGTGGAAGGTAATATACAATCGCACCTATCCAGCGGTGCAGAACTGCCCTGGCAAGAAATCCCCTTTATCGTTTCTGAGCGGGGCTTAGCGCGAACGCGTCTGGATCAATGGTTTCGATCCCAGGGGATCAGGCCAGATATTTACGCTCAGGTTAGTGGTCACGAGGCTATTGTCAGTATGGTTGGTCTTGGTTTTGGTGTAGGTGTGGTGCCGGAATTGGTTTTGGTAAACAGCCCCTTGAAAGATAAAGTTCAAGTGCTGGACGTGCAGCCACCGCTGGTGCCTTTTGCTGTTGGAATGAGTGCTTCGGCTCAGCGACTGGAAAACCCATTGGTAAAAGCATTCTGGGAATGCGCCAAATCATCGTACCGAAGAGACTTTTAAACTATGATGACAACATGCAGCTTATTGGAAAAATAGAAATTTATGAACGATCATCAGAAAGAACCAGCAATAACCTCTAAAGACTTGCCCGACGCGGATTCCGAGCAGGCAGTTGATGCAGTCGATAGTGGGCATCAGTCTAAAGTGGCTGGCGAGGGCACCAGTGGATCATCGATTGAGTCGCTGATCCTCATTGATGAGCATGAAGAGGAAGTCTCTGTCGATGGTAAAACTGTGCGTCGACGAGGGATTTATCTATTGCCCAATTTATTTACCACCGCTGCCTTGTTTTCGGGATTTTACGCAGTTGTTTCTGGTATGCACGGAGAGTTTGAGGCAGCGGCAATCGCTATCTTTGTTGCGATGATTCTGGATGGACTGGATGGACGTGTTGCTCGCTTGACCAATACGCAGAGCAAGTTTGGTGCTGAATATGACAGTTTGTCGGATATGGTTTCCTTTGGTGTGGCGCCGGCACTGGTTATGTTTAGTTGGGCGCTGTCCGATTTGGGTAAGTTTGGCTGGGCTTGCGCATTTGTTTATGTCGCCTGTGCAGCATTGCGCCTTGCTCGTTTTAACACCCAGATAGAGACGGCAGACAAGAACTTTTTCTCGGGGTTGGCGAGTCCTGCTGCTGCGTCAGTTGTCGCTGGAATAGTTTGGGTTTGCCAGGCTGAAGGCTGGGTAGGTAGTAATTTACCTGTCGAGCTCGCAGTTGCTGCTGGCTGCCTAACAGGTTTGGTTGGTTTTCTAATGATATTGAATGTGCCTTACCATAGTTTTAAGGGTCTCGACCTGAAGGGTCGGGTGCCATTTGTAGTGGTGATCGCCGTGGTTTTATTGTTTGGAGTAATCATGTTGGATCCCGCCAGAATTTTACTGTTAGCCGCAATGGCTTATGCGCTATCTGGGCCCGCTACTGCAGTATGGTCAAAATTACGGGATGATGAGTCTGTAGCGTAATTCCTGTTTTTTTGTCATCGTGTGGAATTTTTATCGTTAGTAGTACTCTCAGTAGTAGAATGATAATCAGGAGTTTCGAGAGTGCTTATTCAAAAGCCATCAGATATTGTCTCATCAGATATTACACCGGAGGCAGTCTACCTAAAACGGCGACAGTTTATGGCCGGTTCGTTGTTATCCGCTGCGGCTGCGGCTGCACCGCAGAGCTTTGCCGCGGCTGGGGACGTTCTTCCAGAGCTCGATTATAAACAGGTCGTTCAGGATAGTAGCTCCGGTTATTACACGAACGAGATGCTGGCACCCTATGAGGATATCAAACAGTTTAACAATTTTTACGAATTTGGGATGAACAAGGAAGACCCTGCCCGTTATTCAGACGCTATGTCTATCGATCCCTGGTCAATTACTATTGAAGGTGCTGTAGAGAAGCCCGGCACCTATGCGCTGGAAGATATACTCGGCAAAGTTGATTTGGAGGAGCGTATTTATCGGTTGCGGTGTGTAGAGGCGTGGTCGATGGTTATCCCCTGGGTCGGGTTTTCGTTGGCGGACTTAATTACTCAGTTCCAGCCCTTGTCGAGTGCCAAATATGTACAGTTTGTTACATTAGATCGTCGCAGTGAAATGCGTGGGCAGCGCTCTCGGACCAGTATTATAGATTGGCCTTATGTGGAAGGGCTGCGCATTGATGAAGCGATGCACCCTTTAACCTTCCTGGCAACGGGTCTCTATGGGCGCCAGCTGCCTAAGCAGAATGGTGCGCCTATTCGACTAGTTGTTCCCTGGAAATACGGTTTCAAAAGTATCAAGTCTATTGTCAAAATTCGTTTTTTGGAAAAACAGCCGGCCACATCCTGGAATACGCTTCAGTCTAGCGAATATGGTTTCTATGCGAATGTAAATCCCGATGTTGATCATCCGCGTTGGAGCCAAAAATCTGAAAGACGCTTGCCATCAACTTTCTTTTCACCCAACCGAATGCTGACCGAGCCATTTAATGGTTACGGTGAACAAGTTGCGTCGTTGTATAGTGGTATGGATTTGAGAAAGTTTTACTAATCAGATGGCCTACGGTAAACCGCTGGTTTTTTCACTCTGCCTGATTCCTTTGGCTGGCCTGATCTATCAGGCAATTACCGGTAATCTGGGGCCCGATGCCGGCAAGGCGCTGGTTTTGGAGACGGGCGAATGGTCATTACGTTTCCTACTGCTTTCTCTGGCGGTAACACCATTTAAACAGCTTGCGAAAAAGTCTGTCATTTTGCGATACCGTCGGATGCTTGGTCTGTATACCTGGTTTTATGCGTCGTTACATCTGATGTCTGTTCTGACCTATCTATTGGGTTGGAGCTGGGTGATTTTTGTCGAAGAGTTTTCGGAGCGTCCTTATATGGCTTTGGGCATTATCGCCTGGACGTTGATGGTTCCCCTGGGCTTGACATCAAATCGGTGGGCGCAACGCAAATTAGGTAAGCGGTGGAAAACCTTGCACCAGTTGGTTTATGTCATAGGAGTGCTCGCTTGTGCACACTTTATCTGGCTGGTGCGTTCAGACTATGGTGAGGTTCTTATCTATAGTTTGATCTTATTGTCGTTGCTGCTAGTTCGTTTGGTTAATAAGTACCGGCGTACAGTGAGTCGCAAACGTGCCGGTGCGCTGTAAGTGCTTGGCAATTTGATGGTTTATTAGTCTGTTATCGAGCGGTTTTTAATCGCAATCTGTTGTTTCTCCAAGTTTTGAAACTAATTTACAATTAGCCGTTGACAGTGGCGCGCTTGTCCCTATAATGCGCGCTCTCTCGTCGGGT
>JBALTE010000013.1:5363-101492 GCA_036963965.1 Oceanicoccus sp. | reverse complement strand
TAACAGCTTATTCATAAGCCTATGGCCTTATATCTCTTTGGCGCGCTATTTGGACTTTGAGTAATATGGTCATAAGCACAAATTTATTACAATTCAAAGAGATACAAATATTTGGATAGAGGAGGGTTTCATAAAAAAGAGCCATTCCCTGCCCAACATGTTTAATCCCTTTGTCAGGATCATATACTGTGAGGTATAAAAATCAACAACTTAGCGCACTACTTCCGTGATCAAGGGAAAGGGGTCCCGTTATTTGGGTCGAATTTGACAGTTAGTCTGAGACCAGTAATAGTATAAAAAACAAGGAAGGTATACTCATGGATGATATACGCCACAGATTACAAACTAAACCAACCCGCTTTCTGGACCAGCTACGCCAACATATTCGACAACAAGGCTTAGCCTATAAAACCGAACAAACATATATTCATTGGGTTAAACGTTTTATCTATTTTCATAACAAGCAGCACCCAAAAAATTTGGGCGTTGTCGATATTGAAGTATTTTTATCAGACTTAGCAGTTAATCAGTTCTGTTCGGTGAATACTCAAAAAATCGCTCTAAACGCGTTGGTTTATCTTTATAAACGATTTATGAGTATTGATATCAAGGACCTTTCGTTTTCGCCCGCTAAAGCCCCCCGCCGACTCCCTGTTGTCTACACGCAGCAGGAAATCACCGATATATTATTTTTCCTTTCCGGTACACCGCGACTAATGGTTGAACTCATGTATGGTACAGGACTTCGTAGCGCTGAATTATTATCGTTACGCGTTAAAGATATCGATTTCGGCAGTAATAATGTTTTTGTTAGAGCAGGAAAAGGTAACAAAGATCGTACGACTATGTTGCCGCAAGGGCTTATAGAACCTATCAGACGCCAAATTTCAAAAGTAAAATTGCAGCACGCCCAAGACCTGCAAGACGGATATGGAGATGTTTATATGCCGGATGCTTTGAATCGCAAATACCCAAGTGCTGCCAGGGAGACCTCATGGCAATTTCTATTTCCCGCTAGCAGGGTAGGAAAAGATCCTCGATCAGAGATAGTCAGAAGACACCATCTTCATCCTTCAGCGCTTAGTAAACATATACGTAAAGCGGTTAAACAAGCGCAAATTAACAAACCAGCCAGGTCGCATAGCTTTAGACACAGTTTTGCCACACACCTGTTGGAAGCTGGTTATGATATAAGAACAATACAGGTACTGTTAGGCCATTCCGATGTCGCCACTACAGAAATCTATACACACGTTGTTAACAGAGGCGGAAAAGGCGTTGTTAGCCCTTCTGACCGTCTTTAACCTGTATATCTCCGAAAAATTTTATCCATATCTCCTCCCCATATAGTCAAGACAAACCCGGGCGCTAGTGCTGTTGTTGCTCGCAAAGAGCGCCCCATGAGGTCATTGAGCGCTCGAACTTTATATCGGTTACAACTTTTTGTGAAACTCGATAGATAGGCATCGGCAATTAGTGTTGTGTTTGCCAAAGGGATACACTGTCAAAAGCATTATTCATAATCTGGCAGGTTGCCAGTACCGCTAAGTTTTGTAATAGCCGAGACGGCGGTAATCGAAGAAAAAGGAGCGACTAATGTTAGTGAGTAATATTGAGATCATCCCCGGTAAAACCATTAGCAAACATCTTGGGATGGTTCAAGGTAATACCGTAAGGGCGAAACATGCCGGCCGGGATATTATGGCAGGAATAAAGAATATATTTGGTGGCGAGCTGGTGGGTTATACCGAGCTATTGCAGGAGGCGAGAGAGGAAGCGACAGCGAGAATGATTCAGCAAGCAACCAGTATTGGAGCCAATGCGGTTATTAACGTGCGTTTTTCTACATCCTCTGTCACCTCTGGTGCTGCCGAACTGTTTGTCTATGGCACGGCAGTGGTTATCGACTAATAAGACAATGGAGTTCTGTTGATTATGTTCGACCTTATTGTTTTTGTCATTCTTGTTACGCTCGGTTATTTTTTTGGCCGGCTCGCAGAACAGCGTCATTTTAAATCGATAAAGCAACGGGAGCATCTTTATCGTTCTGTTCTGTGTTTTAGTTCCAGGTTCCCTCCTCCCAACCCTACGCCGGTTGAGTCAACACTCGTTGCCGGGAATGTCGTTATTTCAATTGATTACTTTAAGCGCATAGCGGCCAGCTTGCGTGGCTTGCTCGGCGGTAGAATAAGCGCTTATGAATCTTTGTTGGAACGAGCTCGCCGTGAAGCCATTTTGCGAATGAAGAAAGAGGCGAAATTTAAGGGTGCGACATCTATCTTTAATGTTAAGTTAGAGACATCATCGATCACCAAAGGAAAAAACCAGCAGGTGGGTTGTGTAGAAGTCTACGCATATGGCACCGCGCTGATTCCTGTTAATCGAGGATGATTTATCAAAACCCGAAAATTCCCGAAGGGATTAACGTCAGTGAATCTAATCCCCTAAAAGATTTTTTTTTCATGTTGACTGCAGTCAGTGGGTTGACGGCTATTGTTTTGGTGTTGTTGTTATTGACAGCAGAATGGCTGGTCAAATTTACCCCGTTTGATTTTGAAGTAGAACTGGCTGAACATATCTTCGGTAACTCAGAATATTTTTCAGCAGAAGATAGCGAAAAACAAAACTACTTAGACAAACTGGTTGAGCAATTATCGGTGTATCAACAGTTGCCTGATGACTTTGCGATAACAGTTCACTACGTTGAACAAGATACTGTTAATGCGTATGCCACACTTGGAGGTCATATTGTTGTTTTTGAAGGCCTCCTCGAAAAATTAGGTAGTGAAAACGCCTTGGCGATGGTATTGGCTCACGAAATCGCTCATATAAAAAACCGGGATCCTATTGCGACATTGGGGAGAGGCATGACCGTAGGTTTGGCTTTAGCCAGCATTGCAGGTCTGGGGAATAGTTCCATGTCGACGTCGCTGTTGTCGCCGATAAACTTTTTAACTGCGATGGCTTTCAGTCGTGAGCAGGAGCAACTAGCTGATGAAGAAGCATTGGAAGCTGTGATAGCATATTACGGACATGCAGAAGGTGCCGAACAATTGTTTGAGATTTTGCAAGCAAACGGTCATTATGAAATGCCCGAATTTTTTAGTTCACACCCGATGACCAAAGAGCGGATAGCCTATATCCAACGAATACAAAAGCAATATAATGGTGACCATCACTTAACGCCTCTTCCCATATTTAAATTACAGTCTGAAAAAAGGTCTATTCATGAATAAAGCAATTGTCATTACCCAATATGGAGATTCTTCTGTGCTGCAGTGGCAGGACTACACGCTGCCGGCACTGAAAGACGGAGATGTGCTGGTACGCAATACTGTTGCCGGCTTCAATATGATTGACACTTATATGCGCAAGGGTCTCTACCCGGTAAAATTCCCGGCAGTTCTTGGTGTTGAAGGGGCGGGAATCGTCGAAGAAGTTGGAGCGACTGTTAGCGGTTTGTCTGTTGGTGACAGGGTTGTTTATTTGGGCGGTGGTACCGGTTCATATAGCGAACACAGTGTTGTTGCAGCGAGTAGTTTGGTCGTCATACCGGATGACATTAGTGATGAAATTGCAGCGGCTTGTTATCTCAAGGGTTTAACGGTTTGGGCGTTGCTCAATGGCAGTTACAAAGTAATGCCTGGTGACAATGTATTGATTTACGCTGCCGCGGGTGGTGTTGGCTCGCTCATGTGCCAATGGGCGAAAAAGATAGGCGCTCGTGTTATTGGAATTGTGGGTTCACAGGAGAAAGTCGCGTTGGCAAAATCTTATGGTTGCGACGAGGTTATCAATCGTTCATCCCAGGATATTTTACCCACAGTCAAAGAGCTTACTCACGGTGAAGGTGTGCACGTCGTTTATGATTCGTTGGGTGCTGATACCTTTGAAACGTCTCTGGATTGTCTGGCACCGCTTGGTACCATGGTGTCGTTTGGTAATGCGACGGGAGCTGTACCACCCTTTAGTATTCTGACGTTGGCGGCTAAAGGATCGCTCAAATTGGTTCGGCCGCAAGTACATGCTTATATATCGAAGCGCGATGATTTAGAAAATGCGAGTGCGACACTGTTCAATATGATTCGCAATAATGACCTGAATGTAGAGATTACCCAGCGATTTCCTGTTTCGCAAGCAGCCAGAGCGCATGATACCGTTGAATCACAGAAGACCACAGGAGCAACGGTGTTGATTGTGTAACGGCTAATAGCTGGGTACCAGGTATTGCAAATATAGATGAGGTTTTAGCGATGGAATATCAACATATTAAACTGTATCACTACCCACTAACTCGCAGCGCGCGAGTCAAATGGCTGTTACATGAATGTGTGGGCGATGACTTTGACGTTGAGAGGGTTTCACTCTATGAAGGCGAGCAGTATCAACCGACTCTTTTGCAAAAAAACCCCAACCATGGTGTGCCGATCCTAGAGATAACCCTTTCCAGTGGCGAAACCAAAGTGATGTTTGAAAGTGGCGCAATGTTAAGTTTTCTTGCGGATTCTTTTCCCCAAAAAAAACTGGCACCGCCACCGGAAGCGTTTTCTTTACAGCGAGCTGATTATTTACAAATGCTACATTTTGGCACCAGCTGGATGGATATGATGCTTTGGCAAATTCGCATTCACAAAGATGTGTTGCCGGATGCGGAAAAAGATCAGAGAACCATTGACCGTTACTTCAATAAATTTGAAATGGAAGTAGAGCCACAGCTCGTACAACGATTAGAAACAAGCACTTACATTTGTGGCGACCAGTTTACCGCGGCCGACTGCGTTATTGCGCATAATATCATGTGGGGAAAAAGTTACGGGCTTTGCAGTAGTGAGACTCTCGCTGAATATCTGTCGAAGATGTCCAGCCGTCCAGCGTTTTTGCAGGCGTTTGCTGATGCCGACCAGTTTCGTGCCCGAGCTCCAGAAGGCAGTGTTATCGATAACAAGTTTACCGGCTGATAATGTGAGTTAAAACGAACTATGTTGGAGAGAGAGAAGCTTAAACACCTTGAAGCCAATTTTTTGCGGCAATACCCGCAAGGTTTTGCCGATCAGGGAATGGAAAAAATTCTTAAAAAACACCGCACAGAACAAATGGTTAGTCTGGCAAAAGAATGTTTTTCTGAAGCGGCCTGTTCCAATGTTCATGTTACCGCTGAAAATATGATAAAAGTGGTTAGCCGTTCTTCTATGGTGTCGATGTTCGAAAAACCGAAATTTCGTGATTTCGTTCGAAAAATGGATGAGAACGAAAAAGCATTTTTGGTTAATGCTTTATGCCAGATGTTGCACGGAAAACAACAGTTGGGTTTTGAGGCAATGGTCGATATTTTACAATCGGAAAAACTGGCAAAGTGGAGCCTCGTAACAATTATTCCCGCGTACTATTATCCGACTAAGGAGGTATTTGTAAAACCGACGACTGCAAAAGACATACTTCGCTATTTTGACATCACTGAAATGGTTTATAAGCCAACTCCCAGTTGGAAGTTCTATCGGCAATATAGAAAGCTTATTAAAGATGCCAAGGCTACTGTGGATAAAAGCTTGTCACCTTCAAATGCAGCATTTACCGGCTTTCTGATGATGTCGGTTAAAGCTTAAAGCGTATCTCCTTTTTATCGAAAACTAGTTCTTGTCGTGTTTAATCATTTTTTCGACTTCCTGTTCTATCCAGGCTTTCGCTTTGTCGGTGATCTCCCGACTGTTTGAATCATCTGAGGAAATCGGCTTACCAATTTTTACCGTAACCTTGCCGGGAAATTTTATAAACCTTCCCGCAGGCCAATATGTGCCGGCGTTTAAGGCTATAGGGACGACAGGGACTCCCGCGGCAATGGCAATGTTGGCACCGCCACGTGCGTATTTTGACTCTACACCTGGTTTTGTTCTAGTCCCCTCCGGAAATATGAGGACTGAAATACCATTATCTAAATGTTCTTTTCCTTGAACCTGTGTTTGTTTTAAGGCTTGTTTGGGGCTACCACGATCGATAGCAATGGGGTCGGTAAGCCGTAAACCCCAACCAAAAAAAGGAAAATTGAGTAATTCTTTTTTTAATACAATAGCAATAGGCGCCAAGTAGTATTGAAGAAAGTATGTCTCCCACTGGCTTTGGTGTTTAGACAGTGCGACGTAAGACCCCGAAGGGAGGTTTTCTTTGCCAAAAACTTCGACATCGAGACCGCAGGTACATTTTAACCAGAATATGGCAAAGCGATTCCAATACAAGATGTAGTTGCTGCGGATAGAGTATGGAAGAAAACTAAAAAACAGAATGCCAGTAGTGCCAAACCAAACAATTGACAGCCAATAACCCAGATAAAAGAGGATGGCCCGAAGCCCCAAAAATAATGTCATCATAGTGTTTTTACTAATGCATCGGCTGCTTCAGCCAAATCTGCATAGGCCGTTAATCCCGAAAATACGATATTGTCACCTGCGGTAATTTTGGCGAGTGTTTTCTCGCCTTTGCCGGTTCTTACCAAAATTGGAGTACAGCCCTTAGCAAGTCCGGCCTCTAAGTCACGCATGGAGTCACCAATCAAAAAAGCCCCCTGCGCTGAAACGTCCAATTCCCTCTCCATGGCTTCAATTAGTCCCGCTTTGGGTTTGCGGCAAGCACAACCATCTTCGGGGTGATGCGGGCAGTAATAGATTCCGGCTATCTTGCCACCGGCATTTTCAACAAGCATATTTAGCTTGCTGTGCATTGCCTCAAGCTCATCCAGCTTGAAAAGCTGTCTCCCTAACCCTGACTGATTAGTGGCAACAACGACAGTAAAACCCGCTTTATATAACTTACTGATCGCCTCGATACTTCCCGGTATCGGTATCCATTCCTCGACGCTCTTTATATAGGCATCAGAGTCTTCGTTGATAACACCATCACGGTCCAGAATTACTAAAGGCATATTATTTTGCCGGAACGAGTAGTGAGATATCAGCTACTTCCAAAAACAGACTGCGCAAGGATTTTAGTAGAGCAAGGCGGTTATTCTTCACCGCTTCATCGTCAACCATAACCATAACATCATCAAAAAAAGCATCAATAGGTGCGCGTAAGTCAGCGAGGGAGGCCAACGCTTCACTGTACTGTCGATCGGCAAAAAGTGGCGCCAGTTGTTCGGCTTTTTTCTGCACTAATTCTGCCAGATTTTTTTCAGCGTGCTCTACCAATAATGTATTGTCGACGGAACCAATAGAATCCTGATTGTCGATTTTTGCGAGGATGTTAGACACTCGTTTGTTGGCCGCTGCCAGAGCCTGAGCTTCAGGTAGCATACTAAAACTGTTCACTGCCTTCACCCGTTGATCGATATCCAGAGGCTGAGATAGGCCTTTTTCTGACACTGCCATAAATACTTCCGCGTCAATTTTTTCTTCCTCATACCAGGCTCGAAAACGCTCAATCATATAATTCAAGACAGTGTCTACAAGATCTTCACCGGCGGACAAATTGTGGTGTTGCTGTTGTGCCTGTTGGAGTAAAACCCGTAAGTCCAGTGGTAGCTTTTTCTCAACAATGATACGCAATACACCAAGTGTTGCACGTCGAAGGGCAAAAGGATCTTTCGAGCCGGTAGGTGGTTGGCCAATGCCAAATATACCAACAATGGTATCCAGTCTGTCGGCCAGAGCAACGGCGCAGCCCGTTAAACTTTCAGGCAACCGATCGCCGGAAAATTTTGGTAGGTACTGATCGCGAATGGCGTTTGCTACTTCGTTCTCTTCCCCCTGGGCTAGTGCATAATATCGTCCGGCGATACCTTGCATCTTGTCGAACTCCAGTACCATATCCGAAACCAGGTCGGCTTTGGATAACTCAGCCGCTCGGCCTGCGTAAGTGCTGTTGCTATTGATGGACTCCGCAATTGCAGCAGCTAATGTCATCATCCGCTGGGTTTTGTCGTACACACTACCGAGCTGGGCCTGGAATACGATAGATTTCAATTTTTCTATGCGTGTTTCCAAGGCAATTTTTTTGTCGGTTTCAAAAAAGAAAGCAGCGTCACTTAGTCGCGGTCGAATCACTCGCTCGTTGCCACTGATAACTTGGCTTGGATCCTGGCTGACAATATTCGAAACAGTGATAAAATGTGGCATTAAGTTGCCATTTTTATCTTCCACATGAAAATATTTTTGATGCTCTTTCATGGATGAGATTAACGCTTCGGGTGGCACCTCCAGAAAACGGCTTTCGAAACTACCTGTCAGCGCTACCGGCCATTCGACGAGTCCGGTAACTTCATTGAGAAGATTTTCATCGATCACAGCAATCCCGCCAAGCTTTTCACCTTCAGCAATAACTTGCTCTCGAATCATCGCTTTGCGAGTCTCAAACGCTGGAATGATGTGGCCACTGTGTTCTAGCAATGTTGCATATGCTGCTGGGTTAGCAATATCCAGCGTTGTGTCACAGTGAAAGCGATGGCCGCGGGTGGTGCTGCCTGCATTGAAACCCAAAATGGAACATTGAATAGTTTGGCTACCCTGCATCATAACAACCCACTGTATTGGCCGAACAAACTCGGTTCGCTCTGCACCCCAGCGCATACGTTTGGCTATAGGTAATTTATCCAGTGCGTTTTGGACAATTGAGGGTAATAATTCTTCAGCAGATATTCCATTTTTCAAACTTCGATATACCAGTTTTTCGGCTTTACCATCATTTTCTACTTGTATATCTTCAATACTAACGTCATTTTTTTTAGCAAAAGCTGTGGCAGCTTTTGTCGGTTTTCCATCGGTATCGAAAGCGATTTTCTTCGGAGGACCCCAGGCAACAATTTCTTTTTCCGGGGTTTGGTTATCTAAGCCAGATACAACGACGGCAAGGCGACGAGGTGTAGCGAAACTGTCAACGCTTGCGTAGTTCAAGTCTGCTGAGTTGATACCAGCAATGACTTGAGCGGTAAAACTGTTAGACAGTTTCAGTAATGCGGTGGGTGGCAGTTCTTCGGTTCCAATTTCTACGAGGAAATCACGAGTTTCAGTTTGGTTAGACATTATGATCCCTCCTCTGCTGCAGCTAACACTTCGTTGCGCAGATTCTCCGCAGCGAGAGGGAAGCCCAGCTCCTTGCGTTTGTCATAGTAGCCTTGCGCGACGCCGCGAGACAGGGCTCGAACACGAAGAATAAAGCGTTGCCGTTCGGTAACTGATATTGCGTGGCGGGCATCGAGTAGATTAAATGCATGTGATGCTTTCATAACCATCTCATAAGCTGGTAGCGGTAAGCCTTTTTCTGTCAGGCGCAGGCTTTCGGTTTCGCAGTGATCAAATGTTTTAAAGAGCTGTTCAACATCTGCTTCTTCAAAATTAAACGTCGACATTTCAACTTCGTTTTGATGAAACACATCGCCATAAGTCACTTTGCCCTCGGGACCATTTGTCCATACTAAGTCGTAGATGCTATCGACGCCTTGCAGATACATGGCTATTCGCTCAAGACCGTAGGTGATTTCGCCGGTAACCGGGTAACACTCGAGGCCCCCTACTTGCTGAAAATAAGTAAATTGAGTGACTTCCATGCCGTTCAGCCAAACTTCCCAGCCCAGCCCCCACGCTCCCAATGTAGGTGATTCCCAATTGTCTTCGACAAAACGTACATCGTGAACGAGTGTATTTATTCCCAATGCTTTCAGTGACTCCAGGTACAGTTCCTGTAAGTTGGGCGGGTTTGGTTTCATCACAACCTGGTATTGAAAGTAATGCTGAAGACGATTGGGGTTTTCTCCGTAGCGTCCATCAGTAGGACGCCGACACGGCTGCACGTATGCGGCGTTCCATGTCTCAGGCCCAATGGCCCGGAGAAACGTTCCGGGGTGGAATGTGCCGGCACCCACTTCCATGTCCAGAGGTTGCAATATGACACAACCCTGTTTTGCCCAAAACTGTTGGAGGGTGAGTATCAGGTCTTGAAAGGTTTTGGTTTCTGAAGGTATTTGGCTGGTCACAGTTCTGCTCTTGTCCGTTCGATTACTACATAATGGTTAGCTGTCATGCCGCGGCATGGCAAAGGCAGCACATTATACAGCCAGTTGATGCTTCTATTCTATCGAATGAAGCGAAACAGCTTTTCCCCGTTCCTGATTAGCGGCGAACACGGTATGATTTTGTCGCGTGGTTAACGGTGACGAGCGATTGTCTCTGGATTGCAGATGGTCAATAGCGCAAGATAGAGCTGCTGAGGAATAGTTATGACAGCGATGGCAAAGGGTTGAACGGTAGATTTTAATGAAGACAGTTTCCTACATCTTATTAGCGGGCTTCTTGCGACTGGTATCTTGGGTGCCTCTCCGGCTGCTGAGGGCTGTTGGCAGAATATTGGGGACTGTTTTGTGGGCACTGAATAGTCGAGCACGCCGGGTCAGCGAAGAAAACATTCAAGCATGTTTTCCACAGATGGACAAAAGTCAGCGATTAAGTCTGGTCAGACGCAGCATGCAGAACCTGGGTATGACCGCTCTGGAAATGGGCTATGTCTGGCGCAGGTCACCGCAAGCGACACTCTCTCGAATTACCCAGGTGCTCGGTCAAGAACATCTTGTGGCAGCAGTATCTGAAGGCCGCGGGGCAATAGTATTGGCTCCACATCTGGGGAACTGGGAATTTATCGGTCCCTATCTGGGCTTGCACTATCAGGCGACTCTTATGTATCAGCCACCCAAGAACTGGGCACTGGACAAAATTATATTCGAATCTCGTGAAAATACTGGCGCTAAACTAGTGCCAACAAATACCAGTGGCGTTAAAGCACAGTGGCGAGCGCTGAAGAAGGGAGGCGTTGTTGGTATTTTGCCCGATCAGGTTCCCCCGGCTGAAAGTGGCGCCTATGCTCCTTTTTTTGGAGTTCCGGCGCTAACCCCGACAATGACCTTCAATTTGCTTAGCCGTACTGGTGCCAGGGCGGTTATGGCCTATGCAAAACGCATAGAGGGAACCGGTGATTTCATCATGGTGATTGAACCCGCTCCTGAAGGTATCTACTCTTCAGATGTTCAGGTGTCATTGTCAGCAATGAACGCTGGTATTGAACGGTGTGTGATGGCGGCTCCCGAGCAGTATCAATGGGAATACAAGCGTTTTAAGCGACAGCCAGATGGCGACAAGAAATTTTATCAGTAAAGCTAGCGAGGTTTTTAAGTGGTATTTGGGAAAATTATAGGGGGCATGCTGGGGTTTTCTTCAGCAGGTCTATTTGGGGCTATTGTCGGTGTAATAGTTGGCCACTTCTTTGACAGAGGCGTCGGCCAGGCTATGGGATTCGATGACGGTGCTGATCGCGCTCGACTGCAACGGCTCTTTTTCGAAACGACCTTTAGCATCATGGGGCATCTCGCGAAGTCTGATGGTCGCATAAGTGAAGAGGAAGTTGCTCAGGCAGTGAGCCTGATGGAACGACTTGGGTTGACCCCGGAGCACCGAAAAGAGGCCATCGGCCTTTTTAAAACGGGTAGTGAAGAAGATTTTCGATTAGAACCGATTATATCCACATTTATTAGTGAGGGTGGACGAAAGCACAACCTACCTGTTTTATTGCTGGAGTTCCTATTCAGCATTGCGATGGCGGACGGTGAGCTGCACGCTGCAGAAAAAGACATTTTGGGTCGCACCGCAGGCTATTTGGGAATCAGCAATCGTCAGTTTGAACAGTTGTTGGCGATGTTAACCGCCCAACAGAGCTTTCATCGTGGTCAGTATCAGGGTTATCAGCAAGGCTCGCAACGCGCATCGGTCAATGAATTGGAAAATGCATATCAAGCGCTTGGTGTTAGCAGTGGCGACAGTGATCGCGATATCAAAAAAACCTATCGAAAACTAATGAGTCAGCACCATCCGGATAAACTGATTGCCCAAGGTGTTCCGGAAGACATGATTAAAGTTGGAACAGAAAAGGCGCAAGAAATTCAAGCGGCCTATGACCTTATTAAAACGTCCAGGAAATCATAGAAAACTATGGAGTTTATTGTGAAAACGCTCACCCTGATAATTGTGTCGTGGCTATTGGTTTTAGCAGCAGGATGTTCCACGGCAGACAGCGATGCGGTGATCACATCGGAAGAATTGATGAGCCGAATAAACGACAAGTCGGCTCCGGTTATTCTGGATGTGCGATCTGAACAGGAATTTCAAAGTGGCCATGTGCCCGGGGCGATCAACGTCCCCTTTGGTGATCATCAACAGCTGTTGTCATCTCTAAATCTTGCTAAGAGTAGTGAGGTGGTCGTTTACTGTGAAAGTGGAAGACGAGCAGGAAAAATGATGAACTATATGCAGCAACAAGGTTTTTTTGAAGTTCGTCATTTACAGGATGATATGCGTGGGTGGCGCAAAGCGGCGTTGCCTTCAGACTCACGTGTCACCCCCATCGAAAACTCGGACTAGACCGTTTATCTAAACGGGTTTTCGACCAATAAAATAGCTGAAATCTCTCAGTCCCTGATCCATGTGTCCTATAGTGCTATCTTCTCGGTAAAACACCACTTCAAGGGGTGAAAGTAAGGTCAACAATTCGTTGTTTGCCAGTAAAAATTCAGCGGTTGATGGTCCGCTTTTACGTTGTTTGTCTCGGTTGAATGTCTGGTAAAATAGCAGCCCTCCCGGTATCAAAGCGTCTACCAGTGCCGGCATGATAGGCCTGGATAAAAACTGGCTGACAACAATAATGTCGAAACTGTTTTTTTCCGGAGGGTGCTGTTCTATCTCCCGGTGTTGGGTTGTTACAGAAAGCTCCCGAATACTGGCAAACGCCGCCAATTTTTCCAACGCAACCGATGAGCAATCCCAGCCATGGCTTTCGAGTCCCTGTGCGGCCAGAAAGATAGCATTCCCGCCTAACCCGCAGGCAAGGTCGAGGCTGCGACCGCTGATGGGTAATAGGTAACTATGATTTTCCAATAGCCAGCAGGGGTTCCCGGGTTCGCTCTTATTCTGGTAACGCTGGTCCCATTTTTCTTGCGCAGCACTTTTTTTCATTGGCGCCAAAACGCCGGGGTGAACAGTACCAACAAGGTGAAAATTTCAAGTCGCCCAAGCAACATAGAAAAACATAAAATCCATTTTGCCGGGGCGCTAATATTCCCATAGTGAGCAGCAACATCTCCGAGCCCCGGTCCCAAATTGTTTATGGAAGCAACAACCGCTGAAAATGCCGTTGTGTAGTCAAGACCGGTACCCATTAATAACATCAGGATTAAGATAAAAGCGAACATGTAAACGGCGAAAAAACTCCACACTGCGCTAACAACTTTAGCTTCTACACGCCGGTTGCCAACCTTGAGCGGGATAACGGCGTTGGGGTGCACTAATTGCGACAACTCTCGCACGCCTTGTTTGGCCATTAACATTATTCGAACGGCTTTCATGCCGCCTCCCGTTGATCCTCCACAACCACCCATAAAGGAAAGTAGTAACAGTAAAAACGGTAAAAAGCTGGGCCATGATGCAAAGTCTGCAGTGGCGAAACCGGCGGTAGTCGCTATCGAAATAGTTTGAAACAGCCCGTGAATCAGACCGTCGCCAAGATCGTAAGTCCCTATCAAAATGAGATAAGTAATAACAATAATAGCCGCACCAAAAATGGTATAGGCATAAAACCGGCTTTCGGAATCACGCACATAGTGGAGGTAGTTGTTGTGGCGAAGAGCGTGAAAGTGCAACGCAAAATTTATGCCGGCGACCATCATATAAAGGCAGGCTATCAACATAATGGCAGGGCTATCAAAATATCCCATGCTGGCATCATGGGTTGAAAATCCACCAATGGCGATGGTAGAAAATGCATGACAAATGGCGTCAAACCCTGACATCCCGGCCAGCCAATAAGCCAGCCCACAAGTTACCGTTAACAGCAAATAGATGAAAAACAGTGCTTTTGCGGTTTCAGTAATTCGAGGTGTTAATTTGCTGTCTTTAACCGGGCCGGGTGTTTCTGCGCGGTAGAGCTGCATACCACCAATACCGAGCATTGGCAAAATGGCAACGGCGATAACAATAATACCGATTCCGCCTAACCATTGTAGTTGTTGGCGATAGAACAGAATCGATTTTGGGAGATCGTCAAGACCGGTTATTACTGTTGCCCCAGTGGTTGTTAATCCGGACAAGGACTCAAACACAGCGTCGCTAACGCTGAGCTCAGGATTTGGGCTCAGTAAAAAAGGCAGTGCTCCAAATAAGCCCAGGACTATCCAGAATAAAGAGGTAATGAGAAAGCCGTCACGTGTTCGCAAATCGCCCTTTTCTTTTGAAAAGGGCATCCACATTAATGCGCCACTGGTAACGGTAATAGCAAACGAGATTAAAAAAGCGGGATAGGCACCATCACCATACCAAAATGAAATCAGAAGAGGTGTCGATAGCGTTAAGCTAAACACCATCAACAGCATTCCCAATATTCTAAAAATGAGCTTTATATGCATTAATGATGCTCGTTAGAAAAAACTAAAACCAACTTGAAACAGGCGTTCAACTTGTTTGATTTTTGTCTTGTCGGTAAGGAATACAATCAAATGATCTTCCGGTTCGACAACTAAATAGCGGTGCGCAATGAGAACTTCATCGCCTCGGACAATGGCCCCAATAGAAGAGCCAGGGATTTTTTCAATCTCGTCCAATCTTTTCCCGACGACCTTGGACGATCGCGCGTCGCCGTGGGCGATGATTTCCAATGCTTCCGCAGCGCCGCGGCGTAGAGAGTGAACGTTAATAATATCGCCACGACGGACATGTGTTAATAAACTCCCCATGGTTATTTGCTGCGGAGAAATGGCAATATCTATTTCGCCACCCTGAACTAAATCAACATAGGTAGGGTTGGCTATCAGGGTTATTACTTTCTTGGCGCCCATGCGTTTTGCTAACATTGATGACATGATATTTGCCTCGTCATCATTGGTTAGTGCACAGAAAACGTCAACGTCTTCGATATTTTCTGCGATCAGCAACTCACGGTCAGAGGCGTTGCCATGTAGCACCATAGTTTTACGCAGCGTTTCAGATAGTTCACGGCAGCGGGCATAGCTGCGTTCGATAATTTTAACGCGGTACTGGTCTTCGATGGCGTCGGCAAGACGTACACCGATATTGCCGCCGCCGGCAATCAAAATGCGCTTGTAGGGATTGTCCAGTCGCCTTAATTCACTCATCACCGGCATGATGTCATCTTTTGCCGCGATGAAAAATATCTCGTCATCGGCCTCTACAATAGTATCCTTGGCCGGCATAATGGCGCTATCACGACGAAAAATGGCCGCAACCCGGGTATTTACATTAGGCATGTGACTACGAATTTCCCGCAGCTCACTCCCCACCATTGGCCCGCCGTAATAAGCGCGAACGGCTGCAAGCTGAACTTTTCCACCGGCAAAATCCAATACCTGGAGCGCGCCAGGGTGTTCAATCAGACGGTGAATATAGCGAGTGACCAGTAACTCGGGGCTGATAATCACGTCTATAGGGATGGCGTCATTGTTAAACAGAGAGCGTTTTTCAAGATAGGCTTTCGATCGAATCCGGGAAATTTTAGTAGGGGTTCGAAAGAGTGTATAGGCGACCTGACAGGCAACCATATTAATTTCGTCAGAATTGGTAACGGCAATCAGTAAGTCGGCATCTTCTGCGCCGGCACGGTAGAGCACATCCGGATTGGAGGCCTGCCCGGTTACCGTACCTATATCCAATCGGTCCTGAAGCTCTCGCAGCCGGTCTCCATCAATATCTACGAGGGTAATATCGTTTTGTTCGTCGGCTAAGTGTTCAGCCAACGAGGCGCCAACCTGCCCGGCTCCAAGAATGATTATTTTCATGATGTTGTGGTTTCTTAATTTCGTAAAGCTCCGGATTGTCGTGCGACGGAGCTGAATACAATAACTACCTTTTATTGTATGTGCTTATTGGCCAAAGGCCATTAATTCATGGCTTTTTTTCAATCACCGCGTAGTAAAAGCCATCGTGGCCTTCGGGCTGCGGAAATAGTTGCCGCCCATAGGGCCGCGCTGTGCCCCACTGAGAGTCAATAACAACATGTCTGGCGTCATCTTGTTGCTCACAAAAACTGGCAACAATTTTTTCATTTTCATCCGGCAAAATTGAACAGGTCGCATAGACCAGCCGTCCATTCGGTTTGAGGGTTTGCCACAGTGCGTCGAGTATTTTTCGCTGTAGTTTGGCGAGTTTTACGATGTCTGAGGGTTGTCTGTGCAGCTTGATATCCGGGTTGCGTCGTATCACACCAGTAGCAGAACAGGGGGCATCAAGCAGTATTCGATCGAATGGCTGATTGTCCCACCAACTCAGGGGGTCGGCGGCATCACCACTGATTAATGAGGCCTTTAACTGCAGTCGCTCCAGGTTCTGTTCAACTCTCTGTAAGCGCTGCTGGTCGATATCGAGGCCAACAAGTTCTTTCAATTGTGGTTGTAGTTCAAGCAGATGACAGGTTTTTCCACCGGGCGCACAACAAGCGTCTAGCACGCGCTGGCCTGCAGTTAGCGTCATAAGCGTTGCTGCAAGCTGAGCAGCTTCGTCTTGCACACTGACCCAACCTCTGGAGAATTGTGGTAGTTGTTCAACGGATACAGCGTTGGTCAGGCGAACACCCTGCTCGGCAAAATTGCATGGACTGGCCTCGATACCGTTGGCCGACAGTTGCTGTAAATAATCCTTCACCGAACTGTGTTGATGGTTTACTCGCAGGCACATTGGCGGGTGCTGATTGTTAGCTGACTCGATCGCTGCCGCTTGATCGGGCCAGGCGTTAACCAGCGCGTCGTGTAACCACTGGGGGTGAGATTGAGCCTCTGCAACTGTGAGTTTGGTCAGCAAATCCTGTTCGTTTCTTTGCCACTGACGCAATACGCCATTCACAAACCCTTTAGCCCAGTGCTTCTTTAGTGATTTTGTTGCATTAACGGTTGTGCTTACCGCTGCGTGGTCTGGAATGCGCATTTCGCTAAGTTGATAGATCCCGATTAACACCAGCATTTGGACATCGCGATCTTTGTCTTTTAAGGGTTTTTGAATCAGTAATTTTGTTATGCCATTGAGTTTTGGATAAAAACGCAATACGCCGTAACAAAGTTGTCGGTATAACCCCCGGTCTTTTTCAACTACCTGTGGTTCAAATATAGGTAGCTGTTGCGATAAAGAATAACCGTTAGATATTTTGGCGAGACAGCGTGCAGCCGCTGCGCGACTATCCAATAGCTTGTTACTCATGGGCTGCCAATAACATCGAAGCATGTTCCAACGACAAATGTATCAGCTTTGGAATTCAATACATCCTTAATAGCCAGTGCTTTGCCGCCGGGCATCTGGATTGTATTCAGCGATAAATAGCCATCGCCGCAGGCAACGATAATAGTTTGCCGATCCGCATAGACAATGGTGCCAGCAGCTTGGCTAGAGTCGAATTGATCGTTTTCTGCAATACTGGCATGCCAGATCTTTATCCGTGTATTGTTTAAGCTGGTATAAGCAATGGGAAAAGGATTAAAGGCACGAATTTTTCTTTCTATAACCGTTGCTGCTTGCTGCCAGTCGATCATCAGTTCTTGCTTTGATATTTTAGCAGCATAGGTACTTGCTTGATGTTCTTGTGTGGTTGCCGTTATCTGATTGTCGGCAATGAGATCAAGAGCCTGATTAAGGGCAGGAATCCCAATGACTGCCAATTTGTCATGTAAACTGCCGCCCGTCTCACCGTCTTCAATATTACAATGTGCGGTTAATAACATGTCGCCGGTATCCAGCCCTTCATCCATCTGCATAATGACAACACCCGATTTTTCGTCACCGGCTTCGATGGCTCGTTGTATCGGAGCTGCGCCCCGCCATCGCGGCAGCAAAGACGCATGGACATTGATACACCCGTAACGAGGAGCCTGTAAAATTACAGAAGGCAGTAACAGACCATAAGCGACGACAACCATTAAGTCTGCATTAATGTCTTTCAGAGCTTGTTGGTCGGCAACAGCCTTAAAATTAAGTGGCTGGAAGACTGGAATATGATGTTCTAAAGCAACCTGTTTAACCGGGCTTGGGGTTAGTTTTTTCCCTCGACCAGAAGGCCTGTCAGGTTGGCTGTAGACGGCGACAACATCGTGTTTGCCCTGCTCCAGGATGCTTTTTAGATGGGCAGCAGCAAAGTCGGGGGTGCCGGCGAAAATGAGTCGTAGCGGTTTGGCCATGGGAGGTGTCTATTTTATGCCAGTTGTTTGTGCTGTTTTTCTAATTTTGCCCGAATACGTTTGCGTTTAAGCTGGGAGATATGATCGACAAATAATTTGCCATTGAGATGGTCCACTTCGTGCTGAATACAAACAGCTAATAAGCCCTCGGGCTGCAATTCGAAGGGGTTACCTTTGCGATCAAGCGCCTTTACGATAATGTTCTCAGGTCGCGATACTGTTTCATGAAACCCTGGAACTGATAGACAGCCCTCGTCATATTCATGGTCAGGGCCATCCAGAATAATGATTTCAGGATTAATGAACACCTGCGGCTGGTCACCGGTCTCGCTGACATCGATAACCACAATTCGCTGGTGAATGTTAATTTGGGTAGCGGCGAGGCCTATACCGGATGCGCTATACATGGTGGCAAGCATATCGTCGAGCAACGCACGTACGGAATCATCAACGGTTTCCACAGTTTTGGCTATGGTCCGTAAACGGGGGTCTGGGAATTCAAGAATCTGTAATATAGTCATTGTAAGTTTGTGATGAATTTCTAACTTCTAGTATAAATCTAAGTAATGCTGCTAAGATTATGATCAGAAAGCAAATAATCAGCCTTAAGATCGAGCATCATTTGTTTTTTAGCTGCTATAGTATATCAGGTTGTTGAAAAAAATTATCCAAGCCTTGAGTGGATTTTATCTGCACGGGTATAGCAAAGGTTCCGAATAGGGAATGTCATTATGAAAAAAACGGTATTGGGGTGCATTCTTATTGCACTTGTGTCCCTTGTGTCTATGGTCCAGGCTGGTGATGTATTGTCACTAAAAGATGGGCATCCACAGTCCTACGTGGTTAAAAAGGGCGATACTCTCTGGGATATATCGCAAATGTATCTCGATGATCCCTGGTTGTGGCCTGAGATCTGGCATGTTAATCCTCAGATAGATAACCCACATTTGATTTATCCGGGTGATAAGTTAAATCTGGTCTATATCGATGGTCGGCCTAAGTTAGTGGTGAAACGCGGAAGAGACGTGAAATTGACACCACAAATGCGTATTTCAGAATTGGATTTAGCCATCCCTGCGATTGCTCTGGATGCTATCTCTCCCTTTTTGACAGATAGTCGAATTGTCGATAGCGATACCCTCAACATGGCGCCCTATGTGTTAGCGGGTAGCGATGGGCATATTGTTTCTGGTGCAGGAGATCAGCTATACGCTCGTGGAGCATTTGCCGAAGAAGAGACCAATTACGGAATTTTCCGTCCCGGTGACGCGTATATTGATCCGGATACTGAAGAATTGTTAGGTTATCAGGCATTCTTTATTGCCAACGGTAAAGTGGTGAGTCAGGAGAAGGATATTGCGACTTTGGGCTTAAATCGCACCACAGAAGAAGTTAGGCGTGGCGATCGCCTGTTGCCGGATGAAGAACGTAGAATTAGTTCAAATTTTTATCCCAGTGCTCCTGAAAATGATGTCGATGGCTATATTATTGCCGTAGAAGGTGGCGTGTCACAGATTGGTAGTATGGATGTTGTTGTCCTCAACAAAGGGACCCGTGAGGGCCTGGACGTTGGACAGGTTCTAGCTATTTATCGTGTTGGCGAGCAAGTTCGTGATGTGGTTACTGATGAGATTGTAAAAGTGCCTGATACCCGCGCAGGGTTGTTAATGGTATTTCGTACTTTTGAGAAGGTCAGTTACGGTTTAGTCTTGAAGGCCTCACGCCCGCTGGCGGTTATGGATCGTGTTACCAATCCTTAGTTCATCGTGTTGCCTGACGGTTGTTAATTTGTTAATTTTGTAAACTTTATGCGATCAAGGATGATCAATGAACGATCAGGAAACCCACGCCTGGCTGGCGCTTAGTCGAATTCCCCATCTTTCTCCTCGAGTTCTGAATCGCCTGATACAGGCGACTGCAACTGTGGAAGACATTTTCCAATTGGGCCCTTTTGAGCTCGCCGCCGCTAAGGTTAGCGCTGAAGGGCAAAGAGCACTTCATGATGGCGTAGATCAGTTGCTGCTGGAGCAAGATTTAAATACGGTTCAGGCGCAGCAAATTAGTCTGTTACCCATCTCGTCATCAGGCTATCCGGCCTTACTAAAAGAAATCAATGACCCTCCGCCGTTACTCTACATTCGCGGTGACCCGTCTGTTTTGGACTTGCCGTCATTGGCAATGGTCGGAAGTCGTCGAACATCACAGGCGGGCAGAGAGAATGCATTGCGCTTTGCCCGCGAATTGGCCGAGGCTGGATTTTCGATCGTTAGTGGCATGGCGCTGGGTGTTGATACGGAATGTCATCGCGGCGCATTGGCAGTTGGCCCGACGGTTGCTGTTTTGGGTACCGGTGTCGATGTTGTCTACCCCCGGCGCAACAGAGAGCTTTACGAGTCTATATGTTGCCAGGGCGCGGTCATTTCCGAATTTCCTATCGGAACTGATCCGCACCCTGGCCGATTTCCTCGTCGCAACCGCATCATTAGTGGTTTAAGCCTGGGGGTGGTGGTGGTTGAGGCAGCATTGCAAAGTGGCTCTCTGATTACCGCCCGCTGTGCGATGGAACAAGGTCGGGAGGTTTTTGCTATTCCGGGGTCAATTCACAATAGCGGTAGTCAAGGTTGCCACCAACTCATAAAACAGGGAGCCAAATTAGTGGAGTCTGTGCCCGATATAATTGAAGAGTTGGAAGGGTGGTGTGCTGCACCGCTGCGAATACCTGAACGCAGCGAGACTGCGACTGCACGAACAGAAGCTTTGAATCAGCGTGACAGTCTGCTGTTGGATATGATTGGCTATGATCCAGTTTCAATAGATACGTTACAGCAACGTACTCACTGGGCTATGTCGGATCTGATGGCGTCAGTAACGGCTCTTGAATTGCGAGGTCTGTTGGATTGTGTCGCTGGAAACTACCAGCGAACGGTTTGATAGCCGTGCTAGTTGTGAAAAATTGTCCATTTAACTTGCAATCAACACCACAAGTGGGTAATTTTCGCGCTTTTTACTGGACAGAAAATCCAGTTCCAGTCTCTAGAGGGCATCACAATGACCAAACCTTTCGTAGCTATCCTGATGGGTTCAGATTCCGACTTGCCACAAATGGAAGCGGCATTTGGCGTTTTACAATCATTTGATATTGATTTCGAAGTGAAGATTACGTCTGCTCATCGCACTCCAAAGGTGACGCATGATTTTGTTACCAACGCTGATCAGCGTGGTTGTGGGGCATTTATTTGTGCTGCGGGTATGGCAGCTCACTTAGCGGGTGCTGTTGCTGCGGCAACATTAAAGCCGGTTATTGGTGTGCCAATTAACGCCTCATTGGATGGTTTGGATGCTTTGTTATCGACGGTCCAGATGCCAGGTGGTATTCCCGTAGCTACTGTTGCTATCGGTAAAGCAGGGGCAAAAAACGCGGCCTATCTCGCTGCTCAAATACTGGCAACCGCTGACCCTTCACTGCATCAAAAATTGATCGAAGAGCGCGAAGCAAATGCTCAGGCTATAATCGCTAAAGATGCGGCTTTGCAGGAAAAACTCAAGGGTTAAATTGGTTCAGGGTTATGGCAGTATTGCCGATAAAGTATCATCGTGCCGCCCGGCAATTGCGGGCCGGGGGCGTCATCGCTTATCCAACCGAGGCTGTTTGGGGATTCGGTTGCGACCCTGACAATCTAAAAGCAGTGGCTAAATTGCTGTCGCTGAAACAGCGGCCTGTCTCCAAAGGATTGATTCTTGTCGCGGCCTCTATCGAGCAGTTTTCCAAATATCTTGAAGGCTTAAGCCCTTCGCTTCAAGACAAGTTCGGGCGCCCAACAGGCGTTCCAACGACTTGGTTAGTACCCGTTAATAAACACGCGCAGCCTTGGGTAACCGGCGATTACGATAGCATTGCATTGAGAGTGAGTGCTTACAAACCTGTTGTGGATTTGTGCTCTGCTTTTGGGGCTCCATTGGTGTCAACGTCGGCGAATATAGCGGGTAAACCACCCTGTCAGTGGCCCTGGCAAATGCATCGGTATCTTGGTGTTGGATTGGATTATATTCTTCCTGGCTCCACTGGCGGGAACGCAAAGCCATCCGAAATTAGAGATCTGGTTTCTGATAAAGTAATCAGGTCTGGGTAGTGATAAAGTGTCAAGATGTTGGTGATAATATAGTCAACAAGTGTAGCTAAGGTATACATAGCTGCTTCGTTAAAATTGCCTGCAAATACAGGCCAGTGGAATCAACACAACGATGAGTGAAATAGCCGTAGATCAAGTTAAAGCCTATCTTCTCGGACTTCAGGACATGATTTGTCACCAGTTAGAGCAAGAAGATGGTGGCGCTACTTTTCGGCAGGACGAATGGCAGCGTCCAGGGGGTGGCGGTGGTCGTTCGCGTGTTATGACCGACGGGGCTGCGATTGAAAAAGGCGGGGTTAACTTTTCTCACGTATTCGGCACGGGGTTACCTCCTTCGGCTACCCAAGCCAGGCCTGAATTGGCGGGACGAAGTTTCCAGGCGATGGGTGTGTCTTTGGTCATACACCCCAAAAACCCTTATGTACCAACGAGCCATGCTAACGTCCGATTGTTTATTGCCGAAAAAGAAGGCGAAGAACCCGTTTGGTGGTTTGGTGGAGGATACGATTTAACACCTTATTATGCAGATGAAGATGATTGTGTCGCCTGGCATCAAACGGCTAAGAACGCCTGTGAACCATTTGGCGAACATGTCTACCAGGAATATAAACAATGGTGTGATGACTACTTTTTCCTTCCACATAGGAATGAACCTAGAGGTGTTGGTGGTTTGTTTTTCGATGATCTTAACGAGGGAGGGTTTGAGCACTGTTTTGGTCTGATGCAGGCTATCGGCAATTCCTATATTGACGCGTATCGCCCAATTGTTGCCAGGCAAAAAGATACACCCTTTGGCGAGCGCGAGCGGGATTTTCAGTTGTATCGCCGGGGCCGCTATGTTGAATTCAACCTGGTACAAGATCGTGGCACTATTTTCGGTTTACAATCTAATGGACGGACCGAATCAATTTTGATGTCTTTGCCGCCACTGGTGAGTTGGGTATACGACTGGAAACCAGAGGAAAACAGTGCCGAAGCTGCATTAACCGAGAAATTTCTAATAGCCAAAGACTGGGTTTAAACGCCTAAGCCAATGAGTTTGTATAGCAATGATAACAATGGACAAGTACGCAGTATTTGGTAATCCGATAAAACATAGCAAATCACCGCAAATTCACAGCGCGTTTGCCAAACAAACACAGCAGAACATCAGTTATCGCACTCATCAGGTGGATGAAGGTAAATTTGCCGATGCTGCCCGCAGCTTTTTTGCCAATGGTGGTAAGGGCTTGAATATCACTGTGCCATTTAAACTGGACGCTTACGAATTTGCCGATGAACTGAGCGCCCGAGCTCGTTGTGCAGGCGCCGTGAATACCTTAGCTTTGCAAGAAGATGGCAAAATATACGGCGATAACACCGATGGTGCCGGCCTGGTTCGCGATATTTGTGGAAATTTGGCGTGGGAAGTTACTGGAAAGCGTGTGTTATTGCTTGGGGCCGGAGGAGCTATTCGCGGTGTGTTGGAGCCGCTGATTAAGTTAAAACCGAGCCATTTGCTTATTGCTAATCGTACGGTTAAAAAAGCTCAGCAATTGGCAAGGGATTTTTCGCAATTTGGTGACGTTAGTGCCTGTAGTTTTGAAGCATTGCGCGCCAATCAGTTTGATCTGATTATTAATGGCACTAGCGCCAGTCTGGCTGGTGAGCTACCCCCACTTCCAAGTGAGGCGCTAACGGACGAAGGTTGTTGTTACGATATGATGTACAGCGCCGGCCCTACCCCATTTATGCGTTGGGGGGCAGCAAATGCCGCCTGGGCAGTATCGGATGGTTTGGGCATGTTAGTTGAACAAGCCGCTGAGTCTTTTTGCATTTGGCGGGGTGTTCGTCCACAGACTCGGCCGGTCATTGATGCCATTAGAGAAGAGTTAGAAGCCCAAAGTTAACGGTGCTTTACTGACTAGTTGTGTCCGAATATGTCTAGCCAGAACTAATACAGACTTATAAGATGGGGTTATGAGCCTTGACCCTGTTGCCTGCTATAGTGCCCTTTCCAGTCGTGATTCGCGGTTTGATGGCAAATTTTATATCGGGGTTAAATCAACCGGAATATACTGTCGGCCAATCTGTCCTGCTCCGACAGCTCTGTTTAAAAATTGTCTATTCTATTCAACGGCCGCTGTTGCTGAAAGTGCAGGCTTTCGACCATGTTTGCGTTGCTTCCCAGAGTCGTCCCCCGCCTTCTCGAATAATCTTTCAATGTCTGAAACTGTTCAGCATGCCTTACAGATGATAGAGCACGAAGGAGGTGACGGCCAAAAAGTTGATGATATTGCCGGACATTTGGGTATTTCATCGCGTCATTTACGTCGAACCTTTCAGCAGCAATTACACGTTTCCCCCTCGCAGGTCATTACAACAAAGCGTGTGCAAATGGCAAAAAAGCTGATTAATGAAACTCAGCTAACGATGTCGCAAATTGCTATGTCGTCCGGTTTTCCAAGTACGCGACAGTTTAATGCGGAAATCAAGAAAACGTATCACAAAACCCCCTCAGCTCTTCGCAAGAGTACAAAAGGTAGCGATGCTAGCGCGTCAATTCTGACGATCAAACTGGCCTATCGCCCGCCTTTTAACTGGCAACACATTGAAAAATATTTCCAACCTCGACTAATTGATGGTGTTGAGCAATTTAGCGAGGGAGTTTATCGCCGAGTATTAAAGCTGGACAATCAATACGGAATTATCATGATCGGAAAAAAAAGCAATAGTAATAATTTGACGCTTGAAGTTCCGGGGATATTTTGGCGTCATTTGCCAAAGATCATCCAAAAATCCAGAGAATTGTTTGATTTGGATTGCGATCCACAAGGCGTCGATGAGCATTTATCGTCTGATAACAATTTGGTGAAAACGATAAAACTAAAACCGGGTATTCGTATTTTGGGCGCCTGGAGTTTTTTTGAACTTTCACTAAGAACAATTATTGGTCAGCAGGTTACTGTGGTTGGAGCGGCAACGATAACCCGTCGTCTGGTTGAAAATAATGGGGAGTCGCTTCCCCCAAATTTCCTCACATCGATGACTGCAAGTGAGGAAAGTATCCACTGTCTTTTTCCAACAGCAGAGCACTTGGTTAACGCCAGTTTGAGTGGTATAGGTCTTACTACCAGACGTATTGAAACAATAAAACGCTTTTCTGAGGCCTATCTTCGAGGAGATTTTCAAATTACCCCGCCTGTTGATACCAATAAAGTGATGGCTTGTTTAACTTCGATTAAAGGGATCGGCCCGTGGACAGCTAACTATATTGCGATGCGGGCGCTAAGAGACCCCGACGCCTTTCCGGCCGCAGATCTCGGATTAGTTAAAGCATATAGCCGCATCAAGGGTGACAAAGTTACGGCTGCTGAATTGCTAGAAGTATCCGAACAGTGGCGACCCTGGCGAGGTTACGCAGCAATGTATCTTTGGAACAGTTTGCACGATTGAGGAGCAATTGATGAGAGCGATGAAACGATTTCCGATAGACTGTGTTTATCAGTGTATTTCCAGTCCGGTGGGTGACCTTATTGTGGTGGTAAGAGCTAACGAGTTACACGGTATTTTATGGGAATCTGATTTGGAAAATGCAGTAACTGCAACAACAGTTTCTACCCTTGATCGAGCTGAAAATAATGGATTGGTGGCAGAAGTCGAAACCCAATTGAGCCAATATTTTGGAAAAAAAAGAACGTCGTTTGATTTGCCAATTACATTTAACGGCACCGTTTTTCAGAAAAAAGTGTGGCGTGCTCTTATGGACATTCCCTACGGTGAAACTGCTAGTTATCAGGCGCAAGCTGAGCGGGTTGGTGGCAAAGAAAAGGTGAGAGCAGTTGGCACGGCAAATGGGGCGAACCCTATTTCGATTGTTGTTCCTTGTCATCGGGTAATTGGCAAGAACGGAGCATTAACAGGATACGCCGGTGGGATTAGCGCAAAAGAATATCTGCTCGATCTTGAAAGAGACGATTAAAAGACACCGCCCTTACGTTTTTTTCAGTTGATGACAATGCTCATTTTTCAAGGGCCGTGTCTATGCGGTTAAATTGTTACTTGAGCTATCGCTGGTATCGGCCAGAATACATTGATTTCTGCCCTGCTCTTTCGCCCCATAAAGTGCCTTGTCTGCACGGGCGAAAACCTGTTCGGCCTGATCACCTTCACTAAAGGCAGCAACACCAAACGACACTGTAAGTGATACCGGCTGCTCTTTAAAATGGAAAGGGCACGTTGCGATTGCTTCACGAACTCCTTCGACAACGGTAAGTGCCTGCTCGGCTGTTGTTTCCGGCAATAATAAAATAAATTCTTCGCCGCCGAATCGAGCGATAAAATCGGTTTTGCGTAACCGCGTACTCAAGGTTTTGGCAATGATGCGCAAAACTTTATCACCGGCAAGGTGTCCATAAGTATCGTTAACGCGCTTGAAATGATCGATATCACATATCGCCATCGTTAATGGTCGCTGATAGCGTTGCCAGCGCTCAAATTCTTGCTCCAGTCTTATTTGATAGGCTTCGCGATTGGGAAGCTGAGTCAGGATGTCACGCAGTGCTTTTTGGCGTTGCTCATCGATACGCTGTTCCGCGAGCGCGGAGTCCTTTTCCATATTTTTTATTTGAGAAACGAGTGAATCCAGTTGCTCAGATAAAATACTTTCGCGTTGTTGTTCTCCCGAATGTTGTTGGTCCATTACCTCCATAATTTGGTCGAGGCGAGAACTGATTTCCGATTTGAGTTGATTCAATTCCGTCGCACTGGAAACACTGCTTTGTATCGCGCTGACTTGTTCGCGCATGGATGCACCCAACTGTCGACTGACTTCCCGTTCAGCGTTGTTGGATTGCTCTGAACTATTGATAAACTGGTAGGCTTGTAATAACCGCTCATTGAGCTGTGTTAAGAAAGTTTCGAACTCCTCCTGATTGTGATCAAATGCGGATACCATCACGATACTGATATCTTCTAAGGTGGGGACTAACTCGTACCAATTTAGCCCTTTTGCTATTTGTTGTTTTGCCGCGTAATAATTGTCGCTGGCCATGGGAGGCGGGTCGATTTGATTGAGTAGTTCGTCGAGAATATCGCATACCGCTTTGTTTAAACGGGAGAAAGGCGGTTCCTGTTCATCGGACTGTAAATCCGCTTCACTGACGGGTTCATTGTTAACTGATGGTAAATCCAGTTCGGTAAAATTGTCATTTGGCGCAGACAATGAATGATCGGCAATTTTTTCAGCAGCTATTGGCGCGTCTTCTGTTTCTGTCCACTGATGCCAAAAAGGTTTGCTGACGCGGGTAATACTCCGCTCATCCAATACATCTCGTTGTACTTTTGCGTACTCATTAATTAGGGGAGAATATTCTTGAATACGATGACTTCGATTTTTCAAACCTTTTTTCAGGTTCAGCAGTTGTCGTTTAGCTGCTCCATCAGGTTTCAATAATTGCAAATGTGAAATCAGTGACTGAAACGCGTGTTGAATCGCCTCAGAGCGCTCGTCTTTGATCATATCCAGTCGTTTAACATGGCCTTCCAGAGCATTGATGATGGTATTGAGGTCATCGCAGGATGGCGTGCCGTCACGTAATATCTGGCGTAACCCTGCCATTTGGGAATCGAGTTGTTGATCGACACCTTCCGATATCATACTGATTCGGACCAGGGCTTTTACCAATAGAGTTGTTAGCTGGTGTTGCTGCCGTTGTTGTTTTTCGTGTTGATCAAGAACCTCGAGGTATTTGTCTTTCCAGTCACTTGGATTGCGAGGCGTTGTCGTGTCATTCATTGAGGGACCTTCCCAGTGCTAAGGTTCAACTCTAAGTATAGCTGGAAATTGGTCAGATATTAGTGATGGGAACAATCAGGCGAATACCGCCTGATTGTGTATCTTTCGAGAGTCTTGCCGAGTGGGGTTTACTGTAAAGCCAGGTTTTCGCGTTCTTTGTTAATAAGAAAATCAACGACTTGCAACATTTCTGTTTGCCCGCCCGCTTCACGTCCTGAGACCCGGTATTTACCATTGACAACAAGTTCCGGTGTGCCGCTGATCTTGTAGCTGCGGGCCCGTGCATTTGCCTGTTTTACCTGGCTATTAACGCTAAATGAAGTGAAGGTTTTGCGAAATTCTTCTCGATCAACACCGAAGTCCGAAAATACGTCTTCAATATCATCAGTATCTGTCAGACGTTTACGCTCAACATTCATCAGAGCAAAAATAGGTTCATGGATTTTGTCAAAAATATTGAGTGATTTGGCGGTATAGAACATGCGTGCGTGAGTTTCCATCGCACTATTCCATATTGCCGGTGATTGCCAAAAATCAACATCGTCAGATTGGCGTTTTTTCCATTGTTTGGCCAGCGGTTCAAAACTATAACAGTGACTGCAGCCATACCAGAACACCTCAACAACCTCGACTTTACTAGCGTCGCGAGTACGAACCGGCTGTTCAAGTAGCTGGTAATGTTTCCCGGCAACAAACTGCTCTTCGGCCTGAGCAAAAAGCGTAAAGCTGGAAAATAGTAAAACTGATAGAACTATTGTATGAATTTGAAATTTGCGATGCATAGTCGCTCCGGTTTGTTAGTCGTTGTTAATGTTTTGCCTAATGACGCGAAATAATAGTGAATTATGTTGATATACGCCATGTAAGTTAATACAGCTCAGAACTTTTATATAGATACTTAGTTCCCTATCTGCGCAAAATTATTGAAATTTAAAACAGTGCGCACAAAAAAAAGGGCGGCCTTGGCCACCCGTTTATTTTTGCTGAATGCTAATGTAAGCCGGCAATATAGCTAGCCACCGCAGTAATTTCACTGTCGCTCAGGCGATAAGCGACATCGCGCATTATTTTAGTTTCACCATCATTGCTGCGTCCATCTAGCCCGTCTGCTGCTGCTCGGAATGCTTTCAGCTGAGCGGCTATATAGTCTGCATGCTGTCCGCCTAGCGATGGATATCCAGCAAGTCCATTGCCGCTGCCAGTTGGTGAGTGGCAGGCAGTACAAGCAGCGACGCCTTTACTACGAATCCCTGCACGGTAAATTTCTTCGCCTTTTGCGGCCAGCTCTGCATTGGCTTGACCACCCGAGCCAGTTTGAGCTGCATAATATGCAGCAATATCTGCCAGATCAGCATCGTTGAAACGGTCCAACTGCCCCGCCATCGTTGGCACGGGCCGGCCACTGCATTTTTGTACTTTCTGTTCGGTGCTTGAAAGAGCGCCGCACTGGATATCTTTCATTTGCTTAAGCAAATAACGTTCGTTTTGACCGGCCAGTTTTGGGAAAGTGCTGGCAATGCTGTTGCCGCCCTCACCATGACATGCAATGCATGCAGCAGCTTTTGACTTACCCGCTGTAGCATCACCTTCGGGTCCGGCGTGTACAAGACCGGCAAAGCCGGCGATGGCCAAAAAACTCACTAATAGCTTTTTCATAGTTGTTCCAACAATAGTTCTAAAATGGGCTGCCCGCAGCAACCCGGGTCTGTCATTATCTTAGTTTAACCGGTTTATTTGGCTGTAGCCATGTGCTCAATTAGCGCTTTAAAATCTTCAGCGGAGCAATCGTAACACATACCTTTTGGTGGCATTGCATTCATGCCTTTGTCCACGCTTGCAACCAGAGCATCCATCCCTTTTTCCATTCGAGGGGCCCATTGTTCAGCATTTCCCGTGACGGGAGCACCAGCGGCGCCGGAAGCGTGACATGCTATACATGTTTTGTTGTAACGGTCAGTTATTGACTGATCGGCAGCTTGAGCTACGATGCCTGTTGATGCAAGCCATACTAAAGATGATGCAATTAGCAGTTTCTTCATTGATTACTCCGTCCACATAGGTTCGTGTGTTTGATATCTTAGCGACACAGTCGCTGTCATCTAAAAACGGCGGCATTATACACAAGAGTGGCATCCTATCGCCATCCCTGTAGTATGCCCATTCGCAACATAGTGTTATTTTTATTAAAAAAGGCTCTCTTTTGACCGAAAAACAGATCGACTTTCGCCAGGCTGAATTTCGTACCAGTGCTGCTAAACTGGCTAATTGTCCGCCTGATGACGGCTGTGAGGTCGCTTTCGCCGGCCGATCAAATGCCGGAAAGTCCAGTGCAATCAATACGTTAACTGATAACAAGCGTATGGCCCGCACCAGCAAGACGCCGGGCCGCACACAGCTGCTTAACTTTTTTGATGTTGGTGAACAGCAGCGTCTTGTCGATTTGCCCGGATATGGCTTTGCCAAAGTGCCGTTAACAGTAAAGGAAAAATGGCAGCGTCATCTGGGAGAGTATCTACGCGAGAGAGAGTCTCTGGCTGGGCTGATTCTGTTAATGGATTGTCGCCATCCACTGCAGGAATTTGATCAAATGATGTTGTCATGGGCTGAGAGCTGTGAGATGCCCGTACATATTTTGCTGACCAAAGCCGATAAATTGAAGAAAGGCCCGGCAAATAGCACGCTGCTGAAAGTCCAGAAAGAGCTGGAGGAGCAGGAGCTTGTTAGTGTTCAATTGTTTTCAGCGTTGAAGCGTACCGGGCTTGATCAGTTGCGAGAAAAACTGCAAATTTGGCTTCGTATCGAAGACCAGGGCTAGCCAGCAAGCTCCGTCACGGCGACACCCTTTAAAAGTGACCGTGTTCTACGGTTACGGGAATTGCAAATTGATTGCAAATTGATCAGTTAGGCACGGTCGATAGGGTGTTTGACCGCCATTTATACGCTTTTGTACCGCAACGTATTCATGCAATTGTGGGCTATTATAAATAGACTTCCCCGCCATCGCTTTTTCGGCGGTGTAATGTACGGCTTCGTCGAGTTCGTTGGCAAACGGTTCGCCAATTAAACTATGTACGATCAAGTTCGATATCGACATGTCTATTGGCACGAGTGCAATGGACGTATTCACCATAAATTGATCATTCATTTCTTCGATGAGCCGATGGGCGAGATAAGCTTCATCCATGAGCTCGTTTAGGCCTGTGCGTTCGCGGGTAGCTTCCGGTGGCTTTAAAAAGAAATCTACTGCCAGGTTTAGAAAGGGCTCGGCGAATTGATCGATTCCCGCCTCCTCGCTTATTAACCGCACCGTATCGATACAGCAAGGTACATATTCTATATATGAAATGACAAAGTCGACTAAACAAGTCGCCGCATTATTGGCTGGTAGCTGTATCGCCAGGTGAATGCTATTGGCGGTAGACTGTTCAAACAGGGCTGTTAAATATCCGGATTGTTGCTCGTGCAATTTTGCCAGTTCAATCGTGTTGCGGATGGCATCCGTTGTCACTCTGTTTTTCTCCTCAGCGGCAGTATGCGTTCTGGCATCGGGCAAAATTTCTTCTCACAGCCTTCTCTCTCTCAATTATGTCCAAGGGCTTTCGCCGCAAGCAATTGATGAGGGGTGATTGAACCAGCAGTGATTGATCATAGTTGCTATTTTTATGTCATTAAGGCTAGTACAAAAAGCCCAGTAAGCGAATAGGAATGGAGACTAACAATCGTTGATAGCAGCCCGCCACCATCGTTGTTGCTGGTTAAATCGATAAAAACAGATACCTAGAAACAAGCCCCTGGCTGCATTGAAGGCGATTAAGGCGACCCAAAGGCCGTGATTCCCCCAGTGCTGGCCAAAATACCAGGTTGGCAGATATACCAGAGTGACGGCATATAGCATTGTCGTTTGCATCGCTGCAGTTTGAGTGGCCCCAATAAATATACCGTCGAACAGATAGCTCCAAACTGATACCAGCGGTAATACCAACAGCCAGGGAAAGTATTGTATAGCAGCGGCTTTCACCGCTGGTATCGATGTTAGCAAGCCGATCAGTTCTGGTCCGGTGATTAAAAACAGTAGGGTAAAGGCCAGAGCGGTCAGTAGTGACCAAAAAGCGCAGTGATAACAGATTGCCAGAAACAGCTTATGGTTTTTCTTGCCAATAGCGTCCCCTATTAGCGCTTCAGCAGCATGGGCAAAACCGTCCATTCCAAATGCAGTAAGCGTTAGCAGATTTATCAGGATGACATTTGCCGCCAGCATGATGTCGCCCTGCTTTGCTCCTTGAGCGGTAAAAAATGCAAAACTGGCAAGCAGGGCGAGGGTGCGTACAAAGAGGTGACGATTAACGATGAACAGCTCCCGATAATCTCGCCATCGCCAGAGGCTGTGGACATCCAGCGATCCTGGACGGCCCCGTAATTGTCGGTTTAAGAGATAAAGAGCTAGCCCGCAGCCGCTGTATTCCGCGATCAGGGTGGCAATTGCAGCTCCGTCGCTGTTCATATCAAGACCAATGATCAGCAGAAAATCGAGTATCAGGTTCAGGCTGTTAGTGAACAGCATGATGATCAGCGGCCATCGGGTATTTTGATGCCCTATCATCCAGCCGATGATTGCGTAGTTTATTAACACTGCCGGAGCGCTGAATATTCGAATCTGGATATAACTCGCTGCCAATTGTCCTGAGCCCGCCGGAGGCACAATTAGTTGTAAGCCAAGCCCTAGAAGAACTGGGCTCAGGCAAACAATTGAAGCTCCTAATGCCAGTCCCAGTATCATCGATTGCGCGACAATAAGCCTGCTGCGGTTGTGTTGTTGGGCGCCATGAGCCTGGGCGGCGAAGCCAGTAGTGCCCATCCGCAAAAACCCAAAACCCCAATATAAAAATGACAAAATGCTGCTGCCGACAGCCACGGCCGCCAAAAAGGCCGGGTTTTCCAGATGTCCGAGGATTGCTGTATCGACTAAGCCAAGCATCGGTACAGAAAGATTGGAGATGATCATTGGCCATGCTAAACGCCATATGTTGTGGTTTAGATCGTTTTTAGACCTCATATGTGTATATCTTTTGAGTTATATCAACAAGTTGGAGGTGGAATGCTTTAACGTTTTCCCATAATTTTAACGTGGATAAGGTGGCTTGCCTCGCTAAAGATGCGTATAATCGCGGCGTTTTGTCGTACCTAGCGACTTGGAGAAACCGAAGCCATCAATTTTAGACTGCGCCGGAAAATACCAGATTTACGTACTGTAAGTTTGGTTTGGGGCAGAATAATAATGTACTCGTTGTCAGAGTACGCTTGATTCAGATAATAAAATACACAGAGTTTGAAAGTCACTGCTATAGTATCTCGAGACGACTTTAGAAGTCATCGAGGCTTTGCACTGTTCTTATATGGTCTGTGTTATTGCCTGATATTCGCGGAACTGAGTTCTGGGGTTATTTTAACAATTAACAATGGAGACACGGGAAATGCATTCACAAGCGAAACGGCTGTTCAAGCTGGCGCTTAGTCCTGTGCTATTGCTACTCAGTTTACTGAGTACTGGTGCCTGGGCTGAAGAAGCTCAACGCTGGCAGATGAATATGTCGCCAGGCGTTACCGAAGTGGGAGCCGAAATATACGACCTTCACATGATCGTTTTGTGGATATGTGTGTGGATTGGTGTAGTGGTTTTTGGTGTTATGTTTTACTCGGTGTTTACTCACCGAAAATCAAAAGGTGTGAAGCCTGCTGATTTTCATGAGAGCACTGCAGTAGAGATTGCCTGGACTGTTGTTCCTTTTATTATTCTCATCGTCATTGCATTTCCTTCTACCAAGACATTGATCGAGGTCTACAACTTTGAAGACACCGAATTAGATATATTGGTAACTGGATATCAGTGGAAGTGGAAATACGAATATATTGACGAGAATGGTGAGAATGTAGTTTTCTTCAGCAATCTTCGTACCGGGGAAACCGAGATTTACAACGAAGATGGTAAGGGTGAACACTACCTGCTTGAGGTTGATGAGCCGGTTGTTCTTCCCGTTAATACCAAGATTCGTCTTTTGGTAACGGCTAATGACGTTATCCACTCGTGGTGGGTACCTGCGCTGGCAGTTAAGAAAGACGCAATTCCCGGGTTTATTAATGAAACCTGGACCAAGCCGCTGAAAACCGGTGTCTATCGGGGCCAGTGTGCCGAACTTTGTGGTCGTAATCACGGCTTTATGCCAATCGTTGTAAACGTAGTTGAACAAGACGAATACGACAGCTGGCTGGCTGGTAAAAAAGCCAAGGCTGCTGAAATTAAGTCGTTAATGGACAAGCAGTTTACGCTGGACGAGCAAATGGTCGCGGGTAAGACAGTTTACAACCAGTATTGTCTCGCTTGTCATGGCGCTAACGGTGAGGGCGGTATTGGTAACGCCATTGCAGGTAGCCCAATTGCTACCGGCGATCGCAGCGCTCATCTTGATATTGGTATCAATGGTGTGCCCGGTACATCAATGCAAGCATTCGGTGCTCAAATAAATGATGTCGATATGGCCGCGGTCGTTACTTATCAACGTAACGCTTTCGGTAATAATATGGGTGATATCGTTCAACCCATCGACGTTTACAACTTCAAGCAAGGCCAGTAGGGGAGTTACTATGGGTGCGCACGGACCTGCTACACAAGGTTTAATGCGGTGGGTAACAACCACCAACCACAAAGACATCGGTACGATGTATCTTTGGTTCAGCTTCGCCATGTTTATTCTTGGCGGTGCTTTTGCCATGATTATTCGTGCGGAACTGTTTCAGCCAGGTCTACAAATTGTAGAGCCTGAATTTTTCAACCAGATGACGACCATGCACGGCCTCGTGATGGTATTTGGCGCCATCATGCCTTCTTTTGTGGGCTTGGCTAACTGGATGATACCAATGATGATTGGTGCGCCAGATATGGCGTTGCCTAGAATGAATAACCTTAGCTTCTGGATTTTGCCGCCTACGTTCATGTTGCTGGCCTCTACCCTCTTTATGGAAGGTGGTGCTCCTAACTTTGGCTGGACTTTTTACGCGCCATTATCGACAACGTATGCTCCCGACACGGTCACCTTCTTTATCTTTGGTGTTCACTTGATGGGGCTGTCTTCGATTATGGGTTCGATCAACATTATCGCTACGGTTGTTAACTTACGAGCTCCAGGCATGACATATATGAAAATGCCTATGTTCGTATGGACCTGGTTAATCACTGCATTTTTGTTGATTGCGGTTATGCCGGTTTTGGCGGGCTTAGTCACCATGATGTTGATGGATGTCCACTTTGGCACCAGCTTCTTCTCGGCAGCAGGCGGTGGTGATCCGGTTTTATTCCAGCACGTATTCTGGTTCTTTGGTCATCCTGAAGTGTATATCATCATTTTGCCTGCGTTTGGAGTGGTTTCTCAAATCATTCCAACCTTTGCTCGTAAGCCTCTTTTTGGTTACGATTCAATGGTTTACGCAACGGCTTCGATCGCATTTTTGTCGTTTATCGTGTGGGCTCACCACATGTATACCGTCGGTATGCCAATCGCTGGTGAGTTGTTCTTCATGTACGCTACGATGCTGATCGCGGTACCGACAGGTGTTAAGGTCTTTAACTGGATTACAACGATGTGGAAAGGCTCAATGACCTTTGAAACGCCTATGTTGTTCTCTATCGGCTTTGTCTTCCTGTTCACTATCGGCGGTTTTACTGGCGTGATGTTGTCGCTGGCGCCAGTGGATTTCCAGTATCACGATAGCTACTTTGTTGTTGCTCACTTCCACTATGTGATGGTGGCAGGTGCGGTCTTCAGTATGTCGGCTGCGGTTTACTACTGGTTGCCGAAGTGGTGTGGCAAGATGTATAACGAAAATATGGGTAAAGCCCATTTCTGGATTTCGTTTGTCGGCTTTAATTTGACCTTCTTCCCTCAGCACTTTTTGGGACTGGCAGGTATGCCGCGTAGAATCCCTGATTATGCCCTGCAATTTACTGACTTCAATACTATGTCGTCAGTCGGTGCGTTTATCTACGGCTCTTCTCAGATTCTATTCCTGTTTAATGTGGTTCGCACTATTGTGGCGGGTAAGCCAACCAGTGAAGAGAAAACGTGGGAAGGTGCAGAAGGGTTGGAATGGACTTTACCAACTCCAGCGCCATACCACACCTTCTCAACTCCACCGGAAGTGAAATAATTACCGGCCTAGCCAGTAATTTAGAGGGGTAATGAAATGGCGGATATGTCCACAGACAACAATATAGTAAAGACGGTCGGCAAGTTGTCGATTGTTGTTGTCGCCATGTTCGCCTTTGTGTTTGTCGTAATGGTGCCCTTGTACGATGTGCTTTGTGATGCATTGGGCATCAATGGTAAGACCAGCGGTGAGCGTTATCAGGTTGTTGAGTCAGCAGTCGATAGTAGTCGGGAAATTCGGATTCAATTCGTTGCGACGAATAATGCCGGAATGCCCTGGGAGTTTAGGCCAACTGATTCGGTTATGAAGGTAAATCCTGGGGCCGCTAACAATACCGTGTTTTATGCAAAAAACCCTTTAGCAAAGGACATGGTTGCTCAAGCTATACCGAGCATATCCCCTGCCCGAGCTGCCGAGTATTTCCATAAAACCGAGTGTTTCTGTTTTAATCAGCAGCCTTTAGCTGCAGGCGAGCAGGCAGATATGGCGCTTCAATTTATTGTTGATCAGGACTTACCAGCCGACATTCACACCATTACCTTGTCGTACACAATTTTCGATGTAACAGCAATGGCGGCAGCAAATGGTGCCCCAGTTGCTACGAGATAAAATGTAAGCTATTTCCCTTCTTCCGCGAGAGAAGAGAAATTAACGGAGAAAAAAAATGTCAGGTCAAAGCAATTCAGATTATGAGGCCTATTACGTCCCGGAAAAGAGCTACTTGGCGATCTTTGCCAGTTTGACTCTTTTTACTACCTTGTTTGGTGCTGCAAATGTACTGAATGACATGACGTTTGGGGATCCCGCACAGGAAACTAATTCCTGGTTTATTTTCACAGTTGCGTTGGTTCTGTTTCTATCCACGCTATTTGTTTGGTTCCGCACGACGATTGTTGAAAATCGTGCGGGTATGAACAGTCGCCAATTGAAGCATTCCTACAATATTGGTATGCAGTGGTTCATCTTTTCAGAAGTCATGTTTTTTGCCGTGTTTTTCGGTGCGCTGTGGTATGTCCGTAATTTGGCAGGACCATGGTTAGGTGGTGAAGGTGAGGCTGGGAGACTTAATGAGCTGTTGTGGCCAGGATTTAGCTACGATTGGCCTATGATGCAAACGCCGCAAGATGCCGTTGGAATTAGCAATCAACTGATTGCAAATAATGGCGAAATGACCGGTCCGACTAAAAATATGAGTTTCCCCGGGTGGGATAATATTTTTCACTGGTTGCCACTGTGGAACACGGTTATTTTGATGTCCTCTAGTGTAACGGCACATATTGCGCACTTAAGATTGCTGGCGGGTAACCGTAAAGGTCAGAACTTGTGGTTAGGTGTTACTGTCGCATTAGGCTTTATTTTCGTTTATGTACAATATGTCGAATATCATGAAGCGTACTTTGAATACGGTTTGTTTATGTCTTCCGGTATTTATGGTTCTACCTTCTTTATGCTGACCGGCTTTCACGGATTCCACGTTTGTATGGGTGCCTTCATGTTGTTGGTACAGTGGTTGCGCTCTACCAAGTCCGGACACTTTACTCCAGAAGACCACTTCGGTTTTGAAGCATCCTCATGGTATTGGCACTTTGTCGACGTTGTTTGGGTGGGTTTATTCTTGTTTGTTTACATCATCTAAAAAGCTTCACGGTACGTAAAAACGGTTGTGGAGGGAACTTCACAGCCGTTTTTACGTTATGGCTAGCAGTAAACCATATTTTATGGAGGTGTTTACTTTGGGTTTGTCGCTTCAGTCTGGTGACGGGCGTCCCAGGGGGCGTTGGATCCAAGTTGGCCAGTAAAGACTCCGTAGATAAGGAACCCGACCAGTAAAGCTGTCAATGCCAGCCTCACGGTTAAGGAATTCCACAGCCGACGTGACTTGCCTTCTTGTTCCCGGTCCTGGAACAGAAACGCCAAGCCGGTAAAGAGGCTGACGACCAGTGCGACAAATAGCACTACGATGATAACTTTCAACCACATAGTTTAGCTCCAATAAGTGTTCTCAAATCCGAATTATAACGCAGTGCCGGCAAAAATGACTGAATTCAAACATCAAGGATTACAATTTACGCTGGATTGGCGAGCCACTCTTTTAGTATTAATGCTCTTACCGTTGTTGTTGTCGCTGGGCTTTTGGCAGCTTGATCGTGCGGACGAAAAAAGAGCGTTGCAGAAACTATTTCAACAGCGGCAAGTTGCTGGACCTATTGCAATTGAGGCGCTTTCTGAACATCAGGATCTACGTTACCAGCCGACAACATTGCAAGGTCGATATATCAATGAAAAATCTCTGTTTTTAGATAACAGAATTTATCAAGGGCGCTTTGGTTATGAGATAATAACGCCGTTTAAGCCGGCGCGCAGCGACGCCTTGGTTTTTATTAATCGGGGGTGGGTTGAAGGCGACATCTCTCGAAGAAGTTTACCCAAAATTGAATCAATTGTTGCTGAGGTTGAATTGCTGGGTGAAGTATATGTTCCCCAGGGTGATATGTTGATGTTGGCTGAAGAAACGAACATCACCTGGATGAGTACGGTGCAAGCCATTAATATTGAGCGCCTCGGGGAAAAATTTGATCAGCGTCTGTTTCCGTATGTAGTGCGGTTATCGGTAGAGTCTCCTGGTAGCTATCAGTCCAATTGGGTGGTGGTTAACTTGCAGCCGGAAAAACATGTTGGCTACGCAGTGCAATGGTTTGCGATGAGTGTGACGTTGCTAATTATCGCTTTTTTAGCCAATACAAATTGTTGGTCCTTGATAAAGGGCCGCAAGTCGAACTAATTAACCAGTGAGTATTTTACGTGCCAGATCCAAAAGACCATTCAGATAAAGACCGGATTCAGAACAAAAAGAATCGAAAAGTAATATTGGCCATATTTGGTATTCCCGTTGCTATTTTGCTGTTTTCTTCGCTGTTGTATTTTCTCGTTGAAACTCGAACAGTTGATTTAGGTACGGTCAATAATGGCGAGCTCATTGTTCCTCCTTTGCAGCTTGCCGAGCAACCGTTATCATCGATAGATGGCCAGGCTTTTGACTATAGTAAACCCGAACCCAAATGGGCGTTTGTAGTGATTGGCGATAGCCATTGTGTCGACTCATGTGAACGTATGTTGTATATCGCTCGACAGAGTATTATCGCTCTCGCTAAAAAAATGAACCGTGTTAGATTGATGTATATAACGACTGATGGATCTGTGAGCAGTGAATTCCAGCAGCGGATTGATACTGAATACATTGGTATGGATATAGTGAGTCTGAGTCGAGGTGCTATTGGCAACTTGTTTTCTGGAAGTGATATAGAGCCCTTCAAACCCAATACGTTTTACGTTGTCGACCAGCATGGATGGTTGATGATGCACTACCAGGTGGATAATACCGAGCAAGACACTCTTAATGGATTAGGAAAGGCTGTCGTTCGTGATATGAAGCGGCTAATTAAGTAGCGACAATACAGGGCAACTATTCATGGTTTTGTTTAATTCTTCCGCCTTTCGGTTACCAGGTTTCAGGCTGGCAGTTATCGCTTGTTTGTGCGCAGTTGTAGTTCTGGGTATGGGGGCGTTTACCCGCTTGGCTGATGCCGGCCTTGGATGTCCAGACTGGCCGACCTGTTATGGTCATGCGCTATGGCCAACGAACAGTGAAGAAGTGGCCATTGCTAATCAGGCCTACCCTGATATGCCTGTTGAACACGATAAAACCTGGCCGGAAATGGTACACCGCTATTTTGCCCAGGCGTTAGGTTATTTCACCATCGCGTTATTTTCTGTTGCTGTATTGCGCCGGCGACAGTCCCAGCCTGTAAAAGTAGTTAGTGGTTTGCTGGTTGTGAATGTTTTGATGACAGTACTCACTGCCATTATCGGTGTTTCGGTGGAGCCATATGCAGTTGCTTCTGTAGCCGTCACTATGTTGGTTCTCGCATATTTTGGGATAAAAACCGGTGTTTCAGATTTCCCTTTTAAACTGCCCGCATTTATTTTGGCCTTCATAATTTTGCAGGGTCTTTTTGGAATGTGGACGGTAACATTAAAACTATGGCCACAAGTGGTAACGTCGCACCTGCTGGGTGGGTTCACCACATTCAGTTTACTTTGGCTGTTAGTGCTGCGGCTAAATAATAGTGTCTGGCAGCTTTCAAAACCCGATTTTCGGCAGTTACATTCTTTGCGGCCTTTCGTTGTGGGTGGTTTGATTATCGTATTTTTGCAGATAGCGTTAGGGGGCTGGACGACATCAAATTATGCAGCGGTGGCCTGCCCTGACCTGCCAACCTGTCAGCAGCAATGGTTGCCCGCGATGGATTTCCCCCAGGGTTTTAATATCGCGCAGCATATCGGGCCCAATTATTTGGGTGGTACTATGAACAACGAATCTCGAATTGCTATTCATTTTAGCCACCGGATCGGTGCTATTGTTACCACGGTTTACCTGATTGCTTTGGTGGTGATGTTATTTAAGTCGGTCGCTGTTCGCCAGGTGCGGACGCTGGGAAAGATTGTTCTAGGAGTGTTAGCGCTGCAGGTAGCCTTGGGCCTGGGTAACATTATCTTTCAATTCCCTGTTTTTGTCGCTGTTGCTCACAACTTAGTTGGGGCCTTTCTATTGGTGACTTTGGTTACCCTAAATCATCGGGTTTTTACCGCCCGTTTAGCTGATAGTCCTATCAGCGAGAATCTATAGCAATGTCGGAACCCGTAATGTCTTCTCAACAACAGCAACCTCGCTGGCGCGATTACTACGAACTCACTAAACCGAATGTGGTTTATCTGATGTTGCTCACTTCGGCGATTGGCATGTTTATGTCGGTACCTGGGATCGTACCTCTGGATATTCTAATTCTGGGTAATTTGGGTATTGGTTTATGCTCGGCCTGTGGCGCGGTAGTGAATCATTTGGTAGACCAGCGTATCGATCTACTCATGGCAAGGACGAATAAGCGCCCTGTCGCTCAAGGACGTATCAGTCAATTTCAGGCCGGAATTTTTGCAGCTGTTCTTGGCGTCATCGGCATGGCCATTTTGTTAGTCGCCATCAACCAACTGACGGCGTGGTTAACGTTGTTTTCGTTAATTGGCTACGCAGTTATCTATACGCTTTGGCTGAAACGGGCAACGCCGCAGAACATTGTGATTGGTGGATTACCTGGTGCGGCTCCGCCATTATTAGGTTGGACTAGTGTTACCAATGAAATTCATGGGCATGCGCTACTTCTTGTGTTGATTATTTTTGCCTGGACTCCTCCACATTTTTGGGCGCTGGCGATAAATCGACGTGAAGACTACGCCCGTGCAGCTATTCCTATGTTGCCGGTCACGCATGGTGTTGAATACACCTCACTGCATATATTGTTGTATACCTTTATCCTGATTGCAGCCAGCTTACTACCCTTCGCTACTGGTATGTCAGGGCTATTGTATTTGGCTGGTGCAATAACGCTTGGAATCATCCATCTGTATTGGTCGATTCAAATAATGAGGGGCAACCCGGATGCGCCAATAAAAACGTTTAAGTTTTCGATTATCTATTTGATGGCACTCTATATGATCATGCTAATTGACCACTACGTCTCCCCTACTCTATTAGTCAGTGGGTGACATTCTTATGACAAGCCCTGAGAAAAATGATTTACAGCCAGCACAAAAACGAGGAATTTATTGGACCGTTTGCATCGCTCTTTTATTCATTGCGGTGGTGCTGGGTTTTTTTATCCATGGGTTAAGTCGGCCTCTGATCCTTAGTGATGCTGAATTGAAAGCTAAAGGGACTTTTCTGTTTGATAACCCTAGGTCATTCAAGCCATTTTCGTTAATCGATTATAATAATGAGCCATTTTTACCTGAAGATCTGCAAGGTAAATGGTCATTGGTTTTTTTTGGTTTTACTTTTTGTCCGGACGTTTGCCCTACTACGATGGCGTTGCTTAACCGTTTTTATCAAGAGCAGCAGGACGCAGGTATGACAGAGAATTTACAAATTATTCTGGTCAGCGTTGACCCTGGTCGTGATACTCCGGAAAAACTCTATGACTACGTAAGATATTTTAATCCGAAGTTTCTGGGTGTCACCGGAGAATTTCTTGATCTGCATCGATTTGCAACACAGTTGAATATTCCCTTCAGCAAAGTGCCAGGTGGTGGTGAAAACTATACTGTTGAACATGGCGGGAATGTAGCCATTATTAACCCGAATGGGCACTATATTGGTTTTTTCCGAGCACCATTGGAATTAGGAAAACTCAATATTGGGTATGAATCGATTCGAGCGACTCGAGATTAGTGCAGGGGTTAGTAACGATAGAGATGGCGGTTTTCAGTGCCTGCCTCAAGAATTAGCTAGAGTGTAACTTCAGGTTAAACGAAGAAGCCCGGGTCCAGAAATGGATCCGGGCAATAACAATTACTGAGCTGCATACTCTAATTCCTTTGCAATTTTTTCTTCGAGCTGTTTTTCCATACCTATGGAAATCAGTTCAGCGGATTTTGCAATTTTCAGATTAACAAGTTCTGCAAGTGCGTCACTGTTGATTGCTGAGGCAGGCTTTGACCATGATACGACGGGGCTGCTATTCATTGCTAACGTCAAATTGGGTGGTTCATCAGCATTTGCTGCGATGCTGAAAAATCCCAGAACGACTGCCAGGATTGCTACGTTTTTCATTTTCTTCTCCTACTTGGTGATTTAATGTTGTTACTGGGTTGGTTTTACGTCTAAATACGTAACACTTTTACTGTTACGTGATAAATAGTAACACATATTTTTGATTCGTCTAGGCCTCGAAGCAAAAAAGTGTTACTTATGTGTTACTGTTTTAAATTTGCTCCCCAAATATTTCATTATTTATCAATTAACTTATTGATTTAATTGTATTAAATAATATTTCGATAGAATTTGTAAAAAGTAACAATATTCAAGATCGGTATCGTTTTTTGTTACTTTTCGAGATAGCCTCATAAGTTTGTAGGGAGGTGACTGTAACTAACAAGGAACCGATATTATCTTTCTAAAGGCTTGCCCGCTTGCTTGCAGTAATGGCGACGGAGATAATGTACATATCTACCACGCACCCTCTATCCAGTACATCAACTTAAGAACTGCATTTTTATGAATGAAAACAGCGCAGCGCCCATCGTATTGGTCGACGGATCCTCCTATCTATATCGGGCTTACCATGCCTTGCCGCCACTCACTAACTCCAAAGGTCATGCGACAGGTGCGGTAAAAGGCGTTATTAATATGGTTCGGCGATTGCTCAAAGACTATCCTGGCAGCCCCTCTGTGGTGATTTTTGATGCCAAGGGCAAAACTTTCCGCGACGACATCTATCCACAATATAAGGCCCATCGGCCGCCAATGCCTGATGACCTGCGAGAGCAAATTGAGCCCATCCACAACATTATTAGAGCGATGGGGCTGCCGCTGATTATTATTGATGGTGTAGAGGCCGACGATGTCATCGGGACTTATGCCCGGCAGGCGACGGAACAAGGTCTCGATGTGATTGTTTCGACCGGTGATAAGGATATGGCCCAGCTGGTGAATAAACACATCACGTTGGTCAATACTATGAATAACACGGTCATGAACGAAGAGGGGGTGATGGATAAATTTGGTATTCCGCCTTCATTGATCATTGATTATCTGGCACTGATTGGCGACAAAGTTGACAATATTCCGGGTGTTGCTGGTGTTGGAGAGAAGACGGCTCTTGGCCTATTACAGGGTATCGGTAGTATTGATGCAATTTTTGCTAATTTGGATAAAGTGCCTGAACTACCAATTCGGGGTGCCAAAACCTTATCGGCCAAATTGGAAAAAGAAAAAGAAGTGGCTTATCTCTCTTACCTGCTGGCGACAATAAAACTCGATGTTGACTTGCCTGATTCGATCGAAAAGCTTGCTATGACTGACCCTGATAGAGAGTTATTACTTACTTACTTCGAAGACATGGAATTTAAGTCCTGGGTCGAAGAGTTAGAACAAGGAGGTAGCGGTCTTCCCGCTCCAGTGGCAACTGCTTCGAATGATGCGGCTAGTGAGATTCCAGTGCCACCTATATCTAAAGACTATCAGTTGGTACTGACGGAGAAGGATTTCTCCCTTTGGCTTGAAAAACTCGAAGCGGCGCCATGTTTTGCGTTTGATACAGAAACCACTAGCCTGAATTATATGGAGGCACGGGTAGTGGGTGTTTCTTTTGCTGTAGAGGCGGGCAGTGCGGCCTATGTTCCCTTCGGTCATGATTATGTAGGGGTCGAACAACAGCTCAGCGAAGATTGGGTGCTTTCGCAACTAAAACCATTGTTAGAGGATTCTTCCCGGGCAAAAGTTGGGCAAAACCTTAAGTACGATCGCAGTGTATTGGCTAATCACGGTATAGAGTTGAATGGAATCCACTTCGATACCATGCTGGAATCTTATGTGCTCAATAGCACCGCGACACGTCATGATATGGATAGTTTAGCTAGAAAATATCTCGACGCGGGCACTATTAAATTCGAAGACATTGCTGGGAAAGGTGCAAAGCAGCTGAGGTTTAATCAGATCCATCTGGAGCAGGCGGGGCCTTACGCAGCTGAAGACGCCGACATTACATTGCAACTACATGAAGTACTGTGGCCACAGCTAGAAGCAATAGAGCCCTTAAAGTCGGTGTTCCAGTCAATCGAATTACCGCTGGTGCCTGTGTTGTCGCGAATTGAACGCAACGGCGCATTGGTCAGCAGGGATCTATTGACTAAACAGAGTATTGAGTTGGGAATACGACTGCAGCAATTAGAAAAAGAGGCCCATGAATTAGCTGGCGAGGTCTTTAACTTAGGCTCTCCAAAACAACTGGGCCACATTTTATTTGAAAAGCTGGAATTGCCTGTCATTAAGAAAACCCCAAAGGGCGCGGCATCGACAGCTGAAGACGTTCTTGCAGAGTTGGCGCTTGATTATCCTTTACCCAGGCTGCTCATGGAGTATCGTGGATTAAGTAAACTCAAATCAACCTACACCGATAAGCTGCCGCAAATGATCAGTGAAGTCACGGGGCGAATTCATACGTCGTATCATCAGGCAGTAACGGCTACTGGTCGTTTATCTTCTTCAGACCCCAATTTGCAAAATATCCCAATTCGTACGGAAGAGGGGCGTAAGGTTCGTCAGGCCTTTATTGCTCGTCCGGGGTACAAAATAGTAGCGGCTGACTATTCCCAAATAGAACTAAGGATTATGGCTCATTTGTCCCAGGATAAAGGGTTATTGACGGCATTTGCCGAGGGCAAAGATATTCACCAGGCTACTGCTGCAGAAGTGTTTGGATTAGAGTTGGAACAGGTGTCAACAGAGCAGCGTCGCCGTGCTAAGGCAATCAACTTTGGTTTGATTTACGGAATGTCAGCCTTCGGTCTGGCTAAACAAATAGATGTTGGCCGTCACGAGGCCCAGCAATATATTGATACGTATTTTTCACGCTATCCCGGTGTCAGGAACTATATGGACAATACGCGGGCTGATGCTGCTGAGCGCGGCTATGTGGAAACCTTGTTTGGCCGCCGACTGTATCTTCCCGAGATTAACGCCAGCAATGGTATGCGCCGGCAGGCTGCAGAGCGCACGGCGATAAACGCACCAATGCAGGGAACCGCTGCAGATATTATTAAAAAAGCTATGGTTGCTGTGGACCTATGGCTGTTGGAGTCCGGTATTGATGGGCAAATGATTATGCAAGTGCATGATGAATTGGTTTTTGAGGTAGCCGAACAATCAGTCGCTTCTCTGGTGTCTTCAGTTAATGAATTGATGAGCGGGGCCGTTGTTCTGGACGTTCCTTTAATCGTCGATGTGGGCATAGGCAACAATTGGGATGAGGCCCACTAATTATTTTTTTGGCTGAGGGAACTTCTTCATCAAAATAGTGGTCATAATTACCGTGGTTGGACGCCACATTTTTACTGGTACTTTTTTTGGGTGCAGGTAGAAGTCTCCTAAGCCAACACTTTCCCCTAAAAGGGTTGGTTTTTCACCCGGTGCGATTTAGTCGCAGCCGGGTTTTTTTTGCGCTGAATTTGTCGATAGAATCGCTTAGTGGTCTCTCCGTTTGGCGCCGGGATTAGGGTCGATAATACTGACGACCTGAATTTCGTCTTCGTGTGCCAATGGTGCCTCTCCGATTCTGGGTTGGTTTACCCGTGTAACAATTTCTTCAGCGTCAATTTTTCTCGGTCCGTTGTCTGTCATTACATCTTGATACCCACAGCGCACACATTCGCGAACCTGTTGCTGCTGAGTATCTTGATACATCATCAGTTTATCCATTTCAGCGCAGCGAGGACAAACTGCACCGGCAATAAAGCGTTTGATAATCTTTGCATCACTCATATGTTTGAGTCGCCTCTAACGATACCATTATGCCTGAGAAGGGCGTCAACACTGGGTTCTCGTCCCATGAAGTTATGGAATAGAACACTGGGTTCCTGAGATCCTCCTTGCTGCAAAATGTCGTGCAGGAATTTTTTTCCGGTAGAACGATTAAAAATGCCATCCGTCTCAAACTTTGAAAAAACATCCGCAGACAAAACTTCTGCCCATTTGTAGCTGTAATATCCAGCGGCATAACCGCCAGCAAATATATGGCCAAAGCCGTGCTGAAACCGGTTGAATTCTGGCGTTGAATAAACCGCCAGTTTTCCGCGAACCTCATCTAATACTGTTTGAATAGGCTTTGGTTGATCGGGGTTGTATTCACCATGCATCTTCATATCAAACAGCGAAAACTCCAATTGTCTAACCATCATCAGGCCCGATTGAAAGTTTTTTGCAGCCAGCATTTTTTCCAACATACTGTTAGGCAACACTTCTCCAGTTTGGTAGTGTCCTGAAATGAGCGGGATTGCTTCTTTTTCCCAGCACCAATTTTCTAAAAACTGACTGGGTAATTCCACGGCGTCCCAGGGGACGCCGTTAATACCCGAAACAGCAGCGCAATCGATTTCAGTCAGCATATGATGCAAACCGTGTCCGAACTCGTGAAACAAAGTGGTGACTTCGTTGTGAGTCAATAGAGACGGCGTTGTTGCTGAGGGGGGTGTAAAATTGCAGGTCAGGAATGCCACTGGTAACTGGGTTTCACCGGAGGACAATTTTCGTCTAACTCGACAATCCGCCATCCACGCGCCACCACGCTTTTGTTCCCGGGCAAACATATCGAGATAAAATTTTGCGATTACGTTTCCGTTGCGTAGCACATGGAAGAATTTGACGTCCGGGTGCCAGCTATCAACGTCGTGTAGTTGCTTAAACTCAAGGTCAAATAATTTTCCAACGATTGTGAACATGCCATCAATGACTTTGTCGGCAGGGAAATAGGGACGGAGCTCTTCTTGCGAGAGGGCATACTTTTTCAGCCGAAGTTTTTCACTGTAGTAAGGAACGTCCCAGGCTTCGAGTCGTCCCAGCCCCAATTCATTAGCGAATGTTTGCAGCTCAGCAAAGTCTTGCCGGGCAACAGGCAGACTTTTCTCCGCCAGATCGAGTAAAAAGCTTTCTACTTGCGCGGGCGTGTCGGACATTTTTGTAGCCAGTGAACGATGAGCATAGTTATCGAAGCCCAACAGCAGTGACAGTTCGTGACGAAGGGATAATATTTCATCCATTAAAGGGCTATTGTCCCATTGACCTGAGTTTGGGCCTTGGTCGGAGGCTCGGGTGGTGTAGGCGGTATACATTTCTCGTCGCAGGGGAGCATTATCGCAATACTGCATTAATGGTAAATAAGCTGGAATATCCAGAGAAATAACATAGCCTTCCAGAGACTTGGCTTTTGCAGCTTGTCGATAATTTTCGAGTGCGGATTCTGGTATTCCTGCCAGGTCGTCGATGTTGTCGAGTTGTTTATACCATCCGTGGGTAGCATCCAGTACGTTGTTAGAAAACTGGGTGGACAATTCAGCAAGGCGTTTTTTGATGTCACCAAAACGTCGTTGTTGATCATCCTCCAGCGCAATGCCGGATAAGTTGAAGTCTCTTAACGCGTTTTTTACAGCTTTCTGTTGAGCAACCGATAGCTGTTGATAAACGTTGCTGTCAGCCAGTGTTTGGTAGGCCTGATACAGGATTTTATTCTGGCCCATTTCGGTTGCGTATTCAGTTAGCTTTGGTAGGCAAGCATTGTAAGCTTCCCGTAATTCGTTGGAGTTCTTTACGCCGTGTAAATGGCTGATTGGCGACCATAGCTGATCCAGTTCATCATCCACTTGTTCCAGCGTGTTAAGAAACGAGACATCGGGTTGTCGCGTGGTTTGTAGCAGCTCACTGATCCGCCGCCGGTTTTCAGCGAGTTTTTGGTCCAGTATCGATTCAATCTCTTCCGATTTAATGTTAGAAAATTCGGGTAGCAGTTGGGTAGCAGGTATTGATTTTGTCAAAATACAGAAGTCCTGTAAGTGTGTTGTTAGCCAATGTAAGGTGTCTTCGGGTGACTAATAGTAGCAAAGTTAGGCTCTGGATATAACAGATAACAGAAAGAGGTTAAGAGTTTCCTGTTGAGTGCTGAGCCCTATTCGTTATCGTCTGTCCACGTTATCTCGATGAAATAGATAGACAAAAATGTGTACTGTCTGGTTCAAAAAGATATTCGGTTTTGCGCCGATAGCATCCGTCCATGCAAAACCACCGCAGGGGTAACAACTAATCAAACAAGCCCTTTAAACCCGACAAGGTTTCCTGTCCCCGCTGTTGATTGAGCTGATGATCTTTTTCCTCTCCTTCCCATACCAGGTCGTCAAAGGGAAGTTCGTCCAAAAATCGGCTGGGAGCACAATCGATCATTTCTCCGTACTGTTTTCTCTTACTGCAGTAGGTAAGAGCAAGTGTTTGTTTCGCGCGGGTAATACCGACATAACAAAGCCGTCGTTCTTCTTCGATATTGTCTTCTTCTATGCTCGCCCGATGAGGGAGCAATTCTTCTTCCATGCCAATGATGTAAACATGGGGGAACTCCAGCCCTTTTGACGCGTGCAAGGTCATCAACTGTACCTTATCCATGGCTTCATCATCTTCTTCCTGGCGGTCCAGCAAGTCTCGTAAAACTAACTTGGCAACAGCAGATTGTATATCCTCCTCTTCGCCTTCGTCTCTATCGATAGTGGACTGTAAAGAATCGACAAGGGTATACACATTAGCCATTCGACGTTCTGCAACTGCGTCGCTAGAGCTGTTTTGGTGCAGCCAGGCCTGATAATCCATATCGTTGACCATTTCTCTTATTGCCGCCATGCCATCACCACTGTCACAACGTTGGCTTACTCTATCGAGCCAGTTGGTGAACTGACGTAAGCGTTTTACGCTGGACTCGGAAAGAGACTGTTCTATGCCCAGCTCCGCGCATGCGTCAAAAAGGCTGATATCGCGCTCTGTCGCGTAATTGCCGAGGCTTTCTAATGTTGAGGTACCAATTTTTCGGCGTGGTACATTAACAATACGGAGAAACGCATTGTCATCAGCCCGATTTATTAGAAGACGCAGATAAGCCATGATGTCTTTTATTTCGTGACGGGCAAAAAATGATGTGCCGCCGCTGATTCGGTAAGGCACTTGATGGGCCTGAAATTTAAGTTCTAACAAGCGCGATTGGTGATTACCGCGATAAAGCACTGCGTAATCGGAAAACTGGCCGTGGCCTCGAACCCGACGATCCAAAATCTCAGTGACGACTCGCTCACACTCGACTTCTTCACTGCGACAGCGAATGACTCGAATAGGATCTCCGTAACCCAGCTCGCTCCAGAGCACTTTCTCAAAAACGTGAGGATTGTGATCAATTACGCGATTGGCCGCTTTCAAAATACGGGCAGTAGAGCGGTAGTTTTGTTCCAGCTTTACCAATTTCAGGTTGGGGTAATCGTTTTGAAGCTGGGCCAGGTTTTCTGGTCGTGCACCACGCCACGCATATATGGATTGATCATCATCGCCAACAACGGTGAGTTTGCCACGGTCACCAATCAGTAATTTGACCAGTAGATACTGGCTGATATTTGTGTCTTGGTACTCATCAACCAGCATGTAATGTATGCGCCGCTGCCATTTAGCCAATATTTCTGGAAATTGTTGGAATATTTGGACTGGCAGCAAAATCAAATCGTCAAAATCAAACGCGTTATACGCTTTTAGTGCCCGTTGATAGCGTACATAGGCTTGGGCACAGAGTATATCGGCAGGCCCATTTGCTATGGCCATTGCTTGATCCGGGTTGACCATGTCGTTTTTCCAGCTGGAAATCTGGTGCTGTACGATATCAGACTGATCGCTGCCGCTCTCGCCACTGCCATGTTGCTGGATTAACAAGTCCCGGATTAGCGCCTGAGCATCTTGTTGATCAAAAATGGAGAACCCGCTTTTGTAGCCAATACTTTTGTGTTCCTTGCGCAAGATATTCAAGCCAAGGTTGTGGAAGGTCGAAACGATTAGGCCTCTTGCTGCTGGCCCGGAAACCAATTGCGAAACTCGCTCTTTCATTTCACGAGCGGCTTTGTTGGTGAAGGTAACTGCGGCAATATGATTGCCTTTGATGCCACATTTTTCGATTAGATAGGCAATTTTTTGTGTGATAACACTGGTTTTGCCGCTACCGGCCCCTGCTAAAACAAGCAGTGGACCATCAATATAGCGCGCGGCTTCCCGTTGGCGAGGATTTAGCTGATTCACGGGATGCAGTTACCGATTGAATTGGAGGTGGGGGGTGGCAAAGATGAACATTGTAGCAGTCGGTAGTTGCCAGTGTCGCCACTGATTTGGTCTTCAGATTTGATCCTCACTAAGATAGTAAGCGACACGGGTAGAATTTTTTGCTTGCAGCTTCCTGAGCTCCTCAAATAAGTGTTATTAGCTTACTGGTTGAACAATCGAGCAAGAATTTGAAATAGTTTGCAATAAAACTAGAATTTCTATGAGATACCACCTATAACTATTTGATATTGATAAAATTTAATGTAATAACTACTGTGATTTTACAACTATCACAACTGGGTAATAATTATTACTGAGCTTCTAGAGCCGCTTGACTTGGCTATGCTGGGAATTGACCTCGATAAAGGTTGGCAGACAGGTGTTGAAATGCAAGAGCCATTAGCGAGGATATTGCTGATTGGTAGTGACCTAGCCGATTATCGTCGGCTAGGTGAAATGCTGTCTGGCATGAAGGCACATAGTTATCATTTACTATGGTGCGAACAGTACGACGATAATAGCCTGCCAGAAATTAATTCGGGAAATTACGACGCGATATTGCTTGATTGTCAGCATCAACCTGATATGGCGATACACCTGTTAGATCAACTAGTGGAAGAGGGTTGTCGCCAACCGATTATTACTCTGGCCGACAATTCTGACAGCGCAGTTGCTCGGCAAGCTATGCAGAATGGGTCGAGTGATTATCTCGGAATGGATAACATAGATAGTTACGTGCTGGAGCGATGCCTTGGCTATGCGATTGAAAAGTACGCCGTTGAGAAAAAAATATCCCAATTAAACTTGTACGATCCTCTTACTGGTATCGCAAACCGCATGTTGTTCCAGCAAAGTATGGAGCGAGCGATTGAGTTAGCGAAGACACAACAAATCTCGCTGGCGCTACTATTGATAAATCTCGATGGTTTCAAACGTATTAATGAGAGTTTTGGCACTGACGCAGGGGATCGACTGGTCACAACAATGGCCCAGCGGCTGACACGGTGTGTGCGGAAAAGCGACACTGTTGCCAGAATTGGAGGTGATGAATTTACTCTGGTGCTTGAGGATAGCCACAGTAGTGAGGACATCGCACTGGTCGCGCAAAAAGTTATCGACGCGTTGGCAGCGCCATGCACTATAAGTGGTCAGCCAGTGATCGTCAGTTGTAGTATCGGCGTTGCGACTTATCCGGAGTCTGGTGACAGTGTCGACGGCTTACTCAAGCGCGCCAATATGGCTATGCTGGAAGCGAAAGCCCAGAGGGGCAGCCAGTGCTGTTTCTATAACGAAGAAACCAGCAAAGAAGCTATGCATCGCATGAATATGGAAAAAGACCTGCGCCTGGCATTGCGAAGAAATGAATTCGAACTGTTCTACCAGCCAAGAGTCGAGATATCCAGTGGCGATGCGGTAGGGATGGAAGCATTGATTCGATGGCACCATCCGGTTCGCGGTTTGGTCCCTCCTAACGAATTTATTCCTGTTGCGGAAGAAACCGGACTGATTGTTCCCATCGGGTATTGGGTTATTCAGCAAGCTTGCAAGGATATGTTGAGATTTGATCAATGTGGCCATAGCGATTTGGAGATTGCGGTTAATTTGTCGTTCAAGCAATTGCAGGACAATATGTTTGTCGACACGGCTACCCGTATTATCCAGCAGAGCGGTATTGATGCCAGTCGCTTGGAATTTGAACTCACTGAAACGGCTATAATGTCTAATTATCAACAGACCTATGACGGCATGATGGCGCTAAGCCAGTTGGGGGTTACGTTTTCTCTGGATGATTTTGGCACCGGCTTTTCTTCATTTGCCCATATTCAGCGACTGCCTATTTCTGCATTGAAAGTAGATCGCAGTTTTGTTGATAATGTTGTGAAGAATAATGACGATGCCATTATCGTGAAAGCCATGATTAATCTTGCTCACAGCTTGCGTCTACAAGTTGTCGCCGAAGGCGTTGAAACCCTCGAGCAAGTACAGTTTTTGTGGCAAAACCACTGCGATCAGGTACAGGGGTTCTATTTTAGCAAAGCGGTTACCGTTGATAATTTTGTTGAAATGATGGACCAGCGCGCTACCGCTACTATGTAACTAAAGCCGGCGGTAGTTCACTAGATATTTTCTTTATCGAGCGCCCTGTAAGCAATTGCTTCTGTCAGATGTTGTTGTTGTATGTTTTCAGAGTGATCCATGTCTGCAATTGTTCGAGCAACGCGCAAAATGCGATGATAGGCTCGGGCTGATAATTGCAGTTTGTCTACGGCCTTGTTTAGTAATTGTTGATCGGCCACCGTTAACATACAGTGTTCTTCCGTTTCTCTATTGGTCATTTGCGCATTGGGCTTGGCGGTGCGCTGTTGCTGTAGCTGGCGACAATTGACCACTCTTTGTCGAATGTCAGCGGACGCCTCTTCGCTTGTGTTGCCATGATTGATTAAAGCAGAGGGAAGCCGATTTACATTTACTTGAATATCAATGCGATCTAATAAAGGCCCCGACACTCTGTCTCGATAGCGTCGAAGTTGGTCAGGGGTGCAGCGACAGCTACGTTTTAGATCGCCGAAATAACCACAGGAGCAAGGGTTCATCGCGGCAATTAGCTGAAATTTGGCGGGGAATGTTACTTGTTTATTGGCGCGCGAAATGACTATTTCTCCAGATTCTAATGGCTCCCTCAGAACCTCCAAAACATGTCGTTGAAATTCGGGTAACTCATCCAGAAATAGCACTCCCTGGTGGGCGAGTGAGACTTCTCCCGGTTTTGGATTGCTACCTCCACCAACTAACGCGATGGCAGAAGCAGTGTGATGGGGGTTTCGAAATGGTCGCTGCTGGAAATGTCGACGGCTGGAATGGTTGCTAATCGAGTATACCGTGGCGACTTCCAGACTTTCGCGATCAGTCAGCGTGGGTAAAATACCGGCCAGTCGGCTGGCTAGCATTGTTTTTCCAGTACCTGGAGGCCCGCAAAAAATCAGGTTGTGGCATCCCGCAGCAGCAACTTCAAGGGCCCGTTTTGCTTGTGGCTGGCCTCGAACGTCGTTCATGTCTGGATAGTTGGAGCAGCCAATATCGCGGATTGAAGACGTTTGTGACGCTAGTGCTTCACGCTGGTGCAAATGTGCTGATAGTTGTAATAGGGTTGAAGGCGCAAAAATAACCGCTTCACTACAGAGCGTTGCTTCGTCGATATTATCCGGCGGCACTATCAGTGATCGTTGGGCGGCTGCGCAGCCGACTGCGGCCGGTAGTGCTCCGTGTACCGAGCGCAGCTCTCCAGTTAGACCTAGCTCCCCGAGAAATTCGTAGTTAGCGAGAGAATCTGGTGGTATCTGTCCTGAAGCTGCCAAAATCCCCAGAGCAATCGGTAAGTCAAAGCATCCGCCTTCTTTAGGTAAGTCAGCAGGTGCTAAATTGATAGTTATTCGGCGGCTGGGAAATTCAAAATAGGAGTTGAGGATGGCACTGCGCACACGGTCCTTGCTTTCTTTGACTGCCGTTTTTGCCATGCCAACAATATTGAGTGCCGGTAAACCGTTCGAAAGATGCACTTCAACACGGACTAAGGGTGAATCGATACCGCAGCTGGCGCGGGTATAAACAGTGGCAAGTGACATAGTTTCATCCTTGAAACATTTAACACAGATGCATTTATTGTATGCCCTGTTTGGGTTTTTTTGTAGAGGAAATATAAGAATCGAGAGCTTATTGGCCAGGGTATTGGTAATGGTATTACAGGCCTAATGGGTATTGTTGGCTATTGTGATAGCTTTTACGCCTTTTGCTGCGCAAATTCTCCACACCGTTTTGGCAGGTTTGTTAGTTAAAGTCGGGATCGACACCATCGATTTTAATGAGCAAAAAGGAGATTAGTGCTTATGCTGAGGCTCAGTTAGAGCAGAATACCAAGAATGAATTGCTGGATGGGAGGGTATAAAAAAGGATGGGGGACAAAAATGTCCGCCATCCTTTTGATATATTCTGGGCAAATCTCGCTAGAATCGACGAGACTTAGAATGGGGCTTCTTAAAGGGCGAAGTCCATGGCATAGCCAACAACAAATTTCATGTCGTCGTTATCTAGGTTATCTGCACCAGCATCGTCCAGGTCGGTGGACGTGATCATGAAGCTGAAGCCATCCTTTGAAAGTGAGACGTTGTAATCAGTGTAATCACCCGGTACGCCGTTGAAGGCTTCAGAAAAATCGCCTTGGTGGTGACCAACGTGGAAACCCAGTTCTAGGCCTTCGCTTACTTCAGTCGTGTAATCAGCATACACGTAAGTAGCTTCGCCAAAACCAAAGTCTTGGCCCGGCGCTTCATCGGCTTCGGTGTTGGCTAGAACATTCAACCCAAGCGTAAAACCGCCGTATCCAATTGACCCGTAAACTTCGCCGAAGTCGAATTCTGCCTCATCATCATAGTTGTAATACAAATATCCAATATCATAGCTGACGCTGCCAGCTTCACCGGAGAAACCAAAATACATATCGTGCTCATAGGAATAAATATCGTCGGCAGCATAGCTGACATTTGAAACCCAAGTTCCAGCGTAGAAACCGCTGTCATCTGTGTAGTCGATTCCGCCGGAGACTGCAGCTTCGTTTACTGTTTGAGTTAGACCACGCCAGATATAGTTGTTGGACGCGGCGAAATTCGCTGTCCATTCATCCGCTTGTACTGCACTAGCTGAAAGCAATAGTCCCGCCGCAGCGAGTGAGATAATTCGTGAGTTCATGTTTGTTTAATCCCTTTGTTGATAGTGGTGCGGGGTGATCAGTTTCACCCGCTACAGGATGTTTAGCAAAAGCTGTGCCAAAGCCGAGAAGCCTAGGATTCTGGGCAATTACGAGCCAAAACAGCGCTTAATTTCTCAGATTCGCTCTACATTGGTGCGCAGAACATTGTTTTGCCTCTAAATTGGGCAAAAGAGTCTCTAAGCGTAAATGTTTCACGCGCGATGAAATATTCAACACAGATGGGGCTATCGTATGCCTTGTTGGGTTTTTATTGCAGACGGAATATAAGAGATGATCATGCCGTGTCACGCTTATATGAAACGGTCCCAAAATGGGAAGGGGATGCAATTATCAGCTGACGCCAGTTTAACGGCTTGGTTTATCTTGATCAGCGCGATTGATTGATGCGGAGATCTCAGCGAGTTGCTGTTCCAGCAAATCAATCTTCTCCCGCGATCGATACAGTACCTCGACCTGGGCATCAAACTCATCCCGGCTGACCATATCCAGCTTACTAACGGTACTCTGAACAACGGCCCGGAGGTTGTTTTTTATCTCAGCTTTGATTGTTGAAGCATCGCCAGCACTGTTGAATAGGCCTGAAACCTTTTCAACTAGGCTATCCACTAGTTCATTGGTTGACTGCATATGTTGTTACCCCGTGTTAGACAGCCATTTTATCCTAGTTTTAGCGGCATGTGACGTTGACATTGGCCTAAGGTCAACAAATTCCAGCACAGAACCTCCTCGGCATTTTTCACATCGAGCCCCTCAACGGTGCAGTGATTTACCCTTAATGCTCGAAATTATAGTTGATTCATTGTGATAGTCGCTATTGCGACTGTATTCAGTTTCGCGAAGAGATAGCCTATCTTATTGATATATATTGATTATTTATCTATTTTTAGAATTATATTTGCTGGATTATCACCTTGGCGCTCTTTTTTGGTGCGAATGTGTCGGGGTGCACTTGATCTACTCGCACTTTTCGAGGGCAATTCAGTATTTTTACGCATAAAATAATTTAAGTTATTGTTTATATTGAGTTTTATTTTTTTGGCACGCCCTGTGCAATTCTTTCGTCAGCACGTGTTTAAGTTCATAAAATCTGTCAGTCGCGTTGCAAAGCGAATGACTTTTTATTCACCGGGCTCAACCGACGGCATGACGGGGTTGACCTCAAAAAATTATTCAGGAGAAAGCCGATGAAATTAGTTACGGCTATAGTGAAACCATTCAAGTTGGATGATGTGCGTGAATCGTTATCGGAAATCGGAGTGCAGGGTATTACGGTTACCGAGGTTAAGGGTTTCGGGCGCCAAAAAGGCCACACGGAGCTCTACCGTGGTGCTGAATACGTTGTCGACTTTTTACCTAAAGTAAAAATTGAAGTTGCTATCGCCAGTGCTTCTCTTGACCAAGTGATCGAAGCTATTACCAGTGCTGCCAATACCGGCAAAATTGGTGACGGTAAAATCTTTGTTTCTTCCCTCGACCAGGTTATTCGGATTCGCACCGGAGAGACTGGCGAAGAGGCAGTTTAGGTTGTGTGTTCACTATTAAACACACTGACCTGATAAATAGTTTGCTGGGCTTGTGGAGGGCTTAGATATGGAAAACGAAATTTTTCAATTACAATACGCACTAGATACATTTTACTTCCTGATATGTGGCGCATTAGTCATGTGGATGGCAGCTGGCTTTTCCATGTTGGAAGCCGGTTTGGTTCGCTCAAAAAATACCACTGAAATTCTGACCAAAAACGTCGCTTTGTATGCGATTTCCTGCATCATGTATATGGTCGTAGGTTATTCCATTATGTACGGCGGCGGTGATCTCACTTTCTTCCTCGACGGCATTGTTGCCGACGGTGTTACCGGGGCTGAAGAGCCTGCAACATATGCACCTTCTGCCGACTTTTTCTTCCAGGTTGTATTCGTAGCAACGGCTATGTCGATTGTTTCCGGTGCGGTTGCTGAGCGCATGAAGCTGTGGGCTTTCCTGGCATTTGCCGTGGTAATGACAGGTGTTATATACCCAATGGAAGGTGCCTGGACTTGGGGTGGTCAAGCTGTATTTGGAATGTACACGTTAGGTGACTTAGGTTTCTCTGACTTTGCCGGTTCCGGTATTGTTCACATGGCTGGTGCATCTGCTGCTTTAGCTGGTGTCATTATGCTGGGTGCACGGAAGGGTAAATACGGCCCACAAGGTCAAACCAACGCAATTCCCGGAGCGAACTTGCCATTGGCGACTCTCGGTACGTTCATTTTATGGATGGGTTGGTTTGGATTTAATGGTGGCTCAGTGCTTGCCACTGCCAGTGTTGAAAGTGCTAACAGTGTTGCGGTCGTCTTTATGAACACCAATGCTGCAGCTGCAGGTGGCTTGGTCGCCGCGCTGATTGTTGCCAGGGTCCTGTTTGGTAAAGCTGACCTTACTATGGCACTCAATGGTGCTTTGGCCGGTCTGGTTGCAATCACAGCAGAACCATCAACACCAACGGCGTTGCAAGCAACGTTGTTTGGGGCGTTTGGTGGTGTTTTGGTTGTCTTCTCTATATTGACCTTGGATAAACTGAAGATTGACGATCCCGTCGGTGCAATATCCGTTCACGGTGTTGTCGGCTTGCTAGGTCTGTTGTTGGTACCTGTTACTAACGGTGAAAACAGCAGCTTTTCGGGCCAGTTGATTGGCGCTGCAACGATCTTTGTTTGGGTGTTTGGTACCAGCCTGATTGTTTGGGGTGTACTTAAAGCACTTGTTGGTATTCGAGTGACTGAGGAAGAAGAATACGACGGTGTGGATCTTTCTGAGTGCGGTATGGAAGCCTATCCCGAGTTTATTACGTCGAAGTAATTGACTCGTAAGCGGGTGTATTAACAGTAGGATACCAGCGAGCAAGGAGGGTACGGTTATTTATTGACCGCTGGTATCTAAACAGTTAATTGTGAACAATGAAAAGGTCCTTATTTAGATAAGGACCTTTTTTATTGTCTGGGATATTTTTGTTAGCGTCTATTTTGCTACTAGCGGCGTGCTCATGCGGTAGCGAAGGGAGCCCGGAGGGCCACTAGCCATGGAGCAATGGCTTTGTCCTGTTGCCGGGTTTAGACAAAGGCAAAAATCGGCAGGCATCAATATGCCCTTTCCAGAAGGGGCTTGCTCTTTGCCTAGCCCTGTTCTTTGTTAAACGTCTGTGCCAATATCTGGGCATGCCGGCGACTATTCTCGGCTTTTTTGAGCGTAATCCTTGCTTTTCCTGTCCCGCATAGCTAATTTACGTCTGATTATAATTTGAGTGCAGTTTAAGGTCGTCGAATACCTGGAGCCGCTTAATATTTGTGGAGAGTTAGCAATGAAATTGATTACTGCGGTTATCAAACCTTTTAAATTGGACGATGTCCGCCAAGCCCTGTCTGAGGTCGGTGTAACGGGTATAACCGCTACAGAAGTGAAAGGTTTTGGCCGTCAGAAAGGTCATACCGAACTTTATCGGGGTGCTGAGTATGTGGTGGATTTCTTGCCGAAAGTGAAACTGGAAATTGCAATCAATGATGATCAGGTAGACACGGTTATTGAGGCTATCAGTGGCGCAGCAAATACCGGCAAGATTGGCGATGGTAAAATATTTGTTGCCCCACTCGAGCATATTGTACGCATTCGTACCGGCGAAACTAACGAAGACGCAGTATAAACCGTGCCTTCAGGGTCCAACCGCCAGCGCTCATCGAAAGGGTGGTTGGTAACCCATATCGGTCGATCACAATGGTTATGAGTTAACTGAATCCAGTTTCCGGCTCATAGCCAATATAAACGCAGCCCAATATTTTTCTTTAACCTCTTTAAGTTGCCATTGTTTCAATTCATTTTGCGTGTGTATGTTCATCGTGTTGATCAGCGGCAGATAGTGTTGATGAATGGTTGCAAGAGACGCTGTTTTGTTAGCCATTCGAAGGTCACGATACACTCGACACTGCAGAATAAATTGTCTGCACTGATCGGTCTTTTCCAGTTCAACTTCTTCTCTAAGTGGCAGCCAGGGCATCTGTTGTTGAACGTAATGGGCTTGTACCCCGCTTCCGAACCGTTTTGGGCGGTTGCTGTGATCATGGTTGGTGTATATGGGCGTGCTGTTTATGCCGCAACTGGGGGAGCGGCTTTTAAAAATATAGCCGTCTATGACAGTTGATAATTGTTTGACGCTTTTGAGACTATATTGCTTTAGCGCTGCGGTAACCTTTAGCGAAGCATCGTGCCGGCCAATAGCTTCTATCCCACTATCGTTTTCAACTAACCGGATTGGAGGTCGAGGCACGGACATGCCTGCTCCAACTTCCGGGCAAACTTCAATCAAGGTTAGCTTGTCAGTTAGATAGTTAGCCGTTGTCAGTAAATTTCCTCCGCCATCGTATCGAACAGGTTTGCCAACAAGACAGCTGCTAATAGCTACTGTTGGTTTATAGTTTGCAGATGACTTTAGAAAAAACGTGAAATTATGGCTACTTTTCTCCATTAATAACTCCGCCTCAGCTGGCAGATGACTTATTGTTGATGTGTGATTGAGATTTATCGATCGACTCAATAACCGCCGGTATGTCCGAGAGGCATCGAACCTGATGAAAATTTTCGCGTTTTTCTCCTAACACGTCCGTGGGAACATCTTTATTTCCGGGGTTAAACCAGATGGCGTGCAAGCCGGCGTCCAGAGCACCAACAACATCATGTTCGATACTGTCTCCCACATGAACGATCTCATTGGCACTAACAGCAGCATGGGTCTGCGCCGCTAAAAATGGTTCTGGTAAAGGCTTGCTAGCGTTGAGTTGTTCCGCGGTGAATGAAAATTCAAAAAATTGCCCCATAGCTAACCGAAAAATATCGGCATTGCCATTGGTTAACACACCTAGCGTGTAATGTTGCTGCAATTTTTCCAGCATGGGGATAGCTGTTTCAAAAGGTATTATCTGGTGCCGAGCTTCTATGAAAATTTCAAAGGCCTGGTCGGCAAGCGTTTTTGCCTCATAGGGCGAATAGCCGGATTCTTCGAGGGCAAGTTGTACCGCGATAGTTCGCAGTTGAGAAATCTGATGAGACAGTTCAGGATAGTTTGCGTAAATATTCCAGCGCCATTTCATAAAACTCTTTGCGGTGAATCGATTGGTGAGTTTTGGCGCAAACGCCTCAAGCCAATCGAAAACAATATCTTCAGCTTTTAGTAATACTGGTCGCACTGCCCACAAAGTGTCGTCAAGATCAAACGTAACTACGCTGATAGGTCTGGGTTTCATTACCATTTTCTATTATCTTCCGGTTGCTTAGCGCCAAATATCAGTAAGCCAAAGATTTGAATTTTTCACTATCAGTTACTAGCGAGAGCTCTCTTTGGGTTTTTTTCTCCCCGCACGAGGGTGGGCCGTATCGTAGACTTTTGCCAAATGTTGAAAGTCCAAATGCGTGTAAACTTGTGTGGTGGTGATGTTTGCGTGCCCCAGCAATTCTTGAACTGCGCGCAAATCGCCGCTGGATTCGAGCATATGACTGGCAAATGAATGGCGTAACATATGGGGGTGAATCTTCTGCCCCAGCCCCTGTTGTAAGCTGTACTTCTTAAGTCGTTGCTGAATTGCCCGCTGTCCAAGTCGGGTTCCTTTGGCAGAGACAAAGGTGGCATTGTCGACTGGGCTCACATCGTTGCGAACATTGAACCAGTTTTCCAGTGCTGAGATAGCGACACGTCCTACTGGTAACGTTCGGGTTTTCCTGCCTTTACCGGTAACAATAATGAGTCCGTTTTGCAGGTCGAGGTCTTCAATATTCATATCAACCAGTTCAGAAAGGCGCAATCCCGATGAGTAAAATAGTTCCAGAATTGCTCGATCTCTTACGGTTAGCCAATCATCACCATCAATTGACAGAAACTGTTGCATACTGTCGATATCCAGGGTTTTAGGTAACCTTTTTTCACCCCTGGGAGCTTTTACACCAATTGCCGGGTTATGGTCTCCGCCGTGTTTGTTGCTGTATTTATAGAAGCTGCGAAGAGACGATAGTAAACGACGTAAACTGGCGCCAGAAAGTCCGTTGCGGTGAAGCAGGGCGATCCATTGGCGCACATCGCTATTGTGAACACGGTGATGATCAATGATTGTGTTATGGCGGCAGTAGTCGGCGAATTTTTCCAGATCCCGGCGATAATTACTCAATGTATGGGGGGATAATTGCCGTGCTACCTCCTGATAGGTTAAAAAACTATCGATAGAGGTCTGCCATTTATCGTCGCTGCTCATGTTTGGCTCCGACGGAACGCTGGATCAGGGTTGAATATGCTGAGGTAATATTCTATTGAGAACTTCGGCTATATAGTCTAAAAACAGTGTTCCCATACCGGAGTTGAAATGGTTGGGGTCTTTGCTGCCGATAGCCAATACACCTAATGGTTTAGTGTGACTCAATGGTATCACTGCAGCAGAGCCGATCTGCGGGGCTTGTTCGGAAAACAAAAATTGTAATTCTTCCGGACGGAGCACGCCAGAGGTGGGTTTGTTACTTTTCAGCAACCCGGGAATGTTGGCATAAGCGTCGTCTATTGGCACCATTCGTGACACGGTAGAACGATGTTGCGCGGGGTCGCCGAAGAGTGTGACTGACGAAAAATCAACGACAAAGTCACTGAGTAGACTGCGGTTAAAGGTATTAACAATCGCGTCGAGGTTTTGCGCGTCGATCAGCGCTAATACCAATTGTTTGGTTTTCTCAAAAAGTTGATCGTTAGTTTTAGCGCTATCTAATAGTCCATTCAGACGACTGCGCATATCGACATTGCGTTCTCTGAGCAACGTGACTTGCCGTTCCAATAGGGATACCGCTTGGCCACTGTCATGGGCCAGTGTCAATTCTAGAAGTAAGTCGTCACGCTTGAGAAAGAACCCCGAATGGCTCTTCAGGTATTGAGCAACTTCTTCTTCGGTAATGTCGCGTTCACTACTATTTTCGGCTAACTCTGCCATTGGTCTTTATGCCCCGTGGATGGGAATCCCCACCGTTTATCACACCGTGAATTTGGAAAAATAGAATCCACTTATATGGTTATTTGCCCTTCAAACACATTGCTTGCCGGCCCCGTCATCATAACGGGATGACCTTCGCCACGCCACTCCAATGTCAAGCTGCCGCCCGGGAGATGAGCGGTAATTCGCTGGTCCAGTAACCCTTGTAATTGCCCTGACACCATCGCGGCGCAAGCGCCACTGCCGCAGGCCAGAGTCTCGCCAACGCCACGTTCGAATACGCGCAAGTTTATTTCTTTGCGACTCAGTACTTGCATAAAGCCTGCGTTCACTCGTTGTGGAAAGTCCGGATGGCACTCAACGGCAGGTCCCAGTGTCGCCACTGGAGCCGTTTTGACATCATCTACTAATATCACCGCATGGGGATTACCCATAGAGACAGCTCCGATTGAGAGTTGCTGATTGCCGACAACAAGAGGGTAGGTATTTGCCCGGCCGCTAGCGATAAAAGGTATATCGGCAGGTTCCAATATGGGTTTACCCATATTGACACGGACTTGTCGATCTTCCATTACAGACAGTTCAATTATACCGGTGTTGGTTTCGACACGAATCCTATTTTTACCCGTGAGTTTTTTGTCGCGAACAAACTTAGCGAAACAGCGAGCACCATTACCGCACTGCTCAACTTCGTTGCCGTCACAATTGTAGATGCGATAGCGAAAGTCGACGTCAGGCTGTGTGGGTGTTTCCACTACAAGTAGTTGGTCGCAACCGATACCAAAATGGCGATCTGACAATTTGCGGACATGTTCTGGCTGCAGATTGAAGCGCTGGGTTATCAAGTCCAGAACAACAAAATCATTGCCCAAGCCGTGCATCTTTGTGAAACGTAATAACATTGGGATTTCCCACTATGCGCTTCGCCGGTAGCGCGTTAATTGCCGATGCGGTTGTGGGAGAGGCTGGATTCTTCAATTCCAGATTAGCGGAACTATGGAAGCAGCGCTTCACCCTGCATCAGGTCAGCGACAGTTTCGCGCGCACGAATCAAGTGGACTTTGTCGCCATCCACCATGACTTCTGCAGCACGTACCCGGCTATTGTAGTTGGAACTCATGGTAAATCCATAGGCCCCTGCCGAGGAAACTGATAATAAATCTCCTTCTCGAAGCTCTAGCGGCCGATCTTTGCCCAAAAAATCACCGGTTTCGCAAACCGGGCCAACGATATCCCACGTTTTAGTCGGCTCGTTTTCGCGAGGACAAACGGCGTCAATTTTCATCCAGGCTTGATATAAAGCTGGTCGAATCATGTCATTCATGGCCGCGTCAATAACGGCAAAATTTTTCTCGGGATTACACTTCAGATATTCAACTTTGGTCAGCAAAACACCGGCATTGGCGCAGATTGAACGCCCGGGCTCAAATGCCAGCGTAATATCTCGATCGCCAATATGCGTTAACACTTTTTCAATATATTCAGCGGGCGAGGGAGGCTGCTCATCGGTATAACATACGCCGAGACCGCCCCCCAGATCCAGGTGGCCTATATTGATGCCGTCACTCGCCAGCGTATCGATTAGGGCTAAAAGCCGGTCGAGCGCATCAAGAAAGGGTGTGGTGTCGACTAATTGAGAGCCGATATGGCAATCGACACCAATAATGTTGATATGACTAAGATCTCTGGCTCGGCGATAGACCGCCGGTGCCCGCTCAATATCGATACCGAATTTATTTTCCTTGAGACCGGTGGAAATATAGGGATGAGTGTTGGCGTCTACATCGGGGTTTACCCGGATTGAGATACTGGCGGAAACACCCATATCTGCCGCAACCTGTTGCAGAACCCCGAGTTCGGATTCTGATTCAAGATTAAAACAATGGATGCCGACCTCCAGTGCTCGACGCATTTCTGCTGGTGTTTTTGCCACTCCTGAAAAAACGATTTTGGCCGGATCGCCGCCTGCTGCTAACACTCTCTCCAGCTCGCCGCCGGAAACGATATCGAAGCCAGCGCCAAGTCGCGCCAATACATTGAGGACGGCAATATTGGAGTTGGCTTTAACGGCATAACAGATCATATGTTGACGGCCAGCTAATGCACTCTGATAGGACAGAAATTGCTGCTCCAGATAGGCCCGTGAATAAACATAGGTTGGTGTGCCAAAACGTTCTGCTATAACCGCAAGAGGGACGTTTTCGGCATGTAATTGGCCGTTGTGGTACTGGAATGCATCCATTGTTATAACCTGATTAGTACACATTGATGTTGGGGTTTGCAGAAAAGAGTCCCATTAATGGTGTAACTCTTGGTATTTCTGTGAGGTTGCGTTTAGTCGTCGCTGGTTACCGAAGCTTGTGTTTCGGTAGGATCAACAGCGGTGTTCCCCTCGGATTCGATTGAATTATTATCCTGAGGAATGGCTTGTTGAGGGATATATAGAGGCCCCTTTTGACCACAGCCTGATAACAGCAATGTGCCGGCGAGAATACCAATGATTGTGGCGGTCGATACAGCGCGCATTATGGGGCTCCAAATGGATAACAACATCAGATTATACCGCCAGACGGCGTGATCCCCAACGAAAATTTAACGCGCCGGCGAGGATGGTGCTAAATGCAGTCTAGAGTTGCAACAGTGAATCGTTGAGAGCCAATTCCAATTTTTGTTTTGTTTGTAGATAATGGATGGTTTGAGTAGTGTCGGTTGAGTGTTCCGTGCGCGCGCGGCTTAGATCGAGGTCGGTTATATAGCAGGGATAACGTTGTTCAGAGTTGCGGCGGCTGAGAATAAATTTTGCTGTGGTATTAAATAGCTCGTCACCAAATTCCAGTTCATTGAACTCTTGCTGATCACAATAAATACTACAAAGAGAGTTTCCATTCATGTCCTGGTCAACAATGGCTTGTACATTGAAAAAATTGCCGACGTGGATTTCCTTGATAGCATTGCGTCGAGCGAGCTGTACGGTATTGGCGGTTTCAATAATTTCATAATATTCGACAGCAAAGTCATCGATATCAAATGCATTGGGTGAGTTACCATCGAAGTCATGATTTTCGCTAGCTCGTCTGAAAAGCGTTGACTGAATGAACTGGTCTAGCGGTGCTAACAAGGTATGTGCGTCGTAAAATGGCGTGGTGTAATTTAGCAACGAACCTTTTTCATCGAGAATATAGATATCGGCGCTTGATTCATTACATCGATAAAAAATGTGTATTTGCCCGGGTTGCGACAATTGGGTTATGGCTTCCAGCGGCGAGTTGCTCAGACAATAACGATCTAAAACAATGGGGCTATAACTTTTTTGTGGCTTACTCAAATATGTTAACAGCTCATCAAAATCACCCGCACGGTCGATAGTCGGGTGATTCTCAGAAAATTGCAGAACATAATATTCCCGCTGAATTTCTAGTATATAGCGCGTGTTGGCAGGCCTGGTGCCGCTATAATAACAAGCGGCAATATCGCGGAACAGCTCTTCGACTCGCAACTTAATAGCACTTGCCCGGGTGGGACAGAAACATCGGATATCGAGTTGTGGCAGGGCGCCACTGGTACCAGGTGGTAGCATTTGCAGATAGTCACTCAGACATCTGATCAATGCATGTTCGCCATCATAGCGTCGACTGCTAACTTCTCCCCAGCTGTTTACTAAAACTTGTTCAACATTGAGCACCAGGTTTTCGCGCAACCCACTATAGCCAAAACTGTCGGTCTGAGCGCTGAGGCGCTCGATTCCCAGGGTTCGGATATGCGCGAGTGGATCGAGCCCGACGTTGATAAAAAGCTGTATCTGCATAGGGCGCATGGGTTGGCTGAAGCGATCCAGTTTGTCGTTATCATCGCTGTCGTACTGTTTGCCAATTGCTGAATTCTTACGAAGACTACGTACCATACTGTTCAGCTCGAATTCGCTGACCTGGTGATCGCCTTCGATAATGGTGACTCGAGTTGTTGCATCTAACAAGCTGTTAAAGTGGCACCAGGCGATGAGTGTGGTCAGTTCGTCGGCTTTGCGGACCGGTTTATCCCTGCCAATGTCCTCGGGTTTAATTTCTTCCGTTGTCACCGCCCAAAATAATTTGCGGTTTTTGGAGTCGTCTGCTGGATGATCTTTTACCTGGTAAAACGTTAGATTATCTTCAATCAGACTGTCGGCAATGCCGGGATTGATCCATTCAATTTTGCCGGCTTTGCGCTCGAAAGCAGCATACAGTTTACGGCCCAGAATTGTCATTTCCTGGGAATTAATCATTGCTGTCGCTCGAGTGCGCCGGGCAAATTCCAATACAAAGCGATAGCTGTTGGTTAGCTCTCGAACGATCTGTTTTTGTTCAGCGATAACTCGCGCTACTTTCCATTTATTGCGCGCATCTAAACTGTATAAATGCGCGCCGGACCAATTCCATTGAGCCACCAGTTTTTCCATTAATTGGCGCTGCCAGGATTTGGAGGTATCGCGACTGGATCGGGTTAGCGGTTTTCCTACTTTAAAATAGAAACAGCGGCGCACCAGCTCCAGGCGTTTGAATTCCTCCCGCGCCAGCAGGTAACTTTCCAGTTTTCGGTAAACCACGACATAGGGGTCGAGTTCATCGATGTCCAGCTGGTTGTTGTAAATTGCCCGTTTGAAACTGGTGCTTAAGGGTTCTACGTTAGGGTATTCTGCGGCATAAACTTCGGTTAGTAGAATTTTTAGGACCGATTTATAAGGCGAGTCAATCGCCTTGTAGAGCTGCCAAACACCAGCACCAATAAACTCTCCCGCGGGGATGTGACCAACGCCACCAAAGTCGAGAGTTTCGTCGCGGCGAACGAAACGTTTTTTGCGCAGGGCATCAGCGTAATACTCGTAGTGTTTTTCTTCTTCAGGAGGAATCAGCCACCAGATAGGAATGCGGCCGGCAATTAGTAGGCCTGTGCGGTAAAATTCATCCAACAGTAGGTAGTGTTGGCTGCTGCCGCAGTCTTCTGTAGATAAGGTCTCACGCTGGCCCATCCGAAATTTTTCGTCTTCCATCAGGAAGAAATGGACTTCAAGTCCAATGGTTGCTGCCCAGCGGCTGATACCATCAGTTTTTTGTTTGAGTTCCAGTGCTTCTTCTGAACTCACCGAAGGGTGGCATAGCCAAATATCCAGATCTGATTTTTCAGATTGGGCGACTGAGCCACTGGACCCCATTAAGAAAATGCCATGGATACGACGCCTCATGGTAGGTTGGCGACGATAGGTGAAGCTGCGAGACAGGCGCTGTGTTTTTTGCACATCCCGTTTGGTGGGGTTGTAGCCTGCGAGCCCACAAGGGGTTTGGTGAGAAACATAACCTGGCAACATAGGATGATTAACATGAAACATCATCGGTAACAGCTCAAGAAATATTTGCTGCCGAGCCCCCAGTGCTGACTTGGTTCTGGCCAGACGTGCATTGTTGACCTGAAGAAAGCGTTGCTTAATGGTTTTAAGTGTCTTGCGATCGACTCCGTGGTCAATCGAAGAAGATAGGACTTCTAACTGCGGCATGGTCCAAAGTATAGGTGCGATAGTGGACTTGCGTGGAAAATCTGAAACGTTGATTGTGGTAATAGTGACAGGTATCGCAGTTTATTTTTCGTGCTTAGCTGATTTGGGTCGACAGATGGTGGTTTTTCATCGATTTAATAACAAATTCCCGTAGCAGTCGACGTTGCAAGACCAGTTTGTAGTAATCAGAGATGTCGATACGCGCTCGGTAATTAGTGCCGGGCCATGAATGCTGGTTCCCGGATGCAGACTACTGCGATCATAGACCGGAACCCGATGCTTAAAACCAACCAACACAGCCTGTTCAACTGGCTTGGGAGAAGACGTTTGCATCGGTTGTCGTGGCAGTGAAATGGTTTCAGTGTAGGCTTTCAGCGACACGCGGACGTTTACCATTTCAATAGCCAATGCCATTTGGTGTCCGTATCGCTGTAAATGGGCGAGATGAAACGCCTCGCTGGTGTCGGGGTGATTGGTCCACGGAGTGGTTAAGGTAAACGATTGCCCCATATAGCGAAGATCGAGGCTGGCAGATACCTGAATCAGTTCTTCCGACACACCTTCTGCTATTAACTCTTGCCGCCCGCTATCAATAAGCTGTTGCACAATATGGCCAATTTTTACGGCTGGGATTTTGTCCAATAACCCGGCGTGACTGCGAGAGAGTTGGCGCTCACGTGGAGCCACTAACATACCCAAAGCAGACAAAACACCACCGTTGACAGGAATTACCGCGGTGCTCATTTGCAAGTTGTCCGCTAATGCACACACGTGTAAGCCACCGGCACCGCCAAAACTACACAGACGAAAATGAGCCGGATCGTAACCTCGCTGAACCGAAATCACCCTTAGCGCTCGAGTCATATGTTCATTAGCGATCGTCAATACACCTTCTGCAGCCTGTTCAATGCTCATGTTCATCGGTGTGGCAATGGACGAGAGGGCGCTTCGGGCCGCATCAATATCAAGGCTCATTTCGCCGCCAAGAAACGAGTCGGGTCGCAGCCGGCCCAGCACAACGTTTGCATCAGTGACGGTAGGATGTTGCCCGCCGAGACCGTAACACGCCGGACCTGGATCTGCGCCTGCTGATTCGGGTCCAACCTGTAACACCGCGCCTGAATCAATACTGGCAATTGAGCCGCCACCGGCACCAATGGTGTGCATATCGACCATTGGTACGGCTACCGGATAGTCGCCAATGCGCCCTTCGTTGGTCAGTCTAATATCTCCGTCAATAAGTGCGACATCAGTAGACGTGCCACCCATATCAAAAGTTAGTAACTGTTTGCTATCAATAAGATCCCCTATATATCTAGCAGCGGCTAAGCCGCCAGCGGGACCGGAAAGCAGCATGTTGACGGCCCTGGACGAAGCTTGGTCTGCATCGATAGTCCCGCCAGAGGACTGCATGACTGCCACGGGGCTAGGAGACAGTGTTTGTTTGAGTTGTTGTAGGTAGTTCTCCACTAATGGGCTTAGCCACGCGTTTAGCCATGTTGCCATGCCACGTTCGTACTCTTTGTATTCTGGTAGCACGAAGGAAGAGCGGGTGGCGAAGATGTGGTCGGGGACTATCGACTCGATGATTTTCTCATAGCGATCATCGAGAAACGAGAATAGTAAATTGATGGCAACTGATTGCGGCTTGAGCCTATCAATAGCGAGCCGAAGGGCGTTCAGATCCTGTTCGCTTAAGGCGTCAATCAGTTCGCCAGAGGCGCTCAATCGTCCACCGGTTTCCAGACAAAGTTCTTTAGGGACCGGAGCTGTGATTGCTGTCGGCTGCAAGTTATACAGCTCACGCCGAGTCTGGCGACCCAGCGTGAGCATGTCTTTGAAGCCACGATTAGTAATGAATAAAGTACGTACGCCTTTACCTTCAAGTGCGGCATTGGTCGCAACGGTTGAGCCGTGGACGATAACAACATCGCCTTGTTGCGCTGCCGCTGTCAGGCCCAAATCGTCTATACCTTGCAAGATAGAGAGTTCTGGTGCCGAAGGTGTAGACAGACATTTGTGGATACGGATGGTTTGGTTGTTGTCACCCATTGCCATCACTACAAAATCGGTAAATGTCCCTCCGGTATCAACACCCAGTAGGTATTTCATGACTTATTGCAACCGATGCTCATTGAACCTTCGACAGTGTTTTTCGACACGACGTGTTTGCAGCACCTTGGTTAGCGCTGCTGCAAACGTTTCTCGGCCCTAATGGCCGCCGCTGCTACCTGCACCGGAGCGGTTCCGCCAATATGATCCCGAGCGGCGACAGAACCTTGCAGAGTTAATACTTCAAAAACATCCCCGGTAATGATTTCGCTGAACTGTTGTAATTCCTGCAGAGACATTTCCGATAGATCTTTGGTCTGCTCAACACCGTAAGCAACAGATTTACCCACAATTTCATGGGCATCCCGGAACGGAACGCCTTTGCGAACCAGATAATCCGCCAGATCGGTGGCGGTAGAAAAGCCTCGACGAGCCGCTTCTTCCATCACATCTTTTCTGGCCTTGATTGCCGGAACCATATCGCCATAAGCCTTCAGGCAATCTTTGATGGTGTCGATGGTATCAAATAGGGGTTCTTTGTCTTCCTGGTTATCTTTGTTATAGGCCAAGGGTTGAGATTTCATTAAGGTGAGTAGTGAAATCAGGTGACCATTGACTCGACCAACTTTGCCCCTTACCAGTTCAGGCACGTCGGGGTTTTTCTTTTGTGGCATTATTGATGAGCCGGTGCAAAAACGATCAGGTAATTCAATAAAGTTGAATTGTGCTGAGGTCCACAATACTAATTCTTCGCTAAAACGAGAAAGATGGGTCATTACTAAACTGGCAAAAGCGGTAAATTCAATGGCAAAATCCCGGTCGCTGACTGAGTCGAGAGAATTTTCTGTGGGAGCATCAAACCCCAACAATTTTGCGGTCAAAGCCCGGTCGATCGGGTAGGTTGTTCCAGCTAGTGCAGCTGCCCCCAGGGGGGATTGATTGACACGCTTGCGACAATCCAGCAGGCGGCCATAATCGCGTTCCAGCATTTCATTCCAGGCGAGCAAATGATGACCAAATGTTACTGGCTGCGCAGTTTGCAGGTGAGTAAATCCCGGCATTATGGTGTCGGTCTCACTGGCTGCAAGGCTGATGAGTCCGCTTTGAAGATAGGTTAACGCGCGACCAATATTGTCGATTTCATCCCGAAGATAGAGGCGTATATCAGTGGCTACCTGGTCATTGCGGGAGCGCCCGGTATGCAGCTTCTTACCGGTCACGCCAATATTTTCAGTGAGTCGTGCTTCGATATTCATATGCACGTCTTCAAGGGCGACCGACCATTGAAATTGCCCGGATTCGATTTCACCGCGAATAGTTTCCAGTCCGTCGACGATCTGCTTGCATTCATCTTCGGTCAGCACACCAACGTGGGTGAGCATCTGAGCGTGCGCCAACGAGCCATTGATATCGTGGTGATACATGCGTTGGTCAAATGTGACGGAGGCGGTGAAGCGCTCGACAAAGGCGTCGGTAGGTTCTGAAAAACGCCCACCCCAAGGTTTAATGGCTTGATCCTGGTCGGTCATAGAATGCAGTCGCTTTGGTCATTGTTAGTGGTCGCGGATTATAACAGAAGGTGATGGAATTTTGCGTAGCGCTTCGATCAGTTGTGTTCAATATTGCCAAAAGGGCTCCTCTTCGCCAATGGATTCCCTGCTATAGTTGAATTGATGACACAAAATACAGAGATCCATGACAATTAACACTGAATCCAGAGAGCCCCAAGAATTTTTTGTACCTGATTTGTGTAACGCTCAGGCAGTGTTGTTTTTGGTGCTGGTAGCAGAACTTCTGGCGATTGTTCTGGAGCTGGCGTCAACTGGAATACGGGGATTCGGTTGGCAGTCATTTTCATTAACGTCGCTGTTCATACAATGGGCGTTTCTAATGAGTGCAGCATTGTTGTGCCTGCTGCGTCCACGTCTTGCGGGTTGGGCAATGCCGCGGGCTGCGGCAGTGTGCTATTTGTTGATTGTAGCAGTTGTAGCGACTACGAGTATTGCTGGTCAATGGTTGTTGCGGGGCATATTTAATGAGAATGGTGATTGGTCTGTCGATTTGCCACAATTGACAACACATGTATTAATTTGTGCGGTATTGGCAGGTATAGCCTTGCGCTATTTCTACTTAACTCAGCAACTTCGGGAAAAACAGCGGACTGAACTGCAGGCACGAATACAGGCATTGCAGTCTCGAATTCGGCCGCATTTTCTTTTCAATAGCATGAATATCATCGCCAGTTTGATTGCTGTTGATCAGGAGGCGGCTGAAATGGCAGTTGAAGACCTGGCGGGTTTGTTCCGGGCCAGCCTTGCTGATATAGAAACAGAAGTCACATTGGCTGATGAATTAGAGCTGTGCCGGCGCTACGCACGGATTGAAAAATTGCGTATGGGCGAGCGATTACAAATGACTTGGCGGGTTGATAACGTGCCGACAACGTTGGCGATACCGAGCTTGTCGTTACAACCGCTGTTGGAAAATGCTATCTATCACGGTATTCAAAAGCGGACCGAGGGCGGAGAAGTTATTGTTGAGGCAAATCTAAGCGAGGGGATGTTAACACTGACAGTAACTAATCCGCTGGCAACGTCCGCTGTTGCTGACGAAGGTGGTAACCGGTTAGCGCAGGACAATATCCATCATCGATTGCAAGCTCTGTATGGCGTAAAAGCCGGCTTGCGTACTCTGATAGAAAATAATGAATATCGAGCACAGATTTATTACCCAATCGAAAATGGAGCCCATCGGTAAGTACAAATGATGCGAGAGGACAGGTATTGAAGGTATTAATAGTCGATGATGAGCCGCTGGCGCGGAGCCGGTTAGTTCGATTGTTGGATCAGCACGCCGATATTACGATTGTTGCAGAAGCGGGAAATGGTGAGCAGGCGATTGTTGCGTGCAATCAGCAACTTCCCGATGTGGTATTGATGGATATACGCATGCCGGTGATGGACGGCCTTCAGGCGGCGCGACATTTAGCCACCCTCGACGAGCCTCCGGCCGTTATATTCTGTACCGCCTATAATGATTATGCCCTCGACGCATTTGACGCCAATGCGGTTGATTACCTGTTAAAACCGGTAAACAGGGAAAAGCTTTCGGTGGCCTTAAACAAAGCAAAAAAACTCAATCGCGTGCAGCTATCGGCACTGTCGGAGCAGCAGCCGGGAATAGAAAATGACGGCCACAGGGCGCATATTGCTGCTAAATCCAGTCGCGGAATTGAACTGATAGCGATTGAAAATATCCGTTATTTTATGGCTGATCAAAAATACGTTACTGTATTTTATCAAATTGATGGTCAGCAAAAACAAGTATTGATCGATGACTCATTAAGAGAGCTGGAACAGTCGCTGGGTGATCAATTTATACGTATTCACCGCAATGCACTGGCAGCGGTTACTCATATACAAGGGCTTGAAAAGGACGAGCAGGCCACTTACTTGAAGCTGTCCGGAGTTGATCGGGGCCCTCAAGTCAGTCGGCGCTATCAGCCCTTGGTTCGAGAACTTATTCAGCAATTATAGCGTTGCCACATTGTCTTCTCGTTGCAGGCGAGCGACCACTGATTAACTACCCACAAGTCCCTCTGTCGGCCCGCTGTCGAGCGTTGACACCATCATAATTTATAAGTGAGGTGCATCATCAGGCTCAGTCACTTATTATAGTGCCAGATTTTTTGTTCATTGAGAGCGCCTGATTTATGCCCAGTAATCTTGTACGTATTGCCACCCGTGAATCCCCTCTCGCCTTGTGGCAGGCAGAGTTTATAAAAGCTGGCCTGCAGGTTGCTCATCCAGGCTTGGAGGTAGAGCTGCTGGGAATGACGACGCGTGGAGACAAAATTCTTGACGCGCCACTGGCTAAAATTGGCGGTAAAGGCTTATTTGTTAAAGAACTCGAAACTGCAATACTGGAAGGACGTGCTGACATTGCGGTACATTCGATGAAAGATGTACCTATGGAATTTCCGGAGGGTCTCGGGTTGTCGATTATTTGCGAACGCGAAGACCCGAGAGATGCTTTTGTGTCTAATCATTTCAAGACCGTCGGAGAGTTACCACTGGGCAGTCGTGTTGGTACGTCTAGCTTGCGGCGTCAATGTCAACTGCGGGCACTGCGTCCAGATTTAAACATTATTGATCTTCGTGGTAACGTCAATACACGGCTTCGAAAACTGGATGATGGCGAGTATGACGCGATTATTCTTGCCAGCGCAGGGCTTATTCGGCTTGGCATGGAGCAGCGTATTGCAGAGCATATTGCTGTAGACAGTAGTCTTCCGGCAGGGGGACAGGGAGCGGTTGGGGTGGAAGCAAGGAGTGACGATCTTCGAATACAGGCGCTGTTGGCACCTCTTAATCATCAGACAACCGCGCTTAGAGTGTGTGCCGAGCGGGCGATGAATTTGCGCCTGCAAGGTGGTTGCCAGGTTCCTATTGCGTGTTTTGCCGAACTGGACAGTGATGGATCCGGACAGCTGCGGTTGCGAGGATTGGTAGGCAGCCCTGATGGCAAGGAGATTCTGCGCTGCGAGCGTCAGGCAAAGCCAGAAATGGCAGAGGCGCTGGGAATTGAGGTGGCGGACAATTTGTTGAGCCAAGGGGCTGAGCGAATTCTTAGTGCAGTATACGATCAGTCATGAAATTACTACGGGGTAAAAAAGTACTGGTTACACGCCCTCAGGGTCAGGCCGATGAATTAGTGGTTTCCATCGAAGCCGCCGGTGGGCGGGCAATCCACTGCCCGGTTATTGTCATTGAGCCTTTGGCAGACAGTGATAATGTTCAGCGGCAACAGGGCAAGCAACGGTTTATGTCGCTTGACCAGTTTCAGCATGTCATTTTTATTAGTAGCAATGCGGTAAAATATGGGCTGCAGTGGATCGATCAATATTGGCCACAGTTGCCTGTGGATATCCTCTGGTATGGTATTGGTCGCAGTACGACCCAGCTGTTACAACAAGAGGGGGTGCCCGTTAGTGATACTGTCGAACTTGGTGCCATGAACAGTGAATCTTTATTGCAGCAAAAAAGTCTGCAGGAACTATCACATCAAAAAGTGCTTATTGTTAGAGGTGTTGGCGGTAGGGATTATCTTCACAGCGTGTTGCAGCAACGAGGTGCTGTGGTTGAATATGCAGAGTGTTATCGGCGGAAAGTTGCCGCCGCGTCAACCGAATTGATAGAAAAGATAAAAGAGCATGACATTAATACTGTTTGTTTGAATAGCGGTGACAGCGTAGAAAATTTTTGTCAGCTGGTAGGCTCTGAACATTGGTCCATAATCAAGGATCTACTCATTGTTGTTCCCGGAGCCAGAGTTGCAGAAATTGCAGGTAAAAAAGGTTTTGAAAACGTTGTTTGTGCTGAAAACGCGAGTAATCAGGCGATGATTACTGCGATCGGCGAGGAAAATCAATCAGTAGTGTCATAGACTGATGTAATATAATCAGTAATATCTTATTGCCAACCCATTATCGATATTGGACAGAACCTTGGAAGATAAAACAGAATCATCAACAGAAGATACAACCGCTGCTCCAGCGCAAGTGGATCCAGCTGCAAACCCTGCAAAGAAAGTGGTCAAGCGAGGAGCAGCGGATAACAGCAATGAACCGGCTAAAGTCCGAAGTACTGGTTTGGCAACAGGGATGGCCATCCTCGCTGTTATCCTCGCCATTGCTGCAGTCGCTGTTAGTTTCTACTTATGGCAGATTGGTGTTCAACAGCAGCAACAGTTGCAACGTAGTCAGGCAGATATTTCAGCCGCGCTCCAGCGTATCGATGTTCAGGTTAGTGGCAATCGACAGCTGCAGCGTCAGCTAGACCAACAAAATGATGGCTCAGCTCAGCTCGAGAAAAATTTGCAGCAACAAATAAGTCAATTGTTTCGGCAGCAGGCGAGTCAAAAAAAGAGTTTGTTGTCACTTTCAACCACTGATCGAGCCGATTGGCTTTTAGCCGAGGCGGAGTACCTGATTCGTCTGGCTAATCAGCGATTGTTGATGGGCAAAGAAGTACAAGGAGCATTGGATTTACTAAAAGCAGCTGACGAAATTGCCAAAGAATTGGACGACAGCGGACTTTACCCGTTGCGACAAGCTTTAGCTGATGATATGGCTGCGCTGCGTTCAGCTGGAAACTTTGATTTGGAAGGTATTTACTTGCAGCTGGGCGCAGTCGCTAAGCAGAGCGGGAAACTACAACTCATAGCAATGCCGCAACTGACGACGGTACAGCCTGAAGCGAAAACGCCAGAGACCTGGCAGCAGCGGCTGGATACGGGTATCCGCAGGGCGTGGGAAAAACTCAGTAGTTATATACAAATAAAAAAACGCGATGAAATATATAAACCATTGCTGGCGCCGGAATACGAAGCGGCCGTTCGACAAAATGTTCGGCTGATGTTCGAGCAAGCGCAAATGGCGACACTGGCAGGACAGCAACAACTCTACAATATAAGTCTGGCAAAAGCACAGGAATGGCTTAGCAGTTACTACACGCTGGAAACCGATAAAACGGCTGTTGTTATCGACGCCATAAAGACGTTGTCAGAGCTGAAAATAGAAGTGTCATTGCCCGATATTTCAGGCTCTATGCGCGCTTTGAAAAATTACCAGGAATCACTTCATTCAATCACTCCCGAGCCAAAAAATGACAGCAGTCCGGTCATTAACAATCTTCCGGCTACTTCGAAGGAATCGATGTAATGAAGCGGGTGTTTATCGCCAGTCTGTTGATACTTCTAGCCTCTGTAGCTCTGGTCGCGGCAATTGAGTTTGATCCCGGCTACTTGCTGATTAGCTATGGTCATTACACGCTTGAAAGCAGCATATGGATAGGATTAGGTGTTTTTTTACTGTTCTTTTTACTGGTCTATGGTTTTTTCAGTGTGCTGCGACGCGTAGTAAATGGCAGTTCAATGTTTAGTCAGTGGTTATCAGGACGAGATCATCGTCGCAGTCAAAAGCAAACCACCAGGGGGATCATTTCATTTATTGAGGGCAACTGGCGACTATCGCGGCAAATATTATCTCGAGCAGCAACAAAATCGGAAACGCCGCTTTTAAACTATTTGATTGCGGCCCGGGCCAGTCATGTATTGGGTGATGAAAAAGAAACAAGAGCATTTTTAAAGAAAGCTGAGGAAAGCACCACGGGTGCGAGTAATGCAGTGGGTCTTACTCAGGCAGAATTGCAACTTAGCAGTGGTCAGCTAGAGCAAAGTCTTGCGACCTTAACACGAGTTAGGCGTAATGCTGGCAAACATCCCTATGTATTGCACCTGTTAAGACAAGTCTATGAAGGTCTAAACGATTGGCAGGCAGTATTAGCGCTTATTCCAGAATTGAGAAAGTACAGCGTTCTCAGTGTTGAAAAACTGGACGCGTTAGTATTGAGAGCGAGTCGCGAAAGTATTGTCGAAGCGGCAAATGCTCGCGGAGTTTCTGCAACTCAATTGGAAAAGCTTTGGGCCCAACTCCCGAAAGCGGCGGTCAAAAATAGTGATATTGTCGCTTGTTATGCTAATCAGTTGATTGCTTTAGGCGAGATGCAGAAAGCGGAGAAACTGATTCGCTCACAACTTAAGAAAGACTGGGATAAGGACCTAATTGGCCTATACGGAAAAGTAGCCACCGATGATGTTGCCAAGCAGCTAATTCATGCGGAAAATTGGCTTAAAGAACGAAATAATGATGCTACGTTGTTATTGTGTCTGGGTCGGCTCTCTCTGAGAAATTCGCTATGGGGCAAGGCGCGCGAGTATTTTGAAAATGGCTTAAAACTGGAAAAAAGCGCAGAAGTTTATGGAGAGCTTGCTCGTTTACTGGCACACCTTGGTGAGCTGGAAAAAAGTAATGACTATTTTCAACAGGGTTTGGCTTTGCTTCCCGATGGCTTGATAGATTTACCGATGCCTGAGAAACAATAGGCGTTGAGTTGCCGTTTTATCGTCTGGGTTCTATGCGCGCGCAGAGTTTACAGTTGTTTGATAAATACCTTGGAATTTCTCTGCAAATTGTACGGTGTTTGTTTTTGTTCAGGTAGTTGGTCTCGTGAGACTTCAAGATAACCTAATTCCTGAAACCAGTGCGCCGTCTGCGTTGTTAAAACGAAGACATTTTTCAGCTGAATTTTTTTAGCCTGTATTTCCAGTGCCGCCAGCAACCGCTCGCCCCGATCTTCGCCCCGGTAGTCCGGGTGGGTCGCTACGCAGGCTATTTCTCCAGACTGGATTCCTGGATGGGAATATAGTGCGGCACAGGCTAAGATCATCCCGTCGCGGTCAATGACCGTGAATTGACTTATTTCATTTTCCAACAGCTCTCGAGATCTTTTAACCAGCGTTCCTGCTGATTCCAGTGGTTCGATAAGCTCCAGAATACCGCCAACATCATCGATGGTGGCGGGTCGAAGTTGTTCATAATGATTTTGCGAAACCAGTGTGCCCGCACCATCGCGAGTAAAAAGTTCCTGTAACAATGCGCCATCATCGGTATAACTAACACAGTGACAACGACTGACGCCATTTTCAATGCTGGCGGTGATGGCTTTGAGTAGCTGGGCAGTTTGTTTGTCGTCACATTGTTCAGATAATTTTTGTACTGCACTGACCTCACAGTTTTGAATGAGATTGCCACTGTTATCTAATAAACCGTTCTGCTCGGAGAAAACAATGAGCTTGTCTGCTTTTAGCGTCATTGCCATTTCGGTGGCAACATCCTGATGCGACAAATTAAAAACCTCACCCGTCGGCGAATATCCGGTGGGTGATAACAAAACAATTGAGCCATCAGCGAGTTGTTTTTCAACACCTTCCCGATCAATTCTTCTAACTATTCCAGTGTGTTCGTAGTCAATACCAGCAAGCACGCCAATGGGTTTGGCCACTATAAAATTACCGGAGCAGACCCTAATCTGTGAGCCGTGCATGGGTGAGTTGGCTAAGCCCATGGTCAACAGCGCTTCAATATGCGCCCTTAAAGAGCCTGCGGCATCCTTCACGCACTCTAATGCTTGCGCATCAGTAATTCTAATATCATTTTCAAACCGGCTGTCGACGCCCCGCAGTTTTGCGCGCTCTTCAATCTGCGGTCTTGCTCCGTGCGCAAGGACAAGTTTTACCCCCAGGCTGTTGAGCAGGGCGATGTCGTGAATGATATTGGCAAAGTTGGGGTGAGCGATTGCTTCCCCACTAAACATCAAGACGAAGGTCTTTCCTCTATGCGCGTTGATATAAGGCGCGGAGTTTCGGAACCATTTAACGTAGTCTTTAGTGGGCACGATGTTACTTCGGTGTTGTGTTAAGTTGCAGGTATTGTGCGGGCAAATAGTGGATAGGGCAAGGGAGTTGGCATTTTGCCACAACAATACCGTGGAAATCAGAGACAGAATTTGCCGATTAGCCGGGTAAATAAATCGACGGCCGGTTGAACCTGATTCAGAGCCATATATTCGTTAGGTTGATGAGCCTGATCAATGGACCCCGGCCCCATAACAATAGTTTGCATACCTAATTGCTGCAGAAATGGAGCCTCGGTAGCGAAAGCTACTGGTTCGGCACTGTAACCTGTTAACTGTTCGGCGACTTTAACGAGTTCTGAATCGGGCGATTGCTCAAACGGTTGGATATTTTTTACCAGTGCTCTCAGGCTGATGTTGATATTGAGTTGCTGAGCTAACGGTTTCAATCGCTGACCTAATGCAGCATGTAATTCGTCATTATTCATGCCTGGTAGTGCGCGCAAATCAAAATGAAGTTCGCACTGGCCGCAAATACGATTGGGGTTGTCACCACCGTGAATACATCCGAGGTTCAACGTGGGGACTGCAACGCTGAATAGAGGGTTATTGTATTGTTGTTGCAGCTCGCTGCGAAAAGCCAGAATATCGGCCATCACCCAATGCATGGCTTCCAAAGCATTGTTGCCCAGACTTGGGTCAGATGAGTGTCCTGCTCGTCCCTCAACCGTTACTGCTTCCATCATCATACCTTTATGCATACGGATTGGAACTAAATTAGTCGGCTCACCAATCACTGCAAAGCGGGCTTTTGGCAAACCTTGCTCCACTAACGCTCTGGCGCCATCCATTGAGCTTTCTTCGTCTGCTGTTGCGAGGATGATCAGGGGTTCAGAGAGGGTTTTATCGAGCACGCTTTTCGCGGCCTCGATGGCAATCGGAAAAAACCCTTTCATATCGGTGGCACCGAGACCATATAACTTATTATCCCGTTCAGTCAGGCCTAGTGGATTCATATCCCAGCGATTTTCATTATAGGGGACCGTGTCTGTATGTCCCGACAATACCAATCCGCCTGAGCCAGTTCCCAGGGTGGCGATTAAATTCGCCTTGTTGACCTTGCCGGGCAATGGCATGACCTGGCATGTAAACCCCAAGCTGCCGAGCCAGTCGGCCAGCTTGTTGATGACAGCAATGTTGCCAGAATCCCATTCGGGAGATGTTGAGCTCACAGACATTTCACTGAGTAGTTCATTCATCATTGTCAGCAAGGAGGGCACAGGCTTGGTCATGGGGACGTTACTCAATTTTACGAAAGTGGCTAAACGGAGGTTCAGCGTATTGCTTACTATTCTTGATCATCTGTTGGATGACCACAAGCAAAAAAAAGCGGCTACAGTTATCTGTAGCCGCTTCTAATCAGCGAGGTGACATTTCAGGATCTAATACCTGACAAATCTGGTTTAACTGAACATACCCTTAAAGGTGAAGAAGAACAGAATTGCCAGACCTGCTCCAGCAGGCAAGGTGATAACCCAGGACATGAAAATATTGCTGACAACCCGCAAATTCAACGCGCCAATACCTCTGGCCAGACCGACACCTAATACCGCGCCGACCAAAGTGTGAGTAGTAGAGATAGGCAGGCCGGTGGCAGAGGCGAGTACAACGGTTGTGGCGGCTGCTAACTCGGCAGCAAACCCCCGGCTCGGTGTAAGTTCGGTGATTTTCTTGCCAATCGTTGCCATAACTTTAAAGCCATAAGTGGCCAGGCCGAGGACGATACCTGCACCGCCAAGCAATAATACCCACGCCGGCAGTGGTGATTTGGCGGCTATGTCACCGCCGCTTCCAATAACACTGACGATAGCAGCGAGAGGTCCAACCGCGTTGGCGACATCATTGGAACCATGGGCAAAAGCCATGGCACAGGCGGTGAATATCATCAATATGGCAAAAACTTTTTCAACGTTGTCAAAGCGACTACCACTAACGGGGATGAAATCTTCTTGTATACGGTTGAGAAATATCTTGCCAATAAGAGCGACTACAACGCCGATTACGGCAGCAACCGGTAAAGCGTTGGCAAATTTACTGCTGAATCCAAGATCGATCTCAACACCTAAGTGTTTTAAACCTTTTAACAAAGTGACCATGGCGATCATAAAGCCGACAGCAAACATGTAAACAGGTACATATTTCTTCGCATTTCTGAAAGGCTTGTCGGTATTAAGGATAAGTTTTTGTACGCTCATAAAGAGGCCAAAGGAAATTGTTCCCGCCATAACCGGAGACACTACCCAGCTCGCCACGATAGTACCTACCTTGCCCCAGTTAACGGCGTCGACGCCAATGCCGACCGCGGCAAATCCGACTAAAGCGCCAACGATGGAGTGGGTTGTCGACACGGGCCAGCCCATCATACTGGCGATTAGCAGCCATGTTCCTGCAGCGAGTAGTGCGGCCATCATGCCGTAAACCAGTAGTTCCGGTGAATCACTGAGGTAGGCGGGGTCAAGAATACCTTTGCGAATAGTCGCAGTGACTTCACCTCCCGCTAAATAGGCGCCTGCAAATTCGAATACCATCGCGATTAATATTGCTTGTTTTATCGTTAGTGCGCGGGAGCCTACCGATGTGCCCATTGCGTTGGCGACATCGTTTGCACCGACACCCCAAGCCATGAAGAAGCCAAATGCGCAGGCCATAATGAGTAAAATTTGACCGTGTTCAGCAATTATAGACATAGTGCATTACCAAAATATGTAGTGAGTTTTTCGTCCGCTGAGCGGAACTTTGAGAGGTTGATTAGCTAGCGATCAAGCGTTGTAAGCGAGAACCCACTTTCTGGGCGAGATCCGCAAGTTCACCGACCCAATCAATAACTTTGTAGAGAAACATGACGTCCACTGGAGGCAGGTCCTTTTCCAGCTTGAATAACTGGGCGCGAACCTTGACCTGTAATTTGTCATTATTATTTTCCAGTCGATTAAGCTCCTTAATCAGACCCTCTACCAACTTAACTTCACGGCCACGAAAGCCGGTGGCAAGTAATTCATCCATTTCATAAATAGCTTTAAGCGCCTGAGCTGACGTGGCTACGGCTTCTTTGACGTATTCGGTCATGATCGGGGCTATCTTTACCGGGATTTCCATTTTTCTGCCAAGCATAATGCCGGCTATATCTTTTGCGCAGTTGGCAATTTTGTCTTGCATGCCTACCAGGTCCAGCAAGTCAGAGCGAGGTACGGGCAAGAACAGGCTTTTGGGAAGGTTGAGTCGTATATGTTTTTTTAATTTGTCAGCATCGCTTTCCAGCTTCGAAATTTGTTTTTGCGTCGCTTTAGCTTGTTCCCAATCTGACGCGAGTACGGCATCGAAATAATCAATCAACAGTACGGCGGCACTGTGGGCCTTTTCCATATGTTCCTGAATCGGCCTGATGGGTGATTGGCCAAACAGGTTGCCAAATGAATTACCTGCCATGGGAGAGCTCCTGACATAAAACTGTAGTGAATTTTCAGCGCAGTATAGAGTTTTCGCTATCACGAATCTACCGCTCAATGTGACTTGCTTCGTTGGCAGCATCCCTATACTAGGCCATACTAAAGAATTGACGAATTAGCAGTTTAATGATGCTTGAGTTATACGCCCCGGGAGTAAAGGTGAAAGGAGTGACAATGAGATCAGAATCTCGTGAACGCGCGCTGGATTTGCGGACATTGATGGACGATTTACTGCAGGATCAGGTGATTGGCTCAAATGATCATATGCGAGTACTAAATAGCTCCCGCAGCAAAGACGAAGCACTGTTACATCCACTGATCTATATTGCTGCACAAAACTTGTTGGATGCCAGAAAAGACGTGCGTCTGGATATGGCGCAATTGCTTCACTGGTTATCGAAAAAGACTGAGCAACCGTTATTTCATCTTGACCCATTAAAAGTAGATGTACAGGCTGTTACAGAGGTGATGTCGTTTGAATTCGCCCAGCGTCATCACATTTTAGCTGTTGATGTCTCCGCAGACCAAGTGACGATTGCGAGTGCGGAGCCGAATGTCAGTAGCTGGCAAAGCAATCTTGAGCACGTATTGCGTCGACCGATTAAACGGGTGTTGATAGATCCCGCGGACCTGAAACGATATACCGTAGAGTTCTATTCACTGGCAAAATCTGTACGCGGGGCTGCGGGCACCGCTGGTGGCGGATCAAGTTTAAGTCGTGTGACCAACTTCGAGCAGTTGCTCGAACTGGGTGAGATGAAAGATCCGGATGCCAATGATCAGCATATCGTTAATATTGTCGACTGGATTTTACAGTATGCTTTTGACCAGCGTGCTAGTGACATTCATATTGAGCCCCGTCGTGAGGTCGGCAATGTTCGGTTTCGCATTGATGGTGTTCTCTATACGGTTAGCGAATTCCCAGCCCAGGTTGCTATGGCAATTACTAGTCGCTTAAAAATACTGGGTCGTTTGAATGTGGCAGAAAAACGTAAGCCACAGGATGGGCGGCTGAAAACAGTTAGCCCCGAAGGCAATGAAATTGAATTGCGCTTGTCGACGATGCCCACAGCCTTCGGTGAAAAACTGGTTATGCGAATCTTCGATCCTGATGTGTTGTTACGCTCGTTTGAGCAGTTGGGGTTGGCAAATGAAGACTATTCGCGCTGGCAAAACATGATCGATAGACCTAACGGCATTGTTCTGGTGACGGGCCCGACTGGGTCTGGAAAAACAACAACTTTGTATTCCAGCCTGAAAAAAATAGCTACCAGCGAAGTGAATGTTTGTACCATTGAAGACCCCATTGAAATGATGGAAGACAGCTTTAACCAAATGCAAGTTCAACATAATATTGATTTGGATTTTGCCAGCGGCGTTCGCGCGCTGATGCGACAAGACCCTGACATCATCATGATTGGAGAGATTCGTGATTTGGAAACAGCCGAAATGGCGATCCAGGCGGCACTGACCGGGCATTTGGTTTTGTCGACATTACATACCAACGATGCGCCTAGCGCCATAACTCGTATGTTAGAATTAGGTGTGCCATCCTATTTGCTGAAAGCAACAATCTTAGGCGTCATGGCTCAACGCCTGGTTAGGACATTATGTCCTCATTGCAAGCAGCCTGACACCGTAAGTCAAGAGGATTGGAGTGCGCTAACTAAGCCTTGGAAAGTAACCTTGCCGAAAACAATTTATCAACCAAAAGGATGTTTGGAGTGTCGTGATACAGGGTATCTTGGCCGGCAGGGGATTTATGAAATTATGGTGATGTCAGAATCGGTACAGGACAATATCCATGAGCAACTTAATTTGGAGCAAATCCGCCGTCAATCAATGAAAGAAGGCATGCGTACTTTACGTTTGTCTGGTGCGCAGAAAGTAGCGGCGGGAGATACAACAATAGCGGAGGTGTTGCGGGTTTCACCGGCACAAAAATAATATGAGTAAGATCGTCACGACGCAAGTTCCGCAGCGGTATTTTGGTGAGTTTCAAAAAAGTATAGAAAATTTCAAGGAGCGCAATAGCGATTATGTTGACTGGTTTGACCGGCAGCTAGAAAACCCTGTTTTCGCCGATCAATTATCCAGAACCTGGTTTGGAAGTCAGTATGCAAGCGATGTATGCAATCGACGACCTGAGCTTTTCAAAGAGCTCGTTGATAAAAATGCGTTAACACAATCTGCTGATGACAATGCTTTCTCTGAGCAGCTGATTTCATCGCTGTCAGGTATTGATGATACTGAAAAATTTGATGTCGTGTTAAGAAGGAACCGGGCAAAAGAAATGTTGCGTATTATTTGGCGTGACGTAAACCGGCTGTCTGGACTCGATGAAACCACGCGAGATATCTCCCTGTTAGCGGAAGCTAGTATCCAGCAAGCTTTGGATTTTCATCATCACCAACTGAGCAGTATTTACGGCACCCCGATGGCTCTTGTTGATGACGTGCAAACGCCTCAGCATATGATTGTACTTGGTATGGGGAAGCTAGGAGCTTGGGAGTTAAATCTGTCGTCTGATATCGATTTGATTTTTAGTTACCCTCACAATGGTGAAACGGTTGGTGCTGGAAAATGTCTGGACAATGGTGAATTTTTTACCCGACTGGCAAGAAAACTGATTCAATCTATTGATCAAATTACAGTTGACGGTTTTGTCTTTCGTGTTGATATGCGTTTGCGTCCTTATGGAGAAAGTGGTGCTTTGGTTCTGAGTTTTGGCGCCATGGAAGAATATTACCAGGATCAGGGTCGGGACTGGGAGCGCTACGCGATGATAAAAGCGCGAGTTGTGGCGGGTAAATCTGAACACGCGCAGCAGATTATGGATTTGCTGCGACCATTTACCTATCGTCGCTATATTGACTTTTCGGCTATTGATTCACTGCGTTCAATGAAAAAAATGATCACCCGGGAAGCCAAACGTCGCGGTTTGAGTAACGACGTTAAACTGGGCGCTGGTGGAATTCGAGAAGTCGAATTTATCGCGCAGTGTTTCCAATTGATTCGTGGAGGAAGAGACACAGAGTTACAAGAGCGCAGAGTACAAAAAGTGTTGGCATTGCTTGCAGAAAACCATTGTTTGCCTGCCGTCGCTGTTGACGAATTGCTACAGGCGTATGTATTTCTGCGCAATACGGAACATGGTATTCAAGCGTTTAAGGATCAGCAAAGCCAGACATTGCCCAGTGATGACTACCCACGGTGTGTGCTGGCATTTTATCTGGGTTTTGATAGCTGGGAGTCATTTTCAGCTGAGCTGAACAGACAAAGAACAAACGTTAGCCGGCATTTCGGCGATGTTATTACCGACCCCGAAGATGACAGTGAATCTGAGGAACTTGATACCAGGTGGTATGAATTATGGTCTGGTGAGTTGGATTCAACATCGGCCCTGAAACTACTGCGGGGGTCGGGGCATGAAGCTGCTGAAGAAATACTTACTCGATTAGCAAGACTGAGAGACGACTCAACGGTTCAGCGAATGCAAACAGTAGGGCGAGAGCGTCTGGGGCAGTTTATGCCGCTGTTGCTGCAAGCGGTATCCGTGGTAGAAAACCCCTCGTTGACTTTGCTGCGTATTTTGCCATTTGTTGAGTCAGTGATTCGCCGCACTGCTTATTTGGTATTGCTGGTAGAAAACCCGGTAGCGCTGCGGCAGTTGGTGATGTTGTGTGCGGGTAGTTCCTGGATAGCTGCTCATCTTACCCGCCATCCGGTCTTGCTAGACGAATTGCTGGATCCTAGAACCGTCTATCAAGTGCCCACCAAAGCGATATTAAGAGATGAGTTACACCAACAGTTTTTGCGGTTACCCTGGGATGATCTAGAGGCCCAGATGGAAGCTTTGCGGTATTTTAAGCAAGCCCATCAGCTGTATGTGTCGGCGGCAGAAGTGACCGGAAAATTGCCGTTAATGAAAGTGAGCGATTATCTAACAGTGATTGCTGAAGTGATTCTCGAGCATGTTCTGGAACTGGCCTGGCATAACTTAACAGAAAAACATGGCTATCCGCAGACGGCTGACGGTGTGCCCTGTGATAAAGACTTTATTGTTGTCGGTTACGGCAAACTTGGCGGATTGGAGCTAGGTCACAGTTCTGATCTTGATCTTGTTTTTATTCATGATGGTGGTGAGGGTCTGGTTACTGACGGTAAGCGGCCGGTCGACAATGGCATGTTCTTTACACGTCTAGGTCAACGGATGATTCATATTATGACGGCACAGACGCCGTCCGGTATGCTTTATGATGTCGATATGAGATTAAGGCCTTCTGGTACTTCCGGCTTGCTGGTCACGTCAATTAAGGCGTTTGAAAGTTATCAGTGGAAAGATGCCTGGACTTGGGAGCACCAGGCGCTGGTTCGAGCAAGAGTTGTTGCCGGAGATGCAAATTTGGCGAAAAAATTTGAGGCTTTGCGGCGGAAGCTTTTATGTGAGCCTCGGGATCCAGCGGCTCTGAAAACGGCCGTGGTGGAAATGCGACACAAAATGCGCGATCACCTCGGTTCAAAATCTATTGATCAGGATAAGCAGTTTCATCTCAAGCAAGATGCAGGTGGCATTGTTGATATCGAATTTCTCGCTCAGTATGCCGTGCTGAGTGAGGCCGCACGACATCCTGAGCTTGCGGATTGGTCCGACAATGTCCGTATTCTTGAATCGCTACAAAGTTGTGGTGTGATGAGTGCTGAAGACGCGGAGGGTTTGACCGAAGCCTATAAAACTTTTCGTAGCGTTACTCATCGTCTAGCACTACAACAACAGAAAAATATGGTTGGCGCAGATGAGTTCCTGCCAGAGCGAAGGTTGGTGAAGGCGCTCTGGCAGCGTTGGTTTGGAGAGGGAGAAAGTTAAAAAGTTTAGCTGCTTATCGAGGTCAGCCAATTGTGTTTATCTTCCGCCAGACCCCACTGAATATCATTGAGTTTTTTGCGCAGTTTTGCTGTTGTAGCTCCCGCTTTGCCATCACCCACTTGATATTCTTTACCCTTATGCAGCAGTGTTCCGACCGGTGTTAATACCGCTGCGGTGCCCGATAGTGCTGCTTCGCATCCAGGCTTCTGACTGCGTTCTAGCAGTTCTGTCACGCTGAGTTGGCGCTCTTCCACGGTCATGCCTAAATCACGTGCCAGAGTAAGAATGGAGTCGCGGGTAATACCGTGTAAAAAACTATCGTCTAATGCTTTGGTGATCAGGGTATCGCCGTCGATCAACAAAAAGTTTGCTGCACCGGTCTCTTGCACGTCGCCATCAGGACAGAATAGAATTTGATCAACTTGCAGGTCGCGCTTGGCAGCCAGTGTCGGGTATAGGGCGCTGGCGTAGTTACCACCACTTTTAATACGGCCCATATGAGAAGCGCAGCGCATGCCGTCTTCTTCTAGCAGCAAGCGCAGAGTGGTGTCTGCTCCGCCGGCAAAATAATCACCCACCGGAGAGACCAGTATATATTGCAGTGAGGTGCTGGAAGGTGCTGCGGCTTTGCCAATAGCGGCCTCGGTACCGATATGGGTCGGGCGAATGTAGAGCGAGCCGGGAATCTCCGGTACATCACCGGCAAAGCGCTTCACTACCTCAATAATCATCGTTTGTGTTTGTTTACGGTCGATAGAGGGCAGGGCTAATAACTCAGTGCTTTGGTCGAAGCGATCGATATTACAATCCATGCGGAAAATTTTGACGCTGCCATCGCTGTGACGAAAAGCCTTGAGACCTTCAAAACAGGTGCTGGCATAATGCAGTACATGGGCACCAGGATGCAGGCTTATACTGTCGCTGGCTACCATTTCGAAGGTGCTCCACTGCTCGCCGTCGAAACGGGTCAGAGCCATTTCAGGCATAAAAACGGTACCAAAGGCAGTCATAGAGTCACATCTCATTTATACAGTTATCAAGGTTGAACCGGTGATTGTAATAAGCTGCTGCTGAAATTGAAACACTATTCTCTGCTTTGCCGCAGTAACTATTAACATTTGCACCAGGATTTTACCGTGGCCGGGTTTCGAGGCATGCCGGATGGCTAGACGATACTGGGTGTTTAGGGGGGACTAAGGTATCATGCTCGACAACCAGGTCGGGGCCTATCCGGTGAAAAAAGCCATTAGCGGATGTGCATCTGGCGCGCATAAGTGTAGAAGTGGAAAGCGAACGTTATGTCATCAACTGCCAAAAGAATCCTTATCATTGGTCCTTCCTGGGTTGGTGACATGGTGATGGCGCAATCGCTGTTTATTACCCTCAAACAGCAATACCCAATGGGCATAATCGATGTACTGGCGCCGGCGTGGAGTTTACCAATCCTAGAGCGTATGCCGGAAATTCGTCGAGGCATTGCGATGCCGGTTGGTCACGGAAAATTAGCCTTGGGCATGAGGATTCAACTGGGAAGGGATTTGCGGGTTGAACATTATGACCAGGCAATTGTATTACCCAACTCGTTGAAGTCAGCACTGATTCCCTTGTTTGCGTCAATTCCAGAGCGAACCGGGTGGCGCGGTGAAATGCGTTATGGACTGCTTAATGATATTCGCTTACTGAAAAAAGACGACTATCCGCTAATGGTGCAGCGCTTTGTTGCCCTGGCTAATGAGCCTTTTGCGCCACTGGCAGAAAAATTACCGCAACCGCGTTTGCAAATCGACTCCGACAATATCGACGAACTGCTGATTCAATATGCGATTCCCGACAGTAAACCGATACTGGCCCTGTGCCCCGGAGCAGAATTTGGCCCGGCAAAACGTTGGCCTGAACAATATTACTCTGCTGTAGCTCAACACTATATCGAGCTCAACTGGACCGTATTACTGTTTGGTTCAGACAATGATAAAGCTGTAGCGAAGACAATAAGAGACCAGCTACCGGTCGAACAACAAGCCAGCTGTATAAGCCTTGCGGGGCAAACTGAATTGGCGCAAGCGGTCGATATTATGTCGCGTGCCTCCGCAGTGGTCAGCAATGACTCAGGGTTGATGCATGTTGCTGCGGCGCTGGGATTGCCGCTCGTTGTTGTTTACGGTTCCACATCGCCCAAATTTACACCGCCACTTAGCGATAATGTTGCCGTTGAGCAACTGGATGTAGATTGTGGTCCTTGTTTTGAGAGAGAGTGTCCGTTGGCAGATGCCGATCGGCCTCTAAAGTGCCTAATCGATTTATCGCCACAGCGTGTCATAATGGCAGTCGACAAGCTGGTGGTCGTAGCATGAATTTAATCCACGATAAGAACGCACAATAAATGAGTGCAGCAGTGAGTGTTAGTAAAGAACAACATTGGCGGAATTATCTTGCACCTAAATTCTGGCCCACTTGGTTGGTTATATTGTGGCTGCGTCTTCTGGCTTTGCTGCCGTTTAAAGCCGGCTTGGCGTTTGGTTCGGTTTTTGGGTTGTTGCTCTATCGTGTTGCTGTGAAACGGCGGCGTGTGGCAGAAGTTAACATCAGCTTATGTTTTAAAGAGTTGTCATCATCACAACAGAAGGACCTGGTTAAAAAGGTGTTTAAAGCCAATGCGATTGGTTTTGTTGAAATGGCTTGGGCCTACTGGGGAAATAAAGCGTCAATTGAACGACGAACTGAGTTTGTAGGTTTTGAGCATTTAGAAGAGGCTTTAGCTGAAGAAAAGGGGGTGATTTTATTGGGAGGTCATTTCAGCACATTGGATTTAGGTGGGTTGTTGTTGTCATTTTATGACAAGCCATTTGACTGCGTGTACAGACCCCACAATAACCCCCTGATGGATTACTGGATTTGTAAAAAACGTTCGCGTTTCACTAAAGTTGTAAACCGTAAAAAATTCCGGGAAATGTTACGTGACTTGCGAAAAAATCGCTGTATTTGGTATGCCCCGGATCAGGACTTTGGTAGCAAAGGTGCAGTGTTTGTCCCCTTTTTCGGCCAGCCGGCGGCGACTATTGTTGCCACGTCAAAAATGGTGCGCTTGAATAATTCTCCTATCTTAATGCTGTCCCACCGTCGAACACCTGACAACTCCGGTTACATTATGGAGCTTGCACCTATACTCGGGTTTCCATCGGGTGATGAGACTCGTGATGCAGAGCTGGCAAATGAAGCCTTGGAAAACGCCATTCGCAAAGCACCAGAACAATACATGTGGGTTCATAAACGATTCAAGACCCAGCCAGATGGCAATCAGAAATTGTACAAAGCGGCGGGTTGCTAAATGAAACTGGCATTGTGTCTGTTTAGGTATTTTCCCTATGGGGGACTACAGCGAAATTTTCTCACGATTGGTCAGGAATTGGTTCGTCGCGGTCATGAGGTGGTGATCTACACCGGTGCGTGGGAAGGTGATCGCCCGAAGGAGCTGTCTATCAAGATTTTGCCAGTTAGCGGCTATAGTAATCATGCGAAAAACCGACACTTCCATCAGCACCTGCAGCGAGCCTTAGCGGCGTCGCCGGTAGATTTAGTGGTCGGCTTCAACAAAATGCCCGGTCTCGACGTCTACTATTGTGCAGACACCTGTTTTGCTACAAAGGCCTATGAAGACAAAAATATCTGGTATCGAATGACGTCACGCTGTCGTTGGTCATTGCGTTACGAGCGGTCAGTATTTGGTGTAGATACGAGCACAGAAGTGCTGTTGCTGTCTGAACAAGAAGGTAAAGCCTTTAAAAAGTATTACGGAACGGATGATCGGCGACTTCATTTAATGCCGCCGGGTATAAGTCGAAACCGGGTTAGAGATGAGCTCAGTGACACAAAAAGAGCACTTACTCGCAATGAGTTAGATGTGGACGAACAGGGAAAAGTCATTGCATTCGTAGGGTCCGACTATAAGAGAAAAGGCCTGGATAGACTGCTTACAGCTTTTAGTAGTTTACCTCCCGGAGAGCAGCGGCTAAATAGGATTATCGTTATCGGCAGAGATAAGCATCAACCTGCTTATGAAAAGTTAGCGGCCAAATTGTCCATCCTCGACAGAGTTACATTCCTCGGCCAACGGGACGATGTGCCTGACCTACTGTTTGCGTCGGATTATCTGGCTCACCCGGCTTATCTGGAAAATACCGGGAATGTGTTGCTCGAAGGCGTGGTAGCGGGCCTACCGGTAATCTGCACAGCTATTTGTGGATACTCATTTTATATCGAACAGAATCAACTTGGCGAGGTAGTAGCAGAGCCTTTCAAGCAAACATCAATGAATAGTCAATTACAACAATTACTGAATAGCCAGCAGGATTGGCGTCGTCATTGTGCAGAATTTGCGGCGAGTGCAGATATCTATTCGAGACCTGAGCGAGCGGCTGAAACGATCGAAGCGATAGGAGCCGGTTGATGGTATTGACAATCCGTTCAAAAATAGTTGAGAAATGGCTAGGTAATGAAGACCCATTTCAGAAAGTTAAAAATACCAAGGGCCTTGTTGTGCGTTCGAAAGAGGGTCGAACAACCCAGCGCTTTGAGATCGATGGTAGTGGCTTCTACTCCAAGCTCCACGAGGGTGTTGGCTGGGGAGAAATTTTAAAAAACCTGCTGCAGCTAAGATTGCCGGTAGTGGGTGCAAGTAATGAATGGAGAGCGATAAACCGCCTACACCAGTTAGGTCTGGATACTATGAACGCGGTTGCTTACGGGGCACGAGGAAAAAACCCGGCGAAATTAACGTCGTTTTTGATTACTGAAGAACTGACCGGAACACTAAGCCTTGCAAAATTTGCAGAAAATTGGCCGCAGCAACCGCCTTCTTTCGCATTAAAAAAAGCCATTGTTGAAAAAGTTGCAGAGATCGCCCGCGGCATACATAACGACGGCATCAATCACCGCGACCTCTATATATGTCACTTTTTGTTGGATATCAGCAGTGGTATAGATAATATGACGCCGAACGCCGTACGGCTGTTTCTTGTTGACCTGCACCGAGCTCAAATGCGGCCTGCTGTTCCTTGGCGCTGGTTAGTGAAAGATGTCGGCAGTATCTATTTTTCGGCGCTGGATGTGGGTTTGACACGTAGAGATATCTATCGTTTTTTGAAAGCTTATTATCAACAGCCATTGAGAACGGTATTGAAGGATCATAAGAAGTTTTTGTCACAGGTAAGTGGTCGAGCAGTAAGTCTGTATAAGCGAGATTTTAAAAGAAATCCTGTGTTGTTATAGCTTCTTAAGTTTAGAGAGTAGTTTGATGAAAAAATTTGGAGAGAATCCCGGCCTAATACGAAAAATACACCGTAATTATAAGGTGGCCAGAACCCTACCCAAAATTTGGCGGCTTGCGAGCCCCGATATTGGTTACATAAAAATAACCAAAGTGGCGTCTTCATCGGTTGAACTAATGCTCACCAAGCACCTGCATTGCACATTGAATGGAAACGACGAGGCGGATATTGATAAGAAACTTATTCGTCGCTACGCAGACGAGTATGCTATCCATATTAATCCCTATGATTTCTCCGGTGGCAAAAGACCGGAATTTGTTTTTTCATTTGTCAGAAACCCCCTAGACAGATTGCACTCAAGCTATATTAATAAAATAGTTGATCAGCGGGAGACAGGGAAACGGCACAATATTTTTTGGAACCATGGTATAACCTTGGATATGCCATTCGATGAATTTGTGCGTTGTATGATGAGGACACCCGACCACAAAATTGATCGACATTTGCGCTCCCAGGCATCTTGCTTATGGGATGGACAGAAAATCATTGCGGATTTTGTTGGAAAATTTGAGAATATGGAGGAAGACTGGAAGTTTATAGCCGAAAAATTTGGTCTCCCAGAACTTGCGCACCAAAATAGATCGTCCAAATCGGAGTCCAAGTCGCCTTATACACAAGAAACGGCTATGTTGGTGGCTGAACGATACAAAAACGATATTGAATTGTTTGGTTATGGTAGTGAAGTAAATCGACTAATTGACGCACTATAAATTCATGAACCTGGTTTTTTAATGAATATCCAAGCTGATACGGAAAATTTCAATTATATTCCCGTTCGTGGTGATGATTACTATGGACTGGTTTGTGTGAGTGCTGGCTTGGAGGCCTTGTGTGAGAGTGATGGCTATGACGATTTTGTCAGGCAAAGAATAACGCTTAAAGAGGATCAGGGGCGAGCGGTATTTTGCGCCGTATTAGCCGGCGGAGAAAAAATCCTATGTAAGGTCTATAGGGAAGTTGGACTAGTGGAGCTTGTGCGCCGTTTGATCTTTGGATCCCGTGCAAAAATAGGACACAAGAAGACAGAAGCTTTTTTCACTACCTCCGCTTTAAGCGCAAAAAGCTTAGGTTATTTAGTAAAAAAAATCGGACTCCTCTCTTGTGAATCAATTCATTTACTAGAGTTTTTGGACGATTCAAAAACACTGCTTGATATATTTTCGGGAGATATTTCCGATAATGAAAAACGAAAAATATTGTCAGAATTGTCACTCGGCTTGGCTCGCATTCATAGTAATGGCTATTATCATGGTGATCTGAAATTACGAAATATTCTCTGCAAAAAAAATAGCGTCTATTTTGTCGATTTAGATGGATTATCTGAACTGAATCGCCGGAAAACAATCGAAAAAGATATTGCACGATTAATAGTAGGTTTGTCAGAAGTAGGCGTTGCCAGCACCGACTTGGTTGGTTTTTTGACTGAGTATTGCCAAATTCGCTCTATCGATATGAATAAAATCATGATTGAAGTTATAAAAAACGTTACTGTTTATCAAAATAGACATCAGAAAAAATATGGCCGAAATCCTGTAGTTTTAGAACTAAATTAGTATTAGCGTATTGATATGAAAAAAATTAGAAAAAAGATATTGGCACTATTCTATAGGATTAAGAATGCGATAGGCCCTTCGAAAGGCCCTGCCAATGCAGTGTTTATTTGGATACCAAAAAATGCTGGTACCAGTGTTTTTGATAGTCTTAGGCGCGGAGCGGGTTTTGTCAGGCTCAAGCGAATGCGCGAGGTGAAGAAAACGTTTAAGCAACAGGGAAGAGTTTCTTTTGTACATATCAGCTATCAGAAGTTGATGGAGAACGGCTTTATTAGCAAAGAGTTTGACGAAAGTGCTTACAAGTTTTGTTTTGTTCGAGACCCTTATGAGCGAGCGGTTTCATTGTATCGATATTTCATCAAGGACAATCGTATTGATGAGGATATGGCTTTCCTTGATTTTTGTCGTCTTCTTGACGATTCAATTGACGATATAGGCCTCTATAATTATACGGGGTTTAGTCAATGTAATCCGCAAGTGCGGTGGACCGAAAACCTTGATATCGACTTTATCGGCCGGCAGGAGAATCTGGGTGCCGACTATCAAGCCCTGGCGGCAGTCTTCGATATAGACGAACTGGCGATGCCGCACTTAAATAAAACCGAAGGCAATGAATATGAAAAATACTACTGCGAGGAAACTAAGCAGATCGTTGAGGCGTTCTATCGTGAAGATTTTGAAGAATATGATTACCCGCTAAGAGCTATGGAGTTTGACGGTGAGTAGTGACAATAGTGTGCAAATGAATCTTGACAGTGCCGGCAATATGGTGAGGACTTTAACGAAAGGACTATCAATATGGGTTCTCGTTGGCTGGGCGCTATTTTTATTTGGCTTCTTTATACTTCCCAAACAAAACGCATTAAAAATTGAATTCTATCTATTGCTAGTGCTGCCATCACTGTTGTTAATTCCTCACTGGGTCAAGTATTACAAAAAATATCGTTCTCCATTGTTGACAATGTCGCTGATCTTTACCGGATATATGGCGACAACTTTTTTCTGGAGCGGCGTTCCATTAGCAGACTGGTTTTTCTTCTTCTATAAGCAGGTTGTTTTCATCTTCCTATGGTTGTTGGTGACAACTTGGGTGAGTCATCATTATCCCAGGCTATATTTCCAGACTCCTATAGCACTCGTAGTGATTGGGTCGGTTGTTAGCGTAATCACTGTCGCGAGCTATTTTTATAACCATGGTTGGTCATTTCCAAGATTAACGGGCTTGGGTATATTGGAAAATTCATTAGTCTTTGCGCAGGCGATGGGTGGTGTTGCGCT
>JBALTE010000013.1:0-5263 GCA_036963965.1 Oceanicoccus sp. | reverse complement strand
GTTTTTATTGATACCATTAGATTTGGTGGTATTGTGGGTGTGGTCTTACTATTGGCTCATATGGGCTTGGCGTTTAAGGGCTGGAAGAATGCTCAGCAACATTACCCACTATATGCATGGTTGCTATTTGGGTGTTTGTGTATGTTGACCAACGGCAAGTTTCTATTAGTTAGGCCGGATTGGATTTGGTTATGTTATTGGCTGCCGATTGGGTTTATTTGTGCTGCACAAAATCGCGCTGAATTAGGAATCATCGCTAATGAATGCTAAACGCCTCAGGGAAGAAGGTAATATGTCAGACGTCGTGTTCATAGCCGGGAAAAGTAAGTCGGCATATTTCCAGCGTTCGGCCGCTGAAGTTGGTGGTCGCTTCGTCGACAAAAAAGGAATTAGACGTTATAGCTGTAATGGTTTATGGGAAGCTTTTTTCAAACTGAAACGCAGAGACGTGTCAAATATATCAAGTTTTTACCTTCAGTTAAAACATAGAAAGAGCTCATCTTTAGTTTATAGATTACTCCTTGATTTTAGAGTTCGGCTATATTTTGCCCGCTATGTCACATTTTTTGACGCTGTCGAAGAAAACTATTTTGCCTTGTGGAATGGATACTATTTGGGCGATAAAGCGTTAGTTTTGGCAGGGGAACGCTGTGGGAAAAAACCCATATATTTCGAAAACGGCTTGATGCCACGAACAACAACCGTTGATTTAAAGGGTGTTAATTTTGCGAATTCTCTACCTCGCGACGCTGAGTTTTATCGCGGTTTGCAAATCCCGGAAAATTATACGTTAAGCGATACGTTGATAAAAAGGCCGCTTGCCTGTGGCAAGGTTGTCGAACAGCCAATAAGCCTGCCGAGCCGGTACATTTTTATTCCTTTTCAGGTTGAGTCCGATACACAAGTTGTCATTTATGGTGGTTGGATTAAGAGTATGCGAACGCTCTATTTAACGCTATTCACTATTATCGAGCGTATTGATGATCCTGACTTGGTATTTGTTGTTAAAGAACACCCAAGCAGTTTGTCCAATTACGATGACCTAAAACTGCAACAGTCTAAACGGCTGGTGTTTGCTAATGGCAATGATACCGAGGAATTAATTGCCGGCGCCGAGGCGATTGTTACCATTAATTCTACCGTGGGTATTGAGGCCTTGATGCTTAGAAAGAAGGTTATCACCTTGGGTATGGCTTTCTATTCTGTTCGGGGCCTAGTTTTACATGCGAATACAGAAGCCCAGCTAATAGCGATGCTCGATAATTTGAAGAACTGGACCGTCGATAGCCAATTGCTCACAAAATTTTTGTGGTACCTCGGGGAGCACTATTTAGTTAAGGGGAGTTGGAGAAACCCAGATGCTGAGCATTTTAGGTCGCTAAGCCAAAAATTAACCAAATTGTAACTCCATAGTCAGTGTTCCGATTCTCCGCTATTTTCACGCGGTTATTGTTTTGAACACCACGCATTGACGTGATCATTCTTCAGCGCTTGTATCTGCATGTTTTTCTATTAGCGCCTCTATTTTTGATTCCCAATTATAATTGACCCCGGTGATGCGATAGAGCTCTTGATTTGGGGTTCGATAGTAGTCCAGTAAATAACGATAAGCTGCTACGTCCACGTCTTTTTTTAGTGAATTAACATTTCTGGGTTTTAGCTGTTCAAAGTACGCCTCGTCGGGTTGGTTTACGCCAACAAAATTGAAAACAAGTCGCATGGTTTTCTGAGGTTGCGAGAAAAAATCGTCACTATCAATGATCAGAATTTGATCGCGCTCAAAATGCTCAAAATATCGCTGCAGTTGGTCTGCGTATTTTCCCCGTTGGCAATAGGAGTACACATTGTGAGTTCTGCTACTGTAGTTTTTGTCACGCAGAATAGTTGCCCATTCGTCGTCGATTCGCGTAGATTCTTGTTGTAGAGCATCCATCAATGGCAATGTCTCTCTACCCTTTTTGAAGCTGTGGTAATAATGAGAGATGGCTCGTTCTGCCGGGTTTCTCAGCAGTACGATTAGTCGGCAGTCAGGAATAAGTTCCCTTATTCTCCCGGCGGCGTAAGGGTTAATAATGTAAGCGGGAGAAGCTTCGCCGCAGAATGTTAACGAGCTGCTTTTAAAAGGGAAAAACATTCGGTACCAGTACTCGCCACGCTGGTGTTCGTTGCTAAAGTAGTTTATTTCCTTGCGTGGGCTTACAGCGACATCGGGATGTAAACCGATATGGTCGTACAGGGATGTTGAGCCACCTTTTTGTGTTCCGAGGATGAGGAAATTTGGCAGCTTTCTCCAGCGAGCAGTGAGTCGTCGAGGCAGGAAGCGGATCCAGAATGATGCCTTTTTTCGGAGTGACCGATCTAATTGTTGATTATCTAATGCGTCAGACATGGGTTTAGCTACTTTTACTGGTAGTTATATCGATAACTGAATTGAGTTTTTCGTAAACAGTCTCAGGCGTTAGTGCCTCCAGGCAACTAACATCGCGTTGGCAGCTTCCTTTGGCACACCCTTCTGCGCAAGGTATTTCCGATCGTACAATAAAACTATTGGGGGATAGTGGCGCCCACAACGTGGCGTCGGTTGGACCAAAAATACTGACTACGGGCGCTGGTGTTGTGGCGATCAGATGTGTTGGGCCTGAGTCGTTCCCCACCATACATTTTGCAAAGAAACCCAAATGTATCGACTCAATTAGACTGAATTTCTGGTAGCCGTTAATAGCGTCGATATCAGTAGCGCTCAAAATAGCGTTAACTTCAGCTGCGTCGGCCCCGGCGCCTATAAGGAGCACTTGGTGATGAGAGCGCTCCAGCATCCTGATCAGGGATTGCCAGTGCCGGGTGGGCCAAAATTTGTAAGCTTTACCGGCCCCGGGATGAATGACAATTAAAGGCTTGTCGCGCTGCATGCCTAACTGAGCGAGTTTGGCTCGAGTCGACTGCAATACAGCGTCGTGTTTTGGCGCTATTAACCGGTCTGCCACCAAGTCCCCAATTATTGGATAGAAAGGCAGTCGGTAGAAATCCAGCTGATGCTGAGGAGTTAGAGGACTGTTGGCGCGTGTCCAGTTATAGCTGCTTGTTAACTTCGGCCTGCAATAGAAAGCGGATATAAACGGTGCTCCGGAAAGCTTTGCTAATTTTAGTGACTCACCATGTCCGTACAAATCAACGGCCACTTGGTAACGTTTTTTGCGAAGCGTACGTAGAAGCCGCCAGAAAGTGCTGACTTTTTTCAATGGATTCAGAGAGCGTCCGCGCAACGAAAAAGGAATGAACTCAACTTCTGGTAGTAGATATTCTGCCAGGGATAACAAGTTAAAATCGACGACACAGGTCAGCGTTTGTCCTTGCTTGAGTCTCTGCTGGACACTTTTAAGTGCATACAGACTGACCAGAAGGTTGCCTATGTGACGGTCTGTCATTATCACTAACGCATTAGTGAATGGCGGTTGAGTTTGTTCTATCATAAAAACCGGGCTGGTTTGAAAGTCTCTATTGTAGCGTTGTTTTTACCAATAATCGCGTATAATGCTTGTTGACTTACCCAATTCGGATAACGCTATTCATGGTCCAAAACCTCGATTCCGTCGATGCGCCACTTAATGGCTGGCAGATCTATCGCCGCTTGATGATTTTTAGCGCGCGTTATTGGGGCTTCTTCCTGATTAGTATTATCGGCTTTGCGATCTATGCAATCACGCAAGCGGCACTGGCCCATGTGATTAAGTATTTTGTTGATGGTTTGCAGAGTAAAGATACCGCATTGATTACTATTGTTCCGGCTGCTGTTGTTGTGATCAGTCTTGCTCGGGGTTTTGGGTTTTTTTGTGGTAACTATTTTATGGCTCGCGTGTCGCTTAACCTGGTTAATGACCTGCGGAAACAAATGTTTGATCATATGTTATCGCTACCTAGCATCTATCACGACCAGCGTAATTCCGGTGAGCTGGTGTCAATGATCACCTATAACGTCAATCAAGTGACAAATGCCGCCACCAATGCTGTCAAAGTTTTGTTTCGTGAGGGCTTAACTGTTATCGCGCTGATGGCGTATTTGCTGTACCAGAACTGGCTGTTGACCTTGGTTTTCCTGTTGGTGACGCCAATTCTGGCAGGATTGATACTGTACACCAGCAAACTATTTCGCCGTATGAGTGAAAAAATGCAAGCATCAATGGGGCAGGTGACCCATATATCCAATGAAGCCATTCAGGGATATAGAATTGTGCGAAGCTACGGAGGCGAGCAGTACGAGCAGGGCCGATTCCATGGCGCCAGCGACAAAAACACCCGGCAGGGTTTAAAGTTCAGCTTCATTTCATCGGTGCAAACCCCCGTATTCACCTTTCTTTTATCATTGGCTATTGCTGCACTGATGTTCCTCGTTTTATACATGGCGTCCGACGCAACAGCGGGCGATATGGTTGCCTATATCATTGCAGCAGGTACGCTGGCAAAGCCTGTTCGTCAACTCAGCGAAGTTAATTCCACCATTCAGCGAGGTATCGCAGCGGCTGAGTCGATATTCTCGTTGCTTGATGAGCCTGCAGAAGTTGATACTGGTTCAGCGGTTGTTGACAGGGTCAGTGGTCGCATCGATTTGCGTGATGTTTGCTTTGAATATGAAACGGGCAAGCCGGTGTTGCACAATATCAACTTGATTATCGAACCCGGCGAAACCATCGCTCTTGTTGGGCGCTCTGGCAGTGGCAAATCGACGCTGGCCAATTTACTGTTACGATTTTACGAAGTCAGCAGCGGTGAGATTTTGTTCGATGATATTGAACTTCGCGATATAGACATCAATTGTTTGCGTCGGCAGATAGCTCTGGTTAACCAGCAAGTGGTTCTGTTTAACGATACCGTTGCAAACAACATAGCTTATGGCCAGCTTGCCCAGGTTGATGAATCGGCAATTATCCAGGCTGCCGAGCGCGCTAATGCCATGGAGTTTATTGAAAAGCTGCCGGAGGGATTACAATCCATCGTCGGTGAAGACGGCACTCGTTTGTCGGGTGGCCAGCGTCAGCGGCTTTCTATAGCGAGAGCGTTGCTAAAAGATGCCCCAATTCTCGTTCTCGATGAAGCCACCTCAGCACTGGATACAGAATCTGAGAGATATATTCAAGAAGCGCTGGATGCTGTGATGGTTGGCCGTACGACCTTGGTGATCGCTCATCGTTTATCTACTATAGAAAAGGCAGATCGAATTATCGTAATGGATCATGGGCAGATTGTTGAACAGGGCAATCACGCGCGG
>JBALTE010000012.1:119376-142768 GCA_036963965.1 Oceanicoccus sp. | reverse complement strand
AACAGCCGGTCTCAGTCACTCACTCAGCGCTCATCCTTTATGTTCTGCAACAACGTCACTCTATTGCCTACTATCGCAGTATTCTTATAGGTACCGTATTCCGTATCCCCGTATATCTGTATCACCGTCACCCAAAATTTGGCACAGTGGTAGAGGAGCAGGTCGGGTACCGACGAGGAATGGTAAAGGCCAGGCCGAGGGAGTGGAAGAGACAGCGAAGCGTTTTAAGGCTCTGGAATAGAGGAGGGAAGCCGGGACGGCCCGGGACTATGGATCGGTGGTGCCCGGCCTGATCCTCGGTGCTAAAACTCAGTCAACGAAAATTAAATCAACAGTAAGTTGTGTGTAGTTGACGCTGAATTTACGTCGTATATGTTCCCCAACGAGGCCACTGGGATAGCAATGCAAACGCAGCTGAAATACAATGCGCGTTCTGAATTTGCCAACGTTTTTATTCAATATGGGAGAGGTTAGCTTGAACCCGGTAAAAGTAGGTATTTGTGGTCTGGGAACTGTCGGTCAAGGCACATTTGATGTGCTTCTGCGTAACAGTGCAGAAATTACCGGTAGAGCCGGGTGTGACATTGTGGTTACCCATATAGGCGCACGACGTGGTGCGGATATTGATGGTGTGACCATCAGCACAGATATTTTTGACGTGGCTACTGACCCTGATGTCGACATCCTGGTGGAGTTAATTGGTGGTACCACAGTTGCTCGGGAGCTGGTTTTAAAAGCGATAGAATGCGGTAAACATGTTGTTACAGCCAACAAGGCATTGATCGCAGAATACGGTAATGAAATTTTTGCCGCCGCAAGCGAAAAGGGTGTGACGGTAGCATTTGAGGCGGCCGTGGCAGGTGGGATTCCTATCATCAAAGCTATTCGCGAAGGACTGGCCGGCAATCGTATTGAATGGTTGGCGGGTATCATTAACGGCACTGGCAATTTTATTCTTACCGAGATGCGTGAAAAAGGTCGAGACTTTGGCGATGTGCTTGAGGAAGCGCAGCAGTTAGGGTACGCGGAAGCTGATCCTACTTTTGATGTCGAAGGTATTGATGCCTCGCACAAGCTGGCTATTTTAGCGTCGCTGGCATTTGGTATTCCGCTGCAGTTGAAAAAAGTTTATACAGAAGGGATCACTAAAATATCAACCGACGACGTTAATTATGCGGAAGAGCTGGGCTATCGAATCAAACATTTGGGTGTGGCTAGGAAAACCCCAGAGGGCGTAGAATTGCGTGTGCACCCGACAATGATCCCGGAGAAACGGTTGATCGCTAACGTAAACGGTGTGATGAATGCGGTTCTGGTTAAAGGTGATGCAGTTGGTCCAACGCTCTATTATGGCGCCGGCGCTGGAGCTGAGCCAACGGCATCGTCTGTGGTTGCTGATATCATTGATGTGGCTCGTACGCTAGATGCCGAGGTAAGACATCGCGTTCCGCCGATGGCCTTTCAGGCTGACGCGTTGAAAAGTACACCAATACTCGATATTGGCGATATCGAGACTGCCTATTATTTACGTATGTCAGCGTTAGACAAGCCAGGCGTACTATCCAGTGTGGCACAAGTACTGTCAAATGCGGGCATCAGTATTGAGGCGATTATTCAGAAAGAACCATCGGAGGGGCAGGTTCATGTTCCTTTGATTATTCTTACCAGCCGCTCAATTGAGCACCAATTGGTGTCGGCTATTGCAGAAATTGAAGCACTGGACTCAATTTGCGGTGAAGTTACCCGGATAAGAGTTGAGTCACTGGGTTAAGCTCTGATAGTTATCAGCAAGCATTGTGTAAAAAAATATCTATCGTTAAATCGCGGCGTATTGGCGTCGCCTGAAATAGTAAATTGACATGAAATATATTAGCACTCGCGGAAAATCTCCAGCGCTTAATTTCGAAGAAGTTCTGTTAACAGGATTGGCTCCCGATGGTGGCCTTTATGTTCCTGAAACCCTCCCCAGTTTTTCCCAGCAGGAAATTGCTTCTTGGGCAGGACTAAACTACAGCGATCTGGCCTTCAAGATTATTCAGCCTTTTGTTGACGATGCTATTCCGGTTGATGATTTAAAAGCGATTATTGACGAGACCTATGTCGATTTTCGTCATCCCTCAATAGCTCCGTTAGTGCAGCTGGATAGAAATGAATGGGTGCTGGAATTATTTCAAGGCCCGACATTGGCTTTTAAAGACTTTGCTTTACAGCTGCTTGGTCGATTACTGGACTATGTACTGGAACGCCGGCACCAAAAAGTAGTGATAATGGGAGCCACATCGGGCGATACTGGCTCTGCGGCGATTCAAGGCTGTAAACGCTGTAAGAATATCGACATATTTATATTACATCCTTATCAGCGGGTGTCAGAAGTCCAGCGTCGGCAAATGACCACAGTATTGGCGGATAATATTCACAATATTGCTGTTAAAGGTAATTTTGATGATTGCCAGTCGATGGTAAAAGCCAGTTTTAACGACAAAAGTTTCTTGCCCGAAGATCGCCAGCTAGTTGCGGTTAATTCCATTAACTGGGCGAGGATAATGGCGCAAATAGTCTACTATTTTTATGCATCTTTATCCCTTGGTGGACCATCACGTCCCGTTGCTTTTTCAGTTCCAACGGGGAATTTTGGCGATATTTATGCGGGTTATCTGGCTTCAAAAATGGGCCTGCCCATTGACCAACTGATTGTGGCTACTAACACTAACGACATTTTGCATCGTTGTATCAGCGATAACGATTTTACCAAACATGATTTAGTCCACACACTTTCACCAAGTATGGATATTGTTGTCTCTAGCAATTTCGAACGTCTGCTGTTTGATTGTTATGACCGTGATGGCGAAGCTGTTAGTGATTTGATGACTCGTTTCCAAACGGAAGATGTGGTGTTGAAGGAGTCTGCATTTTCCAAAGTACAGGAGTTGTTTGATAGCTATCAGGTTGATGATGAACAAACGGTCAGGACCATAGCCGAGGTATATGAAGCTAATGAATATTTATTGGATCCACACTCGGCGATTGGTGTTAATGCTGCAAGAAACGTGCGTCGACGTGTCGATATTCCAATGATCACTCTGGCAACGGCCCATCCGGCAAAATTCCCCGAAGCGGTAATGAAAGCGGGCTATCCGCGTGAGCCTGACCTGCCTCATCACATGGCTGACTTATTTCAGAATGAAGAACGTTATACTATTTTAGATAACGACATTGCTGGTATCCACGATTTTGTGGTCGCTAATATAACAACTTAAGCGAGAAGGGCTTTTAGTCCACTTGTTTAAGGAGCGTAGTATTCGATGAAAAAAATCATAAAACGCCGAGTACCCGTTGCATCTTCAAACCATTTTTCTGATCACCTCCATCCCTTGTTACAGCAAGTTTACTGTAGCAGGGGAGTGCATTCTGACGAGCAGGTAAAGACAGATTTTTCCTCCTTGCTGAAACCTGATTCACTAAAAGGGTTACCGGCCGCTGTTGATAGAATTCATCAGGCGCTTTCAGACCATCAGCGAATTGTGGTCGTTGGTGATTTTGATGCTGACGGTGCAACCAGTAGCGCCCTGGGTGTTATGGCCTTGCGGTCAATGGGCGCCACATTTGTAGAGTTTCTGGTGCCAAACCGGTTTGAGTATGGCTACGGCTTGACCCCCGAAATAGTTGAGGTTGCCAAACAATTTTCACCTGATTTGATCATAACTGTAGATAATGGTATTTCCAGTATTGGTGGCGTTGACGAAGCTAATAGAGCAGGTATCGATGTGGTGGTCACAGATCACCATTTACCAGGGAGTGAATTGCCTAAGGCGTGTGCCATTGTTAATCCTAATCAGCCGGGTTGTGACTTTGCCAGTAAAAACCTGGCAGGTGTAGGGGTTATTTTCTATGTGATGACGGCGCTGAGATCCCGGCTTCGATCCTGTAACTGGTTTGTAGACAATGGCATCGACGAGCCTAATATGGCGGACTATCTTGATTTGGTGGCGCTGGGTACTGTGGCAGATGTGGTTCCGCTGGATCACAATAACCGCATTCTTGTGGCTCAGGGCTTGCGACGTATAAGAGCGGGAAGAACCCGTCCGGGGATTAAGTCGCTGTTAAAGATCGCCAACCGCAGTGAGACGCGCCTGGTCAGTGCGGATTTAGGCTTTGCACTGGGTCCCCGACTGAATGCTGCTGGACGACTGGATGACATGTCGCTGGGTATCCAGTGTTTGATGACGGAAGACGAAAATCTGGCCAGCGAGATTGCTCGGCAAATGGATGATCTCAACCAGGATAGAAAATCTATCGAAGGTAGCATGCAGCTGGAAGCCTTGAGTCAACTGCAGCACATTGATATGGATGAAGGGAATTTGCCTTTTGGCTTGTGTTTGTATGATGGCAATTGGCATCAGGGTGTAATTGGTATTTTAGCATCGAGAATTAAAGAGCGTTATCATCGCCCCGTTATCGCCTTTGCTGACAGCGACGAAGAGGGGATCATTAAAGGATCTGCCAGATCGATTCCAGGGTTACACATTCGCGATGCGCTCGATGCTGTTGCTGCTAGTCATCCACATATACTCAATAAATTCGGAGGTCATGCAATGGCCGCTGGCATGAGTCTGGAAAAACAGTATTACGGTGAATTTGAGGCCGCTTTTGATCGAGAGGTTCGTCGGCAATTAACAGAGGATGATTTACAAGCCATCGTGTTTAGCGACGGTGAATTGACTTCTGTTGACATTAATTTGAATTTGGCTCAATTACTTCGCGATGGCGGTCCTTGGGGACAACATTTCCCGGAACCATTATTCGACGGGACATTTACGCTGGTACAACAGCGTATTGTCGGAGAAAAACATTTAAAGATGGTGTTGGGTGTCGGCGATGACAAACAGCAATTGGTAGATGCTATTGCTTTTAATGTTGATTTGGCCTGCTGGCCTAATCCTTTGGCGACCACTGTTACTGTTGCCTACAAATTGGATGTTAACGAGTTTCGTGGAAAACAATCAGTACAATTGTTAATTGATCACATCGAATCAATACCTCGTGTAGAGAGTAAGTAATGGATATCGTGAGTTACGCAACGCCCTTTTTTCTATTGGCAATCGTGTTGGAATTGGGTTGGGGATTTTTTCGAAAGAAAAACACCTATCGGCTGAATGATAGTGTTAACAGTCTCAGTTTAGGCATGTTAAGTACCTTGGCAAAGCTCGCCTTTATAAGCGTTGGCGCTTTGGTTTTTGCCAAGGTTGAAAGTGAATGGGCATTGTTTTCGTTTGACCAGAGCTCAGCGGTTCACTGGGTTGTGGCGTTGCTTTTCTACGATCTTTGTTATTACTGGTTCCATCGTATCAGTCATGAGCGGCAAATATTTTGGGGTTCTCACGTTGTCCATCACCAAAGTGAGGACTACAATTTGTCGACAGCTTTGAGGCAGACAAGTACCGGAATATTTGCAACATGGATCTTCTATGTACCGTGTTTTCTGTTAGGTATCCCGCTCTATATGTTTGTTACTATTGCATCCGGGCATCTTGTTTATCAGTTTTGGATTCATACTCAGCACATTCCAAAATTGGGATTTTTAGAATGGTTTTTAATCACGCCCTCCAATCATCGTGTACATCATGCGCAAAACGCCCAATATGTCGATAAAAACTACGGTGGTCTACTGATTATCTGGGATCGTTTGTTTGGGACATTTGCCGAAGAAGATGAAGACGAAAAAGTTATCTACGGGTTAAGGACGCCGTTACAAAGCTGGAATCCCCTGTGGGCAAACATGCACATATTTTTTGGTATGGTGAACGACGCGATAAAAACACAGAATGTCAGGGATAAAGTAGCAATACTTTGGTCTCGCACTGGTTGGCGGCCAGCAGACGTTGCTGAAAAATACCCTGTACAAAAAACGAATCTTGATGATTTTCATAAATACAATCCACAATTAGCAACCGCATCGACGGTTGCAGTGGTGCTGCACTATTTGTTATTACTGGTTTATTTTTTGTGGTTTATGGCACATGTTGCTGATATGTCCTATATCGCCAGATGCGCAAATATGGTTATTTTGACGTTTTCAGCGGTTACTATTGGTTCAATTATCGACCAGCATTCGAAGATGATGCTCGTCGAGTTTGTTAGATTGACGGTTATAGGCGCGATTATTATTACCGCCTATATCACCAGCGATACACCGGTCAGTTGGCTCTACTATGGTTTGTTTTATAGTTTGATAACCAGTGTTTTGACCGTGATTTCAATTCGTCAAACTAACCATTTCATTAGTGACGACATGTCAACATGGGAAACCGAATCAAATAGTAACTAATTTTTTTCAGTTTAAACGCCATAAAAAACCCCGGGAAAACATGTGGGTAGTGTAGAGGGTGAGTTTACAAGATTTTGTAAGGATGGGTAGATAGTAAAGCTATAAGATGCCCGTTTGCATCGGAGAATTTAACTCTTTCGAATAACTAGTCTGAAATGCAGGTCTTATTTTTACCAGAGTTTTTTGCTTGATATAAAGCTTTATCCGCACGTGCTAACCACTCCTGCTCATTTTCATTAGCCCTATATTCAGCGAGTCCAAGGGAAATAGTTAGTGGCTGCTCGGGAATAAGCTCTGAGGCTTCAATTAATGTTCTCAATTGCTCGGACAGTTTTTCAGCATTCTTTAAATCAGTATTGACAGGAATGATAACAAATTCTTCGCCGCCTATTCGATACAGATTGTCGGTGCCTCTTAGTCGCAAGGTGAGTATTTGAGAAACAAGGCGCAATACCTCGTCTCCTTTCGCGTGACCGTATTTGTCATTAATTTCTTTAAAGTTATCAATATCAATTGAAATCATGGACATGTCACTAGCGCTTCTTTGCTGTTGTTTCACCAACTGTGTGATCTCAAGATCAAAAGCTCTCCGATTCCCTGTTTTTGTCAACGGGTCTTTGGTGGCCTGCTGAATTAGCAAATCTCGTTGTTGATTAGTTCTGCTCGAAAATATAAATGCAAACACATTGGTCGCAATCAAAGTAATCATACTTGAGCCAAATGTCGCTATTGTCATATTTGAGTAAGAAATAGCCCCCAGCACAATTATTGCCGATAGGTTAATTGCTGCGGCTTGATTCGGTTTGACTAAATAATAGATGGCGACGGTGGCAGGATAGGCCCAAACAAACTGAGTTTCTCCCTTGAGTTGCACTGTTATTAACATCCCTGCAATCGACAAGAACGACATGACCCAGCAAGCAAGTTGTGTTTTACCTGTTTTGAGGACGTATAGACACAGGGCTGCCATGCCTAAAAACATCACGCCGTCTAATGAAGCAATAAGCCATTGTTCTTCTACCAGTCGCAGTACAGCAAAAGGCAGTATGGCAACAGCAGCAGCTGCGGTTAGCCAGACCATGATTACCTCTGATACTGCGCGGTCTTTTTCAATTCGATCTACTGACAGCATTACCTGATATTTCCCAAGTTTAAGCTAATTATTTTGCCAATATAATTATTATAGACCAAATATGCACCTATACGGTGCGGCTATATAAGCGGTATTAAAGATGAATAATGACCTGTACGTGCCAAATCGTACGCGGGCTTTCTATTTCCTGGGTGAAAAATGGCATGGTTTGAGCGTTGCCCTAAATTTTTTTAATTAATAGAATGTCAGTTTTTTCTTTTGCTGATTGCCGGCGCTGCAATCCAGGATACTTTTTCGCTAAAACATCCCCAGCCCCAACCGGCCCAACGAATTAGCTGGGTCGACAGCCACAGTGACCACAGCAACATCACGGCACGGTAAGCTAATAGTGGAACACTAATAACAGTGACTTCCGGAAACCCTGCAGTTACGCCTGCAATGTCCTGATAGTAGTTATAAAAATGACTGCTACTGCCGTTCCCGACAACTTTCATTTCCGGGTTAGACAGCAGCCCCATCGGAATTGCGGCTACCATACAAAGCACGGCAAGCCCAACCCAGGCTACGATCAAACATTGCATCGCATTAAATTTAAATCGTGTCATAGCATCAGGTTTTATCCGTTGTTTTCTGGTCGCAAGGATAAAAAACATCACCGCAATCACTAACACCCCATAACCATTTACCGTGGATAATCCAAGCCCCAGTAGTAACCAGCCAGTCATGCCAATCGGCATATTAAGATTTAATGCACGGGCTAAGCGGGGCAGGGCAAGCGCGGCTAACAGGATTACACATAGAACGCCCCAGTAAAGCATGGCGGGCCCAATCGCCGGACCACTTAGGTACAGCGGCCAACGATCTCTGGGTAAGGTATATTGAACCTTAACGTTTGTTGCACCATCGGGCAGTAATATTTCAGGACTGTGGCTAACCATTCCAATATCGGTAAGTGACTGGAATTCGATAATCACTGATTGCGAGCCTGGCTGTAACGGGATTTTTACTTCACGCCCCGATGGCGTATTCATTGCCCGACCATCAATACTGAACGTTAGTACCTCCGTGTCTTCAGGGAGCGTTATCGTGTAGTTTTTGCCTAGACTCGATCGGATGTCCATGGTTAATGTCGAACGCTGAAGCCGAGTGCCGGCATCAACTTTTAATAGTGCGCTTTCAACGGTATGCGTCTCACCGGGCACCCCTTCAGGTTTTCTCACATCGACGACCAGTGTCTCAGCAGGCCAAGGTTTGAATACGGGCTCAAAAGCATTGGCATTAACAGCAGGTTTTACCGGTGGTATGCCCTCATAGGTTAGCCGCCAGAGAGAGGAAGGGGTAAACGACCATTCTTCTAGATATGTCGCGCCCGCAGCAGCATGCAGTTGCAACTGTTCAGTCGGTTCGATTGATGACAGCCAGGAAATACGTTTCTGGCGGTGTCCCAACTGAACAACAATTTCCCCCTCGTTAACGGTTCCCATATCCTTTAAAGGTTTCTCATTAGGGATAAGCTTGATCGGTAACGAAATTGCACCTTGTAACGGTGAGATACGCTGAACTGTTGTTTCGACATTCCATTTTTTGCCGAATATAAAGTGACGCTTCACATGTACAAACGCCGGAGCAGTGTCAGCCTTAAGAGTATCAACTTTCTCAGTTGTGTTTTTATTAATCGCTCTCAGTGTCAGTGTTCCATTTCTCACCCGACTGTCAACGAGGCCTTCCACAATCCAGTCGGGCGCCGACACCTCCATATTGTGGATAGCAAGTGGCAAACTAACGGTAGCCTGGTCAGCAATAATCTTACCTTTCACATTGATAACGTGATGGCCTTTAGACAGACGAACAAAAAGGCCGCTTTGGTGTTGACGAAGCGGCAGTGCCTGCTCTTTTTCAGTAACAAATTCTAGTGCCCAGGTACCGTGACTACGGGGTAGCGGTAACGCAATATCTGCATCTACATAAGCGCTAAACTGTATGCTGATTTCACGAGCGCTCACCACAATTCTGCCATCATTCAGACTGGCACAACTTGGCAGGCAACCGGGTGCTTTGGTTAGACGTTTTTCCAGCGTATCCAGGAGGTATTTAGATGGGTAATCTTCCGCCATTGTATTCGGGCTGCTGGATACCCCTAACAACAGAATCAGTCCCATTCCTAATGCCGCAGTAGTCGCAGGCACAGCGCTGCTTTCAGGCGCCTCGAACTGGCTCAGGCGCGCAAAGCGCATGATGACAATTGCTGCATACAACGCCCCGAGAAATACAGATATCACCCGCCACATTGATGTGAATAGCGGTGTACTGTAGTAAATAGACAGTGTTTGATTAGCTGGCACTGGTCCGCTGGACCTAAAGGTAACTGAATTCCAGGTCCAGGTAGGCAGGCCGGGACCTGTTTGAACACGATCATTCTCTGTTACTTGATACAGACCCTGGTCTCTCTTTCTTGCGGCAACATTGTTCTCTTCAAGATGCATCCCTTTTGTTAGTGTTGCCTTCCGTATCCTGTCTTCGCTAACGACCACTTCATCATGCATTTGTGCGGCTGGTGCTGAGGCAATCTGTGAGAAAGAGCTGTCGTAACGGTTTTGGTTATAAGTTCCGATTTCAGTCCGCTCGAGCGACGGATATATGGCTAGACGGAAAGTACTCACCGCAAACGTGATGACAGATAAAGTTAACGTTACCGCAAGCACGACACCGATACTGCGTAACATCGATTTTATTTTTCCCGGTACGAGAGGTAACAAAGCAATCACCACTAGCAGCAAAGGAATAATAAGCAGTGGGGTGCCGGGTTCATGAAGGGCTATCAAAAAAGCTGCACCGGCAAGTGCCGCAGCAGAATTTCCGATCAGTTTACGGGTAGCCGATATGATAATTAATACTAGAAACACATCCCATAAATCCCATTTACTTAACCATGTGCCCCATATCCTATCAACACCGGATGCATGGAGAACACGCCAGCCGGGGGGTAAGTGCAACGTCGCGCTGAATTGATCGGCTCTTGCATCCCATCCCGATGCTGAAAAACCGGATGTAAATTCAGTTCGAGTAACCGCTTCCAGTTCAACATTTGGGCTTCTAACTTCAATACCTTCCCAATGTTCATCTTGTGTTATCAACACCGGATCTTCGTCAACCTTTGCGCGCCCTATGTCTGTGCCCTTGGCAGCGTTGAGACGCCAGTCCTTATTCATTTCACCCGTTATTCGATCTAACGCAGTGATACCTTTGCCGTCGAAATCTAACCACAGGTCCCGTTGCACATTAAGTTCATTGGCTCCGGGGGAATGATCACCACGAAATTCGGTTTCTATATTGAGTGTTTCACCATCGCCCATTCGATAAGTCGGATATTCCACCCATTGAGGCGGGATTGATATCTGAGTGGTATCTATACTAATGGGGCCTGAAAGTTTCGCCTGCCGTATATCCGTTGCTGATTTAAAACTAATATACTCGACGTTAGGCCATTCTTTTGTAAGCTTGGTTGTAGTGATCGTATTCGGGGACTGGGTGAAACGTGAACGCACTGTTACAGTGTGTTCTCCAGGGGTTATTTGTGCCCTTATTGTGCCATCAGCTTCGATACGTGCCGGGATCGGGGATTGGATATTCAGTACCTCAGAGTCGGCAAGCATCACGCCACCAAAGGTGACTTCCCGAGCCTTACCGCTCACTGATAAAGTGATATTGGTTTCCATCGTGACGGGCACGCCATCAGTCAACAAACGAAACACCTCAATACTCAAACTGTCAGTGGTTTTCTTTTGAGTATTGGCAGACTTTCTGGAAAAAATAAGTTGCCCATTGCGGCGGTCAACAATTCGCTTTTTACCATCAATCAATAACGAAACTATGGCTACATCCCGAGGAATTGTCAGTTGACCTGGGCGCTTATTCCAAGAAAAGCGACCGGACACGGTGTAGTTGCCCGCAGACACCACAATATGCGGGAGTTTATTGCGCTCAACAATAGGCGCCGGCTCACCGTTTACAATGACATTGGTCGGCCAGTGATCGGCATTGCCGGGTAACGTAATGAAAGCGTTCTTTTCATAGACATCTACTGTGTAGGCGAACTCGCCGACGCTGTCACTTGCCTTTAGTACTAAGATGCCAGGCCAGATACAGGCTCTGCTGTTGTCTTTGGCTATTTCCCACGGACAGTTATGCTGCCGATGTTCTTCAAGGACCCACGGTTCCCATTCTTTCATTGGGTCTGAGAACGCGGAGAGCGCGCTCACCAGCATTACTGCACCAAGGAATACATTTATCAGGGTCTTTTGTTTTAATAGCACGTTGTTCTCCATGAGCAACTGGTGGTAGGTAGTAGTATCTTCAGGCAGACATCAATACATTCACTTCGGAGGTAACCGCGGAGGGGCCAGCACCATGGAGCAGTCGCCCTGACTCAGTCATCGGCTCCGAAACTTAGTAGATTATAGGCCGATTGCCTTGAGCCGCTATCTTGCAGTAGCTTGACCAAAAGTAGGGGTGTTAATACTTCCTATATTCTATAGCCCTATCCTTTATCCTAAAGCAGGTTTGGTTTTCGGTTTGAGAAGACCAATGCCAAAGACGGCCATTGCCACTGAAATAACGGCATTAAGATAGTTGAAAAAAGCATAGGGCGCAAAGTCAAGCACGTCTACCCCCAGAGTGGCGGTATAAAAGGCACCGGCCGTGGTCCACGGAATAAGGGCTGTGGTCATAGTGGCACCTTCTTCAACTGAGCGCGAAAGAATGGCAGGCTCTAAATTTTGTTGCTGATATTGGGGTTTAAACAGTTGGCAATTTAGAATAATCGAAATATAAGCCTCGCCCATGGCAATGTTACCTAAGAAGCCAGACAGAATAGTCGTAGCGATAAGGGTGGCAGTTCGCTGCACTCTTTTTATGATCCCGGCTAATAGTGCGGTGAGAAACCCCGCTCCGTGCAAAATGCCGCCTAGCGCGATAGCCATTAAAGCCAGCAGTAAAGTCCAGCTCATGCTGCTAATGCCGCCGCGACCAAGCAAAGCATCTAAATTGGCAATGCCCGTTGATGCAGGGGTATTTTCCCACAGCGCATTAAGCACGGAGATAGGGCTTTCTCCTTGATAAACAATCGCGATTAGCACTGCGAGTATAATGCTGCATGACATTGTCACTTCAGCGGGCACTTTTCTAATACTTAGTACAGCGAGTAAAATTAGTGGCAATAATGTCATCAGCGGCATAAGGCTGTAATGGTTGGCAAGTGCCGTTTGAATTGACGTCACTTTAGTTAAGTTTAGATTTTGCTCGCCATAGTTTAATCCAATCACTAAAAATATGAAAAAGGTAAGGATAAAAGTGGGTGTTGTAGTGAACAGCATGGCGTAAATGTGTCGATAGAGATCGGTGCCAGCACTCATGGCTGCAAGGTTTGTGGTATCTGAAATCGGCGACATTTTGTCACCGAAGGTTGCACCACAGACAATCATACCGGCGACTAAAGGCAGAGGAATATTCATAGCAGAACCGATGCCAATAAAAACCACGCCTAAGGTGCCGACGGTACCCCAAGATGTTCCGGTCGCTACCGACATCAAAGCGCACAGCAATAAACCGACTGCCAAAAACAAACTCGGACTTAGCAAGGTAAGGCCATAATAAATAAGAGTGGCGATGGTGCCACTGTGCATAAAACTGGCAATCACCATACCAATCAATATAAATATATAGATGGCAGGCATCGCTCTGGTAAGGGCGCTAGTCATCAACTCACGAATGTGTGTATAGCCATAACCAAGACTAAAAGCGTTGAGTCCTACCCACAAAAGACACAGAAACATTAGTGCATGAAGGCTGATACCCAGACCAAAAAGTCCTCCTGCGATTGTGATAACAATGACGCTAAAACAGATAAGAGACTGCAAAAAACCGGGGCTACGGGGTAAGTTGGGAGTAGTCACAGACAATGGCACACCGTATAGTAACAAGGGGGATAAAGTTGAGTATATCAGTACAAAGCGCAGCGCCGCACATAATTTGTTATAACCTCGAAAAGACGTATGCATTTCTCGAGATCAAAATTATGGTTGCTAAATAACTGCAGCGTATCGCCCTGGAAAACGTCTGGTTTTGCATAAACTACGTACTTAGTACTACCACGTACTTTTTTAATAAATATTCACATCGTAAAAATTATTTATTCGTTATCCATTGTATATCGATTGCTGCGGTATCTAATGCAGGCACGAGTCGTTTTTTACTGTGTGGTAGAGGCATTATTATGGATCAAAAGTTTTCTCAGCCGCTTCGTATTACGTCAGCGCTTAAAACAAGCTTTATTGCTGATGCGTTGGCCATGCCCGTGCATTGGTATTATCAACCAATGGAAATAGAACGTGCCTTTACAGGTGGTATTCAGCGCTTTGAGGCCGCACCTGAGTTCCACCCTTCATCTATCATGTCCCTGCACTCCAAACATAAAGGGGGGCGACAGTCAGCTGATAGCTCGTCCAAGGGGCATTCAGCTAACGATCAGTCGCCGCAAGTGGTAGGCGATGTTATTTTAAAAGATAAGGCGCAGTTTTGGGACAAACCTAATGTGCATTATCATCAAGGCATGCAAGCTGGTGAAAACACACTTAACGCCCATTGTGCCCGAGTGCTGATGCGCACCTTGGCGAGTTCGCCACAACGTTACGACCGACAGGCATTTGTTGATGCTTACATTGACTTTATGACAAGCCAGCCAGCAGCGCATCCCGATACTTATGCAGAATCCTACCATCGGGGATTTTTTGCTAACCTGGCGCAGGGTAGCAAGCCTGAAAATTGTGCAATGATAACTCACGACACGGCATCTATTGGTGCATTGGTAACAATAGCGCCTTTGGTTTTTTCAGAACGACTTAACGGCGCCAGCGACGCCGACATAAAACTTACCTGTCGAGCGCATTTGGCCCTGACCCATCCTGATGAATCTTTGATGCAGGTATGTGATCGCTACGTGCTACTGTTGTGTGGCTTAATGGATGGGCCCGATGAGGCTGGCGTTAAAACACTTTTACTTGAAGCAAGTAAGGGCTTAACGAGTACTAATTTAGCCAGTCTGTTAAAACGTGATGTGCCGGACAATCAGGTTGTCGGCCAGATTTTTTCAAGGGCATGTTATATTTCAGATTCCTGGCCAGTGGTGTTGTATCTGGCGTGTAAATACCAAGATGACCCTTGGCAAGCGCTGCAGGTGAATACTAATTTAGGCGGTGACAACGTACATCGCGGTATAGTGCTGGGAACCTTACTCGGATTGCAAAGCGATGCTGTGGCTGCCAGTTGGTTTGAACAACTGGCAGATCACAAATTGATTGCTCAGGAAATTGAGACCCTGATCAGCGCGGCAAGCGCTCCCAAATTGTAAGTTCAGACAAGGTATGCTGAAACTTGTGCTGAGTTTCACGGATAACAAAGGGCACTTTGCGCGGCTCTCCCACCAGCTTAAAGTGGCTTGATAGATGATCTTTCAAGCCATCTAATGTGCTGTAGTTTTCGCCATCCTTTTTGAAACCCCCTATCCACTCTTCCTTGGGGGTATGCTCTTCCAGCCACGTATAAGGCGATGCAATAATAAGCAAGCCACCGTCATTGACACGCTGTGCCATATCTGCCAGAAAACGGCTCGGCTGGTAGAGTCGGTCAATCAAATTAGCTGCCAGCACTAGATCATAACCCGTAAATTGGGGTTTGAGGTTGCAGGCGTCGCCTTGATGAAATGATACACGGTTTGCGTAAGCGTCTAGTCCTAACTGTTGCAGGGTGCGAGTATGATAACTAACTAATTCGCCTTCCTCGACACGGGCATACCGCACTTCGCCTTGCTGCGCCATTTTAGCCGCCAAGCGGGTAAAATTTGCTGAAAAATCAATACCGTCTACTTTCTCGAACTGACGGGCCAACTCAAAACTTGCCCGACCACACGCACAGCCTAAATCAAGTGCTTTGCCGGTGGCTTTGCCCTTAATGGCCTCAAGTGCAATATCGGCTAAGGCTTTAGGGAAATTATCTACGCCATACGAGCTGTCACCAAAGTGAAACTCAGCATATTCCGACAGAAGCCGATTACTTTCGTAGTAAGCCTTAGGAGACGTCGCCTCAACATTAGAGGCAATATAACGAAATCCGGCATGCTGCAAAAAGTGACGTCTAAACGCATAGCGTGCACTAAGCCTCGCTTCGTTACCACTTGAAATCCATGAGCCGCCTTTCATTAAATTGTGTTTACCATCAAACGTAGGCGTGGTGAAATCGTCGTAAAGTGGGTGTACTTTAAAGTTGTCGAAGGGGTAAATGGGGGTTTCAGTCCATTGCCACACGTTGCCCACCACGTCAAACCACCTGCCATGTTGATGTCGCGTTACTGGGCAGGATGAGGCGAAATGGTCGAGATGCAAGTTAGCATCGGCCGTGCTATTCCCCAGCTCTTCAACGCCAGCCTGTGAGCATAAACGATACCATTCGTCTTCAGTGGGCATGCGAATCTGTTGCCCGGATTCTATAGTTTTCCATTCGCAAAACGCTTTCGCTTCATGGTAGTTAACTTCAGCAGGCCAGTCCCAGGCCATATCAATTTCTTCGGTCATCAGGCGTAAACGCCAGCCATTATGCCAGCGCCAGAATGCCGGGTGTTTCGCCTCAGTATACTGCCGCCAGGCAAGGCCTTCATCGCTCCAGAAACTATTTTGCTCATAACCACCGTCCTCAACAAACTCAAGGAACTCCAGATTGCTGACTAAATATTGGCTGGCTTTAAATTCATCAACCTCTGCCTTATGTTGGCCATATTCGTTGTCCCAGCCATAAAACGCGCTATCAGAAGATTTTCCGAGATCAACAGAGCCGGCGGCAACGCTTATCAGTTTGTTCTTTGGGGCCTGGCCAGTATCTTTGCAAGCTGGCCATTGAGGCAATGGCTTTACTTTGGACAGTTCATGTTGGCGAATAAGTACTGACGACGTTTCAAGGTGAATACGCTCGTGTTCAATACCCATAACGATGGGCCACCAGGTATTTTCCCAATCAATGGGGAGAACAAGGTGCAAGCTATTAATTAAGTCTAGTACCGTGGCACGCACTTTAGCGCGGTAATCTTTTACCGCAGAAACGCTGGGCCAGTCGTAATTTTCTTCTGACAAATCATCCCAGCTCATTTCATCAACACCCACTGCAAAAATGGATTCCATGTGCGGATTAATCCGATCGGGTATCAGTTTTGCCAATAGTAGCTTGTTGATGAAAAAAGTTGCCGTATGCCCAAGATAGAAAATAAGCGGGTGTCGCAAAGGTATAGGTTTTTCATAGAAACCAGTATCGTCGCGCAAACAATCAAAAAGGCGCGTGTAAGTATCAAACGTGCTGGTGAAGTAAAGCGCTATTTCTTTGCGCTTATCATCCACGGTGCCACTGTTTAGTTCTGGTGTTCTGCGTAACGCTCTAGAGTCAACGAACGCTGCAGGTCGTTTAGCCATTTCTTCAGTGTTCTGTATAGGTAATGTCATCGTCAAACACGGTCCTTTAATATTTATTGTGATGGTATACGACCAAACATGGGATAAAGGCTCAATTTTTCCTTATATTAATATTATTTGCCGAGAAAGCACTGTTTTGCCGGTGGTTAAACGTCTCATCCTTGCAGTCTTTTAATTGCTTCGACTAAATAATCTCGTGAGCAACCGAAGTTCAAGCGAAAACAGTCTTTATCACCAAAATCTTTGCCCGCCGATGGACCAACACCTCTGGCTTCACACCACGCTTGCGTATCGGTGACGTGCAAACCGCTGGCATCTACCCACAATAAAAAAGTAGCAGCAGGCGAGATGGCTTTCAAACCTTCAATGTTGTTGATTTCAGCGAGTAAATAATCGCGATTTTCTTTTAAATAAGCCATTTCTTGTTGATGCCACTCATCGCAATACCTGAAGGCAGCATTCGTGGCGGTAAGGCCTGTTACTGTTACCGTGGGTAATATGCCACGAGCGTTATGGTTAAAGGCCGCTCTTAATTTTGCGTTTGGAATAATAGCAAAAGATGTGCCTAAACCAGCGATATTGAAGGTTTTACTGGCGGCCATTAGCGTTACTGAATGCTCTGCTAACTCTGGGTGCGCACTGGCGGGTAAATGCGGCACGTTATCTAAGATTAAGTCACAGTGTATTTCATCAGAGCACAACATAACGCCGTGTTTTCTGCATATTGTGGCAATTCTGTCTAGCTCGTCTTGGTTTAAGACTGAGCCAAACGGGTTCATTGGGTTACACATTATAAACAAGCTTGCTTTGGGATCGACGGCTGCTGCTTCCAAGGCATTTAAATCAAGTGTCCATCGACCTTCCGCTTCTATCGTGCCTATACAGGTTCGATTTAGATTATTAATTGCCGGTGCGGCCAATATGGGAGAATGATTTGGTGTTTGTACAATAACTGTATCACCTGCCTGGCAATATGCTTGAATAGCGACATTGAATGCGGACACTACACCAGGCGTCCAGACTAGCCAGGCAGGGTCAATTTTCCAGTCATACTGTCGTTGACACCAGGACACAACGGCTTCGGCGGCATCGGTATCGTGAGCCGGTAAGGTATAACCTAACAGGCCGTCTTCAATGCGCTTATGTAAGGCAGATAAAATAGGCTCCGCACAGCGAAATTCAGTATCCGCAATCCACATAGGCAATATATCTGTGCCTTTATATCTTTCCCATTTATGAGCTTTCGACCATCTACGGTCTGGTTTATCATTGAAATTCATTGCGAATCCTTTGTTCGTTAATATATCAGTCTACAGAAAATCGTCAATTTAAACTGTTATTGAACAGACTGTAAATTTGATTGCCTTTAGCCGCTATCTTGTAATAGATTGATCGAAAGCGGGAGTGTTAATCCGTCCTATACTAAAAACGGCTACATAAGAGGAGAGCCTAATGGATTTTAGCGGAAGAGTTGCTGTAATTACCGGTGGTGCCGATGGCATCGGACTGGGGGCAGCACAAGCTTTCAAAGAGAGAAACGCTGACGTTGTGATTGCCGACATAGATACGGATAAGCTCGCAGCAGCGTCGCTCCAGTTGGACGTAACTCCGGTAACTTGCGATGTACGCTTAGATGCGGATGTCTCTGCACTTTGCGACATAGCCACAGCGTTGGGACCTGTGGACGTAGTGATGGCAAATGCAGGGGTTGCATTGGGAGGGCGTTTTGAAAAAATCCCTATGAGTGAATGGCAACGTCTTTTTGATGTTAACGTGATGGGAGCCGCCCGAACGGTTAATGCCTTTCTACCAGAAATGATAGAACGAAAAAAAGGCACTATTATTATTACAGGCTCATCCGCGGGCCTGTTTAAAAGTAACGGGATGAATGCTCCTTATGCGTCGTCGAAATACGCCTTGCAGGGCATGGCTAAAGCTTTGGCTGTCTATTGTAGGCCGTTGGGAATCCAGGTTCATTATCTTGCACCGCGCATGACTGACACCGCCTTTCCACGATCTTCAGTCGCGTGGGGCCATAAAGGTAGTCGGGTAACGTCAGATGTAGATATTGGTTCAGACTTTGATACGGTTGCGGATGTAATAAGCGCGCTGTTTAAAGGTATTGAAGCGAATCAGTTTCTGATTAGTCTCACTGAGGATACGAAAGAACAACTTGCCGCCTTTGCTGACTCCCTGTCTCCTTTTTAACGCCATCATTAATCGATGGTGGCATTGTCATCAACGTTCAGGTGACAGGGCAGCAATAAGCAGGCACCAAGAACGCGGATCCGCTAGAAGGTCAGTATGGAGGTTGCGGGATTGCCATACTCCGGACGAATAGGGCGTTTGTTTCGCCTATACTCTCAGGTCCGTTTTTTTCCGAAACTTACATCTTGTTTAGTCTCTTATTGGCACATAAGAGAAGTGAGGGCTTGGCTATTGCTGGGCTTTTTCATGTTCGTTATTGAAAGGTCAGCTGACATCACCATTACAGATTCAGAGATCGCGAAAAATAACGAATACATGTAATTTTACTGCAGGCCATAATTGGCCAAAGTGCTGGGGCACTGTCCTGTCGGTATTCTCTTTGGCAATGCTAGCTAAACTTGCTGAACAGAGTAAGTTCTTTAAGTGTATGCTAATCTATGAAAAATCATCAGCATCATGAATGTTAACATTGCGGAGACAGGTAAATGATTTCATTTCACGACCCAAGGGGAGACGCTGCCGCGCAGGCTTTAGAGTACACCCTCAGTCATGACCTTAGAGTAAATCAAGGCGCTGGAACAACGGTAGCACTGTTAGCCAATGGTTTTCCCGATTCGGTAAACTTTCTGGACGCCATTGGGCAATCTTTGAGTGCCAAATATCCTGCACTAACAGTGAAGTACTGGAATAAAGGCAACGCGTCTATTCCCGCGCCTCAAACCATGCTCGATGAGATTAAGGCGCAATGTCATATTGCCGTTGCCGCATACGGGCACTGAGGCAGCTGTACTACCGGCACCGTGCGTGACGGAATTAATATCGCTAAACTCGGAATACCCTCGGTGGCTTTGGTTACTGAAGACTACTGGCCTCAAGGTGACTTCGTGGCTAAATCTCTGGGTATGCCCGACGCTCCCCGGGTTAAACTTCCCCACCCGGTAGCGGGTACTGGCGAGGCAAACTTAAAGAGAATTGCCGAACAGGTAGTTGACGATATTGTCAGCAAGCTTAAAGGTTCGGGTGAATTATGATTACGACATTAGAAGCCATTGACGAATCTGCCGCGTTGGAACAATTACATGAATTAGGGTGTACCGACGGCTTGCCTGTCATTATCCCAACCGCGGCAAGAGTTGAGCGAATGGTGCTTGCTACACTACTGGATGGTGATTTAGTGTTAGGTGAAATGGGGCCTGGCATGGGGGTGGCAACGATCGAAAAAATAGCTATTGCCGCAGTGATGGCCGGCTGCCTTCCCGACTATATGCCTATTGTACTGGCGGCGGTAAAAGCGGTGATAAACCCGGCTTTTGATTTGACTGAAATGCAGTCAACAACCCATTGCACTGCGCCGTTAATTATTGTTAATGGTCCTGCTCGCACAACCTGTGGCCCTGTCGCAAGTGGTTTTGGTGCTTTAGGTCCGGGACATCGAGCCAATGCCAGTATTGGACGGGCATTGCGACTAACAATGATCAATATCGGGGGTGCCCAACCGGGCTCGTCTGATATGGCCTTATTGGGCCACCCAGGAAAATTTACTTACTGTCTCGCCGAAGACGAAGAACACTCTCCCTTTCCACCGCTTCATAGTAGTTTAGGTTTTAATGCCGACGACAGTGTTGTTACCGTTATCGGCGCGGAGGCCCCGCACTCTGTTATCTATAGCGGCAATGCAGATGACCCTGAAAATGCCGAAAAGCTACTCGCGCAACTGGCGGTGGGTCTTGCCAACTTCGCTACTAACAATGCAATTCTAACTGGTGGTGCAGCTGTTGTTGTGCTGAATCCCGAGCACGCTGACATTTTTTCACAAGCAAACATGAACAGAGAAGAAGTTCAGCAGAAGTTGTGGCAGTTGACTCATAAACCGATATCTCAATTAAAACAGGTTGGAGGTGCATTTGGTGGCGGTAGAAAATCCGATGGCGATTACAAAACTTTCAACAAGCCTGAAGATATATTGGTACTAACGGCAGGGGGAAGTGGCCTCTATTCGATGGTAATGCCAAGCTGGTGTGCCGGTAAGCATAAAAACAGTGCGGTAAGCGTGGTTGTTGAAACCGATCAGTTCTGCGAAATCTAACGTTAAACGTATTGGTAGCTATAGGTAATATGAAATTAGCAAACTCAGGTTTTAAATTTGCCATAGTGTTTATGTGTTTGACGGGAGTAAGTATCTCCACCTCTTTGAGCGGCAGAACATCCGATGATCCGTAGGCAGTGTATACAATCGCTTTCGTGAGTATGTCTTCAAGACATACCAAACTTTTCTTGCATCACAACGACGCTAGCAATTCGTTGCAATCCGCCTTCGACCGCGATGCGCTCGTCGTCTGGGCAGTCTAATAATTTATCCAACGCTTTGTTCACTTTTTGCATGTCATATATCGGCTGGTCTTTCGCTGCTTGGGATGCGAATGTATCGCGATAAAATGCTAGCATCGGGTCTTTTCTATCCCGAGTTGGGGGCGTCGTGAATGGGTGTTTCTGTCTATTGTAAACCTCTGGAATTAAAACGTCCCGAGTGGCCTCGCGTAATACGTGCTTCTCACGAATACCCTTCACTTTTATATCAACGGGAATACGTGCGGCAGCCTCAGCAACGCGATGGTCAAGAAAAGGGACTCTTCCTTCAACGGAGTGAGCCATTTCCATACGGTCACCAAGATAAGACAGAATAAAGTTGGGTAGTGCAGTTTTTGAGTAAAGATATAGGGCCTGATTCAGATGATCTCTGCCCGCCATTCGCTGTGCGATTGGCAATCTGTCTAATGCCGCAACAATAGGGCTATGACCGTGAATATATGCCGCGTAATCGTTATTAAAAAATGGCGCCAATCCGTTGGACATTGACTCCATGGTATGCACAGCAGTGGGCACCCAGCCCAGTCGTCTGCGCACCGCATCTATAGCTGGACTGTTGACTTCATTGGGCAGCATGATGGCGCGACTCGCTTCGTTAGTTCCCAGTATTTCCGCGAATAGAGCCGACTTTTGTGCCTCACTCAATGCCGGATTATGTTTTACTGCATCCACTCGGAAAAAGGGGTAGCCGCCAAGCATTTCGTCAGCGCCTTCACCGGTGAATACTACCTTGATTCCTGCATCACGGACCGCTTTGCTAAGCAAGTACTTGGCAACACCATGGCCGTTGAACATTTGGGTTTCGGAATGCCAGATAGCATCGCTATAGGAGTCAGCAATGTCGCGCCCCGTAATGGGAATAGGGTGATAAGAAGCACCAACAAATTTGGCCTGTTTCTCAGCAATGGCGGCTTCATTGTAAAGCGGGTTATCAAAGGTGAGGGTAAACGCACGAATGGGTCTGTCCATTGCTTGCTGCGCCAAGCCTAATACCGCACAGGAATCGATACCACCGCTCAGGTACGAAGCAACCTCCACGTCAGCTACCAGACGTTGTTGCACTGAGTCCATAAGCACGCTGCGAAACTCTACAATAACTTCCGCCTCAGTTCGTGTGTCACGCTTCATTTCATCGGCGCTGGGTATTTCCCAATCCCAGTAGGAGTAGATTCGTACAGCACCGTCCTTGGCGATCGCATAGCAGCCTTGAGGTACAGCATTAATACCGGCAAATTCGGTTTGCTCATGCGGCCTTGCCATACCGCCAAGGGCGCCCGCTAGATCCCAGGCAGCTGGAACACCTAATGCCAAAAGCGCTTTTATCTCAGAGGCAAAAAACACATCACCATTGACTACTGAATAATACAGCGGTTTTATCCCAAAGCGATCTCTGATCGCGATCATCGTGTTTTCGCGTTCGTCAGCTATGATAACGGCAAACTCTCCGCGTAGCTGCGGGGCTACTTGCATGCCGTCTCGCTGATATAGATGCAGGGCTATTTCGCTGTCGCTGTCGCTGCCAAATTGGCAGCCGTCATGCCGTAAGCGCTCGCGTATTTCTCGATAGTCGTAAAATTCACCATTAACAACGGTATGTACTTTGCCATCGGGACTGGTCATTGGCTGCTCGCCGTTGTTTAGTCCAATGATAGATAAACGAGTATGCCCCAAGATCCAACGCTTATCGCCCGATGTCCAGGTGCCATGACCATCGGGCCCACGATGATTAAGGGACGACAATGCTGTTTCCACGCGGGAAGACGCAATGCCATTGCGAGTCATTGCAGCAAATATTCCACACATAGCCGTCGTCCCTTTATTATTATGCAGGAAGGATCCACGCCCTCCTTTACACTTAACTTACAATATAAAGTAGGGCTCTGGCAATCG
>JBALTE010000012.1:0-119276 GCA_036963965.1 Oceanicoccus sp. | reverse complement strand
TGTGTCATGCATTCTCGCAGCTCGACACACCCGAACCTTTGGGTTCATCCATTCTGGTAATTTGAACGTAAAGAAAGACAATCAAATGCAAACAAAAGCTTCACATGAGACACCGATGTTTCTGCGTCGGTGTTGTTAAAAATATCAATGGTCGGCTTTTCTCAAATCCCATCGTTAATATTCACCATCAAATAGCGTAGTTGAGTGAACGGTTTTGGACCGAGCACCGTCCGTAGGATGTAGCAGAGGATATTGTAAACGTGGCAACACCGAGAGTTTTTAGTGAGAAAACTCCCAATCCGCAGGGCAAGGGCTTAGTGCCTGTTCTGAGAGACTGGGAGGTTATGAAACCACAGGTCAGGGAGCGGAAATCGAGTGCAGAATTTCTGCGCGATTATTGTATCTCTTCACTGGTGTTGGCCGCTAAGTTCCGCTTCAAACCTGTTATGGGAAAGACCTACTTCTTATACGCCTTCGAGTCAGGGTGGATGATGTCTCTCATATCCCCTGAAGAGTGGGGGCCGACCAAATCGGAGCAGTTTCTAACGCGTTGTCGGGTGCGCAAAGATATGACCTGGGAGATGGATGCGATCGAACTGAATGAGAACTCCGTAGTTTTGGCCAGCGCAAGAAACTTTGTGAAAGCGTTTATTGAAACGCTGTCCGAGCAGGGCGCTATTGGCGATCACTTACCGTTCTATGTCGAAAGTTTACCTTATTACCAGAGAATGATGGCAACGGCTCTTGCGTCTTCTTTAAAAACGACGATGCCCGCTGACAGCAACGGCGTAGCTGCTTTGTTAAAAAGTCGGGGAGATATCATCGGTTTGACCTTGGGCAGCGGCTCCATTGACAAAGGCCATCCTTGCAGTGGCTCTGTGGTATGGGGCCGGTAACCGGGATTTGGGTTTCGTAACGTGACGACTATGCACTAGTCATTTAACACAGCTACCAATGCTTTTTCCATTAAATAGCGAGCTTGACAGGTATACGCGTAGATACAGGCATGAACGGATGCCTCTTTCCAGTTATCGGCGCTACATTGCTGGCTATAATCTTCAAACGCGTTGAGTGCATTAATCAAATCTGACAAATGAGGTGGACATTCGCAGTTGAGTTCACTGCTGCGTTTGGCAGCGTCGGCCAGTTGCTGAGGGTTAAATTGTCGCGGTCGCTCTGAGGGTAATGTTAGGTCAAATTGCTCTGCACTTTGCTCCAATAAGCTATTATAACTTTTTTGGCGCAAGGCTTCTTTGACCGTGTTATCTACTGTATCGGTGGTTATTTTACTGTCCGACATCGTAATACCCACATTTTCCAGATCCACAACAAGATCTCGAGCGGCATAACGGTAAAAGATAAAAATGCTGTTATCGGTTTGCTTCAGTTTACGTAATTGAGTAGCAATAGCCTGATTAACCATATCAATCTGTAACAAATATACGCGGGCGTTGCCGGTATCTACGTCGATATCAGCAGCCTTTTCTCTACTACTGAACCACTCCTCAATGCTCTGCGCTTTGCAGTTCAGTGCCAATTGTGGGTAGCGGCGCGGGTGTTTGTCAAAATGCATAGTCAGACCATGACCGACAACAGCTGTAGCAGTCGGTATGGTAGCGCTGTCTTTTGTGGCGGAGTCAGGCTGCTTAACACATAAGCCTGATAGCGTCTTTTGAGGTAGTTTTGCAATATCGCCAATGCGCATACCGCGATCGAGTAGCTGCTTAATCAGTCTTAAATGATCCACATCAGTTTTGGTAAATTCACGCCTCCCATTACTGGAGCGCTGTGAGGCTGCCAAGCCATAACGGCGCTCCCACATACGCAGATTATGTGCCGTTAAACCTGTCAGTCTGGCAACAACACCAATACTGTAGGTTGGTTGTTGGTAGTTCGTTGCAGTATTCATGATGAACCTCTTGTGTCTAACTTTTTCCTCGTTGATCGTATAATAGCGTAATTCTATTGTGATTATTAAATTTTTGACTAGGTTTTGACTAGATTAATGTTAGTCGTGTTTACTATTTTTATACTGTTGGGTCGTATATTAATTGTATCGACACAGGCAGCGCGTATCTCAGCAGTTAAAGAGATAACGCTTGTCCAAATGCACTGACTGAAGTTGTAACAAAATGAATGCATTTTTATCAGAGAGTAACACCCTTCGCTTTGACGATTTCGATGATTTTCTTGATGATGACTTACGTGGTTTGGCTGATGGTAAGGCAGTAGAACCTTCGGAAAAACTATCGAGTGTCCCGTCTAATCCCGTTGAAATGGCCAGCAATTCGCTAGGTCTATTCCATCGACAAGTGTCGCCTTACCGATTGTTGACTGCAGAAGAAGAGCGCGGACTGACACGTCGAATGCAGGCGTCATTGCAGTCTGTGATACAAGTTTTTCTGGCATCATCGGATAGCCGAGCAGACTTTCATCAACTCATTTACCTGTTGCAGCAGATTGATCAAACTAAGCCGGCAAGCCTGTCTACGGACGAACATTTCGCGCTGCGCAGGGAGATTAAAGATCTCTTGGGTAACGATGATCATTTATTACCGCTGAAGGAAATTGGGCAAGCGCTGGATCAATGTTGCGCTCAATCGCGCGATAAGGGGCAACCTTCAGTCGCTGGAATTGCCGAAGGCATCGAGGGCGTATCGACACCAATAAGCCAAATACACTGGCCCGCGCAACTATTAATGGTTTTTGCTGAGCGTTATCTACCCGCTCAGTCCGAGTCGCTCTTGAGCACGGCCCTGGACAAATATCTCCGGAGCCGCAGTAACCCAGCGAGGAGTAAACCATCGATACGACGGGATAACAGCAACCAGCAGCGGATCAAAGCGCTCAGGGCGCTAAAAAAAGAATATGTTGATTACCGGAATGTGATGGTTAATCATAATTTACGCTTGGTTTATCATATTGCCAAGCGTTATAACTCGGGCACGTTGCCAATGTTAGAGCTGATACAAGAAGGTGTTTTTGGTCTAGTGAGAGCGGTAGAAAAGTTTCAGCCGGCAAGTGGTAATCGGTTTTCAACATACGCCTATCTTTGGATCGAGGCAAAAGTTAGGCTGACGCATGAAAAACTTAACAGTTTAGTACGGTTACCTAGTTCAAATTTTCAGGATGTGATTAAGGTGCGTCGCTCTATGGAGCAGTCGCGATCGAATGGAGAGCGCTTTAGTACGCGTAATGTTGCAGCTAAGCTCGGTATGTCGCAAGCCCATGTTGAATTGTTACTGAGAACTAAATCCCGGCCGCTGTCCCTTGATCAGCCCGTGGGAGGAGAGGACGACGACCTTTCGTTAAGCGGTACCTTGCAGCTGGAGCAACCACCGGTATCGACATTGGTACTGAATAGCGATATGCAACGGCAAGTGACAGAGCTGCTTTCCGAGTTGACGTCGCGGGAGGCCTATATCTTGCAGCATCGATTTGGCTTAGGAGATATGGAGCCGATGAGTCGCGAAAGTATTGGGAAGAATATTGGTCTCAGTCGCGAACGCGTTAGACAGATAGAGAACGCCGCCTTAGTTTCGCTTAAAGAGCTACTTAATAATACGGAGCGCGGTGATGACCTAAAATTGTATATGGCGTCTGATTGACACTATCTCGTCAACCCAGAGGAGTCAGTTTTTACGCGCTTCTTCAAGTTGAGGCCATAGCGTCACAACCGATGGGTTGGTGTTACCGTGTTTTACTGACAGATCATAAAGACGTTTCAGAAATGCCCTAAAGGTGCCCCGCTATTATAGGGATGATAGAACACCAGATTAGATGAGATGAGATAAGACACAAAAAAGCCGCAAGACCCTATAGTCTGCGGCTTTAGTGGTACAGTCTAAACTTGCTTAGACAGTGTGATGGTGCGCCCTGAAGGATTCGAACCTTCGACCCACGCCTTAGAAGGGCGTTGCTCTATCCAGCTGAGCTAAGGGCGCATAACTCGTTTAATAAAATACAGCTTCAATGCGGCGGCTAGACTAGTTTTTTTGCCGGATTATGTCAATACAAGAACCGTCCGGTTTTGGCCTTAGCCTCGTCTTTCCTTAACGGCTGTCGCTAGTGTTTCTAACGTGGTGACTGTGGTTTCCCAGGAAATACACGCATCGGTAATACTGACGCCGTAAACATCGGGTTTTTTCTGGTTGCCTTCTAATAAGTTACTTTCAATCATTACACCACATATGGCAGTACTTCCACCGGCGAGCTGATTGGCAACGTCTTTCGCAACTATCGGCTGCCGATTAAAGTCTTTGCTGCTATTGCCATGGCTACAATCAACCATTAGATGCGGTGGTAAGCCATTTTTTTCCAAAAGCTCCGTTGCGGCTGCGACGGCTTCTTTCTCGTAGTTGGGGCCCCTATTAGAGCCGCGCAAAATAATATGACAGTCAGTATTACCGCTGGTGGTGACAATGGCGGAGATACCCTGTTTAGTGACAGAAAGAAAGTGATGAGGATGAGATGCTGCACCAATTGCGTCTATTGCGATTTGGACACTGCCGTCGGTTCCATTTTTGAAGCCAACAGGCATAGATAGGCCAGAAGCCAGTTCGCGGTGAACCTGGCTTTCAGTGGTACGTGCACCAATTGCTCCCCAGGAAACCAGATCGGCGAAAAACTGGGGTGAAATTGTATCTAGAAATTCACAACCTGTGGGAATACCCATCGCTGCAACGTCGAGAAGCAGATTCCGTGCTACTCGTAGTCCGTGGTTAATATTAAAACTGCCATCCAGATGCGGGTCATTAATTAAGCCTTTCCAGCCGACTGTAGTCCGCGGCTTTTCGAAATAGACACGCATTACAATGAGTAGCTCGGAATCAAACTGACCAATAATGTCGCGCAAGCGAGTGGCATATTCAATAGCGGCTTCAGGGTCATGTATTGAGCAGGGGCCTACAACAACCAATAAACGGTCGTCTTCGCCTTTAAATATCCGTCCAATATCAGCGCGAGTGCTTTGGATCATTCCGGCGGACTTGGCACCCAGCGGCAATTCTTCCATCAGAATAGCGGGAGATACTAAAGGTCGCATTTCAGAAATATGGACGTCGTCGGTAGTGTTTTGATCAACCATGGCAAATTTAAGCTATATCAATAAAAATTGGAGGCGGGATTATACATGAATAATCGGCCAATTGAGTGAGTTTTACATGCGCTAACGACTGGTAACATTGAGCCCTGAGTTGGGCTGCTGCCGCGAGTGAAACCGGATTGGCTACTTTCAGTCCGATATTTCTATATCACCAGCGGCTACAGCCAGGGTATTGCAGAAGTTATTTGTTATGCGTTGACGTCTATGACAACCCGTCCTTTGATCTGTCCTGCTATGATCTGCTCTGCAAGCTCAGGTACGCGGGACATGGGCTCCGTGCGATAAATGGTATCAAGTGCCGTTTGATCTGTAAGTTCGGCCAGCGCATCCCACGCTCTTTGTCGGCGGGGCTGTGAGGCCATTACCGAGTCAATACCTCGCAAGGTTACTCCGCGGAGGATAAAGGGCATAACGGATGTTGGTAAGCCTATTCCTCCTGCCATGCCACATGCGGCTACCAGACCTTCGTATTTAGTCTGGGCCAGTGCTGTTGCCAACACTTTGTCGCCTACAGTATCGACCACTGCAGCCCAGATTTCTTTTTCCATTGGTTTACAGTCTCGGGCCAAATCTTCTCGGGAAATAATTGCATCCGCTCCCAGTGACCTTAAAAATTCACTCGTTTCGTCAACGCGGCCGGTTGATGCTGTAACGCTATAACCCAAGCTTGCCAACAGCGATATTGCTACTGAACCTACACCGCCAGCAGCGCCGGTCACCAATACAGGTCCGTCTTCAGGTTTGATGCCGTGATCTTGAATAGCTTGTACGCAGAGCATCGACGTGTATCCTGCAGTGCCAATAGCCATGGTTTGCTCAAGGGTAAATGCTGCAGGGACTCTGACCAGCCATTCTGCTTTAAGTCGTTGAAACTGGCTATATCCGCCATTGGCTGTTTCGGATAAACCAAAGCCGTTTACTAATACTTTGTCACCCTTGTTAAAATTTTCATTGCTCGACTCCACTACGGTTCCGGCTAAGTCTATACCGCAAATAAGCGGGAGCGTGCGGCATATTCTGCTCTTGCCAGATACGGCGAGGCCGTCTTTGTAATTCAGGGTGGAATAGGCAACTTCAACCAGTACCTCTTCGTCAGGCAGATCGGCGAGGGTAATTGCTTTAAGTGCTGCGCGGGGTTTGCCGTCAACGTCTTCAGCAACAATGGCATTGAAAGTATCAGTCATAGGGGTTCCTGTTCTTTAATTGATAATGTCGATCCAGATATTGTAACACCGGAGCTTATCAATGATGTTCATAACTATCTACTCAAAAGAGCAGGTGAGCGACTTGTATCAAGTTTCTTAGCGGATTGTCTGAGAACGCTTTGTTTATTGCTTCGATAAATTTATGCTTGCCAGCAACTGTTGAACGAGGTGTTTGTGATGAAAGCGATGGTGTTGGACAGGATTGGAATTATCGGTGCAGACTCAGCTCCGTTACGGTTGCAAGAAGTGAAGATACCCGAGCCTCAATGTGGCGAAGTACGATTAAAAATCCGTGCCTGTGGTGTCTGTCATACCGAACTCGATGAAATAGAAGGTCGAACAGCCCCGCCGAAGTTGCCAATAATTCCTGGTCATGAAGTTATAGGTATTGTCGATAAATGCGGGATGGGCGTCACCCCGTCACTGAGCGGCCAGCGAGTGGGTGTTGGATGGATCCATCACTCCTGTGGCGGCGAATTGGAAAACCTTTCACCTGATTTTACCGCAACCGGGCGAGATGCTGATGGTGGCTATGCGGAATACATGGTGATACCCGAGCAGTATATCTTCCCGATTCCGTCAATTTTTTCGGATGCTGAAGCGGCGCCACTACTCTGTGCTGGTAGCGTTGGCTATCGATCACTAAAACTTACTGGCTTGCAGAATGGTCAGCGTCTTGGGTTGACCGGGTTTGGAGGCTCTGCGCATATTGTATTGCAATTGGCGCGATATCTTTTCCCCGCAACGGAAATTTACGTGTTTGCTCGAGATGAGTCTGCCAGAAAGTTTGCTAGTCAGCTTGGTGCCGATTGGGTAGGGGATACGAGGGATGCGCCGCCTCATCAGCTACATAGTATTATTGATACAACACCGGCCTGGCAGCCCGTGGTAGCAGCTCTGGGAAATTTACAAGCAGGAGGGCGATTGGTTATTAACGCAATCCGCAAAGAAGATAATGATAAGAACTGTCTCAATGAGCTAAGTTATCATCAGCATCTTTGGCTTGAAAAAGAAATAAAAAGTGTCGCCAATATCACCGCTGCTGATATCGCAGAATTCCTGCCGCTGGCAGCGGCAATCCCAATCAAGCCCGAGGTTAAAATATTTGCACTTGAACACGCCAACGAAGCGCTTAGGGAATTGAAGTTTGATTCCGTGCGGGGCGCAAAAGTGTTGGTAATATAAACCATTCCGCGATCAGAATATTTGGCACCCAGGCTATCCAGGCTATTACCGGGTAGGCAACCTCAAACGGTATCTCTGCGATCATACTGGCTGGAAGATATAGCCGCAATGTGACTGCGGCAAGCGTCAGCGCGTAGCTGCGAATCATCCAGATTTCATGTTGTTGCAGCTTATGATTGCGGACGCAGTAATAGGCCATGAGAGTGCTGCTTATCCAGCATAGGCCCAGCAACGCAAACGCGACATGGGTAACCAGCCCGCCAAACGAATCCAAAGAAAGCCTAAACGCGGAGAGTGCAGCAATAACGACGGCGAATAGATAAACGCGACCAAGCCAGCGATGGTTCGCTAAATATTGTTTGCGTATCCGCGCATTCATTTGAAAAGCGCCAATCGCCAAGGCGATACCGGCGCCGACAAAATGCCCGTAGGCTGAAAGCGGCGTACGCAGAAAAATATCGTTAACTAATGGCGATCTCAGTTCGGGTACAAAGGCCAATGCCCAGGCATATAGAGCTACCCCGACAGCAAAAAATGCCATTGTCAGCCAGGTTATTTTTTTTATCATTATTCGCTCACCTTGTTTGACTAGCAGCTCATAGAGTAACGAATAGTTGATATGAATAACATCTTAATATTTGCAGTCGTTTATGGATATCGATCGATACGACAGTGGCGATAACACGGTGCGTGATCGTCAGCTTTGTTGGTCAATATTCAGGTTTTCGGTGACTTGATATCCTGCCAAAGTTCAATGGAACTCAGCAGGCTGCGAACTGCGTGACCAATTTCACGATTGACATTAAGTTGGATTGAAAGTCCGGGCTCCGAATGGTCTGTTATTATAGCTCGCTGATAGACTCCGGCATTCATCTCCTGAAAATGTAGATCATTTTGTGTGGCCATTTTTTTTAGCTGTTCTTGCAAATAGTTTGGGTCGCTTTGGTTAAATAGTAATGGCAGCAATCCACAATAAATATCGATTAGAAACTGCTGCTGTTGAGTCAGTAACCAACTAGCTGCGGAATTGCTATTGTTCTGGCTGTGACGTAGTTTTTCAATATCTGCAGCAATATCCTGAATTGTTTTGCTGGCATAAACAATTGCGCGCGCAAGTTCTTGCATCTTGCCGAGCAGCATAGACTGTGGTTCGTTCAACCGTACCTGTTGCAGTTTATAGGACAGCTGGAACAGGATGCCTTCCTGATGTTTTAGTTCTCGGTATATGTGTTGAGGGCTACTGTCGTTCATTATTGCGGTGTTATGTGCTACTAGTGATTGTTGGGAATTGGCATCAAGAGGGAGGCGTGTGTGTTTAATACCAAGCACATGCAGGGTATTAAACGCTGCAACAATCCAAAGTTGTTGCAGGGCTTTCTCAATAGCCGGTAACACAGCTTCGGGAACAGGGGTCTCCATTTGGAGAAGAAGCGTAAGGCTGTCTTGAGGTGTTTGGAAAAAACCTTCGATCCAGTGAGAAAAAGGCTTTAATAGTGGTAAAAATAGCAGCAGGCCCAGCAAATTAATTGTGGTGTGAAAAGCTACCACGCTATACAGCAAGTCACTGATTCCCAGTGATTGTACAATCCAGGGTAAAAGGGGTAGAAGAAATAGAAAAGCCAGCGTGTCTACGATAACGTTAAAAACAACTTGCGCCAGCGCCAATTGCCGCTTGATGCCGGGGCCGGTTAAGCTGGCGAGCATGGTTGTGCCGGTGGTGCCTAAATCAGCACCTATCACCAGTGCCCCGGCTTCGGGCAAACCTATAAAGCCGGCGTTAATGGCGGTTAATGTTAGCATCACAACGGCCGAACTGGATTGGATCAAGGCGGTGGCAATAAGGCCTGCCAACAGATAAATTAGCGGGTGATATCCTTGAAGCAAACTAATGTCCCACTGCTGGGGAAGGCCGCCGACGGCGTCTTTCATCAGTCCCAGACCAAACAGCAGCAAGCCTAAGCCTGTTGCGCTTTGGCCCCATGCATACAATCTGCTGGATGATGAGTTCATTACCTGAACAAATCCTCCGATACCCAACAGCGGCAGTGCCAGTGTTGCAATGTCAAGTTTGAAGCCCAGTGTGGCTACAATCCAGCCAGTGATGGTTGTGCCCAAATTGGCGCCAATCAAAACCCCAATGGCGTTGTACAAAGGCATAATACCGGCGCTGGCAAAAGCAAGTACCAATAGGCTAACCATTGAGCTGCTTTGCAGAACAGTGGTAATAACCGCTCCGAATCCTGCGCTGGACACAGGGCTCGCGGTAGAGCGGGCAAGACGCGCTTTTAGTCGAGAGCTGCTTAGTGCTGCAATGCCTTCTTCCAGGTGCGACATTCCATACAGAAATACACCAAGACCGATCACTAATTCCCAGACGATGGATAACATCAGCTGTGTCTATCTCCCTAGCGAATCATGTTATTCGGGTTGAGTTTACACATTTTCCAGCCAATGAAGAACTATTGCCTCTGCCTCAGAGAAACGATTGCTGCCATCAAATCTGATGTCTCAGTGAATGGCTTTGATCGCTATCTTTGGTTGTAAAACCAACAGTTTCAGTTTACTTTGGTACGCATAATAATAGTTAACCATAAGTGACAATTGATCCAATTTGAAAGTGGACCGTCATTTTGGAGTTTTTGTCATGTATCTTGCAACTTTATCGTATTTTGTTTCCAGTGTGAGTATTGGTAGCGGAGATTTTTTAATCCCTTTGCTGGCAGTTCCACAATGCTTTAACGCTAGTCCGGTTTAGGGCTTATCTGTGGCTGGTTGCCACAAAAACGTGAAGATTGGTTGCACAAGGTATACAGGCGTTAACCAATCAAATGCGTTCAATACTTATTCTATCATTGAGGTGGTTTTATGAATTGGTCAGAAATTGAGTCATTAGACAGTTGGGCAAACGTAAATCCCTATGATGTACCGCTCGACAAAATAGACATGGGGCGTCCCGAGTTATACGAAGCCGATGTTCATCAGAAATGGTTTGAGCGGTTGCGTAAGGAAGACCCCGTTCACTACTGTGAAAATGGCAAAACCGGATCATTTTGGTCCGTCACTCGTTATGAAGACATTATGAAAGTGGATACTAATCACGGGGTATTTTCGTCAGATAACTCCATTACCATCGGTTATCCTCCCGAGGGTTTTAATCCACCTATGTTTATTGCCATGGATCAGCCCAAACATGACGTTCAGCGGCGGGTTGTTTCACCTGTGTCAGCCCCCGCCAACTTAAAAGAACTGGAAGGCGTGATTCGCGAGAAAGCCTGTTTGATTCTTGATAGCTTGCCTGAGGGAGAAGTGTTTAATTGGGTTGATAAAGTCTCGATAGAAATGACAACCTATATGCTGGCCATTCTTTTTGATTTTCCGCTTGAAGATCGGCAAAAATTAACTTTCTGGTCAGATATGGCCACGTCAACGGAGGCCGTTGGTAGTTCAGGGGTTACACCTGAAGAGCGTGAGGCGGCGTTGATGGAGTGTCTGGCGTATTTCACTCGTTTGTGGAATGAGCGCGCTGGCAACCCTAAAGGGTTTGATTTTATATCGATGCTGGCCAATGATCCCAATACCTCGGATATGATTGACGACCCAATGCAGTATCTGGGCAATCTGATGTTGCTGATAGTTGGTGGTAACGACACCACCAGAAATTCTATGTCAGGTGGTGTTCTTGCATTGAATGATTTTCCCGAAGAGTATGAAAAACTTCGCAATGATCCCAGTTTGATTTCTGGAATGATTTCAGAAATTATCCGCTGGCAAACGCCATTGGCGCATATGCGCCGAACGGCACTGGAAGATGTTGAACTGGGCGGCAAACAGATCAAGAAGGGTGATCAGGTCATCATGTGGTACATTTCGGGCAACCGCGATGATCAGTCTATTGCTGATCCTGATAAATTTGTTATCGACAGAGACAAAGTGCGCAACCACCTGTCGTTTGGTTTTGGTATCCATCGCTGTATGGGTAACCGCATTGCAGAGCTTCAACTAAAAATTATTTGGGAAGAAATTATGAAGCGTTTTTCCTTTGTTGAAGTGGTGGGGGAGCATAAGAGGGTATCGTCAAACTTTGTGTTTGGTTTAGAAGAATTACCAGTAAGGTTACACCGGCGGTAAATCGTTTAGCCTATTGCCAGCAGAGGTCTGATGGCTCTGATATGGCCTTTCGGCAATAGGCTGACTACTAATCGCATTTGACAGACAATTCTTAATCAGTATGATGCGCGTTCTAGACCTAATTGGACGCGAATTTATGCTGACGAAAATGTTGAAAGCCAAGCTGCATATGGCCTGTATCACACAGGCGGAACTTTGGTATGACGGTTCCTGTGCTATTGACCGGGATTTGGTGGAGCTCGCGGGAATGCGCGAATTTGAGCATATCGATATCTACAATGTCAGTAATGGCGAGCGATTCAGCACCTATGTTATTTTGGCCGAACCTGGCTCTGGCACTATCTCAATGAATGGCGCTGCCGCTAGAAAAGTACAGGTGGGAGACCGAATCATCATTGCCACATACGGACATCTTGACGATAAAGAGCTGGAAGCGTTTAAGCCAAAATTGGTCTACCTTAACGAAGACAACTCCGTTGAACGATCGACCAATACGATAGCTATGCAGTTAGCCTGAGCCTCAACAGAGGCCGTGAAGCCATTGACTATTCATTCAATGGCTATTGTTACAGAAATATCCCCCAGTACTTGAAAATCAAGGTTCCCAGAAAGGTCCCCAGAGCGTAGCCAAAGACCCCGACTAAAATTCCCGGAGCTACCAAATTGTTCCAGCCCTTGGTGGCCGCAAGTGCAGGGGCCGTGGTTGCCCCAAGAATAGCGGCATTGGAGGCGGTGATTAGTTCCGGCAGGCTCAACCCCAACATACTGCCCAGCCCAAATGTCACCAGACAATGAATCGACAATAAGATAAGCACCAAGCTGATAAGTATTGGCGCTACATTGATCATTGCGAGAATATCAGCGCCTGCAGCAATGGAGGCAAAAAAGACAAAAGATAAACCCACACCCAGTTCAAAGCTTCCAGACATCTGTTTAACCATACGTGGACAAAGGGTAGCCAGTATTAATGTCAGGCTGGTGATAACCACATAACGCCAACCATTCCCTATTAGTCCGCTTACCAGATCGCCAATCACTACAATGGCCATCGCTGTGGCTAGTGCCATCATTAGCGACTGTGCTGTTATTGGGAGCGTTTGCTCTTCTTTGATGATTTCCCGGTGGTCGTGATCTTGATAGCGCGCTGACAGCCAGCGCCACCCGGGTAGTAGGGCAAGCATGCCAAGATAAACAGCGCTGAACAAATTATCTGCCGCGGTGGCCGCAGAAAAGAATGACGCGTCTTTACTGAGTCCGGTAATTTCTCCCAATGCAGCGTAGTTGACCGAGCCGCCAATATAGGTTGAGGCAAAAAGACCGGCAATGGCTGGCTCTAATTCCGCTGACGAAAGCCCCGAATGCACGCCCAGCGATGACAGGTCCAAAACCAGCGCAGCCACGGTCACGCCAAGAACAGTTCCCAAACTGGCCAGTAAAAATGCTGCCGTTGTTCGATTGGTTTCAAAAAAAATCTGCTTAAGATTTGCCTTAAACAAAAACAGGGGAATGAGTACCGGCACTAAATAGGTAAACACAAAATTGTATGCTGCTGCCTGATGCGGAATGATATTAAGATTGGCGGCGGCAATAGCAACCAGAATAGTGATCACAGCGCCGGTTACTTGTGAGCCGACGCGGGTTTTTTCACCGAGAAATCCAATCACCGCGATCACAAAAAGTGCGGTCATAATGGCCATGTGGTTATCAGGGCTAAGCATTGTCATAAAAACTCACAAGTAGAACATTATATTATTTTGTAGAGTGTAACCTAACGGCGGTTTTTATTCGTTGAAAAGAAACTGTAGCGGGTTAGTTCTACAGCATGGCTTTTTGACAGCGTGAAACGACAAATAGGAAACAAGCGCTATTTAAATGTGCTGAATTGCAAAGATACTAGATTTGATAATATGAGAAATAGAAATCGAAAAAGAAAATTTGCAGGGGAGGTTCTATTGAATGGTTCTAAGATGGTGGGCTGAAAAAAAATTACCCGGGGGACATTCATCCCCCGGGTAAGGTTTGAGCCTATGTTACAAGTGGTTTAGTTACCCATGGCGTATGAGAATTCAACCCCAAACATGCGTGGTAGCGTAGTACCTGCACCGTTACGGAAGTTTTCTGATTCGTCGTTGCGCAACACTTGCAAGATACCTACTTCGTCAGTGACGTTATTAACGAATGCACCTATAGACATATTACCTTCTTGTGAAGTCCAGGTTGCCCGGAAATCAACACGCGAGTAGGCTTCAGCCATTTCAGTTTCTGATTCAAACGCTGAATAGAAAACATCATCAATCCAGGTATAAACACCAAATACTTCTAGGTTAGAACCACCGTCAAGAGGGAATCTGTAGCTCGCCCATGCAGTAGCTTTACCTTCAGGTACTTGTAGTAACTGATTGCCGTTGATGTTTTTAGTTTGATCTTGACCTGGATATAGCGAGTCAGGAGAGTCAAAGCCAGCTGTATCCTTGGCAAATAAGTCTTCAGTATACTCACTAGGGGTATAGCTGAAGTTACCGCCAAGCGTTAACTGATCAGTAGCTAGCCACAACAGTTCTGCTTCGATACCCATAATCTCTGCACCTGGAGCTTCTTGTACAGAGTTAGTTGTACCGCCGATAGCGCTAACTTCAGTTACTACGGTATGAATAGTGTCATAGTCGTAGAAGTAGGCTGACGCGTTCAACTGCACCGTGTCATCCATAAACTGAGACTTATAGCCAATTTCGTAGGCGATTAGCTCTTCTGGATCGTAGGCTGCTGTTTCACTAAAGAACACCAGGTTGTAGCCACCCGAGCGATACCCGGAGGTTGCCGAGAAATACATCAAGGTATTGTCGTCTACGTTCCAGTCGAGGTTGATACGACCAGTGACTTTCTCATCAGTACGCTCGTAAGGACGATAAACACTTAACGCAAACGGTACACCGCCATTGGTTGCCAATGGAGTTGGTGTTGGTTGACCGTCAGCATCGAGTAGCAAATCACCAGCTAGGTCAGTTTCAAGACCGCCGTTAACCTGGTTTAATCCGACGATGCCGCCAACTAGACCGACAAAGCCATCACCACCTGTTTCAGAATAGCGAAACAGATTTTCTTCAGCTTCAACGGTATCTTTTGCATAGCGAATACCCGCGGTTAAGGTGAATGTTTCATTAATATCCCAGACACCCTGCGTATAAGCTGCAAAGGCTTCGCGGTTGGTTTGAGTGGCGTAAAGTAAGTCAGTCGCTCCAGTGCTAGGGCCATGTTTTACATCGAGATCACGATTGGTACCGTTGTCGCCATACCAGGCCGATGTATACAGGTTGTCGTTACGCTCTCCGTTGGGGATAAGCCCTGCGTTAGGGTTTTTAACAGCGTAGTTAGTGGCACAAGACGCGGCTGGATCATCAGACTGTGTACAGCTTCTCTTTGCCGTATACAGCGTCGCCATTGGCCTTCCGCCACCAACAAGATCACTGGCACTTAAGCCTTCAAGGCCTGGAGCACCAACCGCAGCTGCAGTGGCTGCAGATATCGAGCTGTTATCTTCATAGGCATTAAATATGCGATCTTCGTTCACTGATGAATAAAAGTCACCGCGCTGATCAATAGTGGCATCGTAAAAGAAGATTCCGCTTGTTACTGAAAAGTCATCGCTGAAGTTGTAAAACGCCTGAAACTCATGGGAGGTGTAGTCAGCTTCGTGATTAACATAAAACTGGCGATCATGAATCTGACTGCCGGTATTGTCATCGTCAGTGGTACGTTGATAAGAGAGGGCGTTATAACCGTAAATATACTTTAACTGCAAGTCGTCAGAGACGTCCCAGTTTAAGGTCATTTGTGTCGCACGTTGGTCAAACAGTTCCTGGTTTAAACCGTTGGTAGCAGCACAAACATCATCACCATCAATGTCGCCCGGGAATACACAGTTATTGTACCGTGCGGCAGTTTCAGGTGACGTTTCGTTGAAGCCGTCGAGCGATGCAGCGGCATTTTGGAAACCGTCAAAATCACCAAAGTCAACACCGGCACGATTATTTTGAGCGGCTCTTACTTCGCCCGTACCGGGATCGGTGAAACTGTAGAGTTTAGAACCGGCAACCTGATAGTCGCTTGCCAGTGAATTGGTTTGGGCGGGGTCAACAAAGCGATAACCCGGTACCAGCGACGTAGTGTTGCGTTGACCTAAACCCTCTTCATTGGTAACTACCAAGCCAGCGCCGTTAGCACCACCAAAAGAGCGGTCAATCTCCATATCATTGTGACGGAAATCTACTGACAAGTTGTCAGCAATATCCCATTTCAACGACAAGGCGACGTTACGAGTCCCAAGGCCGTCGAGATCATCGCCTTTGGGTCCAATTTCTTCAATAACACCATCGCGATCGCGCATACTGAAGTTAATGCGAGCTGCCAGTACATCATCAATTAATGCACCTGAAGCCATGCCATAATATTCTTCGGTATTAAAGTTACCCAATACGCTTTTAAATGCCCACTCGCTTTCGTAAGTAGGTTGCTTGTAAAGGATATTAATTGCTCCACCAACCGCGTTGCGACCGTACAGTGTACCCTGAGGGCCACGCAATACTTCGATTCGCTCTACATCCCAGAAAGTACCGGCTGTAGCGGTTAATAGATCTTCTGAATAAACACCGTTTTGATACGTTGCTACACCGGGGTCTCCACCGAGTGCTCTAAAGTTACGTCCCACTCCTCGAACAGTTGCATCGTAGGGCTGAATGGTCATAGCCGGTACGAAATTTTGCAAATCTTCCTGGTTACGAATACCGAAATCATCCATAAAGTCGCCGGTGAACGCAGTAATCGAAATAGACGTGTCCTGAATGGACGCTTCTTTTCGTTCTGCGGTAATGATGACTTCTTCAATACTTCGTGATTTGTCTTGGGCTGTAACGGTGGTACTGAAACTAGCGCAAATAGCACTAGCGATCAGCACGTTACTGCCGAGTCTTGATATCTTCATATGAGTAGAGCCTCGTGTCGTTCGTTTTATTAGAATATGGTGCTTTATTAGAATGAACGTTTTGTAATTTACGCCGATTAGTTATCAGGTCAAGTATTTATTTCTATCAAGGGAACTTTTTTTAACGGCCTTGATACTGTTTTCCAGAGAGCCGATAAAGTACTGAGATTCAAATCAGCTGTTTTTAGTCGCAATTTCAAGTTTTAAGGGGAGCGTTAGGCCCGTATTGCATCAATAGAAGAGGCGACAATGTGCGCTGTGAGTGTATGCGGAATCAGATGCGGAAGCCGGCTGAAAAGGGGGTTCTGGAGGGTAGTGCTGTATTTTCGGCAAAAAAAAAGCGGCTACCCATGTGGCAACCGCTTTTTCAAAATGGGGTGGACGACGGGGATTGAACCCGCGACCACAGGAATCACAATCCTGCGCTCTACCAACTGAGCTACGCCCACCATAAGCCATTAGAAATTGGTCGGGGTAGAGAGATTCGAACTCCCGACATCCTGCTCCCAAAGCAGGCGCGCTACCAGACTGCGCTATACCCCGAATTCGTTGACTTGATGATAACTGGAACGCTGCGTCAAACGAGGTGCGCATAATACTCACCGAACCCCCTCCCGTCAACGCTAAATCGCCCGTTTCGGTTAACAAACTTTCTGGGGTCCTGGCTATGTTCCAAAGACCGAGTACGTGAGAGAATAGCTGTTCGTTTTCACCTCAAATCAGGAATATAGAAGGTATGTCTGCACTGGTACTCGATGGCAAAGCGCTAGCCGCGCAATGGGAGCAACAGCTTACTGAGCGAGTTGATGCATTACGTGAAAAATCTGGCGGCAAAACGCCTATCCTGGCAACTATTCTGGTTGGTGCTGATCCTGCGTCGGCAACCTATGTCAAGATGAAAGGTAATGCCTGTCGTCGTATTGGCATGGAGTCATTGGCTGTAGAAATGAATGATACAACCACTACCGATGAGTTGCTGGCTAAGATTGAGCAATTGAACAATGACCCGAATGTTCACGGTATATTGCTTCAACACCCGGTGCCTGCGCAAATTGATGAGCGCGCTTGTTTTGATGCTATTGAGCTGTCGAAGGACGTTGATGGTGTTACGTGTCTGGGGTATGGGCGAATGGCTATGGGCGAAGACGCTTACGGTTGTGCAACACCCAAAGGTATTATGAGAATACTGGAACACTACAAGATTGATATTGAAGGCAAACATGCGGTTGTTGTAGGTCGTAGTCCTATTCTTGGCAAGCCAATGTCAGCAATGTTACTGGAAGCCAATGCAACAGTCACAACTTGCCACTCCCGGACCCAAAATCTTGCCGATTTAGTAAAGCAGGCTGATATTATTGTAGGTGCGGTGGGTAAGCCAGAATTTATCAAGAGCGACTGGATAAAAGACGGTGCGGTAGTGGTTGATGCCGGTTATCATCCCGGTGGCGTTGGTGATATTGAATTGGCTGGCGTTAAAGATCGTTGTGCTGCCTACACACCAGTTCCCGGCGGTGTAGGGCCAATGACAATCAATACGCTGATTTTCCAAACGGTAGCCTCTGGAGAAAAGTCGTTAACATAATATTAATGATATTGCTCCTGAAGCCGGTCGCTCAATAGAAGTAGGCTGACGGTTGTCGTCCCTGATTGATGGATATACCCGGGCATTGCGCGGGTATATCCATATGATATTCGTGCCGGCAGATTATGCCTGCACAGCTCGCGGCGACACCGCAAGCCGTGCGCGACTGGACGCGCTTAATACAGCCCGCAAGCTCGCTTCGACAATATCACCGCTTTGGCCGACGCCGCAGTGGCGTTGGCCGTCAATACTCATTTGAATATAAGCGATGGCATCAGATTGTTCGTTGCTGCCAAGTGTGTGTTCAGAATAGTCGATAATGACAACCTCCGCGCCAAACAGCGTAGTTAGTCCCGCAACAAATGCGTCGAGAACGCCCTGACCATCACCACTGATAGCGACACGGGTATTTTCAAAGACCAGCGTGGCATTAAGTTGGTCTCTGTTATTCTTCCGGGCCAGCTGATATCCATCCAACTGAATAGCTTTGCTGCCGTCAATATATGTTTTTTGGAAGACCTGCCATATTTCTTTGGAAGACACTTCACCTTCGTTTTCCTCGGCCAGATGTTGAACATGGCTGCTGAAGTCAACCTGCAACCAGCGTGGCATTTGCACACCATAATCCTGTTCGAGGACGTAAGCGATTCCGCCTTTGCCGGACTGGCTGTTGATGCGAATGACTTCCTGATAGCTACGGCCAAGATCAGTAGGATCAATGGGCAAATAGGCAATATTCCAGGCGTCGTCTGCCTGGCGTCGATGTAAACACTTGTTGATTGCGTCCTGATGGCTGCCAGAAAATGCGGTGAATACCAATTCTCCGGCGTAGGGATGACGTGGGTGAATTTCAATGTTGGTACAATGATTCACCACGTTGATAATTTTATCCATATTGGAAAAATCCAGCATTGGATCAATGCCCTGGCTGTACATGTTCATAGCCGCCGTAATCACATCCATATTGCCGGTGCGTTCGCCATTGCCCAACAAGGTACCTTCAACCCGGTCAGCACCGGCCATTATCCCCAGCTCGGCAGCAGCGACACCGCAACCCCGGTCATTATGAGTGTGCAAACTAATTTGAATACAGTCTCTTCTGGCGATGTTGTCATTGACCCATTCAATTTGGTCGGCATAAACATTGGGTGTTGTCATTTCTACGGTTGATGGCAAATTGATGATGACGGGTTTGTCTGGTGTTGGTTGCCAAATGTCAGTCACTGCATTGCAAACTTCAACGGCGTAGTCCATTTCAGTGCCGGTAAAACTTTCCGGTGAATACTCAAAGGTCCAATCCGTGTCAGGCTGTTGCTGGGCATATTGTTTTACCCAGATAGCGCCCTCAACTGCTATGGCTTTTATTTCTTCACGGCTCATGCCAAAAACCTGTTCGCGTTGCACCGTTGAGGTGGAGTTGTAGAGGTGCACAATCGCTTTTGGAGCGCCGGCAAGCGCCTCAAAGCTACGGCTAATCAGTTCCTTTCGAGACTGGGTCAACACTTGTATTGACACATCATCGGGAATCAAATTCTCTTCAATAATTTTGCGAACAAAATCGAAATCGGGTTGTGAGGCAGCGGGGAAACCAACCTCTATTTCTTTAAAGCCAACCTCGACTAACAGCTTGAACAGGTCCAGTTTTTGTTCCGGGTTCATTGGTTCGACCAGTGCCTGATTACCATCACGCAAATCGACACTACACCAGCGAGGAGCTTTGCTAATGACTTGGTCGGGCCAGCGTCGATCGCTTTTGCTAAACGTTGCAACCGGGCGGTATTTGCGATGATCAAAATCACCGTTGACGGCTGAATCGCTGTGCGGTTTGTTTAACATGGTGTTCCCCTGTGTCGATATGCTTTGAATAAAATTCAACCGCAGGCAAGTAGAGACTCTTGTGAAGGCTTATCCCGGTACCCTTATGGGGATTGTTGGATGTCTTGCCTGCGGTTGAGCGTTTAGTGTAGCTCAGGCGGACTAGGTAATTACTGCAAAGATCATCAAAAACAGGGAAAAAATAGTTATTAATGTCTTATTTATCGATATTTGTAGTTAATTAATCTATTTTTAGTGATAAGTTGGGTTTTGATTGCTAAGATGGCGGCAAAAACAGTGGCATATCACTATGTTGTGACGCCCTATGGTAGTTTTCTATCTGGATTGAGGAGAATCTGATGGCAATCAAGTTGGATCGTATCGACAAGCACATTTTGACCCTGATGCAGCGCAATGGTCGCATCAGTAATCTTGAGTTAGCGGAGCAGGTTGGACTGTCGCCAACACCCTGTTCACGTCGGGTAAAAAGGCTGGAAGAGTCGGGTATTGTCGATCGCCATGTCACGATCCTTAATGCTGGAGCGCTGGATCTCAATTTGACCGCCATTGTCAGTATCGCGATGGATCGACACACTCCGGAGCGTTTTGCCAATTTTGAACAAAAAGTGGCGACGTTTCCCGAAGTGCTCGAATGCAGTGTGGTTACAGGTCAGTCCGCCGACTTTTTGTTAAAAGTGGTAGTGAGGGATATGCGCCACTATGAACAATTTTTACTCGGTCAGCTAACCGGTCTGGAAGGCGTCAGCGGAGTCCATTCCAGTTTTGTATTGCGTAAAGTGGTTGATAAAACCGAGCTACCTCTGGATTAGCTTAAGAGCTGGCGGTTTTACCGGCGTCCTGCTGACTGGAGAGATATTCTTCGTAGGTTCCCTGGAAGTCGATCAGTTGCTGGTCTTTGATTTCTATTACGCGGGTAGCAAGCGATGACACAAACTCTCTGTCATGGCTGACAAAAATGAGTGTTCCCTCATAGTGTTCAAGTGCCAGGTTCAACGCTTCAATGGCTTCCATATCCAAATGGTTAGTGGGTTCATCCATTAACAGAATATTGGTGTCCATCATCATTAGTTTGCCAAATATCAGACGATTTTTTTCACCACCTGAACAGACGCTGGCTTTCTTTTTGAAGTCGTCAGAAGAAAATAGTAAACGCCCTAATGTTGCGCGAACAATTTGGTCGTCGTGAGAAGGTTTCCGCCATTGGCTCATCCAGTCAAACAAATTTAAGTCGCCATCAAACTCTGCGGTACTGTCTTGAGGGCAATACCCGAGAGTGGCATTTTCAGCCCACTTCACAGTGCCATTGTTGGCGTTTATTTCGTTGATTAGGCAGCGTAAAAAGGTGGTTTTACCCGCGCCGTTTTCACCAATTACCGCGAGTCTGGTGCCAGCTTCAAGAATCATGTTGCCATTTTTAAACAGTATTTCCTCGTCAAAACCGTGCCCCAACTTTTCAAGAATTAGTGCCTGGCGGTGTAACTTTTTGTCTTGCTTGAAACGGATATAGGGGCTGACGCGACTGGATGGTTTTATATCGTCGAGTTTAATTTTTTCAATACGTTTAGCTCTGGATGTCGCTTGTTTGGCTTTTGATGCATTGGCGGAAAACCGGCTGACAAATTGTTGTAAGTCAGCGATTTGGGCCGACTTTTTAGCATTTTCGGATTGCAGGCGCTCACGTGCTTGAGTTGACGCGGTCATGAAATCGTCATAGTTGCCGGGGTAAACTCGTAATTCTCCGTAGTCGATATCGGCCATATGGGTACAGACGGCATTGAGGAAATGACGATCGTGAGAAATAATAACCATGGTGCTTTTACGTTCATTGATAACGGCTTCGAGCCAGCGAATGGTATCGATATCGAGGTTGTTGGTGGGTTCGTCCAAAAGCAGAATGTCAGGGTCAGAAAATAGTGCCTGCGCCAGTAATACCCGTAACTTCCAACCGGGAGCTACTTGGCTCATGGGTCCGTAATGCAGCTCCTGAGCAATACCTGCGCCCATTAATATTTCACCGGCGCGGCTCTCTGCGCTGTAGCCATCCATTTCCGCAAACAGGGTTTCCAGGTCAGCGGCTTTCATACCGTCTTCTTCAGTCATTTCCGCAAGTGCATAGATGCGGTCCCGCTCTTCTTTCACTTTCCAAAGATCGGTATGGCCCATAATGACAGTATCAATAACGTTATAGTTTTCGAATGCAAACTGGTCTTGATGCAATTTGCCAATTCGTTCATTGGGAGTGATTGTGACATTGCCTGAGGTGGCAGTCAGGCTACCATCCAGAATTTTCATAAAGGTTGATTTACCGCAGCCATTTGCCCCAATAAGACCATAGCGATTGCCATCGCCAAATTTTACCGAGATGTTTTCAAACAATGGCTTGGCGCCAAACTGCATGGTGATATTTGCGGTAGAGATCAAGGGAATATTCCTGAATTGACGATCAAAATACTAGATGGTTTACTGGGCCTCGTATTACGTTGTGTAACGATAGGCCTGAAAGGCGCGTACTATAAGGATTTGTGACTGTTTCGTCGAGTAAAATTGGCTAATAAACAGGCAAAAAATGGATAAAATTATCGGTATTTGCTGAATTGTTCAAATGCCGGAGAATCAGACTCAAACAAATGGACAAGTATGGTCTGAAGACGTGGACATTAACCGGAATAACAGACTAACCATCAACCGCCAACAAACAGGACAATAACATGGTGCCAAGAGAGAATTGCTGGGGTGACGACAACGACTATGATTATCAGGCGATTGCCGATGATTTGGTTAAGTATTTACGATTAAAAGCCATGCCCGTCGGTATGAAGCGCTTTAAAACTGTTGCAGATATGGAGGCTGTGCCGCGGATTAAGCGACCGGACCCAGCGGAAAAATTAACCACCGACCAAATTGTTGGCCAGGCACGCTGGATTGGTTATACCCTCGGCATAACCATGGAGAATTTAATGGGGGCTCAGTGCGGAGCTGTTGTTGGGCTTCATCCTCGCGATGAGGAGTTTCTTAGTGGCAATGCGTTTAACGGCGTTTGGTATGGCAGTTTAGAGGACAGCGCCATGCATCAAGCGGAGATGGATTGTCCAGAATACGGAGAATATCAGGCGCTGGCTGTTTCACCGATGACTTCTGAACGTCTTGGAAACCCTGATATTTGCCTTATTTACGCAACCCCGGGGCAAATGATTACCTTTATCAATGGCTTGCAATGGTCGGGTTATAAAAAGCTTGAGTTCAGTGTGGTAGGAGAGAGTGCTTGTGCTGATTCGTGGGGTAGAGCATTAAAAACGGGCGAACCTTCATTGTCGATTCCCTGTTATGCGGAGCGAAAATTTGGTGGCGTGCTGGATGAGGAATTATTGATTGCATTGCCACCGAGTTTTTTACCAAAAGCGTTGGCAGGATTGAGAGCCCTCAGCGCCAACGGTTTGCGTTATCCCATACCCAATCACGGCCTTGATAAGTCGCCCCTGGCCTCAATGAAAAAGAGTTATGGATAGCGAATGATATCGGTAACACTGCACAGCGATTGGAAACCAGACCTGTGTTTGGGTTCAGTCGGTAACGTTATGGGGAACTGATGATGTATACACCAACAATAGAGCCTGGCCTCGCTGAAAAAATCCGCCAATCGGTTCAAGACGGAATGATTGGCCAAATTGAATTCACCCAGGATTTGGTTCGAAAACCGTCCACTCGAGGCCAGGAGCATACCGCTCAGGATTTTATCTTTAATCAATTACGTGCTCGTGGTTACGCCATGGACCGCTGGGCAATTGATATTGCCAGCATTGAAAATCATCCGGGGTTTTCTCCGGTAACCGCACCCTATGACAATGCCATCAATGTTGTTGGTAGCCATAGGCCACGGGAAGAAAAGGGCAGGTCGTTGATCCTCAACGGACATGTTGATGTGGTGCCCACTGGCCCCGTTGATATGTGGGACAAGCCGCCGTTTGAGCCCCATATTGAAGGTGATTGGCTGTATGGCCGGGGTAGTGGTGATATGAAAGCGGGGCTGGTTGCTAATATATTTGCGCTCGACGCGCTGAAACGCCTTGGTTACCAACCGGCGGCAACTGTTCACGTGCAATCGGTGACTGAAGAGGAATGTACGGGAAATGGTGCTTTGTCGGCGCTGGTTCGTGGGTACAGTGCCGACTCTGTGATTATTCCAGAGCCTGAAGATGAGGGTTTGGTGCGGGCCTCTGTTGGGGTTATCTGGTTCAGGGTTCATGTAAAAGGACATCCGGTGCATGTTGCCGCTGCAGGCAGTGGTGAAAATGCCATCGAAGCAGCGATTTTCTTGATTGGAAAGCTCAAAGACTATGAAAAAGCACGCAATGCGCTGAAGGTTAATCACCCCCATTTTGCGGACTATGAAAAACCGATTAACGTCAATGTCGGCAAAATAGAGGGAGGTGATTGGGCGTCTTCGGTACCGGCCTGGTGCAGTTTTGATGTTAGGACTGCGCTCTATCCGGGCGAGGATGCCAGGCAGGCAGCTCAGGAAATAGAGGACTTTGTTAGCACGGTGGCAACAGGGCATTCCTTTTTAGTCAGTAATCCTCCGGAAGTGGAATTTAACGGTTTTATGGCTGAGGGATTTGAACTTGAAGCTGGCAGTGATGCTGAAAAAACGTTGACGCTGGCTCACACCACGGCAACAGCTAGTGAACTGGAAACATTTGGGTCTATGGCCTATTTGGATGCCAGGGTTTTTGTGCTCTACGACAATACGCCGTGTTTGGTTTATGGTCCGATATCAAAAGGTATTCACGGTTACAACGAAGCTGTAAGTATTAAATCAATTGAAAGGATAACGACAGCTATCGCCTTATATATAGCAATGTGGTGTGGACTGGAGTCTATTTGACAGGTTGTTTAAAGCGACTTTTCCTGTGTCATTTGTATGGATGTGAGGCGCGCCGTTTGGCTTTCGGTCTTTCAGTTAAGCGTAAAAACGCAAAACGGGCGCCTTTTTGAGGTTTATATTCGAACCAGGTCGTCAACGCGGTCAGTATGCCCATCAATGTCATAAGACATAATAACCAGATCGCGACACGTACCATTACGATCTTCTACATAGTCAGCAAGCAGGGCTTCTGGAACAAATCCTAAACGACGAAATGCAGCTTGGGCGCCGTGTTGGTCTGGCGTCATATTGGCTAACAATTTTTTAACGCCGATACTCTGTGCCACGTCAAAAATTTCGGACGTTAAGTTTTTACCCAGCCCTCGAGCTCTATAGCTACTACTGACATTCACGCGCAGTTCACCAACGCGACGAGTCCAGGGTGCGGGGTCACGGTGAACAGTAGCGTAGCCGACGAGCTTTTCGTCATCGTCATAAACCACCAATGATGTTGAAAAGCCACCTTCAATATTATTGATCCACTCGTCTACAACTTCTGGCTGAGTAAGATCGACACGCAAAAATAGCAGATCTTCCTGGGGCAGTGCCTGAGAAAATTCCAGAATCGCATCTTTATCATTGGCTGTCATGATACGAATTTCTACACTGGCACCATCCGGAAGAGATACTTTTTTGGGATAGCGGGAAACAAAATTTTGTTTCGACATTATGGCTCCATTTATTGTTGGTTGTTGTTAGTCTGACTGTCTTGTTCTCGGGCAGCACTGAGGAGTTCGTTGAATACGTCCTCGGCATGGTCGATGATTACCTGTAAATCAGGTACAAGTCTTGGTTCAGAAATAAAGTTGAAAAATAGTTGTTTGTTATAGCTTAAAATAGTCAGGCTTAATCCAACATTACCCGTTAGTACCAACAGACCAATGGTATCTGTGACTTCGGCCCCGCACATGTATTGAGGAACTTGTAACCCCGGTACATTGGTACATACCAAATTGACACCCATGTTTGGCTGTCGGTAACCAAAACTTGGCATTATCGGCATTGGGACTCGTGCCGCCAAAGCGGTAGGATCCAGAGCGGTACCAACCAGCTGTGTCATTGCCATGGCGACCGGCGGAAATTCAGGCATGTTTTCCTGCATCACTGTTAGCGCTTGCGCCTCTTCATCCGTTTTGATCCGCTGCATCTCATTGATAACAGATTCGAGTCGTGACGTAGAAGACATTGACGAGGCGGGAAAGAGGGGGAATATGGCAGAAACCTGATTTCCCAAGGCCCCCTTTTGATCTTCTGTACGGACATTAACCGGGCACATGATACGGATAAACTGATTGTCGACGCGTTCTTTATGATGTTCCAGATAACGAGCGATAGACTCAGACACTACGGCGAGCACAACGTCGTTTATAGTGCCGCCCAAATGGCGTCGAATCTCCCGGATTTCAGTAAAGGGTTTTTTGATCCATTTAACTCGACGTTTAGGCCCGACCATGCCCGCGTTAAACGGAGCCGTTATTGCCGGCTTCGACATAAATCGGGTAAATATTTCAGTGGCTTTTCGCAAACGGCCGAGTACTTCTCTGCTGTTACTGAATGCCTTAAGCGGATTTGTGTTAGCAAAATTGCTAAAGTTTTCCTGCACTGCCTCACTGATGAGGGCACCTGCCGACGGTGTAGGCTGTGGCTGCCATGGCTCTGCCGGCGGTTTCGGAGCAGGGGCATCGGGAGAAAGATCGTAGATAATACTCGTGAGATCGATTCCTGACGCACCATCAATCATTGCGTGGTGCGTTTGTTGCAGTAACAGGGTTTTACCCGGGACCCCTTTTAATACAACGAATTTCCATAGCGGGTGCTTTCTATCGAGCATGGGCTCGTTGAGTTCAACACCTTTGTCTACACCTTCCTGCAGGGTTGAGCCTTCAGGTAGCTGATGAAGCAATAGATGATTGTGGAGATCAAATTCTGTGTCGTCGATCCACTTTGGATGTCCCAGGCTGAAAGGAATTTGCGCCAGTTTTCGATGATAGGCGGGGACTAGATGAATTCTTTTTTCAATATGCTCATAGATGTCCTCAAATGAGACTTCGCCTTCCAGAACGTAAACCGACGATATATGCATCGGTGAGCTGGCTGTTTCCATATAGATGAAAGATGCATCCGTTTCTGTCAATCTCATACCTGATCCTCATATTCTTATAGGGCAATAATGATTCATCACTGAGAAAAAAACAACCAGCCATGGAAAACTACCAAAATAGGATCAATTTATTGATCTATTCAGCTGCCCGCCAGCCGCTGGGCTTAGTTTCGTTCTAAAACAATGACAGGGATTTGCCGCTCTGTAGCCGCTTGGTAGTCGTTATATGGAGAGAAGTAATCAGCCATCAGACTCCATAGTTTATCTCTCTCACCACCTTCCGCGACCCGTGCTTTGGCGCTAAAGACGTCGTTTGCAACTTGGACCTGCACATTAGGTTCGGCGGTGAGGTTTAGATACCAGGCCGGATGCTCTGGTGCGCCGCCCTTTGAGGCAATAATGCAGTAGCCGCCATCGCCAGTGGGGCAGTAGATCAGCGGCAGCAGCAGTTGCTTACCTGTTTTACGACCGGTGGTTGTCAGTAACAACGTTGTCAGAGGCTTGTTGTCTCCTCGGGGTGGCGTCCATAGATGGCCCGCTTCACCGTCAGCCAAATAGAGTGAGATATGGTCTTTGATCCAGTCCGGTAGTGATTGAGAAATTGTTGCCGCTGTCATGTGTGTTCTCCATTTTTCTCGGTAAATCAGGTTAGATTATTCGCGACTGTATACCAGCGACGGACAAATGGAAATGCATCCATCAGAATATGGACGTTAACTCTCGCCCCAAGTCTGAATCCTGACATTGTTTTCTCGAGAGCAGCTGTCATTACTCTTACCGTCACTGAAGTTGACTGTATTCTGAATGATGGGTCTAGCCCGAGATGTGAGTGGGCTCGATGATTTATTCACATGACGGCTCGAGGCGGGGATGTTAGCATTCCCGCTACTACTGACAACGATTCGGAATGACAATGAAGCAAATCATTAATTTCTTTTTACTGGTACTTTTTTCATCTTTGACCTACTCAGCACCTGAGCTAAAAGGATCCCCTGAGGAGCTGCGTCAATTTCTCCATCCTCGGGATAAAGTCGTTACCATTTATGGTGACGCAAAAGAAACTGCATATTCCGACAAAGCCGTTGTTAGCCTTGTGATAGATACCGAAGACAGATTGTTGTCTGAATCTATTGCCAAAAACGCCAGCTTGCGAGCAGAAATCACCTTGAATCTTATTGGTGAAGGGCTTGCCAAGAAAGATGTCAAGAGTTCAAAGTTTTCGACGTCTCCGCAGTTCGGTTGGTTTGGAAAAAAGCCAAACAGTTATCGAGTGATTAACAGAATGGCTATTGCCATTATGGATGAAGCTCATCTTCAGATTATTGCGGCCATTGCCGATAGTTCGGAAGAAGTAACTTTGTCTGATACGGCATTTGAACACACCAGTAAAAATGAATTTGAAGATCAGGTTAAGAAGGATGCGTTAGCCAGCGTGATGAGACAGAAAGCGTTTTATGAGAGTAGTTTGGGCGTTAAGCTAATCGCGATTGGGTTCCGCAATGAAAATGTTCGTAGCAGGGCTACGCGCGGGGCAAGTTTGGTTGAAGAGATTGTCGTGACAAGTAGTAAAATTGCTCGATACGACGAAATTTCTGAAAATATGAGCGCCTATGCGGAATCAGAGGAACCCTCCTTTGATGAGATTCAATATCAAGCGGGAATTTTTGTTGATTTTAAAATTGAGCAATAGCTCTGTTGATAAAACTTCCGTGTTTGAACGGTTGCGATCAACTTGATCGGTGAAAGGTAACCGGGTTTATTATAGGCGGGTTGATGCTCGCAAACTTTGTTGAAAATTTCAGGTGTCTTAGGCTAGCTCAATGACCGTTCAGTTATGTGAAGTAATCGAGGGCGATCAATACGTGTTGGCCGATCTTAGGGTCTCTGCAATGCGAGAGAGCCTTGAGGCGCTAGGTCGATTTGATCCGGATAGGGCAAGAAGTCGATTCTTAGATCGCTTTTTGCCGGCCGACACACAAAAAATTGTTATTGATGATGTTGTCGCCGGGTTTTACGTCGTGAGAATAACACCAAGCCATTTGCAGCTCGATCATTTCTATTTACATCCGGACTTTCAAGGTAATGGTGTTGGTGGTGAGGTACTGGCGCGTATAAAGGCGCAGTCGGCCGAAAGACAATTGCCGATTCGTTTGGGGGCCTTGAGAGAAAGTCGAGCCAATGACTTTTATCGAAAACATGGCTTTGTTAAAACCGGTGAAGACGAGTGGGATATCTATTACCAGTTTTCGACTAATGATCTGGTAAAGAAGACCAAAGAATGTTGAGATCAGTCTGGCGCGATACAGAAATTTGGGCACTGGCGGTAGCGGAAACTATCGTATGGGCTGGAATCTATTATATCTTTGCCGCGCTGATGAGTCAGTGGGAACGCGATTTGGGATGGTCTAAATCTGAATTGGCAATAGGCTTTACCAGTTGTCTGATGGTGTCCGGACTCATTGCCCCGCTGATAGGCAGTTTTATCGATAAAGGTTTTGGTAGAAAGGTACTGATCGGTGGTGCTGTTTTTGGCGGCGTTTTATTACTGCTGATGGTGTTTATGAATGCATTGTGGCAGTTTTATGCCATTTGGACGTTATTGGGTATTGCAGCCGCTTGTTGTTTTTATGAACCTTGTTTTGCCTATATCACTCATACGCGGCCAGCTAATGCCAAGGCCGCTATAACACTGGTAACGCTTGTTGCAGGTTTTGCCGGGACTTTTGCATTTCCTACCGCCAACATGTTGGCGGAATGGTATAGCTGGCGGGTTGCAGTTGGTTTTTTCTCGGCAATGATCCTTCTTGTTGCTGTACCTCTTTTCTATTTTTCTACACGCAGCGCCAGCAGGGTGCAGTCACCATTATCGTCTACCGAAAGTAAGCGGAACTCGCTCGAGCGAAAACTAGCCTTAAGAGAGGCCTTAACCGGTGTTCATTTTTGGGTGGTTACGGTTTCTTTTGGATTGATCATGATCAACCATAATGCGCTGTTAACACACTTTTTGCCGATGATGGATGAACGCGGGATAAGTTTGGAAATGGCAGTTTTTGCTGCGGCGATGATAGGTCCTATGCAGGTGATTGGGCGCATCGCCATGGTGCTGACCGAGCAGTGGTTCTCCGCATTAGTGACATGTTGTGTATCGTTTAGTTGCTTGATTGTATCGTCGATATGTTTAATCTATTCCCTGGAATCACCCGGACTAATATTTGGTTTTGTTATTTTTCAAGGTGTCGGAATTGGGGTTTTTAGTATTATGCGCCCGGTAATTATTGCTGAATTATTTGGGGTGCGAGGCTTCGGCGCTATTTCTGGTGTCTCTGCCTCGGTTGGTCAGATGTCGATGGCTTTAGCGCCGACACTGGCAGCGGCTATTTGGTTATTGGGAGGGTATGATATTGTGTTGTTATCAATGTTAGCCATTGCTGTTGTTGCTACTCTAATGTTCAGTTCAGTTGCGTTAACACAACGGCGGGCAACGCAACGTTCAAAGTAGATAAGGAGTCAATCATCATAATCGAGCATTCACCGGTTAAAATATTTAGAGAGAACTGGCACAAAGCAAGGTCACAGGGTGATGGAAATGCGCCTTATTGTACCCTCGCAACTGTATCATCAGAGGGACAGGTTACCATGCGAACGCTGGTGCTCAGGGACATAGATGCAGAGCAGTTTGTCGTGTTTGTAAACAATACCTCTGAGAAATGGCGTCAACTGCAGTATTCAGATCGCTGCGAAATGTTAGTGTTTTGGCCGACGTTAATGCAGCAATATCGTATTCGGGGTAAATGGCAGGAGATACCATTGTCAGCAATGAAAACTCACTGGCTGCAAAAGCCCTACGATTCAAAATTGTTAGATCATTTTTATGCAGAAAATGGATCGCAAACATCGGTCATCCCCTCGAGGGCGTTTTTGCTAGAAGGGATAGAACGTTTAAAGCAGCGTTATCCGGCTGCAGAGGATATTCCATTTCCCGGCAACGCGCAGGGATTGGTCATAGACGCAAATTACATGGAGGTATGGCACGGTTCGGAGTCTGATCGTCTACACCACCGACACCGTTATCTGCTTACTGATACGGGTTGGAGTAAAGAGACACTTGTTCCCTGATTATCTCGAATCAGGTTTTGAGGTTAGGCATTACTTTCTTCTGCCAGAGCGTTATTGGCGGTAGGGGAGAATCGATCCCGTGCTTTATTAAAAAATGCTCTAATTAACAATCCTACCAACACCCATGCCAGGGTTTGACTGAGAACTTCTGGAACAATGTGACTGTGTTGTTCGATACCCTCTCTAATGTTAATGCTGTAGTAATTCAGTGCAAAATCAAGAGCGCCACCAAAAATCATCGCTGTAGCAATGACACCGAACAAGTACGCTAACAATGAGCGCGCGCCTAATTCTTTGCCAACCACACCGAGTGTTGCAATATTTGTCGCCGGGCCAGCAAGCATAAATACCAGTACAGACCCCGGCGATACACCGGCAAACAATAACCCTGCTGCAATCGGTGTTGATGCCGTTGCACAAATATACATGGGGATAGAAACCAGCACCATTACTGTCATGGCGAGTATCCCCTCACCGTATGATGCCAGAAACTCGTTTGATACAAAGGTTTGTACAACAGCTGCAAAAAATATTCCGATTACCAACCATTGCGCAGTATCGGCAATCAGTTTACCGGTCGAAAAATGGAAAGCAGAGACCAATTTGTCAGCGAAGGTCTGTTTAGCGGGCGCGTCAGAGCTGCAGCAGCTAGCCGTGGGTTGTTCGCTAATCACTGGTTTTTGACTACAGCAAGCGGCGTCAATTGCCGGCTGGTTTTCAATTGATACTTGCGCATTAGTCTCCTTACCAACCAGTACTCCAGCGACTATAGCACTGCATATGGCAGCAATTGGGCGAACAATGGCCATGATGGGACCGAGCATGGCGTAGGATACTGATACTGAATCGACACCGGTTTCAGGTGTTGCTACCAGAAACGACACAGTAGCGCTCTTCGATGCGCCGCTTCGTCGAAGTCCCAGTGCGGCGGGAATAACACCGCAAGAACACAGAGGCAGCGGGGCACCTATGAAGGCTGCTTTTACGGTGGTGCCAAAGCTGTCGCCGCCAAGATGTTTGGTCATTAAATCTTCCGGTATGAACGCGTGAATAAGCCCGGCGATAGCAAACCCAAACAGCAGCCAAGGTGCTGCAGTAACCAGCAACAGCCAAAAGTTAAGTATTAAGTCCATTAATTATCCTCCAGTGCGTCGAGTATAGAGCACCCCGTGGCACTCTCTTCACCGCCGCAGCATTTTTCACTGAGGCTTTGTAGCGATATTTGAAACCGTTTCAGTTCGCGAATACGGTGCTCCAGTTCGACAATTTTGTCATCGGCTATGGTTTTTACTTCTCCACACGTATGATGTTGTGGATCAACTCGGATAGACAGTAATTCGCTGACCTCTTGCAAGGTAAAACCGGTATTTTTTGCCCGTCGTATAAATTGAACCTTGGCTTTATCCGATTCAGAGTAAAGTCGGTACCCGGATTCATTGCGTGCGGCAGGGGACAGTAAACCGGATTTTTCATAAAATCTGATAGTATCGGCTGTCACGTCACAGCGGTTAGCCAGTTCACCAATGCGGTACATGATTATCCTTTTCTATACATAGCGATTAGTTGTAGCATAAACCTTGGAGTAATGACCAAGGTCAAGGGTTGATAATAAAATAATTTGAGAGATATGTGAATTGAACTCAAGAAGAGAGTGATGAGAGCAATGAAACCTAGAATCAGTATGATTTCGCTGGCAGTAAAAGACTTGCAGACAGCCGTTCAATTTTATCAGGATGGTTTGGGGCTGCCAAAAATAGATTCGCCACCGTCGGTGGCTTTCTTTAATCTCAATGGCTGCTGGCTGGGTTTGTCTGAACGGGAATCTCTTGCCGGAGATGCGGGAATTTCACCCGTTGGTAGCGGTTACGAGGGTTTTAGCCTGTCACACAATGTCGCCAGCGAATTGGAAGTTGATACCATTCTTGAGGAGGCGGTCGCCGTTGGCGCAACACTGGTTAAATCGGCAAAGAAAGCCGACTGGGGAGGCTATCATGGCTATTTCATGGACCCGGATGGTCACTTGTGGGAGATAGCCTATAACCCGTTTGTTTGGATTGGCCCTGCAGATGAATAGAAAACACGCACTTACCTTTGTCACCATGACGGTATTTCTGGATACTGTTGGGTTTGGCATTGTAACGCCCGTGTTGCCGGAATTGTTGATGGAATTAACCGGTAGAGGCTTATCAAGTACCTCGGCAATTGCGGGCTATCTGGTTGTGAGTTATGCCGTCTTACAGTTTTTGTTTGCTCCAATTTTGGGGAATTTGAGTGATCGATTTGGTCGTCGCCCGGTACTTATTATCTCACTGTGTATCTATGGGATTAACTATTTAATCATGGGTTTTGCGCAATCCCTTTTGCTGTTGTTTATTGGGCGTGCGCTTACCGGAATCACCAGCTCCACATATTCCACTGCCAATGCTTTGATTGCTGATGTGAGCCCCCCAAATGAACGTGCTCAAAATTTTGGCCTGGTTGGCATGGCGTTTGGATTGGGATTTATCTTCGGACCAACACTGGGTGGATTACTGGGTGAGTGGAATATTCGCGCACCGTTTTTTGCGGCCGCCATTCTGGCCTTTGTTAACGTCACCTATGGTTTTTTTGTCCTAGAGGAAACCCTGCCAAAATCAGATCGAAGATCATTTGATTGGAAGCGAGCGAATCCTGTTGGTGCCCTGTTACAAATAAGGCGTTACCCGGTTCTGGTTGGCTTGATAACGGTAATGTTCATTTACAATATTGGGCATCACGTTTATCCCTCCAATTGGAATTTCTACACGATGCTGAAGTTTGACTGGACACCCCTTGATGTTGGTTTATCGATGGGTTTGGTAGGGATTCTAATGGCGCTTATTCAGGGCGGGCTTATTCGGCTGGTCATCCCGCGATTTGGTCCGGTGCGAACTGCGCTGGTAGGGTTCGCCGCGGCAGCTGTCGCTTTTATCGGTATTGCTTTTTCACCGACCAGTTTTTGGGTCTATATCTTCTGTGTTATGTCCGCACTTGCGGGTTTTGTCGGTCCTGCTATTTCCGGGATTATGTCGAACCAGGTGCCACAAAATCAGCAGGGTGAGTTACAGGGTATTAATGCCAGTGTAGGCAGTCTCTCCGCTATCATTGGGCCATTGTTAATGACACAATCTTTTTCCTGGTTCACCTCCGATGGTACCTCGGTGTATTTCCCGGGGGCGGCATTCTTCATTGCGGGCATTTTGTCGCTAGTTGCAGTGATGATTTTTTTGACCCAAATCCGGGGCCTGATTGCTGCCGAAAAAGACGCCCTTACTCGTTAATTTTTTTGCCTGATATTATCCGGAGGATTTCCCCGTTGATTACACCCTATCCCGTCACACTTAATGGCGCGCAGGTAACGGTTGTTCCGCTTACCCAAGACTTTGCCGCTGAATTGTATGCTATCGGCCAGGAACGGGAATTGTGGACGTATGTGTCTACCAGTCCTTTTGTACAGCGTGATGACGCAGAGCGTTATATCGATGGGCTGTTACGAGCACAAAGGGAAGGTGGGCGTGTTCCCTTTGCGGTTATCGATAATGTTTCCGGCCGTTTGGCGGGTTCAACCTGTTATTTGAACATTGAGCCGGAGCATGGTGGATTAGAGATTGGTGCTACCTGGTATAGCAAGGAATTTCGCCGTACCGGTGTTAATACTGCAACCAAATTGCTTTTGCTGCAACATGCTTTTGAAAATTTGCAGGCAAACAGAGTACAGTTGCAAACAGATTCCCGAAATGAGCGGTCACAAAATGCTATCGCCAGAATAGGTGCTAAAAAGGAGGGAGTGCTTCGAGCCAACAAAGTGTATCCCAGTGGATATATTCGCGATTCTGTCGTCTACAGTGTCGTGAGCAAGGACTGGCCGGACGTGCGACAGCATCTTGAACAGTTACTCGATAACAACAGCACACAACCGAAGAGATAAAGCGATGAACATATTAATAAAAGTGGTGTTTCTGGCACTGATTGTTTTAGTGGCGGTAATAGGGTTCAACACCATGAATTACCAGTCACCGTCAGTCATTGATGCGGAAGTCTCGACGATTGTCGTCGATATGGATCGTGTTGTCGTCAATATGCAGAAAGCGGTTGGCTATCGGACAATATCGTTTGAGCAGGGAACTGTCGCTGATGGTGAACAGTTTACGCAGTTTATCACTTTTCTTGAAGATAGTTATCCTGCGGTTCATCGGCATACTCAGCGGACAATTATCTCAGATTACAGTTTGTTGTTTAAATGGCAGGGCAAAAACCCCAGCTTACAACCGGTCTTGTTAACTGGGCATTATGATGTGGTTCCGGTCATTCCCGGTACTGAGGACAAGTGGGAATCAGCGCCTTTTTCAGGAGAATTGAAAGACGGCTATATATATGGAAGAGGAGCCATGGATGACAAAAGTGCTGTTATTTCAATGATGGAAGCGGCAGAAGCATTGTTGTCTCAGGGGTTTCAGCCTCAGCGAACCGTTTATTTTAGTTTCGGTCATGATGAGGAAGTGAGTGGTTTGAGTGGGGCGGGAGAAATCGCGAGGCAGTTGAAAGACGAAGGTATTCAGTTCGCATGGTCGCTGGATGAGGGCTCCTTTGTGTTGGACGGTTTGTTGCCAGTTGATAAGCCTGTGGCGATGATAAACGTTGCTGAGAAAGGCTATGTTTCCATTGAAATTATAGCAACTGGTGTAGGTGGACACTCTTCCATGCCACCGAAAAAAACCGCTGTAGGAAAGTTGGCAGAAGCTATTGTAAAAATTCAGCAATCGCCATTTCCCGGTGGCCTCACCGGTATATCTGGAGAAATGATGGATCAATTAGGTCCCTATTTGCCGTTGTCCCAGCGAATATTTATGTCTAACCGATGGCTGTTTGGCCGCGTGGTAGAGGACGGCCTCAGTTCTTCACCCGCTATGAATGCATCGATGAGAACAACGATTGCGCCGACCATGTTGTCGGCCAGCCCGAAAGAAAATGTGTTGCCGATAGAGGCCAAAGCAAGAATTAACCTAAGGCTTCATCCCAGAGATACTCCCGAAAGCGTTGAGCAACATTTTAATGAGGTGTTAGAGGGTTTTGAGGATGTTTCGGTGAAATTAAGACATGGTAGTAATGCTTCTCCGGTTGCAAGCGCATCCTCCGCTGGATTTCAAACACTCTCTGCAAGTGTGCGGCAGGTATTCGGTGATGTCATTGTTGTCCCGGGGATTACCGTTGCTGCTACCGATAGTCGCCACTATGTCGCGGTTTCAGACAATGCCTATCGATTTAATCCGATGCAGGTGGGGAGTGAAGATCTTTCTGGTTTTCATGGCACTAACGAACGAGTGTCATTAGAAAATCTTGGTAAAGCGGTACAGTTTTACCAATCAGTAATCAGTAGTCAGTAATCAGTACTGATTCCGATCGGGGCGCGTCGGGTTTTGAAAGGTTGTTCTATGCTGAATAAGGCGAGGCAGCACATCGGCGGATAAGATACGATAGGGGCGTTGAAACCTATTGTTCGACAATGTGCTAATGTCACCGCTCGGGGCTGCCGTTAGTGTTTACTCGCTCTATCCAGCAAAACCATGTTGCTCTTTTGGCGCAAAATCGAACCTGGCTGTTGGCAGGAAATACTACATTTATCGTGACACTTATGACTCTTTGCATTGTTAGAGCAGATTATCTTAACCCTCAACACGGTTCGGCGATTGCTGATTTGTTGGATGCCTATGCATCGAGTCCGATGGGCGGTGGTATGTCGCTGGCGGACTCTGTTTTATCGAATATCGCCGGTGAGTTAGCCAAATTGCCACATGCGATCACTTTCCTGTGTTATTCCGGAGACGTTGCGGTTGGTCTTATTAATTGTTTTGAAGGCTTTTCCACATTCAAGGCACGGAAACTGATCAATATTCACGACGTTTTTGTCGCTGCAGACTATCGCGGACTGGGTATTAGCCGGCTGTTAATTTCAGCAGTTGAGTCTTTAGCTATCGACCGTGAATGTTGTAAGCTCACCCTGGAAGTGCTGGAAGGTAACACTGTTGCAAAACAAGCCTATATCAACATGGGTTTTAATAGCTATGAGCTTGATGTTTCAAAGGGTATCGCACTTTTTTGGGAAAAACCTCTGTCGTGAAAAATACCTTTCTTGCCACAAGGAATTGTAAATAATGTCAATGGATCACCGTTATTGCGAGATAATAAAAACCTATTATCGCGGATGTAATACAGCCAACCGAGAACTGATGCAGTCAACATTTACCGACAATGTCGCGCATTACTTTGTAGACCATAGCGCGGTTGTCGGCGCTGATAATCTGGCCAATTATTGGGCTAAAGTTGCACCTAAAACACAGGCTAACTGGACTTTGGACCATATTCTCGTTCAAGAGCCGGAAGCCGTTATCGAGTGGAGTATGAGCTGGGTTCCCGCAACGACCGGTATTCCCGAACTGTTAAGAGGCAGTGAGTGGTATATTTTTGAAGATGACAAGATTGCTGAAATAAGGTCCTACCACAATAATTTCTACCTCAAAAATGCAAAAAATCGAGAGTTATGGGATTTCGACTATAGTGGTCGAGGCTATCGCCGTGACAAAATTGTGGATGGGAAAAATGTCAATTCGAGGGAATCTACATGAGTGAATCAACACTGCGCACTTATAGACTGGTTATTTCGTGCCCGGACAAGGTGGGCATTGTAGCAAGGGTGACACAATTTATTGCCGAGCATAATGGTTCTTTAATAGAAGCCAATAATCATACCGATGTGGAAAACGGATGGTTTTTTATGCGCTGTGTTATTAACGCAGAAACATTGAGTTACACACTGGAGGAATTTCAGACGTACTTTTCTCCCGTCGCTGATGATTACAATATGAAGTGGCATATCCGGGATTCTCAGATTAAGCAGAAAGTTGTGTTGTTAGCGAGTCACGCTTCGCATTGTCTGGCTGATTTACTCTACCGCTGGCACAGTGATGAGCTGGATTGCGATATTCCCTGCGTGATTTCTAATCATGAAAATCTGCGCAGCATGGTCGAGTGGCATGGAATTCCATTTCATCATGTTGCAGTAGATACGAATAACAAACAGGTTTCATTTCAAAAAATGGAAGAAATTATCGAGCGCCATGAAGCCGATACGGTAGTTCTTGCTCGGTATATGCAAATCATTCCGCCGTCACTGTGTGAAAAGTACGAAGGGCGATTGATTAATATCCATCATAGCTTTTTACCTTCTTTTATCGGCGCAAACCCCTATCAAAAAGCGTTTGAACGTGGCGTGAAACTAATAGGTGCAACCAGCCACTATGTCACCCAGGATCTCGATGAGGGTCCGATTATCGATCAGGATGTTGTTCGGGTTAATCATCGGCATAATAAAGACGAGTTGGTTCGTATGGGTAAAGATGTCGAGAAAAGTGTCTTATCGCGGGCGCTGCGTAATCATCTGGATGATCGTGTTATTGTATTGGGCAACAAAACTGTGGTGTTTGATTGAGCGACAAGCTGATTATTCTTTTCGCAGTGTTGCCATCAACACTATGATACAGTGCTTGCCGGGGTTTTTTCGCACCGAAAACTAGATTGGATTTTATGAAATTTTACAAAAAAAGTTCTTTCCGAACTGTTTTGCTTGCGCTGTTTGCAACGGCAACGTTTGTCGGCTCCGCTATTTTTATCTTCGATGTTGACGCTATCATAATGCTGCAGTTTTTTCTGGCCAGTATTATCTGCCTGGTGCTGATAATCGGTGCAGCACTGGTATTTTCAGTCCTTAGAATATTGCTAAAGCGGTGGCTGGGATAGCGGTCACGTTTCCAGGTTTATATCTACATCCAATTGATTTCCGATATCATCCAGCATATCGCTGAGGTCATTAATATTAACCGAGACAGGAATTTGAATCGATGCAGTCGCTTCAAAAAGTGGGTCGGCAGTCATCGGAGCACTGGTTACATTGGTATTCATCTCCATGACGTTAACGTGCAATGACGCAAGAGCACTGGACAATTCTTTGATAATTCCGGGGCGATCGTTACCGATTAAATTAAGGCTAACAGTTTGATAGTTACTGTCGGCCCCGCGCTGACTTTCTTCTTGTACAGTGATGGTTAATTCACCACCGGAAGCCTTGTTTAAAGCATTCTTTAAATCTTCGGCTTTGTCTCTACTAATGCCAATTCGGGCAATGCCAGCGAAATTGCCTGCGAGATGACTCATACGGCTTTCAAGCCAGTTACCGTGATATTCAGATACGGTATTTGACAGTATTTCTACCAAACCGGGCTTGTCGGCTCCGACAAAGGTGAATACGATTGATGTGGTCACGAGTTACGCTCCGAAAAAATTGTTAAGCACTGCGCGTAGTATAGACTTTAGGCTGGATTATAGCGTCTATTTTATAAAAGTTATTGTTGCATATAGTGACGCAAAACCTGAAAATCGCGTTGAAACAAATACTTTGACATTATTTTGACCGTTGTCACTGAGTCTCTCTTGTAGCTGCCAGGCTACATATTTACCGAAAAATTTGTAAAGGTGGAAATATGAAATCTCGAGCCGCAGTTGCCTGGGAAGCAGGCAAACCCCTGACTATCGAAGAAGTTGATGTCGAAGGTCCGAAGCAGGGAGAAGTTCTTGTTCGTATTGTTGCAACCGGCGTGTGTCATACCGATGCATTTACATTGAGTGGAGAAGATCCAGAAGGGGTGTTTCCCGCCATTTTGGGTCATGAAGGTGGCGGCGTTGTCGAGGAAATCGGTCCAGGCGTGACATCTGTTGCCGTTGGTGATCATGTTATTCCTCTCTACACTGCAGAGTGTGGCGTTTGCAAATATTGCCTCTCCGGAAAAACCAATTTGTGCCAGGCAATACGTGTCACCCAGGGTCGCGGTGTTATGCCGGACAATACCAGTCGATTCTCGCTCAATGGTAAACCTATCTATCATTTCTCCGGTACGTCGACATTTTCGGAGTATACGGTAATGCCGGAAATTGCTGTTGCCAAGATTAATAAGGCAGCACCACTCGATAAAGTATGTCTGCTGGGATGTGGTATAACGACCGGGATAGGTGCTGTTTTAAACACCGCCAAAGTAGAGCCTGGGTCAACAGTTGCCATATTTGGATTGGGTGGAGTCGGGCTGAGTGTTATCCAGGGTGCGGTACTGGCAAAAGCATCTCGCATTATAGTGGTTGATATCAATGAAGATAAATTCGAAATGGCGAAGATGTTAGGCGCTACCGATTTTATCAACCCGAAAAATTATAGTGATCCCGTTCAGGATGTTATTGTCGATTTGACAGATGGCGGGGTCGATTATTCTTTTGAGGCGATAGGTCGCACTGAGACTATGCGTTCGGCACTGGAGTGCTGCCACAAAGGTTGGGGTGAATCGACTATTATTGGTGTGGCCGGTTCCGGCCAGGAAATTCGTACGCGGCCTTTTCAGCTTGTAACCGGACGTGTCTGGCGGGGCAGTGCATTTGGCGGGGTTAAGGGTCGCACACAATTGCCGGGTTATGTCGATCGGTATTTGAAAGGAGAAATCAAAGTTGATGAAATGATTACCCACACTATGGGGCTGGAAGACATCAACAAAGCCTTTGATTTAATGCACTCTGGAGAGAGTATTCGCTCAGTAATTATTTATTAAGGCGATAATGATGCAGGAAATGACCGGTAATAAGGTATTTGGCGGATGGCAGAAACGCTATACGCACCAGTCGCAAGTCTTGGGTTGTGAAATGGTGTTTTCGGTGTTTTTGCCGCCACAAGCGGAGCATGGCCCCGTTCCGGTGCTCTATTGGCTATCGGGATTGACCTGTGATGACCAGAATTTTGTCACTAAAGCGGGGGCGCAGCGATACGCAGCGGAGTATGGTGTTGCTCTTGTGGCACCTGACACCAGCCCTCGAGGCGATGATGTTCCCGATGATGATGCCTGGGACTTTGCCAAGGGCGCGGGGTTTTATCTTAATGCCACTGAGTTACCCTGGTCACAACACTATCGAATGTATGATTACATCGTTGAAGAACTACCGGAATTGATCAGTCAGACCCAGCCCGTTGACATTGATCGCAGCGGGATATTCGGCCATTCAATGGGTGGACACGGGGCTTTAACCATTGCGCTGAAAAATACCGATCGTTATCACTCTGTTTCTGCTTTTTCTCCTATCTGTGCACCGATGCAATGCCCTTGGGGAGAAAAAGCGTTTAGCCATTATCTTGGGTCGGACCAGAGCAGTTGGCAGAATTATGATGCTAGTGCACTTATTGCGCATACCACCCGAAAATTACCTCTTTTGATTGATCAAGGCGATGCAGATGACTTTCTAACAGGCCAGTTAAAGCCTGAACTGCTAAAAGCTGCCTGTGATGCGTACAGCCATCCGCTGGTCTTGAGAATGCAGCCTGGATATGATCACAGCTATTATTTTATCAGCAGCTTTATTGGTGATCATATTAAACACCATGCTGATGCACTACACGGCCTTTAGCATGGATATAGACGAGTATATTGAAGTCCCCCCGCAACAGTTGGATGCGGATATATTAACGGCAATAATCGAAGAGTTTGTTAACAGAGAGGGAACCGACTACGGATTAGCCGAGTACACGCTCGAGCAAAAAGTGGCACAAGTAAAACGTCAAATTGACCAGGGTCGAGTTGTTATTGCCTTTGATGTTGTTACTGAGAGTTGCACGCTGCTGTTAAAAGAGTGATAGCTCATTCTTTTTGTTTGGGTGATGAAAAGTCGTCGAGAAAGCTCTGAGCGTATAACAGCCAGTCCAGAAGTGTTTGGTGAATTGCCACCATTTGCTCTTTATTACTGCCATCGTTAGACGCTGCATGTTCCGCAACACCGGATAAAGCGGTCACAATATCGCTAACTATCTGAGAATCCAGATTGAGTGTGATCAGTTTAGCTCCGGTATTTACATCGCCATAGTGACGGCTTTCTGCTAGCAGGTTTTGTATTATTAACGCGAGTGAAGGGCGAATTTCGCGCAACAATAAGAAACTGAACTCCAAACAGTCGACGGTCAGCTGGGTTGCGTTATCAACAGGGTTCTTTTCTGGTTGGATATCAGGCAATGAGGGCTCGTCAGTCATATTGGCATCTCTGTGAGGTCAAATACTTCATAGCTGCGGCAGTCTTTTCTTGAATAATAGTGCTAATGCGCGACAATAGCTGCCCACTATCAATTGTTATAAGATTTTTATGGATTTATCAGTAGACGATACGCTTGATACCACTGGCTTACTTTGTCCGGAGCCGGTGATGATGTTGCACAATAAAATCCGCGAAATTGAGGCGGGCGATATTCTAAAAATTATTGCTACTGATCCATCAACTCAGCGAGATATTCCAAAATTTTGTGGTTTTCTCGGGCATCAGCTGTTGCAGCAGGAAACCCAAGGCTCTACGTATATCTACTTTATACAAAAAGCGTTGAAATAACGTCTGCTGTTATCAGTGGCCAATCAATACAGTTATTGTTGCCCCGGTACTATCGGTGAGTATTGCATCAATTATAGTCCTTTACAGAAAGGGCGCGTGACATTTTCTGGCGTGGATCGTGGTAGAATTTGTTGATTAAGCAGTGTGGTTTATTCAAAGACCAAGGTTTTGTAGTGACATTAACGTATACATCGACCTCTGCGAGGTCCATTGAGCCCTGTGCGGATGATCTGATTGAACTATTTGATCATTTGTTTGAATCTTCTGAAAATACTCGATTAGTAAGAGGGGCTGCTGAACCAATATATATTCCGGCATCGAAAAATTGTGGTTATCATCAGGTGAGTTTTGCTCACGGCTATTTTTCCAGTGCCTTACACGAACTTGCTCATTGGTGCGTGGCAGGAAAGGAGCGCCGTTTGCTGCTGGATTATGGTTATTGGTATGCACCAGATGGTAGAGATAGTCAGCAGCAAGTTGAGTTTGAAAAGGTCGAAGTAAAGCCACAGGCACTCGAGTGGATTTTTTCCAAATGTTGTGGAAAAAAATTCAACGTGAGCACGGACAATCTGAATGGTGTAGAAACAGATTCTCAATTCTTTAAAACGTCGGTCTATCAACAGGTTCTACAGTATTGTGAAGTGGGCCTTCCTTCGCGAGCAAAAAAGCTTTGTGACCGGTTGAGCGTATTTTATCAAAATACCAACTGTGTCCATTCTGGCAACTTTAGTATCGACGAACTTAATTAGGATTTTTTGGTGACCGATTCGGTTTATCTTATTGACGCTTCGATCTATATTTTTCGTGCTTATTTTGGCATTCCTGATGAGTGGCATGATTCCGACGGCAGACCTGTTAATGCACTGTTCGGTTATACGCAGTTTTTGCTTAAGTTTTTGACGGCCGCTCGACCTCAACACCTGGCTGTCGCTTACGATGAAAGTTTGGGGTCGTGTTTCAGAAATGAAATTTATCCAGCTTATAAAAATAGTCGGGCGCTGCCTGACGAGATGTTGGCTTATCAGCTGAAGGCCTGTAAAGGACTGACTGAGATATTTGGTATTTCCTCTCTCGCCAGTGATCGTTATGAAGCTGACGATATCATTGCAACCCTGGCACATAAGGCCCAGATTGATGGGCGAAATATTGTTGTAGTCACTAAAGACAAAGATTTAGGCCAGTTACTACTGAAAGAGGGCGATTATTTATGGGATTTTGCAGGGCAACGTAAAATTGACCGTTATGCGTTTCACGGACATTTTGGTGTGTGGCCGGAACAACTTGAAGACTATCTGGCTTTGGTGGGGGACAGTGTTGATGATATTCCCGGGGTGCCGGGCATCGGAAAAAAAACGGCTTCGTCATTGTTGGAGAAATTTTCCAGTATTGAGAGGCTTTACCGTGATTCTGATGGCGTTGCAGGTTCGGGGATTCGCGGAGCAGCAACCATCGTGAGTAAACTGAAGGATTACCGTGATCAAGTGGAAATGGCGCAACGGTTGGTCAGGCTGGAGAAAAATGCGCCTCTCGCGCATGATCAATCACTTCTTTGGCAGCCTCCGTCTATTGATGTCATCAGGAATTATTTGGATGAGTTTGGTCTTGGGCAGTACTTTCAACGGCAGCTAGATAGTTGTCACTGGTGGAAATTGGACGAATGAATTTTAAAAATCGTGGCTTAACCATTGTGGCCGATGAGAATATCCCGCAAGTAGAGTCTTATTTTGGCTCGTTGGGTTCTGTGATCCGGGTCAATGGTAGGCATTTAGCAAGCGAACAGTTAAAGGATGCCGATATATTACTGGTGCGCTCTGTTACCGAAGTCAATGAAACATTATTGGCTGGAACCAATGTTCGTTTTGTAGCTACTGCGACAATTGGAACGGATCATTTAGATACTACTTATCTGGATGCCAATGGTATTGGTTGGGCCAGTGCGCCGGGGTGTAACGCCGACTCAGTTGTGGATTTTGTTATCAGTGCCTGCTGCCGTATGGAGGGTTTAATGGAATGGCTGCTGGCCGATGGTGTTGTTGGTATTGTCGGCTTGGGAAATGTTGGTAGTCGTCTATATCAGCGTCTCGACAAGTTGGGTATTTCTTGTATTGGTTATGACCCGTTGATCAAACAGGATCAATATTCAATTCTGTCAGACTTGGACTCTGTGTTAGCCGCCGATGTAATTTGTTTGCATACCCCGTTGACTATCTACGGTAGCCACCCGAGTTTTCATTTGTTAGATGCCCCGCGTTTATCGTCGCTTCGTTCTGGCACTGTTATTATCAGTGCGGGTCGGGGGGCGGTGATAGATACAGCTGCGTTGAAGGCAATACTCACTGAAAGGGATGATCTTGGTACAATTTTGGATGTATGGGAAAACGAGCCAGATATTGATATCGACTTAATGAAGCGAGTGGATTTTGGCAGCCCTCACATTGCCGGTTATAGTTTCGATGGTAAGCTGGCAGGGACAGCAATGATTTACCAGGCTTGTTGCCAGTTTTTAGATATTGAGCCCGCTGTGATGGGTACTGAACACTTGCTGTTAGGGAGTGATAATGATGATTTGCAAATTTTTATCAGTGAACAAACAGACGTAGTTAGCGCCGTTAAAGAAGCTGTTTTGGCCAGTTACGATCTGGCAGAAGATGATCAGCGTTTACGCGGTCATATGTTACATAGCGCGGAGTGTGATCGGGGAGCCGAGTTTGATCGGCTGCGGAAAAATTATCCGGTGCGCCGGGAGTTCTCCAAATATCGCATTGTTAATGCTGAACAATTGGCAGCGCCTGTCACTGCCGCACTGCGAGCATTAGGTTTCAGTTGTGATTAACCTTAGATATAGATGTGTGGTGAGATTTTATGTTTAAGCTTGGTCTAATCGTTAATCCTTTTGCTGGTATCGGTGGCCCACTGGGGCTGAAAGGCAGTGATGGAGAGCTGATCGTCAATCGGGCGAAAAGAGAGGGTGCCGTGCTGCAATCGTCTTTAAGAGCATCGAAGGCATTAGTAGCAATACAGTCATACAAGAATGTTGAGGTCTTTGGCTTTGCCGGTGACATGGGCGAGAATGCTGCCGCTGACGCAGGCTTACGTTTCCATGTGATTGGCAGCGCAAGTAGTCGCGAATCGACAGCTAACGATACTATCGTTGCAGCAAAGACCTTAAAAGCACAAGGTGTAGATCTGATCTTGTTTGCAGGAGGGGATGGCACAGCGAGAGATGTGTTTAGGGCAGTAGGATCTGACATTCCGGTTTTGGGCGTTCCTGCCGGTGTAAAAATGCACTCTGGAGTTTATGCCGTGTCGCCTCATGGAGCAGGTCAAATTCTGGAAGGACTGATTAAAGGGGAACTTATTGACTTAGGTTTGGCTGAAGTCAGAGATATCGACGAAGACGAAGTCAGGAAAGGCGTGGTGCGATCCCGCTATTATGGAGAGCTATTAGTGCCTCAGGAAGGGCGTTTTCTGCAGCATGTTAAATCATCCGGGAGGGAAGTAGAGGCGTTGGTGTTACAGGACATTGCTGCGGATGTGATTGAAGAAATGGAAGAGGGGACTCTCTATATTATCGGGCCGGGCACAACGCCTAGAGGAATTATGAATGAACTTGGATTGGATAATACTCTGTTAGGAGTTGATGCGGTTGTGAATAGTACTCTTGTTGGTAGCGATCTAAACGAATGCGCTTTGAGGTCGTTGATAGCGAGGCATAATGGACCGGTGAAGCTTATTATTACTGCAATTGGCGGGCAGGGACACATATTCGGTCGTGGGAATCAGCAGCTCAGTTCGGCTGTTATTAAGGATATAGGCATCGAAAACATTGTTATTGTAGCTACGAAGACAAAAATTTCGGAGCTGGGAGGTCGTCCCTTACTGGTAGATAGCAATGACGAAGAAATTGATGAGGGCTTATCCGGATATCGAAAAATAGTCACCGGCTATCACGATGCTATTATGTATCCTGTCGGACTACATAATGTTGAAGAACCGATAAAATGAATCGCATTATTAACAAAATTTCCGACGGCCTGATTACCTATAAAAATTCTGGAGCTACTCGATTTTTCCACGGACGTGGACAGCTTTATGAGGGTTTGGGTGATATCAATGTAGATTGGTTTTCTCCGGTGCTGCTGATCACACTGTATAGCGAACCTGAAGACATGTGGTGGAGTGACTTCAAAAGCGAGGTGTCTCCATTTGACAAAGATGTTGGTTGTATTTTGGTGCAGCGCCGTTACCTTCGTGGTGGACCGGTTGAGATACTTATGGGTGAAATTCCACAGCAGGTGTTGGCCATTGAACATGGGCTGAAATATCGGCTGTCTTTTGGCGATAAACAGAATATCGGTTTTTTTATGGATATGGAGCCGGGAAGACATTGGCTGAGCACAATATCTGATGGTAAAAAAGTACTCAACTTGTTTTCTTATACCTGTTCTTTTTCTGTCGCTGCTATTGCGGGTGGTGCTCATTCTGTAGTGAATGTCGATATGAGTAGTGCGGCTCTTACCGTGGGACGGGAAAATCACCAGCTGAACCAACATCAAACACGTCTACAGCGAGATATACAATTTTTATCACACGATATTTTCCGATCGTGGAAAAAGATAGTCAACAAGGGTCCATATGATATCGTTATCATCGATCCACCATCGCGACAGCGAGGGAGCTTTATTGCTGACAAAGATTATGGCCGGGTGTTGCGGCGATTGGAATCGCTGCTGCCTAAAGGTGGTGATATCCTTGCCTGTCTTAATGCGCCGGAGCTGGGAGAAGCGTTTTTAACTACTCTGTTTGCGAAAGAAAGCCCTTCTGCCAAGTTAGTTGGTCGCTTGCAGAATCGTGTAGACTTCCCGGAAAAAGATTCTCAGCGGAGTTTGAAAATGCTGCACTACACCTTGTAGTCTGCCGGACAGCACAGTTTTCTAGTTGTTATAATTCAGTAAGGAGTGGACACTTTGCCTGATCATAATTGATGATTGGCTTTTTACTGCTTTGCGCAATTGGTTAATATTTGTTTTTGAATGTTCCATTATCGACTGAGGAATGCCACCATTATTGTCCGTGTGCCGATCTTCGTTATCACCAAAATCCAACTCGGATCGAGAGGACAGTATCAGAAATCCCTGCTCGGATAACACGGCCTGGTCTAAAGCCTCTTGTTTGATAGGGCCATCACACTTCAAATAGCCATGCTCCGACAGCCAAACCATCGCACTAAACCCGGATAAAAAACGTTCACTGTGCAGGCCAAATTCGTCGGGTTCGTCGGCGCCACAAACTTCATCAACATAGAGAATGGCCTTTCGTGGAAACGTTGTGTACAAACGCAGGAAGATAATTGCAACGTCTTTGTAAAAATCATCGATATGTAGGTCAGTCATAAGGCGCGATTATCCAATTCGAGACAAGAATGCAGCAAAACGCTCCATAGCATGGGTTAGCTCGTCAACTTGAGGTAAAAATACAACCCTTAAATGATCCGGTTGCCGCCAGTTGAACGCGCTGCCCTGAACCAATAAGATTTTTTCTTGCCGCAAAAAATCCAACACCAGTTTTTCATCATCGTGAATAGCGAATTTTTTCACATCAAGTTTTGGGAACATGTAAATTGTGCCTTTGGGCTTTACACAACTAACCCCTGGTATTTGATTGAGAAGCTCAATAGCGGTGTCGCGTTGTTTCAATAGTCGTCCGCCGGGTAGTACCAGATCGTTGATACTTTGGTATCCCCCAAGGCAAGTCTGGATGGCATGTTGTGCCGGAACGTTGGCGCATAATCGCATAGATGCAAGTATTGTCAGGCCTTCGATATAGCCTTGTGCATGATGTTTGGTGCCAGTTAGCATCATCCAGCCACTTCTAAAGCCGGCCAGGCGATAGGCTTTTGATAAGCCGTTAAACGTGACACAAAGAACATTGTTTGCCAGCGTAGATAACGGAATGTGCTGTGCTTCATCATAGAGAATCTTGTCGTATATCTCGTCAGCAAATATGACCAGATTGTGTTCTTCCGCCAAATTGACTATTTGTTGCAATAGTTCTTTAGAGTACACCGCGCCGGTAGGGTTGTTCGGGTTGATCACCACAATAGCTTTGGTTTTACTGTTGATCTTGGAGCGAATATCCGCAATGTCGGGAAACCAGTCGGCTTCCTCATCACAGATATAATGCACCGGGGTCCCTCCCGAAAGTGACACTGACGCTGTCCACAGCGGGTAGTCGGGAGCAGGTATTAGCACCTCGTCGTCATTGTTCAGTAGCGCTAGCATCGACATGGTAATTAGCTCGCTGACACCATTGCCTAAATAGATGTCATTGATATCTACATCCAATACGCCCTGCTGTTGATAGTGTTGCATAACTGCCTTGCGCGCGGAATAGAGGCCTTTAGATTCACAATAGCCTTGGCTACTGGGTAAAAGTCGAATAACATCCTGAATGACTTCATCGGGGGCATCAAAACCAAATGGCGATGGGTTGCCTATATTGAGTTTCAGAATACGATGTCCTTCTTCCTCGAGACGATTTGCTTCAACTAGGACAGGCCCGCGAATGTCATAACAGACGCTAGCGAGCTTTTCGGATTGTTTAATTGGTGTCATGGTCAGGGTTAACAACCTTGGTTAATGAGAGTGGAGCGTTGATTCACTCAGCTGCATCAAAGAGCTTATACTCAGGATTTGTAACGAGCTTGCGTTTGTTGCAAGCAATCTCAAGCGGCGCTAGTGTAAAAAAAAATACACAGGTATGCTATGAATTGTAGATGTTTACTGCAAGTCAGTGTGAAATGTAGCTAATTTTTGTGAAAGAGGGCGTTAATTGTGAGTAAAATCGAGAAAAGTGATGAAGAGTGGCAGCAGCAGCTGACTGAAGAAGAATATGCTATTTGCCGTGAAAAAGGCACCGATAGACCATTTTCCGGACAGTATTGTGATACTAAAACGACGGGGCATTACCTGTGTACCTGTTGTGGTGAAGAGCTTTTTGAATCGGCTACAAAATATGATTCCGGCTGTGGCTGGCCGAGTTTCTATCAGCCATTGGCGGCCGAGGTTATCGCTGAAGATAGGGATGAAAGCCTGGGTATGGTTCGAACAGAAGTGATGTGCAGTCACTGTGGATCTCATCTCGGACACGTATTTAACGACGGCCCTAATCCGACCGGTTTACGCTATTGTGTGAACTCAACGTCGTTAAAATTTAAAGAACTAGAGTAATACCATTAGGCGATTAGTCGTAGATAGATTTTTTCTTCCAGGAATCGTCTGTTTTGGCTAGTCCCTCCCACTGCTTGTCAGTGTCCTGCTGATGGGTATTTGAGCTAGGGTTCTGTGTCGGCGTCTGTTGCGTCAATGCGTCTATGCGGGTGTTGTGTTTATTGATACTGTCGTTGTAGAAACCATCCTCGTTTTCGTGTTGCATTTTGTCTCTGCCCACCTGCAAATAGTGGATAGCGAGAGGTTTATTATTTTGATCCAGAGCTTCCGCGATCGGATTGATCAGCTCGTCGAGTGTTGTCTGTAGCAGCAGTCTTTGGAGCAGCTTTCGGTAATGGATTGCGTCAGCCGGCTTTATTCGTTTACTGGCAGCAAGTTCAGAAACGAAATTGTAAAGGCTGCTAAGCATTTTTTGTACTTCTCTGATCTGCGCTCTATCTGATAGCGTAACGGGCGCACGCTTGCCAGGTTTGGCAGAGAATTCAGTCAATCGTTGTTGAGCCGTGGCCAATTTGCCAGTGTAGTTTGTATTACCCGGGTCGATTTTATTTAATTGACTAAATACTTCTATAAGGCAATGGCAGATGAGGATTTTCAGTTGTGGATGAAGGAAGCCTTCAGGGAAGCCGTTAAGCATATAGTCAAAGCTTCTCGCCCTGGCATTGAGCGCGGCTTCCCGCTGGCGGTTTTCCTTCCTCTTATTATCCATCGTTTGCAAAAGGATGCCTACAGCGACCAAAACGGCCAAACTAGCCCCGACAATTAATACTGTGGACATGGGTATTCCTGATGGGAATTACGATTCCAATGGGGTGTTATAACAACTACAGGCTTGTCAGTATAGGTTTTGTCTTGTCAGGCACTATTTTTGTTTGGATTTTGAGCATATAGGTTATTAAATCTGCAAGTTATAATAAAAGTTAAATTTGGGCTTGACCTTTGCAGCGAAGATTCTTATTATGCGCGCCACTTCAACGGACACCGTTGGATGTTCTACAGCGTCCCCTTCGTCTAGAGGCCTAGGACACCGCCCTTTCACGGCGGTAACAGGGGTTCGAACCCCCTAGGGGACGCCATTTTTTTTGTAGAAGTAGGGGTTAGGCACTTTTTGGGTTTTTCTTCGAAAGTGGTCTAATTATCTCTGAAAGGATTCGGGGTAGTGTCATCTAATCGTGGTCCTTGGCTGATTAGACAGGTAACAGTATTAGCAGGCTTTGCCAGTTAATATCGGTGCGGGAATAGCTCAGTTGGTAGAGCGGTACCTTGCCAAGGTACAGGTCGCCAGTTCGAACCTGGTTTCCCGCTCCATTTCTTCTCACACACATCATATCTATCATCAAAATGCTGCGTAATGCGCAAAACTAATGCAATTTGAATACCTTTGACTTAGCACCCAAATAACCCAGACTTAAATCTTCGTTTAGCACCTCATCCAGTTGTTGGTAGAGCGCAAGCTCATCATCGCCCATATAATGCAGACATTCACCGCCAAAAAACCAGAACAGGTCTCGATTTACCGCTGGGGTGATATGTGGGTAGTGGGTGACAATTTGCGTCAGTAAGTATTGTCCTTGTTGCTGGAAATCGTCACTGGGCTCTTCGGTAAAAGCCAGCATTTGAAGGCGGTCGATAAATTCTATATCGATATCACTTGCTCGATCATCGGCAAATGGCAGCTGCATCTGGCAGTGCTGAAACAGTGCGAGTAGCAGTGCTTTGTGGTGCTGAAAATAATTTAATGGATTGCTTGATGGCATAAGTATCTGGATCGAAGGAGTTAGTTAGCGCAGCAGTTTAACAAAAGCGGCAGCGGGAGTCAGTGCCCAATATGACCCGTCGGTTAAGTTCAGGCGCTCGGGAATGACTGTAAGCAGGAAACCAGCGCCTGAGCGGAGTGGTTCATGGTATTATGGGGCTTTTTGACTGACGGGAAATGCAATGACTACTGCCTTATCAATTCAGCAATTATCAAAAGTTTACGGCAATGGCTTTGAAGCCCTGAAAGGTATAGATCTCGAGGTTGAGCAAGGCGATTTTTTTGCGTTGCTAGGCCCCAATGGGGCCGGAAAGTCGACAACAATCGGTATAATTTCGTCATTAGTGAATAAGACCGGCGGCAAAGTCGAGATATTTGGTAAGGATATCGACGAGAACTTTTCGGCAGCTAAGAAGGAAATAGGCATTGTCCCTCAGGAATTTAATTTTCCAAACTTTGAACCAGTTTTTGATATTCTGGTGAATCAGGCTGGGTACTACGGTTTGCCGCGGGCTTTGGCGGAAGTGCGTGCGGAAAAATACCTCAAAAAACTTGACCTTTGGGATAAGAGATTTGAAGCCTCACGACACTTGTCCGGAGGGATGAAGCGCCGTTTAATGATCGCAAGGGCATTGATCCATCATCCACGCTTGTTGATTCTTGACGAGCCGACTGCCGGTGTTGATATTGAAATGCGGCGGTCAATGTGGGAGTTCCTGAAAGAGCTTAATGAGCAGGGAACAACCATTATCCTGACTACCCACTATCTGGAAGAAGCAGAGAGCCTATGCAGGAATATTGCAATCATAGATCATGGGGAGATCGCTAGAAATTCCAGCATGAAGGCTTTGTTGTCACAATTACATAAGGAGGTGTTAATACTGGATATCGAAAGCCCGGTGCAGCAAGCCCCTTACTTGGAAGGCTTCAGCTGCGAGCTCACTGATGAGCATTCGCTGGAAGTGGAAATTGCCAAAGAACAAAGTGTTAACGAGCTATTTTCAGTGCTGACCGCAGCCGGTATCCGAGTCACTAGTATGCGGAATAAATCGAATCGACTTGAAGAGCTGTTTGTTAGTCTGGTTAAGTCTAATGCAGCTTGAGAATAAACAACTATTTATTGGTAAAAGTAAGGGGCCTGCCAGATGAGTTTAGAAGAACAGTGGATTGCTTTCATGACAATTGTCCGCAAAGAGATAAAGCGATTTATGCGGATTTGGACACAAACACTGGTTCCGCCGGTGATTACTATTACTTTGTATTTCGTTATTTTTGGAAATTTGATTGGTAAGCGTATAGGCACAATGTCGGGGGTAAGTTATATGGAGTTTGTTGTCCCCGGGCTTATCATGATGGCGGTTATTACTAGCTCTTATACCAATGTAGTGTCGTCGTTTTTTGGCGCTAAGTTTCAACGCTTTGTTGAAGAGATCCTCGTTTCCCCGATGCCCAACTACATTATTTTGATGGGATTTGTGATGGGTGGAGTGGCGAGAGGGCTGGGTGTAGGGTTTATTGTTACGGTGGTAGCACTATTTTTTACAGATTTAGAAATATACAGTTATCCAGTAACCATCGGGATTGTCGTGATCACATCGGTATTTTTTTCGATGGCAGGTTTCGTCAATGCTGTTTACGCGAATACATTTGATGACATTTCTATTGTGCCAACGTTTCTGCTAACACCCCTCATATACTTGGGCGGTGTTTTCTATTCAATAGATTTATTGCCGGATTTTTGGGCTGGAGTTTCCAAGGTTAACCCTATTTTGTACATTGTTAATGCTTTTCGTTTCGGTGTCTTGGGAATAACAGATATTAATGTTGGTTGGGCATTTACCATGATCGGACTTTTCACTATTGGTGCATTTCTATTTAGTTTGCATCTGTTGAATTCTGGTAAGCGTTTACGAATGTGATAGGTTTTCCAAGCAGCTTATATATTAGCTGTAAGCATCTTTTAGCAGATAGAAAATCATAGGTTTGTGCAATGACTGATATTCCCCTGGGCAAAGACGTTACTTATCCTGATCAATATACGGCGGATGTGTTGTTTCCTATCAGCCGACATTTGTCACGGGAAAATTTAGGTATCGAGTCGACAGCTTTACCTTTTTTTGGGGTCGATATCTGGAACGCTTATGAACTATCGTGGTTGAATGATAAAGGTATGCCGCAAGTCGCCTGTGCCCGCTTTCACATTCCCTGTGAGTCAGTATCAATTGTTGAAAGTAAATCGTTCAAACTTTATCTGAATTCATTTAATCAGACGAGAATAAGTAGTTGGGACAGTGTCTGTGACATATTGGTAAGAGACTTGTCAGCCTGTGTCGGGGCAGTGGTAAAAGTTGATCTATATACCATCGGCGATGGGGTTAGTCACATTGGCTTTTCGACACTGTCAGGATTCTGCCTGGATACATTAGATATCACGGTTGATCAATATGATCCGGACCCTCGGCAGCTAGCCACGGTGAACAATGTTGTCACGGACGAACATCTGCATAGCAATTTGCTGCGGTCTCTCTGCCCTGTTACTGCTCAACCTGACTGGGGCAGTGTCCATATTGCTTACAGCGGTGCTCAGATAGACAGGGCCGGCTTGCTTAAATACTTGATTGGTTATAGGCAGCATCAGGAATTTCATGAGCAGTGTGTGGAGCGAATATTTCGTGATATTACTGACCGTTGTGCACCGGACGAGCTATATGTTCACGCCTTCTATACGCGGCGCGGTGGGCTGGATATCAACCCTTACCGCAGTTCAAGCGTGTCCGAACCGCCGCTGTATCGATTATTTAGGCAATAACTGTCGACCAGCTCACAATTCAGGCGCTGTTTTCCGATTGAATAGCACCATTTTCCTGCCCGGCTCAATAGCGGAATAGCACTAGCTGTACCATACTTAACGGATTTAGAAAAACCATTGCTTTCATTGGCTTAGCGGAATTTACTGGAACGAATACTCGTGATGGTAGTACCTTGGTCGGTTTGTCCGGAGTTGTTGTAGATTTATATGCCAGAATCCAGTTTGTTGTTTTATATCGCCGTCGAGTTAGCAGTGCTGCTGCTAATCGTTTGTGCGTTTCTGATTTATCATATTGGTAGGCAGAAGGGATTAGTAAAAAAACTCGAACAAAAAATTATAAGCTTGCGAGAGTCTCTTGCTACGTCCCGAACAGCTGCTGAGTCAGCACAGCAGCAATTGGCATCTCCGGAACAAAAGGGGACAAAGGCATTTGTTGAGTATTTGGATGATGAGATTGATAGCACGATGGCCTATCATCAACAACTCAACCCGGATAGAGATATAGTGCTGGATATTGCTCCGGATTCTCCGATAGAGCGACAGGCGACGTCTCTTCGACACGCGTTCCTTATTGCAGAAAAGGAAGCGCGTTACGCTGGAGAGGGAGAGGAATCAAATTGGGACGTTTTGCAGGCTAAGCTGCAACAGATTGTTCAGTTTTATGAAAGTGCCGCGGTCAGTGCCAGCGAACCCGGCGATGATGAAGGCGCTGAATTGGAGCCGACCCTCGACGCTATGATTGACAATGCCCTGGCAGAGTCTGCCGAACAAAGGATGGAGATAGCACAGGCGGAAGTAGAACATATTGAATCTTTGGTTCGCGATCTTACTCAAGAGGGTAAGGAAATGCTCAAGACGATCGACGTACTAGAAAGTGAAAAACAAGGCCTTCAGGATAAAATTGACGGCGATCAGCCCGCTGAGAATGAAAGTCAGCAGTTGTCAGCGTCGGGAATGCAAAAATTGCAGCAGGATTTACTGAATCTTCAGGCTCAGCACATTGAGCTTGAAGAGCGTTATCAGGAGCTGAGAGCAGCGCAGTAACCTCGGGCTCCGAGTCATGTAGTAAGGATTACACGCTATCAATTAAGCGAACTGTAGAGTAGTTCACAGCAGCTTCCTGAATTTGAATTACACTCTACTTTAGGGACAGTAATGGTCGCTTGAAAACACGGAAATTGGGTGGCTTAAACAGCGGCAACTCAGGCATTATTTAAGGCAGAAGAAACCTTCAATTATATCGGCTACTTTCTGCTAAAGGGCACTGCAGATGAATATGGGTGTGACCAATGAGGCGATCATTTTTCTCGACGGCAACAGAGTAGCCCGAGAAATTTTATACCCGGAATTTGAAGCGATACTGGATCATGTTGTTGGTATTGACGACTATAAGAGTAAGTCTGCTTCGGCTATCTATGTTCGAATAGATAGCCGCTTACAAATCACCTCAGCTGTCTGCTTTCTGATCGAATTTGATAATAGTGGCTACGCTGAAACCTCATGGAATGTTCCCCTCCGACATTTGGCAGATAGTGGTGGTCGTGGTCCAGATCTTGGTGCCGGTCCGATAAAATTATCCTGTCGTAATCAGTGTTCTGTATCCTGGCATCATCGTTCGCTCTGGGATCCCATTATCGAGCCAAATGGCGAAGGTACGCTTACGATTGTTGCAGACGCAATAAAACGCAATCGATTGGGTTTGATCGTTGAACCGGAGACTGATGTCGAGCAGAGTAAACTTTTAACGTCACGTGGTAGCAACAGCGGGTCAGCGTTCGGTAGGCAATCCAGTGCAAAGCCAGATGTTAATACGGCGTTGAATGAGCAGTTCAAAGAGCAAGTCGCCGAGGTTACAGCTGCTCATAAACTCCGCGTCGCGACAATGAAGTCAGAGGCACAGGACCACCTCGAAAGAGTTCAGCAACACTATCGGATAGAAAAAGAAAAGCTGGTAGCCGCTTTCGATGCAGCAAAAAAGCTTTTTTCAGAAGAAAAACATAAAAACCTGAAACTAAAACAGAAGTTTGATGTTCAGGCAGAGAGTATGAAAAAAGTCCGCACACAATTTCAAAAGCAGCTTCAGGATAGTAAAACGATTGGTAATGAGCAGGTTCAGGAGCTAGAAGAGAAGTTTGAACAAGAACTCAATGCAAGGCTTGATGCTGCTACGACAGAACTTAAAGAAGTACTTGATATGCGAGAAGTGCAATTGTTCTATCGTGACGAGCAAGTGACCAGAATGGAGGGTGATATCGCCCTGTTTAAGCAAGAAAAACAGAATCTTGTTGAAGGTAGTGGTGATAAGGTTTTACAGCGCCTGGTCGAAAGCGGGATTACTTTTATAGCATACCAGCCTGGAGCGGACCACCTGACAATACCGCTTAAGGATGTTGGGGAATATGTTGATTCGCCAGAAAGCTACGTTGCAGGAAAGCTCTCGGTTGATATGCATACTTACAAACAATGGCTGAAACACTATCAAGTTCCGCTGTGTAGCTATTCCTGCGGTGAGGGATCTGTCTGTGGAAAATCAATCCCTACAATCGATAAACCTGGTCGGTTTATTGTCGGGGAAAGTGATCGGTGTGCCGAGCATAGCCGTGCGGCGACCGCTCTTTCTGAGCTGATGAAAGTCCGCTAGCGTTATGCCATCCCTCGACGCCACTCGCCAATTCGCCAATCTGCAAACGTTAGACGATCCTGTTTTTCAGCGAGCTGGAATTCATTGCAGTGTGCTGCGTCTCGACACGTTTTCTTCGTTTGCCAATGGCAATAAATTTTTTAAGCTCAAGCATAATATTTTGCAGGCCAAGGCTCAGGGGTTTGACAAGATTCTTAGTTTTGGTGGTGCCTATTCTAACCATATTCATGCACTGGCTTTAGCGGGCCGGCACTTTGGTATGTCGACAGTTGGTATTATTAGGGGGGATGATTTACCAATAATGAATCCGACCCTGACAGATGCTGTAGCTGCCGGTATGAATTTGAAGTTTATCAGTCGGAGAGATTATAAACGCCGCAATGATGCCGGCTTTTTGGATGATATCAAAGTGCAATACCCGGACTTTTTTGTGGTTCCGGAAGGTGGTAGTAACGTGCTTGGCGTTCAGGGTTGTATGGAAATTGTCGACCATATTTACAGTCATGGGGTTAAGAAAGTAGATTTAATTGTAGTTCCATGTGGCACTGCGGCTACTCTGGCCGGGATTGCAGCTTCCTGTGAAGCCGGAGAGAAAGTATTAGGTTTTTCAGTGTTAAAAAATGGGCAATATCTCGATACTGAAGTAGAAAAATTTATCTCGGATTTGTCGATAGACGATCGGAAAAACTGGTCAATATCCCATGATTACCACTGCGGAGGCTATGCCAAATTGTCGTCTGAACTGATGTCTTTTATTGACAACTTTCAGCGGCGACACGATATCCCCATTGAACCCGTCTACAGCGGGAAGATGTTTTTTGGTTTAAATCAGATGTTGCAGGCTTCTTCCTGTCCAATAGCACCAGGCTCTCATGTTGTGGCTATACACACCGGGGGTTTACAGGGTTGGAGAGGAATGGCAACAAAAATACAGCACAAAGAATGAAAAATATATCGCCAAAATAAAGAGTAGATAGTGTTATGAATACCGCTAGTCACAAAATATCTGATCACATAGAAAAGCAGTTACTGGAAACGCTGGTGCCTGTCAATGCTTTAACAGCAGACCACTTGAAGACGTTATTACGAGATCAATCTGTCGAGGCAGTCTGTCGAGGTGAAGAATTATTCGCTGTTGGTGATAACGACAACCAAACGGTCTACCTACTAAGTGGTGAAATTTCTCTTTTGGACAGTTCGGGGGTCGCGAGTAACATTTTGGCCGAGGATCCGAGTAATCGTTTTCCACTATCAAACCACCAGCCTCGCAGGCACAGTGCGATAGCGTTAACTGATTGCAGTATCGTTCGTTTTGGCAGTGACCAGCTGGATGCTATGTTGGCGTGGGACCAGGCTTCGCGTTACATCATGTTAGATATTGCTGCTCAACGTGATTTTGATGAGGATTCAGAGTGGATTTTGACGCTGTTGCGATCGAATCTTTTTTATAAAGTCCCGCCAATGAATATTCGTAAAATACTGGATAAATTCTCTGCTCAATATGTGTCGGCCGGAGATACCATATTGCGTCAGGGAGAGCTCGGCGAATGTTGTTATTATATCAAAGAAGGTATCGCTGGCGTCTATCAAGCTGAAGACGAAAAAAGTCGTCCCGAGCTGTTGGCGGAGCTGGGTGTCGGTCGTTGTTTTGGCGAAGATGCACTGGTGAACGATGCGCCTAGAAATGCAACGATTACCATGAGTAGCAATGGTGTTCTTATGCGGTTGAACAAGCGGGACTTCTTTCTTCTATTAAAATCTCCGCCGATAGACAGTGTTAACCTCGCTCAGGCCAGACAATTGGTATCTGAAGGGGCTGGCTGGATTGATGTAAGGACGCAGGATGAATACGACGATGGGCATTGTGACGGTGCGATCAATATGCCGTTAGATTTACTGAAATTGAAGTCCAGGATGTTGGGGGATATCCCTTATGTTGTATACTGTAACAGCGGCCGCCGTAGCGAGGCCGCGGCCTCTTTGCTGGCTCAAGATGGTTTTAAGGTCAGTGCGTTGGTGGGTGGTATTGCCACTTATTCTTCCGCGGATCAAACCTATTTTGAGCGATAAGCGTCGCCACTATTTCGCCGGCCAATTGTTTGCGGTGACGAAAAATCGTTCCACTTCCCGATAGCCTTGAGCATCTTCGCGCATGCCGCATATCATTGCCGGTCTGCTAGTACTGGAAAAATAGTCACTGATATAAGGACCAATGCTGTCCGCATTTATTAAGCTCGCAGAGTTGTTGCAAATTGCCGGGCTTATCCAAAAAGGCTTCTGTAAATGGCACCAGTGTAAATACAGGGTATTTATACTGAGGAATTTGTCCAGATGTATCCACTGGCCACGAAGATGGTCGTGTGATAGGTGCTCGCTCGATATATTGGCCGGAAAGGGCTGAGAGCTTGTGTTAATAGAGGGATAGAACAACATGCCTTTTAAGGCAATCACTTTATTTAGTGACTCAATCCCGTAGCCTTTGAGTAAAGGTATTGATTCGTCCAATGCTGATAGCTCAATCTGATGATTGAGAAGATGAGCCAGTTTTATATCGAGTCTGTCTACAGTATTTGGCCCAACCCAATACTTGTGTTCCGCTGAAAAATGTCGGGTGTCATTTAACGCGGTTGTGGAGCTATTAAGGTAGTACTTGATTGCCAGCTCAAGATGGAAAAATTCACCATTTTCCAAGTCCCTGTACAGTATGTCGAATTCCCCCAGGGTGACCTTTTCACGGTAGACGCGCAAATTATGAACGATAAGCTCGAGTTTATTGTCTTGCCGAATGAAAAATTGCCACAGTGCTTCGAAGTAAAGACCTAATCGGCTGCTTTTGAGGGACTGTAAGTGTTGTACAAGGGGTTGTGGGTCTTCATCGAGTTGCAGCAACCACTGTTTTCTCTGATCGGTTAAGGCGATCGGGCAGCTGCGGATGTTGCTGCCCATACCAGAAATATCTTCCGGAAAACTGTCGATGATATTGGGCCCAAAACAGCTCCAGGCTAAATCTCGTACAATTTGATGCTTGAGTGGTAAAAGTGTTTGCATATAAGGGTTGTTAGCTTCCTTTTATTTTAGCGTATACTACCGCCTTCATTTGCCGACGACACAAAAACTATGGGTGATTTTAAAACAATAGGCATTATCGGTCGCGCAAGCGATGCAGTAGGAGAATCGTTACAATTGTTAACCGATTTTCTGTCGCGTCGTGACGTATCTATTGTACTTGGTGAGTCAATTGCCACATTACTGGCTGATAATCCATTCCCTGTCAGTAGTCACGCGAAAATGGGTGAGAACTGCGATCTTATCATCGTGTTGGGTGGCGACGGTAGTCTATTGGGGGCGGCCAGAGTGTTAGCGCGGCATAATGTCCCTGTGCTAGGTATTAACCGGGGCAGATTGGGTTTTCTTACCGATATTTTACCCGATGAAATTGAGGCGCGGGTTGGTGCTGTGCTTGCGGGTGAGTACGCAATTGATAAACGTTTTCTATTGAGTGCAGTAGTGAGGCGCGGTGGTGACGTTATTGGGCGCGGTGAGGCGCTAAATGATGTTGTGGTGAATTCAGGAACGTCGGCCCAGATGATTGAGTTTGACCTCTATATCGATAATGAATTTGTCTATCGGCAGCGTTCTGATGGACTAATTGTATCCACACCAACAGGGTCTACGGCATATTCTTTATCCGGTGGTGGCCCGATTATGCACCCTAAACTTGATGCCGTTGTCTTAGTGCCAATGTTTCCCCATACGTTAAGCAGTCGTCCCATTGTCATAGATGGCAATAGTGAAATTCGCATTGAAATAATTGACAGTAATGTAATACACCCACCTGTTACTTGCGATGGCCAGGTCAATATAACAGCGATGCCAGGCGACACGGTTTATATAAACAAGCGGCGTTACAAGCTTAAACTTATTCATCCTACTGACCACAGTTTTTACGCCAGTTGCCGCGATAAACTGGGTTGGGGCAGCGCACTGGCGTAGTGCTCAGCTTGTTTGCTTCATTTACAAGTGGTTTATACGGTTTTGCCGCCTGAATTGGGCAGATTGGAGAAGTTGGATTCATGACAGAAATTGTTGTCGTTAATGTGCCTGCGCATATTGACTTGCAGGTGTTTAGTCAATACCTATGGGGGCAAGGTGTCAGTCACAGAGTGGTTGAAAACACCGACCGCAAATTGTTACTGGTTGGTGATAAGCGCGTCGCATTACAAGTCCGGCAGGCTTACGATCATTTTGAATCGGGTAATTCGGATATTCCGATCATACAAGTGCCTGACAAACCTGAAACCGGTAAGGTATTTAGTCGTTTACTCGCTCGTTTACCCGTCACCCTGATATTTATCCTGTTGAGTATTGCAGGAAGCCTGCTGGTTTATCTCGATAACAATTTTGAGTGGGTCAGGTATCTGACTTTTTATGACTTTGAACTGGCAGGATCCACCCTCGCATTCTACCCGCCTGGTGTTCAGTATTGGCGTCTGATTACCCCCATATTTTTGCACTTCGGTTTAATGCACATTGCGTTCAATATGGCGTTACTTTGGTTTTTAGGACAAAGGATAGAGTTGTTGCAGGGTAGTCGCGTTATGTTGGGTATCTCCCTGATGATTGGGCTGGGGTCGAACGTTATGCAGGCGGCTGCCGATGAGTCAATATTTGGCGGTATGTCAGGTGTTGTCTACGGTTTGCTGGGTTACAGTTGGGTTTGGGGTTTGATGCGTCCGGAAAAGAATTTACAGATTCCCAATGCGATCTTTTACTTTTCCGTTGCGATGATGGTTCTGGGTTTTATTGGAGTGGTCGGCATATTGGGCGCGGGAAAAGTCGCAAACGTGGCGCATTTGGGTGGTTTGATAATGGGATGTCTGATTGGTATTGGCGCCGCATTAATCGATAAGTCGTCGATCGGGAAAGAAGGGCAGTTATGAATTTTGAGCAATTGATCGGTAATATCACGCCAGATATTCACGCCAGTTTAAAAAAAGCGATAGAGTTGAAAAAATGGCCCGATGGTCGGCTGTTGACCGGCGAGCAATTGACGTTGTGTATGGAGGCAGTGATTAGTTATGAACATCGATTTGTCGATGAGAAAGACAGGGTCGGTTATATTGACAAGGGAAGTAAATCTGACGGAGATGTCTGTGATGACATATCTGATCAAGCAGGCAAAGAGGCACCGTTGAAATGGACATAAATTTAGGCAATGAAATAGCGGGATTATCGCGCAATACCTTGGTGATAGGGGATTGGGTTTGATGGAAAAAACTAGCGGCTTGCTGAGAAAAATGCAGACTCAATTGGGCGGTGTCAATGAGACAGGCGTGGACTATCGTTTGCCAGTTGGCGATACGTTAATACCAATGAATGAGTTGCTAGGGCGTAGTATTAGTTTGAGCTACGGTGGAGCTATCAACTGTCTTCATTGTGGAAGGAAAACCAAGAAGAGTTTCAGTCAGGGCTATTGTTACCCCTGTTTCAGGTCGTTGGCTCAATGTGATAGTTGTATAATGAGCCCTGAAAAATGCCACTATGAACAAGGAACATGCCGCGAGCCAGAGTGGGCGCAGACACATTGTATGACTGATCACTTTGTGTATCTGGCAAATTCTTCCGGTATAAAAGTTGGTATCACCAGGGGCAATCAAATACCCACACGCTGGATGGATCAGGGGGCGATCCAGGCTTTACCGATTTTTCGTGTTAGTACCCGTTTACTATCAGGCTTGGTTGAAGTTGTGTTCAAACAGCATATTGCTGACAAAACTAACTGGCGCGCCATGTTAAAAGGTGACGTTGATAGAATTGACCTAATAGCAGAGCGCGATAGGTTGTTGATAGCGTGCGAGAAAGAAATTTCCAGTCTGCAGGATAATCATGGTCTTCAAGCCATTCAGCCTATTGGAGATGCTTTATCGGTAGATATCGACTACCCGGTCCAGGAGTTTCCTACAAAGGTCACATCGCTGAACTTTGACAAACAGGCCGAGATTACCGGCGTGCTGAAAGGCATTAAAGGGCAGTACTTGATACTTGATACAGGGGTGTTGAATATTCGGAAGTTTGGTGGTTATCATATTGAATTTGAGGTCGCTTGATAGGCGGTGTCAATGGGTTTCCAAACAGCTTGGAGTTAATTATTTCAGGCTCATCAATTTTGCCGGTAGAGTTAATGTGACAACTGGACTGCGGTAAAAATAATGTAGCCAGCAGTTACCAATAGACGGAGTTAAAAGACAATGCGTGATGCGCAACCTCGCACGATTTTCCTCAAAGATTATCAAGTACCTGAGTTTTTGATTGACACAACTGATCTACATTTCACTCTCGGCGAAGAATCGACGCAAGTGCATTCAACGTTGTCGATCCGGCGCAACCCGGAGTCTGGTACTAACGCTGTGCCATTGGTCTTGCACGGGCAAGAGCTGGAGTTAAAGTCTGTTTCGATTGATGGCGAAGTTCTGGCTGCAGAATCTTATCAGCTGTCAGCCGATTTGCTCACTATTGCCAATGTACCGGAAAATTTTGTGTTGGAGTGTATCAACAATATACAACCACAGAATAATACTTCCCTTGAAGGTTTGTACAAATCCAAGACTATGTTTTGTACTCAATGTGAAGCGGAGGGATTTAGGAAAATCACTTATTATCTGGATCGTCCGGATGTAATGTCAGTTTTTACCACAACCATAGTTGCAGACCAGGGGCGGTACCCGGTATTACTCTCCAATGGAAACAATGTGGATTCCGGTATCAATAGCGATGGTAGCCATTGGGTAAAGTGGGATGATCCCTTTCGTAAACCTGCCTATTTGTTTGCGTTGGTAGCTGGTGATTTGCAGTACATTGAAGATCAATTTACCACAATGTCCGGTAGCGACGTTACCTTGAGAATTTTTGTAGAGCCCAAAGATATCGATAAGTGTGACCATGCCATGGTTTCACTAATTAATGCGATGAAGTGGGACGAAGAGGTTTACGGCCGTGAATACGATTTGAATATTTTCAATATTGTAGCAGTTGATGATTTCAATATGGGGGCCATGGAGAACAAAAGTCTCAATATCTTCAATACGTCTTGTGTGCTCGCGAAACCTGATACCACAACAGATGCTGGTTTTCAGCGGGTAGAAGCTGTAGTTGCTCATGAGTATTTTCATAACTGGTCGGGCAATCGGGTTACCTGTAGGGATTGGTTTCAGTTGAGTTTGAAGGAGGGGTTTACCGTTTATCGCGACGCTGAGTTTTCGTCCGATATGGGTTCACGTACCGTCAAACGAGTGGACGATGTTTCATTGTTGAGAACCGTTCAGTTTGCCGAAGATGGCGGCCCTATGTCTCATCCCGTGAGGCCTGAGTCATTTATCGAAATATCCAATTTTTATACGGTAACTATTTATGAAAAAGGGGCTGAAGTGGTGCGAATGGTTGCCAATCTTCTCGGTCCGGATGATTTCAGGAAAGGAACAGATTTGTATTTTGATCGTCACGACGGCGAGGCAGTTACCTGTGAAGATTTTGTGTGTGCAATGGAAGATGCTTCAGGTAAAAATCTGCAGCAATTCCGCCGTTGGTATTCGCAGTCTGGAACACCGCGACTACTGGTGAAAGGCGAGTACAGCGAGAATAATAAGACATATACATTGTCTGTTGAGCAAAGCTGTCCGGTGACACCAGGGCAGACTGAAAAAGCACCTTTTCATATTCCCTTGTCGATCGCCTTGTTAGGGAAAAATGGCGTATTGCCACTTTATCTGAACGGTAAAGCGCTTGCCGAAGATGAAGTAGTTCTGGATGTCAAAAAAGCCGCTGAGCAGTTTGTGTTTGATAATGTTTCAGAGAACCCGGTTCCTAGTCTGCTGCGAGGGTTCTCAGCACCGGTGAAGCTTGCCTTTAACTACAGTCGTGATGATTTAGTATTTTTGATGAGTAAGGATACGGACGGTTTTGTTCGTTGGGATGCGGCCCAGCAACTCGGCGTGTTAGTCCTCAATGACATGATTTCGGCAATCCGGGCGGATACTGAGATAGTCGTAGATAGTCGCCTGATTGATGCCTATCGAGCCATTTTAGCTGATAGTACATTGGATAAAGCCATGGTCGCGTTGATCTTGACTCTTCCAACAGAAGCGTATTTGGCAGAAATTACCGATGAAGTTGATGTTCACGCGATTCATCAGGCCAGAACAGCGGCAAGATTGACTATCGCTCGGCAGTTGCAGTCAGAGCTGCTGCATCTTTACTCGGAGATGAAAAGCGCTGATGAATATCAGGCGACCGCCGAGCAGATTGCTCGGCGCAGTCTGAAAAATACAGCGCTAAGTTACTTGATGCTTCTGGATGATCAGCAAACATTAGCTTCCTGTGTTGACCAATACCATAACAGTGACAACATGACCGACGTTTTGGCGGCGTTTAACTGCATTTTGGACAGTGTATTTGAACCGGAAAAAGAACGTGTTTTGGCGGATTTTTATCAGCGTTGGCAGCAAGAATCTCTGGTAGTGAATCAATGGTTTATGGCGCAGGCGATGTGCAGTGCGCCAGGCAATTTGGATCGCGTGAAACAACTAATGACTCATTCTGCTTTTGATATTCGGAATCCCAATAAAGTTCGAGCGCTGATTGGTGCCTTTTGCGGGCAGAATGCGGTTAATTTTCATCAGCAGGATGGAGAGGGGTATCGTTTTCTTGCAGATCAAATTATTGTTTTGAATGAGCTGAATCCGCAGGTAGCATCACGATTGCTGGGTCCGCTGACTAAATGGAAAAAATACGTTCCTGCCAGTCGCGAATTAATGAAACAGCAGTTGGAGAGAATCATGGCGGAGCCAAATCTATCGACAGATGTTTTCGAAGTGGTTTCTAAAAGCTTAAAGGCCGGTTAGTCGATGATTCTAAAATCAGAAACATAGCCTAGTCTTTCCCATACGGTGCATTTGACTAAGTGATCATCGATCGCGGGGTAGTTGGCGTTTGATTCTCTGATGCTAATTTGGTAATAAATAAGATACTGGCGCTCCTCCCGCTGATAGCGGGAGGACAGGTTGTCAAAACTTTTACTGATTAATCTGTTGCCGTACTTGCTGACAATTTTATCTTCACAGTCATAGGATGCGTCATCAATACTGCGAGCAAAAAACGTCACAGGCTCGCCGCTGGTTTTGGTTAAAAATAGCAGGGAAAAAGATGCAGCGACAATGACTGATGTTGCAATGCCAACAAAAATATTGGTGCGGTTGCTTTTTTTCGACATAGTATAGGCTCGTAGAATCTCGATGAAGTATACGGAAAGTCTTCATAATAAGCTGCTTTGATTGAACGTATAAAATCACTGGATTTGTGTCTGGGACATTATTTGTGAATATCACATTACTAGCTAGAAGTTTATTTGCCATTGCTTTGATTGGGGTTACGGTGTTGGCCGTGGTGCCGCAGGAGTCAGTCATTGTGACAAGTGGTTGGGATAAGGCTAATCATTTAATCGCATTTTTTGTCCTGTTAGCACTGCTGGATACTGCATATCCTGCACTGTATTTTTTGCGTCAAAAAATACTAATATTGATTGGCTACGGGATCCTCCTGGAGCTATTGCAGGGAATGATTGCTGATAGAGATGCATCACTACTCGATGTGTTGGCTGATTGTGCGGGGCTCGCAGTGTACGCAATAATTCGCCCGGCATTGTTACCGCTGCTGTATCGTCTGAGATTGAGGAACCGGGTATAGGTTGTCTATGAAACATTTACTGATCATATATCACAGTCAATCAGGAAGTACCCGGACGCTGGCAGAAGCAACTTTTGCAGGAGCATTGTTAGAGCCGGATGTGGAAACAAGACTGTTGCGAGCAATGGAGGCTGGTATTGCCGATTTGTTATGGTGTGATGCGATTATTTTCGGAACACCTGAAAATCTTGGTTATATGTCTGGTGGCCTAAAAGATTTTTTTGACCGCACGTTTTATCCAGCTGCGCCACATCAACTGAATATCGCCTATGGACTGTTTATCAGTGCCGGAAATGACGGTACAGGTGCGATACGACAAATACAGCGAATTGCCAGGGGATATCCTATGCGGGAAGTTGCCGCACCGGTTGTTGTTTGTGGAGAGGTAAGCGCCGACGGTGTTCAGTCCTGCAGGGAGCTGGGTAATGCTCTTGCGGCAGGATTGTCGCTGGGTATTTTCTGACTGTTTTTCGGTAAATGCCCGTTGTTACAGCTGTGTCAATAGATAAGCAATAGCAGCAAGTATGATCGCGCCGATAATAACTGCCAGTAAAGTTCCAATTGATTGTGTGGCCTTTTGCACAGTACTGGTTTGTCGGTTTACGGGTAGATTACCGGCAGGCCGGAGTTTGTTCTTAGCGATAGGTTTGTTGGCGATTGGCGAAGGTTTTTCCGCCGACGTAATGGGTTCAGACTGTTTTACTCGCCGGTTTGGGGTCTTTGCTGTTGTTTCCAGCGATCCGGGTCCATGTATGCGAAAGACTAAAACGTCAAAGCGCACGGTGTCGCCTGGTTTCAGCTCACTTTCTGTTACCAGCTTGTCATTTACGTAGGTCCCGTTAGCCGAATCGAGGTCACGAATTTGTAGGCGATTGCCCGAAATCGCCAATTCCGCGTGCTGACGCGATAAATGTGTGCCTGGAATGGTGATGTCGCAACTGGAATCTCGGCCGAGGATTGTGTGGTTACCAAGACTAAATTTCTGCCCGACCATCCATCCGCCTTCGGCAATTAGTAGCCAGCTGTCGTCGCCCGCAGACCTATCATCAGCCACGGCAGTAAGTTGTTTGGCATTCTCACGCGCACCGATAGTCGGCAATGGTCAACTCCAGTTACTGAATTTCAATCAATCATCACTAGGTTTTAGCAGAAAAGACCGTCGAGGTCACGGCTACCTATTGATAATGTTATTTCTTACTAAAATCGCTCTCGTTCTGAAGCGCGGATACAAATGCGCGGGCGGCATTGCTGAGGCTGCGATTATGATGGTGTACATAACCCAGTGTTCGGTTTAATTGCAGGTCGGCTATTTCCAGTGCGTTGATAGTAGAGTCGATCATTGTGTGTGGCAGCACGCTCCAGCCAAGGCCAATCGACACCATCATTTTTATTGTCTCTAAATAATTTGTCGACATGGATACGTCGAGTGTTAGTTTGTGTTGCTGAAATAGAGCCTTAATGATTTGTCCGGTGTAGGTATTAAGCCCGGGAAGTATCGCCCGATAGCCACTGAGAGTGGCTAGATTGATATCATTCATAGTGGCCAGGGGATGTCCTGGAGCCGCCGTCACAACAAGCTTGTCGTGCCATACGGCTTGGCTGGTAAGCGGACTCGTACCGGTGGGGTCAAGGGTGACAACACCTAGCTCAATACGTCCATGAGCGACTTGTTCGTAAGCCTCTTCAGAGTCCATAAAATTGATGTCAAAGTGCACTTTGGGATAGCGCTCGCTGAATGCTTGCAGAACCGGGGGAAGTCGATGAAGGCCTATGTGATGACTAATGCCGATGCTCAGGTTGCCGGCAATTTCTCCTTGCAGATCGTCGATACTGCGTTTTGCATCACGCACCGCTTGCAAAATTTGCTCCGCTCGGGGTAACAGCGCAGCGCCTGCCTCGGTAAGCTGCACAGTGCGGCTAATGCGATCGAAAAGTTTGCTATCGAGTTGGCTTTCAAGGGTGGCAATACGTTTGCTGACCGCGGGCTGAGTTATGTGCAAACTTTCTGCCGCTTCGGAAAATGATCGGCTTTCGGCAACTTTAACAAAAGCGAGTAGGTTCTGCGTGTCCATGTGTGTCCATGTGTGCTTAGGCAGGTGTTAAGGCGGGAGGGTTTCCGCGGACCTGCTCAATTATTCCATAAAGGAATACAATAGATAAAAAATATGAATTTGTTTTATTCTATGGGACTGTTTAGAATTCGTCCAGTAGAAAAGTGTTTAAGAATAAATTGATTGAGTGAGGTACAAGATGGCTGGTAAGACTCTCTATGACAAATTGTGGGACGCCCATGTGGTCAAGCAGCGTAACGATGGTACGGCGCTGATCTATATAGACCGTCAGTTGGTACACGAAGTGACATCACCTCAGGCCTTTGAAGGTTTGCGTATTGCCGGCCGTAAATTGTGGCGCGCCGATGCTAACCTGGCGACGCCTGATCATAACGTTCCATCGTTAAAATCGGAACGGGATGGTGGTGTGGCGGGTATCGTGGAGGATGTTTCGCGTATTCAGGTGGAGACCCTCGATGATAACTGTGAGGAGTTTGGTGTTACCGAGTTCGAAATTAATGATATTCGGCAAGGTATTGTTCATGTCGTTGGTCCGGAGCAGGGTGCAACCTTGCCCGGTATGACCGTGGTGTGTGGCGACTCCCATACGGCAACTCACGGAGCGCTTGGCGCGTTGGCTCACGGTATTGGGACGTCCGAAGTTGAGCATGCGATGGCGACGCAGTGTTTAATCCAGAAAAAAATGAAAAATATGCTGATCAAAGTTGATGGTACGTTGCGACCTGGTGTAACGCCCAAAGATGTAATTTTGGCGATTATTGGAAAAATTGGTACGGCGGGTGGTACCGGGCATGCAATAGAGTTTGGCGGTAGTGTATTTCGTGATATGTCGATTGAGGGCCGTATGACCGTGTGCAACATGGCGATTGAGGCGGGCGCACTCGTTGGCATGGTTGCGGTGGATCAGGCAACGCTAAACTATGTCGAGGGTAGACCCTACGCTCCCAAAGGAGAGCTTTGGGATCAGGCAGTAAGTTATTGGCGCACCCTGCGCAGTGATGATGATGCCAGCTTTGATACTGTTGTTGAGTTGGATGCTGAAATGATCGTTCCGCAGGTTACCTGGGGTAATTCCCCGGAAATGGTAGTAGCCATTGACGGTGTGGTTCCCTCTCCGGATGGTATTAATGATCCGGCGAAAAAGGCCGCCATCGAACGAGCACTCAAATATATGGGGTTGACCGGAGGTATGGCGATTACCGACATTCAGCTGGACTGTGTGTTCATCGGTTCCTGCACGAACTCCAGGATAGAGGATTTGCGAGCGGCGGCAGCTGTCGTTAAAGGTAAAACCAAGGCAGCAAGTGTAAAACGGGCACTGGTTGTCCCTGGCTCGGGTTTGGTGAAAGCCCAGGCGGAAAAAGAAGGCTTGGACAAGATATTCATTGAGGCGGGCCTTGAGTGGCGGGAACCGAGTTGTTCAATGTGCTTGGCAATGAACTCTGACAAATTGGGTGATGGAGAGCATTGCGCATCAACATCCAATCGAAATTTTGAAGGGCGGCAGGGTTTTGGTGGCAGAACTCATTTGGTGAGTCCGGAAATGGCAGCGGCTGCGGCCATTGCAGGGCATTTTGTTGATGTTCGCGACGTTATGGGCCTATAGCAAGAGCGATAGAGGAAAATAAAAATGAAAAAATTTACCACAGTAAATGGCGTGGTGGCGCCAATCGATCGGGCTAACGTTGATACCGATATGATTATTCCCAAGCAGTTTCTGAAGTCTATAAAGCGTTCGGGTTTTGGTCCTTTTATGTTTGATGAGCAACGCTATCTGGATATGGGTGAGCCCGATATGGATTGTAGTAATAGGCCTCTGAATCCTGATTTTCCATTAAATTTTCCGCGCTATCAGGGTGCGGAAATACTGTTGGCGAGAGATAACTTTGGCTGTGGCTCGAGTCGCGAGCATGCGCCATGGGCGATAGAAGACAGCGGTTTTCGCGTTCTTATCGCGCCTAGTTTCGCCGATATATTCTTCAATAATTGCTTTAAGAATGGTCTGTTACCTATTGTTTTAAAAGAAGATATTGTTGATAGCTTGTTCGAAGAAATGTATGAGAAAGAGGGTTATAGTTTGACTGTCGACTTAGAGCGACAGTTGGTTATAAGGCCAAATGGTGAAGAGATTCCATTTGCGGTAGATGAATTCCGTAAACACTGTCTGATAAATGGCCTCGATGATATAGGTCTTACGCTGCAGGACGCGGATGCGATAAAAGAGTTTGAGCAATCATGGCGACAGCGCTCGCCCTGGCTATTTAATGCTGGGCCTTAACACGAAGGTTTTAGTGGGCGGTAACAGTGATAGGGCGGGTTGGATTATTTCAGTCCATGATGATTTAAAGGTTTGAGGAGTAAGGTGTGAGTAGAAAAGTATTGGTTATCTCCGGAGATGGCATCGGTCCGGAAATTACAGCAGAGACGCTAAAGGTCTTGAACGTAGTGAATCGGCGTTTTGAATTGGGTATCGAATTTGATGAGGCTTTATTAGGTGGCGCGGCACTCGATGAAACGGGAGTGCCAATGCCCGATGAAACATTACAGAAGGCAAAAGATTCTGATGCGATTCTGTTCGCGGCTCTCGGTGGCCCCAAATGGGATGCTAATGCGCGGGATTTGCGCCCGGAGAAGGGCTTGTTGCAATTTCGATCAGGGTTGGGGTTGTTTGGCAACCTGAGGCCGGCAATTCTCTACCCTCAGCTTGCGGAAGCATCGTCGCTGAAGCCTGAAATTGTTGCAGGTCTTGATATTTTGATTGTTCGGGAGCTGACGGGAGGTATCTATTTTGGTGAGCCGCGCGGTATTCGTACGCTCGAGAATGGTGAGCGCGAAGGCTATAACACCTATAAATATAATGAGACAGAGATTCGCCGTATCGCCAAGATGGCCTTTGAGGCTGCACAAAAACGCAACGGCAAATTGTGCTCGGTTGATAAGTCGAACGTATTGGAGGCAACGGTGTTATGGCGGGAAATTGTCGAAGAAATGGCGGCCGACTACCCTGACGTCGAATTGTCACATATGTATGTTGATAACGCTGCTATGCAGCTGGTAAGGGCTCCAAAACAGTTTGATGTGATTGTTACCGGCAATATGTTTGGCGATATCCTTTCCGATGCTGCGGCAATGTTAACGGGATCGATTGGTATGTTGCCATCGGCATCGTTAGATAAAAACGGCCGTGGTATGTACGAGCCCTGTCATGGATCGGCGCCTGATATTGCAGGTGACGGGAAGGCCAATCCGCTGGCGATGATTCTATCTGCAGCGATGATGTTGCGTTATTCACTGGATGCAGTGGCGGCAGCTGATGCTATCGAGACCGCTGTAGGTGTCGTGTTGGATCAGGGTATTCGGACCAGCGATATTTTTTCTGCGGGTACCGAGTTGGTTACTACCAGCGCAATGGGTGATGCCGTGGCGGCGGCGCTGCAGTTACACTAGTAGCGCTGATCGTCAAGATTGTTGGCCATCGATCTGCTCGAGGAGTTCTGTGTTACCTCGATAACTACAGGCGTCGGTGCTGTCAGAGAATTTGCAGTGTATTGAATATCAACAGTATTAAGAGATTAGGGTAATGAAAAGAGTAGGTTTTGTAGGCTGGCGGGGAATGGTTGGGTCAGTATTGATGGAGCGAATGCTGGCGGAAGGTGATTTTTCTGATATTGAAGAGCCGGTATTTTTTACCACCTCCAACGTTGGTGGTCGGGGACCGGATATTGGCATCGATATTCCGCCACTGAAGGACGCCACCGACATTGAAGCGCTGAAATCAATGGATGCGATTATTTCCTGTCAGGGCGGTGATTATACCAAATTGGTATTTCCTCAGCTTAGAGCGGGTGGGTGGAACGGCTACTGGATCGATGCGGCGTCAAGCTTAAGAATGACAGATGATGCATTGATTGTTCTCGACCCTGTGAATATGGATGTTATTAAAGATGGCCTGACACAAGGTGCAAAGAACTTCATCGGAGGAAACTGCACAGTAAGTCTGATGCTGATGGCGATGGGTGGTTTATTTCGAGAGGGGCTGGTGGATTGGGCTTCAGTGATGACATATCAGGCGGCGAGTGGTGCTGGCGCGCAGAATATGCGTGAACTTATCCGCCAGATGGGCGCAGTTGAAAGCGCGGTGACAGAGCAATTACAGGATCCTGCCAGTGCCATTCTGGAGATTGATCGGCGAGTCGCTGAAACAATGCGCTCTGCTGAATTCCCGACCGACAATTTTGGCGCTCCTCTTGCGGGTAGCTTATTGCCATGGATCGATACCCAGCTTGAAAATGGACAAAGCCGGGAAGAGTGGAAAGGGCAGGCAGAGACCAATAAGCTGCTCGGGTCCTCCACAGCGATCCCCGTAGACGGTATTTGTGTTCGAATTGGAGCCATGCGCTGTCATAGCCAGGCATTAACAGTAAAGCTTTGCCGAGATGTGCCGATGGATGAAATAGAAGGCATGATTGCAAATGCGAATGACTGGGTGACTGTTGTTCCCAATGAGAGAGAGAAAACACTGCGTGAACTAACGCCAACGGCTGTTACCGGATCTTTGGCTGTACCTGTAGGCCGATTGCGAAAAATGAACATGGGTCCCGAGTACTTAAGTGCTTTTACGGTTGGTGATCAGTTGTTGTGGGGGGCTGCTGAACCTCTTCGTCGGATGTTGCGAATTTTGATTGCCGACCAGAGCTGATTGGAAGCCGGCTAAAGCTGGTGGCAATTCTGCTCGTGAAGTGTGCGCCATGTCTGAAAATGGTGGAAAAGGCATTTTGGGAAGGTTTTTTGGCATTGTTGAAATCTTGCCAAAAAGCTATTTCTAACTAATACTTACGCGTAATAGTAAATTTATATTCTAGCTTTTTTATCCCGCCGCTGAATGGGGTATTAAATTGAAGCGGCCGGTGTGTAATGGCACCGGCTGTTTGCTAATTTGCCGTTAACAAATGCCAGTCTGGTCGGATTACTAAATCGCTAAAAAGGGAACAATTATGGTACGTAACAAGCTTGCGGCTGCGATAGCAGCGATTGGGGCATTGCAGGCAGGTGTGGTCGGCGCACTGGGTATGGGTGACCTCACTCTTAATTCGGCTCTCAACCAGCCGCTGGACGCTGAAATTCGCCTGCTTAACACTGAAGACCTCGATCGATCTCAAGTCTTGATCAAAATGGCGACGCCGGATGATTTCGATAATGCAGGCGTTAGCCTGGATTATTCATTGAGTAATGTAAAATTCAATGTGCAGCTCGACGGCAACGGTGGTGGTGTCATCAGAGTTACCACTCGCGACCCGATTATCGAACCCTATCTTAATTTTCTAGTCGAAACTCGCTGGCCTACAGGCCGAATGCTCCGAGAATACACGGTGCTTTTGGACTTGCCTGTATTCAGTGAAAGCAGTGCAAAACCTATTGCGCAGGCTGCCAGTGAGAATACAGCAGCAGTTCGATCGGCAGTGACAACATCTGCACAATCACCGGCCCCGGTGAGGTCAGTGACGTCTAGAGCGGCTGCAGTTGATAATAACGCTAGTTCTCGGGCCTCTGCCACAGCTCCGTCGTCATCAGATGGGGAATATCGAGTCCGTAATAATGACACGTTGTGGGAAATAGCAAACAGTAACCGACCAGCCAGTGCGTCCGTGCAGCAGACTATGGTCGGTATCCAGAAGTTAAATCCGCGGGCTTTTGCGAATGGCAATATCAACCGGCTTAAGGCAGGCTCGGTGTTGCGGTTGCCGTCGTCCGAGGATATATCAGTCTCCGCTAAACAAGCCGTTAGCGAGGTGGCAAATCAGAATAGAGCTTGGCGGCAAGGCGATGAAACTGTTGCCGAAACGACTGGTGCCCAATTAGATGCTACTGACTCTTATGAGCCCGCCGCTGGTGAAGCCGGCAGTGAGCCGCGTTTATCAATAGCGGCTGGCGGCAGCGACGACCGTTCCAGTGCTGGTGATGGCTCCGGGACGACATCTGGCACCGAAGCGTTGCAGGATGACTTAATTGTTGCTCAGGAAAATTTGGATAAAACCGTTCGCGAGAACGATGAGTTGCAGTCTCGTTTGGATGATATGGAATCCAAGGTGGCGACATTGCAACGGTTGCTGGAACTGAAAGACGACCAACTGGCAGTAATGCAAAGTAATGCGTCGGATGGCGATAGTATTTTGAGTTCTGATGAGCTCGGCGGAGAGAGTGATGCGGATAGCGCGGAAGGCGTAGGCTCGCCAATGGATATTGAATCTCCGGCTGACCAAGAAGCTAGCGTCAGTGACATAGCTGATGCTGCGGCTGAGGCAGCTAAAGAAAAAGAGCAGCAAGCCAGAAATACTATTATTACCAAGCCCAAAGAACAAAGTCTGTTTGATAAATTACTGTCGAACCCCCTCTATGCAGGTGGCGCGGGAGCTTTGTTGCTCGGATTGATATTTCTATTTATTAAGCGTCGCAAAAAGACTGATGATGAAGAGCTGGAGCTGGACGATTCAAGTGATATCGGTGAGGCGGCTGAGGCATTTGCAGGATTCGACGATGAAAATGAAGATGAAGCAGCGGTTGAGTCGCTCACTGCGGGTCTCGAATCTATTGAGGAAGAAGATGCAACCGCCGATCTGGTTGCAGAGTTAGAGCAGGAGCTCGCTGCAGATAACAGCGTCGATGAAGTGGTCGATGAAGTGGTAGATGTTGCGGCAGAGGAAACCCAAGAGGTACAACTTGAGACTGGTGATGCAATTGCTGAGGCAGATATCTATATTGCCTATGGCCGTTATCAGCAAGCGATAGACTTACTTCGATCCAGTATTGAACAAGAACCAGGCCGTTCAGATTTACAAGCTAAGCTGCTTGAGGTTTATATTGAAACACGCGATAAACCGGCGTTTCAGCAGCAGTTTGGGACCTTAGAATTGTTGGGTGATCAGCAGGCAGTCGAGCAGGTTAAGGCGATGATTGCCGATGTTGACGGTGTTTCTGACTGGCTGGACGGTGTCGAGGTGTCAGATTTTTCTGATGCAGATATGGATGCTGATCTCATAGAAGGGAATGATCTGGATTTTGATCCGGTCCAGGAAGAGCAGGCAATCGAGCTTGAGTTAGGCGTTGAGGATACGGTTAATCTGGATGTTGAAGAAGATCTTGCTACAAGTTTCGATGAATTGTCGCTCGATGCAACACAGGAAAATACCACCCTCACAATGGAAGATCTGGAGTCATCTGATGATTCTTTTGATCTCGTAGAAGATGAGTCGACCGAGACTGCAGCCGACGATGCTTTTGAACTGGATCTGGACGATGATCTTGATCTTGAAGCGCTTGATGCTGGCGATCTCAGCGATTTAGAGGCTGAGTTTGGAGACGGTGTCGAATTAACAAGTGATTCTCAGGACGATGAATTTAGTCTGGAATTGGATTCTGATTTAATTGATATGGACACTGATGCTGCAAGTATCGGCGACGCTATAGAGCTAGAACTTGAAACAGACATTGAGCTCGACGAAGCCGATGTAGAGTTTGAAATAGACATCGGGTCTGATGACACTAGTGATATAGAGCTCGACCAATTTGCACTTGAAATCGACGATTCATCTGCAGATGAAGGTTTTGACCTTGATCTTGGCGAGTTTGAATTAGAAGATGAAACGTCTGCTGACACGGCTGGTGATGCGCTGGTAGCGGCGGGTGCCATTGCCGCTGGCAGTACTCTGATAAGCGAAGGCTCAACGGACAGTCAAGTTGATTCAGCAGATAAAGAAGCGGCCGATGAAGACTTCGATTTTCTTGCCGACACTGACGAGGTTGCCACCAAGTTAGATTTGGCGCGAGCGTATATCGATATGGGAGATTCTGAAGGTGCTCGTGATATTCTAGATGAAGTTAAGCAAGAGGGCAGCGAAGAACAGAAGCAGGAAGCTGATGCTCTCATAGAGCGTATTGAGTAATTAGTGGGGGTAGAAAAAAAGGTGGGGAATAGTTCTGATCGACTAAGCCCTCCGTTTCCTGCCCAATTTAAGCAAGGCGATCGAGTTGCATTGTGTGTGAGTTACGATGGCGGTGCTTACCATGGATGGCAGAGCCAGCGTAAACCTCAAGTAGCCACTGTTCAGGAAACCGTAGAGAAAGCGCTCAGTAGCGTTGCCAATGCTAGCGTAACCGTTCAATGTGCCGGTAGAACCGATACCGGCGTTCACGCCACCCACCAGATTGTTCACTTCGATAGTCCATCCACTCGAGGTGAAAAAGCGTGGGTTAGGGGTGGTAACACCAACCTTCCAGCCAGTATTGCGATACAGTGGGCAAAACCAGTTCCCGCCGAATTTAATGCCCGCTTTTCAGCCACTGCCCGGCGTTATCGTTACATTATCCTCAATGCCCCGGCACGCTCGGCTATCTTGCCCGCTGGGGTCACATGGCAACGATATCCTCTTGACGAGAAATTGATGCATGAGGCCGCCCAGGCGCTAATTGGTGAATTGGACTTTACGTCATATCGGGCGGTTGCTTGCCAGTCTCCAACTCCCATGCGAAATATCCATTTTATCGATGTCAGCCGGCGAGGGGACTTGGTGATAATAGATATTCAGGGTAATGCCTTTTTACATCATATGGTTAGAAATATTGCGGGGGTGTTGATGGCCATTGGCACTGGCGCAAAACCCGTTGTCTGGGCTGAACATGTTTTACTGGCGAAAGATCGATCCATGGCTGCAGCAACGGCATCACCTTGTGGTCTATATCTGGTGGGGGTGAGTTACCCTGAAGAGTTCGAATTGCCGGCGGTTAAACCAGGGCCCTATTTTTTGTCGATGTAATCATTGGGTTTGCAGACAATATGCGTTTCTCTTTGCTATTATGCGGCGCTGTTTAAGTCTTATGCTTACCCGAGAGTTTTTGCGTGAAACGCACCCGAATAAAAATTTGTGGAATTACCTCACTTGAGGATGCGATGGCGGCCGTTGATGCGGGCGCAGACGCTATTGGTTTGGTATTGTGGGAGCCTAGCCCGCGCGCTATTTCGGCGGAGCTTGCTGCTGAAATATGTGCATTGGTTCCGGCATTTGTCACCACCGTCGCGTTAACGGTCGACGCCGACGATAGTCTTGTCAATCGTATTCGCAATGAATTAAAAGCAGATCTATTACAATGCCACGGCAATGAAACTGCCGAGAATTGCGAGCGCGCTGAAATCCCCTATATGAAAGCCATTCGAATGCGTTCAAATGTTGTTCTCGAAAATGAAATAGAGCGTTTTTCGAGTGCCCGCAGCATATTGTTAGACGCTTATCGTAAAGGCACGCCAGGTGGTACTGGAGAAAGTTTCGACTGGTTAAGAATACCAGAGCGGTATCGGTCTCAAATCGTTTTAGCAGGAGGTTTGAATTCATCCAATGTTACAGCAGCAGTCACTGCGGTTCAGCCTTACGCAGTCGACGTAAGCGGTGGTGTTGAATCGGCACCTGGTATAAAAGATCATCGAAAAATTGCTGAATTTGTGGCGGCCGTTCGCACCGGCGATCAGAGAGTATACGGGTAATGTGTTGCGCGATAATTTTTTTTCGACATGTGATTTTTTCTACATCCACATTGATAATATTCAACAATGCGCTTTGATACGCTTGAAAAATGGCTGGTCTGGCAAGAATCTTGTCACTCCAGCGAAATTGAACTTGGATTAGAGCGTGTGGGCCAAGTTGCCAGTATCATGGGGTTAACCCTTGATGATTCAAAAGTGGTGACGGTCGCGGGAACCAATGGAAAAGGTTCTACTGTTGCGGTGCTTAATGCATTGTTGAGGTCGGCCGGATATTCGGTAGCCTGTTTTACATCTCCTCATTTTTTGCGCTATAACGAGCGTATTCGGCTCGATGACGACAAGGTAAGCGATCAGCTTTTGATTGAATCTTTTGATCGTATCGATCAGGCAAGAGGTAATGTCCCCTTAACTTTTTTTGAGTTTGGGACGCTGGCGGCAATTGATATTTGTCAGCGCCATAGCGCTGATGTAATTTTGTTGGAAGTTGGCCTTGGGGGTAGATTAGATGCCGTTAATATCATCGATGCCGATATTGCGGTGATCACCAGTATCGATATTGACCATCAGGATTGGCTTGGTTCAGATCGAGAGCAAATTGGCAGGGAGAAGGCGGGTGTTATGCGTTCTGGCAAACCGGCTATCTCTGCAGGGTTGAAACCTCCCGCCTCACTGCAGGAAGAAGCCGATCAAATAGGGGCGCCTCTCTATCAAGCTGGCCGTGATTTTTTTCATCAGCATGCTGGAGAAGGTGATTTTTGGAGCTGGTGTGGAAGGTCCATTGATGATCTGGTTGTTGAGCTGCCAGAGTTACATTTTCCATCACTACCGGGTGAAAGTGTCAGTGCGGCACTGCAAGCCCTGCAGTTGTTAGGGCTGCCCATCGATAACGTTGATTATAGCTGTCTTGCTGGCGTTGATCTCACTGGTCGCTTTCAAGGTGTCGTACTGGACAATAAGCAGCTGATTCTTGACGTTGCCCACAATCCGGCGGCGGCCTCCTATCTAGCTATACGGCTGCAAGAGAGTTATCGGTGCGGACGTACTATTGCACTAGTTGCAGTCATGGCAGACAAAGATATCAATGGTATTGTTGAGCCCCTGAAGAACAGTTTTGATGCTTGGTATACCGTTGAGCTCGAAAATGCCCCAAGAGCTCTGGGCGCAACGGCATTAGCGGGAAAAATTTCAGCGGTGACTGAGGCAGAAGTCATTGTAGGCGGGAGCATGACACTTGCGTGTACCGATGCGCTGGCAGCCATGAAAAAGGAGGACCGCCTGGTTGTTTTTGGCTCCTTCTTTACTGTTGCTGAGCTGCTAAAGTTCGGCAAGGGAAAATTTAAAAATGAGACCTAATCTATGAATGATGGATTTAAACAGCGTCTGGTTGGAGCTATTGTTTTGTTGTCATTGGCATTGATCTTATGGCCGGTGATATTCAGTGATTCAAGACCGGGTATCGACCAGGTCAGTCAGATACCACCAACACCGGCGTTTAAAAAATATACAGTCCCAGAATTGGTGAGACCTCAAGATATCGAGCCAATCGCCAAGCCCGTGGAACAAAATACGGGGGTTGATCCCGATGCGGTGATGGCAGAGACAAGTTCGAAAAAGACAACCGCTCGACCGGTTTTAGATCCCAGCGGATTACCAGAGGCGTGGGTATTACAGGTGGCTAGTTTTAGTTTGCAAAAAAATGCCGATGAACTAAAACAAAGCTTACAAGGTAAAGGCTATAAGGCGTATACCTTAACTGTTGGCAGCGGAGATAGCCTGTCGACACGGGTTTATATTGGGCCCAGGTTTAGAAAAGACGCTTTCAATACAGACAAAGTTACCATTGAAAAAGAATTTTCTGTTAAGTCGATAATTGTTCGATTTCAACAATGAGTCCTTCGGTAAAGTGTAATTAAAACTATGGTGAGCGTTAAGCCTCTGCTAAAATCGCGACAAATTTTGCGGCTGTATAAAAAATGATGATGAATTGGGCAGATTGGGTCATTGTTGCGGTTATTGGAATTTCCAGCCTGATCAGTATTAAAAGAGGTTTTGTTAATGAGGCCATATCCCTCGCAGTATGGGGTTTAGCCTTTTTTGTTGCCGTTGCGTTTCACGAGAGTTTTGCCGTGTTGCTGCAGGACTTTATTGAAGCGGCATCGATACGGTATATGGTGGCATTTGGTGCACTGTTTGCGGCCACGCTCATTGTTGGCTCAATGATAAAGTACCTGCTCGGTGAGCTGATCAAAATAACCGGATTGAGCGGTACGGACAGATTGCTGGGGACGGCGTTTGGATTGTCACGAGGAGTTATTATCGTGATGGCTATTCTGATTTTGCTACCGATGGCTTTCCCGGTCGATCAGGATTTGTGGTGGCAGCAGTCATCGCTCATTCCCCAATTTTTATTAATCGAGCACTGGTGTAAAGATACCTTTACACTCATAGTCGATTTTGTAGTAGGCATCATTTAGGACAAACGATGCTTTATCCAAACGGATTTGTAACGGCTCTATGAGCAGTATGAGGATAGATTGATGTGCGGCATTGTCGGCATAGTTGCTAAATCCAATGTAAATCAGGATCTTTACGATGCACTAACGGTGCTACAGCATCGTGGTCAGGATGCTGCAGGAATCGTCACCTGTGATGGTGGTCGACTTAATCAGCGCAAAGGCAATGGGCTGGTGAAAGATGTCTTCCATAATCGCCATATGCAACGACTGACGGGCAATATGGGCGTTGGCCATGTTCGCTATCCTACCGCTGGAAGTTCTAGCCCGGCACTAGCGCAGCCGTTCTACGTTAATTCACCTTACGGCATCAGCTTGGCACACAATGGCAATCTGACAAATTCAGCAGAATTAAGTCAGGAGATTTTCCAGGCTGATCTACGTCATCTCAACACAGATTCTGATTCTGAGGTATTGCTGAACGTATTTGCTCATGAATTGCAGATACTCGGGAAACTAGCGCCATCGGCGGAGGATATCTTTACCGCAGTGGCAGGTGTTCATCGTCGTTGCCGCGGAGGTTACGGGGCAATTGCCATGGTGGCTAATTATGGGGTGGTGGGATTTCGGGACCCCAATGGTATTCGCCCAATTGTTTATGGCGTTCGTGAAACGGAGTCAGGTGTCGAATACATGATTGCTTCAGAGAGCGTCGCGCTTGATGCCCTGGGGTTCAAGCTGGTAAGGGATATTGCCCCTGGCGAAGCCGTGTATATAGACGTAGACGGCAATCTGCATGCGCGCCTCTGTGCGGACAATGCCAAGTCCAGTCCCTGTATCTTCGAACATGTCTATTTCGCTCGGCCCGATTCTATTATGGATGGTGTGTCTGTCTATAAGGCACGACTGCGGCAGGGAGAGGCACTTGCTGCCAAGGTAATGGCTTTGCGTCCAGATCACGATATCGATGTTGTGGTTCCCATTCCCGATTCAAGTCGAATTGCGGGTCAGGCGATGGCTTATAACTTAGGTGTTAAATTTCGAGAAGGTTTGGTAAAAAATCGCTATATTGGCCGCACATTTATCATGCCGGGACAAAGCCAGCGAAAGAAATCGGTGAAACAAAAATTGAATACGATCCCATTGGAATTTAAAGATAAAAATGTGATGTTGGTCGATGATTCCATCGTTCGTGGAACGACATGCCAGCAGATCATAGAGATGGCCAGAGATGCCGGCGCTGCAAAAGTATATTTTGCGTCAGCGGCGCCACCGGTTAGATATCCGAATGTATACGGTATTGATATGCCATCCGCGGAAGAGTTAATTGCCCATGACCGGAGTGAGGACGAAATTTGTGACCTGATTGGTGCTGATTGGCTGGTCTATCAGGATTTAGATGACTTGGTAGCAAGTTCAGTTGAGGGAAACCCCGAGGTATCCACCTATGATTGCTCGGTTTTTACTGGCGAATATGTCACCGGTGATGTCACAAAAGAATATTTGGCCAAGCTGGATGCAGCGCGAAACGATGATAATAAGTCAGGTCTTGATGCGGCTGACGATGCTGCGGTAATGGGACTTCACAACGATGACGCTGATTCACTTTAATTTGTATTCCTATATAGGCTAGTTAGTCATGAATGAAAAAGAAGCGCTGCGACAACGAGTATTGGCAGACGCGCAAATGGACACGCTGGCGATTCGCGCTGGTCACATTCCTTCTGGAGAAGGAGAAAATTCCGAGCCCATTTTCACAACATCGAGTTATGTTTTTGAATCTGCTGCACAGGCTGCGGCACGTTTCTCTGGAGAAGAAACGGGTAATGTCTATTCTCGTTATACCAACCCGACAGTGCGTATTTTCGAACAGCGTATTGCAGCAATGGAGGGTGGAGAGGCTGCTGTTGCGACGGCGTCAGGCATGGCCGCTATTCTCAGTACCTGCATGGCTTTGTTACAGGCAGGTGATCATGTAGTGTGTTCCCGGAACGTATTTGGGACGACAACCAATCTGTTTCTAAAATATCTCTGTAAATTTGGCTTAGAAGTTACTTTTGTAGATCTGGTCGATATGGAGAGTTGGGAGCACGCGATCCAATCGAATACACGGATGTTATTTTGTGAAACGCCGTCGAATCCGATATGTGAAGTTGCCGATTTGTCAGCGCTGTCGACTTTGGCAAAAAAGAATGCGTGTATATTTGTGGTCGACAACTGTTTTTGTACGCCTGCGTTACAGAAGCCACTGGAGTTCGGAGCAGATCTCGTTGTTCATTCAGCCACAAAGTATCTCGATGGTCAGGGCCGATGTGTTGGCGGCTGCGTGGTCGGCGCCAACAAATACATTGATGAAATTGTTGGCTTTTTGCGAACTTGTGGTCCAACTATGAGTCCCTTTAATGCATGGGTTTTTCTAAAGGGTCTGGAGACATTGCGTTTGAGAATGGATGCACATTGCAGTAATGCAATGGCACTGGCAGAGTGGTTGGAGCAGCAGTCGGGTATTGAAAAGGTCTATTATTCAGGCCTTGATTCTCATCCAGGAAAAGCTTTGGCTAGCAAGCAGCAACGCGGCTACGGTGGTGTTATGTCATTTCAAGTGAAAGGTGATCGGGCTGCCAGTTGGCGTTTTATCGATGCAACGTGTATATGTTCTCACACTGCAAATTTGGGGGATGTAAAAACGACAATTATACATCCAGCAACAACAACGCATGGTCGCTTGACGCCACAGCAGCGAACAGAGGCGAGCATCACTGATAACCTGATACGTGTTGCTGTTGGTCTCGAAGATATCGACGATTTGAAAGCCGATATGCAAAGAGGACTTGACGCTCTTTAAGCTGCAATTGATTGCTTAACCGAGAATCAGTTCCCTGCAGTAGCAATAGGAACTGCTACACTTGTTGTGGCACTTTTTCTATTAAGGGGAACTATGCAAAAGCATATAGAGAGAGCAGTGGCAGAGGTGGGCACTGTATTATTAGGCAAGGAAGTTCAGGTGCGGTTGGCACTGTGTTGCCTGTTTGCAAAAGGTCATCTACTGATAGAAGACCTTCCCGGTATGGGCAAAACAACCTTGTCAAATGCATTGGCGAAAGTGTTGGGGCTCGAATATAAACGGGTGCAGTTTACTAGCGATCTGTTACCGGCCGATATCCTCGGAGTGTCAGTCTTTAATCGCGATACTACTCAATTTGAATTTATCCCCGGCCCTGTATTTACCCAGGTTCTGCTGGCGGATGAAATAAATCGCACTACCCCTAAATCACAAAGTGCGTTGCTGGAGGCAATGGAGGAAGGGCAAGTCACTATCGAGGGTAAAACCCGTGAGTTGCCAGCCCCATTTTTTGTTATTGCCACGCAAAACCCCTCAACACAATCTGGCACCTACCCATTACCCGAATCACAATTGGATCGTTTTCTGATGCGTCTGTCACTAGGATATCCGGATCGTGAGGCGGAGAGAAAATTGCTGATGGGAGAAGATAGTCGAAAGAAACTTTCCCGATTGCAACCGGTGATGTCTGTTCAGGAGCTGGTAGCTATTCAAAAGGCTGTTGATGATGTGCATTGCTCTGATAACTTGCTGGATTATATCCAGCGTTTAGTTGAACACAGCCGCAATCACACCGATTTTGTTGATGGTTTGTCACCCCGTGGTGCGCTGGCAATAATGCGTTGCGCAAAAACATGGGCATTTATGTCGGGTCGTGGTCATGTGGTACCGGAGGATGTACAAATGATATTGCCGTCTGTGGTTGAGCATCGTCTTAGTACGTCTTCCAATGTGCAGGTAGGTAGTCACGGTATGTCCCACAAATTAATGGAAGAAATTGCGGTAATTGGCTAGCCTGATGGTAAGTGCCACTAGAAAGCTAATTAATCGTCGCTTTAAACGCTGGTTAGATCGTCGTATTCCGCCGACGAGAAAAATAACCCTGGACCAGAAGCGGCTTTTTATATTTCCGTCGAGACCGGGCCGCTGGTTTGTTGTTTTGCTGTTCGTCATGTTTCTGGCTGCCATCAACTATCAAAATAATATGTCATTCGCGCTGGTATTCTTACTAGTCAGTTTCTTTATTGTTGCGATTTTGCATACCTTTGCCAATCTATCCGGACTCACTGTTTCCGCCGGAAAAAGCAACCCGGTTTTTGCCGGAGAAATGGCCGAGTTTGAATTATCGCTATCACGCCACGGCAAAAAAGATTATTTTGATATCAATGTCAGCTGGCCGACAAGTGAACATCGTTCTGTCACCTTAACCACTACAGATTATCAGCAGATTAATTTGCACTTGCCGGTGGCCGAGCGAGGTTTTTTTCGTCCGGACCGTTTATTGATTGAGTCGTTCTATCCCATTGGCTTGTTACGCTGCTGGACCTTGCTGGCGCTCGATATTGAGGTATTGGTTTATCCAAAACCATTACCTTGCGACCTCGCTGCAAGCGCCGGCACAGATACTGTTGAGGAGGGAGAGGTTGTTCCTGTTGTAGGCAGCGATGATTTCTATGAATTCAAACAGTATCAACCGGGGGACTCGCCCAAGCATGTGTTTTGGAAAAGTTATGCCAAGGGTCAGGATTTAGTGACCAAACAGTTTGCTTCTTATCGAGAGCAGCGAGTGTGGTTAGAATGGGACAGGGTTGATGGCAGTACTGAAGATCGCCTGTCCAAATTGTGTTTTTGGGTTCTGAAGCTGGACAATAGCCATGACGAATATGGCTTACGGCTTCCTGGAGTCGAAATTGCGCCGGGGCATGGTGAGCAGCATCGAGCACATGTTTTGAAAGCACTGGCAATATTCGATCTTCCAGGTACAGGATCATGAGTATTATTTGGCAAATTCCGCGTAATTGCCTGGGCTGGATTCTGGTATCCCAGTTTGCACTGATTCTGCCACATATTGAGCGGCTACCCTGGTGGGTGACAGCCGCTTACGCTGTCTGTGCTGTGTGGCGAGTGATGGTCTATCAGGGGCGTTGGTCTCTGCCGCCTAAAATCCTTAAGCTAATACTGGCGCTGCTCTGTTTTTTCGGCATATACCAAAGTTATGGAACAATGGTAGGTTTGGAGCCAACGGTTGCTTTGCTTTTTTCAGGTTTTTGTCTGAAATTATTAGAAATGGTTGATAAGCGTGATGTTTACGTTATTATTTTTCTGGCCTATTTTGTAGCGTTGACAGAGTTTTTGTTTTCCCAGGATTTTTTGATATCGGTATTTATTTTTCTGTCGATTCTGCTTATTAGTACGGCTTTGGTCGCCTTACACCAGCATAGTTACGACAAATTGAATTTATTCAGTTTGAAAAAAGCGGCGGTGATGTTTGCTCAAGCACTGCCATTAATGGCAGTGCTATTTATTATTTTCCCTCGCTTTGATCCGCTTTGGAAGGTTCCGCTCCCTTCTCATCAAGCGAAAACGGGGCTCAGTGAATCGATGGCCCCCGGTGACATTTCTAATCTCAGTCAAAGTGGGGCGTTGGCTTTTCGGGTGGTATTTGACGATGAAATACCGGCGCGAAAGGATATGTACTGGCGAGGTTTGGTTTTGTCAGAGTTTGATGGAAGAAGTTGGACGCAAGCCAAATTGCAAAAAGACTTTCTGACGGAGCTACAAACTAAAACGTTGTTGGCGACAATGACCAGTCCAGTTCGATATACGGTTTACCAGGAGGCGACACATCAGCCGTGGCTGTTCTCATTGGCATTGGCATACGCCAGCGATAAAGATATAAAAACAGTCACTGATTTTCGTTTGGTTAGAACAGAAGATATTCACTCAAGAATTAAGTATCAGGTCAGTTCTGACCAACAGGCAAAGTACGGGCACAATCTATCCTCACAGGAAAGAACATTGGAAGTTTCGCTACCTCGAAATGGTAATTTGAAGTCGCGTGAATTTGCTGCAGCGACCTATCTGGAGTCGACAGGAGATCGCGATTATATTAATAACATTCTTACTAAGTTCAATCGTGAAAACTATGTTTATACACTGAAGCCACCACTGCTGGGTGAAGACACTATTGATGGTTTCCTGTTTGATACCCGTCGAGGTTTTTGTAGTCATTACGCCAGCACTTTTGTGTTTCTGATGCGGGCAGTGGGTATTCCTGCTCGTGTGATTGCCGGGTATCAGGGCGGTGAAATTAATCCCATTTCCGACACGGTGTTGGTCCATCAGTTTGATGCCCATGGCTGGGCTGAGGTGTGGCTGGAAGGTGAGGGCTGGGTAAGATTTGATCCTACTGCGGCTGTAGCTCCGAACAGGATTGAATATGGTCTTGAAAATGCGATGGAAGAAGAGGGGAGTTTTCTCGCTGATACTCCGCTTTCGCCACTACGTTACCGCAATATTGCCTGGTTGAATGCGGCTCGTTTACAAATGGATGCGTTTAGTTATTACTGGTCTAGCTGGATTTTACAATATAAAGGCGACCGACAATTACGAGTATTGCAAAGCTTACTGGGTGAAGTGACGCCCTGGCGTATTGCGGCGCTATTGCTGACTGTTAGTTCTATTGTATTGTTTGTTGTTTTTGGTAATTTGTTAAGAGGGCGCGGCAAGCCAAAGCCGGCAACACATGTGAAATGGTACTTGCGGCTATGCAAGCAGCTAGAGAGCGCTGGCTATGCGCGCAATACCAACGAAGGAGCTATTGATTTTGCGCGTCGTATAGCCAGCGAAAACCCACCCTGGAAACCCACACTACTATCGGTAACTCGTAATTTTGTGCGATTGAGTTACGAGCAGGTTTCGCGCCAAGAGCAAGCCATACTGGTGAAACAATTGCGCCGGGATGTATTGAAAATGATCTATCAGCTTCGCGTTAACTGAGTATCAGTCTCTTCGCAATCGATCGGACACTGCGATCGGTGTCATGCAATTAAAAATAACAATATACGAGGATACAATGAAGGTGATAATCGCCGTTGCTTGAATTAGGTGTGAGGCTTCTCGACCGATAAGGGAGGCGCTCGTTGCGACATAGGCAATTAGCAAAGAGAATTCGCTAATCTGCCCGAGGCGAAAGCCTATATCCCACGCCAGTGGTTTTCTTTCGCTGACATTTCGCAGTAAACCGTAATATATAATGGGCTTGAAAATCAAAATTAGCGTTGCCAGTATTACCGCGGGCAGTAATATTTCTACTAACAAGCTAAGATCGAATCGCGCTCCCAGAGAGAAGAAGAACAACACCAGAAAGAAGTCTCTCAGCGGTTTTAGATTAACCGCTATATACTGAGAAATGGGGCTGGTAGCCAGCGATATGCCGGCGATAAAAGCGCCAATTTCTGCCGAGAGTCCGACCAGGTGTGCAACCTCTGCCATGCCCAGACACCAGCCAATAGCTAACAGAAATATGTACTCGTGAAATCGATCAAATGCCTGAATTAATTTGAGTAGTACAAACTTCACAAACAACACCGCACCACCAATAAAAATAGGCAGGGCGATGATGGTTTTACCGAGAATCATGTAATCAAACTTACCCAGGTCACCACTCAATAAAATCAGCAACACAAATATTGCGATAACATCCTGAATTAGTAGCAGGCCTATCATCATTTCTCCCATATGCCGGTGATGCAGAACTGTGGTGGGGAGCAGTTTGATACCAATAATGGTACTTGAGAACATCATCGCAGCACCGATGATAATCGCTTCTGTATGTGTGAACTCGAAAAGCCAGGCAACCGAATAGCCGATACCAAAAAAGGCGATGGAGCTAAAGATTGCAACCCAGGAGGCTTTCTTCATGGTTGCAATAAGTGCTTGAGGCTGCATATCCAGGCCAAGCAGGAACAGCAAGAATATAATGCCAAAATGAGCGATGTCTGACAGCAAGTTCAAATCGGTGACATAGCCCAATCCGTATGGGCCAATAAGTGCGCCAAGAGCGATATAGGCAATGAGTATGGGTTGGCGGGTATAGAGAGCTACTGACGCGAGCACGGCCGCGCCGGAAAAAATGAGAAAAAAAGCAAAAGTGATACTGCCGGATTCCATGCCTTTGCCTGTTGTCGGTTGCTGATCTGGTGATTATTGCTTTAAACCCGGAAAAAGGCCAGTCTGCAAGGCCTCGCGTTAGGCATAACGGTGTTTCCAGTGTGCTAGAGCACTAACCGTCGGCAGGGGGCTTGATGATCTAACGACGGGTCCTGCTAATGGCGCTTAAAGTAAGGTTCCGGTTGATCAATAGCTGATTGATAGCTGTCGCTAAAGTCGTTGAAGGTTTCCAGTGCCGGTTCCAGATCTACGCCAGTTAAAGCGAAGGCGTTAAACCCACAGCGTTTAAGGAAAAAGAGCTGATCGCGGATAAACTCACCGATTGCTCTGACTTCGCCCTGATAGCCATATTTTTCGCGCAAATCTCTGCCATAGGAAAAACCGCGGCCGTCGACAAAAACAGGGAAGTTGATAGCAACCAGATCAAAATTTTCCAGATCTGAGGCAATACGCTCTGGAGATTCATCACTGTTTAGCCAAATGCCCAGTGCTTTTCGGCCTGCCAACGCCTCTTTTTCACTTTCCCACAGGGATAGGGGCACGATAACTGGACCATCTGGAACGTCGGTCGCGTCCTGATCTAACAATAACCATTGGTCGTCGGTTATCGTTCCGTCCTTAATTATTTTATTTGGCATAGACAGATTCCTTATAGGGGGCAAGGCCAACACGGCGATAAGTGTCCAGAAACGATTCCCCGTCTATTCGAAGGCTGACATAGATATCCAATATTTTTTCAATGGTGTCTGGAATATCTGCCTGTGAGAATGAAGGGCCTAATATTTTGCCAAGTGATGCATCTCTATCCTGACTGCCTCCGAGGGATATCTGATAAAATTCTTTACCCTTTTTATCAACACCCAAAATTCCGATATGGCCAATATGGTGATGGCCACAAGCATTCATACAACCTGAAATATTCAGGTCAATCTCACCTAAATCATACATATAGTCCAAATCGTCAAATTTACGTTGAATAGCGTCGGCGATTGGCAGTGATTTGGCGTTGGCGAGGGCACAAAAATCCCCTCCCGGACAACAAATCATATCGGTTAGATAATTGATGTTGGGAGTGGCAAATCCGTGTACCTTTGCTTGTTGCCATAGCGCCAATAATTGGTCTTTCTGTACATGAGCCAAAACCAGGTTCTGTTGATGGCTAGCACGTATTTCTCCAAACGAAAACTGATCTGCCATATCGGCAACGGCTTCCATTTGGACGTCTGAGACATCTCCGGGGGCGTAACCTGTGGTTTTGAGAGAGAGCGTAACGATGGCGTAACCAGGGGCCTGATGAGCGTCAACATTGCGTTTCATCCAGTTGCCAAAAGCAGGGTCTTGCTGAGCCTGTTTTTCCAGTGCCTGATCGGCTGAATCATTGTCGATGTTGATATATTCAGGTGAACGGAAGTAAGATTTTGAACGCTCAAATTCTTCTTCGGTCAGGGTAGAGGGGCCATCTTTCAATATTGCCCATTCCTGTTCAACTTTTTCCCGGAATGCTTCTATACCCATCGCCCGAACCAATATCTTTATGCGAGCTTTGTATTTATTGTCACGTCGGCCCAGTTGGTTATATACCCTCAGGATCGCCTCGAGGTAGGTAATCAAGTGCTGCTTGGGTAGGTAGTCAACAATTTCAGTACCAATAACCGGGGTGCGCCCAAGCCCACCGCCAACGAGTATCCGAAATCCGGTCTCTCCGTCGACGTTATGGATGACCTCAATACCGATATCGTGCATTTGGATAGCTGCACGATCTGCCGTTGAGGCGCAAAATGCTATCTTAAACTTACGAGGCAGGAAGGCAAACTCAGGATGGAAGGTTGACCACTTTCGTACTATTTCACAATAGGGCCTGGGATCTTCCAGCTCGTCGGCGGCTGCCCCGGCAAACTGGTCGGTTGTGGTGTTGCGAATACAATTGCCACTGGTTTGAATGGCGTGCATTTGTACTTCGGCCAATTCCGCCAATATATCCGGGACTTCTTCGAGTTGCGGCCAATTTAATTGTATATTTTGTCGCGTACTGAAGTGACCATAACCCTTGTCATAATGTCGACTGATATGTGCAAGTTTCCGCATCTGCTGGCTATTGAATGTGCCATAGGGGATAGCAATTCGAAGCATCGGAGCAAGACGTTGTATATACAGGCCATTTTGCAAGCGCAGCGGTAGAAATTGATCATCGCTAATATCGCCGGCTAAATAACGTTCGGTCTGACCGCGGTATTGTGCGACTCGTTCGTCGACCAGCTGTTGATCGTGTTGGTTGTATATATACATTGTTACCTTTCTTGCATTTTGATATTCGTGTAAAAAAGACGGCGAATGATACTAAAGTTATAGGGGTTGGGCGAGATAAGTTTTCGCTTATTTATTAACGGCTTATAAACTATAAGGATATTTCTTTGAGTTATATCGAGGTAGCATCACGGTTGGCTATCATGCAATAGCAGGGGGCTTTTGATTTAACACTTTGCTGTTATAATGCCGCCTGAAAATTTACTTAAAAAAGGTTTAAGTGCATGTCTGAGCAAGAAAAAACACAGGATAACGACGGTTTCCATGATGCCATTGCAGCGACGGCAGTAATCGCCTTGGTTGTTATCACTGTTGCTTATTGGTTAAGTGGTATGCCTTCTTAAGTTATCTTGGGTAGGTCAGTTTGTCGACGATTACAAAAAAAGCGGAGCAGTCTTTGACTGGTCCGCTTTTTTATAGGGCTGTTATCGATAGATTGGAGCGTGGTGGCGGCTTAGTTTAGTACAATCTGAACAATGACAACAACCGTCAGTAGAAAGGTTAATGTCATCATTATGCCGACAATGATAAACACTTTGTGGTTGCCGTGTTTAAAGTCGCGCTCTTTATTTTTACTACTTTGAACACCAAAAAATGCAGCGAGGACACTAGCCATCACCTGAAAAAGGTTGGGGGCTTTATCGTTGTCATCAACTATTTGTTGTTTATCCGTCTGTGGCATTTCATTTTCCGTATTGGTCATATTGATTCCTCTCAAACTGCGGGGTCGCTGTGCTCTAGCTGTCATAGTCCAAAACGGGCGACAACCAACGCTCCATCTCACTAACAGATAGTCCTTTTCTCTCGGCCAGACTTTTCACTTGATCCTTTGATATTTTCCCGGTTGCAAAATAACTCGACTCGGGATGAGCATAGTAAAATCCGCTAACAGCAGCAGCCGGGGTCATAGCAAAGCTTTCTGTCAATTCAACACCTATATTATCCTCTGGAGAAAGTAGTTTGAAAAGTGTTGCTTTCTCTGTGTGATCTGGACATGCAGGGTAGCCTGGCGCTGGACGAATACCGGTATATCGTTCCTTTATCAATTCGGTGTTACTTAACTTTTCCTCAGCGTCATAAGACCAAAATTCTTTACGAACTCTCATGTGCATATGTTCTGCAAATGATTCGGCCAAGCGGTCGGCCAGTGCTTTAACCATAATCGCACTGTAATCGTCATTAGCTGTCTCATATTCCTTCGCCAGTTTCTCAGCGCCGATACCGGCGGTCACCACAAAGCCACCAATGTAGTCTTGTTTACCTGTTTCTACTGGAGCAATAAAGTCTGCAAGGCTGAAGTTAGGCTTGCCATTGGGTTTGGCGGTTTGTTGACGGATGTGATGCAGTGTAGCGATAGTATCGCCGTTTCTGTACAGCTCAATATCATCGGTATTGACGCTATTTGCCGGCCAAAAACCAATTACGGCTTTTGCCGTTAACAGTTTTTCGTCAATAATTTTTTGTAACATAGCTTGCGCATCGGCAAATAAACTACGAGCAGCTTCACCGACAACTTTGTCGTCGAGGATTTTGGGGTATTTGCCGGCCAGTTCCCAGCTCATGAAAAATGGCGTCCAATCGATTGTGTCCACCAGTGCCGTCAGTGGGTAGTCTTCAAAAACACGGGTCCCCTCAAAGGTGGGTTTCGCAGCATTAAACTTGCTCCAGTCTATGGTTGGGCGATTGGCGGCGGCGGCGGTATAGCTGAGCGGTTTAACTTTGGGTTTCCGGTTTTTTACTCGCTCTCTTACAACCGCGTACTCCTCCTTCCTCTCGTCCCAGAATGTGCTTCGTAGTTTCGGGTTTAACAGCGTGCTGGCCACTGAGACGCTACGAGAAGCATCGGGTACATAAACAATAGGCGCTTTATCATAGTTTGGTTCTATCTTTACGGCGGTGTGTGCTTTTGACGTTGTAGCTCCGCCAATCATCAGCGGGATACTAAATCCTTCCCGTTCCATTTCTTTCGCTACGTGAACCATTTCATCAAGTGAAGGGGTGATTAATCCACTTAATCCAATGATGTCTGCGTTTTCTTCTTTGGCGACGCGCAGAATTTCGCTACACGAAACCATAACCCCAAGATCGACAACGTCATAATTGTTACATTGCAACACAACACCAACAATGTTTTTCCCTATATCATGTACGTCACCTTTAACGGTCGCCATGATAATTTTCCCGTTAGCTCTGGCTCCGTCTTCTTTTTCATCTTCAATATACGGCTGCAAATAGGCCACGGCCTGTTTCATCACCCGTGCACTTTTAACAACTTGAGGTAGAAACATTTTCCCCTCACCAAATAAATCTCCAACAACATTCATACCGTCCATCAATGGACCTTCGATGACAGCTATGGGGCGGTCGGCTACAAGTCGAGCTTGTTCGGTATCTTCAATAATATGGCTGGTTATACCCTTTACCAGTGCGTGTGCTATGCGCTTTTCTACGGGCAGTTCACGCCATTCCAAATTGTCGACCTGCTTTTTAGTGCCATCTCCGACATAGTCTGCAGCGATATCAAGTAACCGTTCAGTACTGTCATCGCGCTGGTTAAGAACGACATCTTCAACCCGGTCTTTTAACTCTTTTGGCAGGTCGTCATAAATCGCAAGTTGTCCCGCGTTAACAATTCCCATGTCGAGCCCGGCTTTTATGCCGTAGTATAAAAACACTGAGTGAATGGCTTCACGAACGGGATTGTTGCCGCGAAAGGAGAACGAAACATTACTGACGCCGCCGGAAACCAGGGCGTGAGGGAGTTGTTCCTTAATAAAGCGTGTGGCTTCGATAAAATCAACGGCATAGTTGTTGTGTTCATCTATCCCTGTAGCGACGGCAAATATATTGGGGTCAAAAATGATATCTTGCGGTGGGAAACCGAGCTGATTGACTAACAACATATAAGAGCGTTGGCAGATCGAAGTTTTTCGTTCCAGCGTATCAGCTTGTCCTTTTTCATCAAATGCCATTACCACTACTGCTGCGCCATAATCGAGGCAGAGCTGAGCTTTTTCTAAAAACTCTTCTTCACCTTCCTTCAAACTAATGGAATTTACGACGGGTTTCCCCTGAATACATTTTAAACCAGCTTCAATAATTTCCCATTTTGACGAGTCGACCATAATGGGTACTCGGGAAATATCAGGTTCTGATGCTATCAATTTCAGAAATTTCACCATGGCGCTTTGGGCATCGAGCATGCCTTCATCCATGTTGATATCAATTATTTGAGCGCCGTTTTCAACTTGCTCCCTTGCAACGTTGAGTGCCGTGTCCAGGTCATCGTCGATAATCAAACGTTTGAATTTTGCTGAACCGGTGACATTGCAGCGTTCGCCAACATTAACAAAAAGAGACTCTTTAGAAATGGTGAACGGTTCCAGTCCGCTAAGTCTACAGGCAATATCTATGACAGGAATTTCTCGAGGGCTGCAAAGATCAGCGATTTTTGCGATTTCAGCAATATGATCTGGTGTGGTACCGCAGCATCCACCAACGAGGTTGAGAAACCCTCTATCGGCAAATCCTTTGAGGTCATTAAACATATCCTCTGGTGTTTCATCATATTCGCCGAACGCGTTGGGAAGGCCCGCGTTAAAATGACCGCTGAAATAACAGTCGGCAACGTTCGCTAGTTCTTCGACAAATGGTCGAATTTCCTTAAATCGACGGCCGCAGTTGGTGCCGACAATCAATGGTTTTGCGTGTGCGATCGAGTTCCAAAACCCCTCTGGACTCTGTCCGGACAAAACCCGGCCACTGATATCCGGAAAAGTGACAGTGATCATAATAGGCAACTCTATACCTAGATCTCTGAAACAACGTTTAACCGCGAAAATTGCCGCTTTGGCATTGAGGGTGTCGAAAATAGTCTCGATGAGGATAATATCGACGTCACCTTCAATTAGGCCCTTGGTCGACTGGTAATAATCATCAGATAATTGATCGAAGGACGTGTTGCGGGCTGCGGGATCATTGACATCCGGTGATATTGACGCAGTCCGGGGTGTTGGGCCTAAAACGCCTGCTACAAATCGGGGTTTTTCAGGATTTGCAGCGGTCGCCCGGTCGGCAGCGCTGCGGGCAATTTTTGCTGATGCCACATTAATTTCATAAGAAAATGCTTCCAGCTGGTAGTCATTCTGCGCAATGCCGGTAGCGTTGAAACTGTTGGTTTCAATAATATCGGCACCTGCATCAAGAAAGGCATTGTGGATTTCTTCGATAATATGCGGCTGTGTGATCGAAAGAATATCGTTGTTACCTTTGATATCGAGATGGTGATCTTCGAATTTATCCCCTCGATAGTCGTCTTCTTCCAGCTCGTACGACTGAATCATACTGCCCATAGCACCATCGATAATAAGGATGCGCTTATCGATCAATTCTTTTAGTGTAGTAATACGATTGTTTCGGTTAGTCATAATATGGAGGTGTTGTATCCGTTAAAAACCCTTTAAAAATAAGGGTTTAATCCTGTTTAAATTGCGAATATCCGACTTGTTGTCTTCTCTATATCGGGCCGATTACAGTATAATGGGCGAATATCGGAGACATAATTCCAAGAAGTATGTTGAAACGCATCTTAATCTATATTGATATATATTGATATAGATGCTTTAGAAATGTTGATGTGTTGGCTTTCCGTATTGTCAGGCGCAGACTGATTACTTCGAAATTTGCATTCGCTATGCGTAGGCGGGTATTTACACATCGACAAACAATTAAATTGTAACGAGGTTAGTGTTCCATGTCAGAAGTAGCTGAGACCGAAAAAACAGAGCTTATGCTCACTATTACAGAGTCAGCCCAGGACTATCTGGCTGAATTACTGGCGGGGCAGGATGATGATGTGCTGGGTATCCGTATGTTTGTTAATGGGCCCGGTACACCTAAAGCAGAGACGTGTATTGCCTATTGTCGTGAAGCTGACCTGGAAGAAAGTGATCTAATAGTTAGTTATGAAAAGTTTTCTGCGCGATTTGAGTTGCGGAGCATCCCGTTTTTAGAAGATGCTTTTGTCGATTATGCCAAAGATCGCATGGGCGGACAGTTGACGATAAAAGCCCCCAACGCCAAATTGCCTCAGGTTAATGCTGATAGTCCGTTAGAAGACCGTATTAACTATGTGCTGTATAACGAGGTGAATCCATCACTTGCGTCGCATGGCGGAGAAGTTTCATTGCTTGAAGTTACGGAGGATAAAGTCGCCATTTTGCAGTTTGGCGGAGGTTGCCAGGGTTGCGGTATGGTAGAGGCGACACTGAAAGACGGTGTTGAAAAGAGTCTGATGGAGCAGGTTCCTGAGTTGACAGCTGTACGAGATACAACCGATCACTCGGACACGTCGCAGGCTTATTTCAAGTAGTTATCTGTGAAAAAACAGTTTTTGTCTCAATTTTTTTTTGTTCGATGTATTCAAAAATACGTAAGTTTAAGTTAAGTCATTGATACTTATAGCTTTGATGAAAGTAAAGAAAGTGTATAAAGTGATTGACGAGCAAAATATAGCCGTTACAATCTATTTAGCTTGAAAATACGGCTTGTTTTATGTTCAACCACTGCGATGCTCCACTAGAAGTATTTCGTCCTGTTCTTCATAATCAATACCAATATTTCCCAGCTGGTTTGCTTCGCATTGATTCGATGCGAAGTGTATTGTTTAAATAAGAAAATAGGATTGAGATATGTCTGATCAAACTACTGGCACTGTTAAGTGGTTCAATGAAAGCAAAGGTTTTGGATTTATAGAGCAAGAGTCTGGCCCTGATGTATTCGTACATTTTAGCGCTATTAACTCTTCAGGTTTCAAAACACTCGCTGAAGGCCAGAAAGTAGAGTTCACTGTAACTCAGGGTCAAAAAGGCCCACAAGCTGAGAACGTAGTACCTTTATAAGACCAGTCTTTAAAGTGTCACGTTTTTAGAGAGCTATCCTATAGCTCTGGAGTAGTCACTATGGCTACTCGCCTACAATTTAAATACTTTTTCTGTGTTTTAATGCAGATATTGTTAGAAGCCGCGCTTGTCGCGGTTTTTTTGTGCGTGCTAATCGTCCGGCCATCTATTAACAATACTTAATTTCAGATTCAGAGTATTTCCTTTAATTCAGGTAATACGTTTTGTAATATCTTTGATTGTGCTGATGCTTTAGGGTGAATACCATCTCTCTGCATCAGCTCGGGGTAAATGGCAATTTCATCCAATAAAAAAGAGACCAGCGGAATCTGATATTTGTGAGCTATTATGCCGTAGCTTTCGTAGAACATTTGGGTGTATCGAGAACCATAGTTTGGCGGAATTTGCATTCCGGTCAGCAGAACCTTGGCATTGGTGTCTTTGACCAGGCTAACCATCTGGCCAAGATTGTTGCGGAAATTTGGAATGGGATAACCTCTAAGCCCGTCATTTCCCCCCAGCTCTATAATGACGATAGTCGGTTGATACTGAGCTAATAACTTCGGTAATCTCGACAAAGCGCCGTCAGTGGTTTCACCACTGATACTCGCGTTAATCACGTGGTAGTTTTTTTGGTGGTAATGTTTCTCAAGATACTGGCTGAGTAGTGAAACCCAACCCTGCTCTAGAGAAATACCGTAAGCGGCACTGATGCTGTCGCCAAGAATGATGATCGGTGCGGTACTTGTTTTGTCGTTGCTCCAGGCAATATGGGTAAAGCCCAAAATAGAAAATAGTATTGTGGCGAAAACAGTGCGCTTCAAATTGATTAATTGATTACTAATAAACATAGTTGCCTATAATGATAATTGCTAAAAATGTGGAAAAAAATGTCGACACGTCAGAGGGCCAGCTCTGTATATTGAAAGGGATCGACCTGGAAATCAAGCACGGTGAAACTGTTGCAATTGTTGGATCTTCCGGATCAGGAAAGTCGACACTGCTTGGACTGCTGGCAGGACTAGACGTTCCCAGTCATGGAGCGATTTTTCTGGACGGGGAAGATATTACCCAGTTAACGGAAGACCAGAGAGCCGAAGTACGAGCCAGGCTGGTTGGTTTTGTTTTTCAATCATTTCAGCTACTGCCAAGCCTTACTGCACTTGAAAATGTGATGTTGCCCGCTGAATTAAACGGCGTTGCTGGTGCTCGGGAACTTGCGGAAAAGTATCTTGGCAGAGTTGGTCTCGATCATCGTTTTAACCACTACCCGCGGCAATTGTCAGGAGGAGAGCAGCAGCGGGTTGCACTGGCCCGCGCTTTTGCATCGCAGCCGAAAATATTATTCGCTGATGAGCCAACGGGCAACCTCGATAGTACAACAGGTGCACATATCATAGACCTATTGTTCGAATTGAATCGCGAAGAGGGTGCAACGTTGGTGCTTGTTACCCATGAACATCGATTGGCCGATCGCTGCCAGCATAGTATCAAGCTTGATGCTGGAGAGATTGTCGCGGACGACTTTCGAAACATCACCGCTGCAGATTCTGCAGTCACTGCGGATGATCAATAATGTTTGGATTGCGTTTATTGTGGCGGGACTGGCGAGGCGGTGAGCTTGGTATTCTCGCATCAGCGATTGTTATTGCCGTGGCGATTGTTACCGGAATTTCTCTTTTTGCCGAGAGATTACAGCAAGGTATCGTCGCTCAAAGTAATAACTTTCTGGCGGCAGACAGAGTGCTGCGTGCTGCTGCGCCTGTCAATCCTGAATTGCTGGCTTATGCTGAAACAGTGGGATTGCGGCAAGCGCAGATTCTCGGATTTCCAACGATGGTCTACACCGGTAACGATGCTGATGCTGCGATGCAATTTACATCAGTAAAAGCAGTTAGTGAAAGCTATCCGTTGCGGGGACAATTAAACGTCAGTAGCGAAGCATTTGGAACAGTAACGCAATCAACCGAGTCACCATTACCGGGAGAAGTTTGGCTCGATCCGCGGTTGCTGCCGTTAATGAATATTAATGTTGGTGATTCACTTTTTGTCGGGGAAGCCGAATTAACAGTATCTCGGGTTATTGTCACCGAGCCCGATGCTGGTGGCAGCTTTTACGGTCTTGGCCCGCGGGTATTAATGAATATTAAAGATATTCCTGCAACCAATATTGTGCAACCTGGTAGCAGGGTTTCTTATCGCTATCTATTTGCTGGCGAAATAGCACAGCTCGATAACTACGGCGCATGGCTGGAGGACAAATTGTTGCCTTCCCAAAAATGGATGAGCCTGGGTGATGTGCAGCCTCGCATTTCCCGATCGTTGGAGCGGGCAGAACAGTTTTTACTGTTAGCGGGAGCACTAGGTGTCGGACTGGCGGGTATCGCCATTGCATTAGCTGCTCGCCGCTATAGTGAACGTCACTATGATTATGTCGCTATGATGAAATCGTTAGGCGCTACCTCGACCAGAATAATGACTATATACAGTAGTAATTTACTACTGTTAGCCGTAATAGCGACAATTGTCGGATCGGGTGTAGGTTGGTTGATACAAGAAGTCTTTATTAGCGTTTTACAGGATTACTTTGAGGTCACCGAGGTGCCCAGTATCAGCCTTCGTCCTTTTACTATTGGCGCGGTCACGGCACTTGTTTGTCTATTGTCGTTCGCATTGCCGCCATTGCTCAGTCTGCAAGCGGCTTCCCCGCTGCGGGTTTTGAGAAGAGACCTTGAAAGATCCGGCGTGAGTAACGCTTTTACCTATGGAACAGGCGTGGTTGGTATTGCGGTGCTGATGTACTGGTACAGCGCCAATCTAGTGCTGACGTTGGCAGTATTAGCTGGCGTTGGTATGACCTTTGCGATTGTTGGCGTTCTGGCCTGGTATTTGTTGCAAGGTAGCGCAAAGGTCGGAATGCAAGCAGGAAGTAGCTGGAGGTTGGCGCTGGCATCGATGCGCCGACGAGGTTTTCAGAATGCGGTACAGGCGGTCATTTTTTCTCTTGCGATTATGCTACTGCTACTGTTGGCCCTGGTTCGAAGCTCGCTAATTGAGGAGTGGCAAATTCAATTGCCGGAGGGTACACCGAACCATTTTCTGGTGAATATTGCTAAGCGCGATGTACCGGAAGTAGAGAAAATTCTCAGTGATAACCAAATGAGTGGTGAACCAATTTACCCAATGGTTAGAGGTCGTTTGGTCACAGTTAATGAAGAATCAGTAAAAGCATGGTCGGCAAAAACAGATCCAACTGTCGAGGACAGTGTCGATCGAGAAATGAATCTAACATGGTCAGACGTTAAGCCTAGTGACAATGTTATTACTGCTGGGGAATGGTGGCCTGCGGGCGCTTCTGTTCAGGAGGTTTCTATAGAGGCCGAATTGGCTAAGCGTATGCAAGTAGGGTTGGGGGATAGCTTGTCATTTCTTGTCGGTAGCGAGTCACTGAATGTCACCATCACCAGTGTCAGAGAGCTGGATTGGGAAAGTATGAAACCCAATTTTTATATGATATTTCCGCCCAAATTGCTGCAGCAATATCCTGCCACATATATGACCAGTTTCCATCTTCCATCAGAAGAAAAGCGTTTTTTGAACCAGTTTATCCGGCGCTTTCCGACAATAACTGTCATCGAAATGGATGCGGTAATTAATCAAATTCGAACCATTATCAATCAGATAAGCAGCGCTGTTGAGCTGGTGCTTGGCTTGATCATAATTAGTGGTTTACTGGTGTTGGTTGCCAGTGTTCAAGCCAGTCTTGACAGCCGCTTTCAGGAAAGCGCAATTTTGCGAACATTGGGCGCCAAGCGGCAATTGGTATTGGGTAGTTTGGCTATTGAATTTTCAGCGCTTGGATTGTTGGCAGGCTTTCTGGCTGCCTTTTCTGCTGAATTGTCGGTGTTTGGATTGCAAGAATACTTGTTAGATATGGACTATGTCCCTCATCCCTGGGTATGGTTAGTTGGCCCCGTTATTGGTGCTGTTTTGATTGGTGCGGCGGGTTATGTAACCTGTCGAAAAGTTGTCAACACACCACCGGTAGAAGTACTTAGGGATCTGTAACTATGTGAACGAGCCTGACGGCAATGGTGACAGCAAATTTGCACTCTGACCTCGAGGGCTTCATTAAAAGCGTACCGAAGAACGTTGCTGTAGTTGCAACAGAGTTAGATGAAGGTTCATTGCCACAAGTAGTGGTTATTGCAAGTACGAAGCCGGCAGGTAATTTTTGTCGGCATTTCAGGGTCTTCTCGCTTTAGATTCACGACCACGTCACATATCTGACCTCTGATAGATTAAAGAACTGGATAATCAACGGCAAATAGCTAATATTTTCCTAACTGTTCTATTAGGATTGATGGGGAGATGATGGGGATGATAAATAAACTGGCGCTAGTTGTTATAGCGAGTAGCTTATCAACACTAAGTTTTGCTTGCGAGAAACCGGAAAAACCTCAATTGCCCAATATTGAATCAGCTGTATTAGCCCAGATGGTAAAGGCACAAAAAGACGTCAATAAGTACTTGAAAACTTCCGAAGCTTATCTTAAGTGTGAGAGAAATAATAATCGCCACGACAAGATGATTGGCGAAATGAAGAGGCTGGGAGCGACGTATAATACTCTTGTTAAAGCGTACAAAGGAAAATCTTCATCATCTACGTAGTACAAATCTGACGGCACTTCCAATGGCAGATTGATAGATCGCCCATCTGCTTCCCCTGTTAAATTTTAAATTGTTTAATCAAATCGTTCAGTTCTTCTGATAAGTTGGCCAGGTGGCTGCTGCTCGTAGCAATTGCACGAGCTCCATCAGCCGTTTGGCTGGCGACCTGTGAAATATTGACCACACTGCTATTGATCTCTTCGGTAACAATGTTTTGTTGCTCGGATGCGGCGGCAATTTGTTGGGTCATATCCCTTATTTCAGTAACCGACGACGTTATTTCTTGTAGTGAGTCTCGTGCTGATGTCGCGCTCTCGACGCTGGTAGACGCTTGCTGACGTCCTTTATCCATAGCCTTAACAGCTTCTTTGGAGCCTGTTTGTAAACGTTCTATCATCTTTTGAATTTCCTGGGTTGACGCTTGAGTCCTACTGGCTAAGGTTCTGACCTCGTCAGCGACTACTGCAAATCCTCGTCCTTGTTCACCAGCTCGCGCGGCTTCAATGGCAGCATTTAAAGCGAGTAAATTGGTCTGTTCAGCAATACCTCCAATAACTTCCAGTACTGCACCGATATTCTGACTCTCCTGTCTCAACTGGGTGATGACTTCTGCGGCTCTTTCTATATCGCCCGCCAGGTTTTCTATGGATGCCATGGTTTGTTCGACAATATTGCGGCCATTGACAGCTTGCTGATCAGCTTGTTCTGCATCTCGGGCAGCACTTGCGACGTTATTACTTACCTCGTGGACAGTGCTATTCATTTGCGTAACGGCAGCAACCACTTGATCGATTTCGCGACGCTGATCTTCGGTGCCTCGACTTGTCTGCCCGGTGGTATCAGATAAATTTCCCGCTTCTGTCGACAGTTGATCTGACATGTCATGGAATTTAACCACAATGCCATGGACTCGTTCGACGAAGTTATTGAAACTGGTAGCCAGATCTGCAACTTCGTCGCTTCCGACAATATCAATACGCTGAGTCAGATCGCCTTCGCCTTCGGCAATGTCTCGTAATGCCGACACGACATTATTAATAGGTTTGACGACTGAGCGAACGATAATAAGCGACAGTAGAATGGCGAAAACGGACGACAGTGCTATTACCATTACGGCTATTGTTATAAATTGACTTTCCGTCTCTTGTAGCTCAACTAAGTCGGCACGAATATAGATGTCGCCAATTTTATCACCGTCGCTGACGAGCGCGCGACTGACTCCTAAATATGTATCTGTAAAAACGTGGCCGCTGACAAGTGGTGAGGATGGAAACTCATTGGGTAATTTAGCGTCGCTATTACTCCGGTCATAAGCCGCAAAAACATTACCGGAAGCGTTGTAAATGACAGCACCAGTAATATGGTTGTTAGCTTTGAGGCTTTTAAGAACTTCACGGGCTGAATCGCTGTCTTCGAAAGCTAAGGCACCAAGCGCGTTATTAGCTGCAACTGACGCCAGTGTGTCTATTTCACGCCCCATTGCTTCTTCCAGACGATTTGTTTCAACGTAAACAAAGGTGAAACTTGCCATCACTACTGACAAGCTAGAGGCGATAGCCGTGCCCAAGAGAATTTTCCACTTTAAAGACAAAGAAGACCAACTCATACTAGATACCTTTTTGTTATTTACGTTGTGATATTGACAGGTGACTTGCCTACGGCGTCGTCGACGTTCTACTTGGTCTATGGGGTGTTGTTCCTATCAGCTAATAGAATAGCAGTAGAACGGTGATTTCTCAGACTTATGGCTGAAAAAACCCAATTATCTCGACCGCCGGATAACCTGTGGTCGCTATTGCGATGTACCTGGCCCTATTGGTTCGATGTAATCTTCAACGTCAATCGAAACATAGCGTTTGTTGATTGACGCCTCAATGTTTTTTCAGTGGACATGGATACTGTCTAAACTCTGCTTTCGCGCCGTCGTTGCTTTCTTTGGATGGACGCCAGAAACTGCTGCAACTTTACACGCTGCTGTGGGTCCGCTATTACAAGTTTTCCTCCGCCCAGCAAATGAGGATAGGGTGTGCGAATATCGTACAAATTTCTCAGTTCGATGCTGCAATCTATATCAGAGTCATTCGGCAATCTAATAAGGCAGTCTTCCAGGATTTGAAAATCATCTAGCAGTTGTCGGGTTTCGTTGTTGAAACTGAGTTTTAGACCATCCATCGACAAGTTAATGATTCGCACGTCTGCCAATGCTTGGTCATTTTGATAAATCTCAATTTCGAGTCCGGGTTCGCCCTCCACATAAACCCGAAATGCGTTGCGATTGTGATTGGCGCCAATCTCCGTCGGAAGCTCTAGTCGCCAAGAGGTAGTCCCGTTGCTGAACTCCCGGCTGAGGATGCGCGTGTAAAAGTCGACCGGCTGGCGTTTAGAGCGCGTTATAATCTGAACCGTATCGCCAGACTGCACATCGTCCAAGTGTTCAGGGGGAAAAAGCTCGTCGATGAGCAATTCATTGTTTTCAATATCTATCTCCAATACCAGACTTTGATAAGAATGATTGGTCTTGGTGACTTTGACATCGAGCCATTCATGGCTGACACGCAACTTTTCCAGGCTTGAATAGTGATCGACTTGGTTACTAGTATCCTTGTTGGTACCGGAAAAAATCCTGTTGATAAGTGTTTTTAGAAACGCCATATTTTGATCAAGCTACCAATCATAGTGGTTTTCTTCACGACTCTGTTAGCCGCAGACCATACTATATAATCGGCAGCTACAGTAAAAACTGTAATCAAGCTATTGTGGTACTATTTTCTGTATTTATGTTTCCAATTATCAAGGGTGTTAGCGTGAACAAAGACGGTAATCTATTTGAGCTTTTGCGGCACAATTTTCCAGCTGATCTTGGTCGGCCATTTATAACCGACGGCACAAGGGGAACTTACAGTTATGCTGCAATGATAGATTTGTCGGGGCGTGTGGCAAACTATCTGGAAAATTGTGGTTTGAAGCAGGGTGATCGAGTTGCGGTTCAGGTACAAAAGTCACCTGAAGCATTGATGATCTATTTGGCCTGTATTCGGGCCGGATTGATCTATATCCCGCTCAATACAGCGTACCAGTTACCAGAGTTACAGTATTTTTTTGATGATTCACGGCCATCGTTGATTATTGGTGATCCGAAGAACGCTAAGGTTATGCAGCAACTGGCAGAAACAGTGGGCTCACAATTTACAACAATGTCTGCTGATGGCCGGGGCAGTTTAATGGACAGTGCTGATTTGTGTTCTCCAGACTATAACTCAACCCTCTGCGCGGACAGTGATCTGGCTGCGATTCTTTATACATCGGGAACAACGGGGCGGCCCAAAGGGGCGATGCTTAGCCATAAAAATTTGTCCTCAAATGCATTGGTCTTGAAGCAGATTTGGGGATGGAGCGACGAGGATGTTTTGCTTCATGCGCTGCCCATTTTTCATGTTCACGGTTTGTTTGTGGCTTGTCATTGTGTGTTGGCTGCAGGGGCTTCGATGATTTTTTTACCAGCCTTTAATGCCAAAGATGTGATCGGGAATTTGTCTGCCGCAACCGTTATGATGGGCGTGCCGACCTTTTACACACGCCTTTTGGCCGAGCAGGCTTTCGGCGCGAGTCACTGTGAGAATATGCGTTTGTTTATCTCGGGCTCAGCGCCACTACTGGAAGATACTCACCAGCAATTTGAGCAGCGAACCGGTCATACAATCCTCGAGCGGTATGGGATGTCTGAAACCAGTATGCAGACATCAAACCCGCTGAAAGGAGAGCGCAGGGCAGGGACTGTTGGCTTCGCCTTGCCCGGTATTGATGTCCGCATTGTTGACCGAAATAATCATCCTGTGACTGGTGACAATATTGGCTCGATACAGGTTAAAGGGCCTAATGTTTTTCAAGGGTATTGGAAAATGCCTGAGAAGACAGCAGAAGAGTTTACCCCTGACGGTTATTTTATCACTGGAGATCAAGGAAAAATTAGCGCAGATGGTTATATTTCTATCGTAGGTAGAGCCAAAGACATGGTGATTAGCGGTGGTTACAATGTTTATCCAAAAGAAGTGGAATTGGTGATTGATAGTCTTAAGGGCATTGCTGAGTGTGCAGTTTTCGGTATTGCTGATAGTGATTTTGGTGAGGCTGTGGTGGTTGCAATCGTGCCCGATGGTGATGATGGCCAAGTGCTTGATGTGGAATCAATTATCGATGAAACCAAACTGCAACTTGCCAGTTATAAAGTCCCCAAAAAAGTACATTTTGTGGAAGAGTTGCCTCGCAATACGATGGGGAAAGTTCAAAAGAATATCTTGCGCGAGCAGTTTGCGAAGCCTTGAATCGGTTTCATCGCGCCTTGTTAATTCATACAATAGCCCACGGCTAGTGACTCACCGGTTGCTAGTGGCTTTTCCGGTAAGAATCGACTGAAAACCGCTCGGCAATTAATGTATCACTCCAGTAATGTGGCTCCAGTCCAGCGGCCCCTTTTAGCTCCCTTACAAACGTATTTACGTCAACTAACTGCTTCCAGACTGTTGGCAAAAATGTTACCGCGGTGTCACCTTCAGTCAGGATGAGACCGTCAGCGCCTGGCTGCAGCTGCTGCAATAATTCGGCTTCGGATTGACAGAATATTTTCTCTCGATCACGGAGAATCGAGATGTCAACGTCAACCAAGGGAAGTTCATCACTGTTTAATGGTAAAAATCTGGGGTCTTCAAATGCTGCGCTATAGGCGTTGTACTGAATGTTGTCGGCCAGCGGCTCAGTCGCAGTAATAGAGCCCATAGAGCCTCTCAGCAGTCCATCCATTGTTAATGTCACAAATGTTGCCGCGGGGTATAGAAGGCTGTCGTTAAACTTGCTGGTGTCCGGCTCGAGACGAGTCCCGTAGTTCAAACCATGGTTGATCGATTCGAATACCGCAGACATCATTTGCTGGCGTTCTATTGCCGAAAATAGTTTCACTATGCTCAACTACGGATTACCCGGGTACTTTTTCATGGGAATAAAGGGGTGGAAAGCCAGTTCAATGCCTTCTTCGATATGGTCGTCGTTATCCAGCAGTTTTTTACGGCGGACGAAGGTCGGGTTCGCGCTCTTTAAACTAACCGCGTATAAAGTGTCGATACCACCCCTGCTGCTGAAAACATGTTTCAGATTCACGTCGTAAATAGTTATTAACACGGACGCCGCGTCTATTTCTTTGGTCCATTCAAAACCCGCAGGTATTCCATCACTCCTACCTTTAAACGCTGGTTTCCGGCTTACACCGTACCAGCGAGCATAGTGTTGCATGCTCGCACTGTGCTGAATTTTATGTTCAAAAACATCGGCAAAAACAATAGCGTCAGCGTCAGTTTGCTCTCGAAGTATTTGTCCGGCCGTTACCATTGCACCCTTCCACGCATTGATATCGACCTTGCCAGTGCTGGGGTCGTGTATATTGCCGTAAGTACGAGAAGCTTGTTTCCATGCGTTCTCAAAATGATAAGCGGGTAATATCTCGTAGCCATTGCTTTTCAGATAATCGCTTACCAAGGCTTTGATTTTTCGGTCGCCCTTACGAAGATATGACGGTGGTGGTGCGCTAAGACTTACTGGTGCTAGCACAATCTTCTTTATCGGACTGGCTTTCACCGCTTCCTCATCGTAACCATACTCGAAAACGGTAGGGTTGTAGACGGTAGATGTAACTCCACAGGACACGAGGAGACTCAAGATGGCAAGCAGTATAATCCGCACGATTGGGTTATCCTTAGGTAGTATGATGATCGATATCTCCGATTCTAACAATCAGCGTCAACAAATAGAAGTTAGAAGGGATAAACAGTTAAATTCATTTCAGGAGATATTCAGTGTTAGCTAGCTCTGTGATTGGCCAAGGGCAACCCTTAATACTATTACATGGCTTATTCGGAATGGGGGACAACTTATCTATGGTTGCCAAATCTCTGTCTGAGTATTTTCAGGTATACCGATTGGATTTGCGCAATCATGGTCGTTCACCCCGCGCCGATTCAATGACACTGACGGAGATGGCGGCAGACGTGAAGGCGTTTATGGATGCTCATGGCATTGTCAGCACCCATCTATTGGGGCACTCGTTGGGTGGCAAGGTGGCGATGCAGCTGGCGCTTGATTATCCTGAGGCGGTCGAGAAATTGGTCGTCGCTGATATAGCGCCTGTTGCTTACAAGGGCGGTCATAAAGACGTTTTTGCTGGCTTGGAAGCTGTTGATTTGGCGAGTTTGTCATCTCGACGTGATGCAGAAAACATATTACGTCAGTTTATTCAGCAAGATAATGTTCGGCTGTTTCTTTTGAAAAACCTGTATAGAGATGAAGGCGGTAAGTTCCAGTGGCGCATAAATCTTTCGGTTCTGTCACGATGTTACGAGAGTTTTGGTCAAGCCAATCATGGAGATCATCCTTTCACTGGCCCCGTGCTTTTTATAAAAGGCGAGCTGTCTGACTACATAACAGAGGCATACAGTGACGCTACACGTCGGTTATTTCCGAATGCACAACTAAAAATCATTCAAAACACGGGTCATTGGTTGCACGCCGAAAAACCGGTTATTTTTAATCAATTAGTAAAACGTTTTCTTACAAGCCCCCACTAGCCTGCTCCTCTACCATCGTGCTAAATCTTGAGTTACACAGACACTGATGCACGGTAGCTTGCAGGGCCGCCGGCTGCGGAGCAATCACGTTGCTCCGTTGCCGGATTAACTAACCGATGATGTTAAATAACCATCGCGGGGCTGTTTAGATTATCTCTATGGCAACCGCAAGCGCCTCGCCGCCGCCGATACATAAAGCGGCAATACCTTTTTGTTTTCCGCGACCTTTTAACGCATGCATCAACGAGATGATAATCCTTGAGCCTGTTGAGCCAATTGGATGTCCCTGAGCGCATGCGCCCCCATGAATGTTGACTTTTTCCGGATCCAAGTCCAACCCCTGGATAGCAAGCATAGTCACCATGGCAAAAGCTTCATTGATCTCCCAGAGGTCAACATCATCTTTCGACCATCCTGTTTTGGCCAGTAGCTTTTCAATAGCGCCGATGGGAGCGGTGGTAAACATTTCAGGTTGATGAGAGTTGCGGGAATGACCAACAATTCGGGCGATAGGCTGTAAATTTCTGGCTTTGGCCTCCGATTCGCTAGTGAGAATAAGTGCAGATGCGCCATCAGAAATTGAGCTTGAGTTAGCTGCGGTGATAGTGCCGTCTTTTGCGAAGGCCGGGCGCAAACTGGCGATCTTATCGAGGCGAGCTTTGCCTGGTTGTTCATCATCTGAAACAACCGTTTCACCCTTCCGAGTGGTGATGGTGACTGGTGCCATTTCAGCTTTAAGTGAGCCGTCGGCGATCGCTTTTTGTGCTCTCACCGTCGACTGTATAGCAAACTCATCCATAGCTTCACGGCTAATACTGCTATCGTTGGCTGTGCCTTGAGCGAATGAACCCATGGTTCCACCGGTATAAGCGTCCGTTAAACCATCGATAAACATATGGTCTTTAAGTTCTTTGTCACCGGTGCCGATACCGCCTCGGGCGTTAGGTAATAGATGAGGCGCATTTGACATGCTCTCCATTCCGCCTGCCAGCGCAATTTTTGCGGTGCCTGCCTTGATTTGATCGTGGGCAAAAATTGTCGCCTGCATGCCTGAGCCGCAGAGCTTATTGATTGTTACCGCCCCCGTAGTATTAGGAATGCCGGCATGAATAGCCGCTTGTCGGGCTGGACCTTGTTTTAAACCTGCGGGCAACACACAGCCCATAATGACTTCTTCTATGTCGGCCGCGGCAATGCCGGAACGCTCAATCGCAGCACTAATTGCTGTTGTGCCTAATTCAACCGCAGTTGCAGCGCTTAAGCTTCCTTGTAAACTACCCATTGGGGTGCGGGCACCGCTAACGATAACAACTGAATCTTCAGACATAACTTTTTCCTGCAGTTTGATAAGTATAGGGTTGGCCTATAGAGGCCAGCAAAATAGCCGACATATTTAGCCATAGCGCTCCCGCAGATACAAGACGAAGTCAGTAAATACGCTATCCAGGGTAGGTCGATGGTCATTGCGCTAATTGTCTGCATCAGGCTCCGGTTTTGATCCGGCTAGATGATTTTGAACAGCTTCCCGCGCACAGATTGACGGTAGGAGAGGGGTGTTTGCCCCATTTTCATCTTAAAGCGCTGGCAAAAGTAGCTATTGTCCTGATATCCGGATTGGGCGGCTATTTCCGAAATAGACAGATTGCTGGTGCGCAAGAGCTCGCGAGCGACATGGAGTCGATGATTTTGCAGATAATCTGATGCAGTGATACCTGCTGCTTTTTTAAATCGACGATTGAAGCTACGAGGGCTGAGCTGAAGCTGGTCCGCTAGAGACGCTATGCTCAAGGGTGACTGGTAGTTTTGTTGCAAATATTCCTGTGCTTCAATAATAATTTCATCGTTGTGAGGGCTGTTGTCGCGCTGTAAAAAAGCGTGTTCTCCAAAGGCACGGCGTATTTCAGGGGAAAATTGAGCTTCGACCTGTCGCGCTATTTTTTGCCCATGGTGATTGGTGACCAGATAGACCATAAGATCGGCGATTGAATTGACACTGCCAGCACAAAAAATCGTCTGCGCCTGGGTGATTAAGTGCTGCCGTTTCAAATCTACCTGAGGAAAATGCTTTTCGAAGGTATCAAAATAATACCAGTGGGTTGTTGCGGGTTTATGGTTCAGTAACCCCGCTTCAGCCAAAAAGAAGCTACTGGTTCCAACGGCACAGATTGTACTGCCCTGATCGGCCATCTGAATCAGCCACGGAAGCAGCCATTGGTGCTGACGAAGAGTAGCAATAGGATTGCGCCAGAGCGATGGTAAAATGAGCAGGTCAGTTTGTTTAATGTCTGCAGGAGTGGCTGTCGACATAATAGACAAGCCTCCAGCTGTCGTTATTGGGCCGACGTTTTTGCCGATGATATCGATGACCAGAGGGGCTTGCTTACGATTTCGAATTCTCGCAAGTTCGTTTGCTGCGTTTAAAATCTCGAGCGGTAAACTGATACTCGTGGTCAGGCAGGAAGGCAGTGCGAGGAGGGAAATATGCTGCATAACGACAGGCTCTCAATGCTATGGGACATTTAGTGCTTATGATGCAATATATGGCGAATAAATACCATAAAGTGGCGTAATAACATCATTTTTGTTAATGCTTTCGACGTAAGATATCATTTTCACCTATTGGTCAGTTTGAGGTTAAAGCATGGTTCGAATTCCCGTTATAGCAGGATTTGGTGGTGTAAGTGGCGCCGGTCGAACTTCATTTCATCATGGCTACCGGCGATTAGTTATTGACGCTCTAGACACCGCGACTGCCGCACAGACATACACCAGCCTCGCAGCATTGATGCAACTGGATATTGGTAGCGGTGCCATCAGCGACCAACATAAGCAGCATATGCTGGATCACACGTTGATTCGCAGAGTTGAAAAAGCCTTGTTTGACGTTGACAACATAGCCTATAACAAGCGTGTGCCGATTAGGGTTGAGGGTAGTCAAACGGCGGCATTTATCACCAAGGCGCGTAATATTCCCGAGCGCCTGCCAACAAACTGGCAGGTATCACGGTTGGACGACGTCAATGTGCGAGTAGAAGTTACAGGTGATTCCGAGTTTATGATGCCGTCAACGCGAGAGTCTTTAGTTCAGGCTGCCGGGCAATTGCCGAGCGGATTTGATCCGGGCACATTGTATGCTGCCCGCAGTCATCCGCGAGGGTTGCAGATGGCCGTTTACGGCGCCTCCGACGCGGTACAATCGATGGGCATCGATTGGGCAGATATATGTCGAAAGGTGGCGCCCGATCAAATCAGTGTTTATGCCGGCAGCGCTATGGGGCAGCTCGACCAGAATGGTCATGGAGGAATGCTGGGTGCACGATTCGACGACAAGCGAACGACGTCAAAACACTGTCCGTTTGGTCTTGCCGAGATGTCAGCTGACTTCATCAACGCCTATGTTTTGGGAAGTATGGGAAACACGGGTACTTACGTTGGCGCTTGCGCGTCTTATCTATACAACTTAAAGCAGGGTGTTGCAGACATTCGCAGTGGTGCTGCCAGAGTTGTCATGGTTGGAAATAGTGAGGCACCGGTTGTATCAGACGTTATGGATGGTTATGCGGCGATGGGTGCCCTGGCAACAGACCAGGCACTGTTAGATCTGGATGCGAACCTGAATCTAACGGCGGCGAATCACCGCAGGGCGGCGAGACCTTTTAGCAGTAATTGTGGATTTACCATAGCAGAGTCTTCCCAGTACACTATTTTGATGGACGATGAGCTGGCGGTGGAAATGGGAGCCACAATCTATGGTGCAGTGACTGATGTTTTCGTCAATGCAGACGGACATAAGAAGTCGATAGCCTCACCAGGAGTGGGAAATTATATCACCATGGCTAAAGCGGTTGCTTCGGTTCGTGGATTACTGGGTGACGAGTCCGTGCAGCAGCGCTCTTATGTTCATGCACACGGAACCAGTACCCCGCAAAATAGAGTCACTGAGTCGCACATACTTAATGAAACAGCAAAAGCTTTTGGTATTGAGCGCTGGCCGGTGGCAGCGGTTAAAGCTTACCTTGGACATTCTTTGGGTGTGTCTGCGGGAGATCAGTTAATGGCGGCCCTGGGGGTTTGGTCTGACGGTGTTATTCCGGGTATTACCACTATCGATCATATCGCATCGGATGTGCACGACAGTAATTTGCAGTTAAGTAATACACATTTGAATGTCGGTGCACAATCGATGGATTCTACTATCTTGAATTCCAAAGGCTTTGGCGGTAACAATGCGTCAGCGACGATAATTGCACCACATATTGTCACTGCCATGCTGGACAAAAAGTACGGAACGGCGGGCATAACACAGTATAGAAAAAGAAATGAATCCGTCGTGGAAAAAGCAACTGCTTATAATGCCCTGGCTCTTAAAGGTGAAGCACTGCCAATCTATAAGTTTGATCACAACGTCATGGGAGGGGATGATATCGAAATTTCATCCCGTCACATTAAAGTCCCTGGATATGATGAAGCGATAAATCTTGATATGACATCACCTTACGCGGACTTGATCTGATTTATGTCGACAGATCTCAAACCCTACCCATTAAAAATTCCGGAACTTAACAACCCAGTGCGTTTGTGGCTGCATGATGCGCGAGATCAGCATGTATCGAGAGATATTGCGGCGAACGGAATTTGGGAGGCGTACGAAACTCGTTTGGTGATCGATAGATTAAAGCCGGGAGTTTGTTTTGTCGACGTTGGCGCAAATATCGGCTATTACACTGCAATAGCCGCAGACCGGTTAGGGGAGAGTGGGCATATTGTCGCTTTTGAACCCGACCCTGACAATGTCAAATTGCTGAAAAAAAATATGCGAGAGAACGGTTTTGATTCTGTCGATGTTGTCGCAGCGGGTTTGTCTGATAGTACTAAAGATGCTGCGTTGTTTCGCAGTGTGACAAATTTTGGTGATCATCAAATATACGATAACGGCGACGGCCGGGAATCATGTCCTATCGACTTGGTCAATGGGTCTGAGTATTTACACGGGAAAGTGGCGGCGATTCATTTGCTGAAAATTGATACTCAGGGAGCAGAGTCTCAAGTCATTGCCGGATTGTTGCCAATGCTTAAACAAAGTGGCAAGCAACTCTCTATTATTATTGAATTCTGGCCTTATGGCCTGCGCGCAGCTGGGTCTAGTGCTGATAAGTTACTCGATATGTTAGCGGAGCTGAAATTGCCGTTTAAGATCATTGATCACGTTGGTCACGATCTATTGGAGTGCACAGAACAGCAATTGCGAGAGTGGGTCGAAATGGTAGAGCTTAACCCTGACGACCAGGGATTCATGAATATTATGTTGGGGGCGTGATAATTGATACTCGTGTAACGGTATCAGTCGATGGTAAGCCCATTTTTGATGTGTTTTTCAATTCGAATGCCGTGAGAGCCGTTAGGAATAACCGTTTTTATCATATGTTCTTTATCATTGTTTTTCGCCGATACTTCAAGGTTTAGTACCTTCTCTGGCCTTGGCATTTTCGCTTCATCTCTCAGTACTAAAACCTTGGGTAAATGACGATGGCGGTAATTTGTATTGATGACGATACCAACCAGGCCATTTCGTAATTCCACAATACTGCCGGGCGGGTACAATCCAATATTGCCGATATATTGGTCAACCAGATTTTTATCGAACTTTGTTCCCTTGTTTTGATACAGGACTTTAAGCGCATCTAAAGAGGACCTGCCGGCTTTGTAAACGCGTTCACTGGTGATCGCATCGTAGACATCACACAGCGTGACAACCCTGGTGAATTCGGTGATTCCCGATGCTTTTAATTTACGGGGATATCCGGTTCCGTCTAATGCTTCATGATGACTGTAGGCCACATCAACGGCACCGTGATAAATGTCTTTGTGTGAAACCAGAATATCTCGACCGTGCTGGGCGTGGGATTGCATGATACTAAACTCGTCGCGCGACAGTTGTCCTTCTTTATTGAGTACCTCATTGGGCGTACGCATTTTTCCAACATCGTGCAACATTCCTGCAAGCCCCAACTTGTTCAGGTCTTCCTCAGCGAACCCCAGGTGCCGGCCAAAACTGATCGCTAATAGACCGACATTAAGAGAGTGCTCCATGGTGTACTCGTCTTTATCCCGAATACGAGACATCCACATAATGGCGTCAGGATTGCGTAAAATACTGGAAACGCACTCTGATACGGAAGCTTTAACTTCCTTAATATTGATGCCACGTCCCAGCCGAACATCATCCATAAACCCTCGAGTCAGTTCTCGTGCTGTGCCATGGATGGAAGCTGCGCGGGCGTATTCCTGCTTGTTTGAAACAGAGTTTTTGTGTTGTTTAACGCGTGGGGTTGGCGTTGATGATAGTGTGCGTTCTTCGGCTTTTAGCCAAGCATCTTCTTTGTCTTCAATATAGACAAATTCGCAATACTCGGCGATAGTTTCAATTTCATTGACTGAGGAGATCGTGAATCCCTGCAAGATGAAAGGGGTGTCGAGCCAGGGGCGATCAAGTTCAGCGATATACATACCAACCTTGAGCCCTGAGACAGGAATCTGGGTCTTGGTTTGCTCTTTTATAGTACGCCCTGGGCGAACAATGCTTTTCTTCACATTCACGATTGTTTCCAACAAATAACATCTGACACTTACAAAAAAGTGAGTTCTATTGGCTGAGTTTAGTCAATGAATATATGAATGTGGAAGTTTTTAACGCAAAACTCCCGAGGAGGGGTAATATTACCGAACTATGATTGCCGCAGATATACTGCAAACTAGAGGAGACTCCTTAAAAGGGTCGTTTCCACACTATCGATCGACATGAGATTTCGACAATGGACGCAATGACATTACTACATAGCCGCAACTCCGCGCCGCGGCTACGGGACCCTGCTCCGGAGGGTGATGTTTTGGAGAGTATTCTAAAAGCAGGTTTAAGAGCGCCCGACCATGCATGGCTAGCTCCGTGGCGTTTTTTAACCATTACAGGTTCAGGTAGACAAAATTTGAGTGAGCTATTTGTTAAATCGAAACAAGTGGTGCGAAAAAGTGCGGGAGAGCCAGAGTTAACCGATATTGAGATCATAAAAATAGCCACTAAAACCTTGCGCGCACCGTTAATAGTGGTTGTTATTGCATCGCTTACTGAGCACCCGAAGGTGCCGCCTATTGAACAACAATTGTCAGCGGGTTGCGCTGCCCATAGCATACTTTTGGCGGCCCATGCCTGTGGCTATGGAGGCCTGTGGCGCACCGGTGATAACGCGTTTAATCAAGTGGTAATGAAAGGGCTCGGATTGCAAACCAATGAAAGTATTATTGGTTTCTTGTATATAGGTACAATCGAGGGTGAGCTAAAAACGATACGTGACTTGTCCGTAGCAGATTACTGCCAGTCCTGGCCACCGGCGGGATAGAAACGTACAAGGAATACGTGTCGTCAACCCTCGCTGATATGGTAATAGTTCGCATTGACGAAATGTGAGCTACGTCGCATTATTCGCACTACGAACCGTGACGCCAGTCTCGTTCTAGCGAAACCCTGCCCTTGTTGGACGGTTTCACGAAATGGCAAACCCGCGGCAACGCGGGGACGCAAAGCCAGTGCCCGGGCCAAATTTTAACAAGCTCCGGGTCGAACGGTTACCGAATGAAGCAGTGCCTGTCTTTGAGCACCAGCTGTTTTCTGTAATATTGTTTTACACCTATTGTAAGATTTATACGGGTAACAAATGGATTCTGTTAATAATATTTCCGCGAAGGATAGGAAATGGCCGACCGCGATACTTACTCTGAGAAAGAAATTGGTACTGAGCGTGTCAGTATTTCTCGTTGTTATCGGCAGTCTGTCGTTAGTCGCGTATTTTCTGCTAGAGCGATATGTTGATATATCCGGTGCCGATATTGTTTTCCTTGAGAGAAATTTTGACAATACGCCATTTTCATTGATGGATGCTCATGATGCTTGTCGCTACGAAGCCAAATTCAAGTTGGGAGACACTTTGTTGAGGTCTGAAATGTTGCCACTTTCGACTAGATTTAATACCAGTAAGGGTACCTATTTGGTCGTTCTTGATGCAGATGTTGGGGCGATTGATGCATGGTCCGGCATGACCATATATTGCGATATTGATCCATCAAAACAAAAGATCAGCTACTACAAGGAAGTTCATACCGATCAGCAGTCGCTATTTAGCAGCACAATGAGTTTGTTAGGGAAGCTGGTGAATTAATTATACCGGCTGGGCCACGGAGCGGTTACTGCGTGTTGGGTGACGGCGATAAACCGACTTAATCCTGATACACTGCTGCCACCTCCATATTCACGTTGTAATTTCATGGCTTCAAATGTTACTAAACTAAAACGCACAATTTTTACCACGCCTATTCTCAGCACCTTATTGCGGTGGTTATCAATGGCTATGCTCAAGCTTATTGGCTGGCGTGTTGTGGGAGAAGTTCCCAGTGATCCAAAATATATTGTTGTTGCCGCGCCACACACCAGTAACTGGGATTTTCCGGTATTTATATTTGCAGTGTTTGTTCTGCGGCTACATGTTCACTGGATGGGGAAAGACAGCTTGTTTCCCTTTCCGTTCAAGTGGTTTGTTGCCTGGTTTGGTGGCATACCTGTTGATCGTAGTAAAACCAATAACGTTGTTGAAGAAATAGCGAATTACTTTTCACAAGTGAAAGAGTTAGTGGTGGTGATTCCTCCAGAGGGGACTCGAAAAAAAGTAAAACGATGGAAAACCGGTTTTTATCATATTGCCGATCGAGCAGGTATTCCAATTGCCTTGGGCTTTGTCGACGGTAAAACTAAAACCGTTGGCCTCGGGCCAAGTTTTTTGACGACTGGTGATATTGACGCTGATATGAAGTCGATCCAGGCTTTCTACAGCGAAAAACAGGGGATTAATCAGCAGAACTTTTAGCTGTTTCACGATCGATATCGTGCTATCTGTAGACATTTCAATGGTTAATATCGGCGACAGCCTGAGCTGATCGATGTGCTCAAATCCCGTATTTTGTTCTCAATTTGGTAAGTTTCAAGACGATATCGACTATTGGTACACAGCGAAATGGTGAATAGCCATGTTATTGACTACTTTTATTGTCATGGTAATAAAAAGATAGAACGAAACAGGCGCACTTAATGAAACCATTTTCTGACGATATCCTCGCGCAAGCAGACCAGTTGGTCGCGGCGTCAAAGGGTCTTGACTATCAGGGCATTGTCGAACATCGGCCTGACGAGGTGGCGCGGCTTCATCGGGTGTTAGCCGAACTCAATATAGAGCGCAGTATTGCCGCGGATACAGTCGATAGTGACAACACTACCGTATCTGACCCTGTGCCAGTGCAGCGCGAAGAAGCACTTTTTGCGGCCGATTTGTTGGCAGCTGAAAGTGATGTGGCGGGGAAGGGCATGATTGCAGCGGATAGGCTCGCTATTCGTTCGAGTATTATGAAAAGCTTGTCTGCTGACGGATTAGAGGGTCGTGTAGGCTTAGTCTACAACAGTGCTTCGAAGAGCCGGACGTCAACGTTTGATGGTGTCCATCATCATCGCGGTATTCCGGAGTTTGACGTGGTCATAGCTCCAGATTATGCACCGGTGCCTGGTATGCACGGCGTTTTCATCTCGGCGACAGAAATAATGTCAATTATTTTGCCCTCAGGCGACCCAGCTGCCAACTGGCAAGTGGTAAAACGAAAGGGTTACGAAGACCGCACCCAGATGATGGAGTACCTGGGATTAATATCAGCGGGATTTGATCTTCCTAAAGAATAATTTTGTCCACAATATCTGTGGATAAGTTTGTGGGTAATATGTTTAATAGCGGCTCTAGGGCAACAATAGCAACCCCTTCGTCAGATTGATCAAAAAATAACCAATAGTGTTAAAGTCTATATATATCAATAGGTTACGTCTTATACTTAAAGTAAATATCGTGCTTGATGTTCCTGTTGGTAATTATTTGATCAAAAATGCCAGCATGTGAATAAGTATTTTGCACTGCGCTATCTCAGAAGGCCCAAGACGTGCGTGATAACTGATCATTCTGGCGTAATTTTATCCGAACAGGTTTAAATCTAATCACCCGTGTAGATGCAACCACTGGTGCATGTTTCGCGAATTTCTACTTTACTTAAAATCGGCAGATCGGTTTTCAGCTTATCCCATATCCAGCGAGCCAAATTTTCGCTGGTAGGGTTTTCAAGTCCTTCAATATCGTTCAGGTAGTAATGATCCAGTTGCTGATAGATAGGTGAAAAACAGGCCTTGAGTTCAGAAAAGTCCATAATCCAGCCGCTGTGGGCATCAACATCACCACTGACATAAATTCGAACGAGAAAAGAGTGGCCATGTAGTCGCCCGCATTTATGCCCAGTTGGAACATGAGGCAGTAAATGAGCGGCTTCAAAAGTGAAGTCTTTGTATATTTCCATAAGAATAAACGAATAACCTGTTGGCATAGGAGGGGCGGTATAATAATCATCCCACTCTCTCGTGTACAGGTGTGTTGCGTCGTTAGCAGTTATTCGATCAGTAGACGCAGTGTTTCCAGGAAAACGGAAAGAGGTCGAAGCGTCGTAACATTTTAGTGAAGTAATGTGCCTAAATTTTCGTCATTTCATGGATTTTTAGTATATAAAACAATCAGCTAGTGATGATTCCAAATATTTATCCATTTTTCTAAAACAAGGGTTTGACATGGAATCGGTTTACTGTAGAATGCGGCCACGTTCGAGCTAGGGGGTGATTAGCTCAGCTGGGAGAGCATCGCCCTTACAAGGCGAGGGTCGGCGGTTCGATCCCGTCATCACCCACCAATTTCGAACGTTATGAGTATTGCGGACCGGTAGTTCAGCTGGTTAGAATGCCGGCCTGTCACGCCGGAGGTCGCGGGTTCGAGTCCCGTCCGGTCCGCCA
>JBALTE010000011.1:129653-146894 GCA_036963965.1 Oceanicoccus sp. | reverse complement strand
CACACCCCCATGATGCAGCAGTTTTTTAAGATAAAGGCTGAGCACCCTAACGAGTTGGTGTTCTACCGCATGGGCGATTTTTACGAATTGTTTTTTGACGATGCCAAGCGCGCGTCTGAGCTGATGGGCATTACCTTAACCTCCAGGGGTAAATCTGGCGGTGAACCCATTCCCATGGCAGGCATTCCGTTTCACTCGGCAGACGGCTATCTGGCGAAGCTGGTGCGCCATGGTGAGTCGGTTGCCATCTGTGAGCAGATAGGCGACCCGGCCACCAGCAAAGGGCCGGTTGAGCGACAAGTGGTTCGTGTTGTCACCCCCGGCACTATCAGTGACGAAGCCCTGCTGGAAGAACACCGTGACAATTTATTGGTGGCCATTAATCAGGTTAACACCCAGTTTGGTATTGCCACGCTGGATATTGGCAGCGGCCGCTTCCAGATTTTTGAAGTGGATGATGTCAGTGCGGTGCTCAGCGAATTGCAACGGCTGGACCCCGCCGAAATATTGATTCACGATGATATTAACAATAAAGATATTCTGGCGCGCACCGGTGTGCGCCGCAGACCACCCTGGGAGTTTGAGCAAGACACCGCCGAGCGACTGTTAACCCAACAATTTAATACCAAAGATTTAACCGGTTTTGGCTGCGCCGGTTTAAGCCTGGCCATTGCCGCCGCCGGCTGCCTGTTGCAATACGCTAAAGAGACCCAGCGCACCGCCCTACCCCATATACGCAGCCTCACTCACGAGCGCCGCGAAGACAGTGTCATTCTTGATGCCGCAACTCGGCGCAATCTTGAGATTGATACCAATTTAACCGGTGGCGATAAACACACCCTGCAGTGGGTTATGGATAAAACAAAAACACCCATGGGTAGCAGACTGTTGCGACGCTGGCTCAATCGGCCTCTTAACGACGCGTCAATTCTTGTTGCGCGGCAAGAGGCAATCCGTTCGCTGTTGAGTGATTATCAGTTTGAACCGTTTCGCGAGAGTTTAAAACCGGTGGGCGATATGGAGCGCATTCTCGCTCGCATTGCCTTGCGCTCAGCCAGACCACGCGACTTGTCACGACTGGCCCAGTCGCTGGCGGTGTTGCCAGAGCTGCAATCACTGTGCGCGCAACTTGATGCCTCGCTAATTGCCACACTGGCCAAAACTGCCGGTGTTTATTCCGATCTAACAGACTTACTTGGACGCGCAATAACCGACAATCCACCGGTGGTGATTCGCGACGGTGGTGTTATTGCCGAGGGTTATGACGCAGACCTTGATGAACTGCGTAATATCAGCAGCAATGCCGGGCAATTTTTGGTCGACCTGGAAACCCGTGAAAAAGAGCAGACCGGTATTAACACGCTCAAGGTGGGTTACAACCGTGTTCACGGTTATTACATTGAAATCAGCAAAGCACAATCACATAACGCCCCGGCCAACTATATACGCCGACAGACCTTAAAAAATGCTGAGCGCTTTATTACCCCTGAATTAAAGGTATTTGAAGACAAAGCCCTCAGTGCAAAAAGCCGCGCCTTAACCCGCGAAAAAGCACTTTATGACGACTTGCTGGAAACGCTGAACGAACAGCTGCCCGAGCTGCAGGCCACTGCCAGTGCTCTTGCCGAGTTGGACGTGCTGGGCAATTTGGCCGAGCGCGCCGACAATTTGAGCTTGTCACGGCCTGAATTCAACACCACGCCGCTGATAGAGATAGAACAGGGGCGCCATCTGGTGGTTGAGCAGGTGCTCGACGAGCCGTTTATTCCCAATGATGTGGCCTTTGACGACCAGCGTCGCATGCTGATTGTGACCGGCCCCAATATGGGTGGTAAGTCGACCTATATGCGCCAAACCGCTGTTATTGTTTTACTGGCCCATATTGGCAGTTATGTGCCGGCAAAAAGCGCCAATATAAGCCTGGTCGATCAAATTTTTACTCGTATTGGCTCCTCTGATGATCTGGCCGGTGGCCGTTCAACCTTTATGGTTGAAATGACCGAAACCGCTAATATTCTGCATAATGCCACCGATAAAAGTCTGGTGTTAATGGACGAGATCGGACGCGGCACCAGCACCTTTGACGGGCTTTCACTGGCCTGGGCCAGCGCTGTCTATCTGGCCACTCAGGTTAAAGCGTTTACCTTGTTTGCCACCCACTACTTTGAACTCACGGCACTGCCGGAGGATTATCCCCAGGTGCACAATATTCATCTGGACGCTACCGAACACAATGACCATATTGTGTTCTTGCACAGCATCAAAGAGGGGCCTGCCAGCAAGAGTTACGGTTTACAGGTGGCAAAGCTGGCCGGAATGCCTGACGCGGTTGTACAAGCCGCAAAACACAAGCTCACCAGCCTTGAATCGCCCGAGCCTGACTCACGCAGCCATGCCGCCATTAACCACACCGCAGCCATGGTTTCGCAGCAACCCGACATGTTCAGCAGCAGTCCGCATCCGGTGGTGACAAAGCTGGTGGACACCGACCCGGACGATCTCACCCCTAAACAGGCACTGGATATGCTCTACCAGCTTAAAAAGTTGACCTGATAAACGCAGTTTTGGCAAAAACTATCCACAACCCTGAATCTTGATGGTAGACTACGCGCCGTTAAGAAATTGGACTTTAGAGAGGCAACGACGAATGACATTTGTGGTAGGTGAACAGTGTATTAAATGCAAACACACTGACTGTGTAGAAGTATGTCCTGTTGATTGTTTTTACGAAGGCCCAAACTTTCTGGTTATTCATCCTGATGAATGTATCGATTGCGCCCTGTGCGAGCCAGAATGCCCGGTAGACGCGATCTATTCTGAAGACGAACTACCCGAAGACCAGCAAGTCTTTATGGAACTCAATGCGGAACTGGCAGAAGTATGGCCCAATATTACTGAAATCAAGGAATCGCCTGCCGACGCCGAAGAATGGGAAAATAAGCCGAACAAACTGGAATTGCTGGAGCGTTAATCAATTAACCAGCCATAAAAAAAGGCGACCTCAAGAGGTCGCCTTTTTTGTTTCGATGATTAACAACTAGCTAAAAACAGACTCGCTGCTCAAACCCTGTTTTTCCAGGATATCGCGTAAGCGCTTCAGTGCTTCAACCTGAATCTGGCGAACGCGCTCCCGTGTCAGGCCAATTTCCCTGCCCACTTCTTCCAGCGTACTGGTTTCATAGCCCCTCAAACCAAATCTACGGGCCACTACTTCGCGTTGCTTCTCAGTTAGCTCACCAATCCACTCACTGATACTTGCCTTCATATCGTCATCCTGGAGCATCTCAGCGGGGTCTGAAACATGGATATCAGGAATGGTATCTAACAGAGATTTATCAGAATCCACACCCAGCGGTGTATCAACCGATGCAACACGCTCATTAAGACCCAGCATCCGTTTTACGTCGGCAACCGGGCGATCCAGCAATTCGGCAATTTCTTCAGCGGTGGGCTCATGATCAAGCTTTTGGGTTAATTCGCGAGCTGCACGCAAATAGACGTTGAGCTCTTTAACCACATGAATGGGCAACCGTATGGTGCGGGTCTGGTTCATAATGGCCCGCTCTATGGTTTGACGAATCCACCATGTCGCATAGGTTGAAAAACGGAATCCGCGCTCGGGGTCAAATTTTTCAACAGCTCGAATAAGGCCAAGGTTACCTTCTTCGATTAAGTCGAGTAGCGATAAGCCACGATTGACATAGCGGCGCGATATTTTCACCACCAGTCGTAAATTACTTTCGATCATCCGCTTGCGGCCGGCTTCTTCGCCTCGCAAAGACATCCGAGAAAAGTGTACTTCTTCCTCTGGCGTCAACAGCGGTGAAAATCCTATTTCGTTCAAATAAAGCTGAGTGGCGTCCAGGGTCTTCTGAAATCGACCGGTAGTGGTTTTGGCCGCGGTCGCGGTAGTCGTAGTTTTTGCTGCAGCTGCAGTAGTTTTGGCTGCAGTGGTTTTGGCTGCAGTTTTAGTCGTTTTGGCTGCAGTTTTAGTGGCTGCAGATACTGCAGCAGGTTTGGCTTTCTTCTTCGCCGTTTTAGCGGCTTTTTTAGGCTTTACTGTATCCAGATCAAAATCTGTTGCCAGCACGCTGTCCAAATCGACACCAGTCGCTTTTTCTTCTATTTGAACATCCATAGATATACCCTTTATTTTTTTATTGGAAGACGCAGCCTCAACCCAATTAGGTCGAGCCAACCTTACACCCCTATTTACTGCCCAGCACGATCACTTGTTTTTTGGTAAAACAGTTAATGGGTTGACGGGTTTGCCATCCTGTCGAATCTCAAAGTGAAGTTTCACTTTGTCTGTACCTGTATCACCCATTTCGGCAATTCTTTGACCAACTTTAATCAGCTCACCTTCTTTGACTAAAAGTTTGCTGTTGTGACCGTAAGCACTTAAGTAACGATCACCGTGTTTTATGATCAATAATTCGCCATAACCAACCAAACCGCTACCAGCGTATACGACTCTCCCGCTGTTAGCTGCAAGGACAGATTCTCCTAAATTACCTTCAATATCAATACCCTTATGGACAGCACTGGATGAACTGTAAAAGCGAGTTGTCCTGCCTTTAGCCGGCCAACTCCATCGGAATGGGTAGCCGGAGCTGGCGACCACAGCCGGTGACTTTTTGGCGGGTTTTGCCGATTTTGTGGTTGTGCCGGACCCGGTTTTGGAACCCGATTTAGCGGTGTTGCCAGCGCCTTTTACCACTCGATTTGTAGTCGCAGACCGACTGGTTCCGCGCTTAGCTTTTAGCTGCAGTTGCTGTCCTGGGAAAATGGTGTAAGGCGACCGCATACCGTTAGTGGCTGCTAACTCCCGATGGTCGAGCTTATATACCCAAGCGATTGAAAAAAGCGTATCGCCTGGCGTCACAATATATCGCTCAGGAACCACAGAAAGCCGCTCTTTACGCTCAATAACAGGCGCATAATTGCCGCCGCCAAAGCAATTTGCCAGCGATAATAGGCTCACCAAAAGGAGAAGTCTGGGAATTAGTGCGGGCATGAAAACTGACTACTTAATAACCAATTAATAAATGTTAACATAGCACAGAAAAATGATTCTCTTTATTAAGTTTTACTCTTAAAACCATGATTTTACTTAGAAAATTTATATCGTACCTCGATCAAAAACTGTGATGCAAGTCTGCTTTTAAATCCCAAAAAGAATATAAAAATATATTTTAATAACAAAACAATCTGTAAACCGTGGTATTTTTGACCACTAAATTTGATCCTATTCCTGTTTCGGCCCCATTTTTTCCAATAAATAGACAACAAACAGCCCCGCCGCAGCAAACAAAACGCACTGCAGCACATTGGAGTTGAGCCCGCTTATCGATTGATAAACCCAGGGCCATACATTAGATTGCTGTAACGGCAGTTGTTCCCCACTACTATTTTGGTAGTAGCTGAGTGTTTGCTTCCAGGGCCACACCAAATTGAGCGAACCGATCAAAAAACCCGTTAACAGCGCCATGGTGCGATCGTGGTATCGCTTGAACATCCACGACAATATCTGAGAAAACCCCAACAAGCCGGTGCCACAACCTGCCGCAAATACCAGCACTGGCAACAGCTGAAAGTCTTTCAGCGCTGTGAGCACATGGCTATACATTCCCATTAACAGCAGGATAAAACTGCCCGATATTCCCGGCAAAATCATCGCACATATCGCAATACATCCGGCGCCAAAAAAAATGGGTAGCGTTGGCACTACTTCCGAGGGTCGAATTTCTGCCACCCCATAAGCTGCCACCACCCCTAGCAAAAGCACTATCACCACCGACACATTCCATACTTTGATCTGCTTGATCATATGTAGTGATGATGCGGCAATTAAGCCCAGAAAAAACGACCAAACCACCAGGGGATGTGTTTCCAGCAGATAGGTGATCACTTTGGCCAGTGATATCACACTGGTCATAATACCTAGCAACAGCACCGTTAAAAACGAGCCATTAATTGCCGTCCAGCAAGCCGCTATTCCGTCTTTATACAGTATCCTTAGTGCTGCTGGATTGATTGATTTGATAGAGTCGATCAGCTCTTCGTAAATACCGGTAATGAAAGCCACCGTGCCACCCGACACACCGGGAACAACATCCGCCGCCCCCATTGCCAACCCACGTATATAAATACCCACCGATCGCGGTATTTTGGTCGTATTACTCATAAACGTCCTATCGTATAACACCGGATATTAATGGCACAAAAAAAGCGGGCTCTATAATTGTGGTTGTTGAGCCCTGCTCCGTTTTCACAACCAGTGTCAGTTGCTGACTTTTATTGTCGCCAACAGGAATCACAAGCCTGCCGCCAATATCCAACTGGTCAATCAACTCCAAAGGCACTTGCTCGGGCGCTGCGGTTGATATAATACCGTCAAACAAGCCTTTTTCAGGCCAGCCAAAACCGCCGTCTGCATGTTTCAAATGCACATTATTAACACCCAGCATTCGAAACCGCTGCCGCGCTTTTTCTTGCAGTGGCTTGATTCGCTCGACACTGTATATTCTGTCAACAAGTTGCGCCAATACTGTTGTTTGAAAACCCGACCCGGTACCCACTTCCAGCACTCGCTTTAACGGTCCTCCGGCCAGCAGTAGCTCGGTCATTCGAGCGACGGTATAAGGTTGTGACAATGTCTGTTGAAAACCGATGGGTAACGCCGCGTCTTCGTAGGCACGATGAGCTAATGCCTCATCGAGAAACAGGTGTCGTGGTGTGGTGCGCATAACTTCTAGCACTTCAAAGTTACTGATACCCTGGTCACACAGGCGCTGCACCAGTCGATCACGAGTTCGCTGGGATGTCATACCCACACCGGCCAGATTCAATTTACTCACAGGTAACCCCGGGGTGTGTAAATACATGTAATAACTGCGCTAGACATCGTTATGATTCCCGGCGTAATTAACCAATTCTCTCACTAACGCCGTTGCAAAACAGCCGGTAGGAAGCGTAAAGCTGAGCGCCAACTGTGCACCCGAAAGCTGTGCTTCCAGGTTGCCAGGCATCAATCGCAACGCGCGCCGCTCCGCTTTTAAACCCGCTCGCTCCAGCCCCTCGATAAAGTCCGGGGTTGCCTGCAGCACACTGGCTTCAATAGCGGCTACATCGGCTGTTGATGCAAATGACGTTTGTTTGCCATAAAGCGGGCCAGTCAGGTGAATATCTCCGTCCAACAAGCGAGACTCAAGACCGCTATTATCCCCCTGAGAAAAAACACTGTGGCTACCGTCAAGCATCAACAATTCGCCAGTGGTTAATGTATCCCAGTTGTTAGCAACCACTCTCCGGGCTAAAACCTGATTAAACAAATAAGCCCTCGCTGCCGACAGATAAATGCCGCGCTGATGTTTTTTGGGTTTAAATTCGCCCTGAAACATCTGCCTGGCACGCATCAGATTTGCGCCACCATGACCAAATCGTTGTTCACCAAAATAATTGGGCACACCCCGACGCGCTATGCTCGCAACCGTTGACGCCAACTTACTGCTGTCGCCACTCAGGTTTTTAACGGTAATAACAAAACGATTACCGCGATGAGTGCCGCGTCGAAGTTTGCGCAAATGACGGCAGTGTTTCAGCAGGGTGACATGATCTGAATTAAGCGCCTGCCAGTCGATGCTATCTTGTCCTGGCAAGTGAACACTAAACCATTGCCGCGTCACTGCACGGCGGTCTTTCATACCCGCATAACTGACCTGTCGAACGGGAACCTTTGCCAACCTGGCGATGTCACCGGCAAGCTGCTGAGTGTTCAGGTCTGTTTTTTCAATCCACAAAAAAACGTGTTCACCCTCTCCCTCGGGCTCAAACCCCAGTATTTCTTCGACAAAAAAATCGTCGGCCTGATCACGCAAAGACCCGCTCAGGGACGGTTTTCCATAAGCATAGGGAACGTCGGCAGGTGCCCAGTCATTTGCTATAGGATTTAAGTCAGACATTTAAATTGACTGCAGCAGCACAACAGCGTGCACTGCAATACCTTCTTTGCGACCGGCAAATCCCAGCGATTCGGTGGTGGTTGCCTTTACACTTAGCTGACCAATATCGACATTTATATCTGCAGCAATCGCTGTTCGCATGGCTTCAATAAAAGGCGCCATTTTGGGGGCTTGCGCAACAATGGTAATGTCTGCGTTGCCCAAACGGTAGTTTTGGGATAATACCAATTGGTAAACGTGTATCAACAAATCGCGGCTATTGATATTTTTATATCGGCTATCGGTATCGGGAAAATGTGAACCAATATCACCCAGCGCACAGGCCCCTAACAACGCATCACAGAGGGCATGTAACAATACATCACCATCTGAATGAGCAATCAGCCCGTGATCGTGGGGAATTTTAACCCCGCCCATTTGTATATGATCACCCTCACCAAACCGGTGTACATCATAACCATGACCTATTCGCATTGTTGTTGCTCTCGTTGCAGATAGTATTCTGCCAGTGGTAAATCGTCAGCCCGGGTGATTTTCAGATTGGATGCGGTGCCTTCAACTATTTTTGGTTGCCACCCTGCCAATTCGATAGCTGATGCCTCATCAGTAATAAGGCAGTGTTTTTCTAACCCATTGATCAGCGCCGTGCGAAGCAAATCATACCGAAACATTTGTGGTGTCTGAGCTTGCCAGAGCAACTGCCGGTCGATTGTTGAGACAATGTTGCGCCCACTTACCTGTTTAATGGTGTCACTCACAGGAACCGCCAATATTCCGCCCACTTTGTCGCCGGCTAACTCAGTCAGTATTTTTGCAATATCCGTCAGTAAGATACAGGGACGCGCCACGTCGTGAACCAGAACCCAGTCACTGGCCGTACACAGGGTCGACAATTTTTCCAATCCATTAAGCACCGAATGACAACGTTCGTCACCACCATAGGTCACATCAATTCGAGGATTTTGAAAGACAGGCAGTGTCTGCCAGAAGCTATCGTCGCGGCCAACTACCACAATTATCCGCTCTAACCGCGGTTCGCTGAGTAACTTCTCAAGCGTGTGTTCCATGACGGTTTTATCTAACAGTAATGAATACTGTTTTGGTAGCGACGCAGACGCACCCATACGGCTTCCAACACCCGCCGCCGGAACAACAGCAACATATTTTACGGCAGTATCGCGGGTCATCACGGCTGCTTATCTTCTTCAATCAACAGATAAAATGTCTCGCCGTCTTTGATAAGGCCCAGCTCTGAGCGCGCTCGCTCTTCGACACTGCCCAACCCGTTTTTTAAGTCTCGCACTTCATTCTCTAAAATTTTATTGCGGTCAGATAAACCCTGGTTGACCAACTTCTGCCGCTCAATCTCTCGTTCGAGATAAACAATTTGCTCCCAGCTGCCATCACCAAACCACAATCTATATTGTAGGCCTGCAAGCACAAGCAGCAGTAAGATCAGTATCCAGCGCATAGTTTCAGTCGGTCAAGGTCGACAAATAATAGTTGATTATAGGACATACTGAGAGATATGGATTCCCGCTCTCGCAGGAATCACCATTTAACTGAAGGGAAAACTAGTGGGAACGAAATTCTGCACGCCCGCGATAGGGCGCCGATCCCGCCAACTCAGCCTCAATTCGCAGCAGACGATTATATTTGGCAACGCGGTCCGATCGACACAATGATCCGGTTTTAATTTGTCCGGCTGATGTCGCCACTGCCAGATCGGCAATTGTGGTGTCTTCAGTTTCACCTGAGCGATGAGAAATAACCACAGAATAACCGGCATCTTTCGCCATTTTAATCGCGTCCAGTGTTTCCGTCAGGGTACCTATTTGATTAAACTTAATCAGAATAGAATTGGCAATATTCTTATCAATACCCTCTTGTAATATTTTGGTGTTAGTCACAAACAAGTCATCACCCACCAGCTGAATTTTGTCACCCAATATTTCAGTTTGATATTTCCAACCATCCCAATCGGATTCATCCATACCATCTTCTATGGAGATAATGGGGTACTGCTCACACAAATCTGCCAAATAGTCGCTAAATCCATTGGCAGTAAAAACCTTACCCTCTCCGGCCAGATCATACTGACCATCTTTATAAAATTCAGACGCTGCACAATCCAGCGCCAATGTCACATTTTCACCGAGCTCATAACCAGCATCAGCAACCGCTTGTTTTATCACCGCCAACGCTTCTGCATTTGAAGACAGATTAGGGGCAAAGCCACCCTCATCACCAACAGCGGTATTTAAACCCTTGCTTTTAAGTACATTTTTCAGCGAGTGAAAAATTTCAGCACCGGTTCGCAGCGCTTCTGCAAATGAGCTCGCCCCCACTGGCTGAACCATAAACTCCTGAATATCAACATTGTTGTCTGCGTGCTCGCCGCCGTTAATAATATTCATCATCGGAACGGGCATAGTGTATTGCCCAGGAGTGCCATTAATGTCGGCGATATGCTGATAAAGCGGTATCCCTTTTTCGATAGCTACCGCTTTGGCCGCAGCAAGCGACACAGCCAAAATAGCATTTGCACCGAGGGTACCTTTATTCTCAGTGCCGTCAGCATCAATCATTAGTTGATCCAATGCGCGCTGATCTTCGGCATCTTTTCCAACTAATAATGTTTTGATTGTGGTGTTGATATTGTTGACAGCTTTCAACACACCTTTACCAAGATATCGGCTCTTATCCCCGTCACGTAACTCCAACGCTTCCCGTGACCCGGTTGATGCCCCTGAAGGAGCGCAAGCACTACCCGTTGCACCAGAAGCCAGAATAACGTCGGCCTCAATGGTGGGGTTGCCCCGTGAATCCAACACTTCAAACGCTTTAATATCAACTATCTCAGCCATCGGCTCTATGCTCCGTAATAATTATCACAGTGTCTTGGTATACAGACACATGTATTGAAAAATAAGGTAGTGATTTACTTTTAACGAATATCCAAATCTGGCAATGATTTCATCAAATCATCAACGGCTTTCATTTCCTTGAGGAAATCTTCCAGCACGGCCATCGGCAAGGCCGAGGGGCCATCACATTTGGCGTTATCCGGATCGGGATGTGCTTCCAGAAAAAGCCCAGCCAGTTTTTGTGACATGCCGGCCCTGCCCAACTCGGCAACCTGATGGCGACGCCCACCTGAGGCAGCCCCCATGGGGTCACGACACTGTAACGCATGTGTTACATCAAAAATTAACGGCGCTCCGCCACTGACTTCTTTCATTGTTCGAAAGCCCAGCATATCGACAACAAGATTGTCATAGCCAAAATTGCTTCCCCGTTCACACAACATCACTTTATCGTTGCCACACTCAGCAAATTTGTCGACGATGTTTTTCATCTGGGAAGGACTTAGGAATTGGGGTTTTTTGATATTAATGACGTTTCCGGTAGCGGCCATAGCGGCGACCAGGTCGGTTTGACGAGCGAGAAAAGCCGGCAACTGAATAACGTCACAAACTTCGGCCACGGGTTGCGCCTGCGCAATTTCGTGGATATCAGTAATCACCGGAACATTAAACGTTTGTTTAATTTCCTGGAAAATTTTCAGTCCCTCTTCCATGCCCGGACCACGAAAAGAGTGAATAGACGAACGATTTGCTTTATCAAATGAGGCTTTGAAAACATAGGGGATTTTCAAGCGCTGGGTTATTTCAACATATTGTTCAGCCATGGTCATGGCCATATCCCGAGATTCCAACACATTCATACCGCCAAATAACACAAACGGCAAGTCGTTAGAAATAGAGACCGAACCAACATTCAATATTTTTTGTGACACGCTATGCAAGACCTTTTTCAATGTTACCAAACTGGCAACTAGGATTGTTTCGAGTAATTGACCGCTGCATTTACAAAACCGCTAAATAAGGGGTGCCCATCCCGCGGTGTCGATGTAAATTCCGGGTGAAACTGGCAGGCAATAAACCAGGGATGATCAGGCAGTTCAACCACTTCAACCAAGGAGTCATCAGCTGACCAGCCGCCTATTCGCAAGCCCGCCTGCTGCAGCTGATCGACAAAATTGTTGTTCACTTCGTAACGATGGCGATGACGCTCAATAATCAGGTCAGCATTGTAAGTGGCTTTGGCATTGGAACCATCGACCAATCGACATTCCTGACCACCCAAGCGCATAGTCCCGCCAAGGTCTGCATTTTCGTCACGAACCTCTGTGCTGCCATCCGCATCAATCCACTCGGTAATCAGAGCAATAACCGGAGATTTTGTTTGCGCGTTGAATTCTGAGCTATTGGCATCAACCAATCCCGCAACATTGCGTGCAAACTCTATGACCGCCACCTGCATACCCAAACAAATGCCCAAATAGGGTATTTTGTTTTCACGGGCATATTGTACTGTCGCAATTTTTCCTTCGACACCACGGTTGCCAAATCCACCAGGTACCAGAATGCCGTCTACACCCTCCAATGCTGCCAAGCCATCATCTTCAAGCTTTTGCGAATCAACATAGCGAATGTTGACCTTGGTACGGGTGTTGATACCGGCATGGTCCAACGCTTCATTAAGCGACTTGTAGGCATCGATTAATTCCATGTATTTACCAACCATGGCGATGGTAATTTCTTTCTCAGGGTTCATCACCCCATCGATAACCCTATCCCACTCCGACAAATCAGCAGGCCCACATTGCAAACCAAATTTTTCGACAATCAGGTCATCCAGACCCCGTTGTTTCAATGCTTTGGGGATCCGATAAATACTGTCAGCGTCTTGCAGCGGTATAACCGCACGCAATTCAACATTGGTAAAGGACGATATTTTTTTCAGCGATCCTTCGTCAATCTCATGATCAGAACGGCACAAGAGAATATCTGGCTGCAGGCCAATAGAGCGCAACTCTTTAACCGAGTGCTGAGTAGGTTTGGTTTTGGTTTCTCCAGCGGTGGCAATATAGGGCACCAGTGTCAAATGCATCAACATGGCTCTACTGGGGCCAAGATCAACTTTTAGCTGACGCGCTGCCTCGAAAAACGGCAAACCTTCGATATCGCCGATTGTGCCGCCAATTTCGACAATGGCAACTTCAGCGTCGCCCGCACCCTCTATAACACGACGTTTTATCTCGTCAGTAATATGAGGGATCACTTGCACTGTTCCGCCAAGATAATCTCCTCGCCTTTCCTTACGCAAAACCGTTTCGTAGACACGGCCAGTGGTAAAGTTATTCCGTTTACCCATCTTGGTTCTGATAAAGCGCTCATAGTGCCCCAGGTCCAAATCGGTTTCGGCGCCGTCTTCGGTGACAAACACCTCGCCATGCTGGAACGGGCTCATTGTGCCCGGGTCAACATTAATATAGGGGTCGAGCTTTAACATGGTGACATTCAGGCCGCGAGCCTCAAGAATTGCGGCCAATGAAGCAGACGCTATGCCCTTGCCCAAAGACGATACAACACCACCGGTGACGAAGATAAATCGGGTCGCCATGAATAACAGTCTCTTATTTTAAATGTTTGAAAACAGGGTTTGATCTGTGCGTATAGTCGCAATTATCACTGACATATGGCACTTATTGGGAGGGTGATAGGCAAGAATATAGTTTGCCAATGATGCCCCCAAAGATGGGACGCCAGTTTAGCAGAATTGCCCTGCAGGCTCAATAACCAAGCACAACTGTCTGGGGGCTGACCGGGGGTTTTTGCCCGCTAATTGAAGGGATTGCTTACAAGTATTGCTGCCATCGCTTAATGCGCAGACAAAACGCCTGACTGGACTCGTGTTGCGGCTTAATTTCTGACCGCCAGTCTTCCAGTACAAACAACATAAACTTCGCCTGATCATTGTCCTTTTTGGAGTTATCCAGCGTTTCGTACAATGCCGCCTTCATCTCACCATAGCTCGGAACATCATCTTCCAGAAGCTGATCATAGACGTATTGATAACGAGCACAAAAATGTTCGTTTTTTGACTCACAGCCAACCAGCAATAACAGGGCTAAACAACACCCCACCGCCACCCATTGTTTGTTTATCAGATTTTGTATCACTGCTGTGCCCACATATCAAATTCGCCTTACCGTATTACCGTATTACAATCAGCAAATACTAGCAAGGTATTGAAAACTCGGCATAAAGCGCACAATGATCGGATAATTGCTGCCAGGGCATACCGGATAAAACTTCCGCATCCATCAAATTGATATTGCGGTAATAAATTCTATCCATGGCAAATACCGGGAATTTTGCCGGAAAGGTCTTTGCTCGCCGACCGTAAACCTCCTTATAAACATCCTTTACCTGCGCCCGACGTCTTATCTCCCGGTCCAGAGAGCCACTCCAATCGTTAAAATCACCGGCAATGATTAATGGCGCAGTATCCGGTATTCGCTGTGAAATCAGATCGAGTAGATGCACCAACTGGCGTTTTCGCTCCCGGGCCAGCAGGCCAAAATGTGTGCAAATGACGTAAACGCCAATTTTTAACTTCCCCAATAAGATACCGCGCTGGGAAAAACGCCACTGACTGACATCAGTATTGTCCCATTCATCAAACGGATATTTGCTAAGGATTGCATTACCGTGATGTCCTGTCTGGTAGATTGCGTTGCGCCCATAAGCGTAGTGAGGCCAAACCTCATCAGCCAGAAACTCAAACTGGGGATATTCAACAGCAGAACCCCGGCTATCGTTTATCCTTAGGTCGGCGAGCTGCTTCTCACCAACAACCTCTTGCAAAAACATCATATCGGCATTCACCGTACGAATGGAATGCCGCAACTGTGGGAGAATTGCCCGGCTATTTGCCGCACAAACGCCCTTATGAATATTGTACGAACACAATCGCAACTGCAGCGGTTCGCTTTCTGCCTGATCACCCACTTTATTCACACCTTACAACCAGTACCGAATAATTCGCAGCAGCCAGCCAAAACCAAATCCTCGACTTACGACCGACAAATCACTCAATCTGGAGATTCTTGAGTTTTTAATGTCTTCTTCAATAAGCTGCTCAGCCTCCTCAATCAAATGAGACAAGGACAACACAACATCCAATTCCAGATCGTGATAAAAACTTCGATGATTCAAATTGGTACTACCCACAACACACTGCTGATCAATTAGCATAATTTTTGCGTGTAACATGCCAATCTGATAATAAAATATTGCGATGCCCGCTTTTAACAAATCAGCATAATACGTAGCACTTAGCATCGGAAACAGCATCACATCTGACCGGTCGGCAACAACCAGGCGCACATCTACACCTCTTCCCTGTGCCCTCTTGATTGCGCTGATAACTGACCCTGATGGCGAGAAATAAGCGTTGCAAATCCACAGCCGGTGCTCAGCATGGTCGATCCGCTCTACCAGAGCCTTGTTGTTAAATCGTCTCTGGCGCTTGGACGCATTACCACTGCAGTAACGTAAGTCACGTGATAACAAAGGTTGTTCACGCTGAAACCAAACACTGTCAAAATTTGCCAACAGCGCGCGTATGGGTTCGCCAGTCACCCGAACCGCATAATCTCGCCAGGGATAATCCTGCGATAAATGAACATCGCAGATATTAAAGCTTCCGCACCAGCCTATTACATTATCGATAATGCAAAATTTTCGATGATCACGACGATTTAATACCATTACAAAGTGGTACAACTTTTCCAAAGCACCACCGGGCCTCAATGACCATCGATAATCACCGAGATACCACGGTATAGGATGGTATATACGAACGTCAGCTCCCACCGCAGAAAGCTCTGTTGCCAGCGACTCTCCTGCTTCTGCCGAGCCAACACCATCGATCAGCAAACGAATTTTCACGCCTCGCGCTGCCGCCGCCTCAACAGACTGCTTAACTCGGCTACCAATATTGTCAATCTCGAAGATATAGACCGCCATATCGATACTGGTAACAGCGCGGCTAATATCCAGTAACAAGCGTTCATAATAGTCCTGGCTATTGCTGACAATCTGTTCAGACTCCCAACCTGTGGCATCACCGTCTAACAGCACGCCCGTCAACTATTAGCTCCCGACACATTATTTTTTACGTGTGATACTCGCATTATTTTAGTAGTTGTTTGATGCGCTTATAGCCGTCTTTAATAGTGTCTCCCAGCTCCTTTAAATCGTCATTAACTTCTTCCACAGCCTCGTCAAGCTCGTCTTTAATCTTCTCACTTCTGGCGTCAAAGTTTTCCCACTTTTTTTCCAGTTCCGCCCACTCATCTTTTACGTCGGCGGTAGCCAGGTGAACTTTTAACGCCAGTACTTCTCGCTGGACTTTCAGCTCTTCAGTGATCACGTTTAGATCATCTTGAAAACTATTCATAATTTCTCCCTCTCTTTAACTAGATTCTTCTCAGCACATTTGTCCATCATGGTATCACCTGTATCAAAAGACAAGCGCAGACTTTTTCGCTACAGAGACAACCAAAAAACCATTTTCACTAACAACATAAAGATACATAAAAATGCCGCCATAAACGGTATCCATCGTGGAAAGTGAATTGTTCTTTTCCCCCGCTCAGCGTCTTTTCCTGCCGTAAATGTCACACCATGATTCAGCCTTATGAGCGCAATATTCACCAGAACAAATACACTCAAAACAATCAAGCTCGTCAGCTGCGCCAGTGTCGAAAGTGGAAAAGCTAAAGCCAGAATCAAAACAACAAAGGCCGATAATAGCGTTGCTGGTATAGGTGTTAAAGTCACGCTGTTGACCGAGGACAACCAGGACGGCAACAATTGCCGGGAGGCCATACCATAAACAACGCGTGACGCCATAATAATCTGGATGATAGCTCCGTTAATTACCGCCACCAAGCTCACAAAACTAATCCACGAGCCAGAATAACCTTTGCTGATCACCACATCTGCCAACGGCGCATTGCTCGCCGACAGCTGTTCCGGCGACAACACAGACAGTGCCGCATAGGCCACCAGCATATAAAGCAACGTTGCAATAACCAGCGCTAGCACAATTGCTGCTGGCAGCACCTTCTCGGGGTTCTTGATTTCTTCGGCAATGTTTACCATATCTTCAAAGCCGATATAGGCGTAAAACGCCAGAAAGCTGCCTAACAGGATTCCTGTTGCCACCGAGCTGTCCATGCTTTTGACCAGGGAGAAATTGGTAACTGTGAGGCCGTCTAATCCATCACTGGCAATATAAACTACGTATACGAGTCCGCATACTTCCAACACAGTGATGATGGTCACCACCCAGGCAGACTGCTTTATTCCCCAAATTGCCACAGCGCTTATAGCAACAACAAAAAAAGTTATAAGGACAG
>JBALTE010000011.1:84139-129553 GCA_036963965.1 Oceanicoccus sp. | reverse complement strand
CTGACTCTGACGGCGAGCACATCACAATTTGTGTGATGTAATACACCATTAGCCGTTGAACCCAAAAGCCGCTTAAGTCCGCGACGACCGTGAGTACCCATCACAATCAGGTCAGTGTCGCTTTGCTCAGCCTGATCGACAATAATATCAATGGGTCTGCCAAAAACAATTTTTATCAACGACTTGCTAAGACCAGCACTTTCTACCAGTTCAGAAAGCTGTGCAAACAATGCTTCCTGTAACTGCATTTCTGAAATGGGAACAACATAATCCGACCATTGACTATATGGAGAAACGGGTGTTTGAGCAACATGAAGAATGGCAATTTCGGCACCATTTTGTTCAGCAATATCGCTGGCCGCCTCCAATACTTGTTCGGTTTCACTCGATATATCTACTGCTACCAGTATTTTTTTATAGGCTGTCATAAGTTGCTCCTGACTATTCGTTACAAACACTCTATTTACCAGCGCAGTATCTACCCAACGTTAGACAAGCACCTTGACAGGAATCAACAAACAGAACGGAAATTTGAAAACTAACCGGACCAATGACATGATCGGCATTTCAGGTATTTTCAGCAATGAAACCGTGCATTTCTGTAACAACTATTGTTAACTAACCATGCAGTGTCTCTTGTCATAAATAGCGTGTAGCTTTACCCGCAAAAAACAGTTGGAGATCCATCATGGCCATATCAGTTACGCTCAAGCGCTACCTGGAACAGCATCAGGTTGAATACCAGACAGTTCATCATCACCATCACACTGACACTGCATTCAATTCGGCAAAAACAGCCCATATTCCACCCTCCTCAATGGTCAAGGGGGTATTATTACACGACGACAACGGCTTTATGATTGCATCAACAACAGCCACCCGAACCCTGGATCTCAATGCCATTAATGATGTCACCAATCGGTCATTTAAACTGGCAAACGAAGATGATCTTAACCGGCTATTACACGACTGCGAGAAAGGCTCGGTACCCGCGTTAGGTCAAGCGTTTGGATTAGCAACTATTTGGGACGATAATCTGGCCTTGCAACCAGGTTTCTATCTTGAAACAGGGGACCACAAAGAACTGATCCGCCTGAGTCATTTAGATTTTATGTCGCTAATCAAAGATGATTTACACGGTGCAATAAGCAACTAATTATTTATCAATTCCTCCGAGGCACAGGTATTTAATTTCAAGGTAATCTTCCAGACCATACTTCGAGCCCTCTCTGCCATTTCCGGATTCTTTAACGCCGCCAAAGGGAGCCATTTCGTTGGAAATAATACCTTCATTGACCCCAACAATACCGTATTCGAGCCCCTCAGAAACACGCCAAATTCGGCCAATATCCCGCGTATAAATATAGGACGCAAGACCGACTTCAGTATCGTTAGCCAATTCAAGTGCCTCTTCCTCACTGCTGAATCGAATGAGTGGCGCTACCGGACCAAATATTTCTTCTTTAAATACCCGCATATGCCGGGTGACATTGGTCAAAATTGTTGGCTCAACAAAACTGCCACCCAAGCTGGATGCACCGCCGCCGACCATCACTTCTGCACCCGACGCCACTGCGTCATCAATCATTTGACAGACATCTTTTGCTGCTTTCTGATCGATCAACGGGCCAATGGTAACGCCTTCGCCAGTGCCATCACCAACAACTAGCGCATTCACCGCAGTCAGTAATTTTTTGGCAAATTTGTCATAGATTCCATCTTGCACTAACAGCCGATTCGAACAAACACAGGTTTGTCCGGCATTGCGATATTTTGATGCCATAGCCCCTGCTACCGCTTCATCAAGATCAGCGTCATCAAAAACAATAAACGGCGCATTACCTCCCAGCTCCATTGAGGTGCGCTTGACAGTGTCGGCGCACTCCTTCATTAATTGTTTTCCAACGGGGGTAGACCCGGTAAAAGTCACTTTACGGATAAGCTCGCTGCCGGTAATTTCGCCGCCAATTTCAGCTGTCTTGCCGGTAATTACACTAATAACCCCGGCGGGGATACCTGCACGCTCAGCCAATACAGCAAGCGCATAAGCTGACAGCGGTGTTGCATTCGCCGGCTTACAAACCACGGTACAGCCAGCCGCAAGTGCAGGACCTAATTTTCGGGTCAGCATTGCACAGGGGAAGTTCCAGGGTGTAATTGCACCCACTACGCCAATGGGCTGCTTAATCACGATCAACCGTTTGTCATTGCTGGGCTGTGGGATAGTGTCGCCATAAACACGCTTGGCCTCTTCGGCAAACCATTCAATATAATTGGCGCCGTATGCAATCTCTCCTTTTGCCTCAGCCAGAGGCTTACCTTGCTCAGCTGTCAAAATTGTTGCCAGATCGTCCTGGTTGTCCATGATCAAGTCAAACCAGCTTCGCAGCAGCGCGGCCCGTTCTTTTGCTGTTGTCAGTTTCCACTGTTTTTGCACGCGATAAGCAGCTTCTATGGCGCGACGAGTCTCAGCGGCACCACATTTAGCAACTTCAGCAATAACTTCTCCGGTGGAGGGGTTAGTGACCGCCAGTGTTTCACCACTATCCGCATCTATCCATTCACCGTTGATATAAGCCTGGGTTGCCAGCAAGGACTGGTCCTTCAATAATAACGACATTCTCTTCCCCTAAAAAATTGTCCGGTAAAAATAGCATATTCCACGGCGATGCCCTAGCGTGAATACCCTCGAAAACAGCAAATAATGGCTAGCGAAAAGCGGGTATGTGATTATAATGACGACCGTTCCGAGACGACTCCACAATGGCCACAATCAGCGATAAACCCTAATGACACAGCAAACTCACAGCTTAGATATTGATAAACTAACCGCCTACCTCGAGCAACAAGTAGCTGGGTTTAAAGGTCCTTTAACCGCAGAAAAATTTCCCGGGGGACAGTCAAACCCGACCTATGCGATCAATGCAGAAAGCGGTCGCTATGTGTTACGGCGTAAACCACCTGGAACGCTGTTAAAATCGGCCCACGCCGTTGACCGCGAATTTAAAGTCATTCAAGCACTGGAACATACAGAAGTGCCTGTCGCCAAGGTTTATCACCTATGTGAAGATGAGTCGGTTATTGGCAGTATGTTCTTCTTGATGGAATTTATCGAAGGCACGGTTTACTGGGACGCTACTCTGCCTGATCTCAGCAACGCCCAGCGCAGCATTATGTATGACGAAATGAATCGTGTCCTGGCGGCGATGCACTCGGTTAATATCGATGCGGTTGGACTCTCCGGATTTGGTAAACCGGGAAACTATTTTGAACGTCAAATAGGTCGCTGGAGTAAACAATATCGGGCAGCTGAAACTGGCACCATAGACGCTATGGAACAATTGTTGAAATGGCTGCCTGACAATCTGCCAGCAGACGATGGCAAAGTCAGCTTGGTTCACGGCGACTATCGATTAGACAACATGATGTTTCATCCTACCGAACCTAGAATACTCGCGGTTGTCGATTGGGAGCTTTCGACGCTAGGTCATCCCTACGCCGATCTCGCATACCAGTGCATGCAGTGGCGATTGCCGCCAAGTGGCAATTTGTCGGGGCTCCACGGGCAGGATAGAAAAGCCCTGGGAATTCCGACGGAAGAAGAATATGTCGCGCGTTATTGTGAACGCATGGGGATCGATACCATTGAAAATTGGACATTCTATCTGGCTTTTAGCTTTTTCCGCTTAGCAGCCATCCTGCAAGGCGTGAAGAAGCGAGCCATCGACGGCAATGCATCCAGTGATCAGGCTCTGGCGATGGGCGCTCTGGTTGAGCCGCTGGCCGTGGCTGCTAGCGCACTGATTGCTGATAGCGAGTAAAATAACTGCCATAGAAATACTGAACTTTGCTACACTCGGCGGGTCATTATATTCATAGTGCAAGAATCAACAGGGACGCGATAAAGACAATGGTTAATAAACTTTTTCCCAAACTGGTTATAGGCGTTGGTGCGGTGGCAGTGCTTGCTATTGGTTGGTTTATATACAGTAGCGAACAGCAAAGTCAGATTGAACCGGCGGATACAACACAAAACGCGATTGCAGACAATCAACTACCACAGGAATCACTCCCTGCTTATTCCAGTGACGATGTTTCAATTGACGAACCCGAACCTATCAACATTGAACCCATCGATGACATTGTTATTGCGCCCGTTGTTCTCGAAAACAGTGATCCACAGGTATTGCTGGCGATTGCGGACTTATCCCCGTCATTAACGCAATGGCTAATACCCGAAGAACAATTGAGAAAGTGGGTACTGTCTGTGGATTTAGTGGCAGATGGAAAATTGCCCAAGCGCTATCGGCCCATCGACTATCCGATGGTGAAATTTGTTACTAAAACGCTTGCTGATGACGCAATTTTGTCGGAAAAAAATTATCCACGCATGAATGACTTACTGGCAGCCACGATCACTATTGATCCGGAGTTGCTCGCCCGTTACTACCAAAACTGGCTTCCGATTCTTGAAAAAGCCTACAGTGAACAGGGGCGGTCTGATTCTTTTGATCAACGTTTTCAGCAAGCCATCAGTCAAACACTGGCAGCAAGTTCGCTGACAGAAGAGCCCGCATTGGTTCGGCCCAGTGTGTTGTATCGTTATGCAAACCCCGATTATGAAAATGCCACTGATGTCGAAAAACTGTTGTGGCGAATGGGGCCTGACAACGCCGAAAAAGTACAGGACTTCTTGCGCGAGTTTCGCAATCAGCTTCCTCGTTAAGCTGAAGTCCTAAGATCAATAGCCACTAGTGGCGGCAGCCGCCAGCTGCCGTTCATTGTTGGGGTTGATAGCCGTAAACGCAGAAAGAATTTGTATCCTCCCCTGAATATTCCTGTTGAAAAAACTCAGCTCGGCAATAGGTATTTTATATTCCCGATGTTCTTCATAAGCAACGGTTTGGGTCTGATAACGGCCCATAAAAGCCTTGGTCATAGTAAAACCCACAACATAACCAGCGCTGTATCGTGGAGCATTCCACCGCTTTGCTATTTGCTCGGCATAACCGGGATATAGTTTGGGATAAAAGATTTTCTGTTCGGGCGCTTCCGGAAAAAAACACCGCCAATCAGAGGCAACAACAGCAGCCAATTGTGCTGGCGACAAAGACTTGAACAACGTGAGGGTGTGGCCCATAACATTTCTCCTACAGTATTCGTTATTTGTATCTGTTGACGGGGTCATGGTTAATAATGAAATCAGTAAAACACCCAAGCGAGGCAATCGTCAGTGTCAAATGTGCGAAGCTTGTGAGCAATTGTGACGAAATGTGGCAACGGCACAAATAGCAGTTCTGCCAGGCTACAATAGAGACATAGACAACAGTGGGAATTCAGTATGGCTAGAAAGATTGCTATCGTAGAAGACGAACTAACAATTGCTGAAAATTATCGCGACGCTTTCACCCGACAGGGCTATTTGGTCGACATATACAATGACCGCGCCTCGGCCTTAGCGGCATTTGAACTAGAATTACCCGACCTTGCCATTGTCGATGTAGGATTGGGTGATGAGATTGAAGGCGGTTTTGATCTGTGCCGTGAATTGCGAGCCCAGTCGTCAACATTACCGATTGTATTTCTCACTGCAAGAGAAAGTGAATTCGATATTATTTCAGGGCTTCGTCTGGGCGCCGATGACTATCTAACCAAGGATATCAGCCAGGCACAAATGATGGTTCGAATTGTCGCCTTGTTTCGACGTGTCGAAGCCCTCAAAAAACCTTCTGTTGAAGAACATGTTATTCGGCACGGTGAATTGTCGATAAACAGAGAGCGCATGAGTGTAAGCTGGAATGGCAAAGCCATCGAATTGACCGTCACCGAATTCTGGATTACCTTTTCTCTGGCTAAAAATCCCGGACACGTGAAAAACAGACAACAGCTAATGGATGCCGCCAATGTGGTGCTGGATGACAATACGATTACGTCGCATATCAAACGTATCCGGAAAAAATTTCAGCTAGTTGACTGTGATTTCAACGCGATAGAAACTGCCTATGGAATGGGATACCGATGGAAGTCCTGACCTGTGAAACTTAGAAAACAACTACTGTGCGTCAGTTTGGTACTGTTATGTCTTCCCTGGGCTGGCTGTCAGTATCTGCAAGAAATGGACGGCATTCTTCGACAAAATCAACAACAGACGCTATCGGCGAGTACTGAAGCTATAGCCCGAGTATTTTCGCAACAGCCACTGTTACTCTATCCCCATGGTGAAATTTACACCACCCTCGACCAGCAATCGCCGCCAATCTATTTTCCTACGCTCAGCGCGCCAGTGTGGGTTGATGGCTACGAAGAAGGTTGGGAAGATATAACCGCTGTAGCGGTGACAACACCGGATCAAAGCGAGACAAAAATACGTTATCGCAGTGGTTTCTACCATAACCAACTTCATTTGTTTGTCGAAGTTACAGACAGCGAGGTCATTTATAACAATCCAACAAAGTCCCTGGTATCCGATGGTGACAGGCTGGTTTTGGTGACTGGAGATCAGAAAAAATACATATTCAGTACCGCAGCACCCGGGAAAATTGTCACAAAATCTGTTGATAAGGATCAGAATATTGCCATTGAATCTTCTATCAATGCATATTGGCAAGATAGCTCTCAGGGATACAATTTGGAAATCAGCCTGCCCACCTCACTAACGTCAGGCAGATTAAGCTTTTATCTTGTCGACCAGAACAGCAGTGGAATCACCCGACTTGGACCTCATGTCAACTCAAACACTCTGTTACCGCCCTGGTATATTGTTCAGCCAGAACAATTAGCACAGCAGCTGGAGATATTTTCTCAACCGGGGCTGCGCCACAAAATTATTGACCCGTATCTATGGACACTGGCCGAGCAAGGGTCAACTGACATAAAAAATGAGACCAAGGGTAACTGGTTGATCAAAAAACTATACCGGGCGCTACTTAATTCGCAAAACAAGGACATCCCAAAATTTTTTGAAAGCAATCATCACAGTGAGCGCACTGAGGTTAGCCAGGCATTTAGCAGCAACCCCGATAGCGCCTGGTATATGCACCCCACTCGATCAAATTATTATATTCTCAGCAGCGCCGCTCCAATCACACACACTATTGACGGAGAAAACAGAACGGTCGGCGTAGTGGTAACGGAACAAAGTAGCGCTCAACTCGCGGCACTCACTGACAGCGCTTTTAGTCGACTGCTATTTCTTAGTATGGGCGCTATCTGTTTAGTCGCTTTGGGGCTGTTAGGCTACGCATCCTGGTTGTCATGGCGCATCAGGCAATTGAGCCTCGCCGCATCTGCCATTGTGAGCCACGAAGGCAAGGTGCTTGATACCTTACCGCAAACACGAGCTGCGGATGAAATTGGTGATCTTGCTCGCAATTATGGCCAGTTACTCATTCGAATTGGAGACTACACCGAGTATCTCCAAACACTTTCACGGAAACTTTCTCATGAATTGAGAACGCCTCTGGCGATCATTCACTCGTCACTGGATAATCTGCACAACCAGTCTTTGGATAATCAATCGCTGGATAGTCAGGGGCAGATCTATCAACAGCGAGCAAAAGAGGGAGCAACACGCCTTGGCACACTCCTAACGGCCATGAGCGAGGCTAGCAGGGTTGAAGAGAGTATTGAACACGCAGAATCGGAAGTGATAAACATCAGTGAGTTATTAAACGGTGTTGCGCTGGCCTACCAGGATATTTACACCAGTCTCAATCTATATTTCAACAACACAGCGCTTGCGACGGGCCAAACCACTATGTATGCCGCGCCTGATTTATTGGTGCAAATGCTGGATAAACTTATCGAAAATGCAGCCAGTTTCTGCCCTGAAGGTGGCTGCATTCACATTGGTTTATCGGTTGAGTCTGATCATATAACTATCACTGTTGCTAATGATGGCCCCGACCTGCCCGAAAAAATGCGGGACCAGCTATTTGACAACATGGTGTCCGTCCGTGAAAAAAGCAATGATGCTTCTCATCTTGGGCTGGGACTTCATATTGTTAACCTGATTGTGAAATATCATAAAGGCAGCATTCAGGCACAGAACCGGGAGACCGGGAATGGCGTTATATTTACCATTATTTTTCCCCAATAGTTGGTTTCTCGCATCGGGAAAAATATCAGTAACTGCCAATAATATTTACCGTCGCTTTACCGTAACAGCTGCAACAGCATTAGCGCTGTCTTTTCTCGATAACTGAATACGGACAATTCGCTCCAGTGCATACTCATCATAATCACCATTTTGTGCCTGCGATAAACTGTCGCCATGACTAAAAATACTGATTCGATTTTTTTCCACACCTAACGAAAACAATTGCTGCGCAACAGACTGAACACGCGCAGCGGACAGTGAAAGGTTGTAGGATGAATCTCCTCTCGGGTCAGCATAACCGTCTAGCCGCAGGGTGAAATCCGGATTCACCGCCATAAATTCCGCCAGCATCACCAGACGCTGCTCACCTCTGGGAGTGAGTTCACTATCATTTGTTTTAAATAACATTTCTAACTGTAGCTGCGCCAACGCCATGCGCGCATATTGTTCAGTGATATTTTCAGCCGCTAACAATTGCTGGCTTAGTTGATCATTGCGGGTATTCGCTGTCGACAAACTGGCTTCGGCTAATTCCAGCTCCCCCGCTTTCACAACCTGTTCGTTCAACCATACACCACTTGCGGCAGCCGCTATCATGCCAAAAGGCCCCGCTACTGCAGCGCCGGCAATTGCAGAAGTGAAGAAGACACCAGCCCTGCGGATCTCAGAAAAACCGGATTCAGCGTGAACGTTGGTTGCCGTTATTGCGACTAAAAGAGAGCTTGCTAGTAGAATTTTTTTCATTGTTTGATCCTCTAATACAAAAAATTTAATGGGCTTACAAAACCATTAAACCGCTAAAAGAAGACCTTAACAGGGCGAAAATAGGACAAATTGGTGAACAATAGTGATGAATTGAGGCAGGGTTTTTAGTAAGTAAAATAACAAATAAAGCGCTCATCTTGCTATGACAAAAATGAACGCTTTCGGGGTGATTACAGAACTGGCTGCATCACTAATTAATCGAACAAATCAGGTTGTTCTGCACAGATAACACTGTATAGCGGCTGAAAACTAAAACGACCGGCCATTTCCGTGCCCACAGTATCGCAGGTGGTTTTTGCCACATCGGGGTCAATTAAAACCGGTGTACCAGCGGCCTCAGCCATGAGCTGGGCATGACAGCTACGCTCCATAGTGATATACCACCAGGCAGCTTCTTCAACAGATCCGCCAACAGTTAACAAGCCATGATTACTCAGTATGGCCGCTTTTTTGTCACCCAGTCCCGATGCTATTCGAACACCCTCTCCTCCGTCGAGCACTACTCCGGTGTAATCGTCAAAGACCACATGGTCGTTATAAAAAGCGCAAGCGTCCTGAGTAATTGGATCCAATGGGCGACGAAGTGCTGACCACGCTTTGCCGTAAACTGAATGCGAGTGCGCAGCAGCTAATACGTCGGGGCGGGCCGCGTGAATAGCAGAATGTATGGTAAACGCCGCACCATTCAAAATACCGCTACCTTCCACAATTTCGCCTTTATGATTAACCAACAGCAGATCTGACACTTTGATCTGCTTAAAACTGACACCCATCGGGTTTACCCAGAAACATTCTGGAAATTCCGGGTCGCGCACGGTTATATGCCCTGCCAAACCTTCATCAAAGCCAAACTTACCAAACAACCTAAACGCCGCGGCCAAACGCTGTTTCCGATGTAAGCGTTTTTCTTCGATTGTGCCGCCCTCTTGCATTAAGCCATCAAAACCTTCGGGGGTATTCATAATTGATTCATTTGCAGCCATAACATTTTCCTCTCTGGGTTTGTGCTGTCTGCCACGTGGACGTCAACACACAACTAATTATTTCAGAAACTTCATTTCATTGCTGACAAGGATATAATGCCCACCTCACTATCTTTATTGAAGCACAGTGCTCTATGGCAATATCACAAGGAATTCTCTCCATCGACCAAGGTACTACTAGCAGCCGTGCTATCGTCTTCGATACAGCCGCTAATATCAAGTCCCTCGCGCAAAAGGAATTTCCACAAATATTCCCCCATGACGGCTGGGTAGAACACAACCCTGAAGCCATTTGGGACTCCACGCTAGCCACTGCGCGTACTGCCCTCGACGAGGCTACAGCACAGGGCATTACTGTTTCTTGTATCGGCATAACCAACCAGCGTGAAACGACCGTGGTCTGGGACCGTGAGACGGGAAAACCTGTCTATAACGCCATTGTCTGGCAGGACCGGCGCACTCAGGAGCTCTGCCGGGCAATGCAGGAGAAGGGGCTGGAGGAAACAATCCAATCCCGCACGGGGTTATTGATTGATCCCTATTTTTCTGCGTCTAAACTCGCGTGGATTCTCGACAACGTGGCAGATGCACGCACCCAGGCGGAACAGGGGAAACTGGCTTTTGGCACTATCGACTGCTTCCTGATATGGCGGTTAACCGGCGGTAAATCGCACGCTACTGACGCAACCAATGCCAGTCGAACCGGGCTTTTTAATATCCACTCCCAACAGTGGGATGACGATCTATTAGAGTTATACAATATTCCCCCGTCGCTACTGCCGAAGGTGAACGATTCAGCGGCAGAGTTTGGTATCGTTGAACAGGACGTACTAGGCTTAACCCTGCCTATTCTGGGCGTTGCCGGAGACCAACAGGCCGCCGCCATAGGCCAGTGCTGTTTTCAGCCCGGGTCAATAAAAAGCACCTACGGTACCGGGTGTTTTGTGTTGATGAATACCGGAGACAAAGCCGTAACATCTCATTCCAGACTGCTGACAACTGTTGCCTATCGACTCAACGGTAAAACAACCTACGCGATAGAAGGATCGATATTTATCGCGGGAGCCGCTGTGCAATGGCTAAGGGATGGACTAAAAATAATTCACAACGCTGCTGACACTGAACAGATGGCGTCAAATTTAAGCAGTAACCACGGCGTTTATTTTGTTCCGGCGCTTACTGGCCTCGGGGCACCCCATTGGCAACCTGAAGCAAGGGGCGCAATTTTTGGGCTTAGCCGTGATACCGGGCCTGATGATATAGCGCGAGCGGCCCTCGAGTCTGTCTGCTACCAGACCAATGATCTATTCAGGGCTATGGCTGCCGATGGTATCGAACCAACGTCCATCCGGGTAGACGGTGGAATGACGGCGAATTCCTGGGTTGCCCAATTTTTGGCGAACATACTTAATTTGACCGTCGAACGTCCCACAGTACTCGAAACAACAGCTTTGGGAGCGGCCTATTTAGCGGGCTATCAAGCGGGTATTTACACAGATTTGAATGAGCTATCTGCAAACTGGCAATGTGATGCCCGCTTTGAACCCGTCATCACACCACAACAGCGGCAGCAGTTACTGAAAGGCTGGGACAATGCCATCCAGCGGGTTATCGACAATATACAAACATAACATCGCCGGTGAACGGTATGTTACATCTGCTCCAGGTCACTTTCTCTCAATGACTTGTACAACGACACCGTCATTAAGACGAGAACCACTAACACCGGCAAAGACGCAACCAGCACAGCCGATTGAACAACTTTCAGTCCACCAACCATAAGCAAGGCAACCGGTAATAAGCCCAGCATCCCCGCCCAAAACAATCGATGCCAACGAGCTGGATTGTGTCCAATTTTAAGTTCTGAAGTGGCTGCTGAGGCGATGATATACGATGCCGAATCATAGGTGGTTGCAACAAAAACAACACAGACAAAGGTAAATGCAGCCATGGCTAATTGACTGAAGGGCAGTGTTGCCACAATAGCTGCTATACCTGCGGCAGCATCATTATTTTTTAAATAGTCGGTGACACTCAAAGTGCCCTCCAACTCCAGAAACATCGCATAATTGCCAATGACAATAAAAAACAACCAACAACCAAGACTACCCAATAGGGTCATCGACAATATCATTTCTTTTAATGTTCTACCTTTGGAAATACGGGCTACAAACAACCCGGTAAAGGGTCCGTAAGCAATCCACCATGCCCAATAGAATATTGTCCAGTCTTCAACAAACCCGGTCCGCTCTATCGGGTCAGTCCAGGTAAGCATCCGCATCATATTGTCCAACATAACACCAAGGCTATCGGCCCCTACTCGAAGAATAAACAACGTCGGGCCGGTCACCAGAATGAATAGTAGTAATAGCAAAGCAACAACAATATTGATATTACTCAACCGTTTTATACCTTTATCAAGACCGAGGTAGGCGGATATCCCAAAAATGACAACACAGGTAACAACAACAGCAATATCTAAACCAAACGATACTTCGATACCTACAAGCCTGGAGATTAATGCTGATATCATTGGTGTTGCTAAACCGAGCGATGTTGCTGAACCCCCTATTATTCCCAGCATAAACACCAGATCCAACAAACGGCCTTCCCAGGAGTTTTCACCCTTGTGGCCCAAAAGCGCATGGCAGGAAGTTGACAATCGAAGATAGGGAACTTTTTTAACATAATAGGGATAGGCGATCGCAACAGCGGGTAAAGCGTAGACCGCCCATGCACTAAGTCCCCAGTGAAACAATCCGTAAGCACCGGCCCATTCAACCGCTTCTAACGATCGTGGTTCAGCTCCAAACGGTGGCGCGTCGTAATAATAACCCCATTCAATACCCGCCCAAAACATCAAGCCAGCACCAATACCTGCCGCAAAAATCATCGCAATCCAGCTAAAGGTCGAAAATTCAGGCTTTTCGTCTTCTGGCCCCAATCGAATATGGCCGTAACGCCCAAAAGCAACCCAGGCAAGGAAAATGATCGCGCCGATAACCGTCCACTGGTAGGCAAGCCCCAGATATTTAGCAATCCAGGCATAGATAACTCGCGTGACTTCAGCGGAGGTCTCGGGGAAAAAGATCAGTGGCAAACACACACCTAATACAACACTGCAGGCTATTGCGAACACGGGCTTATCAACAACGGCAATTTTTTCGATACTATTTGAATTCATGTACTTCTCTTATTATTGGAGTCACTAACTGCAAATTTTTATTATTTTGCCGTCGCTAATTTATGCTTCCATGTCGCCTCCATCAGCGCACAAAATTCTCTATCGAGATCACCACCAGCTTTAATAGTGTCACCCAACTCCAGATAGGCTCGGGAACTGTTTGAATATTGAGGCCATTCAGGTAAATCGCCACCGTTAGGGTTCCCTGTTTTCACAAAATTTGTCCAGTACACAAGCATCGATCTGGACAATTTTCGATCAATTTTGTCAGCCGGCAACCAATCGTCGGCGGTATCAAAGGCATACGGTATTTCGGCGCCATGATATGCCATTAGCGCTTCGGCACCTGGTCTCACTCGCGTAAATCGATAAACAAACGCATTATTGTCATGGTTGCGAATATCACCGGCCAACTTAGTTGCAACACAATGAAATGAGGAACCACTAAACATCAAGTCTCGCTTTTCAATCACACTTAAGTCAGTGGCGTCGAGCAAGGTTCGAAATGCGGTAGCATTGGGCCCACCGTAGTAGTCGAGTGCTTGTTGATATTCCTCCTCACCGGAGGTCGAAGGAAAATACATCAACCATTCCTGGGCATTGCTTCCGGTAAGGATATTGACTCGATTGTGTTCACCTGACTCTACGATCGATCTGGCACTTGCAGACAAAACCCAGCCATCGTTTACTACATCATTATAACTCGATATGACTTCCCGGTGTTTTTGGGTAATTTTTAGCGCCGAGAAGTCTCTCAGCTGTGCCGCGATATCACCATCGCGGTCTACACCCAATGCCGCTGCCAGCGATTCACCGACAGCTTCGTTGTCTGCCAGATTGGGGGTATAAGACATGCGCATTCCACCACTTTGCAAAATGGCGCCATCGAACAAACCTGCCGCCAACGGCGAAGCAATAAGGTTAGCTGAATTGCCTGCACCCGCTGATTCACCACTGACAGTGACTGCTGTAGGGTCACCACCAAAGGCGGCAATATTATCCTGCACCCATTGTAATGCTTTGATCTGGTCCAGCAGGCCATAATTCCCGGACGATTGATGCTCGGACTCTGCAGTTAAGGCCGGATGAGAGATAAAACCAAGGGGACCGACGCGATAATTGATCGAGACATAGACGACACCTTTAGTCGCTATGTTATGCCCTTGATAATTGGGTTCATGAGCAAATCCATTACGATTACTGCCGCCATAGATCCAAACCAGTACTGGCCATTTTTCCTTGCCTGACAGGTTTTCTGTCCACACATTTAGCGTTAGGCAATCTTCAGAAATGTTTTCGAGATCGGGGATGACGGCATTTTCTGCGCCTACGCCACGAGCTACCGATCGATACCAATCAGGATTACCTTGTTCTTGTACACAGGCCGGGCCAAATTGTGTCGCCGATTGTTGACCGCTGCGGGGGGTATGGTCCGCGGGGGGGCGAAATCGATTTTCTCCAACTGGAGGCGCTGCAAATGGAATACCAAAAAATTGTGCCTGCTGCTTTCGTTCAGCTGACCATTTGCCAATCAGCACTTCCCCCGCCGTATTCACCAGGGGAACTGCTACTGTAGATTCTGCAGAATTATTATTAGCGGAACATGCAACCAACATTACTATCAATGTGGGAATACATAGTCGATTCAACATATTATTTTTATATCCAGGCGAAAGAGGATAGATTGTCGCCTCTATTGTGTTATTTTACAAATGAGAGAGAAATCACTTGCAACAATTAAAGTCTGACTCGCTCAGATACTCGTATACTAACCCTATTTGACGCCAAGATTGTATAAAGACGAAAAATGACGGCTTAGCCGCCAAAAAAACTGTTTAATCGGTAACACCATAACTAATTACGTTAGACGGAATCACAGAATCAATGGAACTTCGCAAAAAAAACCTGGACAGTTTGCACCAAAAGAAATTCGATGTATTGATCATTGGCGGAGGCATAAACGGTGCAGTAGCATTCGCAGCACTGGCGGCAAAGGGTGTCAAAGTCGCGCTGGTCGACAAAGGCGATTTTGCTGGAATGACCAGTTCGAATTCGTCGAATTTGGCCTGGGGTGGCATTAAGTACCTTGAGAGCTACGAGCTTTTACTGGTCAATCGTTTGTGCCAGTCTCGCAATGAATTAATGCGAAGTTTCCCTTCGACCGTAAAAGAAATCCGGTTCTTTACTACCATTCAACGCGGATTTCGCTTTCCTGCCTTTTTTGTTTTTCTCGGCACAATTTTGTATTGGATAATTGGGCGTTTTTTCACTAAATCACCGCGCTATATTCCCACCAATACCATTGAATCACTAGAACCGGTCATCAATACGGAAAACACCGCCGGCGGGTTTGAGTACTCAGATTGCTTTCTTCACGACAACGATGCCCGGTTTGTTTTCAACTTTGTGCGCTCGGGTTTGGACAAACAAGGGACTGCTGCAAATTACGTTAACGCTCATCAGTCCCGCAAGGAAAAAGGCAGCTGGTGCACACAGGCAACAGACACCATTTCAGGAGACAGCTTCGATATTCATTCAAAAATCATTATCAATGCCTGTGGCCCCTATGTTGACCACTACAACCACTTAAACCATCAAAAAACACAGTATAAACATCTATTTTCAAAGGGTATTCATCTTATTGTTGACCGTATTACAGACAGCGAGAAAGTACTTACATTTTTTGCCAGTGATGGCCGATTATTTTTTGTCATACCGATGGGACCAAAAACCTGTGTTGGCACTACCGATACACCGGTGGAATCACCGGTTGTATCGGTCACCAACGAAGACCGGGATTTTGTTTTGGAGAACATCAATCGCCTGCTTGATTTACCTACCCCGCTGACTGCCGATGATGTTATTTCAGAGCGCTGTGGTGTAAGACCCTTAGCCGTAGATAACCGCGATACGAAAGCGTCTGCTGACTGGGTCAAATTGTCTAGAAAGCATGAGATAGATATAAACACTGATGACAAATACATTAGCATTTTCGGTGGCAAACTAACCGATTGTCTCAACGTTGGTGACGAGGTAGCCAGTATAGTTGCCGACCTCGGTGTTGAGCTGACCGAGAGTGACAGCAAGTGGTATGGAGAAGCCAGCAACGCACACAAAGACACTTTTTTGCAGCAAGCTCGCGCTATCAACCTTGATGCCATGACCGACCCGTCATCCTCTGAACCTCTGTCCATCCGATTATGGCGGCGCTACGGAATTCACAGCATGACGCTGTTAGAACAAATTCAGCGCGATCCGAAACAAGCAGAGCTACTTATTGAAAATGCCGAGTATATTCGCTGCGAAGTGGAATTGGCCTCGCGCCTGGAAATGATTACCAAATTGGAAGATTTTCTAAGACGGCGTTCAAAAATTGAACAGGTTATAAAGCTGGAAGACATTTTGAGTGCTCCCGGACTGAGAGATGCCTGTCAACTTCTATTTGGTGATGACGCTGAGGCAAAGCTTCAAGAATACATTGAGTCTAAAGGGTAATTAGCCAACGCCACTATAAACGCCTGAACAGCGCAGCAAAATTTGCGGGTAGGACGGATATATATAGAAACCAGCTCGGTTCAGACATTAGATGCTGGACAGACATCACCTCCAGCAAACCCTGCACCATTTTGATATTGGCGCCACCCTGCAATCTTGTAGCACAAGATTGCAGGGATGATTATGTCCTCCCTCCTCTATTGGATGGTGATCACGGCAAATAACCAATAAAAAGTTCATAACTCACAGAAAAAGACTTGTTTTTTTCAATGAAATCATTACTATATGCGCCTCCTTCAAGGGCCGTTAGCTCAGTTGGTAGAGCAGTTGGCTTTTAACCAATTGGTCGCTGGTTCGAATCCAGCACGGCCCACCATTTTCCCCTTGTATTCCGTAGCCTGTAGACAGGCAAACCCTATAATTGTACCCGCAATTCTCTGCTGAGGTCGATTGTAGGACACGGTATATTGCGGCAGAAATATACGATACATAACAGACATTAAATCACGCTCGGAATTAGACACCGACCTAATGTTGTAACGCTTTTTGTATTGATAGACTGAATCGCCGAACTGTCTTTCTCACCCCACATAAACGATGATAAACTGTTGATGATTCAAACTCATGGTTGAATATTGACTAGTCCAAAACTGTGTCTGTTGCGTAATACCAGTACAAAGTTCTGTATAGAACCGAAGCGATATAAAGTTTTTAGACTAAAACACATAAAAAAGGAATTCATATGAAATGGCACACTCTACGGCGAGCGGCTCTTTTGCTGCCAGCCTTACTTCTAACGATCTCGGCGCAAGCCAGTGATCGTCCTAATATTATCGTTATGTGGGGCGATGACATAGGTGCATGGAATACCAGCGCCTACAATCGCGGTGGAATGGGTTATAAAACACCCAACATTGACTCTATAGCAGATCAAGGCGCCCTGTTTACCGATATGTATGCACAGCAGTCCTGTACTGCGGGTCGAGCTTCTTTTATCTTGGGACAACATCCATTTAGAACAGGCTTACTTACCATTGGTATGCCGGGCAGCACTCAAGGCATTCCCGATTGGGCACCAACTATTGCCGATTTGCTCAAGGATCAAGGTTACGCAACGGGTCAATTTGGTAAAAATCACCTGGGTGATCAAGACCAACATTTACCGACCAATCACGGCTTTGATGAGTTTTTTGGTAACCTCTATCACCTGAACGCCGAAGAAGAACCTGAAACTTACTATTATCCAAAAGACCCGGAGTTTCATAAAAAATTCGGTCCACGCGGTGTTATCCACTCCTATGCCGATGGAAAAATAGAAGATACCGGACCTCTAACCAAAAAGCGTATGGAATCTGTTGACTACGAATTTGGTGCTGCAGCGAAAAAGTTTATGGGTAAAGCCGTCAAAGACGACAAACCTTTTTTCGTTTGGATGAACTTCACTCGTATGCACGTCTGGACACGTCTGCAGGAAAAATACCAGGGCAAGTCTGGTATTGGTCTTTATGCTGACGGAATGTTAGAACTCGACGACATGGTTGGCAGCTTCCTGGAAGAGATTAAGACACTCGGAATTGAGGACAATACCATTGTTATCTTCTCGACTGACAACGGCGCAGAGAAATTTACTTTCCCAGACGGCGGTGCAACGCCATACTATGGTGAGAAAGGAACTACCTGGGAAGGCGGTATGAGAGTCCCACAAATGGTTAAGTGGCCGGGAACGATCAAGGCTGGTTCTATTTTCAACGATACTATGAGCCAAGAAGACTGGATGCCTACTTTATTGGCTGCAGCCGGTGTGCCTGATGTAAAACAGAAGCTTGCCTCGAAAAACGGGTATAAAGCTAACGGCAAGAAATTCAGAGTCCATCTTGATGGCTATAACTTCAAGCCCTATTTTGAAGGAAAAGAAGATAAAGGTCCGAGACGGGAAATCATGTATTTTGCGGCTTCAGGTATGTTAAATGCCATCAGAGTAGACGACTGGAAAGTAGCATTTGCCACCGAAAGAGGTGGAATTAATACTGCATTCAGAGAGACCCCAGCATGGCCGGTAATTACTAACTTGAGAGCTGATCCGTTTGAAAGCGCTTCAAGAGAGTCAGGCATGTATGTACGCTGGTATGCCGACAATATGTGGCTAATGGTTCCTGCTCAGTCGTTTGTTCAAGACTTTTTCAAAACCATTGAAGGCTACCCATTTCAATCGGGTGGTAGTTTGAGTGCTGGCAATATCGGCTACCAGACTCTGGAAAAACAGAAAGCCATGGGGGGCCTCAAAGCCTTGATGGACCTCTCTATTCAGAACTAATTTGTAAAAAAAAACAAAGCCCGGAATGATACGTCATCCCGGGCTTTTTTGTATGAGGCCAGCCCAAACTGCACCGCAAAGGCATTAAGCCTAACTAGTTGAATTACCTTCCATAACTGCTTTTTACCCAGCTTGTATTTTCAGTCAATTTCCAAGATCATAATTGAGTACTTTATTGTTTATCAGTAACCTTAAATAGATATCGTTAAATCCAGATATACGAATAGCAAAAAAATTGAACTGATGAGGGTGGTATGAATCTGAAAATTCGAAATGAAACAAAAGATGATATTGACGCCATTGAAAAAATTACCACTGAAGCGTTTTTGACCGCGCCATACTCCGATCATACCGAACAGCATATTGTTCGGGCGTTACGCAATTCCGATGTTTTATCCATATCTTTAGTTGCCGAGTATCAGGGAGAAGTTGTCGGGCATGTTGCGGTATCACCGATAACTATTTCTGACGGCGCCAAAGGCTGGTTTGGCCTTGGGCCAATTTCCGTATCACCAACGATTCAGAAATCAGGTGTTGGCTCCCAACTTATGGAGTCGGCAGTAGAAACCCTTAAAAAATCTGGTGCTTCAGGCTGTGTTCTTCTCGGTAATCCGGCCTATTATTGTCGATTCGGTTTTAAGCCAGAATCATCTCTTGTGTATCCGGGCGCCCCACCCGAATATTTCCAGGCGATTCTGTTTTCTGGATTATTGCCAAACGGTAAAGTGGCATATCATCAGGCTTTTAATGCAAAAGCCTAACAAAGCGCTTCGTTCGCTGCACAAGCCGTTATACCAAATGCCCACAAAACGGAGCCCCCTATGAAAATTTTCGTTCCCTTAACGTGTGTGTCAATCCTGCTCGTTTCTGCCTGTGCAAGCTCCGGGAAAAATAACGTGGACACCCAAACGCCGGTGGCCGGCCCCTCCTCCGTGTATACCTATCAATGCGACAGTGGCGAAACAATTTTTACGAGCTACTCCTCCACCAACTCTGCCACGATCCAATACAAGGGTAGTCACTACAACATGCAGATTGCGGCTTCTGGCAGTGGTTCGCGTTATGTTGATAAGAAGCTCGAGTGGTGGACAAAAGGTTCTGGTTACGGATCTGAGGGGACCCTTTTCCACCATCTGGCTGATGGCAGTTCGGGCGCAAGCATTGAGCGTTGCATACAGTCTTAAGTGTGGTCTTAAATTGTTAACTTCATCTGATGATAGCGAGGGAACATGTTTATGATCTTATTGAAATTTTGACCACCTCTTGCCCCGCTGCCGCGGCAGGAACGGCACAACACAGCAAAACCTCCTTTTCTTTCAACGACAACGACGGCTCAGTCAGATAGGTAACAGCCCCTGTTATCAACTCAGACTTACAAGCTCCGCACTGCCCACTTCGACAACCAAACTCAGGGGTTAGGCCATGAGCTTCAGCAAAATCCAAAAGGCTGCCATCTTTTTCCGACCATACTTGCTCAATTTTTGACTCAGTAAATTCAACAATTGCCTCATTTGCCGAGTCGACAGGTGCAAATTTTTTGCCGGATTGATCGGAGGCACGTGTTAATGATGCCGGGCCAAATTCTTCTGCGGCTATTCTTGCATCATTAACGCCTAACGCTCTCAACATATCATACATCGATTGCATAAAAGACGCGGGACCACAGAGATAGAACTCGTAGTCATCCAAGGGTAAAACCGCTTGTAGTAGCGACGCGGTAATACGTCCGTGCTGATGATAATCTCGCCCGGGTTTCATGGTTTTATCAATCGTGCTCAACGCCCAGAAACTACGAATGGCGCCATCAGATTGAGCGCCCAACTGCTGAAGTTCTTCAAAAAAAGCTCGCTGCTCGCCATTGGAGGCAGCACAAATTAATGTGGTTGGGCGAACCGATCGTGTACGCACTCCTTCTATTAACGCGTGTCGCGCCATTGCGACCATTGGTGTAATACCAACGCCTCCAGCTATCAATACCGCCGGTCGTTGCCTGGCCGCATCAAAGGTGAACTCACCCCTGGGAGCTTTGGCATATATCGTGTCACCAATAACCAGCTGATTATGGATAAAATTGGAAAATAGCCCATCTCCCTCACTGTCATCCAGCGAACTTTCACGCTTAACACTCATTCGTAGTAAAGCGTCTGCGGGAGCGCTGGATACGGTATAGGTTCTGATAACGTCTTTGCCATGAATTGGAAGTTTAACGGTTAAAAACTGGCCCGGTTTATAAGCCGGAACAGTATGATTGGTGGCTTGAAGATAAAATGATTTTATAACGCTGCTTTCTTCAACAATATTGTTCACCACATAAGGCATCCACTGTTCACGCTGCGTTTCAGCCTGTTTTTGTTTCTCTGCCTCTGACCACGTACCGGTAAGCAACGTATTGGCGGAGTATTCATCCATCTTCCAACGCAGGGGTAATCCATGTTCAATCCAGCGGCCGTGGTCGATATGAAATTGCCACAGTCGCTCGGCACCGTCAAAGTACTGGGTGTCGGGTGAGTCCCATAAAATGTCTACTGTACCCGTTAAAGTTAATAGATGGCCGCTTTCAAAGTCTAAAAATAATAACCCTGCTTTGCCATTTTCAGCAAAATTTCCAAACGTATTAAAATGGTTATTACCAAGGTAGTCCGGAATTGTCAGAGTGCTGTCGCTATCAATACGGATAAAACCCGGTCGACCCCCACGATGGGAAACATCTGCGCCCTCGTTGGCATCGCCATTGTTATTACTCACATAACTGGCAACAAAAAATGTATCGCTGTTGGCTATTAATGTTTGTGCCCGCTGATCGAGCTTTTGCAAGTCATGTATTTTGGATTTTGGTGGCGCTGTATCCTCTGGCCATTCAAGTTTACGGCTCTGAATATACTGCGGACAATTTCCGAAAGATTGATCGATCTGCAAACTGATCTGCTTATCAACGGGATCAATAACATGTGCAGCCAAGCGATTGCGTCTGCGAGTAGATAATTCTATGCCAAGCAAACCCAGGCGGTTGCCCGGTATTAAGGCTTCGGCAAGCGGGTCGCCCATAATTGGCTGAGCGTTAATCGTCAGGGTTTTATCGTCGGGCGAGTGGATAAAACCCGGCTCGTTAAACAAAATTGACGCCCAGGGCCAACCTTGTGCATCAGCATGGCCAACCAAAATAAACGGCAGCTGCTGATAAAAATCTCGATGCTGGTCTGGCATATAGTCACGGATAACGCGGCTGCCAAAACGTTCCATTTTTTCACGCACACCGAGCTGTTGTTGAATAGCCCGCTCGCCGCGATGAAACGGAGAGCCAGACGTTTTCGGTAGTGTGTCGGCATTGTTTTTCATAATGATTATCCTCGTTATTCTGTTAGTCAGCGCTCGGTTTAATCACGATTTTTGATGTCATAACACTTGAGGGCGAGGTGTAACCAGCCTGTATTAACAAAAACACAATGCATCAGCCAAATCACTATTCCGCAATATGGCAGATGCATTGATAATGCGTTTAAGCCGCCAGACCTACCGCTGTGGCCTGCATCGGAACAAAACCTTGCAGAGTTTCAATACGTTGCAGCCATGCGCGAATATTGGGGTAGTCTTCTAGCGAAACATCACCTTCTGGTGCATGGGCGATGTAGGCATAATTGGCGAGATCAGCAATCGTAGGGTTATCCGTAGCCAACCAATCACGTCCCTCCAAGTGCCCTTCTAATTCGACCAGTAGAGTGCGGGCGGTATCAATAGCGGTCTGATGATCTAAGCCTGCGCCAAAGACATTGACTAAGCGAGCTGCTGCCGGCCCATAGGCCACTTTTCCAGATGCGATGGAAAGAAAACGCTGAACATCAGCTACTGCAACAGCATCTTCAGGAAACCATTGCCGCGCTCCATCATATTTTTTTGCCAAGTACACTAGAATTGAATTCGAATCTGATAATGTAAATTCTCCATCCTCTAGCACCGGCACTTGTCCAAAACGATTCTTCTGCAGAAATTCCGGTTTTTTGTGTTCACCGCTGCCTAGATCGATATCAACGATATCAGCATCCAATCCAAGAACGGATAAAAATAATTGTACCCGGTGTGAGTGTCCGGACAACGCGTGACGGTAAAGTTTGATTGTAGCCATGGTGTTTCTCCTGGGTTTGTAGTGGTGTGTTTTTACTGTTTGAAAATTAAATTCGACGTTCACTTTTTTCGATAGCTAACTCATTGATACTGGTGTTTCGCGTTTGCATCAGGCCTTCAGTATCAAAATCCCAATGTTCAATACCATAAGCGCGAAACCACTGATCACTATCGTCGTGATATTCGTACTCAAATTGAACAGCAATACAATTTTCCTGAAAGATAAACAGCTGTTTTTTTAGTCGATAACTGAGTTCACGCTGCCATTTGCAGGTTAACAACTGAATGATGGCAGCCCTGCCCTCTATAAATTCGCTGCGATTTCGCCACACAGAGTTAGCTGTATAGGCTGCCGCAATCTTTTGGGGATCACGACTATTCCATAAGTCCTCTGCACGCTGGACCTTCAGCTTCGCCGTCTCAACGTTAAATGGGGGTATAAGTACTTGGGTCATTGTTATATCCTCGGTAGGTAAATGGGTTAGATATAAATCGAAAAAAGAAACCGATCGGTTTATCTTGGAGCTCAAAGTATACCGATCGGTTTCTTTTGTCAACACTTTTACAAAAAATAGGTTTATACGCAATAAAAACAATAAGTTAAAATAACTAGGCAGGAGAAAATTAATATTATTTCTTGATTAATTTGACCTATAAATAGCAAATTTGTATTTTTAATGTAAACATGGCGGTATACATTGAATAATGGCTGAATATCACTATGCCCGCACTATCGAAAAGAGAGCTAATTGTTTCCCACGCATTACATTTGTTTTACCGGGATGGCTTTAATGCCACTGGGGTAGAACGAATTATTAAAGAAGCGGGGGTCTCAAAAAAAACCTTATACAACCACTTTCGTTCGAAAGACGAATTGATATTGGCCACACTGCGCAAGCGCGATGAACTTTTTCGAAACAACATCATTCGTGAAACGGAGCGACTTGGCAGTGACCCACAAGAGCGACTTTTAACCCTGTTTGATGCACATCACCAATGGTTTCAGGAAAAAGAATTTTCCGGTTGTATGTTTATTAATGCCTCGGCTGAGTTTTCAGCCCAGGATGACCCTTGCCATATAATCTGCGCAGAACATAAGCGACTAATGCGCGACTATATTCGAGGCCAAGCGGAACTGGCCGGAGTTAGCCATCCAGCACGGCTAGCCAGCCAGCTGAATTTACTGTTAGAAGGTGCAATTGTTGATGCTCATGTCAGTGGTAATAAAGATTCCGCACTCATGGCAAAAGAAATGGCCGCTGTATTTGTCGAGCGGGCATTGGCAAACTAACCTGTCGACTATTCAGGGTTTTCGACACACCCGAAAACCTTAGAATACCACTCTATTTAAGGTGTTTATGACCCGTAAACGATACACAGAAGAACTCAAAATCGCAGCTGCAAAACACCTTAAAAAATGCAAAATTACAAAAAGGGTATCTCATGCTTTGCCAGCAACCACGGCTGAAGCAGGCTCCTACCCACCCTTTTCATCGGGCACTTTGGGCATAGTTTGCAGATCGCCATTCGCATGCTTTTTATACAACGATTCTCTCAAACGCTGGATATAATCTGGGGGATAAGACCAAATCCCCATACCCTCCTCTTGAATAAGACCTCTTTCTTCCGGCATCAGGGCAAACCGAAGAGTCATCAAGACATCACTACTGACCCAGGGGCTCTGCCTGAAATAGTTGTGTCCTTTACCAGAATTAGCTCTCTCGGCCTGTGATACATTAATCAAGCTTAGGTTATGATTAGGGGCCAGTGTATTAATCTGTTCCTGAGTCAAGCCACCTTCCTTGCGATCAATCTCTCCCAGCCGCCGGCGATTTAGTAGCCAACTGGACATGCCTAGCGCCTTATCGGTTTCCGAAAGATAAATAGTTGTATGATCCGGGATATCAAGGACACGATCACTGACCGTATTTACAAAACTATCACGGTCGTAATCACTAGCCATCAATAGTACCTGGCCGATCCTGAATTTTTCGCTCAGGGCGTCTTTACTCTCGCCCTGGTTCAAAAGCGCCAACTGCCAAATGGCATCAATGACTACCCGCGTTCCGGCGCTATACCCTATGATGTGGATTCTTTCTGCATCGGTATTTTCGGCAAGATATTGGAGAAAACCTCGAAAATCATTAGCAGTATAACGGGTTGTCTCCAGGTCAGATGAATAGGCCCAGATACTGGGTGTGGCCGGCCAGCTATAGGCAATGAAAACACCCTGATAACCGAGAAAATGATGGAGTTCTGCAGACACCAGCACAGGATTATCGAAGTGAACCTTGTAGCCATGAGTGTATATGTAGATATCCTTGACGCTAGAGCTGGCCAGGCGCCGGTTAATTGCTGCCGCATATGCCATACCCGGCTTCGCGCTTACCTCTGCCCCCAAAGAAAGCCGCTTAGCGGCACCAATCGTGCTGTCGAGTACACCGAACTCTTCAACCATCCTTAAAGACAAAGGGTATTTTTTGGAACGCTCTTTAAGCAGGGTAATGTCGCGGGTTTCCTCCCAGGTATATTCGCCGCCGCCCAGCTTGACTTTGGCGCGCCCGAGACGAAGTACGTGAGAGCGTTCAGGCAGATAATAAGGCCTGTGTTGAATATCCTCGGCGGGTTGCCGATCGGTGGCGTAAAAAATATAGAACGGGTCATTAATATCGATAGGCCCGGTGTTATTAAAAGGGCTAATCATCTTTTCATGGTAAATTTCCGGCGCAGCCATTAAGTCAATACTAATCCGCTTGTTGGAGCTGCAAGCCGACAAGATTAATAGAGCAATCAGTAAGGACAAATGTGCGATATATTTATTCATAAACAAACTCTAGACTGACCGGTCAAAGTGACTGTTTTTTAGAAAGTATAGAATCTGTCTAATCACTTTGTCACTTTTCATAATAAAAGCATGGCTGCTGTCGACCACCATAAAATCTGCCATCTCAGCAAGTTTTGCGCTTTCCGCCGTCACCTTGCCATCATCTTCACCGGGTAGAATCACCGAGAACCATGGGTCATACGATACGTTGCCAGTGATGATTCCGATCTCACCGGGAATCGGCTTCAGGCTTTTGGGAATATCATCTTTGCCGGTTTTCAGTTGCTGGCCAGAAGGACCCATAATCCAGTAATAGGGTTTCCAGCCAGTCAACGTATCGGCTACTTCACTGCCGTGATTAGGAGGGCTGAGCATTACAATGTTACCGAGCGCCTCTATGCGATGATCTTGTAAGAAGTAGCGAACCAGAATGCCACCCAGGGAATGAGTAACAAAATGAATTTTGCTGCTGCCGATGGTTTCGCAACGCTTAACAGCCGCGGAAATATATTGGGTTGCCAATTGTTCAATAGGGTAGTCAGTAGAAGGGTAATCGATATTAACCACCTGATAGCCATCAACCATAAGCGCTTGTTCGATAACGTTCATTGAATCGTAACTACGGCCCATACCGTGTAAAAGAATAACGCATTCACTGGCAGCCACTTGGGTTACTGCCAGTAACAATAGCAGACCAACACATAAGCGTTTATCAGGCGACGCGCATACCTTCAAAAATACGGAGGGAATAACAAGTTTCACTGCTGAAAGAGCTCCTGAATAGGTTTGTTCTATCGGTTAATTCTAACAGAGATGTGACCACGATTACTGCACTGACTCAGCCTGCTAACGAAGTCTGCCTACCCGGATGGTAAGTGGCAGCACGGTGGCCTAGTATTGTTTACCAGAAAACAGATGCGTCATACGCGGGCGATTTTTTCTTGCTTCTATAGGGCACACTTTCTTTTTGGCAAGCTTGTCGATACGCTGGTAGCGTGATGCGGACATCGTGCAAACTCCTGGAGTATAAAATTTGAAATTTGAAATAGAATCGATCGGTATTGTAAGTGCTTCCCGTACGGAGGCCGTTGATGATTTTTGGGGGGATAAAGAATCAATTATTACACTTAATCAGAACTATGGAAATGAAGCAGTCCAGGGGCTAGATAGTTTCTCTCACGTTGAAGTGCTATTTGTATTTAATAAGGTTAAACCAGAGACCATTACAACAACAGCACGCCATCCTAGAAATAATACAGAATGGCCAAAGATTGGTATTTTCGCCCAGCGGGGGAAAAACCGACCAAATAGAATAGGTAGTACCATTTGCAAAATTGTGAGGTTGGAGGCGGGTAAACTTATCGTTTCTGAACTGGATGCGATTGAAGGAACGCCAATAATTGATCTAAAACCGGTCATGTCCGAGTTCATGCCACGAGAGGAAATACAGCAGCCGCGTTGGTCAACAGAACTCATGGCCAATTATTGGCGCAAAAAAGACTAAACCTTTTCCTCTTCTATCTATCAGCGGCGCTTTGTTGCTGATCTACTACCTAAGTTATTAAGATTGAGCTCTTTATGAAGCAGCTCTCTGCCCTCGTTTTGAACGTACTGCAAAAACTGATCAGCGATCACCGTCTGGCGTTTGGATTTAGACCAGACAAAGAACCATTGAGAATTGATAGGAAGCTCTTTTACCGGCAAGCGTACCAACCCCGATTTTCCACCATAAGTGAGTGTGTGCGCAGAGAGTATGGAAACACCTAACTTCGACATAACCGAATGTTTTATCGCTTCGTTACTCTCGATGGTCATTCTGACATTCAGATTCTTGCCTTTTTCTCTTAGAAAAGCCTCAATTGCGTGTCGAGTACCCGAACCTGGTTCGCGCATTAAAAAAGGTTCTTTACACAAGTGGTCTAACGTTAGACGTTTTTTACCACTTAGCGGATGATCTTCGTGTGCTATGGCGACTAACGGATTGTCGAGAAACTCAATGCTCTCAGTATCAGAGTCTTGCGGGGGATGGCTAAAGACGAAAAAATCCTCTACGCCTTGTTTTAATTTATCGATAGTCTGTTGCCGGTTGCCTACTTTAAGTTGCACGTCAATACCTGGGAAGCGCTCGCAGAACGGACCTAGTAAATGCGGTATGAAGTATTGTGAGGTGTTTACTACCGCTAGTCGTAACGTCCCGGATTTCAGGTCGCTCATATCACTCAAAGAGTGATCGAGTCGAGCAAAACTGTCGAGCACCTCAACTGCTGTTTTAGCCAATACCAGTCCCTCACCAGTAAATAACAGTTGGCGATTGCTAATGCTGTAAAGCGGTGCGCCTATGGCATCAGCAAGCTTTTTCATCTGCATAGACACGGTCGGCTGAGTAAGAAAAAGGGCTCTCGCTGCACCACTAATGCTACGATGGTCATGCACAGCCAGCAATATTTCCAATTGGCGCAATGTGCCTACATGCCCATGTAATCGTGATCGAGCCATAACAACGTATTCTCCCTCTTCTATTTCGTGAAATATTATCATATAGATATTTATCTATACAGCGAATAGATATTATCTATTTTTATCTATTTAAAGATTAGGTCATAATACTTTTCACGAAAATATTCGATTCGATTAATGCATTTAACTGCGAGGAAAATCATGCAGGAGTCTCGACGCCGGGCACCACGTTTCCCCTTAATGTTTTGATCGGCATTCCCACATACACAGTAATTAACCAATAGATAACAGGATCGATCTAATGAACGAAAAGAAAGTCGCCATTATTATGGGCTCGCAATCAGATTGGCCCATTATGAAGCACGCCATCACTGTGCTTGACGAGCTGGGGATTAGCTATGATACCGCGGTTATATCAGCGCATCGCACACCTGATCGCCTCTATAAATTTGCTGCAAATGCATCAGAAAAATACAGCGTTATTATAGCCGGCGCAGGTGGCGCAGCTCACTTACCCGGCATGACAGCGGCATTAACCTGGCTGCCAGTAATTGCGGTACCGGTATTGAGCAAAGCCTTAAGCGGTGTGGACAGCTTGTTGTCAATTGTTCAAATGCCAAAAGGTGTAGCCGTATCGACCCAGGCGATTGGAGAACCTGGCGCTTATAACGCAGGCCTGACCGCCGCACAAATACTCGCAACCAGCGATACCGAATTACAAACTCGTCTTATTGCCTGGCGCAAGGGACAAAGTGAGTCTGTACCACTGTCGGTAACCTGAGCAGAAAACTCTTGTTGGAGGTAACATATTAATGCATATTGCGATTATTGGTTGCGGTCAGTTGTCACGCATGCTCGCACTGGCGGGCATACCTTCGGGCCTTAAATTCAGTTTCATTAACGATGGCGCACAGCACGACACGAGCTGTGTTGATGGCCTGGGTACTGTTGTTGAGTGGCAATCCGGCGACTTATTCAGCAGCTTATACACCGCTTTAGGGCATCCGGATATTGTCACCGCTGAAAAAGAACAGCTTGATATTTCGCTACTCATTGGCCTACAGCAACACTGTACCGTTCATCCTAACCCTGAAGCATTTGCGATTTGCCAGGATAGATACAAAGAAAAACAATTGTTAGACACGCTGCAAATTCCCTGCGCTCGCTACACTTATGGTGAGCCATTAGACGTTTCCATCGAGCAGCTGTCGCTACCCATAGTCGTTAAGTCTTGCCGTGACGGTTATGACGGGAAAAACCAGTCAGTGCTTAAAACCCAACAGGATGTTGAAACACTTAAGCACACGTTTACTCATCAGAAAACCAACATTCAAGACTATATTGCTGAACAGTGGATACCTTTTGACAAAGAAATATCATTGGTGTCGGTACGAGCTGAAAATGGAGAAATCCTACACTATCCGTTAACAGAAAATCGACACATCAATGGTATTCTCAGGCAATCTATTGCACCTGCCCCGGATATATCAAGTGAGCTAGTAACACGGGCGCAAGCTTATCTTGCCAGCATTGCTAACGAACTAGACTATGTAGGGGTCATAGCAATGGAATGTTTTGTTATGGGCGACAAACTTCTGGTCAACGAATTGGCACCACGTGTACATAACAGTGGTCACTGGACGCAGTCGGGTAGCCTAACATGCCAGTTTGAAAATCATTTGCGGGCGATCACCGGCGCCGCTTTGGGCAGTACTACTCATCATGGTTTAACAGGAATGGTCAATTTGATTGGAACCAGTAAGCCCGATATAAATCAGCTATCTTCCAACTCCAAACTGCACTGGTACGACAAGACTGTGCGGCCCGGTCGAAAGTTGGGCCATATTAATTTTCATGAACAAAACGCCGAGCAACTGCTTACTGTAATGACACGGGTCACGGAAACAACTGAAGTAGCAATATTATAAGTTGTTTCGCCGGCTTCAAATATTCGTTCATGCTAAAAAAGGAACGTATTGCACCACAGGTCGTTGCTGAATTTGATGACAGCGCCTTGATGAAATACTTTCGCCAGTCGGGGCACGGTATTTTTAGTACGCCAACAATCATTGAGCGCCATGTCAGCAATCAGTATGATGTTGCCGCGATTGGCAGAACCGACGCGGTCAACGAAAGATTCTACGCTATATCGTCAGAGCGTAAGGTGAAAAATCCCGGTGTGAAATTATTGGCTCAAGTCCAATGTCGCACTCGCTAATGCCCGGCGGCATCATTCCACAATAATTTATGCAGCTGAACCTGAAATCTGACTGGAAGGTTATCGGCAATAATCCATTCTGCCAATTCAGCCGACTCAATCTGACCAAAACTTGGAGAAAATAACACCTCATCAACACGGTCTGCGAGACGGTATTCATCCAGTTTAAATCTGGCCCATTCATAATCTTGTCGATCACAGATAACAAATTTTATCTGGTCCTGAGGTGATAACAATTCAATGTTTTCGTAGAGATTACGCGACATTTCATTGGAGGCAGGCGTCTTCAGGTCCATCACTTTTATCACCCTTGGATCAATACCCTGCAGGCTAATAGCCCCGCTGGTTTCCAGCGACACTTCATAACCTTGATCACACAACGCGGCTAATAACGGCCAGCAATTCGGCTGTGCCAGAGGCTCGCCACCAGACACCGTTACATACCTTGGTTGATAACTGGCTACTTTCTCTTGAATCGCGTCGAGGCTCCATTTTTCACCCCCGTAAAAAGCATATTCTGTATCGCAGTAATTACAACGTAACGGACAACCGGTAAGACGGACAAATACCGTTGGCAAACCCACTGTTCGAGTTTCACCCTGCAGGGAATAGAAAATTTCAGTAAGTCTAAGGTCAGTCATTTTTACTGGGAACAAAAAGCTGCAGATCAATATCTACCGCTTTGATAGGTGAATTTAGGTCTGCCGACAATTAAAAATTGGCGTTAATAAATTGCCGGGCTTTATTGGCCGCCGAAGAGTTTGAACCGGTACTGTAGTCTGCAATCACCTGGTTCAACAATTCCCGAGACTTACTTCTATTGTCTTTTAAGAAATAAACCTTGCCAAGCTTATACATAGCATCGGGGATCTTCGCATGACCGGGGTATCGCTCGATCAACAGGGTAAATACCTGGCGCGCTGATTCAAGGTCTTGCGGTGTAATGACCTGATACAACTCACCCATCCAATAGAAACTATTGGGGGCATATTTCCCTTCTGGATAATCAATAACAAACTGTTTGAACGCCTCCAGTGCATCGTCAAATCTTCTACTGGTCACTAACGCATACGCTCGATCGTAAGCAGCCTTTTCGTTAGGCTGGGCTTTAACAACCGGCCGAACTGGCGCACTAGCTGCCATTGTATTGCCACTACCAGAGTCTGGAATAGAAACCGGGGGGGCCGCGGTTGCAGCCTGTCCCAAACGGCGATCCAAATCGATATAACGCTCCATACTTTGATCTTTGAGCTGTTTCAGCTGATAAGCCTGCTCTTCGATAGTGCCTCGCAATTGCATAACTTCTTGCTGCAGCAACTGTAACTGGTAAAAGAGTTCGCCCTGGGCCTGAGCACCGCCAGAAGCGGGTTTGGCAGGCACAGGAGCCGCGGCAGCAGCGGCAGCAGCGGTTTGCGGACTCTCGACACTGGCATCAATTATGGGGGCCTGTGCAAAGCTGATAGTGCTATAAACAAAAGCCGCACTAACTATCAGCGCGGCATTAGTTTTTAATCGAATAAACATATGGTTTCTTTCTATGTGTCGATTAATAAATTAAAACGTTGGGGTGAATTACTTCAATTCAACGCGACGGTTTTCGCTATACGACGATTCGCTGCTACCGGTAGATACCGGGCGCTCTTCACCATAACTAACGGTCTCAACACGATAGCGCGCAACACCATTGATAATCAGGTAGTTGGCAATCGCGTTAGCACGACGCTCACCCAGTGCCATATTATACTCACGTGTACCGCGCTCATCAGCATGGCCTTCAAGCCGTACTTTATTGCTATTGTCACTCAAAACCGCAATTTGGCTATCAAGGGCTGCGCGAGTATCGGCTGACAATGTCGCCTGATCAAAGTCGAAGTAGAAAACAGTCTGCAGATTTGCCATTGCTTCTTCAGCGGCAAGTCGGGCAGCTTCAGCGTCTGCAGCAGCGCTTCGTGCTGCAGCTTCAGCATCAGCGGCCTGCTCTGCAGCCATACGATCAGCATCAGAAGTATCTTCTACAGTATCGTTACCGGCACAGCCTACGAGTAAAACAGAAGCCAAAATGGCGCCTAGTAGTTGAGTTTTGTTAATTTCCATGTTCAATCCTAAATAGTCAGGTTAGCAAATTGGTTGTTTGTTAGCGTTCACAGGCTTAACACCAAATATTGTTACGGCAGGCGCTGGTGACTGGATTCATTTAACGACACTGGTTACAGTTTAGCCGTAAATAACCCCGCTAGCCATGTTGTTAGCCGATGTTTATCCCTATTTGGCGGATTCTACGGAATCTATAACAAAATCACCATGAATTCGTTAAAACTTGTTCACATATCGACAAAATAAAGCCGCTACTGCTCTTTTACTTTAGAAAAGGTGACCATGCTGGCTCTCTCACATCCCCAAATCGTGATGGCATAAAGTATTTAGTGCCACCGTCAAGAGATACCGCCCCTAGAACGCCTTTGCCTTTAACTTTGGTTGCATATAATAGAATTGCGCCATTGGGTGCAATACTTGGAGACTCATCCAAGTCAGTTTCCGTCAGTATATTGATTTTGCCACGCTCTATATCGAGCAACGCTATGTGATCTCTACCCATCGACCGATGCACCATAATGATTCCCCCGCCACCCGGAACCACTCTTGCTTTAGCATTATAACTACCCTCAAACGTAACCCGTTCTTCGTAACCACTGGTCAAGTTAACCTGGTAAATCTGCGGTTTCCCGCCACGGTCGGAGGTATAAACCAGTGATTTACCATCAGGCATCCATGAAGGCTCAGTATCAATCGCAAAGTGACGTGTCACTCGCTTTAATTCTCGAGTGGCCACCGTCATTACATAAATATCGGGACTGCCATCTTTCGACAAGACCATCGCCAATTGTTTACCGTCTGGTGACCAGGCGGGAGCACCGTTCAAACCCTTGAAGTTAGTCAGCTGGGTCCGTTGATTGGTTCGAAGGTTGTGCATAAAAATGGCCGGGCGCGTTGTTTCAAAGGAAACATAGGCAATTGTTTCGCCGTCCGGCGCCCAACTCGGTGTCAAGATAGGTTCTTTGCTTTCAAAAACAATCCGCTCTCTGGCACCATCAACATCAGCCGTTAATAAGCGATAGGTATATTGGGCATTGCCGCGCGCAACTGCAGAAACATAGAGTAATTTGGTGCTAAATGCCCCGCGGATACCGGTCAGCTTCTCGTAAACCCGATCACTAATAGCGTGCGCAATATCTCGCAAGTCAGCTGCCCGGCCTATTTCCCGATCTTCCAACACCAATGCCTGGGTGTATACATCAAAAAGCGCGTACTGCGCCTGCAGACCCTCTGCCGTTGGCACCAGCTTTCCAACCAGTAAGTAGTCAACATTCAGTGCCCGCCAGTCGCGAAAATACACTTCGCTTTTATCCTGTGGCGTACTCAGCATATCTTCCTTCGAGACCGGAGAAAACTGCCCGGTTCGCTGTAAATCTGTTTCAATAATGGCTGATACGTCTTCTTGGGGCGCGCCCCCTGCCTGCCAGCCAAAAGGCACTACCGCAATAGCGGTGGGATTATCCACACCTTTGGTAATTTCAATAATAAGCTGAGCCGACACCTGACTAGTCAAGGCCATTAACGCAAACACTACTAACGCTATCCGTATCACAGACGCAAATCCTCAGGTTTAAATTTTAATTTTAGGTGACGAAACTTCGCCTCAAATATTCTATTGGGCAATTGTTGCAACTCGGGAAACCGCTCTGCTTTTAACACCGCATTTTCTGCCGAACGATCAAACGCCGAATTACCGCTACTCTTCAGTACCCGGACACTTACCACCTCACCCGTTGGCACCAACTGTATTGCCAATAGCGTCTCCATACTATTACGAGCACTCGGAGGGCGATTCCAATTACTCCCAATGACTTCGGTGATCAAAGCCACATAGGAGTTTGCCAGCTCATTATCATTAAGCATTTGGCTCTCGGCATTTTCCTGGGCAATTGCATCGGCAAAGTCCTGATCTTGCTGCGCTTTCAACCGCCGCTGGTCTGCCAAACGGTCTACATCTTCCCGCTCTTGCCGCTGAAGCTCTTTCTGCCGTAATTCTTTTTTCTTTTGCTCTGCTGCTTTCTGCTGCTCTGCTTTGGCCAATCTGGTTTTTCGCGCCTGCTCTGTTTTTTTCTTCGCTGCTAAAGCTGCTTTTTTTGCTTTATCATCAGTTTTTTTAGGCTTGGTGGTTGTCGCTTTTTTTACCGGTTTTGCCTTTGGCTTATCGATAGTCACCAACTCAGCCCTGATATATTGTGTTGTCGCTCGCTTCACCATAGGCTCGGATTCTGGCGCGTCGATAATGATAAACGCCAAAATCACTGCGTGGAAAAAAAACGTGGCTAATAATGGTAACGTCAGCGACTTATACATAATTGGTTCAGGGGTTTTCCGTCACCAGGCCAACGGACGGTGCACCCGCTGCCTGTAGGGCCGCCATCAACTCCACCACATTGCCGTAAGGAACATTTTTGTCGCCCCAAACCAGAACGGTGGTATTTGGTTTCCGGCGAATTATTTTGCTCACTTTATCCTGAACAACATTCAGTGACTGTGATGTTTCTTTGTCTTTTCCCAAATTAATGAAAAAACGCCCATCTGCTTTGACTGAAACAATTAATGGCTCGTCATCCTGCTGACCAACAGGAACTGTCGATGCCTTCGGCAACTCCACCTTGACGCCTTGCATCAGCATCGGTGCCGTCACCATAAAAACGATTAGCAAGACCAACATTACATCAATGTAGGGAACCACATTGATGTCAGACATCGGTTTGCGGCGTTTATGCCGTCTGGACATATGGGCTACCCTTTACCGCGAGAAGGTTGTGTTGGGGCGACCGGAGAGGTATGTGCTTGCCGGTGCAAAATGCCGTAAAATTCATCGCTAAAACTGTCATATTTATTGAGTAGAATCTCTACTCGGGAGGAATACCGGTTATAGGCCATAACCGCGGGGATAGCGGCAAACAAGCCCATTGCTGTCGCCACTAAAGCCTCCGAGATACCCGGCGCCACAGTCGCCAATGTCGCCTGATTCATTGTCGCCAGACTTTGGAATGACGTCATGATTCCCCAAACCGTCCCAAACAAACCAACGTAGGGGCTTATAGATCCCACTGTCGCCAAAAACGGTAAATGTGTATCCATCTGTTCTTCTTCGCGGGATGTTGCAACACGCATAGACCGCTGTGCTCCCTCCATAACCGCGTCGGCGTCAACGCCCGCCTGTTGACGCAATCGGGAGAATTCTTTAAACCCGGCTCGAAAAATACTTTCCATGCCGACAAAAGCAGATCCGGATTCTGCCTGCACAGACCCCTCTCTAAACAATTGGCTCAGGTCCATACCGGACCAAAATTGGTCTTCAAAGTTCTGCATAGCTCTGTTGCACGCATGGAAATAAAAACCTCGCTGTACAATCATGAACCAGGATATCGCTGAAAAAATAAACAACAGAGCCATCACAGCCTGTACGGTTAAACTGGCGTTGGCAACTAGCTGCCAAACTGAAAGTTCTTCTGCCACTTCTACTTGCTCCCTAGGACCAACTTGTCACAACTGAATGAATAAATGTCATTGTTTTACTTACAATAGATTGAATGATAATCAGCCAACTTGTCGATTGATGACTGCTAACATTACCTCTGGAATACGGTGTGGCTTGATCGACTGCTGCTTAACACAGGCCAGTTTGACTTCCGCGCGGCACAGCAGTTCCCTAGCCTTGCCCTGTTCGGCGCTATTAACGCCAGTAACGATTTTGTACACATCCTGCGCCATCACCATATAAGTCTTTCCGGTTTTGACTATGCGGGCAGTAACGATCAGCTCGTCATCAAGCCTGGCCGGCTTTTTATATTCGCTACTGAGTGAGTGCACAACAAACATCAACTCTGTACTAAATATGTTGTCCTTACCAAAACCAAGACTGCGCATAAATTCAGTTCGCGCCCTTTCGATGTATTTTAGATAATTTACATAATAGACGATACCACCCGCATCGGTATCTTCAATATAAACTCTCAAAGGCCACTCAAACGTCGTCAATACTGAAGAACTAGCCATTAATCCGTCAAGTCCTCGTTTTTGTCTCGGTCCGAACCAGTATGGCCAGCATTATTATCATGCCGGGAATAATCTAACCCAAAGTGGATATAGGCATTGCGAGTAGCCATTCGCCCGCGAGGCGTTCGCAGAATATAACCCTGTTGAATCAGGTACGGCTCCAGTACATCTTCTATTGTGCCACGCTCTTCGCTAATCGCTGCAGCTAAACTATCTACGCCCACTGGCCCGCCATCAAACTTTTCAATTAATGCTAACAATAAACGTCGATCCAAATGATCAAAGCCATGTTGATCAACGTTGAGCATATCCAGCGCCTTATCGGCAATTGATTTGGTAATGGAACCGTCACCTTTTACATCAGCATAATCCCTGACCCGCCGCAATAGGCGATTGGCAATACGAGGGGTTCCTCTGGAACGGCGAGCTATTTCGCAAGCACCCTCTTCATCCATGGGTACATCCAATATTGCCGCAGAGCGACCGACAATATGAGTAAGGTCTTTGGTCGTATAAAATTCCAGCCGCTGCACAATGCCGAAGCGGTCACGCAACGGTGACGTCAATAGCCCGGCTCTGGTCGTCGCCCCCACTAATGTAAATGGTGGCAAATCCAGTTTAATTGAACGCGCGGCGGGACCTTCGCCAATCATAATATCCAACTGATAGTCTTCCATCGCCGGATAAAGAATTTCTTCAATTTGAGGGCTTAGACGATGTATTTCATCAATAAACAGTACATCACCGGGCTCCAGATTGGTCATCAGCGCAGCCAGGTCACCGGCCTTCTCCAACACTGGACCAGATGTTGTTTTTAACGACACGCCCATTTCTGCAGCGAGTATGTTGGCCAACGTTGTTTTGCCTAATCCCGGAGGCCCAAATATCAAGGTATGATCTAATGGTTCTTCCCGCAACCTGGCTGCGCTGATAAAGATATCCATCTGCTCTCGCACCACCGGCTGGCCCACATAATCGGCAAGCGTTTTGGGACGAATTGCCCGATCTTGAACTTCCTCTCGGGGTTCGGCAGCGGGTGCTATTAATCGATCAGTTTCTATCATTGGCAGATATGTTCGCTAGCCATAGTTCCGGGGGATTTATCGAAAGCGTGACTTGGATATTGAAAGTCACTCATCGATTAACCATATTTTTAAGTGATGCTCTAATCAATTGCTCGCTGCTGGTCATACTATCATTATTTGCTGCGGCAATGGCTTTAGCCGCTTCCTGGGGTTTATAGCCTAGTGCAACCAATGCGCTCTCAGCTTCAGCAGTTATCGAATTCGAAGAACCCGTACCCGAGGACGTGGAGCTGTCGGTGGTACTGTCAATTTGCCAATCTTTCAGTCGGTCTTTCATTTCGACCAATAACCGCTCTGCGGTCTTTTTTCCGACACCAGGCAGTCGCACCAGTGAAAGAGTATCGCCATCACGCACACAGCGGACAAACTCGTCGGTTTCAATACCCGACAAAATCGTCAGCGCCAATTTTGGACCAACTCCATTGACTTTAATTAAGGCGCGGAACAAACGTCGCTCTTGCAGCTCGGCAAAACCATAAAGTAGTTGTGCGTCTTCCCGCACCACAAAATGCGTATGCAAAACCACAACCTGCCCAACTTCCGGCAATTGATACAGTGTCGTCATTGGCGCTTGTATTTCGTAGCCTACGCCGTTGACGTCAATGAGCAATTCAGGTGCTTGCTTTTCTAATAGGATTCCAGTAATTCTTCCTATCATAATTCACCCTGTATCATTGATAATCCACCCAACCATCGAGAACTAGCACTGTAAATAATCTCTCTCAACTTAACCTACCTCTGCGAATACGGCTCACACCGGACAAATTAACTAGACTGGCGCTGGTATGTGCGTGACATATGGCAGCAGCGAGCGCGTCCGCGGCATCCTCTTGCGGCATTGCCGGTAGTTTCAGCAAAATTTTCACCATATGCTGAACTTGCTCTTTTTTTGCAGCACCGGTTCCTACCACCGCTTGCTTTATCTGTCGCGCAGAATACTCTGCTACTTCCAAATCATTAGACACACAGGCTGCTATAGCGGCGCCCCGCGCCTGCCCTAACTTCAAAGCCGAGCCGGCATTATTTGCCATAAACACCTGCTCAATTGATACTTGCTGGGGACAGTGGAGCTCAATGAGTTCCTGAATACTACTCACCAACACTTTGATTCGCTCGGGTAATTCCTGCTCGATCGGCAGCCGAATGACACCACTGGTCACATAGTCGTGTTGACTGCCATTGACGTTGATGATCCCAAAACCTGTCTTACGCGAGCCGGGATCAATACCGAGGATTAAAGCCATGAAATTAGCTATGTTGGGCCGGAAAACTATTGGCTATGAATTTTATCGAACCTACCCCTCACCCTTACAATCGCTATCCGGCAGGAGCTCCGATACATGGCGCTTATTCTGGCAGGAAGGCACCTCCTTCACAATAGAAGATCCGCAACTTTACTGTATTTTTATTCAGTGGTTTTCAGCTGTCGACATATTCAAAAAATACGCTGCAACATCAATGGTCAAGGTTTCCAACAAGTTAATACCTCTAAACAGCCACAAACCAACAGAAATCTCCTTAATGAGAACCATAAGGGCTGCACTGAATCCGGACAATTGGCAAGTCTTAGCTGACGGTCGTATTTTTTCTGTCTAGACAGGCAGACACACTCGTTGGTAGGCTGCAGCCACGATGATTTAACAAGCGCCTGTGAGCACAATAATAATTTTTGTTAGCGCCCGGTTTGATCGACTCTCCTAAGACTTATACCAGGATGAATGTTATGTTTTTTCAATCCATCAACCGCTTGGTTTCAATACTGTTTCTCACTGTCATTGCCGTTACCGGTTGCAGTGGTGAAGGCAGCAAAAACGGCAGTTCACTGGACGGTTTTGGTTCGACACCTCCAGCTTTATCAACAGTAGCTGACCCATCGCTTAATGTACTCGTTATTGGCGGCACTAGTGGGATCGGCCTGGAAATAGTACGCCAGTCGGCAGAGCGCGGCCATAACGTAACTGCGTTAGCCAGACGCCCCGAACGTATGTCTTTTTTCCATCAACAACTGACTGTGTTAAAAGGTGATGTTCTTGATGTCGAAAGCATCACTGATGCTATTTCACAGAACGATATTATTATTAGCACTATAGGCATGGGACCAACCCGTGATCCGGTGAATGTATTTTCCGAAGGAATGAAAAATACCCTGGCAATAATGACGGCTTCGAATAAATCTCGCCTTATCACCGTCACTGGTATTGGTGCAGGTGACAGCAACGGCCATGGCGGTTTTTTCTACGATAAGGTGATGCTGCCTTGGATGTTGAAAACTATTTATGACGATAAAAACATTCAGGAAGCGCTGGTTAGAAAAGGCGCTACCGACTGGACAATAGTTCGACCAGGGTTTTTGATCGATGATCCCGCTGAACATCGTTATTATGTGCTGGAAGATCTCCACGGCGTAAAATCAGGAGACATTAGCCGTGCTGATGTTGCCCACTTTATCATTGGCGCTTTTGAGCAAGGGTTATACGTCAAAAAGACAGTCTTTTTGACCAATTAACGACAAAATTTATACTCGTCCTATGTTGAACATTTATTAACGCTGATCAGCAATGACGATAAAAAACACCCGCCTGACTAAATAGCAACAAGACAAAAACGGGTTTATTATGAATCCGTTTTTACCTCCGTGCGAAGCTGGCGCTCAGGCGGAGGCCGCCGACCAAGCCATGCTTTAAAACGGGCAACCTGGTGCATAAAGTCTTCAACCATAAGGTACAAGCACGGCACTAATAACAACGTTATAAAAGTGGCAAACAGCACCCCCCATGCCAGCGACACAGCCATCGGTTTAAATGGCGCTGTTGCCGGCGTTGATGTGGACATTAACGGCACCAGTCCCACAAAGGTGGTTACAGACGTCAGCATAATAGGCCTAAAACGGACCACACAAGCATCTAAAACAGCGTCGATCACAGGCACTCCCTCTCTGCGCCGACGATTTGCATAATCCACCAGCACCAGAGACGCATTCACTACCACACCCGATAAAGCGACAATTCCCAAGGCTGAGAAAAACATCAGCTGTACGTCCATTATATAGTGACCCACAATCGCGCCAACAGCACCAAAGGGTATAACACTCATAATAACCAGCGGTTGCAGATAACTTTTCAGTGGGATCGCCAGCAGGCCAAAAATCACCACTAGAGAAAACAGTGACCCAATCGCTAAACCTCGCATCGCTGTTGTACTCTCTTCCAGTTCACCTCCGAGCGATACGTCAATTTTCGGGAACCGTTTTTGGAAAGCAGGAATCAGCTCACTGCGAATACTGCTATTAACTTCTTCGGGAGCAACAACGCTGCGATCCACATCTGCCTTAACAGTGATAGTGCGCTGCCCATCGATGCGATTAATACTGGAGTAACCGCGGCTGATTTCAAATTTTGCGACACTATAAAAAGGCACTTCTTCCCCACTTGGCGTGCGAATATACATATCTTCGAGATTACCGATAGATTTTCGCTCTTGCTCAGGGAATCGCACCATCACACGGACGTCGTCCTGACCGCGCTGTATACGTTGCGCCTCGGTACCATAAAACGCAGCTCGCACCTGCCCTGCCAGATCAGCCAGAGTCAATCCGAGATTGCGAGCCTCAGGGAGGAGATTAAGTTTAATTTCTTGCTTGCCGGATCGGAATGAATCGCTGATGTCGAACACGCCACCATATCGCGAGAGTTCTGCCTTTAACTCTTCAGAAGCTTCACGCAGCTGGTCAATGTCTTTGCCTTTCAACCGATATTCAATTGGAGCACCCGCTGAATAGGTGTCTGCGTCAAACGTTAATTGCACAGCATCTGGCACAGAGCCGACATATTCACGCCATCGCACTACAATTTCTTTAGAACTTATATTGTTTCGCTCAGCGAGTGGTGCAAGATCAATCACTATTTCAGCGATATTACTGCGTCCGGCACCGGCAGGCTCACCAGGACCATTGCGATCAACATTTTGCCCAACACTGGATAACATATTCCTGATCAGCGGCTGGGACATACCCAGTTCCTGAGTCATATCTTCGTTGAGACGACGGGCTGCTGCTTCAATTTGGCCTGCCGCAGCCATTGTCGTTTCTGCGGCAATACCTTCCGGTAATTCCAGACCCGCGTAAACACGATCGCCTTCAATAGCGGGGAAAAACCCAAACACAACGCGGCCACTAGCTATTAGTGACAGCGCCAAAATCAACACACCCAGGCCAACTGCAGCGCTCACGTAGCGCCAGGTTACAACCTTGCGGACAAACGGCATATAGTGATGATTCGCCAGATTCTCTAACCAAGCCGATATACCACCCTGAAATTTCTCCCAGCCTATGGCTATTCGCGTTGTTGGTTCAGCACGATTTCTATGGGCGAGGTGAGAAGGTAATATCAACTGCGATTCGATGAGACTACAGATCAGAGCAAAGATAACAACCCAACCTATGGGTGCAAAAAATCCCGCCATACGCCCCTCTACCATAATCAACGGCAGGAAAGCGGCAATGGTAGTTAGCACACCAAAAATGACCGGAACCGACACTTCCCATGTGCCGTCGATAGCCGCCTGTAATGGTGGCTTACCCATTTGCTCGTGCCCAAAGACTCGCTCCCCCACCACAATTGCATCATCAACAACGATCCCAAGCACCAGAATAAAGGCCATAACTGTCATTGTAGATATAGTGATATCGGTAAAAGGTAATGCCGCCAAAGTGCCTAATAACGCAACAGGAATACCAATAGCAACCCACATTGCGATACGGAATTTTAAGAACAAGGCCAATATCACTAATACTAAGACCAGACCTCCACCCGCGTTTTTGGTCAATACGGACATGCGTTCTTGCAGTTCAAACGACGTATCAATCCAAGTATTCAGTTCAATACCTTCAGGAACTTCATGTTGATATTCAGCAACAAGTTCACGGACTTGCTCAGCAATTTTGATCAGGTCTTCTTTGCCAACCTGGGATACATTGACTACCACCCCGCGGTCGCCATTGAAGCGCGCCAGCAGATCACCCTCTTCGAACGTATCGCGAATAACCGCAATGTCACTCAATGCAACGCGGGTACCATCTTTGTGCGTTAGCACAATAATATCTTCAAACTCACGACCCCAATACGCCTGTCCCGTGGTGCGTATTAAAATTTCACCATTGCGGGTTTTAATCGCGCCCCCGGGCATATCCAGCGAACTACTGCGAATTTCACGGCTTACCTGCTCCAGCGTAATTCCATAACGACGCAACGCCCCTTCCGAGACTTCAATGGATATTTCATAAGGGCGAATATAATCTACTGCAACTTGCGATATTCCTTTGACCGCTGCAATATCATCACGCAAGTTTCGACCTATTTCTTTCAGTGTTCTTTCGTCAGTCTTCCCCGATACTGCAATTTGCACCACTCGTCTTGTAATAGCCGCTTTCGAAACAATTGGTTTTTCTGTTTCGCTCGGAAAACTGTTAATAGCGTCAACACGGCTTTTGATTTCGTTTAATACCGCTGCATCATCCGCGTCTTGGAGCAGTTCAACATATATGCTGCACAACCCTTCAGTCGACGTGCTGTGTATTTTGTCAATTCCTTCAAGGCCTTCGATAGTCTCCTCGATCCTAATACATACAGAACGCTCTACTTCGATTGGTGCGGCCCCCAAATACGGCACAACAACGCTGACAATTTTGACGTCAAAATTGGGAAACTCTTCCTGATTTGTCGTAATAGCCCCATAAGTGCCACCGAGTAACAAAAGAACCATCAGAAGATTGGCGGCAACTGGATTGTGGGCAAACCAGCGAATAGCAGTATGCATAGTAAATTCCGTATTTTGACTTATTCGATGATGGGGTTAACCGTCATACCATCAATTGCTGTTTGCAAAGGTGATAAACACACACGCTCACCACGATTCAGTCCACTCTTAACAAGAACATTATCCTGGTAGAGGCGCAGTTGCTCAATGGTTCTAAAATGCAGTTTGTTGTCAGCATCAACAATCAATACCTGTCCGTTATTTCGCAGTGCTGAACGCGGTAATGTCACAATATTTTCTGCCAGCAAACCTTCGATTTCCGCATCAACAAATAGCCCAACTGTTAGCGGTGTCTGTTCGTCAATGTTGGGGACTCGCGCAACAAGCTGCACCATGCGACTAGAGACATCTATTTCTGCCTCAGTACGAACGATTTCACCCTGCCAGACAAGCTGTCGCCCCGCATATTCAGTGGTAAGTTTCACCTTGGGACGCTGCCCTTCTGGCAGCTCGCCACGCATAGTCGGAGGAAGATTCAAAAATGCCAATTGGCGGTCGGCAATTGGTAACCGAACCTCAACCTGGCCACTGGCGTATAATGTTGCAATAGCCGAGCCACGAGAAATAAACTGCCCAATATCAACGGCCTCCGATCGAACTAAGCCAGTGAATGGCGCGAGTATCTGCGTGCGATCCAAGCCTTCTTGCGCCTGCTCATAATTGGCTAACGCATCTCTCAGGTCGGCGCTGGCAACACGCTGGGCACGCAGCGAGTTTTCTAGTTGTGAACGCGACGTTAGTTTACGTTCAGCCAGGCTTTCGAGACGCTGGTATTCAAAACGTGCATGCTGCTCTTCCGCTTCTGCACGCTCCAGCGTCGCCTTAGCGCGTTCAAGGCTATTGCGATAATCCACATCGTCTACACGGGCTAATAACTGCCCCTCAGTAAAATAGCCGCCTGCCACTAAATTCGGCGACATCCAAGTGATGCGACCGGACACCTCTGGAATCAGCCTGCTTTCAGTTGACGGCATTACCGACCCCTGTGAGTTTACTGTTAATTGCACCGGCTTCGGCTCCACCTCGAGGACACGAACAGTGATGGGCACCGGTATTTTTGCTGTTGGCTCCAGCACAGGCGATGTTGCCATCAAAGCTGCTGCTCCAAATATAAATGTCACTACAATGATCAGTGGCATGACGAGAGTTCGCATCATTAGCTAATGGCCTCCGGGCCTATATCTGCACGCGCGGCTTTAAAAGCTCGCAACATGGTGTCACGGTTTAGTTCAGAAATTTTGTTGTAGGTAGACTGCATCAAATCGAGATCCCGCTGCTTAAGGGATTTATCCAGCTTGCGTGCCAAAACCCGATAACGGTCCATATCGATTACGACATAGCGATGCAAATTTGTTTTTGCAGGCTCAATCTGTTCAAACAGCGTTCGCGAAATCAACCTTAAGGGTAGATTTCGGCTCGACTTTATAATGGCTTTCATGACGCTAAAGCGAGCCAGCGTATGCTGCTCTTGTGATAGATTATCCTCTATCATTGGCTGTACTAAGGTACGTATATCATCCAATTCTTCGTTGCTCGCCAGCTGCAGTGATTCTTCAGCTGCCATACAGATCAGCTTGTTAATCACCGTCATAATTTGGTCGATGAGAACGACGTCGGGAACTTGGCCCTGAGCTAGCAAATGACTAATGACATCCAGACTGGCTTCATCAATGTCTTTAACACGAGCACCACCGGGCTGAACGTCGATCAGGCCAATCTGTTCCAGCGTTTTCATCGCTTCACGCACCGAGCCTCGGCTGGCTTCGTAACGTGCGGCTAAATCCCGTTCAGAAGGAAGACGTTCAGCCAGATGGTAGTGACCCGTCAAAATATCCTGAATCAAAATATCAGCAATTTGGTTATGTTTACCAGACAAAATAGGGATCCCGGATAACGTTACAGACGTTGGTTTACTCTTTAGTCAACGAAGCTTGGTCTGACCAATACGGTCTGACCAAT
>JBALTE010000011.1:1897-84039 GCA_036963965.1 Oceanicoccus sp. | reverse complement strand
GGTCTGACCAATACGGTCTGACCAATTGCGAAGGGATTGTAGTCGCCAAGCTGGAAATATCAAGAGAAATACAGGAGATGAACATTGTTTAATGACAGAGATGGCATGAAGGGTGGCGTCGCAGCGACGGCTACTTCGAGTCAGGCAGCGTAGTGTCCGCTGAAAAAATATCGCCGTTCCAGCCATCGATACGGGTAAAGTCACCCACCGGCTTGCGACGAAGTTTGGTCAGCTGTTTGACTGGCTTGCCTATACCAACCATTGAAGCGATCGCAAAATGACCCGGAATGCCCAGAATTTTGCGAGCGGCGACTTCCTGGTTAGCAATAAAAGTTGTCAACACACCACCCAAGCCTTCATTCCGCGCTGCCAGCAAAATATTCCATACAAACGGATAGATCGACGCTCCAGATATAACGCCGATACGCGGTAAATCTTTATCCATGGAACTTACCAGTGAAAGATCGACACAAACCACTAAAAGTGCGGGAACATCTTCAAGCATATCGACTAACGGAAAATTGGCGGAGGTTGCGTCGATTGTGTCCTGCGTCACGGCTGATGCATTAATGCTATTGAAAGGCGTCTCACCCGCTGCAGATTGCGCTTTATATTGTTTAATAGTCGGAGCCACCAGTTCTTTGAGTTGGCTGCGAATGGCTTTGTCTTTAATAACCAAAACCTGCCAGCCCTGCCTGTTACCGCCACTGGGGGCAAACCTGGCATTGTCCAGCAGTTTAAAAAGCGTTTCGTCACTCACCGGGTCGCTGGTAAAATTTCTGGCAGCAAACGTCGTTCTCATTACATCATAAATATCCATATTACTTCCCAAATTTATTACATGACGGGATAACGTGCCCGAGTATTGGCCATTTCAACAGACCATAAACAACATTGCCAGTCATTAGAAAACATGTTGTAGTTCTTTGGCAGTTGAGCGACTTATGAAAAAACCATTAACATCGGATCAGAAAATGCCCCTGAACTTACTCCATCACGAACTCGAAACTGCTGCAAGTCAATGGGGCGACAACGTTGCTATCATTACACCAGAAAGAGACTATTCCTTTCAGCAACTCGATGACACATCGTCAGCTTTAGCAGGCGCACTGATCGAGCTGGGAGTGAATCAAGGCGATAGACTCGCCATTCTCGGCCACAATAGTGCCGACTATATCATTTGGCATTATGCTGCCGCAAAAACTGGCATCATTCTCCACGTGCTAAATACGCGCCTAGCGACAACCGAGTTACAGTGGATGATTGACAACGCAGAAAGTACTGCCCTGATTGTCGATAGAGATTTTATTGAACAGGCGAATCTATTGGAAAACCTGTGCCCGTCAATAATATTCCTGATCGGGATGAATGGCGAAACAACCACCGAATATAATACCGGGACGCTGATCGAAAAAGGTCTTCTCCCTACTCAATCTCTCCAACTCGATCACCATAGTCCCGCCTTAATGATCTATACCAGCGGCACTACTGGCCGCCCCAAAGGCGCATTGCAAAGCCATGCAGGATCACTGATGGCCGACCAACTGACCCGTGATGCGGTAAAAATAACTCACAGTGATACCTACCTCGCGCTGATGCCCTTTTTTCATCAGGCAGGGCTTATTCGCACGCGGGCAACTATCCTGGCCGGCGGGCGCTGCGTTATTCTGGGTAAAGTTGAAGCTGCTGAAACAGCTAATGCAATTGTTCACTACGGTGTCACATTTACAATGATTGCCTCGCCCCAACAAAATGTAGCAATCCGCAACAAACTGAAAGAAGACGGACCAGAAGGTTTCAAAAATCTACGAATATTACTGGGTGGCGGTGGCGTGGGTGAACGCGCGACACAAACCATCAAAGCCATATGCGACGCATTGTCGTGCAGCTACTTTGGCGTTTACGGCCAGACGGAAACCACCGGCCCTGCCGTCTACATCACTGGAAAAGACGTTTTTGAACGACCAAAATCCTGCGGCAAACCTTTTCCGGGAATCGACGTTGCTATTTGGGACGACGAGAGCAAGGCTTTAGAAACACAGTCTATTGGTGAGATTGTTGTGCGCGGACCAATAACCGCAAAATACTGGCGCAACGAAGAGGCCAATGCCGCACTGTATAAAGGCGAATGGATTCACACAGGAGATATCGGTTATTTAGACGAAGATGGATTCCTCTACTTTAAAGGCAGGGTAAAAGAGCTGATTAAAACCGGCGCAGAAAATGTCTATCCCCGAGAAGTTGAAGCAGTACTGGAACAGCACCCCGACATAGCCGATGTTGCAGTTATTGGATTATCTGACGAAGATTGGGGTGAGATGGTGTGCGCCGTCATCGTCTGTCGCAATAACCGCAAACCCAGCTTGACTGACGTCAGAGATTTTTGTCGGAATAAAATTGGTGCTTATAAAATCCCCAAACGCATTTTGATCTGCGAAAACATTCCAAGAAACCACACGGGAAAGATACTACGACAACCGCTGATTGAATTGGCCTTGAAAGAGAATCTATAAAACGCCTTACCGAAAAAGGCGAAAATCGAGTGTCACCCATAAAGCCCGCTCAACCAACAATGGAACAATACCTAGCGCGCAGGCATGCCGTGAACCATAGTTAGAAACTCAAGTTTTGTTCCTTTGCGTCGGTTTTCGGATAAAGTCTGATAACCTTCGTCAGCATACCAAGCCTTTGCAGCCTGCTCTGAAGGAAAGCGAAATATGATCATTCGCCCTTCCCTAGGGGCAATACCTTCAAGCGTAATAGGATTATCGTCAAAGGTAACAAACTCTCCCTCGTACTTTTTTAGAAAACCGAAAAAACCCTTTTCGTACGTGCGATAACTATCAACATCAGTTACTTCCAAGTTGACAATCATATATACCGGCGCGTCACTCATACGTATTTCCTTTGTATTCATAATAAAAAATCAAAAAAACAATCTACTAGTCCCGTGCGCTCATCCAATCGGCAACGGCCTGACCTATTTCTCTGGGCGAATCTTCTTGAATAAAATGAGTACCTTTAACTATAACTTCGGTTTGATTGGGCCAACTTCGACAAAACTCCCTGGCTTTACCGGTCAATATCGAACCAGGATCAGCGTTAACGAATAGTTTGGGAAGATCTTTGCTATTGCACATCCACTCCGCATAACTACCCACCAAATCAACCATAGCCGCAGGCTCTCCGCTAATAGGAATTTGACGCGGCCAATTCAATGTAGGTTGACGATCGTCCGGGGTAGAAAATGCCGCACGATAATGCGCCATCTCTGCTTCACCCATTTTTCGCATAACGGAACTGGGTAACACCGCCTCGACAAACATATTACGCTGCAATACCAGGTCTTCACCCTTGTCTGATCGAAACCCCTTAAAAATACCCCGCGCGCTTTCAGGCCAGTCCTCCCACGTTACCGGACAGACAATAGCTTCCATATAGGCAATACCGTGAATGTCCTGCTGATGCTGCTGAGCCCAATAGAAGCCCAGCGCACTACCCCAATCATGAATAACCAGCGTAACGCGCTGATTGGCACCAATTGCATCCAACAGTCCTTCCAGATAATGGTAAGCCACCAGAAAAGAATAGCGATCAGGGCCATCACTAGCGGGTAACTTTTCAGAATCGCCCTGCCCAATCAAATCAGGTGCGATAACACGCCCTTTTCCAACCAGCTCGGGAATTACATTTCGCCAAAGATAAGACGAGGTAGGATTACCGTGTAGCAGTACTATGGGGTCTCCTTCCCCGGCTTCGACGTAAGCAATCTTTTTCCCATCAACCTCTTGAAATTTTTTCTCATAAGGCATTTCTGCTGAAATCATAAGGCTTCCTTTTGTATAAGTCCCCTTTCTACGCGGCCATATCTAGCAGAGAAAGAGTAGTTTTAAGAATATCAACAAGTTGTTTTTTGTCGGTTTTTTTACGGCTAGCTACTCGCAAACCCTGATTAATTGTCATCATAAACTGGGCAAGTTTCCGAGGATCTTGTTGTGTCGATAAATTGCCGCAAAGCGCAGCGACTCTAAAACAATTTTCAAATTTAGTTTCTATTTCAGCAAGCTTTTCCCCTGCCAATTCACTCAGCCCTTGATCGACCTGATCGAGCTCAAGAACTGTATTTACCATCATACATCCGCGGCGCATGCGTCGTTCAGGAACATCAAACAAGGTCTTTTCAAAAAACTGGTTGATTGCCATCATAGGGTCTTCCTCTGCGCGCACGTCATCAAAAATGCTATTGGTACGCGCTGAGAACAACGACAAGGCTTCAATAAAAAGCGAACGTTTATCGCCAAAAGCCGCATAGAAACTACTGCGACCGATATGCATCGATTCCAGTAACTGTGCCAGTGAGGTCGCCGTATAACCTTGCCGCCAAAACAACAGCATCGCGGCTTCCACAGCGTGGGCTCTTTCAAATTCAATTGGTCTAGACATTGACAAATTATGTACCAATTGGTACGTAATTTCAACACCTATACGGAGAAGACGATTTAGCTTACAGTTTCTACCTGACTGAGCAGTATCGATAATCACAATAATATGGACGAAAAGACAATGAGCAACCAACCGGTCAACTGGCAAGCAACAGCCTTTAATCAATCGGAAGACTCCTCGAACCAAATTCATTCTGATGAAATGGCAAAAGCCTATGGTTTTAAAGGAGGCCTTGTACCCGGCGTCACTGTTTCCGCCTATTTAATACACCCTGCAGTAGAAGCATGGGGAACCGACTGGTTAAAATACGGTGCAGCAAAAGCCGTCGTCGAAAAACCACTTTATGATGGTTACGATTTCACAGTCGATGTAACCGATACGAGTGAAACGTCGTATCAAGCCACGCTAACGGACCAAGTGGGCACTCGAAATGCCAGCGGTACCATGCGTTTAAACATGGACGCACCTGCGCCACCAACAATGCGCGGTGACAGTCCGCTCAAAAAGAACCAGCCAATAGCAAATGCTACTCGCGAAGAAATGGAAAAATTGCAAGAACTGGGCATGCAAGCCTTACAGGTTCGCTGGAGTGAAAATAACAATATGGCAACCTATCTAAAAGATCGTAAGACAATGCCAAGCCTGCACAACGTTGCTGGCTCTGCTTACGCCAATGCCGCCTTTATGTTGAGCCTGAGTAACTGGGTACTGGCTGGGAATGCCTATATGAACCCCTGGATTCACTTGCAAACAGAATCACAGAATTACGCCATCGTAGAAAACAATACCGATCTGCACGTTGAATGCGATATTCGCGATCTTTTCGAAAAAAAGGGACACCAGTTTGTCGACCTGAACGTCGATGTCTATGCACTGGAAACAGCCCAACCCGTAATGACAACCATGCTAAGAGCTATCTATCAATTGCGACCGGCTGTTTAGATACAAGGAATACGTATAGACCGGATACATTCACGGCCCCTGTTAAATCGCCCCTTCTTCTCTAACGTTTGACGGATTTTGCTAGGCCTCTGGTTCCTGTTAGCGATTGATGCAGATAACAACCAAGCCAAAACCGGGACAGTGATGCCAGCTATGGGTAATCGTCAATAAGATCGTGCCTCTCAAGGTGTGAAAATTCAGCTGCCTTGATAAAATCAACATCTATCATCGTCGTTTGCATACCAAAAATAACTTTTTTCAACTGAACTTTCCTAACTTATGCCTATAGTTATTGACCGGCATTTCTATCAATTTGTATGATAAATGTGCGAGCCCTATGATGGTTACCAAGCCTATAATCATCATTGAATTTGATATTATCGGGCTTTCAAACGAAAGACTTGTTAAACCTTCTGAGTCGACATGCATTGGAACTTTTAGTACAAACTTTGCAAACTGCGAAAACACCCACCATACCAGAGAATGTATCATGTACACGCCATAGCTAATTGTACCAAGGTATACAAGAAACGTATTATTGAGAATTCTTTTTAGAAAACTATTGCCTTTAGACATAACCAAAGAAAGTATCAGTAAGGCAAAAAAGATGGGTGTCAAAGCGGTCATGACAGAATATTTTCCCATTGAAAATGTCACCAAAAAAATAGCTATCAGCATTAGACAATAACTAATAAAGCTTGGGATTTTGTAGTTAAATCGCTTGTAGACATTTAATATTAGTGTGCCAAGAAAAAAACTATATGTACATCTGAAAAACCCGTTTTCAGTCCCCATAGAATTTTCGACCAAGAATATAAATGAGCCCAGAGAGAGGAAGAAAAATAGACCAAGAAGAAGCGATTTTTTATCGTGGAAAGCAAGAGTCAGGAAACCAAACACCAGATAGACATAAAACTCTGACGATATTGACCAGCTAGGCAAATTCCATGTCAATGTCTCGTTAAATAGATTCTGTACCAAAAAAATATTTTCTAAAAAAGATGAAAAATTATTTATCGAAAATGCCTGGTTGGTAGCAACCATATCAAGCTCAATCTGAACAATGTATTTTGCCAGCTCGACACCCAAAAAGGCAAATAGCATCAATAGATGTAACGGATATAACCTTAAAAACCTTCTTATCTGAAAATTGATTAACTGATTTTTTGTCTTTATCTTTTCTTGATAGTTCATTGCAACAACAAAGCCTGAAAGGACAAAAAAGAAGTCAACAAAAAGCCATCCGTGTTGGGTGAATTGATTGTTAAATATTGAAGACACATTAAAATGATGAATCACAACAACTAAAGCAGCAATCCCTCTTAAAGACTCAAGATACAATATTTTATCTTGTTGGAATTCTTTTTCCAAAACTCAACTCCCAGGTGAAAAGATTTTTTGATGCTGCTGACGCTTTCGAAATAACTATTGCAACTAATGCGCCAATTATAGGGAGGTCGAGTCATTAGTCTGTTCAGGCACTTTGCATCTAGAAAAGCCTTCCATTACAGACCTGGATTGAGAAATGAGTCGCATTTTGCAATACATAATAAAAATTAGATGACCGGATACCAGCTATACCTCAGGAGCTTCAGCCGGAATATGACAGTTGGAACGGGAAACTGGCTAATGACAGACCGATATCGCACGAACAACCGTATTGGAAAAGCCCCTAAGGTCCGTAGTTGGATGCCCAGTGTTAGAGCAAACACATTAGATAAGGATGGCTAGTTCTATGCTCATTCAGATTGCTTTTTTTGCTCTCTTTTATCGTTAGCAAGCTCAAACAATAATACGTATGTGTCATGCTTAAAACCTGCGGGCTATTCATTCAGCGTAAATGTAGAGAGGCAAGCGCAAACCCTATTGACGCTATCGTGATTCCCTGAGCATAAGCAAGGCCGGGATTGAGAACTAAATTGAAGGCCATTGCAGTCAGCCACATAAAGATCGCCCACAGCAATGGATTGAGACGCCCATGAACCTGGGTAAATTTGATATTTGCTGCCCATAACTGCGACCAAATCTTGAAGTGCATATACAGATATAGCAACCCTCCTATGGCACCATATTTGTAAAGGGTGCCAACAATGCCTATATCGTCGACATAGAAATACGGTGCAACGATGTCCTGGTAGCTTACTCCGTAAGCGTTGTCCTCCCCCGCGCCAAAGAAAAAGTGCCCGGGAATGTGCTCAAAAGCCAACCCAAAAGCCTTTTTTCGTAAACTGCCTCCATCGGAGCCGAGGAAGACGTCCAGCATCAGTTCAAAACCTATAGGTATACACAGGATGATAAGTGGCGATAGCACGACAACGAGTGGAATCCTGTTTCTCGAGGAGAAAACAATGGGATAAAGAAACATAGATAAAGCCATGGCTGCCAATGTTGAGCGAAACATCACTATGGACCATATATAAATTGCAATACTAACAACAGACAAGGATGCTACCCACGACAGGATACTGCGTGACTGCCCGACACCAATTAACGCTGCCATTAAGCCAACCATAATTGCAAAGAGCGGTGGTTTCAGGCGAAAACCACGCCAGTCGTCGTAACTCACCAGGTTGCTGACTGTATGGTCGGTAGAAAAAAATAATGACGGGAGATCGAGTGTGAAGTAGAAAAATAGATAATTAATCATCAGAGCAATAAATGCAAAGCGGACTGTTCGCTCTACTAAAGCAATCGGTAATCCAGTTCTGCACAAGAGATAGATACCGGGGCCCATAAACGCAAGCATGAACTCACGCGCCGAAAAAAAACTGTATAAAGGGTTGCCGCCAAAATTCAGATAGAAAGCCAATGAGCTAACTAACATAATGCCAAAGACCAGATAGATGGGTTTGAAGACCCACGCTTTTAGGGTTCCCATATCTAGCTTAAAAAAGGCTCGCCAAGACCCCAGGACCATGAGAGCTAAACCGCTAAAGATACCGAGCTCCTGTAGTCGATTCGACATATAATAGCGCCCGCCCTGACAACCGGCGAATATCGCAAGAAAAATAAGCACGCAGATCACGACCTGCAGATTCACGGGGCGAAACCCAACGCCGGGGCTGACTTCTACTGTTGATGCTATTTCCATTCGAACAGTCCTACTGACGGAAACTGGTCGCACCGAGCAGCCCGGATAAAACCACAAGAGCATTTCTGAATTGTCCGCGCATCACTCGTTTGCCTATTTCGATGTATCTATGTAGGTAACACCAACTTAGCTCACCCCGGTTATATTTGTGCATGAAGGGGTGCTTGCTGCTAAAAACATGTGCGTCAGCAGCAATCATCAGTATCCAGCGGACATCTATTACTGCGTTGATGTATGGCATGAGGTATCGCTCCATTGCAGCAGTTGGCTTATGGGCCATAGTGTCTAAGGTCTTCATTTACTGTCTCCGGAGTCTGCTTGCAGACTCTCTCCAGGATCACGCTTGGAGTTCGGTCAGTGTTAATTGCCGGACTGGATATCACGTATCCGAATGCGCCGTAATCTAAGTTATGTCATATCTAGAGCAACCGGCATGCCAGTTTCAGCGAACTGTAATTATCCCTATAAAACAACAAGATGAGATCTATTTGAGTGGTCAGGGCAGAACCTTTGTTGCAAAAAGATTCGCAATATGAGAAGTCGTGAAGTTGCAAGTTGCGAGACTTGTGCCGACCTCACACTGACTTATCGATTATCGAGGTGATCGCAGTGCCCTTAGCGGGCACAGTGAGTTTTTTCCTTATGAGTCGATTAACTGGTTTCTCAGAGTGGGTCTATGAAAACCAGCCAAGTGTAATAATGACAACGAAGGTGCTTAAGAGCTAAAGGTGCCGTGGCACATTGGTGGTAAACCAGCTTATGGCGATCAGCGTATTGTCTTTAGGATAAGTCGCTATTATTAAGGGGCTCTACGTGAGTCTGCCATCGCTGTTTTTTTTCATGCCTTTCCCCTGAATTAGGACAGGGGCGGCAATGACAGGCGGGGCTGAATCAGCCTGGTATGGTGTTTGTGGATCGCTACCTATTCTCCCCAGAACTTCCACCACTTTCTACGGATTTCTCTGGACTCCAGTCCTTCTTCGGAGCCTTTGCCTAACTCTTTCTGTATCTGCTCAGATTTTTTCTCGCGCTGTTTCTCAAGTCCTTTCAATTGCTGAGAGTCCACATCGCCCTCACCATCATTCATATGCTCACTTCGTTCTTTCTTCTCTTTCTTCTCTTTCTTTAGCTTTTTCTCTTTCTCTTTTTCCTGCTTCTCCAGTTCTTCCTTACGCTGGCCCTCTATTTCGTCCCGCCCCTCCATCGATTTTCTATGGGCCTCCCGTTGCTCCACTGTCGGCTTTCCATTTCCAGCCCATGCCGGTTTTTCGGCAAATGCTGGAACGACCATCAAACTAGTAACAATAAGTGCAACTGCTTTTTTCTTCATCATAAAATCCCTACATGGCTAACTGACAACTTCATTATCTCAGATATGTTAAACACCCCATTTGACATAAGTCATCAAAGTGAAAGTCTCAACAACATCTTCCGTCCACTCAATTAAAAGGAGGCCAGTCTACTCAAGCGCCTTTAAACGTTGGCGGTCTACGCTCCACACACGCAGTAAAACCTTCGGCAAAATCATTTGAAACAAACAGTGCCTGCAACGCCCAATTTTCTCGGTCCAAGGCGTCACTAACTGCATCGATATGCGGTTCATTCACCAATTTTCTCATCTCTCGTACTGCCAGGCCTGCACCCACACTGTGGACGGAACGTTCACTCATGCATACAGCGTAACGATCCGTTGACTCACGGTCCTTGCAGCCAACAATAAGTCCATCGCGTTTTTAGTCACCTCCCGATCAGGTAGTACCCCGCAACACGATATCGTCATAAATAATTCATAGAGTTAGATCGTCTTGACACTGGTCATCATTCGCTTGTTCATCTACTATGTTCGGGTGGATTGTCACTATTTTATGACAATAATATGACAGTCTACACGCCTCGTTTTCAATCCAAACATTAGGGCGTCTTAATATGAGTATCAATGAAACACCAATTCCAGCATCACCGCCTCATTTAAGCAAACTGCTTAAGATGGTATGCCTGTCTGCTGGCTTAATAATGACTTTTTCGACTCAGTCGCAAGCTGATCAAGCCATTGTTTTTCAAGATTGCCTGCTAGAGGGAAAAGTGGTCGCCGACAAAAGTAGCGATGGCGATAATATCGTTCGCATCGACTTTTATAAAGCACAGCCATTTACTTCGGAGTCTCGTTGTATTATTGATGGATCACTGGAATTCAAACAACCGAAGGGGTCACTGATAGAAAACTTATCTACTGGCTCCGTGGTTCAATACCACTATATAAGAATGTCTGATGGCGCAACTACCTGGCAATTAGTCGGTGCCTTTATTTAGTAGTGCCCAATAAAAAAAGGGCCACGCTATTGGGGATAGCGTGGCCAAGGGAGAGGTCGAATGAACTCCTTTTTTTCTCGTTTTATAAAGTGCCCTCAATAACCCAACCTTGATACCAGAGATCACTACCGTCTGGATTAACAGCACCTGCATAATCACTAGCGTCAAAGAACGCTGGATCGGCTACACTTTCGCTATATGTCGCATTTATATCGACTATATCAAGAGCACCTACGGATGATGACTCCACAGCCTGCGATGCAAAGTTCGCATCCAGGTCCACATCGGCTATAGGAGCTGGAACGAGGTTAACGTCGCCCGATGTTGTACAATCTGCAACGACATTAGTAAAGACCAGTTCAGTACCAGAGATAGCAGCAACTGATGAATCAACACATGTCGTTACCAACGATGAAGCTGCACTGGTAAAAACCGAGTGATGAACAAAACCTCCAGACGTTTTCTTGAAAACTGCCAGCGTCTCTTGTTCACCATCACCAATAAAAGTAGCATTGGCGATTGTTGGCTTCGATAGAAAATCCAATGTTCCTTCCGTATCAGCTTCTATTGCATTGCCCTCGGAATCTGCTGACTGTACGACCAGAACATGCTGCAAGTTACCCTGCCAGCCCTCATCCCAATCGACAGAATCATCAAGGGCCCCTGTAATGACCAAATGCTTGGCACTGACACTACCACCGTAAAACTCAAGACCATCATCAGCGTTGCTATCTACCTGAATGTAATCGACCTCTGTTCCGGAACCAACAGCTACAAAGGAAATTCCATTGATTTCATTACCGGTTGAAAATTCAAAGCCACCTTCAGTAACAACAACATACTCAAGCCTTCCGCTGCTATCGTCTGCGCTATAACCACCGGCGAAACCGGACTCACCTTCGGCGTCGACATTACAAGCAACAGCACCCATATTCGCAGTGAGGCACTCATTATGCAGGCCATAACCGTGAAGAATTAGACCGCCCCATTCACCTGATCCATCGTAGCCATCATCAGCAGAACTAAAGATGATGGGGAGACTGGCCGTGCCTACCGCTTGTATCTGAGATCCGCGCGTAATAATCATATTGGCAAAGGAACCAGTAGCGCCTTTAATCTCAGTGCCGGCATCGATAGACAATAGAACTGGAGTAACGTCATCACCATTTTCCAATGTCCCTTCCGTCAGTGACATCTCACCATTACCGTTCCCTACCGTAACCGTCGCTTCCATATACCAAACAATATCGCTGGTTAAAGTGCGGTTTTCCAAGATATTGGCTGGAACTTGGCATACATCGTTGCCGTCGCTATCGATAGGACGGCTCGATGCCCAGGCTGGACACGATGATGGATCCCCAATACCTACCGAACCCGTACCTCCACTTTCGTTATTGATGGTTTCATCGATATTAATAGTCGATTTATCACCGTCTCCCGTGCAACCTACAATGACCACCAAGGCCGATGAGATCGCTGTTGCCAGCATTACCTTTTTAAATTTCATACAAACTCCTGATTGATTTAATATAATTTTCATACGTATAATTTATGTGAATTTAGAATATCCAGTCGATACCGGCTTTGAATTTCATTCCCCTCTCGTAACTCTGAAAAACATTTCCACCCTGAGTAAATTCGACCTCCTGATTCAGAATATTTTCTACTTTTGCTTTGAATGTGAAAGCATCGGAAATTGCGTATTTATAATTGAGGTTCATTGAGAGGCGAGGCTCTTCGACAATATCAGGCTGCCCTGAGACACCTTTATCAACAACAGTTTCTCCGTTTTGATTGAGCAACAAAGTGAGTTCGTGACCGCTACTAATATCGTCGTACCCAAGAATAAGATTGAACGTATATTCTGGCGCACCTTGAAATGCTGAGGTCTCGTTATCGATCTCTACTTCGGAATCGATATAGCTGGCATTCAAAGCGACAAATAGACTTTTGGTGAACGCCTCATTGAAAGGAAAATCTTTACGCCCATCCAGTTCAATGCCCCACATCTCGCCTGAATCGGCATTGCGGAATGTTCGGGAGTTACCCGCTGTTCCAGACGCGGTAAGCACCACTCGTTCGATAGGATCTTTAAATTCTTTATAGAACAAAGCGACACTGACATTCTCAACATCGCTCCAGTACTGCTCCCAACGCAAATCATAGTTAGTGACTGTCGATACTTTCAAGTTGGGATTTCCCCTAACCCGAAAATCAAATTCATTGTCATAGAAAACTGCAAAAGATGTTTCTTTGAAATCTGGTCGAGATACCGTTTCTGAAACGGCAATTCGTAACTGTTGATCTTCGGAAAAATACCAATTCAACGACATCGACGGCAAAAAAACGTCGTCTTGAATATTCGAAACAACTTTCTCTTGAGCGCCCTGCAAAGAGAACGTCTCCGTGGTCTGTTCATAATCCTCATAGCGAACCCCAACAACCAGCTGATACTCGGAATTTAATAGCGCATCATAAGAAACATAAGCACTACCCAGATCCATTTCAGCGTCATAACTGTCGCTAGCAAGTGTTTTATCGGAGAAGGTATAGCCGGTATCAGTGTCGCCGGTTATCGAATTACTGTTAATAACGTCACTAACACTGACATTTTCAGAGTTGTCGTTTAAAAACTGCCCTCCCCTAAATCCATAAGTATCCGACTCAGAGTCTCTCTCACGGGTAATGTATTGCAGGCCAAAAGCCAACGTTGATTCAATATCACTCATCGAACTGAACATGTATTCAGCATCAGAGGAAACATCAATATTGTCATCCACCAAATCATCATAGCGGCGGGATAGATTGGGCACTTCTAGATTGTATATGCCGTCATTGCCACTGAGATTAAATCTTACTTCGCGGCGATCCGGCGCATAGCGGTGTGCCCGACTGGCAGTCGTTTGCCAATTAATTGTCCACTCATCGCTCTCGCCGAAATAATGTTCACCAGTGAATTGTTGAGAGTAAAACCGACGCTCTACCCACTCTATAGCCCAACGAATAGACTCTTCTAACTGATCGCCATCAAATCCCTCTGTCTTTCGAACACGTTCTTCGGTCACATGGGAAATGACGGTGTTGGATTGGTATGTACTTTCACCGGCATTTAATCCCAGTGAAAGCAAACCATTCGATTGAATATTATTGGAGTGTTCGACAAAGGTGAAATCGTCTTCTACAACGGAGGCGTTATCACCACCATAACTTCTTCGCACCCCTTCATCTTTTTTACTCCATTCATTTTTGTAGTTTCCGGCGACAAAGTAACTTAACTCTACATCATGGTTTTCAGGATAAAACAGATCACCATAATTGAAACCCAAAGATATATCAGGTTTAGCCGTCTCCGTATCGACATCAAAGTTGTCTTTAATTGACAAACCCGCGATACGGCCTAACTGTTGCTCGACATCATCAGAATAGTAATCATTGACCTCAAGTGCCTTCGCAATACTCCATGCATCAACCGGGCGCTTGCGCTCACCGTCATCCCATCCAAAAGAGTCAAAATCACCGTTACTAGGATCGACAAAGGCCTTATCACCCGTTAATCCATCAACATAACCCATTGATACCGATAATTTCCCTACAGCCTCTTCAGGGAATGCCCGAGTATTGATCACCAAATTACCACCCGTGCTCTCACCCGGCATCGAGGCAATAAACGTTTTCTTGATATCCAATTGTTCGACGATGTTACTGGGGAACAAATCCAGGGGAACCGTGCGTTTCGACGGGTTAGTACTGGGCAGAGTTGCACCGTTAAGAGTGGTCGTGATGTAACGTCCACCCAGACCCCGGATGAAAATAAATTGATTGTCCTGCACTGTTACACTAGGCACCCTGATAACCGCAGATGAAACATCACTGTCACCAAATCGCCCCAACTGCTCAATATCCATCGTATCGATTACATTGGTAGCATAACGTTCGCTTTCTTGAAATCCGGAAAGATTCACTTTGGCTACAACGGTAACTTCTTCAATAACCTGCTGAGTTCTGCTCAACGAAAAGTTAGATCCCTTGGTGACACCACTCACAATTCGGAAGTCTTCGATTTCCTTACGGCCATAATCAGGGTGTTCGATGTCTAAGGTATAAATACCTCGTGGCGCTGACACTTGATAGCGACCCTGAATATCAGTGTCGACGGCAATATCAGTGCCTAGCAGCGATACTCGAGCATTGGCTACAGGGAATCCATTGGCTTTTACCTGGCCGACTATAGCGCCAGTGCCCGCTTTCTTTCGGTCCCCAACGGTTTCTGCTAAGAAGTAGGCCTCAACATTGACGTTCGGATTATCGCGATCTTTCAGGTCGACACTGACGTCAACTAACTGCCCAGATGCTGAGCTAAAACGAAAGCTGTGTATTACTTGGTCATCAGCCTTAATCTGTATACTGTGCTGGCCCGACGTAAGGTTGTGAATCGCAAAACCATGACTATCAACGGGTTCCTCACTATTGCCGTCCAGCACAGCGACTAGATTCTGTTCACCTTGATCGTTACCACTTACATGGACAATTAACTCATCAGCTGCTAGCGCTGCTGTTGCATTGACCACTACCGCGATAGCCGCGATTAAACTACTCACTGACTTGTTCATTAACACACCTTTTTATACCGAATCACCGAATTCGTAATCCTCGCTAGCAGCGACAGCCTGAATGGCCACTAACGAATTGCGAAAAAATGTTAAGCCTATGACGAATCCGTTCTTTTTTTGGTCGACACATGTTGAGAACAAAATAAATCAGCCAACGGCCTAATGGAGCCTATTAAAGCGGGGGAATATTTCAGAGAGATTAGATTTTCATGAAGTTTTTGTTTCTTATTTATTACAAGTAGCGAACTGAATCACGCGACCTTCGAGTTAAGGTAGTGAAAAGCCAGAAAATACTATGGGACACTGCGCGGTGAAACCGTGTCGCATCATCCACAGATATCCATGGAACACTATGACCTGCGTGCACAGAAGACACACCAATCGGCTCTGCAGCTACGTCCAGCGTCACTTTCATTATTTGAAAAAAGTAGTTTCCAGTGTGCTAACTAACCCAGTATCATGCCCTGACACGTTTTCTAATGTTTTTATATACCAATTCAGTTAGAGGGGTTATTTGTTCGTGAATAGGCACCAAGGTTTCACACTGATTGAGCTAATCGCCGTTATTGTCCTTTTGGGTATTCTTGCGGTAATTGCACTCCCTAGATTTGTAAACCTTCAAAGCGACGCGCGCGCGTCTGTTGTGGCCGGTACCGGCGCTGCTTTTAAAGCGGCCATATCACTTGCGCATGTGAAGTGGTTAGCAGGTGGGCACGAAGGCCCCGTTGATAACCTCGACTTGTATGGCACAGGGACAAATTTAATGGATATGAATACAGCGGGCTGGCCGGCACAAAGCTGGTTCCCTTTTGAAGCAAACCCTCAACTCAACAATACCGCTGACTGTATGTCCGTTTGGAGAGCAGCCCTGGATGCTAATTCTCCGACTGTTGCTACCAATACCACCGAAGACTTTCAGGTTACTTATAGCGCAAACACCTGCACTTATACGTTTGTCGAAGAGGCGGGAGTATCTATTTTTTATAATTCCAGCAATGGCGAAGTCATTGTCGACGCCACACTTTAACTAGCAAAAAGTGCGACGCGCTGAAAACCTGTCAATATTGCGTTAAAACATGCTTTAATCGAACCATAAGAATCGCCTACAACCACAAACTATTCAATTCCGACGCCAATATCCAATTGGAGAATTCTAATGTATACCGTTAAACGCTTTCATCACGCGGCAATAGCAGTAATTTTGTTACTGATCGCAGTCTTCAGCACAAATAGCCACGCCGAATTTTTTGATGAGGTCGAACACGGTTATGCCAACAACGATGACGTTAAAATCCACTATGCCACCGTAGGTGAAGGTCCTCTTGTCATCATGGTTCACGGGTTTCCGGACTTCTGGTATAGCTGGCGCCATCAAATGGAGGGTCTGAAAAACGACTTTAAAGTGGTCGCTATTGATCAACGAGGTTATAACTTGAGCGGCCAGCCAGAAGGAGAAGAAAATTATAATATGCGCTATTTAGTTTCCGATATAGCGTCGGTGATTCATCATCTGGGCGAGGAAAAAGCGACTATTGTCGGTCACGACTGGGGCGGTGTTGTATCCTGGCAATTTGCCTTCGCATTACCACAGATGGTGGAAAACTTAGTGATTCTTAATCTTCCTCATCCAAATGGTATCGCGCGCGAACTCGCCAACAATAAAGATCAGCAAAAAAACAGCGGGTATGCCCGTACATTCATTGACGGGAAGTCCACTGACTCCAATATACTGTTTGGCGGGCCAATGAATCCACAAACGCTGGCCGGATGGGTTAGCGATCCCGATGCAAAGGGAAAATACGAGGAGGCATTCAGTCGATCTTACTTTGATGGAATGCTGGCCTATTACAAACAAAATTACCCTCGAGCTGACGACAGCTCAACAGCTTCGCCTCCTCCCCCACAGCTAACAATGCCGGTACTGGTATTCCATGGTCTTAAAGACACCGCCTTGCATTCCAACGGTCTAAATAATACCTGGGACTGGATAGATGCCGATACCACGATAGTGACTGCACCCAACGCCGGTCACTTTGTCCAACAGGATGCAGCAGAACTTGTTACAACAACATTAAAGTGGTGGCTGAAGGCCAGACAATAGCGCCCACTATATAGAGGTATGCTTATGTCTCTCATTGCCGATACCCCTGAACCGCCTTATTACGCAGTTATCTTTACATCTCGCCGCACCGAGGGTGATGGAGGCTATGGTAAAACGGCTTTGCGTATGGCCCAACTCGCGTCCACGCAAGTGGGTTTTTTGGGGATGGAATCGGCCAAAGATGATATCGGTATTACTGTTTCGTATTGGTCAGACGTCGACTCAATTCGGCAATGGAAGGCTAACATGGAGCATCTGGAGGCACAAAGACTCGGACGCGAGCAGTGGTATTCGTCCTTTAAAATACGTATTTCGAAAGTCGAACGCGATTATGGTACTGCATAGTACTTTAGGCCCTAAGGCTTAGAACTGCTTACAGCCTTCCCGGCGGCACATCGAGAACGACGCGCTGCTGTTGCTGCTGCTCATTAACGTGTACAGATTGTTCACCGTCGGTAATTGACCAGGACCAGCACTGCTCTTTCCCCACTTGTTCGGTCAACGGTGAGATGGTGATAGTGAGTTCACGGGAGGGATCCACCGCGAACGGTGACGGCAAAGGAAACAAAATTTGATCCCAGTGAGTAGGCATGTCATTCGGACCTGTGCCAAATGTTACTCCTCGACTTAATTCCGTGCTGAACCAACTACATAGCGCGCAAATATCTGCTTTTTTATCGGGCTTGATAGTGCCAGAAAACACCCTCGGGGTGTCGGCCTTGGTAATACTGTGCATATTTAATGAACCCAAATGGGCTGTGTTTTTTAATATACTTTCAGGGTCCAGCGTCACTAAATCAGTTTGCCGAAACGGTGCATCAGCTATCGGAGAAAAATCAATATCATAGGGGCGATTCTTTAAAAAAGACAAATCGTCGAGCAAGTCTTCATCAACAACAAGTCCAGCGTGAAGGCTTACTTCTGCCGGGATCATAACACCGTCTTTGGCCAGGTAACGATCCCGTATCGTCAACAACGGTTCGAGCATGGCTTCGTAAAACAGGCAATGTCCCATCCACTCAGAGACAATCACATCAACTTTATCATCTAGCTGCAACGACTGATCATCATCGTGATAAAAATTGATGTCATTGAAACCATTTTGTTGAGCAATTTCCTTAGCTGTCTTGATAAACGGTGAACGATCGACAGCGATCACTTTTTTTGCCCCTGCTCGTGCGGCAAACATGGCTAAAATACCGGTACCGCAACCAAAGTCTAAAACTGACTGTTCGGGGTTGACCACTTCGCTAATTGATTTTTCGTAGGCATCAGTACGAACCACGTCCTGCAACATCACTTTATGCATCGCAACATCGCGATAAGACATACGATAATTGGGTGAATTCTGATCTTTCTTGTTATTAGTACTCATACCATTCTCTATGTTACCAGTTGTGCACATCATGACCGGGAAGGCATAGTATCAAAAAACGGAAAACAGGTCAGAGCATTTTATCGTCTTCAAAAATCAAGTTATACCTCGGGCTCCGATGCGCACAGGCAATTAACCGTAGATGTATCGGGATAACTATGCAGTTTCCCGATATAGTTTTCAGTCTCGCACTGCAACTATCGAAAATAGTACCTCTGGGCGTTAGGTAACGGATGAAAAATGCGTAAGTGATTGATTTATTTGAAAAGACACTTATGATCAAGAGAGAAAAACGATCGGTTATTGCAGTGGATACGGGTAACCCCCTATCGTATTGTTAGTGGGGCTTGCCACAAAAAATGCCTAAAAACTGCTGCTGTTGCGCTTATGATAATGGCTATCGCAATATGACGAGAAGACTTCTAGATTAACGAATAAATAACATTGCAAGGGTAACAGTAACAGATGGAAACACAAAAATTTGAACACGAATGGCGCTTACTTCAAAATCAGTTTGATAGCTATGAGAAACACTCCCTCTATATAAAACTACTCAGTATTATTGCGGTGTTGGTGGTCGAGATAACGGGCACGATAAACATTTCTTTCGTCCTGGTATTAGTTGTACTCTGGCTCCAGGATGCCATTTGGAAGACCTTCCAGTCACGATTAGAACAACGGCTATTACAGGTCGAAAAATATATTTTGGAAAGAAGCGAAGCGAGTGCATTTCAATTTAACAGTGAATACCAAAGGACACGTTTGTATGGGGTATCTCTGATTGGTGAGTATCTCCGCCAATCAGTTCGTCCTACAGTGGCTTTTCCTCACATCATGTTGATACTGGTTTTATTGGCTCAATATTCACTCTAAAGGAGATCAATTATGAACAACCTAGACATCCGCAGCTTACTTGGAACGAAGCTCCCCATTATTCAGGCCCCAATGGCAGGCGTTCAAGACAGTGCGTTGGCGATTGCTGTTAGTGAGGCTGGCGGCCTCGGCTCTCTACCTTGCGGGATGTTAAGTATTGACAAAATTGTCAGTGAAATCAGAATCATTAGAGAAGCAACAAACAAACCCTACAATCTCAATTTCTTCTGTCATGACTTACCAGATTATGACGAAAAACGGCAGTCAAAATGGCAAGATCAGTTAAGGCCATATTTTACTGAGTTGGGTGCTGCCTGTGAAAGTCTGGGTAATAGCGCAAACCGAGTACCATTCAATCACGATATTGCGGATGCAATCGAACCATTTTGCCCTGAATTTATTAGCTTTCATTTTGGTCTACCCGATAAAGAATTACTTGCTCGGATAAAAACATGGGGGACGAAAGTTGTTTCGTCAGCAACAACCATTAACGAAGCCCTCTGGCTGGAATCGAAAGGTGTTGATGGAATCATTGCTCAGGGTTGTGAGGCGGGAGGCCATCGAGGCATGTTTCTATCGGATGACATTACCACTCAGATGGGAGTATCAGTTTTAGTCCCGCAACTTGCCAGCCGAGTCGGCGTACCCGTTATTGCCGCAGGTGGTATAGGAGATAGCAAAGGCGTGAACGCAGCCATGCTACTTGGCGCTGGCGGCGTACAAATTGGTACTGCCTATTTACTGTGTACAGAAGCCAACACATCGCAATTACATCGTTTGGCACTTAAGAATTTCAAGTCTCAACACACTGCACTTACTAATGTTTTTTCCGGCAAGCCAGCACGGGGAATTGTCAATCGGGCGATGAAAGAATTAGGGTATATGAACCCACTCGCACCAACCTTCCCTTACGCGTCAATTGAAATGACGCAATTACGTTCCCATGCAGAAAAGCTAGGGTCTGATGATTTTTCACCACTATGGAGCGGGCAAAACACATCTGGGTGTAAAGAAATTTCTGCAAAGGAACTAACCCTACAGCTCGCAGCCGAGCACTAAAAAGGTAGCAAGATAAACTACAACGAAAATGTATATTTGAATGATATGATTATGTGGCCGTTTACATAACATTTGTAAAATGCCAGGCCATATAACAAACCGATCATAGTGACATCGAACTCACTGACTCTATTTTTTTTTCGTTTGTAACTGCTTTTGAATATCAACTTGCCGAGATCTGCTTAAACTGTATGAACCGTAACAAATTATCGCACCAATTAGAGGGATCGAGGCCAGTGGCCCCTCGACAATACCAAGGCTAAAGATAACATCAGCATCGACCTCCCCTACAATTGCCTGGGAGGGAAACCCGATAACATCGATAGCAATACCTCCGATTAACGCTCCCATTCCTATAGTGACCTTTCCAAAGAAAGTTCTCGCTGAATAAAAAATACCCTCCATTCGACGACCTGTTTTTAGTTCGTGCTCATCGGTAACATCACCGAGCGCTGAGTAAACTGATATTGAAACCATCAGAAAGCCACCATAAAATAGCCAGTTAAACAGCAATATGGTTGGGAACAAGAAAAATGAACCATTTTCAGGAAAGATAAAAAAGGATCGTAATAAAACGGGAGTCGCCGATGAAAATGCTAGTAGACTTATCCCAATCACCATAGTTTTGCTTTTTTCAAAACGCTCATGAAAAAATGGAATCATCAATGCGACGACCAAAAAAATGGGGATATTGGATAAAGAAATCCACTTAATCAATGAAGTTGGCAGCTCCCAATAATGAATATTCATTTGGTAGTGCATAACTTCACGCACCCCGGTTAAAGGCGCGATAAAAAAATACCCCCCCAACAAAAAAAGATAGTTTTTATTATTAAGTGCTTGCCAGAACTCGGTAAGAAATTGCCGAAATGTGAATTTGGGCAAATTGTCATTCGGCTGAGGTAAATACTGAATCTGATCGCGCGTAAGGTAGGCACTTATTAGAATTAGAGACGTCGCTACGAGAGACACACTGATTGCAAAAAACGTTGCATCGTGCTCTTTGGCAATGGCATTGTCCGGGAAATAGATTCCATAGAACGAAAAAGAGAGCATTGCGCTCCCCCAAAAAACCGCCAACTGATTCCAGCGTAAGACTCTTGTTCTCTCGAGATAGTCTCCAGACAGCTCCGAACCCAGCGCAAGATGTGGAACATGATACGCAGTCAGGAAAATTTTAAAGAGCGACGCAAACACAAAAAGCCAACTGAACAACAAACATTCACGGATACTATAACCGAAAAAACCCGGGTCGAGACTAGCTCCTCTGACAAAATCAGGTGGCATGTAGATGCAATAGAATGTCGCGCCGACAGGGATCGCAGATATAAATATAAAGGGATGACGCCTACCTAATTTTGACTGGAATCTATCTGACCATGCCCCTATCCACGGGTCGGAAATTGCATCAAACACAAGAGTTACAAAGAAAGCGGCACCTGCAAGCGTTCCCGACAAGCCAAAAGCCTGAGTATAATAGGCGACTACAAATGCAGAAATGGCATAATTAACAAAACCTTCGCCCAAACTTCCACAGGCATATTCCATTTTTGCCAGAAATGGAACATGGGTACGCGTATTAGCTGGCATAAATAATCCTAGCGAGATGGTGTTTGTAGTCTGCTCTCAGGTTTAGCTATTGAATTTTCACGTCGACCGAGATCTCCGCACCCTGCACAGAATCCACATAGTCCGGGTTGGTCGTATCTATTAAGGGTTTTCCGCTAACGGATACACTTTCTTCTTTAGCTGTTGTATCAAAAAAATTGTGATGTTTTCCACTGCTGGAAAAATCTTCATCGCCATCAGCGGTAAATGCTGAATCTGACTTCACACGGAGGTCTAAAGGCGGGCTGTATTCCTTATCTTCACCCTCGGCCCTGTCTTCGTTAACGACTGTCACTACTGGGAGCTCAGTTTTTGCGGGCGCTTCAGACGTTTCTGTCGCATCACAAGCCGTTAATACTAGTGATGCGAAACCGCTCAGTAACACTATTTTGACTATATTTTTGTACAGGTTCTTTCCTGTGAAACTGCCAATATTCATACGCATTTGCCTAATTTGAGCTTAATGGATTAACGCCCAATCATTTTTATTGCGTCACTGCTATCATAGGCCAAGTTGGCAAGTTGTGAATAGCTGCTGAAAGGTAATTTTAAAGGAGTTAGCGGTGACATATTCTGGATCTAGAGCTTTAGCAGGTGCGTTAATTAGCATACTTGTATCTTTATTATTGGCTGGGTGCTCTGGTCAAGCCGAACAACCACAGAGCAATACAGAGGGGCGCCCGAAGTTGGCATTATGCCCGGCATCACCTAACTGTGTAAGTACCGAGGAACAGTCGTCTATTCACGGTATGGATGCTCCGACACTAAAGGTAACGCCGGCACAAGCATGGCCAGCCGTTGTCGCCGCTGTGGTTGCGCTGCCTCGAACAACACTAACTTATGAACACAATTACCATCTACGCGCAGAATCACACAGCTGGTTGTTTCGCTTTACCGATGACCTTGAAATTTACCTGGATACCGAAAATAATCGTCTTGCTATGAGGTCTGCATCTCGCTTAGGCTATTCAGACTTGGGCGCAAATGCTCGCAGGCTAAAAAACCTGATTACTGAACTAAGATCCCAGGGTGTTGTTAAATAAAGTTTTCCTTCTTTTTGATCCAAAACTCACTTTGCTGAGTAAGTATCACAAGAGGTTTCTAGGTAGTTACACGTTTTTTCGCTACCCTGCCAAATAATCCGTAACCACTGAAACATGCACCATCCTCGGTCTCAGACATAAACACTTTTTAGCGCCCTCAGGGCGCTTTTTTATGCCTGCTATTCGTTGCGTCAATGGCTGTTATGAAAGGGGTTACTAACTGCCACCCCCGGTTATACGTTGCTGATGAAGCGGAATCCATTCGACCAAATCTTCGAGTGGTAAAGGTTTACAGAAGAAAAAACCTTGCCCTTTATCACAACCCAGTTCAGACAACCGCCCGATTAGCGTAACGTCCTCTATACCTTCAGCAGTCACATTTAGGCCCAGGTTATGGGCTAACTGGATTGTTGATTTAACAATAATCTCATCCTGGCTATCCACAAGCATTTGACTAATAAACGTACGATCAATTTTCAATGTGTCAATAGGCAAGCTTTTTAAGTAAGCCAGTGAAGAATAACCCGTGCCGTAATCGTCGATGGAAATCAACACGCCTAATTCGGCGATTGATTGCAACACCGTTCTCGCTTTTTCCGGGTCCGACATCAGTGTGCTTTCGGTAATTTCGATCTCCAACAAGTGCCCATCTACACCATAACTCTGCAGACAGTTTTCTATAAAACTAACAAATCCGTTGTCGACCAAATTACGCGTTGAAACATTCACGGATAAACGATAATCCCAATTCATCGCTTGCCACTCTGCAAGTTGCTTAACCGCAGTTTCCACCACCCACCAGGTAACAGGCATAATAGTGTCAGTGAGCTCTATCAGCGGGATAAATTCTCCCGGCGATAACAGGCCCATTTCTGGATGATACCACCGAATTAGAGCCTCGAAACCAATGACACTTTGGTCTTCAATGTTGACTATCGGCTGGTAAAAAAGTCGCAGTTCATCATTTGTAACGGCCTGGCGGATATCCATCATCAGTGAAAGGCGACGCAACGTGTAGTGATCGCTATCACTGTTATAAATTTTGTAATCCTCAGAAAACTGCTTGGCTTGATACATTGCAATATCGGCACATCGCATCAGAGATGATACTGTGTTGCCATGTTGCGGATAAATCGCGATACCAACACTGCCTCCCACCACTAATTCCAGTTCTTTGATTGAAAACGGTGAGCGAATCTCGGCCATTAATTCGGCAGCCATTGCCTCAACCGACGTCACATCGCCACAATCTTCAAATAACACAGCAAATTCATCGCCTCCAAGCCGGGCGAATGTCGTTTTTGCCTTCGATAAAACATCATGGGCTCTGGGGCCAATTTGCTGCAGCAAAAAGTCGCCCGTTTCGTGACCTAAAGTATCGTTAACTTCTTTAAATCCATCTAAATCCAGCAACAACAATGCATGTTTACTGCTGTCATTCGATCGCTCCAATAACGTTTCCACCTGTTCAACAAAGTAGCTGCGATTGGGCAAGCCCGTTAATCCATCGTGATTGGCTCTATGTTCCATTTCCCGCGAATAACGCACGCGCTCGCTTATGTCAGACAGGACACCAAAAACCTTCACTAAATACCCATCTACTATTTCGCTGGAGAGATTTACCGACAACCATTTCAGTTCTCCTTCGACCGATACCAACTGTATTTCATAATCTTGGGCGAAATAGGCGTCACCAATAAATTGTCTGATGTGGGTAGCATAATCAAACTGCACTGTATCGCCGACCAATGTGTGACCGATTATCGCCTCTCTCGACTCGGATCCCAGCTGGTCGACCAGCGCATTGTTACATTCAGAAAATTGAGCATTTTCACTCAGCCACATAACCTGTTTTGGCACTGACAAACTGATCGGCATTGGCGGATCGCATGTAATCACGCACATCCCACTATTGCTATTTTCGATAAATGCCTGCTGCTGTAAGGCATTAGCTTGGCGTTCCGTTTCCGCCCTTGTACGCTCGATTTCAGCAGCTACACGGATTGAGAATATAGTCAGTACCGAGCGCACTAGTTCCACGCCGAGAACCTGCTCGTCGCCCATGAGCATAAGCAACCCTAAAAGCTTACCCTTTAACCCCAACACCGGAACGGCAATCAGGCTTTGAACATTTAACCGTTTAAGTAGATCAATTCCGACAAAAAGGTCTGCTGCACCGCGGCCGATAACAACAGTCTCGCCTTGTGAAACCTTGTGAAGGACGGAGTCAAGAATTGAGAATGTTTCACTACCAACCCTGCATTCATTTTGAAGGTTATCGTAGAGTGTCCATTTGTATATTTGACCATCGTCATTAGGTCGCAGCTCTGCAACCGTTGAATAGCTGGCATTGAGTGTTTTTGACAGTTTTTTCGTGAGGTTTACGAATAAATCATCTTCCGTACTGGTGGCGAGATCCTGGGCTATTTCAGACACCAATCGGTCTTGAATACGCCGATCATTTTCGTCACGGTGTAGGGACAAAATTTTGCACAGCTTCCCGTTTTTCACTAACCCATGGTATGTTGTTTTGAATACCATTTCTTCATCGAGCGACGGCCAACTGGTGACAGTGTTTTCCAGGGAATAGCCGTTAATTACAAAGCGTTCCATCCTCTCCACCAGATTTTTACGTGGGTCAGGTAAGCCTTTGCCAAAATCCAGTTGCACTGCAATCTGTTCCATGGTGAAACCGTGAAATTGTTCCGGGTTCTCATACCCCATTCTTTCACCAGTAACAGCATTCACATCAGTTAATACCGCCTGAGAAACAATAGCTTCTGCTTGTACACTCGCCTCCATGTTGATGTCCAACGGACATTCCATTTCGTATACAGACACCAAGGTCAGTGTTTCGCCGTATGGTAATTGGTTGGATGTAGCTCCAGCCACTAAATTCCCCTCGATATTAGCTATTAGATTCATGTCATGAGTATAGATGGATTAGTCAATATGGCTTGAATAACACGCCTAAAATTTGCTGGCCATGTCACAAATCCTCAACAATCTGCGCCACGGTGCAACTTGTGCGTGGTAACTCAATAATTTGGGCAAAAACGTCAATCCCATCGACAATTCGGCCATCGCTTTGCTATCAGAGTATAGACTGTCAGAACCACGCCGTCTGATCACACCTGATATGCCCAAACACTGCCGACTAAGGTTTACGAATCCCCCCTTTCCAGCTTTTCCTGATACTCCTCTGCAGTAATGGTTCCACCGGCCTCATTTGCACGGCCGGAATCATCTACAGGTAAAATATCCTGAAGAAAATCAATACGCTTCCAGGCTGGGAACGGTTGATTTCCAGCGGCGTCGGGGACGTACCTGGAGGTTTCCAATCGTTTATGTTTGTGAATATATCGTGCGCAGTTGATGAATACCGAGGTCACGTCCACTTCTACGACCATATTGGCCCCTGGATATTCGGACATAAGGCCTGCATCTTTTGTTACTGTTGCTGTACCCTGCAAACGGACCCTATGGGGGGTTTCCATGTCGATGAACAACATGCCAATTTTTGCCGTTTCTGCAATGTTGCCCATGGAATAGAACATACCGTTTCCGTCGTAGCTGGGAAACACCAGTTTAGTAGCGCTCAAGACCTTAATAAATCCCTGGTCACCGCCTTTATATGACACCGTTGGCTCACCGTTCGCGTTTACCGTTGAAAGAAAAAAATAGTCCCGGGTAGAGATAAACTGGCTATGCTCTTGCTGAAGGTCTTCGAATACAATTGCCGTTGCCATTGTATTCGCAAGGTTTTCACAACCTTGCTCCGCTTGAATTTTTTTCTGCGAATCACTGTAAAACTTATCTATATCTTCCATTATTTTAGTCCTGTAAGTCTAATTCTTAAGGCCGCCATCGACAGTATACAGTGCTGCCCCGGGTATTCATTCCCTTACTAACTGCGTTCTAAACCTGTGTATTTTTAACATGCCCCGCTGTTGAAAAGTCGCTGAGGAGCATTTTACAGTGCGTTATCGCAGCTATTTCAGCATAATTTTGGACCACCCTACCCGTATCAAATCACAATAAGGGCTGGTACAGTATCGCAACCTAAACGTTAAGATTGTGTTGCATATAAACCACTAAAAATTATCATATGGTAACTAGGACATAACAATGAAAGCAGCAGTTTATTATGAAAACGGTGCCCCCGCAGTATTGAAATACGAAGATGTGCCGGACCCCGTTATTAAAGCGAAAGACATTTTAATTAAAGTTGAATGTGTCAGTATCGAAGGTGGTGACACATTGAATCGACTGGGCGGACCACTGCGCACCACACCACATATCGTGGGATATCAAGCTGCCGGTGAAATCATCGAAATGGGTGCCGACGTTGTTGGTCACGCTATTGGCGACCGCGTTACCACGGTGATGGGCGATGGCTCCCACGCTGAGTTACGCGCGGTCCATATGACCAGCGCCTGGAAAATTCCTGACCAAATGACTTACCAGGTAGGTTCAGCAATACCGGTACCCTTTGGAACCGCTCATGACTGTCTGTTTGAGCATGGTCGCCTGAAAGCCGGAGAAACGGTATTAGTACAAGCAGGTGCAAGCGCTGTAGGTTTGGCCGCTATTCAACTTGCCAAGCGCGCCGGCGCTACGGTTATTGCCACCGCATCCAGCCGTGAAAAGCTCGCGCAATTGCAAGCTTTGGGCATGGATCATGGTATTAACTACGTGGAAGATGATTTGGTCGCGGCGGTTAAAGAACTGACTCACGGTAAAGGTGCAGACGTGATTGTGGATCCCGTAGGTGGCCCCACCATGCAAAAAAGTATTTACAGTTTGGCCTATCGTGGTCGTTTATCCACTGTTGGTGGCGCCGGTCGCGAAGTCATTAAATACGATTTGGGTGGTCTGATGGGAGGCAATCAAAGTATCAATGGAGTTTTCCTGGGTGCAGAAATTCGCACTGACCGTGTTCAAACAATGATTAAACAATTGATTGTTGATATTGCCGCTGGTGAACTTAAGGTTGTATTGGACAAACAATTTCCACTATCTGAGGCAGCAGCTGCGCATGAGTTTATCGAAAGCCGCAAGGCTGTTGGACGAGTAACTCTGATCCCTTAATCGTTAAACACTATCGACCCGCGCTTGCAGCAGCGCAGACGCGGGTCAATTCAGATGTCGCCCGCAGCAGTGATGACTTTTAACACACGTTCTCACTGAAAGATCGAGGGGAACTCGAATAGCAGGCCTAATGACGGTTAATTTGCAGAACTTCCGGCGACCGAAATACTCTCTGTCATCAGCAATTTTTAGCTCAGCGTCAAAACCCACTCGTTTAAGAAGGTTATTATGTTAAATCACCCAGCCAGAACGTTACTCATCGCGTTACAACTCATACTGTTTAGCCTAACGGCAACAGCAGAGCTGAAGATTCCATCGGCGAATCCGAATCTTACAGTTACCGCTCAACAACAACTTGGCACACGAGAAAACAACATCGGTCTGGCCGTAGGCACAACCGTAGCGGATTTTTCCATTAACACTCACGACAACAAGCCAGTGACACTTAACGATATTCAATCAATGGGTGACACGTTAGTTGTGTTTTATCGCGGCGGCTGGTGCCCTTACTGCAATGTTCAGATACACCAATTGACAGAGGCATGGCCAGAATTTGAAAAGCGCAATATCACACCGGTTCTAATCAGCGTGGATAAAACAGACGGCGCTGCTCTGGCACAACGAACTTACGAAATTCCCTTTCCAGTGTTATCAGACCCGAAACTAGTCGCGCACAATGCCTTCGAGGTGGTTCGAGATGTAGATGATGCAACCTTCGAAAAATATAAACAATATGGTATAGACCTGGAAGCATGGTCGGGGGGAAATCATCACAAAATTGCTGTCACTGCTGCCTACATTGTCGATAAAGATTCAGTGGTGAAATGGGCGCACACTTCTTTAGATTACAAAACTCGACCCAGTGTCGAACAACTGCTGGGTGTCATTGACACTATGACGCGTTAAACGTCATCAACAACACCTCACGCAGCTGTCATTTTTGATATTGAATTAGAATGACTAACTGTATCTGGATTCTTTCACCGCACTTTTGTCGCCAGCCTTCACTTGTTCGATTGATTCTGCAAGATCACGCAAATAGACATCCGTCACGGTTTTGTGAAATGGAGAAAGCATCAAGTGTAGTGCCTTGGGCTGCGTTGTTAACGACGTAAACCAACCTCGATCATACATTTGTTTATAGATTGCAAACACATCCATGTCTGGATGCTCAAATGCAATAATACCTAACAAAGGTGTCCCAAGAATCTTAAATCCCAGTTTCTTTACCCCTGTTTCGATCGCTGCACGCGCGTCGGTTACCTGTAGATGTTTGTCTTTGTATCCTTCAACGCCAAGATAATTCATAACAGCCCATGCGGCAGAAATTGCACCGCCGGGTCTTGTGCCGGCTAGTGTCGGTGTAATCATTCTGCCACCCGGCCAATCTTTGCAGTCAAAAATCATATGCTTTTTGAGTTCAGCATTTCTAAACAAAACAGTTGACGCTCCTTTAGCGCAAAACCCGTATTTGTGTAGATCAGCTGACATTGATAAAACACCTGGTACAGAAAAATCAAAATCGGGTATATCAACACCATTCATCCGCACAAACGGTGCAATGTAGCCACCGACACAGGCATCCACATGGAGCCAGACATTTTTTCGCTCAGCTATTTGGCCAAGTTCAGTAATCGGATCAATCAGCCCATAAGGAAAGTTGGGGGCAGAACCCACTAACATCATTGTGCTATCGTCAATAGCAGCCGCCATCGCGTCACAGTCGGCCAATAGATTGCTGTCGACAGGAATACGGCGTAATTCCACATCCATCATAATTGAAGCTTTGTCAAAAGCGGGATGTGCTGAATAAGGTGCCACAATATTCAATTTCCCGGTCTTACCCAGTTCATTTCTGGCATAGTCTCTTGCTGCTTTTACCGCCATTGTGATTGAGTCAGTTCCGCCAGAAGTTATCGAACCCTCTGACGACTCGGGTCCATGTAGTAATCCTAGCCCCATTTGAATAACTTCTTCTTCCATTTGCCTCAGAGAAGGAAAGGCTGCCGGACCAAGACCGTTTTCCGACATGTACATGGTATAGGCTTCTTTTTGTACGCGAGCAACATCTTCTCCTGCATTAAAAACGTAGACTGCAGTTTTGCCCTCACGCCACTTTGCGTCACCGCGACCACGGTTAATCATCTCAGGTGCCAGCTGCTCCCAGCTAGTGCCTTTCTCTGGCATTTTCATATTTTTCTCCGGCATGTTTACTCGATCATAGATCAAGTGAGTTAAGGAAATTCATTCTCAATTCGGGTCAACCAATAGTCTGCATCAAAGCTGTTATCACCGAGCAGGTAACGCCAGAATAACACTCGATTAATATATTCTAGCCGCCCGGTGTCATGTTCGAACCAAGGCTCGGAGGTGGTCAGTGTTTCGTGAATCGGATTTGTAATACCCTTAAGCCCGGTCCAGAAAATTGGCCTTTGTTCAAAATGATCGCTGCCCAGGTCTGAAGTATCCCAGAGTCGTTCTTGTCGCTGTGTTGGGCACATGCGAATTTTAAACATATATCGCACCTTGTTGGATAGGTTTAAGCCGCCCCCATGCCAAATACCCATATGCATAAACAATAACGTTCCCGCTTTACAGGTCACGAACTCCTGACCTCTAATATTTTGATAACGACCAATGGCAGCTTCACTGACAATGCGTAAATGGCTACCCGGCAGATAACGAGTCCCGCCCATTTTGGCGGTGACAGCGTGAGGAAAATACATTATCTGCACGTCGAAAGCCTGTCTGGGGTCGATGGTAGAATCCTGATGCCAGTGTTGCGAAGCCTGAGGTCGGCTGCTGTCTTGGTAAAAGTTAGGCGGAAAAGTCATATGTAAAAAATGATGATCAAAACTCGGCGCATCACCCACTAAACTTTGCACCGCTCCCATGACTTTAGGAAGCGCCAACATTTTTGCCAAGGCATTGTCAGCCGGGTAGCCATCAGAAAGAGGAACTCCCGCACTCACGACTGGAATGGCACTGCTACCCATGACCTTGCCGTAATAACTCATTGGATCGCTGATTTCTGACTCAGGCACCTTGCCGATATCTTTCAGAAACTGGTCGTTGATACGTTTGGGCACCACCCCCTCCATCATCAGGAAACCGCGGGAAGCAAACTGCGCCATTTTTTCTGAGCTGAGTAATATCGGCTTGCTCATATTACACCTCCTCCATTGCAACCATCTTTTCAAAAAAGAACTCGTACTTCAGATAACCGGTCTTAAACTCGTCGCCCGAAACATGGCTAACAAGTGGACTAGCTTGAATAAGGCGCCAGCCATCAAGAAGTGCATCGAGCCCCGTCTGGTAAGGAGGTTCATTTTGATCACCTGCCATATGGGTCGTTTTGCCGGTGCCATCATAAAAAGACCAGGCAATAACAGCGGTATCCAATGCCGAGTTTGCCGTATAGAGCACCATCACTTGCTGGCGGGCCGATAAGTCAATTGATTGCGTTGTCATATATTCTGCCAATAGCAACTTTTGTTTTAGATCATATCGCATTTTTGACGTGCCATTTTCATTAAAAATACGGACGCGTATATAGAGGCGGGAAACACAAATAATGGTTGTGGTGTTAAAGGTATGATGTACTGATACAACATAGAACAATTTCAAGGATAGGACTCTGCTTCACCTCAGCGGGAAGCAGAGTCCTATAGGTACATTAGCCCTGCTTAGCCTTGGCCCGCTGTGCGTTCAAAAATTTAATTAACACCAGTGCCTCCGCAGGATCCATCCGGCCAATCGGCGAATTACTGTAGGTTGACATCATCACCTTGCCGCTTTTAGTCAGTAAGAACTCGCTCGGCTGAATATGATCACGTCGTTGCTCCCACCATGCCCCCATTGCATCACCGTCAGCGCGAGTCATGCCATACGCGACTGGAAAGTCCCAGTCTTGAGATATTTCGAGGGTTTGCTCTTCAGTATCGACCGTACCGGCAATGATACTTACACCTTCTTCTAAGAACGCAGCACGGCGCTCATTATAACCGGCTAATAACCGCCGACAAAAAGGTCACCAGTGACCTCGATAGAACAAGGCGATCGTCATTGGCGTTTCAATATCGTCCGGCAGTGAGAAGGTACCCCCACCCGCCAAATTCAAGGTGATGGAGGGAAAAACGTCTCCAGAGTTTAGAAATTTAGACATATTATGCTTACTCCTTTTATTGAACTACGACGATAGCTTGCCAGTTTTTATTACTCGTATCCAAACTAGCTCTCAGTTTTAAACGCTGCATCATAAAATGGCTTATCACCACTGACCGTAACTCTGCGCAACAATCTGTCGTGGGGGAAGTAATCGCTTGCGGCATAATGCTGCACCGCGCGGTTATCCCAAAAAGCTATTGACCCTGGCTCCCACTTAAAACGACAGCCGTATTCAGGTCGTCCGTGTTGTTTTAGAAGTAGCGCGACCAATTGCCTCGACTCTGCGGCGGGCAAACTTTCTCCGGTACGTACATCAAACAGTGAATCATGCCTTAAAAAACCACCATGAATATACAGAGCTGTTATTCCTGTTTCCGGGTGCGTGCGTAGCAGTGGATGACTCACCCCAAAAGGTATCTCTTTTTTGAGTCCATCAACAAGGTCATCGGGTAGCTGTCCAGCGCCCCTCCCCATCAGAAAAATCTGATAATCATTAATCGCATGGAGGTGCTGAAGTCGTTCTGCAATACCGTCGGGCAAGCCGCGATAACACGCGTAACTGTCAGCAAAAAGTGTATCACCCCCATAAGGTGGCACTCTGACACACTGAGCAATTGACCCAAGGGAAGGTTTTTCCATCCACGTAACGTCAGTATGCCAACTATTCTCTATCCCGGGACTTTGTGGACCATGAACTATCTCCAAAATATAGGGATTATCCCCCGGTTTACCAAAAGGAAATGCATCAAGTTCACCGAACTGTCGACTAAATGACACCTGCTCATCTTCGGACAAATTTTGATCCCGAAAAAAAATCACCTTGCGTTCTAATAACGTATCTCGAACAAACTTAGTGAGTTCTTCCGACAGCGTCTGTTTTATATCGATGCCATGCAATATTGTTCCAAGGGTTAACCCGATATGTTCAAACCTTATTCCAAAAGCATCCGCCTGTGACTGTAATTGGTCAGAAACAGATTGATTTCCCATGCGTTCAAACTCAAGGCTTACCCCCAGTCCGGTTCTGTCGAAAGCGGGGAACACTTCCTCTGCCGGTTTTTCTCGCGCGCTTGTTGCTTGTTTTTCAGCGGCTCTAAATTCGACCAAGCGCTGTGCATATTTCCTGGCAACTGAGTTATATTCTTCCTGTTGATTCAAGATATCTGTCGCTGCCATAGATGCACCTCCAACTCAATTCTAGTTCTTACAATTTTTTGCCTACAGAGTTCATTACTCCCTGTCAGCCTGTATCGCGAATATCACAATACTCTTTTGCGCACAGACAATCCATGGTGGACTTATTATGGTATTCCCTCTCCACGCATCCGCCATATTGAACCAGTGTTTTTAGCAAGCTCCTCGAGCTAGCTCTTCGCGTAGCGACAGACCATACAAACCCGGGCTCGTGGAGACACGATTGAGCGCCGGAGCGGATCGCTGCAGCAGTTGTTCTGCCGGGGGCAATCGATAACGACCGGCAAGTAGTTCACCGACAAATTGCGCCTGCGCCTCGGCCAGCGGCCAGAACGACCCAAGGGGACGGCTCACGCCAATAAAAAACAAATTGTCACACTGCGGCGGCACTATTCCACAAAACAAGTTAAGGTCGTTATCGCTAGTATCAACAACCGTTTTGTCTATGTAAGGGAAACTCAGCCGATAACCCGTGGCACACAGCACAAAATCTGCCCTAACCGATTCGCCATTGGCAAAAATGACATTTTGGCCACTGAGACGCTCAATCTCAGGCTGCGCTGTAATTGCACCGCGCTCCAGATACCCCAGGATATCGTCAGAAATCGTCGGCCGATTGAATATCGGGTTCTCCGGCGCTGGTGGCAAACCCAATTCATGAAAACGTGCCATACGCGCGGCATGCATCTGACGGATTTTTTTGCCGGCAACCCATTCAAATAGACGCTCGCGATAGGCGGCCGGTGTCCAGCGAAATAAGGCTGGAACCGGGTCACAGGGATGAACCATAGGGCTGCTGTCTGAAGCCGGTTTACCATCGATTAACCGCGGTAGAATCCAAGCCCCACCCCGAGCCGAAAGGTGTACCGAGGCAGCTCCCGCTCGTGAAATTTCACATGAAAGCTCACAACCGGTGTTACCAATACCCACCACCACCACATTAGCACCCTCTGTGGCAAAAGGTTTGTCGGTATCGATATAGTCTTGGGCATGAATAATAGTGCCATCAAAAGTGCCCTGCCACTGCGGTATTTGGTAATCCCAATAACTGCCACTTGCGGCTACCAGTGCATCATATTCGACATCTTCTGTCAGCTGACTGTCGCCTCGTCGCAATGTTACCGTCCAACCACCGTCATCACGCTGCTGGGTGGCCACGACTTCTGTGCTGGTTTGAATGCGTTTGCGGAAGGAAAAATAATCAACATAACTTTCCAGCCACTGTCGCAGCTGCTCATGACCGGGATAGGTCGGCCAATCTTCAGGCAGCTCATAGTCACTAAAGCGACTCATATTTTTGGTGGTATTGGTCGTCAGTGACCGATATGCAGCAGAACGTCCATTGGGGTTTTCCAGTACCCAGTGGCCACCAATATAAGGCGACATCTCGATACAGTCGACCTCATGTCCTGCAGCAACCAGGGTTTTTGTTGTTGTGAGCCCTGCCGGGCCGCCTCCAACAACGCAGATTTTTTTCTTATTCATTCGAAGCTCTCTAACGCCCATAAACGCAGTTTTAGAGTGACTTTACCCCATATACTCCACAACCTAAACAGTGATGAAATGAGGCTAACGAATTTTCTAGAGCGCGGTTCGGACTTTAAGAGTCTGCGCAGCCAAACCGAACCGTGTAAAGTGGTTTACTAAAACTTACATAATATCGCTAATATGATCCAGGCTATGGCGCAGCTTATTCGCCCAGTTACCGAATACCAGATTCACATCAGCAAGATTGGTAGCTCTATTGTTGCGGCTATAAGCACCCCAGCCACTGCGCTGATCTGCTGCTGTTATCAAGCTTTTACCTGTTTGCGCGTCGCTAACCAGTAAACCAATGGTCATAGTGCCGGCGCTTTGGGTAAACACGTGAGATCTTCCGATGGATCTGCTGCGACCATCATCCTTGGGCGCGCTAGGAGCCAGTGCGATTATAGAAGCGGAAACCAACAATACACCCTCTCCCGCTTCGGTAACTATTTGGTACCCGGGGTTATCCGGTTTGTCCTCTTGTAGATACTTCACCATTACCGCCTGATAGCGCTCACGAAGCGTATCTTTATCCCGCTCATCCAACGTCCATTCTTTGTTATTAAAGCTACCTTTTGATGGCTGAGTTATTGCCACATTCTCCAGGTCCAGAGGTGCCAATAATATTTTGGTGTATGCCGAAAAATCTGCATTCGGATCAACATAGGCTTTTTTAACATTGGCGTTATCAATTTTATAAAGGTTATCACCTAACTTTTCGGCGTCACTACCTGACTGTATGCTCGGCTGTTGAGCACAAGCTACCATTAAGACCGAGCTTGCAATAATAAGCGATTTCCCGACTGGCGAAAAATATGACGCTAACTGGTATAACATAGTTACTCTCCCAAGTTTATTTGTTGATAACAGTGTTTACGATAAATTACCCGCTTTGGCTCAATTTCACCATCGAATTTCTCCAGATATTTTCGTATAGCAAATGTGACCATTGATCTTTGCTAAAGTCATGACAGAGATGCTCTCGAAACAGATACAATCCCTTTCGGTGCAATTCTCATCGCCAGAAACATCGTCTGCAAGCGACTATTAAACAAACTTGAATTTACTATTCCGACGAATATATAGAAAACATGTCAGCCGAGCTATGTGCAAAAGGTTATTGATATAGATCGGGGTATGAGGCATAAGTTATATTGCCTCTATAGGCAATTGCATTGACGACCCATGACCCTGTTAAAACTGGGCGACAAGATAAAAGGGCCTTTCTAGCTCACACCGGCTATAATAGCGCTTTTAAATCAACGGGTAATAATGTGTCATGCCAATACCGATAAAATTGCTCTTCAGCATTGCTTTGATCCTCTGTTTGGCTGCTTGCGGAACGACTGCAACAATTGGCGATAGCTGGGTGAAACCTGACTTCAAAGACAAAGACTTAAACGGTGTTTTGGTGGTAGCTGTATCTCACGATGAAACCATGCGTACTGAATTTGAACAGGCATATACCAAAGCCTTGCAAGAGCAAGGGATCAATGCAGTATCCAGTTATACACTGGCTGCTGGTGCCACCAAAAAAGAAGACGTGATTGCAGCTGCAAATGCCGCCCAACTAGATACTATTTTGGTGACCCGTTATGCCGGTACTTTTGAACAACCGGTATTTTATCAAGGCAGATCCTATTATGCACGTACACCGGCTTATGGCGGCGGTTACCATGGCCGTTTTGGGGGCTATTATACGCAGATCACCAAAGTATATTCCCAACCCGATGTATGGATGAATAATAAATATGTGACACTGGTTTCAGACCTCTACGAGGTAGCTACCGAGGATCACTTATGGCAAGCGTCGTCCAGTTCTCTCAACCCTGAAAACATGGACAAGCTACGCGATGCATTTATTACTTCATTTGTTAAACAAATGGATGAACAGAAAATGTTGGAACGTTGAGCATGAAAAACCCAAAATATCATGTCCAGATTAAACAAGATGGCACTAGCTGGACTAGTGAAATTGTCCGAAAAGTGTCTAAAACACAATTCGCCGTGTCTAAATCCCAGGAAGGTTTTGCAACTGAGAAAGAAGCTCAGACCTGGGGCGAAACTGAGCTGAAATCCTTCCTTAATAACCTTAGTGACAGAAACCAACGCAGAGCTACAAAACGAAGCTAAACGATGTGCTTCCAATTCTGACTCAGAACTTGCTCTGCTAAACGTTTTGTATAACCGTTAATTTTTCCGTGCGCGGGCATCCACCCCTGTAAAAACCGATAAAAGTCCGTCCACGCTATCGGGAAGAGCTCACGCCATTCCTGCTCAAGATCTACAAAAATGAGTTGTTTATCATATCGCTCCAGAGCCTGTTTCAACTCCTTGAAATAATGGTTCAGATAACGCTGCTCATCGCGTTCACAAACATTTTCATCCATGCAGCTACCCATAAAATACGCAACATCTTTCATACCGCAGCCACCACCAACATACTGGAAATCAACAGCAGCTACCGCGCCTCCCGGTTCGGAAAAACAGAAATTAGCGCTTTTGGCGTCCCCATGCACTATCGTAGTGAAACACGCATTATTGAGCCTATCATCAAGCAGCGACGCGGATTGTTTGAGCAAACCATCTTCCATAGCACTCCATTCATCAGGCCGGGTTGATAAATGCCAGTAGGTCCCTACTTCCCACAATTTTTCAGCGCTATCATTCATAAAACGAGCATGAAAGTTAGCCAGCCAGCTTAAACATGCACGGATATCATTGTCATCTAAATCATCCGGCCGTCTGCCGAAACCAGATTCATCCAGATCCTCAAGTATAATGATCAATTCGGTGTCGAATTTTTTTATGCCCAAACAATCGGGCACACGACACAGGTCATCACACCGACAAGACCAATACTGATACCAGTTTGATTCAACAAGATAAGATTCGATTTTTCTGGCATGGGAAAAGTCACTATTCCATCCACGAGGATGATTCCTGCGGTCAGGTGGGGCAATACGTTTTACCACTACGGAGGAGCGACACGTCCCTTCAAGGTCATAACGGGCAATTTCTCCATAACCGCTCCAAAGTGATTGGATCACTTCTACACACCGCGCTGAACTGGCCCCTGTTTGTTCCAATATGTAATCGTTAATTATAAAAGACATATATCTATACTACACGCTTCTTACTTCGTACCCGAATTATCCTGGACTGACATAGTTTTGGGGGATCGCCGAACGGTGGTCGACAGCAGTGGTTTGTAAGCGTTAGTATCGAATCACGACTTAGTTGAAGCTGAACAAAAATGAGCCCCTCACCCACCTCTATTCTTTGATGTGTGTTTGCAAAGTGGCTACAATAACTTTCACCGCAAATTAATGGATTTTTATGAGCACTGATTCTATCTTGCTGGGTTACTCGGCAAATGCGCATGACCAACACATTTCTCTTGAATTGAAGCGCGCTAACCGCCACGGCCTAATTGCGGGAGCAACAGGCACAGGGAAAACTGTGACCTTACAGGCCTTAGCTGAAAATTTCTCTCGGCAAGGTGTTCCCGTCTTTTTAGCCGATGTGAAAGGCGATATATCAGGCATCAGTCAAGCAGGGAAACCTCATCCAAAAGTTAACGAACGCCTCTCTATTCTGGGCTTACCAGAGGATGCATGGGCTGGCGTGCCAACTATTTTTTGGGATGTGTATGGAAAACAAGGCCACCCGATTCGCGCTACTGTTTCTGATATGGGGCCATTGTTACTTGCTCAATTAATGGGGCTTAATGAAACTCAGGAAGGTATTTTAACCATTGCTTTTGCTGTGGCTGACGATCAAGGCATCTTATTACTCGATTTGAAAGATCTAAAAGCCATGTTACAGCATGTTGCCGAAAACGCGGCGGATTTGCGCATACTATACGGCAACGTTTCTACTTCTTCTGTAGGCGCGATCCAGCGGCGACTATTGGTTCTTGAGCGAGCCGGCGCCAAACAATTTTTCGGCGAGCCAATGTTAGAACTAAATGACTTAATGCGCACTACCCCCGATGGTCGTGGTTACGTTAACGTACTTGCCGCCAATAAACTCATACAAAACAACAAGCTATATTCGACATTGTTGCTTTGGCTGCTGTCTGAATTATTTGAAAACCTACCCGAGATTGGCGACCCAGACAAACCTGTATTGGTGTTCTTTTTCGATGAAGCTCACTTGTTGTTTAAAGACGCTCCGAAAGCCCTCATTTCAAAAATAGAACAAGTGGTTCGATTAATCCGATCAAAAGGGGTTGGCGTCTACTTTGTGTCGCAAAGTCCAAGCGACATCCCTGATTCGGTGCTTGGCCAGCTTGGCAATCGTGTCCAGCACGCTTTGCGCGCGTTTACTCCTAAAGAGCAAAAAGCGGTTAGAGCTGCGGCGGACACGTTCCGCGCTAATGCCAATTTTTCAACACGCGACGTTATTACCGAAATGTCGGTTGGTGAAGCACTGGTATCAACACTACTAAAAAATGGTGCACCCAGCGTGGTGCAACGGGTTATGATTAAACCCCCGTACTCACGAATCGGACCCGCCAAAAAGGCCGAACGAGAAGAGGTCAAACTTAGCAGCCCCGTTAAAGATAAGTATGATAAGTCGGTCGATCGTGAATCCGCTTACGAAATCCTGATGCAACGCTCAGAAGAAGCGGCAAAAGAGGCGGAAGAGGCAACAACAAAAACATCACGAATACAAAAGGCGCCCAAAGCTAAATCGGTTGGCCGCAAGCGACAAAGTGTTGGCGAAGCATTTGTAAAAAGCATCGCGAGAAGTCTAGGTCGGCAAATGACCGGAAAACTAGTTCGCGGTATTCTAGGCTCTTTCTTTAAAGGGCGATAACTTAATATAACGGAGATAAACGTCATGGATTTATTGCAAATTGGATCCCAACTTCTCGCCAAACAACTTGGCGGCGATGTATCTGAGGAAAAAGCAGGTAGTGCTTTATCAGGTTTACTCGGCGATGGCAGTGGTGGTTTAGACATCGCAGGGCTTGTTGGCAAGTTTGCCAGCAGTGGCGCGCTGGGCAATATTGTTGGATCATGGTTAGGCGATGGTGGTAATAAAAGCATAGACCCATCACAACTGTTAGAAATGTTTGGTGGAGATAAGCTATCGGCTTTTGCTGGCAGCCTCGGCCTCAATCAAGAGACTGCAACCAATGGCTTGAGCGAAGTCCTACCCAGCTTAATCGATAAATCCAGCTCCGGCGGTGATTTGCTCGAAAGCGTCGGAGGATTGGGCGGCGCCCTGAATATGGCGAAAAAGTTTTTTTGATATTACTGCTTCCTCTAAGATCTGGCTCGCTTGGATAAATATTTGGATACCTTGCAAATGTGTTGGTTATTTGTAAAGATTCTGATGTTAATAAACGCAGTATTTACTGCATGAATACACTCAATAAATGATAGGTGATAGATTATGGCTTATGTAAGCATCGATGGGGAAAAATACGAGAAAGAACTACTGGATCTTGCCAAGCATCATACGACTGGCGCCGGTGAAGGTAAACTGTCTAAAGATGAAGTTGCGGACCTATTTAAATCCGCTAGCGATGGGCAGGGAGTAACCGATACTGAGAAAAATACGCTTGCTTATATTCGGAAAAATTTTGAATTTACCGACGCTGCTGCCAAAGATTTTGATGGTCTTTTTGCTGGTCTATAGATAAGTTAAACGCTGGAATTTCAGCGTTTGTAACCCATTCTGGCAAATTTTTACATGGGAGATGATATACCTGTTCTCTTTTGTGGATATTTGTTGGAATGGATTGTTATTGAAAGCGTAACTACAGGAGAAAGTACTTCCCAACTCAGGATCTAAAGAATTATATTGTCTAATTCATCGTATCAATTGCTACCACGGGCCATATTTCATAATTCACAAAGCGCAATAACCTCAGTTGCAAATGACTCCTCTACTTCCTTTATTGTCAGCAGCCTACTGCACCCCTCCTCTAATCCCTCTAGGGAAAAATTCCCTACAGAAACACGATGGAGCTCCAGCACTTCGTTTTGGAAAAAACCAAACATTCGTTTAATTTGATGATACTTGCCTTCTGTCAGTGAAAGCCTGGCGGTGTAGTTGGAAAGAACTTCTAAAAATGCGGGGCGCGTTGTCATATTTTCATAGTCAAAATGAATGCCCTCTCGAAAAACAGTAACACACTCATCGCTTATCGGTTTAGACAGGGTAACTTCATAGGTTTTTTCAAGTTTAGTCTCGGGCAGGCTTATCTTGCGCGACCAAGCTCCATCGTTGGTCAATAAAACCAGCCCTGTAGTATTAAAGTCGAGGCGACCAACAATGTGCAGCTCGCTCTTCTGAGGATGCTGAATAAAGTCTAACACGGTAGCGTGCTTGAGATCTTTAGTCGCACTAACAACCCCCCGGGGTTTATTCAACATAATATAAACGGGGTTGTTATCTCTTAAGCAGTTACCATCTAATACAACATGCGTAAATTCTGTCACTTTTTGTTGAATGGAGTGCGCCGCATGCCCATCCAAAAGAATCCTTTTTTGGGCGACTAGAAGACGGATATCAGAAAGCGAAAAAATGCTATTCTGACTAACAAAACGATCGAGCCGGCTGGTCTTAGACTTCATTAGATATTTCTAATTACGGTATAATACAAAATTGGGGCACAACCGCGTATCTGCTCCCCAAGTTTAAAGGTTGAAACTCAAGATTCATTCAACCTTTATAATAGTCAGCTTGGTAAAAAAGCCACCTTTTAGGCCATCCAGCCAAAAAGTGGCGTTTGTGGATATATCTGTGATGTTCTGACCGCTATTGCTACAGTGGCACAACTTTATTTGCACAAGGACCTTTTTGACCCTCGCCAACTTCAAACTCTACCGACTGCCCATCGTTTAGCGTTGCAAAACCGCCGCCACTTTGAATTTCTGAATGGTGAACAAAAAGATCTTTACCGCCGTCTTCCGGAGCAATAAAACCAAAACCTTTGTCTGGATTAAACCACTTTACTGTACCTTTGCTCATTGTCTTTACTCTTAGTGTTGGTGAAAGTTATAAACTATATCCGAATTCACCGGTTCGAATATAACGATAGTTTTGGACAGAACACACTACAGCCCATTCAGAATATTCATCCACTATATCACAATGATACTCTTTCACAGTTCAATAACAGCCTTCTCAGGGCACCGCCATTTAAGATCAGGGTGTTAGCAAAATTCCCATCCGGGCACGCATTTCATAGGGGCCGTGTTGCTGAGAATATAATATCGGCAGATATTGGGCCAGCTTGAGTCATAATTATCTGTTCTAAAAGAGCTCGCGGGAGGTGAGCGTGTCTGCGTATTCATCGCTGCGCCAGTTTTTTTCACTGAAATTTTCGGTGCCGAGTTATATGCCACCTTTGTCCGGATTTCATCATGTTAACGATAATTGAGCAAGGAAAAATGATTATTTTTTAACCTGTATCCATTGCTAAGATTACCTACACCCATTGAGCGTTCCCGTGGTGATCAGGTTATCCTCCAAATTTTCAGTTTCTATGGGCTAATAGACCGATTCTTATCGATTGTTTATACTGAAAGCATCGGCATCTATTATCGTTAGCGTTAATGAACCCGGTAGAAATTCTAATCCAGAATCTGAAATAATTAGATGTTTGAGAAAGCTTTTCCGGTATTCCTAATAACTGTCGAGCTCTAGTAGCGTTTTAGTACTGGATAAACATAAAAAGCAAGATAGCTAACTCAATATAAGGAAGTTGTATGACTGTCCAAAAAAGAACAATAGGCGCTCTTAAAGTGCACCCGGTAGGTCTTGGCTGCATGAGTCTGAGCCATGCCTATGGTCCCGCACAAGATCATGCGGATGCGGTCGCCTTTCTGCGTCGAGCGGTTGATATTGGTTACAATTTTCTTGATACGGCGACGATCTACGGAATGGGTAATAACGAAAAACTTATTGGTGAAGCCCTGAAGGATCGTCGTCATGAGTTTGTTCTTGCCAGTAAGTGTGTATTAGATTTTAAAGACGGCAAGCGCAGAATTGACGCTCATCCGGATGCTATTAAAAGTGCCTGTGAAGCCAGCCTCAAACGACTACAAACTGATGTTATCGACGTGTATTACATGCACAGGCCTGACCCAAATATACCTATTGAGGATTCAGTGGGTGCGCTCGCTGACTTAGTTGGGCAGGGTAAAATTCGCATGATTGGCTTGTCTGAAATGTCTGCTGATACGCTGCGCAGAGCCCACGCCGTCCATCCGATTGCTGCTATGCAATCGGAGTATTCACTGATGACCCGCAATCCGGAAATTGCCGTTATTGAAACCTGTCGGGAACTGGGAGTGACTTTTGTTCCTTTCTCTCCTGTTGGGCGGGGTTATCTGGCCGACAAGCCACTTGATCCAAATGGCTACCACAAAGGGGATCTCCGCCTCACTTTTCCGCGTTTCACAGACCCACATTTTTCAGCCAATCTACCGTTGTTAGAGAAAGCGAGACAGCACGCAAAAGACCTAAACTGCACCGTCGCCCAGCTCGCGTTGGCATGGACACTCGCGCAGGATAAAAACGCCGTACCAATCCCTGGTACAACAAACGATCAGCATCTGGAAGACAACTTCAATGCGGCGGCTATCAATATTCCAACCGATCTGCTGGAGCTGTTAAACACTGAGTTTGCAGCAGAAGCAATATCAGGGGCCCGTTATTCAACCGCTGCACAGGCAACTGTGACAACCGAACGTTTTGCCTTTGAAGATTGAATTTGGCGGCGGGACTGTAATGGGGCTCTAGTAGTCTGGTTTACAAACTTGTCACTATGCTGTTGATGATCCAGCTGTTATCAGCAATCGGATCTATGACACATATATTGAATCTGTGATGAATCTGTAGCCACCCATGATTGGCCGCAAACCGATCCGGCCTGGTACGTGATTCGTCTGTTCGATGGTCTGGGGGGAAAGCGCTATAGGGGTCTTCCTATCCCGATTATGAGGAAAATTAATGACGAAAGTCACGAAGGGAGTTTCTGTCCCTCGTTCTCGCCGATATGACGGACGACTTTATGTTGGCACATAACACTGCTGTAACATTACTGTAACAATCAACAGTAACAATACACTCGAGATTAACCTGATCAATCATAATCAGCGGATTGTATTAATTTTTTGTTAACGATTTCATATAACTAGACATTGAGAATTGATTCTATGAAGAAGAAACTGAATTTCTGTGCTGCGATTGCATCACTGGTTCTTTCCGTAAATAGTCATGCCCTAACACTTTATGGTGATCCTGAAACAGGGCAGATTTATTACCAGCCGGGCGAAGGACGCACGAAAATCGAGGTGGTTGACGATGGAAGTGCCGCGAAAGCAAGCAGTACTAAACAGAGTATTACCATCATCGATGAAAAATCCCCTGAATTCATGATGGGCAAACAGACCCATATCAACATGAAATTTCAGGCGGATGACACCTCTGATATGTGGTTTAAGGCCGGTGTTAGAGTACAGGGAACGTTTGAGACGCAAGAAACCGATAAATACAATACAGGCGGGTCATTGGCATCAAGTGAGAGTATTAGTGATGTTTATTTGCGACGTGCACGCCTTGAGATTGCTGCAGGTTTTGGTGAGCATACCTCCTTCACTATGGATATCCGTAATGATAAATCCAACTTTGGTATAGAAAATAACGAAGGTAATTTCAAACTGGGTGATGCTTATATCAAAATCAAGAACCCGTTTGACACTTCATTGGTGAATTTTAAGCTCTTGCGAGCAAAAATCGATGTTTCCAGGACAGAAACGGTGAAATCGGCTCGCCTGATTACCTATGATCGTCCATTTATTGCTGATGCAGCTGCCCAGTACATCTCTTTAAACCGCCGGGGCGCTAATGCGCAAATGTACGGTGACTGGAAGAAAAAGATTCACTACCAGATTGCCGCTGGTTCTGCCTCAAGCCCGGACAAGACATTGGATGCCTTAGGTGTGAAAGGTTCTTCTGTCGATATAGATACCTCTGATCAAAGTCTCTTTTATGGCGGTAAAGTTATTTTCTCACCGTTTGACGGCTGGGAGGAGACGCAACGGACCGAAACCTACTTTGGCGAAGGTAAACACTTTAGTGTTGGTGTCGCGTATTGGGATGTGCCTACATTGAAAGGTGACGTCGACTTCGGCACTTACACTTCGACATTTGATCTAAATCGCAAATTAATTAATTATGAGGTATCCGCCCATTACAACGGTTTTTTTGTGCAAGGCGAATATTTCGAGTTTAAAGATGCGGTAAAACAGTGGGATACGGGTGTATCGGGCACGGTTGATACGGGCTCTTCATCGGGTTGGTATGTGACTTCTGAATACGTGTTCAAAGACTTCTACTACTTGGCCCCCTTTGTCAGGTATGAAAAGTGGGACCGTTTTGATGACGAGTCTGGCTATGATGTCGAGTCTTCATTAGTCGGAGTTAACTGGTACTTACGGGGCAACACCACGAAAGTAGGTCTGGTTTACCAACAGGACGAATTTGGTGTTAATACAGGTAACAGGGATGTTGATACACTTCGCGTCACAACTCAGTGGTTTTTCTAATGACGTCTTAGACGCTTGATAAATCCGATAAGAGTATGAAAAACTCATACTCTTATCGGAGGCTGTAATAGAAACCCCTCCAAAGTCTTAGATAGTATTCACCCCCCCAGCGAGAAAAACTACTTTCAACAACCCCGAAAATCGTCAATTATTGAGTGTAACCCACAGCAAATAAACCCGCTCACAGTAGGTAAATGTGTGTGTGCAGCAAGAAGAGTGGTGCTAAGTGGAAAGCCAGTTCATAAGCGAACCAAACATAAAACTAATAATGGGCAGTGATTCAGGCTCGGATCGATAATGGTTTAGCGCCTCATTTGAGGCGCAGGTGTAGCGGTATTCTATGTCCAGATTAGCCCGTAGAATCGGTTTCTGGTTTATCTGGACCGCCGTCTTTTACCCGTCCAAGCGTATCCTCAACCGCAGCGCGCAATGCTTCCAGACGATTGTTGTGGCTGGTGATAACATGGAAATTATCTTCTTCATTCAAGCCAATAAGGATGCTTCTTACTGAATCACTCATGCCTGTTTCGTAGACTGTTTTTCCCGCAGCCGTAGCGTCGGTTATTATCGTTTCCACTGCGCGACTTGCTGACACATCGATAAAGGGCACCTTGGAAAAATCCAGAATGATTGCTGCAGATTTTTTCTTGGTTCGTTCTCGTACAGTGTGACCCATATCAGCTGCTGCACCAAAACTTAATGGCCCACCAAACTCAAAGATTGTTACCTGTCCCTTTGCTTTAGCAAGGAGTTCAAGCTCTTCAGGGGTAGACTCTGAGGCCGCATCACTCGGATCCCCAAATTGTCTCAGCTGCTCGTCTGCAAGTTGCTTAACGAAAGCAAGCGCGGCAAGCACTACACCTGCTGCTACCGCCGTGATCAGGTCAACAAATACAGTCAGCAACAGCACCATCGCCATCAATACGAGGTCTAATCGTGGGCCTTTGTGGGCCCGCTTGAGATAACCGATATCAATAATATCGTATCCAACTTTGATCAGAATGCCCGCTAATACTGCGTGGGGAATTTGTGAGGCAAGGGGCGATAGGCTGACAACGATTAACAGTAGTAAGCCTGCGTGGATCATCCCGGATATCTTTGTTTGTCCTCCTGTTCGAATGTTTACAACGGTCCTCATGGTCGCGCCGGCACCTGGAATTGCACCGAAAAGCCCTGCAAATGTATTACCGATACCTTGTCCAATCAGCTCTTTGTCTGAATCATGCCGTGTTCGGGTCATGTTATCTGCAACCAGTGAGGTCAGAAGGCTATCTATCGCCCCCAGAACTGCGAGCAGGATTGCAGCCTCAAGTACGATGGCAAAGGTAGCCGACGTGAATTCAGGTATTACCAGCGATGGAAAGCCGGTAGGAATAGCGCCTAGAATTGGCGCGCCGCTGATGAACAAACTGGTTACGGTACCAATCACCAGTGCCGCCAGTGGTGCTGGAATCATTTTCCCAAGGCTCTTTGGCCACGAGAATATAACTGTCAGAGTAAGAATGCCGATGACCAATGCGGCCATATTCGGGTCCATCACCGCGCCAGGGATGGCTGTCAGCGCAGGTATCGTGCCACCACCGTCCGGTTCATGACCGAATATGCGAGACAGTTGCAGTGCAATAATGATGCAACCAATACCGCTCATAAAACCTGATACAACCGGGTATGGAACCAGCCGGATATACTGGCCCATTTTGAAAACACCCAACAAAATCTGCAACACACCAGCCAATACAACCGCAGCAAAAACAAGCGCCGGATTCCCGGTCAGGGTTGCAAAGATACCGGCAAAAACGACAACCATTGGCCCCGTAGGACCAGATACGTTAGAACCGGTACCCCCAAAAAGAGACGCAAAAAATCCAACAAAAATCGCTCCCCAGATGCCAGCGATTGGTCCGGCTCCAGACGCCTCACCAAACGCCAAAGCGAGTGGCAAAGCAATAATACCCGCCGTAAGCCCGCCAAAAATATCACCACGAATATTGGAAAAGTCAAAAAATTTCACGAACATTACTCCTTAAGGACTTGTTGTGTTGATTGGTGTGGATCAGTCAGAACAGCCTGACGCTGACGCAGCAGCCATTGCGGCAACCTCTTTTGCATAACGAGCGTCAACCGGAACGAATTTATTTTCGACTTCATCAAATGCTTTTACGTCACCGGTCTTGATATCATAGACCCAGCCGTGAAGCCTCAGGTTTCCCTTCGCCAATCTGGCGGCAACACTTGGATGAGTTTTCAGGTGCTGGAGTTGCAATATGACGTTCTGTTCAAGTAATAATTGCATACGAGTTTCATCACTAGCGCCTTCTGGTGCGATTGCGTCGACAACATCAACGGCGGCTTTGGTGTAACTTAACCATTCCTTTACGTGAGGCAAGGATGCCAGGCTATCAAGGTCCATTGCGCCTTTCATTGCGCCACATTCTGTATGACCGCAAATCACAATGTGTGGCACCTCGAGTGCTGCCACTGCGAATTCAATCGAGGCTGTCATGCCGCCCGCTTGAGTCATGTGGGGAGGGACAATATTTCCGGCGTTACGACAGATAAAAAGTTCGCCAGGATCTGTTTGTGTGATCATCGCGGTTTCTATTCTGGAATCAGAACAGGTGATAAAAAGCGCTTCTGGTGCCTGACCTTTACTCAGTTTCTCAAACAGTTCTTTCTTCTGTGGATAGACTTCGTTTTGAAAGCGAATCACACCTGTTGCAAATTTTGGCATTTTACTGACCTCTTGGTTTAATTAGCGGTTATTTAATCGTTTGGTTACTTTTCTGTGCCGACCAAAGTTCTCGTGCTTTGGTGATGCTAACTTTGCTCACACCATTGAGCCTACCCTCAACAAAATCCAGACCCTCAATGATCCAGTTCGCCATGTCGGGTTGGGTTAAACTGTAGTGGTGGTGCCTACCATCTCTGCGTTCTTCGACGATGCGATGAGCACGCATCAAACTCAAATGTTGCGAGACACGAGGACCGGGTAGTTCGAGTACTTCAACAAGTGTTTTGACATCTTTTTCACCAGCTCGTAGCTCTTCGATAATTCGAATTCGGTCCGGGTTTGCAACAATTTTGAAAATTTCAGCTAACTCTTTTGCGACGACTTTTCTGTCAGGCATTGGAATTACTCCAGATTTGTCATCCCAGCCTGTGGCACGACGCTGTTTATTATCATACTTAAGCTGTATCCTATCATATCTGCAAAGACATGCAATTATGAAGCAATGAATTAGATCACGGAAATAAAATCAATTCAAGCAGAGAAGGAAGGAAATGAAGTATAGGCAGAACAAACGCCCTTTTTCGTCTAATCTACAACGAGAAAAGGTCCCTTAGCAAGCCCCGCGGGAGATTTCAATATGAGTTCAAATCGCGTCTGTCACGACAAAAACTCTAGCTGCTGTCGATCGCTTTAAAACCATCTACAATTGTGTTTAGCTATCAAACACTGACTCACAATGAGAATATTATGCAAAAGTTCGACCTAATAGTGATTGGCTCAGGGGCCGCCGGCTTAACTTCGGCATTTACCGCTCTGGGATTTGGCAAAAAAGTGCTCATTGTTGAAAAACACAAGAGTGGTGGTGAATGCACATGGTCCGGCTGTATACCTAGCAAAGGTCTTATCAACGAAGCTAAAGCAGTGCACACAGCCCGCAAGTTTGCCGAGTTTGAGGTCGACACGGCAGCGATGCTAGCCCGAGTTCGCGCCATTAGTGAAGGAATTTACCAACACGAAACACCAGAAGTACTAGAGCAGGCGGGGGCAGTCTTCGTGCACGGCCCAGCTGTATTTGAGTCGGCTAAGGTCATCACCGTTAACGATCAACGCTTTCAGGGTAAAAAAGTCATTATTGCCACCGGCTCGTCCCCGCTGCTACCCCCTATCCCGGGGCTGGAAACCGTGCCGTACCTAACCAACGACAACTTTTTCGAACAACAAGACCTGCCCACTTCCATTGTGGTGCTGGGCGGTGGCGCCATTGGCATGGAGCTGTCGCAGTCAATGAACCGCTTAGGCGTCGATGTTACGGTGGTGGAAATGATGCCCGAGGTGATGTTTCGCGAGGAGCCAAAATTTTCAGCCATTGTGCGAGAAAAGCTGGCGGTAGAGGGCGTAAAGTTTTTACTGGGAGCCAAGGCTACGCTGTTTGAAAATTGTGAAGCTGGTATACGGGTACATGCCGAAAAAGATAACGAAAACGTGGTACTTGAGGCTCAATCTCTACTGGTTGCCTTGGGGCGATCGCCCAATATCGATGGCCTGAATCTAGCCGCTGCAGGCATTGAGACCAACAAGGGCATTAAAGTCGATGACCGTTTACAGACAACTGCCAAGGGCGTATATGCCTGTGGTGATGTTGCCGGCCCCTATCTATTAAGTCATATGGCCAATTTCCAGGGTAAAATTGCCACCATGAACGCCCTGTTCCCTCTTCGCCGCAAAGCAAACTACGAACATGTTGCCTGGGCCACTTTTACCGACCCGGAATTTGCCCGAGCCGGACTGACCGAAGCTGAAGCAAGAGAACAACACGGCGACTCTATTCGCGTTTACAATTACGACTTTGACAAGCTGGACCGAGCCAAAACTAAACCGAACGACATGGGCCACATCAAACTCATTACCAATCGCAAAGGCAAAGTATTGGGGGCCCATATTATTGGCGAACGCGCCGGTGAACTTATTGCCGAGGTACAGGTAATGAAAACGCTAGGGTTGAACTTCGCCAAACTGCAAGGAGTGATTCATCCCTACCCCACTTATTCCGATGCATTGAGGCAAATAGCTCAACAAGTTTTTCTGGATAATTTACTGAATCACCCGGTGGTTAGATTCTTTCGTTCTTTCTCCGGATCAAATAAGTGAGCGCTGCCGAGGCGCAAGCTACCTAATATGTATAAAAATTTAGACCACCGCAGTGTTAATCGGCATAATGCCCTTTTATAAAGACAGACAATATTAAGGAACAGAAATGGTCAGAGAATTTGATATATTGATTTATGGCGCAACGGGTTTTACAGGCAAACTTGTTGCAGAATATATGACGGAACAATACGGCACGAACATTAAATGGGGCATGGCTGGTCGATCTAAAAGCAAACTGGAAGAAGTCCGTGATGCCATCGGCGCCCCGGCGGATACACCGCTTGTCGTATGTGATTCCAACAATGACGATGAAGTGAGAGCGATGGTAGAGAAGACCAAAGTTTTGATCACGACAGTTGGTCCTTACCAACTTTATGGCGATAAAGTTATTGCAGCCTGCGCAAATGCTGGTACAGATTATGTCGATTTGTGTGGCGAACCCAACTGGATCGCTCAGCAGGTCACTGGTCTTAATGACAGTGCCGCAAAATCAGGTGCGCGCATTGTATTCTCTTGCGGATTTGACTCAATTCCAACTGACTTAGGTGTTTTCTATTTACAAGAACAAGCCAAAACACGTCTGGGACATGTTTTGCCTCGTATTCGTGGACGCGTGCGTGACATGAAGGGGAGTGCCTCTGGTGGTACTGTTGCTTCTGGAAATGCAACTACCGCAGCGGTCCAGAAAGACCCATCCATCATGGGTCTTTTAGTGTCACCTTTCGCACAAACTCCAGGTTTTGAAGGTCCAGCACAACCAGATGGCAATCAGCCTTATTATGATGAAGCGGTGGAAAGCTGGGTTGGACCTTTTATGATGGCTATGATCAATACTAAAGCTGTGCATCGCTCAAATTATCTCATGCAGCATCAATGGGGTGAAGATTTACAATATGATGAAATGATGATGTTGCCCGGCGACCCAGCACAAGCAGATAAAGCTGCGGCTGACCCATTTGCAATGGATGCAAATCTAAAACCCGGTGATGGCCCATCCCGGGAAGAACGCAAAGCCGGGTATTATGACATTATCTTTGTTGGCTCGAATGATGATGGTGAAAAATTACAAGCTTGCGTCAAAGGTGATATGGACCCTGGCTATGGATCGACTAGTAAAATGCTGGCCGAAAGTGCTGTTTGTTTAGCTCTCGACATATCCAAAGATCGCACCAGCGGTGGGTGCTGGACAACAGCCTCGTCCATGGGACCTGAATTGATCAAACGACTTGAAGAAAATGCAGGCCTTACTTTTTCAATAGAAGAGTAGTCTGCTACCAAAACCGAAAGTCTTTTAGTCAATAGAAGGCTAGCGCGCTACCGATTTATCCGATTGGTAGTGCGTATGGTCAGTGAGGTAGCAAGCCCTATGGTTTGCTACCTTAACCTACAAACCCAAGTTAATACCTTAGGCCATATCAGCTAACGCCGAACCGCCGGTGTTTCAATAAGCAAATCACCACCCCTCTCTTTTAGATACGCTTCCAGGTTAATATAAATACTACTACCAAGTGCTTGTGCTTGTGCTTTCACACCGATATCACAGGAGCGAAATCGACGATGGAGAGAACCGAGAGATTGCCACTCTAATCGATAGATTGGGTAACCGTTACTCTGCCCCTGGCTAATCAAGTCCCCCCGTAACATCTTCCCCACACTGCTATCATGACAATTTCTGCAGCTAAGATTGAGCTGCCCCTTACGCTGATGAAAGTAAACGCGACCGTTTTCGATTGACGCCTTTAGCTGATCGACCGGAGAACTATCGATCTGATTAACCATTTCCCCACGCGCCCGACTAGCAAGGTATACAGTCAACGCTAGCGATGTTTCACTTTCATAATCAATAGGTTCTGCCTTCTGGTGCACTGTTCTGCAATGCTGGATCTGCGAGGTCAGATTCACAACAGCTTCGAGATGGTGGTTGTTTTTCGGAAACGACGTCGCCAGCGACTTGGGGAATTCTCCATGACAATCAGCGCAAGATTGATCCATTTTTCCCGCTGGCTCGTTATAGTAAAGCTCACCCATATCAACCCACAACATACCAGGGTTTTCAAAATCATCCTCTTGCATGGACTGTGTATCAATAGATTGAAATTCATAGCCCGATCGCGGTGACAATTTAATGTCGGATGCTATTGCCACCGTCATCTCGACAATGATGAGCAGCGAAAACAGCAAACGCCCCACTTTCATCAATGTTTATCCACAACGTCGAGAAATTTAATTTCTTCGGTCTTTTTTCCGTGCTGATCAATCCAGGTGAATTTTACCTCACCCGTTTTTTCAGCGCGAATGTAAAATGATAGAAAGGGGTTTGCAGCAGTGCCCGGTCCAAACTCGGCTTCAAAAATAATTTTCTCATTGTATTCACAACGAAAGATTTCAATAATATCTCGAGGGACTAATGCGCCAATCGCATCGCGCCTGAAACCACTATGCATCGGATGTGAAGCAAGCGTCTTAATTTCGAGGAACTCTCCTCTATCAGCCTGCGGGGGAATAGAAATTCTTACTTTCATCACATTGCCTAAAGTAGTGGCTCGACACAAGCCGCCAGCGTAACTATTGTTTTAGCAGAGCCCGACCACAGCGTGCCATCATTCATACGCGCCACAGCAGTTATAACCTGAGAATTTGACAATCGAATTCTGGTTGCCACTTTAGCTTTGCCTGAGCCCGGGGAAAGCCGATAACTAGCGAGGTTTGGCACCGGGTTTTTATCGGCAAAAATTCGAATCTCTTGCACATAGTTTTCGTCGGTCATTGGACTATCAACTTCAACCGCCAAAGAAACAGAATTCCCATTTTCTGCTAGAGGCGGTATTTTGAGACGGACTTTGCCGACAGTTATAGTCTCTTGACGATAAAATTCAGACACCGTTTTTTTGAGCTTACCGGCAAAGACTGTTGGCGCTAACTGGACAGCGAGACCGACGGCCGCACCCACTATTACTGTTCGCCTTTTCATCGTGGCTCCATCATCAACGTACTACTGTTCTTGCGGATCGAAAACAAGATAAACGACGAGGTCTTCAATATCTTGGGCCGATAAGATCGTCTTCCCGACAAATTCAGCTGCAACCTGCACAAGCCCGTCCGTTCGAAAGTACGCGGGCATCAGCGTTTGAGAATTCATCCGACTATTATCAACTATCCGATACCTTATTTGCTGCGCGGTCAATCTGGTTGCAATACCATCGAGCGAAGGTCCGATAGTACCCTGAAAGGATTCGTCGCTGCGGCTGAACCGATGGCATAACAAACAATGTCCTCTGTCACGATCGTTAAAAACCTTCTGACCAACAGCATATCGGCCCGGCTCCGACGTAAGTGCATCTTCCCGATCTTCTGCAAAGGCTATACTAATAGAATTCTGAAGGAGCACCAAAAAAAAAGCACAAACGCGAATCAACCAAACACCTCTTGTGTAATTGACTTATACCATTGGCGCGCATAATGAGCCTCTACCCGTCTAACATCTCTTGGTGCAGATGCGCCACTAACGCCTCCTGCGCCTTCAACTTCAAGCCAGCGCTCTGCTTCTGGTTTGTAGACTCCCGCTACAGAAATTCCGTAATCCGGGGTTACTAAGCTGTAACACGTATTAATTAATTTACTATCAACGGGGGTTTGACCGCTCAGCAATCTGGCAATTTGTAAGGCACAGAGCTTGGCCTGGCTATTGGCGGCAAAAGCCGACTTTGGCATGGCATTGGCTATGGCGGCATCACCAATAACATGAATATCAGCATGTAGACTCGACTCGAAAGTCGATGCACTTATTGGACACCAACCGCTTGCATTGGCGACGTCACTAATTCTGGCAATTTTTCCCGCCCGCTGGGGAGGAATCACATTCGCTACATCCGCTTTGATTACGTCAAAATCCGTTGTTAACGTCATCGCCGCTGAATCAACTGAAACAACTCTGGCGCCGTCTTTGAGTCCCTGCCACTCAATCAGGTCTCCAAATTCCGATTTCCACGCAGCCATAAAAAGCGCTTGTTTTGAAAAGCGATCTTTACTGTCGAGTATCAACAATTTGCTTTTGGGTTTGTACACTTGAAGATAATTTGCAATGAGGCTAGCACGTTCGTATGGACCGGGTGGACAGCGATACGGGTTTTCAGGCACCGATATAACAACAGTACCGCCATCATCCATAGCCGCGAGTTGCCGTGCGAGCAGTGTCGTTTGTGTTCCCGCCAGCCACGCGTGAGGCATGTCATTCGCTGCGGCCTCGTCATAGCCGGGTAAAACTTCGAAATCAAGGCTAATGCCAGGGGCCAGAACCAATCTGTCGTAACCAAGAACTTGGCCATCATCCAGCGTGACGTTATGAGCATCGGGATCAACAGCAACAGCCGTCCGTCTAATATGGGTCACACCATCGGCAACTGCAGCGATGTAACTAAATGTCTGGGAAGCAATATTGCGCTGATTACCAATAACCAGATTACTAAACGGACAGGCAATATAACTTTGTTTGGGTTCAACTAATGTCACCGCCAGTGTTGGCGACAACTTTTTTAAAGTACGAGCACAGCTCATACCGGCAAACCCACCACCAACAACAACGACTCGAGCTGATGAACCCTTTGTGGATGCACAACTAGCGCCCACCCCCGCTGTCATCGCCAGCAGCAGCCCCTTAACAATGTCGCGACGATTCAAATGGGTCACTGGCTTGCCAATACTTTCGCCATCCCAGCGATTTCCGAGTCCGAATAGCCGCGGGCCAAACGATTCATCACTGTCCCTTCACGCTCACCAGAACGAAATTGCAACAGCGCTTCCTCGATGCTTGCCGCCGACAATGTATTAAGCGCACCCATTACCTGGGTTCCACTGCCTGCCATACCGCCGCTCCCCATACCGCCACGATGGCAACTACTACAGGCACTTACATTGGCGCTGGCCTGCGTTAGTAGATCGCTGGCATAAACAGGCGGAAACAACACGCTGGCAAAAAAACCAATAACCAAACACTGTCGGAGTAAACGCATAAGATAATCGCTATCTAATGCCGATATCACCCTACCCAAGGATTTGATTCTTTATCGGCAAATGACGAATACGCTTCCCAGTTGCTGCAAATATAGCATTCAGCACCGCAGGAGCAGCAACAGCAATCGTTGGCTCACCAACACCACCCCAGAATCCACCGGATGGCATAACTGATGTCTCAACATGCGGCATTTTCGCCATTTTTAGCGAGGGGTATTCATGAAAATTTTGCTGTTCGATCTGGCCGTCTTTTACAGTGCACTCCCCGTAAAGCAGCGCTGACAAACCATAGACAAAAGAACCGGATACCTGAGCCTCAATCTGTTGAGGATTTACCGCATACCCGGGGTCGGTGGCCGCAAAAATACGGTGGATAGTCAATTCGCCCTGATCCACAGATATTTCGGCACAAGCAGCCACATAACTGCCAAAGGCTTTACAAACAGCCAAGCCAAGGTGTCTACCTTCCGGCGCAGGTTTCCCCCACCCAGCCATCGATGCTGCCTTATTTAATACCGCCAGGGCGAGAGGATGGTTTTTCATTGCCTTCTGCCTGAAAGCCAGCGCATCCTGACCGGACTCATGCGCCACTTCATCCAAAAAACACTCCATATAAATCGCATTTTGATTGACATTTACACCACGCCAGAAGCCAGGCGTAATATGTGTATTACGCATGGCATGGTCTACCAACAAATTTGGCACAGTATAAGAAATAGCATGATCTCCTTCCGGGGCCATCGCCTGAAAAACAACGGGGTCCATACCGTCGTTGCTCTCTATTGCCTGAGGCATTAGCGTCGCCAGAATCGACTGACCGGAAATACGCACATGTAAAGCATCCAAATTTCCGTCGTCATCAAAGCCAGCAGTCATTCTGGCCTTGGTCACGGGATGAAACATACCTTGAAGCATATCCTCTTCACGGGTCCACAGCAGCTTTACAGGGATACCGGGCATGGTTTTAGCAATTAACACGGCCTGTGTGACAAAGTCAGTTGCGCCGCGCCGCCCAAAACCACCACCGAGACTCACTTTGTGTACATCACATTTTTCGGAGGACAATTCCGAGGCACTAATGGTCGCAGCCAAAGCTGCCTCACCATTTTGCGTGGGACACCAAACTTCACAACGCTCTTTGCTCCAAACCGCTGTTGCATTCATCGGTTCCATAGTTGCGTGATTTTGGTAGGGGTAACTGTAATCAGCAGTGTAAGTACGTGACGCCTTTTTCAGCCCTGCTTTCACATCACCGACTTTATTTCCCACAAAAGCATTATCGGCAGAAAGTCCCTCTTGCAAAAACTTGTCGATTGACGCGCTCGACACCTTGGTATTCTCACCTTTGTCCCATGTGATCGGCAGCGCATTTAACGCTTTATTGGCCTGCCACCATGTTGTAGCTACTACAGCAACGGCGTCATCACCCACGGCAATAACAGATTTCACCCCCGGCATTGAGCTCACTTTTTCAGCGTCAAACGACTCAAGTTTACCGCCGTGAACGGGGCAGGCCTTTATAGAAGCATTAAGCATACCTGGCATCGTAATATCCGCGCCGTAGATTTGTTTACCCGTTAATTTCTCTAACGTGTCGAGACGCTTCTTGGGTTTGCCAATAACTTTCCACGTCTTGGGATCTTTTAGCGTTACTTCACTGGGTGGGGTTAAACCAGCAGCAGCGTTTGCTACTTTACCGAATGTGGTCGTTTTTCCCGACGGTGAATGGGTTATTCTGCTATCAGCTGCGGTACAGTCCGCAGCGACCACACCCCATTTTTTGGCAGCCGCCTCAATCAACATTTCTCGGGCCATGGCACCACCTTCGCGCACGTACTGATGGCTGCCGCGGATACCGCGACTGCCCCCAGTGGCAAAACTTTGCCAAACACGCCCGCGCTTTAAATTTTCTCCCGGGGTTGGGTATTCCCACTGCACTTTATCCCAATCACATTCCAACTCTTCCGCCACCAATTGCGCAAGACCTGTTAGCGTACCCTGCCCCATTTCAGATCTTGCAATTCTAATGGTTACCGTGTCATCAGGATCGATAACAACCCAGGCGTTAACTTCCTGTGTCGACGATTCACTGTGGTCGTCTGCAAAAGCCTTCTGAGCACCCATAGGCAGAGCCAATCCAATCGATAGTCCAGCACCCGTTGAGGCTGCTCCAATAACAAACTGACGCCGATTTATACGCATTTTTTCCTGTGCCATAGTCATCTCCCCTTAAACCTTCGCTGCAGACTTATGTTTGATTTCTACTGCGAGGTGAATACCTTCTCGTACTCGCTGAAACGTGCCGCAACGACAAATATTGGTAATTTCACTATTGATATTCTCATCACTCGGGTTCGGTGTTTTATCAAGCAGTGCTGCCGCCGCCATAATCATACCGGACTGGCAGTAACCGCATTGTGGCGTATCAAGTTCTGCCCACGCTTGCTGAACCGGATGATCACCTTCTTCTGAAAGGCCTTCGATAGTAGTGATTTCTTGGTCCGCGGTAACACCCGCGACAGGATAAACACAGGACCGTACTGGACGGCCATCTATGTGCACGGTACACGAACCGCACTGAGCAATGCCGCAGGCATATTTAGTACCAGTGAGTCCAATTTGTTCGCGAATCACCCATAACAAGGGCGTATCACCTTCGACGTCCACCTCGATTACTTTACCGTTTACTTTTAGTGTTGCCATTGTTTGTTCGCCCCTCTCGCAGAATAACTGTGATTGTATTGCCAAATATTCACCTCATCTCCTGTCGATCACCGCTTTCGGATCATATATCACGGATTTGTTGCATTGATCTGGATTGAGGGTATAGAAAAATTGTTGCTCTTTTTTTGTCCACTGTAGCCGAAATATTCAACCTAATACACTACTTTAAACAAGGGAAAGCAAAGATCGAATCTCGGTGCAGCCATTACGCAGTAGTGGGCGGCAACCATCAGTCTGGAGATTTGCGTTTTTTCCATGTTGCAAAGTCTGCTTTTTCACCGCAATAAAAGTCTCGATCGGCCGCCACCGGATCATCTGCAATTTTATAAGACTCCGGCATTGCCTGGGCAAAGGGCGTCAAGCCAATAGACTCAAAACGCGCGCCTATCATCTTGCTGACATGCTGGTCGCAATGAAACTGGGCACAGGTTTTTATAGTTTGGTCGAGCACAAAAATATTCATTCTATGGTCACGTACAATAAAGCCTGGTGGACGTATGAATAGTGATAATCGAATTGTAACAATAGAATCGAAGCGTTCGAAAGTGCCATAAATCAGCTCCGTGTCAAGTCATCGATGTACTAGCCAATATTCCCGCAACTTTCCGCTTATAACATCTCGCTGGTTCACTGAAGCGTTATCAATGTCGCGGTGAAGCATATGACCAAACGGGAGAGAAAAATACACCGTAAACAAACAGAATAACTGAAACGAACATGGCCGGAATCAGTGCTTCAAGCGTGCCAAATATCTCGATAATATTACCGAGAACAATTGCTCCAATTGGAGCGCTACCAATAAGCCCCAAACTATAAACAGACAGAATTCTTGCCCTGAACTCGGGCTCTGCTGACTCTTGTACAATCGTCCGGGATAGTGTGGTTGTTACCCCCATATTTAAGCCCCAGGCAAACATTGCGATGATCAATAACCACCAATCTGGTTTTATCCACAACAAGACCAAGATAATGACACGACTTAGTTGCATCGCAAGAAACCAACGACCTGGACGAGCAATGGGCATAATTTTAAACATAACCAGATTAGTTAACGTGGCGCCAAAATAGAAAATTATCATTATAGTTGCGAGCTGAAGCGCATCCCCTTGGTACGCTCTCTTAACCACAAACGGTACAACGGTCATAAATGCACCGGCATTAAAAACGCTGGAAATAAAGTTGATGACGAGTAGGTGAAAAACTTTTTTGTTATTGTAGGTTGCTCTGAAACCCTTTATTAATCTGTGCCACGACGTCTCGCCCGGTGGTTGAGGTGAAGGCGCTGTTTTTTTAAGCCGCATGATCATCAGAGCACCGAGTAAAATACACACGGCCTGAACAACCAGTACGGTGCTCAAGCCGATTTTGTCCATTTGGCCAGCAAAACCAAGTGAAAACATTTGAACCAGAAACACTAGAGCTGTAGAAGCCGTCACCGCTTTTTGGATGTCACCACCAGCAACATGATTCAGTATCGCCTGCTGGGCAGGACTGGAAAAAGAAGTCGCAGTACTGACAGCAAGTCCAAACAGCAGAATCGTCCAGATATTCAGCAGGTCATAATAAATACAAACCACTAGCATCAGCGGAAACAGCCAGGTGATTGAATACACACTGACAAGAATAGACCGGGGGTCTTTGTTGTCAGCACTTGCTCCACCCCAGAGCATTAAAAACAAACCGGGTATACCGATAACAGCTTGTATCAGCCCAACTTCATCACCCGGCAATACAAGTACACCAACCAATAGCCAGCTGACAATGAGCTGCTGCATCGAAAAACCAGCAGAATAGAACGTGGTTGATCCCATATAGGCGAGAAATTTGGAGTTCTGCCAGATGGATTTCTTTACACTAGCGGATTCAGCCATGAGATGATTGATCTGACATAAACAGCAGCTCGTAATTTGTGGAATAGATAAAACGTAACAACAAACAGAATATCAGCTCGAAGGATAACAGGACTAAATGGTTCTGACACCAGTCGCGCAGGGCTTAATTAGTGAACCGGAGCTAGAAAAATGAACTTACAATCGATGGCGCAGGGAGCAGCAGCTCTGCTGAAGGAAAGAAAAGAGACGATAGCTGTTGCGGAGTCGTCCGCTGGCGGAATTATTAGCGCAGGATTATTGTCTGTGCCTGGCGCTTCTGCTTATTATGCCGGCGGCACGGTGATCTACACGAAAGCCTCAAGAAAGGTATTTCTCGACTTGCCAATGGACGAGTTAAGGGGATTGAAGCCGTTAACACCAGAAATGGCAATGGTATTTGCACATTCAATACGCAACTCTATGGGGTCTGACTGGGGGCTCGCAGAGCTTGGCGTTGCAGGCCCAGGAAGAACACCCTACAGCGAAGAAGTCGGAATCAGCGTGATTGCGCTGGCCGGACCAACTGATAATAGTGAAATAATCGTCACCGGGCATGGTGATCGAGAGAAGAATATGTTCGAGTTTTCGGCGCGCGCGTTACAGCTTATTGAGCGCACGTTAAGCTTTTCTTAATATCGCGCCGTGCTGTTAACAACGACTAGCCAAGGCGCCTGAAAAATAACTGCGCCTTCACTTCCGCCTGTTACAATTTCTTATTTGGAAAGCCATATGGGCATTGCCAGCCAGCCGTCAAAACTTAGCCTTCCTCAACAGAATCCAGGTGTCACGACGGTACTCGACTATCTCGCAGAAAAATTTCCAGGCGTTGATGCCCTGGTTTGGCAGCAGCGCATGATCGATGGCAAAGTTCACTGGCATGACGGCAGCTTCATTACACCGGAGACCCCCTTCCGGGCACAGCAGCGTGTTTATTATTATCGCGAAGTTGAGCACGAGCCTGCCATTCCCTTTACAGAAACGATCCTGTTTCAGAATGAGCACCTTTTAGTCGTGCATAAGCCGCACTTTCTTGCGTTAACCCCGGGCGGAGTCTTCGTAAATGAATGTCTGCAAAACCGCCTACGACTCACAACGGGAATCAAATCATTACAAGCACTACACCGGTTAGACCGAGTCACCGCAGGCCTGGTGCTATTTTCCACCAATCCCGCAACACGCCACCTCTACCATCAGCTTTTTAGCCAACGTCAAATCGAAAAAACCTACCATGCCATAGCAAACGTAGATTGCGACCAAGAAATAATTGCGAAGGAATGGCAGGTGAAAAACCGCTTGGTCCAAGCTGATCCGCGCTTTCGTATGCATGTTGTAGCAGGTGAAGCCAATAGTCACTCTATGATTCGTGGCCTCCGACAATACGGAGACAAAGCGTTATTCGAGCTCAAACCGATTACGGGTAAAACACACCAACTACGTGTCCATATGCAATCCATTGGCTGGCCAATATTGAACGACAAGTACTATCCGGTGTTAGAAGAAAAATCCCCCGACAACTTTAACCAACCCTTACAATTACTCGCTAAGCAGTTACGTTTTATTGACCCGGTGTCACAGAAAAATCGCTTTTTTTGTAGCCCGGAAAATCTAGCCCTCGAAGCAAAAGAAAATCAATGCAGGCTAGATTGATCTTCGAGCCTGCATCCAATAACAAGATCCCCTATTTGGTATCAGCACTGCTATTCATGTCCAAGTCAGCTATACCACCACCCTCTGACTGATAGTGCATGCTACATAAACCACCATCAACTAAAAGATGCTGACCTGTCACAAAGGTCGAATCATCGCTGGCGAGAAATACTGCCATATGACCAATATCATCAGGTTCACCGGAGCGGCCTATCGGTGTGCTTGCCGCCAGAACTGGCCGCATTCTTGTTGCAGTATCTTCATTGTCGCCTAATGGCTGATCTTCCAACATAGGAGCAAAGATCGGTGTCGCGATGCCCCCCGGACAAATAGCGTTGACTCTGACACCGAAGACGGCCAGTTCAAGCGCAACCGACTGGGTCAAACCAATCACCCCGGCCTTAATACCTGAATATACGTGTGGACCCAGTCCACCCTGTATTGCTGCAACACTTGCTGTACTGATGATGGAGCCCGATTTTTGCTCTTTCATTATTTTCGCAGCATGTTTCATACCCAACATGACGCCGGTAAACATAACCCCTATGGTGGCGTCATAATCCTCGCCAAGTTCAATTTGATCGATCTCACCGCTGACACCGCCGAACCCTGCATTATTAAACAGACAATCAAGTCTGCCAAATCTGGACATAGCAACATTGATCATTGCTTCTATGTCAGCTTCCTTAGAAACATCCGTGTGCTGATAGACTGCATTTTCACCTAACGCTAGGGCTAAGCGTTCACCCGCCTCATCCTGAACATCGGCAATCACAACTTTCGCGCCATGGCCAACAAACAACTTAACTGTACCTTCACCGATGCCACTCGCACCGCCAGTAATAATGGCAACTTTACCGTCTAATCTACCCATGGACCAACTCCTTGTGATGATTCTTAGTTTGTAAAACCCTGTTTTCGCGTTCCAATCAATCTCGTTCCTGAAAGTGTTTCTAGAGCCTATAAGTGGAACAAACGCCCTTCTCCAGGCTACTCTAACCTAGTCATTCACAGTACAGCAACCGCTCTCTCGCCGAAGGCGCGCGCCAGTTTATAATCCCTAAAAAATGAAACTTGTCGTGAGTGACTTTATACTCGGGAGACCCTCTGTGATCTCATTTTGATGGCCGGCCTGAACATATAGACCAATGTTTAGACGCAGCGATAGATGGGTATCTAGCCAAGCCTATCAAAATTGATAAAACACAGAAATTGCTAGCCAGCTTGGCTGGCCATTAAAAGAGGTAAGATCAACAATTGGGAAACGAGATAACTTATCGTCTGGTGAGGGCTATTTGGTCAAATTTAATGCCGTCCCAGCCATGCGCTATAAACGACCGGATATTACCATGGTCGTCCCCGGTCAGATTCTCTAAGACATCCTTTCGGTAATATTTTCCAAAACAGGCCAAAGTTTCATCTTTATTCAACTGCTGCTGCTGAGCGAATGCAAATATTTTACAAGAGCCTTCATTAGTTCCCGCTTCGTTGACCAGCTCAGGACCATTGCAAAAGCGAGTTGGTGTGTATTCATAATATTCAGTAATAACGTGTATCACCTGATCAAACTCAACATTTCCGGGCTGTTGTACCAACTGTTCTAGTAGCGTGTTTAGGGTCATAAAAATCTCTTGGAGAAGCAGGTATATATTGTGGTAATTGTATCATTCCAGAGACATGTAAGTACTGACTCATAGATCAGGTATCTCAGATGGGCCAATTATTCACTATAACCATAAAACTCTGGCTAAGTTTGCTTCACCCCAATTATCAACCCATTCGAGCTCTGAGCAACCCCGTTTAAAAATTCTAAAGTGAAATACTATGCCGTCCAAATAGTGTTGCTATGTTCTGTGTTTCATAGAGACCCGATGAAATAAATAGCCACCAAACCCACCGGCAATTGCCTGCGCAATCAACCCGGCAAAGGTGCGAGTGGCTGCAATACCAGAAAAACCGAGAACCAGTTTCATTATGACATGAATGGCAACCAAACCAACGGCACCCGCCAATACATACAAGGTCATGCGCTGCTGAGGAAAATACTTAATGATAAGTGTGGCAACCGGCATAGAAATAAAATAACTCACGGCGATCACCGGGAGATAGATATTTGTCATATGCATCACATCATGCACCGCGGCTTCGAATCGCTGTGCTACAGAAACGTCGAAGTCCATTGCAACAATACTGGCAATGTTGCCTTGACTGATAAATATAGCGCCAAGGACATACGCCGCGATAACTGCGGCGAAAAAACCACCCACGCTTCTAACTATTGAATGTTGCATTTAAAAACCTACATATTCCGGTGTGTTTGTTATGATGACTGGAAATTGATGGGAGTGAAAGGGTTATGCGCAATAAACTACTGGCCACGATGTTCATCTTAACGATATTCAGCGTAGCCGTCAGCGCAGTAGATGCGGCTGCGGAGTCAAGTAATCAACTCGATGCCGGTTACAAAATTGAAACCATTGCCGAAGGGCTAGACTATCCATGGTCCATCGCCTTCCTACCTAATGGGGACTACCTCGTAGCCTTAAGGGTTGGTGAAGTTCGTCGCATCAGCGCACAGGGCGACGTCGGGGAACCATTGATTGGCTTACCCGATACGTATGTAGCCAGCCAGGGCGGTTACTTCGACATTATGCTAGATCCGGATTTCACCACGAATCAAACCATCTACCTCTCCTTTGCCCATGGCACTGCCTCTGAAAATGGCACCCGAATAGTTAAGGGTACGTTAAACGACATAGCAGTTGAAAATGTCCAGACCCTATTTACCGTCTCTCCACTAAAAGACACCCCGGTTCACTATGGTGGCAAGATGATTTTCTTGCATGACGGCACCATAATGATGACGACTGGCGATGGCTTCGAGTACCGCGAGGCGGCACAGGACAAGTTTAGCCTACTGGGAAAGATCATTCGCATAAACAAAGATGGTAGCGTGCCCAACGACAACCCCTATGCAGATGGCAAACAGGGCGACCCCAGGGTTTGGTCTTATGGTCATCGAAGTCCGCAAGGATTGGTGTTGGATGACACCACAGGCATCGTTTATATGCACGAGCATGGCCCGCAAGGTGGGGATGAGCTGAATGCAGTCTTGCCCGCTCTCAATTATGGCTGGCCCGCGGTCACCAAAGGTATTAATTATTCAGGGGCTTATGTCTCGCCTCTGAAAACAGCCCCAGGCGTTGAAGAGCCCTTAACTTATTGGGTACCAAGTATTGCACCATCAGGATTGGCCATTTATGACGGTACTGCATTTCCTCAATGGCAAGGAGACCTTTTTGTCGGTGCACTGGTCGACCAGGAAGTGCGACACTTAAAAATTGAGTCCGGCAAAGTTATAGGCGAGACACCCGTTTTTCCCGAGATTGCCGCACGCATACGCGACATACGTGTCGGCCCCGATGGTTTTCTGTATATTTTAACCGATAGTGATAGCGGCAAAGTGCTAAGGGTTGTGCCTGATTAAGGATTAGTGAGAGCAATGCAAAAATATCACTGTCAAACCAATCCCAAATGCCGGCAGCCATTGATGGATAGCTAGCCAGGCAAATCTACCTGATTAAGGTATTGCACAAATGGGTCCACACTGGCATCTTTATGCCACGTATATTCCGCCGCGTTGGCAATGGCTTCGGCTGTAGCGACATCAAATAGTCTCGCAATGATCGCTAGCGACATATCTATACCGGCTGATACACCTGAACTGGTGACGACATTACCGTCATCAACCCATCGCGCTGATTCAATCCAATCGACCTTGTCAGAGCTGCCCACTGCGAGATTAAAAACCTGCTTATTTGAAGTCGCCTTCTTGCCATCCAAAATGCCGGCCTTCGCCAACAGCGCTGAACCAGTGCAAACCGAACTTGTGATAGTCGCCGTTTTAGCCCGCTCAGCAAGAAAATCAAGCATCGCAACATTGTCGAGTTCAGGGATAGTTCCCATGCCTCCTGGCACTAATATCAGATCGAGTGCCGGGGCTGTGTCAAAACTGTAATCAGCTAGCACCGACGGCATAGGAGCACCCGACATGGACCCCGCATTTACCTTGCCTTTTTCCTCAGCAATCATCACCACTTCCAACATTTCAGCAGGAAGCGCGGTGAACATTTCCAGCGGCCCAAACATATCTAAAAGCTCAAACCCCTCGTACAATATTGCTCCCAGTATTAATTTCGACATAATGTTTCCTCTCTTGCTTTAATCGGTCTGCTTTATTGGGCATATAATCTTTAAATAATCGCTGCCCTATGGATACCATCAATCACCCGGCACGCTGGAGTATAGGAAGGATTAACACCTTCTGATTTCGCTCAATCTACTACACCGCCGCGGCTACTGCCAATCGACAGCTATTATCAATACTCAACTTTATAGTTATAACGCATCAATCATTGGTGCGCCGGCCATTATAGCGTTTTCCCTACGGCATGAATAAAGTTCATGCCCGTTCCACTCCTGTAAGTAGACCTTAAATGCCCTGGATTTGGTCAGCGCTGAAAGTCCGCTAAGTGCCAAGAGCGAATGCTTAATGAGCGGCACGGGCTTGTCTGGCGGTACTCCAGCACTAATTTCTAGGCCACTGTAGTACCGCCATCAACTGGAATAATTTGGCCGGTGATAAAGGCGCCTGCTGCACTGGCTAACATTAACGCTACGCCCATGATGTCAGTGTCTTCGCCCCAACGGTGAAGGGGAATTGAGCGCAGTTCGTTTTGGTAGGCAGCTTCGTCAGCCTTGGCATAATCAGTCATAGACGTATGAAAACGCCCTGGGGCGATGGCGTTGACCCGTATATGCTGATCCGCCAATGTATAGGCGAGATTGCGGGTTACTTGGTGAATGGCTGACTTACTGGGGGCGTAACTAAAGGTATCCGTTTTTCCCAAAATACCTGCAATGGAACCGATATTGATTACGCTGGCGGTGTTCTTCTGACTGCCTCCCTCTCGCAGTAAAGGTAGCAATTTTTGGGTCAGGAAAAATGGTGATTTGACGTTGAGATCCATGACCTTATCCCAGCCCTTTTCCGGAAATTCTTCCAGTGGTGCCAGCCAGCCTACACCCGCGTTGTTGACCAGTACGTCGATTGAGCTTTCCTGCTCCTTGAGTAGGTTGGAGAAGCGTTCCACTTCTTCCATTTGAGCCAAGTCGCTAGGAATGGCAATGCACTCGCCAAACTGTGACAACTCTTCAGCTGCTTGCTGACAGGCGGCTTCTTTGCGCGCGGTGATGTATACCCGGCGGGCTCCCGCGTCAAGGAATATCCGGGCGATAGCGAAGCCGAGGCCGCGCGAGCCACCGGTAACCACACAGGTTTTGTCCTGTAGAGAGAAAAGTTCTTTCAACATATCTTTTTTGCTCCTGTTAGTGAATTGTAATTTTTGAATATTTGGTATTACTGCGGTAAGGATTGTTCGGGGTTGGATGCTGTACCGCCAATCGCGCATCCAGTTCAAATTACTGGTGCGTACCCGGAATGTATTGAGTCTGTTGTTCAACGGTATAACAGCCGACCGCGACCTCGTTGTTGCCCCACAAAAAACCATTGGTGTGTGACATATAAATGGAACAAGTGCCCTTTCCCCGGCCACTCTAGCTTAAACATTTGCGGTACCGCAACCTCTCCCTTGGCTAAGGTGGGCGGCAACTTATACAAAAATTAATTTGTCACGGTGAGTTTCAATTTCCCGAGGTCTGTTGCGGCTCAGAAGCTGAAGGAATACCGATGTGTCGATTAATGTCCGCTGTGGATTAGAAAGCAGTCGTTAAGGGGTCTAACTTAAGCGAATTTTGGAGTCGGCTTAGTGCCAAAAACGGACGGTATGGGGTTGGCAAAGCGGAGTTATATACAGCATTGGGCATACTTACTCTGACAGTGATCAGTCTCGTGATAACAAAGTTGATGAGCCGGGTTATCTGCATCCTTAGGAAACTTATAATGTTTAAGTGGCTCATGTTCTACAATTGCAACGCAATTTCTGTAACATATAACTTAACTATACTAATGAGTCTCGCGAGAAAAATGAAAAAAATCGCATTATCACTTTGCACAATCTCCGCATTACTATTTTTATGGGTACTGTTTCAACTTACGTTTCTCCCAGCCTTCATTGAACGCGGGATCACTCCTTCTCCCAAAATAGTCATTACCAATGTTCATCTCATTCCCATGTCATCAAGTACTCCAGAGGTACTTAAGCATCAAACTATTACCATAGAAAATGGGAAAATAACGTCAATAGGAAAAGCAGATGAGCAGGAATATGGCGCTGATATTAGTCTCGATACATTGGTAATAGATGGTAAAGGTCAATATCTATTGCCAGGATTAATAGACGCTCATGTACATCTAAGTGACGAATCTGAATTAGCAGGCTACCTATCTTACGGCGTAACAGCTATTAGAAATATGTCCGGCTACCCGTTTCATGTGGGTTTACAAACTCGTATCGAGAGACGAGAGCTATTGGCACCTGACTTTATAACTACGGGACCTATTCTCAATAGCCCTGGTCCGAATGCTAATATTATTCAGCAACTCGTTCACAATAAGGAAGACGCGATTCGCGCTGTAAGACGTCAACATGAAGCAGGCTTTAATACCGTAAAGCTTTACTCAAACCTAACTAAGCCAGCTTTTAGCGCAATAGTTAAAGAAGCACGCAACCTAAATATGAAAATTACCGGTCACTCACCTGAGGGCACACGTGAAAAGGGAATGCCACACGATAAACCTTTTACAATCCCTTGGGAGGCATCTATTGGGAAAGGGTTTGAAACACTTGAGCACACGGAAACCTTAGTTTGGCATGCGCTTAGTGACAAATTGAGCATAAGCGAGATGGTAAAAATTTCAAAGCTCTTAGTCGAGAGTGGTGATGTTATTGTACCAACGTTAGTCGCACATAAACGCTTAGTAAATATAGCTGAATCAAAAGGAAAGTACTTAAACCAGACAGGGTCAAAAACAATTAATCCGTTAGTTAAGTTAATAGAAAAAGGCTCCATGGATTATTGGAGCCACAAGGATGTTTCTAGTTACGAAAGGCCGCACACAGATTTTTTTGCTGAGGCAACAGAAATACTGCACAGCAATGGAGTCAAAATGATTGTAGGTACTGATGCGGGCGGTTTTGGACTAGTCCCGGGCAAGTCAATGCTGGAAGAGCTTCAGTTACTCGTAGACAGTGGGATCTCTCCTTATGACACGTTAAGGGCGGCTACAAGTATCAGTGCTGATGTGCTGGGTTTCGAAAAAACAGGTAAAATTCTATCTGGGCATACTGCGAATTTAATATTGGTACCGGAAAATCCACTTGAAAATATGGAGGCGTTAAAGTCCATTTCGGGAATTATGTTGCATGGCGAATGGTTGGAATCGGATGATATTGACGCGTTGAAACAAGCAGCAAGCAACACATCGTTCACTCGCTCGCTGGTAAGAGCTGCAGATTTACTATGGTTTATCTATTAATAGGGCCGCTAAAGACATTGTATTTCACTCGATTTCTCGAGAAATATCTTCGGCTCAATGGCAGTTTATGTCTCATTTTTTCGACTCCGTTGTCAGACGACGAAGACGATTGTGACAGCCCAAACCCCGGCAAAGTTCTAACCAATAAAAAGGTAACGACTTCTGGCCACGATAACCCGGCGTTAGATATATCGCCTGAGATGGTCTCTACGGCATTAGCGCGCGGCGATTATTGTGTCGGCACGATAGCTAGCCACATACGCCTGAAAAAAATGAGCATTTTAATTGTATGTTAAGCGCCCCTTTTCACACTGAGCTACTTTTGTTTTAGCAGCACCAGAGCAGAATAAGACAATAACCAGACGATGAGGAGTGCGCCAGCAAATGCCAGGCCGAAGCCAATCGCTCCCAGAATGTTAGTGGCCCCCAAAGGGTTATCACCAAAGCTCAAGGCGCGGCTAGCTGAGGCATTGCCAAACCAATAAAATACCGTATTAGCCCAACCGATAAAGATAAACCCATACACATTAAATTTGCGCATTCTTTCACTTAAGGGAATCAGTGGCAATGCCAACGCGATCCCGATAATCAGCAATCCGTTACTCAATCCGCCGGCATGCGCCCGGGCCCATCCGTCTGCACTCCCGTAATAAGGCATCTCGATGATCATCCCCGGATAGAGCTCGAAGCCTCCAATAAGGCCAAAGCCGAGCATAAACCCCGCAAGCATACTTATCATAATGATCAATAACGCATTGCCGACCATCAATTTCTGATATCTTTCCACGTACTATTCTCCTGTTTATTTTAGATACGCTGTTTAATCCTGAAAACAAGCTTTTATAATTAAGAGCGCGCAAACAAACACTGATACGCAACTTTAAACATAATTGCGATGACAATCGCAAGGCCTATGAGAAATAGCAGGAACGCAATATCATTGGTCAAGCTAGAATCACTTGTCAATTCCAGCCCGCGAGCGCTGGGAAATAACGGGTCGAAGCAAGAAGCAATAACTATCGTCCACGCTGTAATAATCATCCCCAAGGCAATACGCCGAGAAGTCTTGGCCGATAAGTCCAGCAACGGCAACACCGCGGCCAGTAACCACAGACCAAAACCGTTAGTGATACCTTCCATGTGCGCCATTCGCCAGGCATCGTAGGTGCCGGGCAACTGATAATCAATTGATCCAGGGATCGGCCAGAGAGAAATCTCACCCGTCAAAAAGAACAAGAAGGCGAAACCTATGATAAAGGCCAACAATAAAACAAGGGCGCCATGCCCAACCAGTAAACGCTGGCTCTTTCGAATTTCGTCCATAACGTTCTCACTCATTTAGCGTGTTGCGTGAAATCTCTAGAAAGGCACGGGCATCTCTGGGTTATTGGTATCAACCAGTGGAATAAGCGCACCTTTAGGTAATGTAGCATGGCCTTTGATCCAATCTTTCATCCACTGCGGATCCGGCTCGTTTCTAGGATTAAAGCCGGGCATCAAAGCCCTGAACATAAAAGGACCAACCTGCAGACATATACTGAGCACTTCTTTGGCTATCTGAATCAGGGTTTGTGGACGATACAATATTTGGTCTTTTTTGAGCGCAATAAACATAGCCCAAAACCCTAACCCCAACACGTGCCAACTGCCATGAAAAACACCCACAAAACGAGCGAGGTAATTACCTGAACAAGCCATAAAGGCATCGTGTGCAACGGTTTTGTGTTCAGCTTCTTCAATCATATGCATGATCCAAAAAGAACTGACATGGCGATCTGCCCCACCAAAAATTGAAACACGCTTGTTGACAAACCAGTGAGTAAACCCGTTTGTCATAGACTCAAAACCCGCAGCATAGGCCAACTGCGTGCGTAAACTTTTTTTCTCAAGGCGGGCATAAGCCTCGACCATATGCTTCTCAACTCGCTCCAGTTCGGGATAGCCATTCGCTTTTAGCAACGTGTTGTATTTGCGATGACACTTGAAATGATTTGCCTCCTGCCGATTAAAACCGGCCAGGTCTTCAAGTAACTCGGGGTCAGTAATATGCTCCCGAGCGCGCAGCACCGAACGTATCAGAAAGGGTTCAAGGTAAGGCATGGTCAGGGAAAAACCATTAAATAAGTGCGAGCGTACCGGATTACCGGGAGCCCACACCGGATCAATATCTTCCGGAAAATTGAAGGTAAAATCCCGTACTACCAGTTCATCGACATCCTTAGCTTGATATTCAAAATTGGCTTGCGTCATAGCTGACTCCCTTATTTTTGCTGTTAGGTGCTAAAAACTTCATCTTATATGGCTACACGCCCAAGAAGCCCCGGTACATTTGTGGTGTGAATACACATTTGAGGGTGCGTTAGAAACCCCTGAACCATAAGTTGCGCGCTAATCTCACTGGCTGTATAAGGACACAAAACTGATGCGGAGGGGTGTCTGGACAACATCTCACCCAAACCTAGCTCGTATTTTTTCATCTCATCAGCGTAGCTCTGCCCGTTCGAATCTGCATCCCTACTGTCTGCACCGATAATCAACACTTTATCAAACCCACGGGCTTTTGCAGCCAGGATTGCCGACTCAACAAAAGCCACCGCCCTGTCCCAGCGAAATTCGCCGCTCAAAAAATAGGAGTCATCGATTGATACACAGTGCAGCACGTGACTGGCCAATAGTTTGCGTATGTTTAGCCCTTTCGCCTTCAGTAAATCTTCCAACCGCTTTCTGCGGTCCGAGACTTCCACTACAATTACCTGTGCGCCGTCTTCCAGGGCTGTCAGGATGGCTGGGCCCAGACTCGCCCACTCTTCTTCGATGGTATTACTGACAATACATCGATGGCCGAAGTTCGACCCGTGCACTGATCTGGGCACGGCCTCCTGGCTTTCAACCAATCTCTCTTTTGGCGTAGCGTGTTTTGTCTCCGATGTTACTATTAAGGCGTTCAGGTCGGCCTGCAGGAATCTGCGTTCATTGCGCACACCTATCCGCAAACAGGCCAATCGGCCATCGTCAGTCCAACGCCGAATGGTAGCTTTGCTTACGTTCAAAAATGTTGCTGCTTCAGTAATTGTGAGCAACGGGGCACTATCTGTTATCAGGGAATCCATGTCGTACAGCTTCTGTTATTGGTTAGAAATAGCTCGAATTATAAGGAATATAACATAGTTATACTTAATTAACAGAAATTCGACCTATTCTGGAAGATAATATCACTCTACAAGAAATTATATATAACTAAGTATAATTAAGTACAACTAAAAATAGGAATCGACACCCTTTTTTGATGGCTAATTTACACACCGCAAGGTACAGCCTCGCGGCTGGCGGGATAATAGATGACCAAGATAGTGGCCGCTGAGGGTCAAGCGGGATTAACCGGATGGGTCGCTGTCGCGGGTATGGACCAAAGGGAAAGCCGAGACGAACAGTTAGTAGTATGGAGCCGTAGGTCCATACTACTAACTGTTATGATTGAATCTTGGCAAAAATATGTCTGTCATAGAACGTTCCATCTTTATAACACCCTTTTCGAAATATCCCTTCAAGTTGATAACCGCACTTCTCGAGCACTCGCATCGAGGCCAAATTCGGGCTAAACACCGGTGCGTAGATACGAACTATATCGGTTTCAGAAAAAACCATCCTCGTTAGTGCGTCAAGTGCATGTGTTGCATGACCAGCACCCCAAAATGGTTCTCCGAGCCAATACCCTATCTCAGCTGCCCTGGACTCCTCGAATGCGCCTACTTCCGCACCTACGCAACCAGCCAATTCTCCGTCAACGGTTATTGCTCGAACGATGCCATTTTTGCAGCCAGTAGAAATCCACCAATCCGCGTCTTGCGGTGAATACGGAAAAGGTAACCGTGTCGATAAGTATCGTGTAACTTTGTAGTTATTCAACAACGCGACGAGCGCTGTCGAATCTTCAGGAGAAAATTTTCGGAGGCCGATCATTGCAATTTACTCATAACGCTGAGACATAGGCGAGCGGAACGCAGCGTGGTGTGGCGAGCCCAGCACAGCGTGCTTTTGAATTGTGCGCTTGTAATGTTTTCTATTACACATTTTCTGGCGCATGTTGTTGATACTGATGAACGCTTTCTGGAATTATTTCCCAGCTTGCTTTAGATCCTACAAATATGTGCCGACCAATTTCAATTTGTGGATCTTCATTTAGACAACCGAGCGTTACACCGTGCACTTTATTCTGATAAGTGCCGCATAGAGTAGATCCGCACTGCTTGCAAAACTGCAAGCCAAAACCCTGTTGGCTCCCATACGTGACTAAATAGTCTATGCCACAAAGCCAGTGAAATTTGGATGGATTTACCAGTGCATAAGCCGAAGCCTGAGAACTAAACGCCTTTCTGCAGCGTGAACAATGGCATGACCTTGCGTCAAACAAACCGCCATCAATTTCGTATTTTATTTCACCGCAGAAACATTCGCCCGTCAATTTCACTGAACTCTCCAAAATGAATAATGCCAAAAGCAGCGAGCGAAAAAGCGTCCGACCGCCTAGCTTTGTTAACTCTTATTTAAGTACGGATTCAGAAACTGTATAACTGACTCCGACAACACATTTTCAGTGACCTTAATGCCTGCTGCTTTAAGTCTGGTTACACCTTTACCGTTATTTCGTGGATCAATATCTTTGATACCAATATAGACCTCTGAAATTTGACGCTCAATAAACGACGTAGCGCAGGATGGAGTACGCCCATGAAATGAACATGGCTCTAATGTTACATAAGCACTTACACCCTCAAGTGACCCGGAATAATTATTTAGCGCTTCGGCTTCGGCGTGATTTTCTCCTGGCGCTTTTGTATAACCATAAGAAATAATTTTACCTTCCTTTACCAGAACACACCCAACTGGTGGATTAGGCAAACAATCGGGCAGCGCTTTTTTAGACTGCTCTAGAGCAATGCGCATGTACTTGTTATTTTGCTCGGCACTCATAGTATTAACGCCGCAATAACCGACGCGAGGTACAAACGCCCAGTACCGCAGCGCCGGAAGTTCATTGCCTTGTTATACATTGCCAGAAAACCGTGGTCCATTTACTATGAAAATTTTTGTAGAAGTACATCTTTGGCATTATCCCAATTTCCCAAGTAGCAATACAAGATAACCTATAAGGCCTCTCCCAACAAATGAAACCCCTGTCATTTGAATAATGCTTTGATGCACCCCGATCGATTAGGAAATATACCCTCAGCCCCCCTCTGAACTCGAGAGCAATTTACCCAATTCTTCTATCCGGCTTTACCTTACTATGTAAACTATTCCTGTAATTGCCAAGATATTTATTAATGTCAGCTTTGCGCTGAAACCGCAACCCAAAGCGAATCTGCAGGCATCGTATGTGGCACGCTTCAAATCTACCAAACCACGTCTTATCACTCCGAAATCAGTGACCGCCTGTGGCGTTTATTCTGCCCCTGGTGGCAGAATTTTATAGACGGGGATACAACGGATTATCACCTGGCCAAAGATATTTTGCGTTTATCCTGACTGTAGTGAATAATCGTATTAGTCCGACGATAATAGACTGTTGGTGGGTTTATGGATGTTGGCAACGCATAATTTATGCAGACCACTTAGGGTCGCAACTAATGGAAATTAAAAAATGATTAAGCTTCACGGTTTTTCTGCCAGCAATTATTACAACGTACCTAAGCTCGCGCTTCTGGAGAAAGGCGTTGCGTTTGAGGAAGTATTGTCTTACACCGGCGTAGGCCCAAAGTACAAACCCGAATATCTCGACAAAAGCCCTCTGGGCAAGGTGCCGGCACTTGAAACAACCGAAGGGTTTGTCAGTGAATCTCGTGCAATTTTGGAATATATTGAACGGGCACATCCACAACATCCACTGTTGCCAGCCACTCCCTTTGGTATTGCTAAGGTGCAGGAGTTGTCACAGTTCATTGAACTCTATTTTGAGCTTGTGGCCCGCCGCCTGATTCCAAACCTCTTGGGCGGCACCGAACCAGATCCCACTGTGCTGAAAGAAGTCAAAAGCAGCCTCAACAAAGCAGTAGCTGCGTTGACAAAACTTTCGACTTTTGAGCAGTTTGCCTATGGCGACCAATTCACTCTGGCGGATATCGCGGCGATTTTGAACCTTCCCATTGTACGCAGTGTTGGTATAAAGTTTCTGGGCAAAGACCCACTATCAGAAGTGCCAGGATTGGATGCGTACTGCGCGCGTATGGAAGAACGCCCCCATGTTAAAACAATTCGTGCTGACGCAGAAGCTAATCGCCCAGGCTTCATGGCGCACTTGAAAGCGTTATATGGCATTTAGCGTTAATGATTGGCCCATCGGCAACGCCGCCTCCTCTTGCATACCAATACCTGTAAGAGGAGTCCACGGATTAACGTATTGTTGATGGGCAGATCAACAGCCGGACATATTTTCCAGTTTGTACTGAACTGTCCGCCGTCGGATGTTCTCTAGAGTCATTTATTTGCCAATTCCAACATACCCGGCCTTCAGATCAGGTGAAGAAGTTAGTATGGGGAATACTGCCTACTTGATTGAGCTCTCTGGCTCTTCATTTACCCAGCCGCCACCAAGGGAGTTATACAGCCCTACAAGCGCATTCATCGCATCCTGTAAAGACGCACTTTCATTAAGCTCTGCCGTAAACAGGCTGCGGTCGGCGTCCAGAACTTCGAGATAGTCTACAACACCGCTGTTGTATCGAGCTCGCGATAATCGCTCAGCGTTGCGGGCAGCATCTGCCTGGAAGCTATATGCGGCGTAAGTTTCTCGATAGGTTCGCACAGCCACCAATGCATCCGCGACTTCACGAAAAGCCTGCTGCAAAGTTGCCTCGTAGTCATACAAAGCCTCCTCAGTTCGCGCACGCTGCGCTTCACTTTGCGCCTTTAGCTGTCCCCAGTTGAATACCGGGGCAAACAGATTTCCCGCTATACCCCAGCTCTCGGCGCTGCTGTCATTCAAGTTTGACAGGTCATCACTTATCCTACCGAAACTACCCGTTAACGACAGTGAAGGATAACGAAGAGCTTCAGCCACACCTATCAGAGCCGTCTCAGCGTGAAGCCGTTGTTCTGCTGCGACTATATCAGGACGACGCTGCAGTAGCTCTGAAGGAAGCCCGAACGGAATATCGGGTAGCAATGTCTGATCGTCTAGCGCCAAACCGCGGGTGATAGGTCCAGGGTTACGACCCAGGAGAACTGCCAGCGAGTGCTCTGTATGCGCAATTTGCCGTTGATACGTCGATACCGCGACTCTAGCTGTAGCAAGCTGTATCTCCGCCTGGTTGACGTCCAGCTCTGGAACCGTCCCTTTATTAAACCTCGCTCTGATAATCTCAAGGCTATCCTGCCGGTTTCCAAGCGTACGCTGGGAGATTAGCAGCCGTTCATCCAAGTCCCGGAGTAGGAAATAGGCACTGGCCACAGTGGACACAATTCCTAGCGATACATGCCTATACGCCGCCTCGCTAGCCAATAAGTTGGCTCGAGCACTCTCTGTTGATCGACTTAGTTTGCGCCATAGGTCCAGTTCGAAACTGATGTTACCCGCTATTGAGAAGTTATTGTTTATACCCGCTCCTGGTGCGAGTAGCTGATTCTGCTTGCCCCGCCCTGCTCCTCCGGTAATGTCCAGAAAGGGATATTGATTGGCTTGAGTACTGGTCAACTGAGCCTCAACCTGGGCGACGCGACTTAATGCCACTCCCAAGTCCTTATTCTCAGCCAGCGCAGTACGAATAAGCGTCTGTAATTGCAGGTCTTGAAAAACCTCCCACCATGGTAGATTAGCGATGTTTTGTTCTTGATAGGGATCTTTTCCGCGATAATAGGTCTCGGGCACATCCAGCTCAGGGCGTTCGTAGTCGGGAGTAAGCGCACAACCCGACACCAACACAACACACATCCCAATAAAACCAAATCTAAACATTTACACGTCTCCCTTATCGAGAGCACCTGTCTTACTCTGCTCATCGGGCTGGGGTGTTGCGGTTGGCTTTTTGTCACCCAGAAAGTACTCTACCGCCACAAACATTGCCGGCACCAGTAACACACCAACCAGCGTAGCCACCAACATACCGCTGAATACCGTCATTCCCATCACTTTGCGCGCTTCAGCGCCGGCTCCGGTGGCAACTAGCAGGGGTAGCACGCCCAATATGAACGAGAAGGCAGTCATCAAAATTGGGCGGAATCGTTTATGCGCCGCCTCCATCGCAGCCTCAAACGCCGGCTTACCTTTTTCCATCTCTAGCTTGGCGAATTCGACAATGAGAATGGCATTCTTGGCAGCCATTCCGATCAGCATGACCAAACCTATCTGGGCATAGACATTGTTTTCGTAACTGTCACTCATTAGTCGTGCCAGCGATAGTCCAGCCATAGCACCGAATATTGCGATGGGTGTTCCCGCCAATACCGACAGTGGCAGTGACCAGCTCTCGTAGAGTGCGGCGAGAATCAGAAAAACGAACACCAATGCCATAACAAATACAATTCCGCCACTTCCTGAAGCGGCGCTTTCCTGATAGGACATATCGCTCCAGCTGTAAGACATATCAGCAGGCAATACCTCCGCAGCGATCTCTTCCAGTGCCGCCAGTGCCTGGGAAGACGTATATCCTGGAGCCGCCGCGCCAGAAATTTCTGCAGAACGGTAAAGATTAAAACGATTGGTAAATTCAGTACCACTGGTTCGCGTCACATCAATTAGCGTAGACAAAGGCACCATATCGCCATCGCCATTACGCACATAGAAATAGCGCAGTCCGTCAGGTTCGGCACGATATTCTGGTTCTGCCTGAACGTATACTTTGTAGAGTCGACCAAAACGATTGAAGTCATTCACATAAGCACCCCCGAGAAAAGCACCCACAGACGTTTGTAGGTCTTTTAGAGGCACTCCGAGCTTAAGCGCTTTTGTATCGCTAATATCAAGCATGATTTGCGGGACATCTACCCGGTAAAAGGTATGGGCACGGGAAATAGCGGGGTGTTTGTTGGCAGCCTCGATAAAAGCAGCACTCTGTTGCGCCAGGTATGCGGGGGGGTTACCTCCACGATCCTGCAGCTTCATGGTAAACCCGGAACCGGTACCCAGCCCGGGAATAGCCGGAGGACCAAAGGCAAATGCATTAGCACTCTTCACTCGCTGAGCAAAAGCACGATTAAGCCGCTGCACCACATTATTGGCATGATCCATTTTATCGGGCCGCTTATCCCAGTCTTTAAGCTGAATAAAAACAAACCCTGCGTTGGATTGAATAGTACCTGTCAACATGCTGAAACCTGAGACAGCTGACGCATTTTCAATTGCATCGATCTCAGCCACAATTTTTTCCACCAAACGCATTGTTTCTTCGGTGCGCTGTAATGAGGCCGCGTCTGGCAGCATAACGCTTGCCATAATGTATCCCTGGTCTTCACCGGGAACAAACCCGCCAGGCAGTGTGTTAAACAAGGTCACCATGCCCCCGACCAGCAGGGCCAGCAAAATTCCCGCCCGATACAACTTACTGGTGAAATAGTGAACCAGTTGCATGAACAGCTCAGTTGCCCGGTCAAACCAGCGATTAAAAGCATCGAAGAATCGTTGGAAACGGCTTGTCTCCTCACCTGGTGGTTTTAGCAGTAATGCTGACAGCGCAGGGCTCAGCGTAAGAGCATTAATCGAGGAGATCGCCACAGCTACCGCAATGGTGATGGCAAATTGTTGATAGAGCAGACCCGTGATTCCAGCCATTGTCGCGACGGGCACAAACACTGCGATTAACGCCAGGGATGTTCCCACAATGGGCCCGGAGACCTCACGCATTGCCGCTACGGTCGCTTCACGGGGCGACAAGCCGTCTTCCATTTTGGCCGTAACCGCCTCAACCACAACAATAGCGTCATCAACCACTATCCCGATCGCCAGGACCAGGCCCAGTAGTGACAAGGTGTTGATCGAAAACCCCAGCAATGGAAATACTGCAAATGCACCAATCAGTGACACGGGTACTGCCAATGCGGGAATAAAAGTGGCCCGAGCACTTTGCAGGAAAATATAGACCACTAAAATAACCAGCCCCAACGCCTGAAATAGTGTAACGACAATTTCACGAATACCCGCAGTAATTGGCTTGGTGGTATCCAGGGATACTACGTACTCAACATCATCGGGGAAATTTTTGCTAATCCGCTCCATTGTGGCCAGCACCTCTTTGGCCACATCCAAACCGTTGGCGTCAGGTAGCTGAAACACTTGCAATAGCGCCGAATCTGAGCCGTCCAGACGCGCCTTTATCTGATACCCCTGTGTACCCAGCTCAATACGCGCGACATCTTTAAGAAGTACATGCGAACCATCGGCGTTGGAGCGAACAATAACAGTGCCAAACTCTTCAGCGGTTTCAAAGCGGCCACCCGTTTGCACGGTATAGGTATGTTCGGTCCCCAGTGGTGCAGGCGGCCCACCAATTTGCCCGGCAGCAACCAGTACGTTCTGCTGTTGTATCGCCTGGGTTAGATCAGGCACCGTCAGACCCAACTTTGAAAGCTGGTCAGGCTTAATCCACACGCGCATGGAGTATTCGTTAAGACTGCTGCCCAGCACTTCAGCTAGCCCAACACCGCCAATACGCGCAAGCTCATCATTAATATTGATGGCCGCGTAATTCATCAGAAAGGCATCGTCATAGGTGTTATTTGGAGAGATAAGCGAGATCAGCAGCAGCGGGAATGACAATTTTTTCTTTACCGTAACGCCCTGACGAGTTACTTGCTCGGGCAGCATCGCCATTGCTTCTGACACGCGATTTTGTACGAGGACATTAGCCATATCAAGGTCAGTGCCCACCTCAAATGAAACCTGAAGGCTCATGGAGCCACTGCTGGCATTGGTCGATTCCATGTAGATCATGCCTTCGACACCGTTGACCTTTTGCTCTATCGGTGTTGCTACAGATTGTTCAACATCGATCGAGTTTGCGCCTTGATAAGTCGCCGAGACGTTCACCATTGGCGGCGTGATTTCCGGGTATTGTGCAACCGGCAGCCCCCCTAGTGAAATAAGCCCCAACAACACGATGATAATGGCGATAACCATCGCCACAATTGGCCTGCGTACAAAAAATTCTGCCATGATCTAATCTTCGAGTGCGGTGGAAGTGGAGCTTGCGGTCTCATTGAAATCAGTAGGTCTAGGAGTAATCATCATGCCACTTTTCAGCCTTTGTCCCCCTTCAAGTACTACTTTGTCCGCTGCCTGCAAACCACTATTGATAATCTGTAGTCTATTGATCTTGGGACCAAGCTCAACTGAACGTAGTGCAACTTTATTCTGGGCATCGACAACAAATAAACTAAAACCGCCCTGCAGCTCTGTAATGCTTCTTTGAGGCACCAGCAAGGCGCCCTTGCGAACCTCTATATTGGTAACAATTCGCGCATATTGACCTGCCAGAATTAACCGATCAGGGTTGGGGAAATCAGCTTCCATGGTGAAAGTTCCCGTTGTAGGGTCAACGACTGCATTTGTGGTAACAACACGGCCGTTGTGGTCATGCATTGAGCCATCTGCCAATATCAAGTTGAGACCATCAGTAGCCCTGTTGCTATTTTGAGGGCTATCGAGGTCTTTCTCACCAATAATCTTACGCGCAAATTTCAGGTAGTTCTTTTCATCAATGGAAAAACGAACCCGGATCGGATCCACTTGTGAGACCAGATTCAATAAACTACTTCCCATGCCGCCAACGTACTCGCCAACCTCAGCTTCAGAAATACCGATTCGACCGTTAATAGGAGAATATATGCGGCAGTAGCTTTTAAGTATCTGTGCTTGCTCTACCTGTGCTTTGGCGCTCTGCAGTGCGCCCGTGGCTGCATCTTTCGCTGCCACAGCAGCGTCGAGATCCATCTGACTGACTGCATTAATATCCGCCAGGGGTTCTATGCGCGCCAGATCAGATATGGACCTGGCAAGGACAGTTTGCGCTTCGGCCAATTGCCCCTGCGCTTCAACAACAGACGACTCGAACGGCACGTCGTCAATGGTATAGAGTAAGTCGCCTTTTTCGACGTTATTACCCTCAGTAAAGTGCATTCCCTCGAGAAAACCATCAACACGCGCGCGGATTGAGACGTCGGAAGAGCCTCGAGTTTGGCCTACCATTTCCATGGTAATCGCCTGGTCTCGTTGAATCACATTAACAACGGGTATCTCAGGTGGAGCTGGAGATACAGCTACTTGTTCTGAGCATGCCCCCATCAAAATCAGCAATGGCAGATTCAAAAAAATCAGCCACGGGCGCCTGGCCCGCAATAGCAAAGGTTGAGCTAGAGGCGTGTTTGACACACTACATTCCTTTTCATGGTTGGGACTCTCTGAACGAGTACAGGACATGGTAAACGGTGGCACTTGTTGGTCGCGCTAGGGGAAGCATTACTGCCTTTGCGTGAGCTACTAGTTACAGCTTGAACTAGCATTGAGCTTGCACACTTA
>JBALTE010000011.1:0-1797 GCA_036963965.1 Oceanicoccus sp. | reverse complement strand
GTTTGCGGTACTCGCCGGTCTAACACCCCTCTGATACAGGGTTGATGCCGGCTATGCTTCGCGCAAAGATAAACACTTCAACTGAGTCTGTCAATTATAGGAATTTTTGTGAATAAAGTTAATGGACTGAGTTTCCATCACACACTAGGTTGAAGAATAAGTAGGTAGTTGACGGTGAAACAATACATGCGATTACTGCTGGCACGAGGTGCGACAATAAACAAAGGTTCGAATTTTATACTAAGGTCATTCTTCAAAACATAAACAGTGTCAGGTTATATATTAAAACGGAGGAAGAACAGATTTGAGCAGATGCCTATCCCTCTGTTTTTCATAGAACAGGTATGCCTGAATGATTAGTCTTTGGAAGAGTAATAATACTATCGATAGCCTGCTCGCAAGAAAACACTGCTCAATTTTAGTACCTAGCTAGTCCAAGTAAACCGTTACCGCTTTGATAAACCGTTAAAAACCAACCGTTAGCACTGTCCAAATACCGGCGACATCGACACAGACCGGATTGACGCACTATCACACAAACTGGCAACTGTTTCAGCCTGACACACACGGCGCAACCATCTAACAGCCTCCTCCTTCAGGCACGAGACTTAAGCGGACTTAGCGCGGCTTTTTACCAAGCTGAATATCTGTAAAAGAGTCAGCATTCAGCCTATAATCCCAGTAATATAGGCATGCCACTAGCGCCTAACATCAGATTTTTCAATAGCCGGTTTACAACATAAATTTTTGGAGATCTTTAATGCTACGAGTAATTATTGCTGCGTTTATCACTTTGATTTTTAGTCTCTCTACAGCGACAGCACAGGAAACAGCGATATTAGTCAATGCAGACAACTATGCCCGAGCGGAAGCCGCCTTTCAATTTGAAGCTATGCTGAAAAGAAGCGGAGGAATAAATACATTAGCTCATGTGCGCCATCCGATTCCACTGAACAGACAGCGTAATATGCAGATGAACCGGGATACCATTTATAGCTCCGCCGTGGTCGATATTTCCAGAGGCGCCACCGTTTCTTTTCCCAATAGCGGTGATCGCTATATGTCTATCGCCATTGTCAACGAAGACAATTATACCACGGCGGTCTACCACAACGGCGAGGCTATCACCCTCACCATGGAAGAGCACGGCACAGCTTTTGTCGCGGTAATCGCCCGCGTTTTGGTAGACGCCAACAACCCCCAGGATGTGAAAATTGCCAATGACCTGCAGAACAAAATTGAAATAACGGCATCCTCTAGCAATAAATACCAACGTGCTAACTACGAGATAGACAGCCGAAAAACGACTCGCGAATTATTTCGACTATTAGGTGCCGGCCTCGGTGACGCCACATTTTGTAATGGCAAAAAGACAGAAGTTAAAGAAACCCGCCATAAAATTTGCGCAGCCATTGGTTGGGGTGGGCTGCCCACCTACGAGGTAGTCTACGTAAAAAATCAACAACAGCGCCCCCTGGGTGACTATCAACTTGAGCTGAAAGATGTGCCCGTAAAAGGATTTTGGTCTATCAGTATTTACAATGACAAAGGCTATTTTCAGGAAAATGACTACAACGCCTACAGTATTAACAATGTAATCGCGGAGGCTAATGAAGATGGATCTTTTACCATCAATTTTGGCGAACACAAAAATGGCCGCAAGAACTTTCTACCGATTATGGAAGGGTGGAACTATGTCGCACGCCTGTACCTGCCATCGATAGATGTTCAGGAGGGCAGATGGCTTTTCCCGGAGCCCACACTGCGAGTAAAATAGTATTTCTGAATAATAGGCAA
>JBALTE010000010.1:146680-154913 GCA_036963965.1 Oceanicoccus sp. | reverse complement strand
AGGTACGAGCTTTTGTTGATTTCATTACTGAATCATGGAGTAATTGACCTCAGGCAAGCGTCCGCTGTGGGTCAGTAAGCGACTACTGAGGCAGGCCTGATTGGATGGTCGTTAATGTGTCAAAAGCGGACTATTAAGGGTATGGTGCCGGAGGGTATACGAAGTAGAACAAACGCCTTTTTTTGATTACTCTAACCTAAACATTCGCAGTATGGTAAACCCTCTCTTGACTAAGGCGGGCGCCAACTCATATCAACAAACTAATTTCTCGTCTTTTAATTACTAATTGCGCAGACTAGTGATTTCGCCTTCTCGTGAGGCATTCCCGGCCCGTAAAGCCCCTACCATTGACTCCCATGAGTAACATCTATCGTCCGTTTCCCTGTGATTGTTAGTCGAAGAATCTTGCTTGAGGCGCGCCGCGAGGTCTTTGGCAATTAGCGAGCATAAACTCTATACTCGTACAGTCAAACGCACATTTCTACATCAAAAGGAACCCTCATAATGACTAAGGTTTTAGTGACCGGCTCGTCTGGTTTTATTGGCAGCCATACTGTTCTGGAGTTTTTGAACAATGGATATGAAGTTCGCGGCAGTATCAGGGATCTAACCCGGGCAGACAGCCTCAAGGCTATGCTCGCGAAACATACCGAGCATATCGAGAACCTGGAGTTTGTCGCCGCATCGCTAACGGAGCCCGCCAGCTGGCCCGCGGCTGTGGCTGGTTGCGATGGTGTTATTCACGTTGCCTCACCTGTGCCAATCCAACAGCCAAAAAACCCCGATGAAGTGATTAAACCTGCAAGAGAAGGTGCTTTGAATGTGCTAAAAGCTGCCCAGGCTGCTGGCATAAAAAGAGTTGTACTCACCTCTTCTGTAGCCGCCGTGAGTAGCAATGAAAAACGCGACGCTGCACCCCAAACCGCGGAGGACTGGACCGACATCAATCACCCGGCCGCAGATGCCTACGGACAGAGTAAAACCCTGGCAGAACAAGCGGCGTGGGACTTCGTCAAAGACCATGAAGAAATGGAACTTGTTACCATTCAGCCCGCCGTGGTATTGGGTCCCGCCCTCGAAGCTGATTACGGCAGTTCGCTAGAAACAGTCTATGTATTGATGCAGGGCAAGTACCCCATGTTGCCTCATATGGGTTTTAGTATTGTCGACGTGAGAGACGTCGCTCACCTGCACCGAATTGGTTTCGAGGAAGCCGACGCCGCTGGGCAACGGCTGTTATGTAGTAACGGGTTCCGATGGTTTAAAGCGGTCTCGGCTTGTTTGAGGGAAGAATTTCCTGCTTATAAAAAGAAATTGGCGACCCGAGAACTGCCGGACTTTGTGATTAAAATTCTCGCCCTGTTCGATCCCGTGATGGCATTTACTGCAAAATCACTAGGCACACAGATAGAATACGATTGCAGCCCTGCAAAAGCGTTGGGCTGGAATCCAAGATCTCCTGAGGAGGCCATCAAAGCAGGCGCAAAAAGCTTGATTGATTTGGGTGTTGTTTAAACCTTCTGACAAGTTTGTGCTCTCTACCGATAATGGTATCGGTAGGGTTACATTTGTCTAATTACTGCTCGCTAATGTAAGGCTTTCGTTGTTATTACTTCGCGTTTAAACCGCCATCCACGCTCAGTGCATGGCCGGTGATAAACGAAGCGCCATCACTGCACAAATAGAGCACTGCATCGGAAATTTCTTCTGCTGTGCCAATGCGATCCATCGGATGTATCGCATTTACCCGCGCTCTTGTTTCCGAGTCACTCACCTGCGAACGGTCAAACATACGCGAGCGATTAAACATATTGGTATCGATCACTCCGGGGCACACCGCATTAATACGAATGCCGTTTCTCGCATTTTCAACGGCCGCCGATTTTGTCAGGCCGATAACCGCATGTTTTGACGCGCTATATATACTCATATTGGGTGCCGCACCAAGACCTCCGATTGATGACGTATTGACAATAGTACCGCCGCCCTGGGTAATCATTTGAGATATTTGATGTTTCATACATAGCCAAACGCCTTTGACGTTAACGGCCATGATGCTATCAAACTCGTCTTCCGTACCATTATTGAGTTCGCCCTTCTCAATATCGATGCCGGCATTATTGAAAGCATAATCCACCGAACCGTAGGTGCTACATGTCGTTTTGATCAACGATTGTACGTCGCTTTCTTTTGTCACATCGCAAGTCACAAAAATAGCATCACCGCCAGCGGCCTTAATAGCGGCTACGGTTTCTTCTCCACCATCTTTGTCCATATCTGCCACGACAACTTTTAAACCCTCACGCGCAAACGCCTCGGCTGTGGTGCGACCAATGCCAGCAGCGCCGCCAGTGACTAAAGCTACCTGTCCAGAAAATGTTGTACTCATCAATTTTGCTCCCGATAAAATAGGTTATAGATTTTGACCAAAAAACGTTTTTTCGCGTACCTGTTTGTACCTGATGACAGGCTCAGACAATATAAACAAATTAACGTAACATAATGAAAGCGCTAATCCTTGCTATCTGGCAATAATTCATACATTGGCAATGTCTGGCAGTATCGTTTTTTGATATTGTTTAGTTCCTACTGATAATGCAGCCTGCATATACCTGTGCAGATCTATTAGACCATCTCAGCGCAGCCGAATCATAATGACGAGTTAACGGTATGCAACTTATCGAGCACAGTCAGTTGATCCACTGCGCCGCGCGTTAAGAACCCTAAAAGAATACGGTAACTGTCTCTGTCGAGTAATTGCGCATTAGCTTGATTGCATAACTGCGTGGCATGCTCAATACTTTCAGCCTCGCCCAGGAAAAACCAGCGATCGAACACGGCCAACTGGCTAGCACCGTGTTCACGTACGGCAATGGCTGACGGGTACGGCCAGATGCTGGCATCATGGCTTGCCAGTGCCAGCAGCACACGTTCTTTATGGTGTGAAGCTGTTTCCCTGCCAATACAAGCACCCCGGCAGCGGTTGAGCTGCAGATTAAAACAACCGCGGGTTGAGGCTTCCAGGCCCAATTGTTGGCAGCACAGTTGATGCTTTTGAGCGACATCCAGCAGGGCTTTTTTGGCCTGTGCGGGACTGCGATAGAGTCCATAAGTGAGTTGGCTTGATGGTGGTGGCCATTGCGCCTCAACTATTTGGGCCTGGGTGTTAGCGGGCTCCTCGGTCAGGCTCCAGCTATAAAGAGACCGCTGGCGACGCAGTCGACGATTAAATAGCGGATTATGGCGTTTAATCTCGCGGCTTTCGAGTAGTAGTGCACTGAGTTCACCGGCGGTTTTAGTGTAGTCGAAAGCATGGGTTGCCAGCGCCAGTTTACGTTCTTTGGTTTCACGATGACTGGCATAAAAATGGGAAAGCACCCGCTGTTTAATATGAATACTTTTGCCGATATAAATAATCGCACCGTTGTGATCGAGAAAATAATACACGCCGGGTGAGTCTGGTAGTTTCTCAAACTGTTGCTTGCTAATGTGCTCGGGTAGAGGCACGGTCAAGCCTTATTGGCGATGCGTTGCCGTGCCACCCAGCGGCAATGGCTAAGCAACCCATCATCCAGCAAAAGGCGTTCAAGGGTATTGAGGTTTTTTGCCAGTGTCATTTCATCAAACTGGGTGTGAATGCCGTTATGGCACTGCCGACAAATATAAATGCCGGCACCCAGTTGCTCGCGGTTGTACGTTTTTTGAAAAAATCGGCGCCGGTGCATTTTCTTCGGGATCAGGTGGTGAAATGTGAGGTCAGTACTGCGCTGGCACAGCGGGCAATCACCGGCCCGGGCACTGCGGCGACGATGGGATAGTGTTGCTGATGGTTCAGTGGTATTACTCATGGTTTGGTGAATATCATGACATGTTGCTGGGGTAAATAACTGTCGGTGCGCAGCCACTGCAAGCCCACCGCGCCCATTTCTTTTTTGGCTTGCCGTTGGGTCATTTTATGCAAGCGTTTGATCGGTACTGTGCGGTCTTCACCGCGGTATTCAACCAGTATGACCCGACCCCCCGATTTGAGCCCTGTGACCACGGCATCCATTATTTCGCGCGGGTGTGAAAACTCATGGTAGGCGTCGACCAGTAACACCACGTCGACACTGGCGGGCTGAATGTTGGGGTGAGTTTCGCTGCCCAGCACAGTGTCGATATTATCAACACCGTCGGCTGTTTTTCGTTGTTCAATGCGGTTTAGCATTTGAGGTTCAATATCGACTGCAAGCACTTTGCCGGCTTTTAGTTGCCGGGCTATTGGAAAACTGAAATAACCGGTACCCGCACCCAGGTCAACAACATGGTCTGTGTTTTTCAAATCCATGTTTTGAAGTAATAAATCGGTACGTTCCTCCCGCTCGCGGGTGGGGCGCTCAAGCCAGCCAGCACCAAGGTGACCCATGACATGGGAAATTTCCCTGCCCATATACACTTTGCCAATGCCATCACGGCTGGGGACAACGGTTTGGTAGTAGGGGTTGGTCTTGTCGTCATTGGCCTCAGCCGTGAGCGGCAGATGCAGCAAAGTGATAGTGAACAGTGCTATAAGTCCAACTGCGCGGCTTGATTTGAGAGCAGTAATCATGGCGGTGTAGTCCTGGTAGGTGCAGGGTAGAGTTCGCTAGAGAGTGGGACGTTAAGCGTGTTATTGCCTTTATTCACTGGCAGATTGATCATTTCGTCGTAGGCGGATTGATGGCTTAATACCACAGATCTTGTGGGTAGTGTGTTTAGCTTTTCGCGCATTTGCATCAGACTCTGGTAGCGCAGGGGGCGAGCATTGGGGCCGACTAGCAGGCATTCTTTTTCGTCGATAATAACTGTCGCCTGGTAACCGACCATGTCGATGGAGTGCACAATCACCGGCAGGGGGGATGGACTTTGGGCGAATTCATTGACAGTGATTTTCATTCGTGTGCCTTTTGTTAATCCAGTGGCTGTACGTTGTTATAGCTTTTTACGCAGAGTGGCGGTGCAGGGATCAATTTTTATAGGGGTTAAATTGGCAGGTATCTCGCTGACTAAATCTGTATAAAAAATCTCGCATAAAATAATATCGCCGTGAATGATATACCGGTGTGTGGGCACATGTTGATGTGGTCACTCGATGGATGCGGATCCCGGCGCAATTCGCACTGATCACATCAATCCAGTACGACCCATGACTCGTATATTGCATACTCGGTTTGATCTTTACAGTTGAGGGTTTTATGACAACTGATACGCTTTATTATGACGGGCAGTGCCCACTATGTTCTGCAGAGATGCAAAAACTTACGCGGCATGCCGGTGACCGTTTGCAATTGGTGGACGTTCATTTGCTGGATGATGAGGCTGGCCTGCCCAATAAGCAGCAAATGCTCACCAGTTTGCATCTAAAACGGGCTGACGGAAAATTATTAACAGGGCTGGACGCTAACGTGGCCGCCTGGCAACACACGCGCTTTGGTTTTCTGTTCCGATGGTTACGTTGGCCTTTACTAAGACTAGTAGCTGACTGGGTCTATGACCGCTGGGCGAATTCGCGTTATCGCCGCATGTATCTGACTAAGTGAAACAATGAAGGGGTTTTGAATGGGTATGATGCGATGAAAAAAACGGTTGCCTCTTTGTTAGAGCAGCAAGTTCAGTGTGTGCTGGCTACCTCTGACGATAAAGAGCTGGCATTACATTTAATGGCCTATGCGTTCTCTGACAATTTGGACGAGATTTACGTGGCATCGCTAGAGAATACTCAAAAGGTTAAGAACATGCGTAACAGCCCCAATGTCACTTGTCTTTGGGATAACCGTACAGGCAGTCATGATAATCATATCGATGGCCTGGCGATGAGTGGCGTTGGTCATGCGCGCGAACTGTCAGGTCAGGCTGAGAAATCAGCGCATCGTTTACTGCTCGAGCGCAATGCAACGCTGAAACCACTCATGGCTAATCCGGACGTGGTTTTTTTTGCACTTCACATCGATAGATACCATTGGGTACAAGGCTATACCCGGGCGATGAGTTTTGTACCAGGTAAACCTGCACTGGACTAAGGTGTTATGCAAACGCTTCAATTTTGTTGTTGTAACCACAATCTGCGGCCATGAAGAATCAATCTGCGATGCTCATGACGCAGAGGTTATGGCCGCAGATTCTTGGATTTCGCCACTGCAAATCGCTATTGTCCTTATTATTATGTGTCAATGACTCTCAAGAGGCGGCTATGGAAATCCATCAGGTTTATACCGAAAGCGAATTGCGTAATTTCACCTATTTCATCGAATTAGAGGATGGCTCTGCGCTGGTTATTGATCCCTGGGATGCTGCAGAGGTTAATCGCGTATTGCGCCAGAAGCAGCTGAGCCTGCGGGCAATTATCAACACGCACGAACATTGGGATCATATTCAGGGCAACCCAGAGCTGGTCGCGGAGCATGGCTGCGAGGTTTGGGCCCACAGTAATGGTCAGGGAAAGGTGCCTGGCTTGAGCCGAATGCTGACGGCTGGGGAACTGATCGATCTAGACGGTGGCTCTCAGTTGCGCGTGCTGGATACCCCCGGTCATACCTATGCCCATCTATGTTTTCTGGTACTTGAGCAGGGTATGGCGGTGGCAGTATTTACCGGTGACACATTATTTAATGCCGGAGTAGGGCACTGCCGCAGTGGCGATGTCGATTCGCTCTATCAGACGATCTCTGAACAATTTCATAGCCTCGATGACAATGTGCTGGTTTATCCGGGTCATGATTATCTGGAGAATAATCTGCGCTTTACCCTTAGCGTGGAGCCGGATAATCGGCAGGCTAAGGAGTGGTTGCCGCGGGCTATAGCCGCCGACCTAACGGTGGCTCCTCTGGTTACCTGTATCGGTGATGAGCGGGAATTTAATAGCTTCTTTCGTTTGGCCAATACACAGATTCGAAAGTGTTTGAGCGCTGAGAATGCAACTGACAAAGAAGTGTTTGTTAAGCTGCGTTCCCTGCGTGATAGCTGGTAAAACGAGTACAGGAAGTATTAATACTCCCTGTGCTACCTGCACCGCTTTATAATTTATCAGGAATAAAAAAACGGCTCATCAAGAGCCGCTTTTTTTTACAACATCTAGGGATGTTGTCACTCGGTATTCACATAATTATTATGCTTTTGTTTTACGACGCGCAACTCCTAGACCTGCAAGCCCCAGACCTAATAACGCAAGCGTGCCTGGCTCTGGTACAGATGAAACGGAAACGTTATCAAGCATGATACCGATGTTATCACCGCCATCATGGTTAAAGACAATATTACTAGTTGTTGCACTATCTACCGTAAAAGTATGAGTAATGGTTTGCCATGAAGCATCAGCAGCTAACACGAAGGTCTGTGCAAAAAAACCACCTAAAGTCACGCCCATCGAATCATCCGCGCTATTGCGTTGGTTGCCAGATATATCAAAAGTTAGCTGGTAAGTACCAGCATCAAGGCCAATATCATTACTTCCAAACATACCTGCATTACCATTAGAACCATCTAGATCCACGCACTTTCCAGCGCCGCCTGCACACTCAAGCCCCCAGTCACCATTTGCTACCAAGTCAACGGTTCCGGAATACACATTCCAGTTTGTGAAGCTGTTGTAGTTAGTATCTGAGCCTGTATGTACTAAGTTATCTGGAATTTCATTATCAAAATTATCCTCAAAAATGACTCCCGCTTGAGCTCCAAGGCTCAATAATGTTCCTGCAATTAAACCGCTCAATAACTTTTTCATTCTATTGTGTTCCCTTTATTAAAAATTAACGTCAAACGCTTCTTTAAGCTCTTAACTAAACTTTTGCATAAACCAGGCCAACACATGCAATACATTGATATTTATAGATTTTATGTATTTTTTACACATCTCATATCCAGTTTATGTAAAGGAAATCGACGCAATTCAATAGTGAGATTTTCCGCCTACCATCATTGGAGCTTTACTAGATGTCTACCTACAAGAGGTTATCATTAAGTCTGGGCTATCAGTGCAAGAGTTAGTGCACACTGCCTGGGCCTCAGCTTCGACTTACCGTGGCTCGGATATGCGCGGTGGTGCCAACCAGAAAATGACTGATGTGAAATCCTTCGCTCTGCTAGAGCCTACCGCTGACGCTTTCCGCAACTACTATACCGCTGCCGCGTATGATTCACCTACCAACATGCTGGTGGATAAGGCTGACTTACTGTCGCTCACTGTACCTGAGATGACCGTATTGATTGGCGGCATGCG
>JBALTE010000010.1:145214-146580 GCA_036963965.1 Oceanicoccus sp. | reverse complement strand
TCGCCTGACAAGATACTCCAGCTCGACCTCAGCACGTCTTGGCTGAGAGTTCATTTAGCCTGGCGACCACATCAGGTGCAGCGCGGAAGCGAAAAAATGCACCCGCGGCATCGGCGCGCTCTTCAAGCACTTCGCAGGAGGCAAAGATTTCGCCGCGCAAACTCTGCTCCGACCAAGGCAAAAAAATCTCGGCTTCAATCAGGTCCTTTTGAAAAAATTGAACAATTGCCTGATGTAATTCCGTTATATCGTCCTTGCGGCGTGCGCTAAGCACAATACAATCGGGATACTTCGTTTTCAGCTCTGCGGTGCGTTCAGTTTGTGCAACGGCGTCGTCGAGATAGTCAATTTTATTGAACACTCGAATACGCGGCACACTATCGGCACCAATCTCGGCCAATACTTTATCGGTCACTTCAAGCTGCATTTCAAACCCGGGGTCGCCAGCGTCAATAACGTGCAGCAACAGCGACGCGCTGAGGGCTTCGTCCAACGTTGACTTAAATGAGGCAACCAGCCCATGCGGTAAATTTTTGATGAAACCAACCGTATCACTCACCAATACCCGCGGTACACTTTCTGGGAACAAGGTGCGCACCTTGGTGTCCAGCGTGGCAAACAATTGGTTGGCCACTAACGCATCACTGCCGGTCAAGGCGCGCATCAAAGTGGATTTGCCCGCGTTGGTATAACCTACCAGTGCCACCTGCGCTAGCCCCGGTTGTCCCTGACGTCGTGATCGCTGGGTATCGCGACCAGCCTCCATGGCATCAATTTCCTTTTGCAGCTCGGCAATACGATCGCGAACCTTTTGACTATCCGTCTGACTGCGCGACTGCCCTGTACCGCGCCCGCCGGTGCCGCTGCGCTGCCGCCCTAGTGGTCCGGCGCGCTTGGCAGCCTCACGCAGGCGCGGCGCCATATAGCTCAGACGCGCAATCTCAACTTGTACCCGCGCAGCGTGTGAGCGGGCATTGCGATGAAAAATCTCGAGGATGACCACGGTGCGATCCATCACCTCGCAACCCAGTTCATTTTCCAGATTAAGCGATTGGGACGGCGATATTTCGTGGTCGACCAGAATAAATTCTACTGGCTCACTAGCTGCCGGCGGATTAGCCTGCGCCAAGGCATCTAAGCCAGTTTGTTCGCTCTCTAAAAATTGTCGTATTTCCTCCCGCTTGCCTACGCCCATATACGCCGTCGAGTCGAAAGACGAACGCTTTTGGGTAAACTGACCGACCACCTCCAGCCCTAACGTCTTTGCAAGATCACCCAGTTCGGCCAACGACGACTCAAATTCAACATCGCTGACGTTGTCCAATTGCACGGCGACAATCAGAGCACGCTGAGAGTGTGGTTTTTC
>JBALTE010000010.1:100406-145114 GCA_036963965.1 Oceanicoccus sp. | reverse complement strand
TGAAGTGTACACAAAATCGTGGCCGGACACCTGAGTACCGGTGTAATACGGCCCTTTAAATCCAATCTACTACGAGGAAAGTACCATTGGCGATCGCTGTTGGGGTCGAATGCGGTCTTGGGTGAAAAAATGTCCGTCGTGTGGTTTGGCCCCGCATTTAACGAGGCTCTAACTTCTGCTGGGTGCCATCGCTACCGCTTTATTCAACTAGCCGTATAAAGCTGGCTTCCTGACCGATTTGCTTTGCATCTTTAACGACATTAGTTAACAGACGCTCTACCGTTGGAGCGCCAGCTGCCGGAGCTGTACCGCTGTGCTTGGCTTCAAATATATAACCACGCACTTCATTGCCGGTTTCGTCCTTGCCGATAGCACTTTTTGCGAAGAGCGTAATAGTATCTCTATCAATCCCAAACTGAACTTTACCGCTGTAGCCAAGTTGAGGGGCGGGTAGATTTTGGATGTTTTCTTTATCAATTTCAGCCTTCATTGCTGACATCATTACACGGTTAGCAACCTGTTCTGACATGATATAAATTTTTGGATTATCTCCATCGATCGAGCTGACAGTGCCAACACAGGCTAGAAGCAGCACTGCTAAAAAAGTGATTAATACAACCTTTACGGTTTTATCTATGTTCATTGATGACCTCCTATATTTAAATTTACTCGCACAGTGCACGCATTTGAATTAATGCTTTATCAATATCAGTGTCATTTTTGGCTTTGTGGACGGCTTTTATGGCTTTGTTACAAGCATCAGCTATCGACTGCTGCCTATCAACAACATTAGGTGATGTTAATGCCTCATGATCGGGAGATTGGCAGTAAACCGCTGACACAGGTCGAATGTTAGTGTGCTTATCGTCTTGTTCTAAGGAAACGCATTGACCAACAGAAAGGCCGGAGTGGTGAATAGCTACATTTTTACTAATACCTTTATCAAGAGAAATGGTATATAAAAAAACGCGCCGATCACCCTCTACAATCGAAGTAATCGCGAAAGCGGCAGAAGCGCCTTGGAAAGCCCCGGCCGTATTATCATCGATCGCAATACCTGCCAAGCCTCCAAGAATGGTGTTTCGAGCTATTGCAGATTTTTCAGTTGTGACTTCAATCGCGCTGATATTACCGTATTTAATAGTCGTCTTAGTACCGGTCGTAGCGAAGACATGTGATGCTGAAACAGAAAGACCTAATAGCGTCATAACGAGAAAAGTTTTATACATTATCTGCAACTCCCAATTTTACCCATGAATAAAATGAAATCAGTGAGGTACAGTACCCTGATTTCTTTTAAAATCAACAGGGATGTATTCATACTTGGCCATGTCCGCTGTGGGTCAACAGTGACCTACAGGTGTCATCTCTAAATCAGGCTCGCTATATGCTTGTAAGCAGACATTGAAAAGTCTCGATGCTAATCGAACCCCGGGGTTAATTATAATCGGATATTGTTACACATTACTGCGTCGTGCGAAGCCGAGTCCCGCAAGGCCTATACCTAAAAGAGTGGAACTGTTCATTTTCGTCTGACCGGGCGCGGTAAGAAAAACTATAATCGTAAGATTGATCGGCAACAGTGTCGAATGTTTGGTAAAAACTGTAGGTGCCATTACCATCATGTGCATTGAGTTCTGCGATGACTGAGCCAGTGCAGGTGAAGAGTATGGTTGCAGTAATAACATTGCTGCGATGATTAGTGTGGTACAGGATTTAATTTTGTAACATGTAGGTGTAAGGCACACTCTGCGCCAGAACTATATATTTCTATCTCTATCAACGTTGATATAAAAAAGGGGCGAAAACCCCCCCTTTTTTTAGACGTCTAAAATTTTAAAAACTATAGTTCACCCCGGCATACCAATAGGCACCGTTGAACCCAAAGGGCGCAGAACGACGCGAATAATCAAACACACCTGGGCTGCTTACGACAATATTACCACCGGGTGCATCTTCAAGGGTTCCACCTCGACTATTACCAATTTTGTTCTTATCAGGATACTCGTCGAATATATTATTACCACCCACATTCAAGCTCAGACCATTATCAAATGCATAACGGACATTGAGATCAGTAACAACAACCGCCCCGTAAGTCTGACGACCACCATCTTCAACTGTATATTCACCAAAGCGGTTAAAGGTCAGGTTAGCCTGCCAATTCCCTATCATATACAGGCCTGACAAATTGATGCGACTCTCAGGCTGCCACTCTTCGATGATTGAAATATCCTGACTACTGAATACAACATCAGGATCTATCGCTGAAAGACCACCATCAGTGTAGACATCAGTGACATCAGTTTCGGTTTTGTTAGCCGCGAAAGTGATATCCAGCATACCTGCACCAAATTCAATCCCTGAATACGTGGCGATTAGGTCAAAACCTTCTGTTTCAGTATTTGCGCCATTAAGGAAAAACTGACCAGACGTGGCACCAGAAGCAGTTAAAGCATCACCCAGATTACCTGACGGATCGTCAGAGGCTTTCAACTTATTACTGATAACAATACGATCATCGATATCAATTTTATAGAAGTCCAAAGTAATACTTAACTGATCCAGTGGCGTATAAATAAACCCAACACTGTAGTTATCAGACTCTTCCTCTTTCAGAGAAGGAATACCAATATCCTGAGCTAACTGACTGTCATTCCTAAAGGTACCCACCTGTTCAGCAATTTGTGGCCCGGTAATATCGGTTGGGTCAGTAACAAACTGAGTACTAATGTTATTGAAATATAACTGCTGCATTGATGGTGCTCTAAAACCAGTACTGATCGCAGCGCGAAGTCTTACAGTATCAGATACAGCCCAGTTACCTGCCACTTTGAAATTGGTTGTATCACCAAAATCATCATAGTCATCATAACGGACCGCAGCACTGACCAGTAGATCAGCAGAGATCTGATATTCACCATCCACATAAAATGAAAACACATCGCGCTCTTCATCAACAGCAGAAGTTGGCGCTATACCATTAAAGCCTTGAATTGCGCCCCCGGCATTCTGTGGATAAAGATCAGCCCCCGTTAAAGGGTCAGTATCAAAATCAGCATAGGCATAAGGCTTTCCAGGCTTGATTTTATAGCTGTCAGTTCTTAACTCAAGCCCATAAGCCAGAGAAAAATCTCCAACGGCCTGTGTAAAATCAAGGTTGATAGTTTCTAGGCCCAACTCCAGACCATAAGCGTTAGCCGCTCTTGGAATCGTGGAACGAATTTCGGCATCGGTGAGACCTTCCCCAAAATTCAAATAATTCACATACGAATAGTTAATTGAATCTTGCGTGTCATAATCGATTTCATTCGTTCCGTCGGTATACGATATATCCATCGTGATACCGTTATCAAACTCCATGTTATAACCGAGGTTAATGGAGAAATCATCAATTTGAGAATGTATGATGGGCAGGAACCCTCCGGGGACAACGTTGTCGCCGTCATCGAGATAAGAACCGCTACCCGAAGAGGGATTTCTGTAGAAAGCCCCCGATTCATTTTCGCGCTCAGAGTAGGTTAGAAAGCCATAAACCTCACCCACCCCTATATTGTACGCACCGTTTAACGTGAAAGCGTACTGCTCAGAATCCGCATCGCCAATCCTAAAGCTTTTGCGATTAAAGGTGATTTCTCGCGGGTCACCCACCTCATCAATACCATTAAAATCAGTATCAGAACATCCGCCATAAGCACAAGCACCTTGAACTCCAGCGCGATTGGTTCTGCCACGGTCCCGGTAATTGAAGGTAGCGCTTAGGAAGCCGTCATCCCCCAAAGCAAAACCTTTCGATGCATCCAGGTTATAAGTTTCACCATCACCCTCGGAATATTCGCCATACGAAGCACTTACATTGCCGCCTTCATCGGCGTCTTTAAGGACAATATTAATAACACCTGCTATAGCGTCAGAACCATATTGAGCTGCAGCTCCGTCGCGAAGCACTTCGATACGTTTTATGGAAGCGGCGGGGATAGCATTCAAATCAACCCCGGCAGTACCACGACCCACCGATGTATTGATATGAATCAGCGAGGCCTGATGACGTCGCTTACCATTGATAAGTACCAGCGTTTGGTCTGGACCTAAACCGCGAAGCGTCGCTGGCCGCAACGCATCTGAACCATCACTTATACTGGAGCTTGAAAAGTTAAAAGAAGGCGCCAAGCTTTGCAGCATACGCCCAACTTCTGTGTGACCTGTATTTGCCATCGCCTCCGCACTGAGCACATCAACCGGCACAGGTAAATCTTCCGCAGAGCGCCCTTTGGTACGAGTACCAATGGTAACCACTTCTTCGATAACCTGATTAGCGCCTGCTGATTGCTGCGCCATGACATTGGATGCAGCTAAAATAACGGCCGGGATAACAACCGCTGCCAACACTCCCTGATTAGTAAATCGTGTTATTATATTACTCTTGTTTTTCATAGCATCATCTCGTTAGTTTCTCTAGTGAAAAGCAATTATGGAGTGCCGTCAGTATTAAAAATCTCTTTGTTCCTAATGAAACTTAGAGTTCCTGTTAGATTGAAATTTGATTCAGTGAATGTCCGCCTCCGGAGGTCTAACTAACTTTAACAATCAGCTTATCAAAGTTCGCACTCTGGACTATGCCAAAAAGGCCTCGGGCGCATTCTTTAATCCGTTGACGATGGTTTCAAAATATTTTTCGAGCCTACCATGGACGCAACAGATTGGAAGAAGTTAGCTAGATCTTTTTCTGATATCCAGCTGTTTTAAAATAGTCATTCGCGACATGAAAATCGATATAAAGAGCGAGCAGAGCTAGTCCGTCATCGAAAGAATTCGACCGTTTATCCGGTGATGTAAGGAGTAGTTCTACAACAACACGTAGAATTCTATAGAGGTTACTATCTTGGTTTGCCAGTGATCGACCCAATCAATTCGTTGAATGCTGGGCCGAAGTCACCAGTGCTCATCTGCCAATGATTAAGCAGTCCACGGCCATTTGTCATACATCACTGAACGATTTCGGCCGGTTTCTTTGGCTTTGTAAAGTGAAAAGTTAAAATCTGAGTGTCCTTTTCTCTTCTTTCCTTAAAAAGCTGAATAGAGCTCAGCCCGTTTTTTCCATTTTCACCGTTGTCAGAACAGCAACGCCGATCACGAATAGCATTGCGATGGAAGCCATGCCAATACGTTGAGAATTGAACGTATCGGTAAAGAACTCCACCAGCATAGGTCCTATCCATACTGTGACGGTACCGGCAATCGCATACAATCCGAAAAACTCACCACTACGCCCCGGTGGCGCAAGATGGACCAGCATTGAGCGACTGGAGGAAATACTAGCCGTAGCCGTAACGGCGACAATGCTGATTGAACCCAGATAAACCAAATCAGAAAGCGATTTGAATATAATGCCATCCCAGATTAAAACATTATCTACCAAGCCAAAGAAAAGCGTCTCTCGAGTGATCGATAATTGCAGAACCAGGCTGGCAACCATAACCACGATTTCGATGATCAAGGCAATTTTAGGTCCCAGTTTTGTATCGAGCCAGCCACCAAATATGCCGCCACCAAAGGCCCACATTGAGCCAAAAATAGCGTAAACGGTCATCTCCAGAATTCCCCAACCGAGAAACAGTGAAACGTAGACAGCACCGAGCGCCAAAAATGCGGCCATAGCGTCGGCATAAAGCATCCGAGCTAAAAGGTATTTCATCATCTGCATGTAATGGGCCGCTTCGCGGATGGTTTTGAACACACCTTTTGCACCGTCCCTGAAAGCATTAACCCAGCTTGCACCTTTTGTTCCACCGTCTGCTGCAAACAAAAAGAAAGGGATCGAGAACACAGCGAGGAAGACCGCGCAAAGCGGCCCCGCAAGCCTCTGGACTTCAAACTTGCTGGCATCCAGACCAAACAGGGGCTCAGAAAATGGCCACTGGTTCATAGCAGGTAAAGTAAACATCAAAACCAGGCTGAGCATTAACAGTGCCGCCGCCAGATTACCTAACGCCAGCCCAAGACCAGAAATAGCGGGCAGCGATTTCTGCGCCCCTGCAACCGTCAGCATCGAATTATGTGTGACCTCCGAGTAGGTGTAGCAAACATAAGCAACCATTAAAACAATGGTTAATGTGGTAGTGCTCAGGCCGCCTTCGCCGGGGATTGCGTACCAAAGCATCCAGGACATGACCGTGATGATGCTGAGGAAAATTGCCAACAGTGGCTTTCGCAAACCGCCTCGGTCTAATGCAGCCCCGAGGAAAGGCGCGGTAAAAGCTGCGACGAGCCCCGCACCTTTGGTAACCGCCGCAATAGCGGATTGTCCTTTGGCATTAAGTGTTTGCTGTGCTTCTTCGGGAGATAGACCGTCGAGAATGCCACTGGCTCTAACATCCGCCCCGATTATTTCCTTGGCGAAGTAAGGCGCGAAAATATAGATGACAACGAGAACGTAATAAGGGTTACGGGCCCATTCAAAAAAAGCCCAGGCAAATCCGGTTTTGCCTTTCGCGCCCCCGATTCCATAATGTGATGAATTGTCAACGGCTTCAGCCGCGATACCAGGTGCAACAATATCAGTCATTCAAATTTCCTCATTTACGCACTGTTGGCGATGGTATAAGTGGATATACCGCATATTGAGTCCAATATTCGGGAACTGTTTCAACAGGATGTTATTTCCGCACTGGTTAAAACCTGAGCATGAGCAGCACTTTATTTTTTTTAGATGCTCGTCAGGCAATTCCTTAATAAGCAAATGCGGACTTAATGCAGGATAACAGGCTGGTGCTGTTTTGGGCAGCTATTGACAAGAAACCGGGCACAATAGTTCAAGAACAGACTATCAATAAGTAGTTATACCAATATTGAAAGTTGTCGCTTAGGGCCAAACGCAGTCATTAATCATGTCAGGCGAAGAGATCTAAATACTGTCCAGTGCCATCCAATGTCTTACTTTGACGAATAGTGACTCCCGAAAACTAACTGGCCTTCGACCACGGTCGCTGTTGGTGAAATTTTATGAATTGCTTTGGGTGACGTTTCCAATGGGTTGGTATTGAGCACTATAAAATCCGCCAGTTTACCCGCTTGTAAGGTTCCTATTCTCTCTTCATAACCAAGCTGCCTTGCTCCGTTTATGGTATACGCTTGTAATGCTTCCTCTATGGATATTGCAGCATTCGCCGGTGAAAACGTTTTCGCGTCGATCGCGCTACCAAATTCCTGGCGAGTTATGCTCATCTCTATACCAATAAAAGGATTGGCACGGTAGGCTTCATCTCCTGATACAACATCACTCGACAGCGTTACGTTAGCGCCAGAATCAATAAAGTGGCCCACTACCTGTGACCGGCTCGCTCGTTCATTACCTAAATTAATTTTTCCTGCTTCGCCAAATAGCCCTCCAAACCAATGCGGTGTGAAGTTAGCGTGGACCCCTAAGTCTTTAAATCGCTTGATGTCATCAGGGTGGACCGTTTCCAGGTGAGATAGGCTCAGCTCTATAGTTAATGGCTTGCCTTTAGACTCAATGGCGAGTTGCCAGGCATCAAGCGCAGTCCGCGTTGCTCTGTCGCCAACAACGTGCATGTGCAGGTTAATATCCGCTTGATCAAGCTCCAGCATCAATGCTTTAAGTCGTTCTTTCGTGAACAGAATACCACCACTATTCTGTGCGTCCGTTTCGTAAGGTTCGAGCATGCCGGCAGTCAGTATTTCGGCAACACCATCGAAGTGTATTTTAATTGTGTTGAATTTAAGTTTGTTGGTTGTATATTTTTCTCGAAGTTGGAGTAGCTCATATACTGCGGTGTCAATTTGTGCAGGGTTCCAAATATGGTAAGACCCTTCATAGCGTAAAGGTAACAAACCTGCTTTATCCAATGTTGCTACTTGGGCATAGACCGGGTCGTCCATATCAAAGTTGCCTGCATCCCAGATCGTTGTGACACCTTTACTGGCTAGAAAGTTAAGCTGCTGCAGTAAATTGTTTCGTATTTCTTTTTCGGCGGGTAGTAACAGACCTTGAAGGGAAGGCATTAGGGCAAATTCTTTTATCCAGCCTGTCGGCTCTCCATGTTCATCTCGCACAAACTCAGAGATGTTTTTACTAATATCCGATGTATGTTTATCAATACCCAGCAGGGTTAGCGTGGCTGAATTTACCCACATACTGTGCCCGGAATTGTCGTATAGAATCACTGGCGTCAGTGGGAAAATTTCATCCAGTTGTTGCTTATGAGGGCCGCTCGGAAGAAACTCAGCGACATCCCATACACCTTCATTGACCATTAGAGTAAATGGGTGATCATTATCGTAATTACGTAACCACTCCATAGTCGCTTGTTTCGGTTTGGCAGGCATAGGGGTGGTCGAGGCGCCTTCCTCTTCGGGCAAAACCGCAACCATACCCGGATGAGTATGAGCATCGACAATACCGGCCATAACAAAATGTCCATCAAGATCATGGGTTTGCTCAGGTTTAGTCAGGGCGCGTTGAGCATCTTCATTACTTCCCACAAAGTGTATTGCGCCTCCAACCGTAACCATCGCTTCTGCCCATGGTCGGTCTGGGACACCGGTATAGATATGGCCGTTGAGATATAACGCTGAAGCCGGTGCCGGAGGAGGGGCTTTCGGTAATGGATCATTAGAGCAGGAGGCAAGACCTAAAACCAAACCGATAAGGGCTGATGTTGTAAGCAAGGGTCGCCATAAGGAATGTAGATACGTTGTCTTCATTTGTCTGTCACTGGTAGTTAATGCGAGTAATTACTTGCAATACAATAAATGACAATTTATATTAATGCGAGTAAATATTCGCGTTATATTCGTTAGCGCACGCAAAGCGTATAGGACATGCCAAATTAATCTATCAATTGATGAGAGAATTGAATAACAAGTGAGTATTGCCACAAGAAAAAAAGTAGCTAGCCGAAAAAAACCATCGCAAAAACGCTCTCAAGCTACGGTGAAGAGTATTCTCACAGCGACCCGAGGATTACTGGTTAAGCAGGGGCTTAATACCTTAACAACAAACCATATTGCCAATGGTGCGGATATTTCGGTGGGCTCTCTTTACCAATATTTCCCCAACAAGCAAGCGATAATCAGCGAGCTATATACCGCCTGGTTAAGCGAAGTCAGAAACGAGATGGAGAGTTTTATAGGCCATGCCGTTTCTGGGGATACCAGTAATGAAGACCTTATGTTCACGTTTTTTCAGCTTATCTACGATGGCTGGAAAGATGGTTCTGATGATCTTAAGTTTGTTCGAGAGATGCACGCGGCCACCCGATTATTTCCAGATCTTATAGGGTTAGACCAAGCCCACGGATTGTTAATGGCAGATATTTTAGCCAAAATAATGAAGGTTATGGGAAGCGAAAAAGACGATGAAGAATTGAAGAAAATTGGTCTTTATCTTTACGGTATTCACAATGCTTTTGAAAATATAATTGTCAGTCATCAGGGGGATATGGAGGCTATGCTCATCCTGCATGAACAATCCCTACAGCTTTTTATCAATAACATGCTAGAAAACCCATAAAGCACGAAGCTTTTTGTTGTTCCAGCTGCCTGTAAAGCGGGACATTTTTATCTCTTCAAAGATTATTTCCTGTATATGCCCGGATGGTCAGTAAGCGACTAGTGACCCGGGACTAATTGAACCGTCGTTAATGTGCCAAGAACAGACTTCACGTTAGCGGGTATTTACTAGTTATTTTATTTCGTTTGAAAGAGCTATTAAATTGCCTGGCGTTTGTTCAAACGCCTCTACCCAAATACAGCCACCAGTTGTCTACTCAATGCCTGTAATCCCTTGCCTTTGTTGCTAATTTTCCAGGCAATAAAATTCTCATGAAAAGATACTTGACCCAACCCGAGCGCTACCAGTTCGCCACTATCGAGGAGGCTTTGAATGCGGTGCCGAGGGAGATGGCCTATACCAATGCCTGCTCGTATCGCCTCGACTTTTTGATCAATATTTTGCACATAGAATTTTTTCCCGTCACTGCTTAAGCCCGCGCTGCGAGTAATGCCAGCTACCGATGTGTCATGCGTAACGACCCTCCGAAGTCTGGCAAGCTGAGCTTCGGTGTCAGCTAAACTCGCCAATTCATGGCTAGAGGCAATAACCAGCACCAAATCTGCCGGGCCTATTGGTATAGCGCGATAACCCATTTGTAATGGGATGGGCCCAGGCGAACCGACAATTAAATCAACTCGGCCTTGCTCTAGTGCGTCCCATCCTCCATTGAGCACACACTCACAGATATCAATCTCAATACTGGGGTGCTCCTTAAGAAATGGGTTCAGTGCCCCAAAAAAGACAGAGTAGGGGAGGATTGATTCTATGCCGATAATAATGCGAGGCTCCCAGCCTGTGGCTACCTCCTTCGCCTTGTTTGCTAGACGTACTGTGAGTTCTAGTATGCCCCTGCCTTCATCCAGTATTAACCGTCCGGCTGGAGTTAATACCGAGCGGCGCCCCTGACGCTGAAATAGAGCGATGTCCAGTTGCTCTTCCAGCTTTTGCACTGCGTAGGAAACCGCAGAGGTGGCTTTGTTCAGCTCTTCTGCTGCTTTTGCGAAGCTACCACGCCGGTCAATAGCATCAAGCGTCTCAAGAACCTCTATTGATATGGGGTTTTTTGCCATGTTAACACCTAAAATTGTTCTAATATTTAGAACATTCTAAACTAAAAACAGGTCTTATTACGAATATTACAATCCTTACAATGGCGCCATCACTTAAACGAACTCACAACTACTATTTGGAGCAACAACATGAAATCACTTATTAACAAAATAACTAATACAACAGCCGGCCTGGATACTTTGCCTCTTCGCATAGGTGCTGGCGTGATCTTCGCCGCACACGGCGCTCAAAAATTATTTGGCTGGTTTGGCGGTTATGGCCTGGAAGGCACCGGTGCATGGATGGCATCCATAGGAATTGAACCTGGTGTATTAATGGCAGCACTGGCAGGCAGCGCTGAGTTGTTCGGTGGATTGTTTTTGATCGTAGGCCTGCTGGTACGTCCGGCTGCGGTTGTACTCGCAATAACAATGATCGTTGCAATCGCCACGGTTCATTTACAACACGGCCTTTTTATATCGAATAATGGCTACGAATTTGGCTTGGCTTTATTGGTGATTAGTGTCGGCTTGGTATTCCGAGGGGCAGGCAGCATCAGTGTAGACCATGTACTTCACGTTCAAACAGCAAAGTAAGAAACACGTCCCATCAAATTCACACGGAGAAATAACATGACGGTATTACACATTAACAGCAGTGCACGACTGAACAATTCAAACTCTCGCATTATTGGGCAGTACCTGGTGGATGCGATGAAGCAGCCGGTCATTAGTCGAGATTTGGCGCAGCAACCTTTGCCACCCATCAGTGCCGAAGATTTAGTGGGCGTTCACGGCTCATCCGATGATCAGCGGCCCAGCTTACAGACTCAGCTCAGTCTGTCAGAGAGTTTAATCGATGAATTGAGAAGTGCCGATACTTTGGTATTGGCCTCGCCTATATACAACTTTGGAATCCCTGCCTCATTAAAGCAGTGGATTGACGCCATCTGTCGCGCCGGCGTTAGCTTTAAATACACAGAGCAAGGTCCAGTAGGTTTACTGGGTGTAGAACGGGCGGTCATCATCACATCGAGCGGTGGTACGCCCATCGGCAGTGAGATGGATTTTGCCAGCCGCTATCTGGAGCACATATGCAGATTCATCGGTATTAGTGATGTATTTCATATTGATGCCAGCGGCTCGAAAGGCAGCCCCGAGCAAGTGATTGCCCAAGGCAAGCAACAGGTTGATAGCTTGATATCGACATTGGCTGACAACACGATTTCCGGAGCAGGGTAATGGGTTTATTACAGAAGGGTAAATGGGTTGATCAGTGGTACGAAACAGATAATAGCGGCGGTGAGTTTCGTCGTCAGGATAGTCGCTTCAGGCACTGGCTAACACCGAATGGCGAAGCGGGCCCCAACGGTGAAACCGGATTCAAAGCGGAAAAAGGTCGTTACCATTTGTATGTGTCGCTGGCTTGTCCCTGGGCTCACCGCACGTTGATTTTTCGTCAGCTTAAACAGTTGGAAGACTATATCGAGATCACTGTCGTCGACCCCATCATGCTGGAAAATGGCTGGGAAATGAACGATCCACTTTACGATTTGGATTTCCTTTATCAGCTGTATTTAAAGGCTGACGTTAACTATGAAGGCCGCGTGACAGTGCCGGTATTGTGGGACAAACACACACAAACCATTGTCAGTAACGAGTCGTCGGAGATTATCCGTATGTTCAATACAGCGTTTAATCATTTGACCGGCAATACCGATGACTATTATCCGCAGGGTTTGTCCGAGAAGATCAATACCTTGAATGATCGTATATACAACACCATCAACAACGGTGTTTACCGGGCTGGCTTTGCAACCACGCAGCAAGCTTACGAAGAAGCATTTTACAGCCTGTTTGATTCGCTGGATTGGGTCGAAGGCCTGCTAACTCAACAGCGTTATCTAGCAGGCAATCAGTTAACGGAAGCCGACTGGCGTTTGTTTACTACCTTGATTCGTTTTGATGCGGTGTACTTTGGCCATTTCAAAACCAACCGGCAATTGCTAGCGGATTACCCGGCTATAAGTGCTTATGTTCGTGAACTTTACCAAGTGCAGGGTGTGGCTGAAACCGTGAACTTTGAAGATATTAAAACGCATTACTACGCTAGCCACCTGACAATTAACCCTACAGGGGTCATACCCGTAGGACCGTTACAAGATTTTACTAAGTCTCATAACAGAGACGCCATGAGTGCGGCATAAGCACTCTTCACCCTGGGACTAGCTGGAGAAAAAAGTGAGAAAATTAGAGCAAGTTATATCAGCGCAACCGGCGCAAGATGGTGACGGGGTTAAAATCCACCGACTAGCAGGTCGGCGCCTGCATCAGGTACTCAATCCTTTTTTGATGATTGATGAAATTAACTCTGATAATGCCACTGATTATATTGGGGGGTTTCCCGAGCATCCACATCGTGGCTTTGAAACCATTACTTATATGAAAGCAGGGCGTATGCGTCACCGCGATCATATGGGCAACGAGGGCATTATTGGTGCTGGTGACGTGCAGTGGATGACTGCGGGCGCCGGAGTGCTTCATTCTGAAATGCCAGAGCAGGAGCGGGGTTTATTACATGGCTTTCAAATCTGGCTGAATTTACCGGCAGCCGAAAAAATGAAACCTGCTGCTTATCAGGAGATTGCCGGTACCCGTATTAATGAGCAGCCGCTAGCCAAAGGGGGTAAAGTTCGCGTTATTGCAGGTGATGTAATAATTAATGAAGTGTTACTGCAAGGCCAAATTACAGAAACTTCTACCCAGCCTGTTTTACTGGATGTGCAACTGTCATCTAACGAATCTGTGGAGCTGTTGTTTAATGCAGAATATTCTGCGAAAACATATGTCTACAAAGGTGAGACGGATTTGTTAGCCGAGCGCGAGCTGGGTATCTACGGCAAAGGGAAATCCTTACAGTTAACGGCAGGCCCTTCTGGAGCAGAATTATTAGTACTCAGTGGTCGTCCGATTAATGAACCTATAGCTCAATACGGCCCTTTTGTAATGAATACAATGGATGAGGTTGAGCAGGCATTAAAGGACTTTCAAAATCAGCAGTTTTTGGAAGAGTTAAAGACCGCGTAGTTAACTTAATACTCGCGTGTGCCATCTCCCATCTTCGGGAGCCAAAACTAACGACTGGCCTCGAGGTCTGTTGTGGGTCAGGCGTCGCGGTTTTTATAACCTTTGTGTCCTTTAAAGATAAACACGATGGTCGCGATCGAGCCAAAAAACCATACAGACCCACGCAGCATGCCTATTATCCTAATGAGCCCCGATTCTCCAGACGTACCTATAGCAAGTGCATCAAATTGTGCTGAGAATTGCACAGCCCCGAGTAGCATTAAAAACAGCACCACGGAAACAGCAGCGTAGAGAATTGCGATGGTGTATTGCAGTGATTTTGCAAGACGGTGCCCCGCGATAAAAGAGGCAATTATCACTGCGAACGTAATCGTGAGCCACAGTTCAAATTGTGCGTTGACACTGCTAGTAACGACGTCATAGAGCTGAATGAGTTCCTCGTTGGAAAGTTCTTCACGCATCTTGTTGCCTCGCAGTTTATTTAAGAGCCTAAGGCTTTATGTCACTTTGGCGCCCTATCTCAGAACCAGGATGCCATTGCCTAATTTTTGTTTGCATTCAATTGGTGATCACAAAGAGGGGAGATATCCAGGCAGAGCGCCTGATTCTCTTTTGTATTATCAATTCCTTCGACCTGATCATAAATCAGAAACTTGTTAAATCAAAGACTTATGAGAAAGTCTTTGATTTAACGATCGGGACACTGATCCGGGCTGCTACTCAGCAAGTGTAAGCACGCATTATTTGTAGTATCCTTGCAGCCGTTCCGTTATTCAAGGATTCCCACAAGTGAGAAAGAGTCTCTACGCCCTAATTTTAAGTTTAATAGTTTCCTCATGCGGCCAACAAAATCTAACGGAAAATCCCGCAGCTTCTACCCCTCTGTCATCGTTATATTTCGGAGGACCGATTTTAACGATGGTTGGCGACGAACCTCAATATGTAGAGGCAGTTATAGTCAACGATGAAAAAATCAGTTTTGTCGGTTCAAAAAAAGAAGCGTTATTAAAAATCGGTGAAAACCATGTAACTATTGACTTGGCAGGCAAAACACTTATGCCTGGCTTTATCGATGGCCATGCTCACTTCTCCAACTTTTCAGCTCAAGCAATAGGTGCACAGTTATTACCGCCTCCTGATGCAAATGCTAAAGATATTCCAAGCATTATTAGACACCTTAAGGATTGGAATACTCCAACAAATAGAGCATTAACTGGATGGATTTTCGGTACCGGTTTTGACGATAGTGTTATCGAGGAAAAACGATTTTTGACTAAACATGATCTAGATGAGGTCACAACAGAATATCCGATAATGATCACCCATATTTCGGGTCACTTTGCTGTAGTAAATTCAAAAGGGCTCGAAATACTAGAGATAACAAAAGAGACGCCTAACCCAGAAGGAGGACTGATTAGACGAGAGAAAGGCTCGAATGAACCAAATGGTGTACTGGAGGAACTGGCCGCCATCCCACATATCATGAAAGCCATTAGCCCGGTCACGCGAGAAGCTAGCTTACAGTTTTTCAATGCTGGGCAAGAGATGGCTCTTTCTTTTGGTTACACCACAGCTCAAGAAGGGCGAGCGATGGGAAATCATGAGTTTTTGGCAACCATGGCCGATGAAAAACGACTCAAGCTAGATGTTGTCAGCTATATAGACTATCTCTTTGTTGATCAGTATATGAATACCAAATGGTATTCAGCTGACTATGTTAACGGATACAAAATTGGAGGAATGAAAGTCACACTTGATGGTTCCCCCCAGGGCCGTACTGCGTGGAGAACAACACCTTACTTGTTACCGCCCGATGGCGCAAAAAAGGATTATGCCGGCTATCCTGCGATTCCTAATGATGGTGATCTCTCAAAAATATATGAAAAGGCATTTATCAATAATTGGCAGATACTGACCCATGCAAATGGCGACGCGGCGATGGATCAGATGCTAAGAACCCTGAAGCCTCTAACCGAAAAATATGGCAATGACGATCGTCGTTTTGTTCTTATTCATGGCCAGTACATTAGAGACGATCAACTAGACTCGTTTAATGAACTAAACGTCATCGCATCGCTGTTTCCGCTTCATACATTCTATTGGGGCGACTGGCATTCAGAAATCATAGGCGCGGAGCTTGGACAACGTATAAGCCCTGTCAGGACTGCTTTAGACAAGGGCCTTAACATAACCATACATTCAGATGCCCCCGTGGCCCTGCCAAACTTGATGCGCGTGGTATGGACCGCGGTTAACAGAACGTCACGATCTGGAAAAATAATCGGGGAAAATGAACGATTAACTCCATATGAAGCCTTACAAGCGATCACAATTTGGAGTGCGTATCAGCATTTTGAAGATAAGGTAAAAGGGAGTTTGGAAGTTGGAAAACTAGCAGACCTTGTGGTGTTGGATAAAAATCCAATCGACATAGCTCATTCCAAAATAAAGGATATACAGGTTATGCAAACCATAAAGGCAGGAAAAGTCGTCTACTCAAGAGGTTAATGCCCTTAACGTCTTATCGTGTTGAATAAAAAACCAATGGGTCGCTGATGAGCTGCGGTTTAACTTACCGGTGATCATTTCACCAAAAAAATGATAGCGCTCGTGCGTCACTGACGGATTTATCGGGTAATTTTTGCTGACTGCGATTGAATTATGCACTCGGGAACCACCCTGTTTTGCACGTCGATTGATGTTTATAGCCAGACGATTGCCAGTAGCCTTTTTCTTATTACAGATTAGGAGAAATAGGGGAAATAGCCTTTCTATACTCCTCAATCATCGTCAATACACAGGTAGTAATGTGACAGTAAACAATCGACATGTGAAATTCTTCTTGCCAGCGTTATCTGTGGCAAGGATCCAGTGCCAATGATGCGTCGGCGGCTGCGTTGCTGGGGATTCTCTTTTGCGATAGTACTGGCTCTGGGTGGTTGCGCGATCGAGTCTGGCATTCAGCCCCAAAAGGATCAGGGTAAAATTATCTGCGACTCCTACCTGGTGCTCGACATGTGTGTGCGTGACTATCTTGACGACGGTATTGTGGACATGATTTATTTTTCTGATACCGATGAAATTTTTATGTATCGAGAAGGAATGAAAGATTTTGTCGCCTCGGTCATGCCTCTTCATCTATGCGCGGTGCCCTTAAGTGATGGTATGCAGGCGATTACCAATCGTATCCTCGACCGGCAAGACTTGAGTTTGTCTAGCGAAATCGATATCGCTCGTCAATTGATTGCCAATTATATGGCAGCCAAGCCGGAGATTGATGCCTGTCACGCACGCCATGCAAAAAAGGGCGACGTGTATTCTCCGGCCGAGGACGAGTTCTTTGATGGCGATGACGAATGGGACGATGAATGGGCTGATGAGCTTGATCAGGCATCGGACCAGTAAACGTGGCAAAAATTAATCCCTCAAGCCTCGACTAACATCAGGAGCTCCAAGCAGTTTCAAGACTATGTTGATCCTATTCTGGTCGATGGGATTAGCGACTGCGCATAACAGTCCAAGACGCACTGGCACCATTAGGTGTTTTAGGTTGCAATACCAGACACGGAAGAATCCGAATCGATCCATATGCCAGAAGTGAACGGCGGGGCTTGGGCTGCTAAAAAAGATCAAAGACTGACTGGTCATTCCACGATAGAAGCGCCATAAGATTGATCTTGGATATCAATCACTCAAACCGACCATCAGCATACTATTTCATTTTTTGAAGTACTTTTTATCACTGGCTTGCCACAATAAACCGCGAGTTTGTTGTTGTCCTAACATTTTTATCGGGTCTTCATTGTCGACGTGACCGTAAATTCCTTTATACACCGAAAAACTGCACAACTCCTGCAACCGCCGGTCAAAAGACTTTAGTTGTGACATGCTAAGACCGAGTTGCTGGTTTTCCTGAGGGCGCACCCAGCCTGCACAATAGTAACAAGCTATTCCATCACGGCGTTGTTGAGTGAGGTTTTCACCGCCACCATGCCATAAAGCACTGTTCCATAACAAAATGGAGCCTGCGGGCATTTCTGCTGCAACAGTGTTATAGGTTTTCATGTATTCCGGGTGATGATCAAATTGATGGCTGCCTGGCACAATGCGGGTCGCGCCATTTTCTTCAGTAAAGTCGCTGAGTGCCCACATGGAATTGACTGATATGGGCACATGAGGACGAGGCAGAGGGATCATCTGACTATCGCCGTGGATTGGTTGTGGTGCTTGTCCCGGGCCTAAGCAAATTGCAGAAATTGACGAGAGTTGCAGTTCTTTATCCAATATTTGTTCAACAATAGGCAGGGTGATTTCAGACGTGGGTATTTGTTCAAAGGCGCGATGATAGGCTAACAGGTTGTATATCCGTACTGTGTTTTTACCTTCAAATTCGGTTTCTGCATAGCCCAGATTGTTACTTTCAATGGTTTCACTCAGTGCATTTTGCAACTCTTTTAGCTGCGACTTGGGCATAACCTCTTCAATGATACTGTAACCTTGTTCCTTCATTTCTTGAAGATGGCGGTTTGTATCAGACTGACTGACTTTTCTCATTACATTCTCAATTCTATCGACGGGAGGCTGGCGCCATGATGAACATCAACATGAGCAGGTGAATAACATACCGAATTATTTTTGAGAATACCACACGCTGCAATCTAATTACCCATTACGATCAAATTAGTAACAGCGGCATATCTAGGATCAGATCAACCTGATAGCAGGCAGTAGCTAAGAGATTAAGGCATTTAATTACATGCGCTTGTTATTAGGCTTGTCGATCAATAAACGCTAGGCCGTTTCCCAGCGATTAGCGTTAAAAAAAGTACGGAAGTCGTTAACTCTTACACCATTCTCCGCCATTACCTTATGGGCAACCCTGGCCACCATCTGACGAATATAAAATGGCTGGCCAACCACAAAGTGATGGATGGCGTGGGTCGAACCAAAATTGAAACAGAACAAATGCAGGGGTGCAAAGAACCAGGGTTTCAAAATTTGGGTTTGTTGGATTATGTTGGTCACACCACCGTAGTAGTGTAAGAAAGATGTTACAAAATTTAATGACCCCGAGCGAACAAAATTGGGGGCTATTAATACCACCACCAATAAATCCACCCCGTCAAAAGCATTTAATAGCAACAATGGATAGTCGCCACCAATCATCAGGTCGTAGGCGTGAAAACCCAAAAATAAATACCACGTGGCAAAGTAGAAAATGGTGAAGGGAAACCCTGCTTTCACCAGACTGATTACTGAAAACCCGTCAATATCTCGCGCCAAATGATTGCGTTGGGTGAGCATTCCAAGCGGGTTATCAAACATGACCAGGCAGCGAACGAAACCAAATTTAATGCCGTTGCCTACCAGTCGTTCTTCCAGATCTTTTTTTGTCCCCGATACCTTGTGATGCAAAAAGTGCATGCTGCGACGATACCAGGGGCTTATTGTGTTGGGCCGCATTATCCAGACCACCAACATCATTAGATTATGCATGAGGGCATTTTGTTTAAAGTATTGACGGTGTATGAGATCGTGTTCAAGTTCGTGCGATAGCGAGGCAAAGATGGCTGCCGATATAATACAGACCCAGGCTGGAATTACATCGATATAGTAGCAGTAGCCCGCGGTGATCATGCCCGTCAGGGAAAACAACAGAATGCTAAAGCCAATCCAGTCCTGGTATTTCAGAATACTGTATTTGTTACGTAGGCGTTGTTCTTCAGCGCGAATGGCGCTACAGATTTGCTGTTGTTTTTGCGCTACCGTTAACGTAACAGGTGAGTTGGATGGCCTCATAAATGATTATTTCCACGGGGTGAATTTGCATGCGCAGGCAGTTTAACAAAAAGACGATAAACTAGGTGATAAAATGCTTCAACAGCTCTGCATTTGTCGGGTGTTTCTCAAGTAGCTCGGCCAGTGTCTTAGCGCCTTCTGCAGGCTTAAGTCCGGTAAGTGCTCGCCGTAACGTTGTTATATTTTCAATATCCTTTGGATTGAGAAGGAGCTCTTCACGGCGGGTGCTGCTTTTAGAAATATCCAGCGCCGGGAAAATTCGCTGGTTTGCAATTTCCCGTGACAATACAATTTCCATATTGCCTGTGCCCTTAAACTCCTCAAATATCACTTGGTCCATCCGGCTGCCGGTATCAACGAGTATGGTTGCCAGAATGGTAAGCGACCCGCCATTTTCAATTTTTCGGGCTGCGCCAAACAATTTCCGGGGTATTTCCAGAGCTCTGGCGTCAACCCCGCCCGACATGGTGCGACCACTGCCCTTGGACGCTGCGTTGTGCACTCGTGAGAGCCTGGTGAGAGAGTCGATGACAATCATCACGTCATGGCCTTCACCCGCTTCTCTGCGGGCTTTGGCAAGCAGGTCGTTGGCCACACGAACGTGATGGTCATAGCTTTCATCCGAGGATGAGGCGTGTACTTGCGCCGGTACGCTGCGCTTGAAATCGGTCACTTCTTCTGGCCGTTCGTCAATAAGCAAGGCATAAAGCTTTATCTCAGGATATGCTTCCCCAACCGCCTGGCAAATATGTTTCAACATGGTTGTTTTGCCGCAGCCCGGAGGAGCAACAATCAAACCGCGTTGGCCCATTCCGATTGGTGCAACCAAATCTATCGCTCGAGCGGTGAATTGCTCAGAACCTGACTCCAGCTGAATACACTGAAACGGATTGATGGCGGTGCCATTTGAAAAGCGCTTTTGCGGATCATCATCAGAATTATTGTTGACCGCCGGCACTGGTGTTTTGGGGTCTTTAATTCGTTTTACTTTCAACGATAATGTTTTTTTTGTCATGATATTACGTTCTAGGCCTGAAAAATTAGCTGTTGTCGACGGTTTTAGCAGTTGCTGTGTGCGCTTAAACTATTAAGCCTCGCTCTCAGAAGCGGAGACTGCCTCTTCACCGGGTTCCGCTGCCAATTTCGCCTGGTCGAGTTTGCTAATGTATTTAGGCTTATTTTTGTGGACCAGTTTGGCGTTAGCCTTTTTGGCACGAGCTTTTAATGTTTGATTGCCTTTTTTACGACGGTTCATACTTGTCTTCTCATTGTGCAAGTATCGTTAAGCTTGGCAGATTACGAAAAAAATTTTAAGCTCAACATTCTCGCCAAACCCTATTAGTGGCGTGTCCAATCTGATGTAGGCATCGTCGTTTTCTTTTTCCTGGGCGGCGCAAACTTCAAAATCCAGAACGGCCCCGACAAATAGAGACTTTGCATCGGACACGGTTATATAGTCTAACGTACTTTCGTCGAAGTGCAGTAGGCACTCTTTGTTGTCTGAATCAATGTCAATGTTGGTTACGGGTTGAGCATTACCCAGTGGCTCGACATTACCTGACTCATCAACCTTCACTTTCAGGACATGAAGTTGAAAGTCATCTTTTATATCAATCTGGGACTCAAACTCCTGAAGGAGGTCTCTGGCATATTTACTCAATGGGTCATTCCTTGTGGGGGCTAGTTGTCAATTCAAAAGCGTTACGGGTTAGATCGCAATAATTTACGCAAACAGACGTTGCGCCCATGCGGTCAACCCTGTTGCTACGCTGCCGAAGTGGTCTCCATCAACCACGGGGATTGTTCCAAGTTTTTGCTCAATGGCCTGTCGAATGATGGGTGATTTGGCCGAGCCGCCTGTAATATAGATTAAGTCTGGCTGAGTGTCTGCCTGGCTGATCGCTTCGGTCATTAAGTCGGTGATGCTGGAGAGTGGCCGTTCAATGGCACGAGCAAACTGATCCTGGCTTACATTACAACGAAGCCCGCTTACGATATTGTTCAAATCTAACGTGCTCAGCGATTTGTCGGAAAGGGATATTTTACCCTGCTCGGCGCTTCGCAGTAGGTGATGGTTTTGCTTTTTTTCTCTTAGCGTGATGAAACGCTGTAGTAATTCCGGTTCGTTGGTGTCCAACAGTAGTTGCTGTAAACGCAGCTCGGTTTTTTGGCTGTTAAAATTGGCTTGAGCTCCAACGTTGTTGGTTCTAACGGCATCCCAGTAAGTTGCAGTGGGCATCGGCAAGCCATTTTTTAAACTCGAATGCATGCCGAATAGGGGCATTAGATGTTTGCCCGCTAATTGAATATCCAGATCATTGCCACCAACCCGCTCGCCACTGTGGCCAATGAAGTCGTGTTGGCGTTCGGTGTTATCACGGTGATCAGGCCCCATGCAGACCATTGCGCAGTCTGTGGTGCCGCCGCCTATATCAACAACCAGGACCGTTTTGTTGTCAGTTAATCGCGCTTCAAAGTCCAGTCCGGCAGCGATAGGTTCAAACAAAAACTCTACAGACTTAAAGCCTGCACGCTGAGCCGACAAGGTCAAAATTTCGATCGCCTGCCGATTGCTCTGTGCTGCATTTGTTCCCTGAAAGTTAACCGGGCGGCCAATGACCGTATGATTGATGTTTTCTCCGAGAATTTTTTCGGCCCGTTGTTTAATTTTTAGCATCATCGCGGTGACAATATCTTCAAAAAAATGGACATATTCTGCCCGTAATCCGCTGGCGCCTAAAAAGGATTTGGGTGATTTTAGGAAGTAGCCTTCACCGGGGCTCGCCAGATATTGGTCAAAGGCTTCCTGACCAAAAAAGACACTTTGCTCCTCTTCCCGAATGTCATGTTCAGTGCGCACTCTGCGTGCCTGTGCCAATGCTGGGGCACGTAAGCTAAGAAAGTTTTGCTGCAGAGGCTGGTCGGGGAGTTGCTGGCCAACATATTCACAAATCAATTCACGTTCCAGTGCATAGAGGCTGGATGGCATGAACGCCTGATCGTTGTCGATGGCTAATAGTTTAATGGCATTATTGTCGACCACGCCGATAGCGCAATTCGAGGTGCCATAATCGAAACCTGCGTACATATAAACCCTCTATCCAGCGGCTGGCGCAGAGGCGCAACAGATGCGCTTTTGCGTCCAGCCCGCTACTAAAAAAATACCGTTCAATCGCTGTTTGCTGTCGATGACGCGGTTAAACCTATTACAATTTGATGGACTAATTGTTCTCCAACACCAGTTTGCCTACAATTTTTCCAGCAAGCTGTGCTTTAAGACCTTCGCGAAATTCGCTCATGGGTCGCGTCACTACTTTGGCAGGTTTAAGTTTACCCTGTTCAATCCACGTCATCAGCGTGGTCATTAGCGAGTGATTGATTGCAGGGTTGGCTCTGGATTCGCCACCCCAATCGACGCCGATCAGAGCGGAGCGTTTTAGCAGTGCCAGATTGAAGGGCAGTTTCGGAATGGTACCACTGGCGAAGCCAACGACCAAGAATCGTCCGCCTGGCGATAATGAGCGAAAAGCGGGTTCGGCGGCATCGCCTCCTACAGGATCATAAACAAGATTTAGTCCGCGGCCTTGAGTCATGCCCTTGAGTGTATCGCGCCAATCCTTCTGGCTATAATCAATCACATTGTCTGCACCAAACATGATCGCCGCGTCGCGTTTTTCCTCTGATGAGGCCGCTGCGATCACATGCGCGCCCATGGCCTTGGCAACGCTTATTGCAGCCGAGCCGACGCCACCGGCGGCTCCCAGAATCAATATGGTTTCCCCGGGTTTTAAATCACCACAATCGCGCAATCCGTATAACGCAGTAGCGTAGTTAATATAGAGGCCGGCAGCCGTTGCATCATCGAGCACGTCGGGAAATTTAACCAGTTGGTTTGCATTGATGGTCAAAGCATCTGCGAAGGCGCCGGAATTCGCCAGCCCGATAACCCGATCGCCAGGGGCAACATTCTGAACATTGGCACCAACGGTGCGCACTTTTCCTGCAAATTCACTACCAGGATAATAGGGTAGGGGTGGTTTGACTTGATACAGACCTTGCACCATAAGCCCATCTACAAAGCCTACACCGGCTGCTGTGATGTCGACAAGAACCTCGTCAGCCTGGGGCTCGGGTGTGTTTACCTCAATGCGTTCCAGTGCATCAGGTGGACCAAATTGGTGGCAGCAAACTTTATACATTTGGAGGTTTCCTCTGGCTATGTTGACATTGTTGGTGGATCAGCGCAGGTGTAGAGTCTGGGCGCAATAAGGGCCTTTTTTGTTCTGTTTCTCTTGTAATACCACTGTTGATAATTGCTGTCGCTCACTGGTTAGATGGTAGAAGAAGCGCAATCTGTCGAGACTGGGCAACCAAATGACCCGCTTCATCCCAGAGATTACCCGATTCGATGATTCTACCGTCTTGTAAGTCTTCGGTAGAAAATTCTCCCAAAATCCAGCCGGGTGCGGGCGCTCGTCTAACATGTACAGTTAGTTCTACGGTAGGGACCCAACCGATATTACCAAATAATCCAAATACAGAGGGCGGAAAAGCGTCGCTAAACATCAATAGAGAGAGGCAGTCTGGAGGGCGTTGGTCTTTAAAGCGAATCCAGCCAGAAACTTTTGCTTTACCTGCCTGGCCCGCCAGCGCCTGATCGGGGTGTAATCGTGTGTCGAGGCGCGCTCGAATGGGTAATTCTACACCCTGTTGATCGCCTGAGCGTTGGACACATTTTTCGGGTGGTGGTATGTGCGGAACATTGAGTGTTAACGGCGGGTCGGTTAAAACCCCGTCTCCTGCCAGACCAAATACTGCAATGACGGTTAGCCTGATCTTTCCGTCCTGAATAAAGTTGGCGCTGGCTGTGCCCATTGTTCTTCCGCGTCGGATAAGATTAACGTCAATGCGGCAGGCGTGGTTTGATAATCCAGGGCGCAGATAGTGCGAGGTGACGCTTACCGGGATTGCAAACTCCGGAAATAGGTGTGCGACAGCGCGCACAGTTACCGCCAACAGGTAGCCACCATTAGGATTGTTACCAATATTCCATTGGTCGCTCAGCTGTCCCTCCCAGCACAATTCATCGACCTGGTTGAGGGTGGTTTCAATATCAAAATCACTCATTGTGTGTCTCGTGGTTGTTATGGCTGAGTTATTGGCAAGCGGTGCTACCGAGTTACGCTAGGCTATTTTCGGTATTGTCGGGTTATGTATTTTTTTATAAAGCGCATACTTACAAAACAACCGATGGGGAGCTTGTTTTGTGCGGTGGTAATTCTACCCCATTAACGGCGCTGATGGTAAAGCGGCATAAGCCGAATAGAATTTATTGAGTGATACGAGATGTTGCTTTCCTGGATAACGGAAATAACAGTTTTGATTCAGTAAGTCGAGGTGTGGTTAATGACAGTGATTGAAGCTGACGATAGGCCGCTCAAGCGGCCTTCTGATTGCTTAGCTTAACAAAGCTACTGGATGGTCAAGCTAACCGGGTCAGAGATATCACTTTGCAGGCCGTCAAAGTCGAGGGTTGAAACCGCAAACACATAGATGCCTGCCTCGGTGATGGTGAGGCTATGCTGAGTGATAGAACCGTTGTTGATGGTAATTACGTCACCTTGTGATTCAGGGGTGCCCTGTAAGAAGTAATAGATCTCATAACCGGCAATCTCCGAGGCCAGTAAAGCGTCTCCGTTTTCACGTGTTGTGGGCATGTTCCACGACAGCGTGATATCTACATTGATTGGCTCAGGTGCAGGTTCGGGCTCAGGTGTAGGCGCTGGTTCTGGCTCAGGAGTAGGTTCAGGCTCAGGGGTGGGCTCTGGCTCAGGAGTAGGTTCGGGCTCGGGCGTAGGCTCGGGAGTAGGACTAGGAGTAGGCGTTGGCGTTGGGGTTGGTGTAGGTGTAGGTGCAGGTGCAGGTGCTGGCGTGGGTTCGGGTAAGGAAATGTTGACAGTAAACGTTGTGTAGACCGCATGAAGGGCGCCGTCAGCTGTTGTGTAGTCAACATACAGTTCTCTCGATCCAGACTGTGTCAGCTGTGAAATGTCGATGTCCATGGCAAAGGGGGAGTTATTAAAGCTACGTCTTGCGTTATGGCTCTCTCCTGTCGCATTGCCAGAGATACCTTTACAGCAGTAATAATCGACTTTTGTAATGTCTTGTCCTTGCCAAAAAATATAAACTGTTTGCTGTTCCAGGGTTGCGCCTTCCAGAGGCGCTGCCGTGGTTATGTCGTTGGAATAGGAGTACATCGCACCTTGAAAAAGGTCGGGAGCGGGTTCAGGCTCTACAGCGACATTCACCAGTATCTGGCTGGGGGCCGGTTTTGAGAGCGGCTCCGGGGTTACGTCAGGCGATATTTCATTACTCTCTAAAGCAATTACTTCGTTGAGGTTGGCAATGGGAGTATTGGTGCCAGGGATGTCCAGACTCTTTGGTTCACTGGTTAATATCTGCTGGATACGTGATTTGCTAACACCGGCAAGTTCGGCAATGGGTTCACCATCGTTCTCCCCGTCGAGGCTGCCGTCAAGCATATCCATTGAAATCAGCGTGACTAATTTGTCAGCGTCTATCGCTGTGCCATTGGTATCGGATTCCTGTTTTAGCTGATTGGCCACCGCTGCAAAAACTTCGATAGCGGTTCGGTAAGCCAGCGATTTTTGCTGATCGGTTTTTAATGACAGCACAGGGGCGCTGGTAAACAAATTAATACTGTCGTCGATTAAACCGAGGCCAAATACATTTTTAGTGCGGGCAGTCGCGATGTCTAATGCGGCAATAAAGTCATCCAGCGATACGGTATTAGTGCCCGCAGCGCTAGTCGACGATAGCGATGTAATGGCATAATCAACCACCAGCGTTGTTAGCGGCGTGGCATATAGTGATGTTCCGCTGGTAATGTTGTCTGTCGTTGCAATTGAGCGCAGCGTTGGGATAACCGGATCGGTACCATTAAGCTCTGTACCCAGTGTGTATTCAAAAAGATACAGGGAGTCAGTTAAGAGTCTGCTGTCGATATCCAGCAGTAAATGAGCGGTTTCATCGGTGACCCCTTCGGCGATGAGCTCGCCTTTGTAGCCGGCGTTGTTGGTGTCAATTTTGTAGACTGAAACAATGGCATCTCTTAAAGGGCCTTTCACCGCCATGCCGTCGACCGAAATCAGATTGTTACCAGGGGTGGCGTTATTATCCTGAGAAACGGAGCTGGCTGGATCGGGAGTGGTGGCGACATTGTCGCTATTATTCGAGGAGCCGGTGGCGCTGCTACTGTCCAAGCCCGTGCCGGATCCGCTGTCGCCGCCGCAGGCCATCAAGAAACTGCTGAGTATGGCTAGTAATGCTATACGGTAAATTGTCTGCATGACGCTGTCCTGTCGGAATTGGTGCAAGGCCAGCTAGATAAGCTTGTCGCGAGACCCTTTACCAGAAAGTGATTTCCCATAAGGATCGATAATATGGCCCCACAATATTTACACAAGCAGTTGATGCGGTTTGACCGGGGAATGTGCCAGAGGTGTGATAGCCGTCACGGCTACTGTGTTATCCAGGTATCGTAATTGGTTTTGAGAAAAAAATTCACCGTACCAAAAAAAGCTGTTTTACAGCGGAAGGATGTTTGACGTTGATAGGGAAAATATGGGTTCTGATGTTGCCGTTATTGGTGTTCAGTGGTGGCGTGTCGGCGCAGGACCAGTCGTTACCCTGGGTGCTTAATGTCTATTTTGAAAACGATTTATTTGGTGAGACAGATCAGAATTATACTAACGGTATTCGGTTTTCCTGGGTGTCGCCAGATCTGAGTTCTTACGAAACCGATGAAACACTGCCGCGATGGCTTCGTGATACCAATGATTTTTTGCACTTTTTTCATGACCGCAGATTGTTAAAGCGTTGTGCAAAATCGCGTAAAGAGCATGTTGGCGGCGACTGTTTGAGTCGAAATTTAGTGGTCAGTTTGGGGCAATTAATATACACGCCTCAAAATATTGAATCCCGGGAGCTTGTTGAGGACCAGCGTCCCTATGCGGGTTATTTGTATTCTCAGTTTGCTTATCACACTCGCAGTGACAAGAAACTAGACACTATCGAATTCAGTTTGGGTATTGTCGGGCCGGCTTCACTGGGTCAGGAGTCGCAAGATTTGATCCACGATTTACGTAACTTCGACAAGTTTCAGGGTTGGGATAATCAGCTTGAAAATGAATTGGGTATTGGTGTTTTATATGAACATAAAAAACGCGTGTTCCGGCAGGCGCTTTGGGGCGGGCGTGCACAACAAGATTTTATAACTCATGCAGGGCTTAGTCTGGGCAATGTGGCAACACATTTAAATATGGGGTTTGAGTATCGCATTGGTCGATTTTTACCCGATGATTTTGGAACTGCCTCGGTGCGCCCCGGCGGAGATAGTGCATCTCCAGGGCGTAATGACCCGCGGTTGCGGCGAAATTTTTTGAGCGGTTTTCATTTGTTTATTGCAACAGACGCGCGATTGGTAGGTAGAGACATTTTCCTCGATGGGAACACGTTCAGGGATAGTCACAGTGTTGATAAAAAGAGTGTTGTTGGAGACGTAGCCCTGGGGATGAACTTTATCAGTGGGCGCTGGAAGTTTTCTTATGCCCAGGTATGGCGCAGCCGGGAGTTTGACGGTCAAAAAGGCTCTCACGAGTATGGGTCAATGACGGTGTCATATGTGTATTAATTAGCGCTTGTTGATGGCGTTTATTTGTCAATTTCTATCGACTAAATTAGACCGGCGTATGATGTAGATCATGGCTGGGCGTTGTGTCGAGAGGGATTATAGGGGTGGAATTTGTCATAAATGGAGACGACGATGGGCCTTAACAACCAGATGTTTAGATCAATGTTTTATACCGGCCTCGCAGCGCTGGTGATGGCCTGCGGGTCTGACGAAAAAATAGCGCCATCAGCAGCGGTTTCGGCTCCGATTGCGTCGCCCAAAACGGCGGATGCAATGTTGCCGGTTTCCTACAACGACGTTATGGTTGCATTGGTTAATGAGGCTGCGGATCCGATCTGGAGAGCGGCATGGAAAACCCCTGAAACTGATCAGGACTGGCGGCAATTGGAACGCCGCGCAACGCAGTTGAAACTTGCAGGTATATTATTGTCTCGACCTGGGAACGGTCCGATCGACCAGCAATGGTCGGTGCGGCCCGAGTGGAATAAATGGGCAACACAATTAATGTTAGCCGGAAATGCGGCTATTAGTGCGGTGGAGTCTCGCAGTCTGGAGGATGTTAATCGAGCGGGTGATATGATTGTGGAGGTCTGTGAGGGCTGTCATATCGACTTTAAGCCCAGTCTTCCCACAGGTGGAAAATACGGCGAATTATCGACGCCGCCTTCTGCTGAAAAGTAAGAATAGCGGTCACGTTACCGTTGAACTACTTGTAAATTGAAGTTAGCCGTTTTATGGTTAGCCGAAGGATAATTAATGGAGATTGCTATGAGCGAGCAAGGTGATTCACCTGAGCCAGTTAAACCACAGGCTTATGTGATTAATGAAAAGGGCGAAGAAGTTCCTATTACTGATATTATGGTTGAAGAATCCATGAAGGAAGTCAAACTTCAATCGATTGGGGCGCATACCGGTTTTAATAAAGTGATTACCGATGAAATGCTGGAAAATCCTGAAGAATAAGCGTTCAAAGCCCTCCTGTAATATTCCCCTGAATCATTGAATATTAAACCCTGCTGCGAATGCGTGGCGGGTTTGTTAACTCAATCATTCAGTGTATCGAAAAAAACTATCGGTCCCTTAAAAAAAGTTTGCCTGATATACTGTTTATGTGTACAGTACTTCTAAATCGGGCAACACCTCTATAAATATGAATTGGGTCCCCGCCGCGACGATAGGTGTTTAAGCCGTGTTCAGGTAGCTATAACGCCGAGTCTTCGTGCCAAATTATTGTATTTAGCCTTGTGACAATGAGAGAGAATTATTATGGACACTAACAAAGAAAAAGCGCTTCAAGCCGCACTTGCCCAAATTGAGCGTCAATTTGGTAAAGGTTCGATTATGAAAATGGGAGAAGAGGCGCGGGAAGCTATCCCGGCAATTTCTACCGGGTCATTGGGTTTGGATATTGCCCTCGGTATAGGCGGGCTGCCTAAAGGCCGTATTGTTGAAATTTATGGGCCGGAGTCTTCTGGTAAAACCACGCTAACGCTAAGTGTGATTGCCGAAGCGCAAAAAGCAGGGGCAACTTGTGCTTTTATCGACGCCGAGCATGCGCTTGATCCTGGTTATGCCGAGAAGTTGGGGGTGAACATTGATGATATGTTGGTATCGCAGCCAGACACGGGTGAGCAGGCTCTGGAGATTACCGATATGCTGGTTCGCTCTGGCTCGGTTGACGTTATCGTTATTGACTCGGTGGCGGCATTAACGCCAAAGGCAGAAATTGAAGGTGATATTGGTGATTCTCACATGGGCCTGGCAGCACGAATGATGTCTCAGGCGATGAGAAAAATGACCGGCAACATAAAAAATGCTAATTGCCTGGTAATCTTTATTAACCAGATTCGTATGAAAATTGGTGTCATGTTTGGTAGCCCGGAAACCACTACCGGTGGTAATGCACTGAAATTTTACGCATCTGTTCGATTGGATATTCGCCGCACTGGTGCGGTTAAAGACGGCGATGAAATTGTTGGCAACGAGACTCGCGTTAAAGTTGTTAAGAACAAAGTGGCACCGCCATTTAAACAGGCCGAATTCCAAATTTTGTACGGTAAAGGCATATACCGGATGGGCGAAGTGATAGACCTTGGCGTAAAGCAAGGCCTGGTAGACAAGGCGGGCGCCTGGTATGCATACAATGGTAATAAAATTGGCCAGGGTAAGGCAAATGCAGCAAAATTTCTCATAGATAATCCGGATATTGCGAGCGTTATCGAAGGTAAGATTCGCGAGGAGTTACTGGGGGCTAAAAAAGCACCTGATCTCCAGGTTGTTGAAGATGCACATGATGGTGCGATGGAAGTCGCAGAGTAAACGAGCTGTTTACTTAAATTTGGTTGGTAGATGAAAATTTCTCTCAACATACGGCGGGCAGCGATGGATTTGCTGGCTCGCCGCGAACATGCTTTTCATGAGCTTGTTTCCAAACTGTCCAGAAAGTTTTCCACCTTTATAAATTCAGACGATTGCCCGCTGTCACCGGAAGAGTTTAACGATGCCATCGTTGAGCAGATAGCGGTATTGACTGAAGAAAATTTGCAAAGTGATGAGCGCTTTGTTGAATCTTTTATCAATGGTCGAAAAGCTCAGGGGAAAGGACCGTTGCGAATTCGCCAGGAGCTGGAACAGCGGCGTGTCTCGCCAGAGTTAATCGAGGACTATCTTGATGAATATAATGAGCAGTGGCAGGATCTGGCCAGGCAGGTTTATCTGAAGAAGTATGGCCCCGGTGACGTGGCGACTTATCAGGAAAAATCAAAACGCTTACGATTTATGCACTATCGTGGATTTTCACCGGGTATCATCTATCCGCTTGTGAATAAATAGACGAGCCCGGAGAATGGTGGCCTTTTTTAGCTGTATCGTTAAAGTGTATTGATCTCCAGTTCATTTGCGCTGATAAAATCAGCCAATTTTTCATAGTTTGCCGAGCTGGTAATAACAGCCATGCTGGCAAGCTCGGGTTTTAGATAGGTTTTGGTAACCCGCTTAAGATCATCCATAGAAACTGTGAGTACACGCTCTCTGAATTCACGACGTTGTTCGTGAGTTCTGCCAAACAGTGAACTGTGAAACTCCTGCTTTGCCTCACCGGCCGGAGAAGCAGGTTTGTCGAGACCGCTAATTACGCCGAGAATGGCTTGTTCAAGCGATTCTTCATCGTGATCTGATTCCAGCATCCAGTCGATAGAGCGATCGAAGTCGGCGACAGTTTCTTCCAGACGTGGGTCGCGATAAGAATAGAAACGAAATGCTGCGATACTTGCGTCGTGGCTGGCACCGCCACCATAAGCTCCGCCCTGTTCTCGAATGGCCCTGTGTAAATAACCGTTGCGTAAAAAACCACCCAATACAGTCAGTGGGGCAGCATCGCTATGTTCAACCGGGACTGTTGGGTAAGCTTTTGCACAAAAGTTTACCTGGGTATTTGCGACCCACAATTGTTTGCAGGTTTGGCGTATTGTATCGGGCGAGAAATGTTCAGGGTTGTCGGTGTTGTCTGAATCATTCCACAGGCTGGTAATAGATTGTTGGCATTCGGCCAATTTGTCTTCTTCGGCAATTAACAATACTTGTTTTGATGATTGAAGTATTAGTTGATGAAGCTGCTGTAGTTTCTCAGCGTAGTCATTCAGGCCTTGTTCTGTTTGCAGGTTTTCGTCCAGTGCTTTCGCGGCTTGAATTCCACCCAAACCGCTGAGGGTGTGACTTAAATAGGCAACGGGGCTCATGCCGCTGCTGGCTGCGCTCATAGCAAGACTGTGACCATTGTTGGTGACTGACTGTTCTCGTCGAGCTCGTTGCTGTCCGACCAACTCGCGTAGTCGAGGAAGTTCATCAAAGCGCACTGACAACAAGGTTTGTTGCATCAGTTCTGACTGTTGTTGCTGGTTGCGAACCAGCGCTTTTGAGGAAAGTATTAAATACCCTTTGATGTTTTGCTCGTCATCAATAGCACCTCTAACTGTCGTAAACGCGTTGATTGCGCCACAGACTTTTGCCTGCCAGTCTTGAGTCGCCAAATAGTCTCTATTGCCCACACCCAGCTCTGTCAATGCGTTGCTGTAGTAGGGGAGTAGTGCGACTAATTCTGGTGATAGTGGGGGTAATTCAATAAGAATCTGTTGATAGACTAGTCCATTGGTGCCTTGTACAAAACAGTGGGCGGGTAATTGCCCCAGCAATAACTGTGTACCCTCAACGGTGTGAATTTCTGAAGGAACATCCTCGAGACCAACTTTCGGCAAAATGGACTCGTCGTCTTTCTGCTCTTGCCGTTGCTTCAGCGCGTTTGCCTGGTCAACAATGTGTTGCTTGTCTTGATCTGACAGGGATGATTTTATGTGTTCAAGCTTTGCCGCTTCTCTGGCGTCTTTTGCTGCAGATAACTCTGTGTCCGGAGTCATGGTCAGAGTGACTCTATGAGGATTATCTATCAGTAATTTTTGGGCAAGACCTTTGATAAAATCCGGATCTTTTATGTCCTTATGTAATTGTTCGAGAACCGGATCAAGGTTGAGCACTGCGATAGGATCGCCCCGGTGTGTTGCGTTACCAATTGCAGCCAAAATTATTTGCAAACCGTAGGGGTAGCCATCTCCGCCAACTTCCCTCTGGTGCAATTCGAGCTGATGTAATACTGATTCTACTTGTTCTTGAGGGACGCCGTTTTCGGCCACATCCTTTATTGTGTTGAGGATAAGCTGTTCGATAGCTTCACAATTGTCAGTGCTAGTACCTTCAATGCCGCAGACAAACGTGAGTTCGCGCATTGAATCTTCTAGTCCGCACAGCGGGGACGGAGAGTTGCCCAGTTCAGTGGTTTCGAGAGCGCGTTGTAAGGGAGAGTTACTATTGTCTAACAGAACACTGGCGAGCAGTTGGCCTTGTAGCATGTCCTGTAAGTTGGCACTTTGCCCCCATAGCCAGCCCATCACCAGATGTGTTTTCTCCTCGGTGCTACCCTCTTCATCAAACGCATAACTCTCGCTAACATGTATTGGGCTGAGATAGCGTTTTTCTTCCGGTACGGCAATGTTGACGTCGAGTTTTTTAAAGCGAGACAGGGCTAATCGCTCAAATTTTTGATGGTGCTCTTCGGCAGGGATGTCGCCGTAAGTCATGAAAATTGCATTGCTGGGATGATAGTGACTCTGATAGAAGTCTTTTAGTTGTGTGTAACTCAGGTTTGGAATGTCTTCAGGCTCTCCGCCGCTGTTATAATGATACGTTGTCGTAGGGTAAAGATGTTTACACAGTGATTGCCAGAGCACGCTGGGAACTGAACTCATAGCACCTTTCATCTCATTGAAAACTACACCCTTGTAGACCAGGTCACTGTCTGTATTGTTGGGCTCTGAAAATTCCACACGATGACCTTCCTGAGCGAAATCCATCTCATCCAGTCGAGAGAAAAATACTGCATCCAGATAAACATCCAGCAAGTTGTCAAAGTCTTTACGGTTCTGGCTGGCGAAGGGGTAAGCGGTCCAATCAGAACTGGTGAAAGCATTCATGAAGGTGTTTAGCGAGCGACGAATCATCATAAAAAACGGGTCGCGAACAGGATAGCGCTCACTGCCACACAGGGCGGTATGTTCGAGAATGTGCGCAACACCGGTAGAGTCCATCGGAACTGTTCGCAGCGCGACCAAAAACACATTTTCGTCGTTGTCTGCCGCCATATGATAATGCACCGCGCCGGTTGTTTTGTGGCGGTACTCTTCAACAGTCAGTTTGAGTGAATCTATAACCTGGCTGCGAACCCACTCAAACGCGGGATGTTGGGAGTGGAGTAGGTTGGAATCATTGGCCTGGATCGCTGAAGTCATCGTGTCTCTGCATGGGTCGTTGGTAAAGCCGATCATTGTACCGCTTAACGACGGCGACTGCGTAGCATATTTTAATACACTGACTAAGCAACTATCGGCTTGCCGGTAGGCAGGAGTTATAACGGCGTTCAGATAACAATTGATTGCATTTCTATAACGTTTCACTGATACTTGATTAGTCAAGCAATAGTCAAGTATTAAACAAGGATTATCATGTCAGAAATTACTCCTGCAATGAACTTAGTGTTCAACGTTACCTCCCTGCATGCACGAATGTTAAAAAGAATTGATCAGGGTTTATCGGTTCACGGGATAAGTTTTACCGAGTTTATGGTGATGCATTATTTGAACAATGCCTCGAATGGAACCATGCGCAGAATCGATTTAGCTGACAGTATTAGTTTAAGTGCCTCTGGTGTTACCCGTTTGTTGATGCCGATGCAAAAAATAGGATTGATACAGAAAGAGGTCAACCCGCGGGATGCTAGAGTCAGTCTGGTCAAGCTCACTAAAACCGGGAAAAAGATATACGCGGATTCGGCAGTCAGTTTTGAGTATGCCGCTGGGGTAATGACGCAGAAGTTATCGGCGACGCAACTCGTGGAATTTATCAAGCTCACTGATGTTCTTCTGTAAGCAGCATTTCCCGCATTACCGGAATCGCGCTTGACGGCGGGTACCTAATCCCCGATGCTGGCGAGACGGCCACATCGCGGGCTGCCCAACAATAATTATCCTCGATACAATTACGGAGAGAACATGCAACTGTTAAGTCTAAAAAATCATGCGGCAATTCTACTGTTACTGATAAGTTTCTTACTGTTGTCACCGCTAGTGACCGCTGAGGCAAGCAGCGAAAAAGTCTATGAAATGAGAACGTATATCGCAGCGCCCGGTAAATTGGATGATTTACACGCGAGGTTTCGCGATCATACAACGCGAATATTCACCAAACACCATATGAAAGTGATTGGATACTGGGTGCCAGTTGATAAAGATAATTCGAAAACGACGCTAATTTACATTCTGGAGCATGCCAGTGCGGATGCGGCCAAATCAAGCTGGGCTGCTTTTGGTAAAGATCCTGAATGGCAGGCGGTAGCAAAGGCATCAAATGCCAATGGCGCAATTTTGGCGGATATTAAGAACAGTTTTATGACCGCAACGGATTACTCGCCTGTTCGATAAGTTGGATAACAGAGCCCGAAGTGAAACTTATCTTGAGTGCCATTCTTTTTAATGCTTTTTAACCGTTCTTTAATGCACTAGGCGGTGACATTTAAAGGCGGAAACGTTAAGATTACGCTCATAATTTGTGCGGTTTCCTTTACTTGGAATTAAATTTAATGGCATCACCTGTCGTAATCAGCGGAACTGGTCTTTGGACTCCGGCCTATTCAGTGAGCAATGAAGAATTGGTTGAGGCATATAACGCACATGCCGATCAATTTAACGCTGAAAATGGTGCGGCCATCGATAGCGGTGAAATTGAGGCTAAAGCACATTCGAGTGCCGGATTCATCGAGAAAGCATCCGGGATAAAGAGCCGATATGCCTATGTAAAAGACGGTATTCTGGATATTAACCGCCTTAAACCCAATATTCCCGAGCGCAGTGACGACGAGCTTTCTGATCAAGCCGAGATGGCAATCAACGCGGCTAAGATTGCGATGGAAGCTGCCAATAAGAAAGCGGAAGATATTGATGTAGTCATTGTCGCTTGCGCATATACCCAACGATCTTATCCCGCTATTGCTATTGAAGTTCAGGGCGCGCTTGGTATTGATGGTTTTGGCTTCGATATGCTGGTGGCCTGCTCGGCAGCCACCTTTGGTTTGCATCGAGCCTATGAAATGATTGCCGCGGATACCGCCAAATGCGTTCTTGTTATTAATCCCGAGCTGACATCTCCACAGGTGAACTATGCTGACCGGGATAGTCATTTCATTTTTGGCGATGTATCCACCGCAACTATCATTGAGTCTGCAGATACATGCCAATCTGAACACAGTTACGATATTTTAAGTACCAAGGCTGTCACAAGCTTTTCAAACAATATTCGTTCCAATTTTGGTTATGTAGTTCGAGCAAATGATTCCGACCCTTTTGCTGCGGATAAACTGTTCCACCAAAACGGCCGAAAGGTTTTTAAAGAAGTGTGTCCGATGGCTGCCCGTCATATCACTGAACATCTGGAAAGGCACCAGCTTACCGCTCCCGATGTACGGAGGTGGTGGTTGCATCAAGCAAATATTAATATGAATTTGCTGATATCGAAGAAACTGCTTGGACGTGACGCTACTGCTGAAGAAGCTCCCATCGTGTTAGATCAATATGCGAATACCGCATCTGCCGGGTCGTTGATTGCATTTAACTTGCATCACACCGATCTGGTGGCGGGTGACTATGGCCTGATATGCTCATTTGGGGCTGGATATTCAATAGGTAGCTTAGTCATCCGCAAGCGCTAATACTAAACGGATAATTATTTTCAACACTGAAAGGACCAGGCAAATGAGAAGAGTGATCTTCAATCAGAAAGGGGGTGTTGGCAAGTCCAGCATTACGTGTAATCTCGCAGCAATCAGCGCAGCTCGTGGCTACAAAACACTGGTTGTCGACCTTGATACTCAAGCGAACACAAGTTATTACCTCGGTCATGAACAGCCGCTTAACTTATCTTATGCCCACGACCAGGGGCACAAAATGTTAAGCGAAGGATCCATTGTTGGTTTGTTTAAACAATCTATGGAGTTTTTTGGGACTAAAAATGACCCAATGGACTACGTGGTAGACACTAAATTTGAAAATTTGCATCTGATGGCGTCCAGTCCGGCGTTGGATTTAATGGAGCGAGAGCTTGAATCGCGCTATAAAATCTACAAATTGCGCGAAGCATTGATTGAGCTGAATAAAACCTTCGATCACATTTATATCGATACAGCGCCGATGTTTAATTTTTACAGTAAGTCAGCGCTGATTGCGGCAGACAGTGTGCTGATCCCGTTTGACTGTAGTACCTTTTCGAGACAGGCCCTTTATGGATTGATGCAGAACATTATCGAACTGCAGGAAGATCATAATCCGGATTTGCGAATTGGCGGTATAATTGTTAACCAGTTTAGCAAGCAAGCTCGTTTCCCCCAGTCATTGGTTGCCGAGTTAGTCGAAGAAAATTTTCCGATCCTTGAAAATCATATTTCTTCGTCGGTAAAAATGAAAGAATCACATGCGAAGCAAACACCGCTGGTCTACTTGTTCCCGAAACATAAACTTTCCCTGGAGTTTGAGCGCTTGTATGACGAGCTTGCTGGAGAGTCTGTGGAGCAAGAAGTGGTTAGCGACGTTGCCGTGGAAACTGTCGCGAAGGATGTTTTGCAAGAGCCAAGGGTTGTCGATGAGCCGTTGATCCAGGAAGAACCCCCTAAATCTGCGTCGGTTGAAAATCAGATAACATCGTTGTTTATACAGTAGTCTTCTGTTCGATGGGTTTAGTGTCGGCAATTGTTTCACAATTGTCGGCATTATTTGCCAGAGACTCTATATGTTTGAATGCAATAACGACCGCAGCAACTGCAAATATCATCCCGCCAACAGCAACACCCAATAATACTCCTGCCGCTCCTCCCAGTTGACCTCCGATAGCCACAAACGGTAGCGTACCCAATGTAGACTTGGCGACGTTAAAGCCGGTTGCATACATAGGCTTGCCGAGGTTGTTGAAGGTTGTATTGGCGACAAATTGTGCGCCGTTAAATACGAAGGTGATGGCTACCCAGGTACAAAATACTGACATCAATTGTGCGGCTTCACCTTCCAATCTGAAGAGGGCGATAATCGGGTTCTGTAACATCCATAACAGTATGGATACCAGCCCCACATACAATGCGCTGAAAATCAGTGAGTTTTTAAGGGTTTGTCGAATGCGTTCAAATTTAAGGGCGCCGTAGTTTTGTCCGATAATGGGAGCTATTGCTCCCGACAGGGCAAATACCAGTGCAAAGGCGACAGGAGATATACGCCCGATTATTGCAAAGCCTGCAACGTAGGAGCCGCCGAATACCGCGATTGAGCTGATGACAATAGCATTGCCGACAGGAGTAGCAACGTTGGTTAACATTGCTGGTCCGGCAATTCTGAAAATGGGTTTAAAGTCTTCCAGAAACTCTTTAAATACAAATGGTTTTAGTAATTTATGTTTTGTTGAAATACCGTAGATGGCCAGTGAAAGCAGAAAACATCTCGCCAGTACTGATGCCATTGCGGCACCTTCGATACCTAAGTCTAAAACGAAAATGAAAATGGGGTCGAGAACAGCGTTAACCGCACCCCCTAATAATGTTATCAGCATTGCCAGTCTGGCGTCGCCAACCGCTCGGATTGCTGCAGACATCACCATGCCGGCAGAAAAAAGAGGTAGTGACGGAATGAGTATCTGTAAATAACTAACCCCTTCGTTTAGTGGTTCGCCTGAGGCGCCTAATAAACGAAACAGAAAGGGCAGATTGAACCAAATAATTGCCGACATAATAGACGTGACGATCAGTGCCAGCGCGATAATATTAACAACATAGCGTCGCGCCTTGTCGGTATTGCGCTGGCCGATCATTCTCGACACCAGCGCCGCCATCGAGATAGATATTCCGATACTCATCGATACGGTAAAGAATGAAATACTGGCGGCAAATCCGACGCCGGCAATGATGGCATCGCTGTCGAGCATGCTGAGAAAAAGCATGTCGATCAGATCAACAAGAAAGACGCCAACCAGACCGATAGCCCCTGTGGTCGTCATTACCCAGATGTGGCGCATAATAGAGCCGCTAACAAATGTAGCGGGCAGGTGCGCCGTACCTGGTTTGTTACTCATTTTTTATACTCAAAATAGGGTTGGCAGATTAAGCGTTTGATAATAGCACGATACTGTTGAAGCTCCTTATCCTTGACGCCTGATAGGGATGTTTCTATACGGAAGTTTGACCTGTCTCGTATAGCGGGTAGTAACATCGAAGCTGAGGTTAGATTTTCAGCGCGTCTATGACGCTTTTCTCCAGGTTTCCACCTAGGGGTAATTCGCTGGACGGAAAGTATTTGATGGCTTTGCCGTCTTTGCCGACAATAAATTTATTAAAATTCCAGCTGGGAGCGCGACCCGTTTGTTTCGCCAGTTGTTTAAAAACAGGATTGGCATTGTCACCGGTGACATGCGATGTTGCCAGCATCTGGAAAGTGACACCATAATTGACATAACAGACGTCGGCAGTTTTAGATTCATCCTTATGTTCTTGTTTAAAATCATTGGAAGGGAAGCCTAAAACAACAAGGCCCTGGTCTTTATAACGCTGATGTAATTGTTCAAGCGATTTGAATTGCGGAGTAAAGCCGCACTGGCTGGCAGTATTCACCATCACAATAACTTTCCCTTGATAGGCATCACACAGGTTGATCGCCTCATCTGACCGAAGTTTACGCGTTTCGTAATCCAGTAAGCTGTTGCATTGAGCGATACTAAAAGTGCTGGCAAATGCTGATAGTAAAAGAACAGAGATTGTTTGTAGTTTCATAGTGGCTGTATTCACGGTTGCGGCGGGGGTTAGCACGCTTTGATGATAGTAATGGCAACTTTGCGGTAGGCGTTGTTGTACCGGCCCTTAGTTTCGCTGAAACTCTCGCCTGAGTAAAGAGATCTAGTCCAGTGTTTACTGGTGTTTGCTTGGGTATCAGCAGCCATTTGTTGGTATAGGCCAAATGAGCTGGTTGTTGAATTCCCTTGCACCCTTTATGATGAATAGTCATTTATAAACTGCCCAGAGACACACTATGCGAATTGTATTATCACTTCTTGTACTGACAATGATGAACTCGGCTTTTGCTGACACCATGTTGGACACGGCCAAGCAGCTGCGCGAAGACGCACTGCAGTCAACACTGGCCTGGGATATTGTCGAATCGCTAACGACTGAGGTGGGTCCAAGGCTGGCAGGCACGGCTGCAGATAAACAAGCAGTAGCTTGGGCGCAAGCGATGTTGAAAGATGCCGGTTTCGATAAGGTTTGGTTGGAACCGGTGGAATTTCCGGTTTGGCTCCGGCATCATGAAAAAGCACGTGTAGTGGCTCCATTCCCGCAGTCATTACATATCACTGCACTGGGTTACAGTGGTTCTACCGATGGAGAATTAACTGCAGAGATTGCAGCTTTTGATAGTCTGGCTGAACTTAAAAGTGTCAGTCGAGAGAGCGTTGAAGGAAAAATTGTCTTCATTAACCAGTTCACCGATCGGAATATTGATGGTACCGGTTATGGCAAGGTCGTGCCGGTACGCTATATGGGCGGTAAACTCGCCAAAGAGAAAGGCGCCGTTGCAGTTTTGATTCGGTCAGTGGGTACGGACAGTCATCGTTTTCCCCATACCGGTTCATCTTTGCGTCAGGATACCCCGATTCCCGCTGCTGCTTTGTCGGCTCCCGATGCTGATCAGTTGGTACGGATGTTAAAAAGGAACACAACAATCACGATTGCCCTCGACATCAATGTTGAAACTAAAGCGGGTGGCCAATCCTGGAATGTCATTGGCCAAATTGATGGCAGAGAGAAACCCGACGAAATTATTCTGGTTAGTGGACACCTTGACTCATGGGATTTGGGTACGGGCGCTATAGATGATGGTGCCGGTGTTGCAATAACGACTGCGGCCGCACAGCTGATCGGAGCACTACCGCAGAGGCCTCGTCGCAGTGTCAGGGTTGTGTTGTTTGCTAATGAGGAGCAGGGTCTCTGGGGTGGAAAAGCCTACGCCAAGGCTCATCAGGATGAACTTGATCAGCATATTTATGCATCTGAATCTGATTTTGGCGCGGGGTTGATCTGGCAATTAAATGTGGCGGATGACGCTTTTCTAGACTTGGTTATGCCGTTATTGAGTCCGCTGGATGTAAAGAGAGGGGTAGCTGCTAGTAGTGGTGGTCCGGATATAGGTGCGCTTATGGAAGCGGGTGTTTCGGTCTTTCGTCTCAAGCAAAATGGCCTCGACTACTTTGACTATCATCATACGGCTGATGATACGCTGGATAAAATTAACCCTGAATCATTGAAACAAAATGTGGCAGCATGGGCCGTGGTTACTTATCTATTAGCGGAGCGGAAATAGCATGCTGCAAAAACCGGTTCAGTATGATCCTCGGCTCAAAAAAAAATGTAAACATTGTATTCGTGCCCGTTGGATGCTGACGGGATTGATACTGGGTACCATGTTGCTCATTCTGTACTTCGATCAATTTGCACAGTAGCTGATTACTTGTAGTTACAATCCTCGTTGGGCTGATATTTGAGAATGGCCTGAATCAAACTGTTAGCAGAGTTGTGATCATTGAATCATCTCAGTCAAACTGTACAAATCATCGAAGCGCAAAAATCAGCAGCGCTTAAGGCTAACCAGCGTCGCTTAGTAGTGTTGTCTGGAGAGCAGAATTGGTCTTTGTCTATCGTAGACAATCTGCTGTTGCAGCATCAGGCTAAGCGCCCTGCATGGATTACCCCGTGTGCTGAAGCCGATACGATTAAAATCAATCCTTTGCAATCAAAGCGATTGTTGGGACAGGAAATTGATCTGCTTGTCTTTGACGCCTGGTCTGGTTTAGAACCCAATGTTTTTGCGGCAGTGACCGGTTCGCTGGTGGGTGGAGGTTTACTTGTGCTTCTGACACCACCGCTGGATAGCTGGCGGTCTTATGCAGATCCGGATTATCAGCGAATGTTGACGTTTCCGTTCCTTGCCGAACACATTGAAGGTCGATTTCTGGCGTATATTACACAAAGTTTACAGCGTGCTGAAAATGCATTAGTTATAGAGCAGGACAAACCATTACCTGCAGCTCCGAAGCCTGAGCAGGGTTTTGCTCAATTGCTAGCAACCGCTGACCACTGTCTTACCCGCGACCAGTCATTGGCGGTAGCGGCAATTGTCAGGGTATCTACCGGACATGCAAAAAGACCCTTGGTGATAACGTCTGATCGCGGGCGTGGTAAGTCATCCGCGCTGGGCATAGCGTGTGCTCAGCTAATGGCAGCTGGTAGTAAAACACTGGTGGTGACGGCATTTCGAAGAGAGGCGGTGCGTCCGGTTTTCGAGCATGCAAAAAAGCTATTGGGTGAAAAGGCGATCTTTTCAGGTAACGATAATTCAAAGATTACCTTTGGTCATTCCTCTTTACGGTTTGTCGCTGCTGATGAATTACGCCGCAATTATTTTGATGCAGATTTATTATTGGTCGACGAGGCTGCTGCAATTCCGGCGGCTGTCCTGGAGGATTTTCTGACCAGCTATAGTCGGATTGTCTATGCCACGACGGTTCATGGTTACGAAGGGTCGGGGCGCGGTTTTGATATTCGGTTCAAGTCAACACTGGATTCCATCAGGCCGCAATGGAAGTCTTTGAATCTTCAGCAGCCAATACGCTGGCAACAACACGATCCGGTTGAGGATTGGCTGTTTGACGCAATGTTATTAAAAGCAGCTGCGATTGACAGTGAACATGTCAGAGGCTGCGAGGCGGAGCTTTGTGTTATTGAAAAAATAGACAAGGATGAGCTGCTGAATGATAGATCTTCGTTGACGCAGCTGTTTGGATTGTTAGTGATGGCGCATTACCAGACTAGCCCTAATGACTTAAGAGCTCTTCTCGACGCACCTAACATCATTGTCTGGGTATCTCGCTATAAAGGTAGCGTTGTCGCTGCTGCACTGGTTTCCCTGGAAGGGGGCTTTAGCGGAGATATACTAACGTCAATCTGGGAGGGGAAACGGCGACCCAGGGGGCATTTACTTCCACAAACGTTGTCTGCTCACGAGGGTTTGAAATCAGCACCTGCGTTATCCTACCGACGAATTATGCGGATCGCAGTGCATCCCGCGGCGCAGAGAAAGCAGCTGGGGTCTCATCTGGTAGCGGCGATAGTAGACAATGCTCGCAGTGAGCAGTGTGATTTTGTTGGTTCCAGTTTTGCCGCGACGACCGATGTTTTGAAATTTTGGCGCAGCTTACATTGTATTCCTGTGCGCATGGGTGTTCGTCGCGATGCGAGTAGTGGCGGTTATTCTGCTATTGTGTTGTCAGCATTATCTACCGAATCTGACCGGCTATTATCTAGTGCCAGGCAGCGGTTTAATCAGCAATTCTCATGGCATTTGAGTCGGCGCTATTGTCACTTGGAGCCAAAACTGGTTGTTGAGTTACTGATAGACAGTGGTGGTGACTTTGCCGATTTGAGTCAGCAGGACTGGCAGGAGGTGGCTGCATTTGTTAAGGGCTTCAGGCAGTATGACATGTGTTGTTACGCTTTATGGGGTGTGATTCGACTGGCATTGTCAAAAAAAATTGATGCTGAATTGTTAACTCGGCAACAGATCGACATGTTGGTGATGAAAGTACTGCAAGGACTGGACGACGAATTTGTCATAGGGCGGCTGAATTATGTGGGGAAAAAGCAATTGGAAATAGAACTTCGCGCGGCGGTAACTGTGGTTTATCGCGAACTTTGCAGTGAAGGGTATTCCATCAATGAGTAGTGAATTGGTGGTGCCGGCGGATTTTCGTGAGCTTTTAAAAACAGGTGGTCCGTTGTTGGACGTAAGAGCGGAAGTAGAGTTTGTGAAAGGGGCGATGCCCAATGCCTTCAATGTTCCAATACTCAATACCGACGAGCGTCATCAGGTTGGTATTTGCTATAAGCAAAAAGGGCAGGAAAAAGCCGTAGAATTAGGGCATTTTCTGGTTTCTGGAAAAATCAGACAGCAGCGACTCGATGCCTGGAGTCAATTTTTGAAAGCTAATCCAACTGCCAGTTTGTACTGTTGGCGGGGAGGTATGCGCTCTAATTTGACGCAGCAGTGGATGCGCGCTGAAGGTCTGGACATAGCGCTGATTGCCGGCGGATATAAGGCGTTGCGCAAGGTTATTCTGGCCGAGTTAGAGGGTGTTTCAGTGTCATCGATAGTTGTAATTGGGGGTAAAACTGGCACGGCAAAAACCCCCTTGATTAATTCGTTAGGTACCGGTATCGATCTGGAAGGTTTTGCGCACCATCGGGGATCCAGTTTCGGGCGACGAGTTCACGAGCCGCCATGTCAGGCCAACTTCGAAAATTGTCTGGCGGTCGATATAATGCGGAAGACTGATTTTTTGCCGGAAAAATATTTGTTTTTTGAAGATGAGAGCCGGGCTGTTGGGCCGCTCTCGGTGCCTTTTCAATTGTGGCAGTCGATGAGTGAAGCAAAAATTGCTGTTGTCGATATGCCTTTAGAATTTAGAGTGCAGAGGGTTTTGCAGGAGTATGTTATTGAAATGTTACAGGAGCATATTTCTGCCGACCGGGATAATGGACCAGAAAATTATCAAAAACAGTTACTGGCTAGCCTTTTTAGAATAAGAAAGCGGCTGGGGTCTGAACAATATACTAAGCTTGAATCGATCATGGACGCTGCCATTAAAGAGCAGCTCGCCAATGGTGATACATCAATGCATCACGGTTGGATAGCGGTGTTACTAACAGACTATTACGACCCGATGTATGAGTATCAGTTGTCAGCAAAGAAGGATCGCGTCGTTTTCTCTGGTGACTATCAGCAAGTGCTTGAATGGGCCGCAGAGC
>JBALTE010000010.1:15909-100306 GCA_036963965.1 Oceanicoccus sp. | reverse complement strand
AGCGGTAGCTGGGCGGCCTGTGATAGCTATCGCCTGACTATTTGGGGTCTAGCAATACACTAAACTCTTTATAGAGCTCACCTGCTGGCCAGCGAAATTGTAATATAAAATTTAAGTAGGGTTCTTTAACAGGGTCTCTGGTGGTGATCTTGACCAGGCCGTTCGCATCCATCTCAAATTTGATGTCGAGATAAAGACTCGGAACGTCAACATCCATTTTCTGGTAAATCTCAGCAGGCGCTAGCTTGATCATTAAATTTTGCGGGTCAAAACTGTCGTGACTACTTAGCTGTAACTCCGCTAAAAGCGGTTCTCCCAGATGTGAATGTAGACGTAGTTCGCTCACTTCGAGCGCTGATAATTGGCCGGATAACAGGGCTATCCATCCAATCACAGCAACTGCGCGCATTTGGTAGAGTATTTTGGTCAATATATTCACGTTAATTGTCCTGAATCAGTGGCGAGTTGACTTCAATTATAGATTAAATGAAAACTGAGGACGTGTTTTGTGTCTAAAATTTGATACTGATAGCGGGTTTTGTAGGTGTTGCGATCTTTTTCAGCACCTTTATAGCCTCTCTCTGTACAAGTTTCCTATATTCAATGTCAAATATTACCGTGATTTGAATCACATTTCTCAAGATTTTCTGGCTATACTTACGCTCTTTCTACTGCTTTAAAGCACCTTAAAAATACGCAATAGCTGTCACTTGATAGTCAATATTGAGCGTCGAAACTGTAAATGGAATTTGGTCGATAACAGTGAAAATCATTAACTCAAAGGAAAGCGGTACTTCAATCTGGTCGCGTGTAACCGCGCGGTTGTCTGAAGTTGTCAGTTCTTCGTCAGATTATATTCGGCAGACGCGGTTTTTCAGCCGGCGGCAGAGCCTGGAGCGTGGCCGTCAGGGTAGCCTGGTTGGGCGTTTTCAGATTTTGCTGGTTGCGTGGGGGTTGATCGTTTGCCTGATTACTACTGGTGGTTTTTGGTTGATTTCAAGTAAAGCCATGCATGCACATGTTGAGCAAGACACTGACAGGTGGATGAACCGAATAATGAAAATCACCAGGTCTACCTATACACCGTCAGATACTGCTGATCTGTTTAGTGTTAAAGAGTACGCACAACACTTCCCGGAAATTTCCTATATACAGATACTTAGTGCCGATGGTAGTGCGTTATTGGATGAATACACTAGCGCCGCCCTGGATTCGAAAGAAGTCCCTTCCGCGCGCAACGATGTGCCTGGTGATTCGGTAGCAAGGTATTTTGAAATCGATGGTCTGACAATGGTTATCGGTGAGGCCGTTGTTGTTTCGGGGCTCGGCGTAGGCGCGTCTTCTAATGATTCAAATAGGAATAATCGCGTCGTCGCTCATGTTCGAATGGGTCTCGATTTTAGTGTTCTTAAATCAGTAAGGTGGAGTGTCATTGCTGATGGAAGTTTATTAATTCTCATTTTGTTCCTGATTGCCGCCATTGTTGGACGGCGGTTAATTAAATATGCCCTTAAGCCGTTGCTGGATTTACGCGAACCGCTTGATCGTTTGGCGCGGGGGGAGACTGATGTATGGATTCATCAGAGTGGCGATGAAGAAATCGAAGCGATCAGGAATGCGCTTAATAGTACAATTACTGCGATAAAGGGGAGAGACGAAGCGTTACGTCGACTGGCAGACTATGATGCCTTAACCGGGCTGATCAACAAGCGAAGCTTTACCGATGTTTTGGAGCAGGAGCGGGCGCGAGTAGTAGCGGGTAGCGCTGGCAGTGCTTTGTTGTTTATCGATCTGGACCAATTTAAGTTTGTTAACGATTCTCTTGGGCATGCTGCTGGCGACAAGCTACTTGTGCAAATTTCGGGATTGCTGAAAAAGAGAATGCGGAATGACGATGTTGTGTGCCGACTGGGCGGTGACGAATTTGCGGTACTGGCGCGGGCTGTTGACGAAAAGGGCGCGGTTGAAATAGCGTCGTCGATCGTTAAGTCAATGGAGGGATTTCTATTTGTCGAACAGGGTAAGACGTTTAATATTTGCTGTTCGGTAGGTGTTGCGCTGATCGATGACAATAGTTTTACCGCTGAAGATATTTTTTCTCAGGCTGATATGGCCTGCTACTCAGCGAAGGCGAAAGGTCGAAATCAACATCGACTCTACCTGCCCGCTGCTGTTGATAAGAATAAAATGGATGTGGGCTGGTCGCAACGTATAGTGAGTGCGTTGACGAATAATCGATTTGTATTACATTATCAGCCTATTATTAGTGTCGCGAATGATACTGGGCAGTGCTACGAAGTGTTGCCCCGTATGAATGAAGGTGCGGGTGAGTTGGTATTGCCAAAAATGTTCATTCCTATTGCCGAGCGCTTCGGGCTGGTAACAGAGATAGACTATTGGGTTATCAAACATAGTATGGAAAAGTTGGAGTTGATGAACCGCGAAGGAAAGAAAAGCCGGTTTTACATCAACCTATCCGGTCAGTTGTTTATAGATCCTGATTTTTCTAATCGAGTTATGGCTATGCTAAAGAGCTACGATATTGACGCAGGGCAGATTGTCTTCGAGATGAAAGAAAGAGTTGTTGTCGACAATATGGGTTCTGCTTCCGAAAAAATTAAGGAGCTTATTGCGTTTGGGTTTGATTTTGCAATAGATGACTTTGGTTCAAGTTTTAGTTCGTTTTCTTATCTTAAAGACATGCCGTCGGGATACGTAAAAATAGACGGAGAGATGGTTGAAAGAATGGTCGATAATAAAATTGACTGCGCCATGGTTCGCTCAATGATAGATATTGCAAAAGCCTGTGGTAAAAAAGTCATAGCTGAACATGTGTGTGATCAGCAGACCTATGACTTGCTCAAATCCTTTGGTGTAGATTATGCTCAGGGCTATTTTCTAGGCCGGCCGTCATCAAATCTTTCCAGGCTTGATCCCCAGGTTTCATCGAAAAGTAATGTGACTCTGCTGGGAAGCCGGAAGTAAGAGGTGTATCCGCTTTAGTACGTTTTCTGGATAATGTTGTAGAGACCGCATAAATTTTGATTTCAATGGCTTGCCGAGCCTGTGTGTTTATAGCACACTCACAGCAATAGATATCAATGTTGATTATGGTGTGGAGATAGCGATGGGTGAGATTAAACGGGTAGTGCAACCGATTGAAGTTAATTATGTGTGTGATAAGTGTGAGCACGGCATGATGCAAAAATCAGGAGAGATGAACGAAGATACGGGAGATGTTCTGCATAAGTGTGTGATTTGTGGTCATCAACAAACCTTTCAGTGGATAGAGTATCCCCGCATTGATCATATTGGCGAAGGCGAAAGTTTTTAGTTTTGTCGATGTTGCTACGGCGATAAAATGTGGTTTGGAGTTCCAGGTGTTCGCTGTTCAACAGTGAGCCGTTATTGTTCAAGCTTCTCAGAATAGACAGACATAAAAAAACCCCGGGCCAGCCGGGGTTTGGATGTTATATCGATGAACCTGATGCTAACCAAGGGCCAATAGATTTGGCCCTATAGGCTTAGCGTTTTTCCAGCTCTAAAAAATCTCTCTTTTCAGGTCCTGTGTACAGTTGGCGAGGGCGGCCAATTTTGTAAGGGTTGCTGATCATCTCGTTCCAGTGTGCTATCCAGCCGGGTGTCCGGCCCAATGCAAATATAACAGTAAACATACTGGTGGGTATGCCCATCGCTTTCAGGATGATGCCGGAGTAGAAGTCGACATTGGGATAGAGCTTCTTCTCGATAAAGTATTCGTCTTCCAGTGCAATCTGCTCCAGGCGTTTTGCAATGGCCAGCATGGGATCGTTATCCAGCCCCAGTTCGGCTAATACTTCATCAGCTGTTTGTTTCATTACTTTGGCGCGTGGATCAAAGTTTTTGTAAACCCGGTGGCCGAAGCCCATAAGTCTGAACGGATCATTTTTATCTTTAGCTTTGGCAACAAATTCGTCAATGCGTGATACATCGCCGATTTCAGCAAGCATGTCCAAAACGGCTTCGTTGGCGCCACCGTGTGATGGTCCCCACAGAGCGGCTATGCCCGAAGAGATACAGGCGAACGGATTGGCGCCTGTAGAGCCGGCGAGACGAACGGTAGAAGTTGATGCGTTTTGCTCATGGTCAGCGTGAAGGAGGAAAATTTTGTCCATCGCTTTGGCGAGAATAGGGCTTACTGGTTCGTCGTCACAGGGCGTGCTGAACATCATATGCAGAAAGTTTTCTGCGTAATCAAGGTCGTTGCGTGGATAGACGAAAGGTTGGCCAATAGAGTATTTATAAGCCATGGCTGCCAAGGTGGGCATTTTGGCAATTAGCCTGACCGCGGAAATGTTGCGATGGTCTGCGTTGGTAATGTCAAGAGAGTCGTGATAGAACGCGGACAGTGCGCCAACAACACCGCACATAATTGCCATTGGATGTGCATCGCGACGGAAACCGCGAAAAAAGTTGTTCATTTGGTCGTGAACCATTGTGTGATTAGTCACATTGTCAACGAACGATTTTTTCTCTTCGGCCGTAGGTAGTTCACCGTTCCATAACAACCAGCAAGTTTCAAGAAAGTCAGAATTCTCGGCTAATTGGTCGATCGGGTAGCCGCCATGCAGCAAGATACCTTTGGCGCCATCAATATAGGTGATTTTTGATTCACAGGCAGCGGTAGAAACAAAGCCAGGGTCATAGGTAAACATGCCTTGCGCGGTTAATGCACCCACATCAACGACGTCTGGACCAATAGTTCCAGAATATATGGGTAAATCAATGGCGTCTTTGCCTTCTAAGGCTAGAGTCGCTTTTTTATCAGACATGTAAAACTCCTAACTAAATATGGTGTTCATTTTGGGTAACTGTATATGGTTGGCGTCGTTAACCATTTCAAGAGGAGGACAACTATAGGGTTTTGGTGGTCGTTGTCAATGTTGATTTTTTGTTTGAGATAAGTTTGCCGCCTATTAACGAGGTAAGTATTTCATGCGCATTTCTGCTGTATGTTGATGTGGTTTGCCAGAGAAGCTTAAATTAGTTACTCAGCAGCCGTCTGCGGGGTTTAAATTAAACGTGCTTCGATTGTATTTTCAGACCGTTATGCCTATAATTCGCCGCGAATTCAGTGTGCCTAAGTCTTTTAATCGCTTGGCTTTTTTCTTTGGCTGAATTCTTTAATACAAATTTTCTGACCTTTAACTGCCTGCTCTCCGTTTTGGAGTAAGGGCCTGACGAGTGTGATAAAACCGTGGCTGATAAACGACCTGTAAACCTCGATCTCGGCGCTATGAAATGGCCGCTACCTGCTCTCACATCTATTACGCATCGAATTTCCGGTGTCATCCTGGTGGCTGGTGCCGCTGTATTGCTTTGGCTGTTGGATGAATCCCTGGCTAGTGAAGAGGGCTTTAATGCCGTTGCTGCACTAGCTGATTCGCTAGTTTGCAAACTTATTGTTTGGGGAGTGTTGTCTGCGTTGATCTATCATTGCGTAGCTGGCGTAAAACATCTAATTATGGACCTTGGATACGGAGAGAGCCTTGAAGGTGGTATCACAGCCGCCAAACTGGTAATCGGTATCTCGGTCGTACTGATCGTTCTGGTGGGAGCAATGATATGGTAACTTCAGTAACAAATTTGGGCCGAAGTGGCTTGTCTGACTGGATGATACAGCGAGTCTCGGGTGTTATCTTGCTGGCTTATACGCTATTCATCGCAGCTGTTGTCTTTATAGGTGCGCCTGATTATGCCGAGTGGACTACCTTGTTTGGTCAGACTTGGGTAAAAGTATTTAGTCTGGCGGCACTACTATCTATTGCATCACATGCCTGGATAGGTCTTTGGTGTGTGTCGACAGATTATCTGGTTACACACGTATTAACCATCAAGATGGGGCCTGCAGTAGGCGCTCAGGCAAATCTTCTGCGCTGGTGTTTTCAAGCCGTCAGCGCAATTGTTCTGTTTACATATGTAGTCTGGGGCATCCAGATTCTTTGGAGTTAAGCAAGCATGACAAATATTAGAACTATTTCATTTGATGGCGTAATTGTCGGCGGTGGCGGAGCAGGTATGCGTGCCGCGTTACAATTATCCCAGTCAGGTTATAAAACAGCGGTGATCACTAAGGTTTTCCCCACCCGGTCACATACGGTCTCTGCACAGGGTGGGATTACCTGTGCGATTGCATCTAACGATCCTAATGACGATTGGCGGTGGCACATGTATGACACTGTTAAAGGGTCTGATTACATTGGCGATCAAGATGCTGTCGAATATATGTGCAGTGTTGGCCCGGAAGCGGTCTATGAGTTGGAACATATGGGGATGCCATTTTCGCGTACTGAAGAGGGTCGTATTTATCAGCGTCCGTTTGGTGGGCAGTCGAAAAATTATGGTGAGGGTGGTCAAGCAGCGCGAACCTGTGCGGCGGCGGATCGTACCGGTCACGCACTACTGCACACTTTGTATCAGGGCAATATGAAGAATGAAACTGTCTTCTTCAATGAATGGTATGCAACTGACTTGGTGAAAAATGAAGACGGTGATGTCACTGGTGTTATTGCTATTTGCATAGAGACTGGTGAAGTGGTTCATATTAAATCCAAAGCCACGGTACTGGCGACTGGTGGAGCAGGTCGTATTTACGCATCAACTACCAATGCCCATATAAATACGGGTGACGGTATTGGCATGGCGTTGCGTGCAGGAGTGCCTGTTCAGGATATCGAAATGTGGCAGTTCCACCCGACGGGTATTGCCGGTGCCGGCACTCTGGTAACAGAGGGCTGTCGTGGTGAAGGTGGCTACCTGATCAACAAAGATGGCGAGCGCTTTATGGAGCGCTACGCTCCAAATGCAAAAGATTTGGCCGGCCGTGATGTTGTTGCCAGGTCTATGACTCTGGAAATACTGGAAGGTCGTGGCTGTGGTCCCGATGGCGACCATGTTTTCTTGAAGCTCGATCACCTTGGCGAAGAAGTACTTGAGAGCCGCTTGCCGGGTGTTTGTGAGCTGTCTCGCACGTTTGCTCACGCAGATCCGGTTAAAGAGCCTATTCCCGTAGTGCCAACGTGTCACTATATGATGGGCGGCATTCCTACCAATGTTGACGGTCAGGCACTAACCATCGATGCCGACGGTAATGATCAGGTTATTCCCGGTCTTTATGCCTGCGGTGAGGTGGCCTGCGTATCTGTGCATGGTGCCAACCGTCTGGGTGGCAACTCTTTGCTCGACTTAGTGGTATTTGGTCGTGCATCCGGGCTGCACATTGAGAAGTCGTTGCGCGAAGGGATTGACATGAAGGACGCAACGGATGCCGATATCGACAAGGCAGCCTCGCGACTGACCAAGCTGAATAACACTAGCGGTGGCGAAAGTGTTGCTGATCTGCGCAAGGAATTGCAATCAATCATGCAAAATTATTTCGGCGTATTTCGTCGTGGTGATTTTATGCAGGACGGTATCAAAATGCTGGCGGAACTGCGTCCTCGTATTGAAAACGCCCGTCTTGAGGATAAGAGTAACGTATACAATACCGCTCGTATCGAAGTGCTGGAACTGCATAATTTGTTTGAGGTGGCTGAAGCTACGGCTATTGCCGCTGAAGAGCGTAAAGAAAGCCGTGGTGCCCATGCGCGTGAAGATTTTGAAACTCGTGACGATGAGAATTGGCTCTGCCACTCCATTTACTTCCCTGGTGACAAAAGTGTTGGTAAGCGTTCGGTGAATTTTTCTCCGAAGACTGTCGATACATTTGAACCCATGGCACGTAGCTACTAAGAGGAAGGGGATAGAGAACAATGTTGAATGTAAGTATTTATCGTTACAACCCTGAGACCGATTCTGAGCCTTATATGCAAGATGTTGAGGTCGACACCGGGGGTAAAGATTTAATGGTGTTGGACGTATTGGAGTTGATTAAAGCCACTGACACAACGACGGCTTATCGCCGCTCTTGTCGAGAAGGTGTATGCGGCTCCGATGGCATGAACATCAATGGTAAAAATGGACTGGCGTGTATTACGCCGTTGTCTGAGACCCTCGGTGGCGGTAATAAGCTGGTTTTGCGGCCGCTACCTGGACTGCCGGTTGTTCGCGACCTGGTTGTGGACATGGGACTGTTTTATAAGCAGTATGAAAAAGTGACGCCGTTTCTGATCAATAACAGTCCGGCACCAGCTATCGAGCGCTTGCAGTCTCCTGAAGAGCGGGAAAAGCTGGATGGATTATACGAGTGTATTTTGTGTGCTTGTTGTTCTACCGCGTGTCCATCTTTCTGGTGGAATCCGGACCGCTTTATTGGTCCTTCTGGCTTGTTGCAGGCTTATCGCTTTCTGGCAGATACCCGTGATACGGCTACTGAGCAGCGTCTCACTGACCTGGATGATCCGTTTAGCGTGTTTCGTTGTCACGGAATCCAAAACTGTGTCAGCGTCTGTCCTAAAGGTTTGAATCCAACGAAAGCGATTGGTCATATTCGCAATATGTTATTGACGAGCGCTACCTAAAGGGTCGTCGTATTTTGTGAACTACAGCAAAAATTAGCCAAAAGCTCAATTTTTGCGACAGGAATCCAGCGTAAGTGTCAGATTCGTCTACACTTATTCTGTATTTCGGGAGTTATGCACCAACATTTTCAAAAGCAACAGCCTTATGAAGATAGGTTCCGTCGAGCTAGTTGGCGGACACGTTGTATAACACCTGGATATGGCACTGGCGCTTACCGGTGTTTTTTCTTACGCTATATCCAACAAGAAAAGGACCGCCCGTTACCTCGGGTGGCCCAGTGAATTGGTAGACGTGCACTTTTAATGCCCTTTAAACGGCTGATCGGAGTGTGTATACAGACCCACCAGCACAGCATACTGGCGGCTGGGTGAAAAATGCACAGGCACTAACCAACGCTGGTTTTCTTGTTACAGAGGTTAAAACCATGCAAGAAAGCTCTATGGAGTTACTGTGGGGTAGCTCTCATATCTCAGGCGGTAACGCTGCCTATGTAGAAGAACTCTACGAAACCTACTTACAAGATCCCAATGATGTGCCTGCAGAGTGGCGCACGTATTTTGAGAAGCTGCCGCAAGTCAACGGTAGTGGTCATCGTGATGTCCCTCATTCAACCGTTCGCGAACACTTTGCCCAGATAGCCAAAGTCAGAGCCACACCATTGTCGGTTCAAAATGACACGGGCGTCAGTGAGCACGAACGTAAGCAAGTCCGTGTTATCCAGCTAATAGGCGCTTATCGACAGCGCGGCCATCAGCAGGCCGACCTCGACCCCTTGAAATTACATGTTCGGCCACCTGTTCCCGATCTCGATCTCCACTACCACAAATTGTCGGGTGCAGATTTTGATACGTTGTTCCAGACAGGAAGTTTGCTTATCAATAAAGATAGAGCGACCTTGCGAGAGATTGTCGATACGCTGGAGCAAACATATAGCGCAACAGTGGGCGCGGAATTTATGCACATTGTTGCAACTGAAGAGCGACAGTGGATTCAACAGCGCCTGGAAAGTGTGCGTTCAAAGCCGGTTTACGAAGATGACGTAAAGAAACATTTGTTGGAGCGAGTCACAGCCGCGGAAGGCCTGGGTAAAGTATTGGCGTCAAAATATCCAGGGGTGAAGCGTTTTGGTCTGGAGGGGGGTGAGAGCCTGATTCCAATGATGGACTCACTGATTCAGCGTATTGGCTCCTATGAAGCGAAAGAAATTGTTATCAGCATGGCGCACCGCGGTCGTCTCAATGTTCTGGTAAACGTGTTAGGCAAAAATCCTGCGGAGCTTTTTGCGGAATTTGAGGGGCGTGCTGAATACCACGGCTCGGCGGATGTGAAATACCATCAGGGCTTTTCTTCTACGGTCGAAACACCCGGTGGCGAAGTGCACTTGGCGCTGGCGTTTAATCCTTCTCATCTTGAAATTGGTGCGCCGGTTGTTGAGGGTTCAGTGAGAGCTCGCCAGGATCGACGTCAAGATCCTGATGGCAAGAAAGTTGTGCCGATTATATTACATGGTGATGCGGCCTTTGCCGGGCAGGGAGTGGTCATGGAAACATTCCAGATGTCACAAACTCGAGCCTATAAAACCGGTGGTACCATCCATGTGGTGATTAACAATCAGGTGGGGTTTACCACCAGTGAACGAGAGGATGCGCGTTCCACAGAATACTGTACTGACGTTGCTAAAATGGTTCAGGCGCCGATATTCCACGTCAACGGGGATGATCCGGAGGCGGTATTATTGGTTAGTCAGATGGCGGTCGATTTTCGCCAACAATTTAACAAGGATGTTGTTATCGACTTGGTTTGCTACCGCCGTCGCGGGCACAACGAAGCCGATGAGCCATTTGGTACTCAGCCATTGATGTATCAAAAGATCAAAGTGCAGCGAACGACTCGCGATTTGTATGCGGACAAGCTAATTGCCGAGGGTGTGGTGAGCAAGGCTGATGACGATGCGCTAATTGATAATTATCGAAACGCTTTGGAGAGCGGTGAGCACGTTGCTAAAAGCTTGGTGCATGAGCCAAATGAGAAACTGTTTGTCGATTGGTCCTCCTACTTGGGGCATGACTGGAATTGCCCTTGTGACACCAGCATAGAGCTGAAAAAAATGCAGGAACTGGCGGCAAAAACCAATGAAGTTCCCGAAGGTTTCCCGATCCAGCGACAAGTGGCAAAAATTTACGAAGACCGGCACAAAATGACCGCAGGTGCCATGCCCATTAACTGGGGGTATGCAGAAACTCTGGCCTATGCGAGTTTGCTTGATGCCGGCCACCCAATACGCCTTACTGGACAGGACGTTGGGCGCGGTACGTTTTCTCACCGGCATGCGGTGTTACACAACCAGAGTGACGCCAGTGTCCATGTGCCGCTGCAGAATATTGCTGAAGGCCAGCCCGTTTTTACCATCCATGACTCACTGTTATCTGAAGAAGCCGTTTTGGCATTTGAATACGGGTATTCGACAACATTACCTAATGTGTTAGTTGTATGGGAGGCTCAGTTCGGCGATTTTGCCAATGGAGCACAGGTAGTTATTGACCAATTTATTGCCAGCGGTGAGCATAAATGGCAGCGGTTGTGTGGTTTAACCATGCTGCTTCCCCACGGCTATGAAGGTCAGGGGCCTGAGCATTCGTCAGCCAGGCTCGAGCGGTATTTGCAATTATGTGCGGAACACAATATTCAGGTATGTGTACCGACAACACCAGCGCAGGTGTTTCATATGTTGCGAAGACAGGCATTACGACCACTGCGTAAGCCGTTGATTGTTATGTCACCCAAGAGTTTGTTGCGCCACAAAGAAGCGATTTCAACCCTTGAAGAATTGGCAGAAAGCCAATTTTATAATGTGTTGGGAGAGACTGATGAACATGTATCTGAGCAAATAACTCGCGTTGTTCTGTGCAGCGGAAAGGTTTATTACGATCTTCGGGAAAGCCGTCGCGAACAAGAAATGTCTCATGTGGCTATTATTAGGCTAGAGCAATTATACCCGTTTCCTGAGACGGAGCTGGAAGATATATTGGCACCCTACACGGCAATGACGGAAGTGGTATGGTGTCAGGAAGAGCCGATGAATCAGGGGGCGTGGTACGCTAGTCAGCATCACATGCGACGAGTGATCAACAAACATAATCCAGCGCTTTATCTAGATTATGCTGGGCGTGATGCATCGGCATCTCCTGCGGCCGGGTATATGGCGTTGCACGTTGCACAACAAAAACAAGTGATTGCTAAAGCATTGGGTTTTAGCGACAGCGAATAAAATTTGATCAATGGAATCGTGAAAACGTTTCACCTTAGTTGAAGGAAATACCATGAGTATCGACATTAAAGCACCAACATTCCCGGAATCAGTGGCAGATGGAACTATTGCAACGTGGCATAAACAACCCGGTGAAGCTTTTTCACGAGATGAACTGATTGTCGATATCGAGACGGATAAAGTTGTACTGGAAATTGTGGCGCCGTCAGACGGGACTCTTAGTGAAATTGTAAAGGGAGAGGGAGAGACTGTCTTAAGTGATGAGTTAATTGGTCGATTTGAAGAGGGTGCGGTAGCTGCACCGGCGGCTAGTGTTGCCTCTGCGGTTGTTGAAACCAGTGCGGTTAGCGGTGAAATAAAAATAAGCCCGGCAGCCAGAAAATTGATTGACGAAAATAAGCTTATTGCCGGTAATATCGCCGCATCTGGAAAGGGTGGCCTAATTACTAAAGAAGATGTTGTTAGTCATCTTAGTCGGGTGGTTGTTGACGCACCGTCTATTCCCGTTGCTGAAACGGCTCCAATTGTTGAAATTGATCCCGGTGAACGAATCGAGAAGCGAGTCCCGATGACGCGCTTGCGTAAAAGAATTGCCGAGCGTCTACTGGAAGCAACACAATCAACAGCGATGTTAACGACCTTTAACGAGGTTGATATGGGCCCAATTATGGAGCTTCGCAAACAATATAAAGATTTGTTTGAGAAAACACATAATGGCGTGCGTCTTGGTTTTATGGGCTTTTTTGTGAAGGCTGCGTGTGAGGCGTTAAAGCGCTTTCCAGCGGTGAATGCATCACTCGATGGTGATGACGTTGTTTACCATGGGTATCAGGACATCGGCGTCGCAGTGTCGTCTGATAAGGGGTTGGTGGTGCCTGTGCTGCGGGATGCTGATACGATGGGTTTGGCAAACGTAGAAGACACTATCCGTGATTATGGAATGCGGGCCCGAGCGGGTAAGCTAACGCTGGAAGAGATGCAGGGCGGCACATTTACCATAACCAATGGTGGTGTGTTTGGCTCTTTGTTATCAACACCTATTCTGAACCCGCCGCAGACTGCTATTTTGGGTATGCACAAGATTCAGGAGCGTCCGATGGCGGTTAACGGCGAAGTCAAAATCTTGCCGATGATGTATTTGGCGCTTTCATATGATCATCGTTTGATTGATGGCAAAGAAGCAGTGCAGTTTTTAGTTACAATCAAAGAACTGTTGGAAGATCCTGCCCGAATTCTGTTGGAAATTTAAATTCGATTGACTGCTGGTTATTAGCAGTATTTCCCGGAGTGGACCTATTGTGTCAAGATACAGGTCGCTCCAACGATTGTTATAAATAGTTAGGAAAATACCATGTCAAAATTCGACGTTGTCGTAATTGGTTCCGGTCCCGCCGGTTATGTCGCTGCGATAAGGGCTGCACAATTGGGCTTAAAAGTTGCCTGTCTTGAGAAAGACACCAATAAATCGGGTAAGCCCAGTTATGGCGGCACCTGCTTGAACGTTGGTTGTATTCCTTCAAAGGCGCTGTTGGACACAACACATAAGTATGTTGAGGCAAAGGAAGACTTCGCTGTTCACGGAATTAGCGCAAAAGAATTGTCGATAGACATTCCACAGATGATAGCGCGTAAAGATAGTATTGTCGGCCAGCTTACCGGGGGTATCGGCCAGTTGTTCAAAGCCAACGGTGTTACTGCTATTCCGGGCTCAGGCAAAGTTTTGGCGGGCAAACAAGTAGAAGTCAGCAAACCCGACGGCAGTGTTGAAACGCTCGATGCAGATAATATTATTATTGCCGCTGGATCGGTACCGATAGAAATTCCGCCGACGCCTATCGACCACGATGTCATTGTCGATTCGACGGGCGCACTTGATTTTCTCGAAGTACCCAAGCGTTTAGGCGTTATTGGAGCCGGTGTTATTGGTCTCGAATTGGGTAGTGTGTGGGGCCGATTGGGTGCTGAAGTGGTTGTTTTGGAAGCACTTGACGACTTTTTGCCCGCGATAGATCAGCAGATTGCCAAAGAGGCAAAGAGGCTGCTGGTTAAGAAGCAGGGTTTGGACATTCGAATGGGAGCAAGAGTAACGGCCTCGGAAGTGAAAGATGGACAGGTGACCGTCACTTACATCGATAAAGATGGTGAAAAGCAGGAAGTATTCGATAAGTTGATCGTTGCTGTTGGCAGGCGGCCACAGAGTGAAAATCTGCTCGCTGGTGACTGTGATGTAACTATGGATGAGCGAGGCTTTGTTTCTGTTAACGATTACTGTGAAACCGAAGCTCCGGGTATTTACGCTGTTGGAGATATTGTGCGTGGCCCCATGTTAGCTCACAAAGGGTCCGAAGAAGGGGTTATGGTTGCTGAGCGAATTGTTGGGAAGAAGGCGGCGTTGAATTACGATTGTATTCCCAGCGTCATATACACGTATCCTGAGATAGCAGCCGTCGGTCAAACCGAGGAGCAGCTGAAAGCGGATGGAATTGAGTACAAAGTTGGCGTATTTCCCTTTGCCGCTAGCGGCAGGGCCCTTGCGGCCAATGATACCGCCGGAATGGTGAAAATTATTGCTCATGCAGAAACAGACCGCATTTTGGGCTGCCATATCATTGGGCCGAGCGCAGCGGATCTGGTACAGCAAATAGTCATTGCGATGGAGTTCGGGTCCAGTGCGGAAGATATCGCCCTGACAGTATTTAGCCATCCGGCCTTGTCTGAAGCTGTTCACGAGGCAGCATTGGCAGTCGAAGGACATGCCATCCATATCGCTAATAAGCGCAAAAAGTAAGTAATTCAGAGCGTCTGATGCCCGGTGGCGGGTAGCAGACGCTTATAATTCCCTGGTTTCAGCCGGATCTTGCAATTATATTTGCGGTCAGGCGAGAAATTCGGGAGAATACGCCACCGAAAATTCACTGACCAAGACGGTAGACCATCATGAACCTTCACGAGTATCAAGGTAAACAATTGTTTGCTGAATACGGGTTACCCGTGTCAAAAGGCTACGCCTGCGACACTCCCGAAGAAGCAGCACAAGCTGCTGACAGAATCGGCGGCAATAAATGGGTTGTAAAAGCCCAGGTCCATGCCGGTGGCCGTGGTAAAGCTGGCGGCGTAAAGCTGGTAGACAGCAAAGAAGAAATCAAAAGTTTTGCCCAAAATTGGTTAGGCAAAAACCTGGTGACTTACCAAACTGATGAAAACGGCCAGCCGGTTTCAAAAATTTTGGTTGAAGCATGTACTGACATCGATCAGGAATTGTACCTTGGGGCTGTCGTCGATCGTTCATCCCGTCGTATAGTTTTCATGGCATCTACCGAAGGTGGCGTAGAAATCGAGAAAGTTGCAGAGGAAACACCAGAGAAAATCCTCCGAGCAGAGATCGATCCGCTTGTTGGTGCACAGCCATACCAGGGTCGTGAGTTGGCTTTTAAGCTCGGGCTTAAAGGTGTACAGATCAAACAGTTTGTTAACATTTTCCTCGGCCTGGCAAAATTGTTTCAGGATAGGGATTTGGCATTGATAGAAGTCAATCCATTGGTCATTACCGATGAAGGTAATTTACATTGCCTTGACGCCAAGTTGGGTGTCGACAGCAATGCAATGTATCGACAGCCAAAGCTGAAGGAAATGCATGACCCTTCACAGGAAGACGCGCGGGAAGCACAAGCTGCCCAGTGGGAGCTGAACTATGTGGCGTTAGATGGCAATATTGGCTGTATGGTCAATGGCGCTGGTCTGGCTATGGGAACCATGGATATTGTTAAGTTGCACGGTGGTTCACCGGCAAATTTCCTTGATGTTGGTGGTGGTGCAACCAAGGAGCGTGTATCTGAAGCGTTCAAAATTATTTTGTCAGACGACACAGTCAAAGCTGTTTTAGTGAATATTTTCGGTGGTATCGTTCGCTGCGATCTTATTGCAGAGGGTATTATCGGAGCGGTAGAAGAAGTTGGTGTTGAAGTTCCGGTAGTTGTTCGCCTTGAAGGGAATAATGCTGAGCTCGGATCAAAATTACTCGCTGAAAGCGGTTTGAACATTATTGCAGCTAACAGCTTAAAAGAAGCTGCCGATGCAGTGGTTAAAGCAGCGGAGGGCAAATAATGAGTATTTTAATCGATAAAAACACTAAGGTAATCTGTCAGGGTTTTACCGGTTCCCAGGGTACCTTTCACTCTGAGCAAGCAATCGCCTATGGTACAAAGATGGTCGGCGGTGTTACTCCGGGTAAAGGCGGTCAGGAACATTTGGGTTTGCCAGTATTTAATACAGTTAGTGAGGCTGTAGAAGCCACTGGTGCAGATGCGTCAGTGATCTATGTTCCAGCCCCATTTTGTAAAGATTCAATTCTTGAAGCGGCTAACAGCGGTATCAAGCTCATCGTTTGTATTACTGAAGGTATACCAACGCTGGATATGCTGGAATGTAAAGTACGTTGTGATCAACTGGGTGTGCGCTTGATTGGACCTAACTGTCCTGGCGTTATTACACCAGGAGAGTGCAAAATTGGAATTATGCCCGGCCATATACACCTTCCAGGACGGGTTGGTATTGTGTCTCGCTCGGGTACTTTGACTTATGAAGCTGTAAAGCAGACTACGGATGCAGGCTTCGGTCAGTCAACGTGTGTTGGTATTGGTGGCGATCCAATACCTGGCTCCAACTTTATTGATATTCTGGAAATGTTCCAAAATGATCCAGCCACAGAAGCCATTGTTATGATTGGTGAAATTGGCGGAACCGCAGAGGAAGAAGCTGCAGCTTATATAAAAGCGAATGTTACTAAGCCTGTTGTCTCTTATATTGCCGGCGTTACTGCGCCAGCGGGTAAGCGTATGGGGCATGCGGGTGCAATTATCTCTGGTGGTAAAGGTACCGCAGACGAGAAATTTGCAGCACTACAAGATGCCGGTGTTAAAACTGTACGCAGTCTGGCGGAAATTGGTGACGCATTAACAGAGCTCACCGGCTGGAAATAAATTTGTTTTTACCGGCTATTTCCGCGGTCCTAAAAAAGGAAATAGACAAAGGGTACGGTGATTTGCCAATACCCTGGGTGTAAAAATTAAAAGCTGAACAATGAAAAGGCCCTTATCTAGATGTAAAAGTTTAGATAGGGGCCTTTTTTATTGTCGGAGATATTTCCGTTAGCGTTTATCGTGTGTTTGGCGCCGAGGGCTGAGCCAGTGGCCGTTGCCGAGCTGTGTGAGCCAAGGCAGAAATACCAGATAACCCGGCCTCATTGTCATAGGCCCCCCTTGAAATTGTTACCACATGCCCCCATATCCGCTATGTCTTGAGAGTGATAGTGACGGTATAACCAGCGATTACTCTCAACTATTGAATACCAGATGGCAGGAGCAACGAAGTAATGACGACAGCAACGAATAAAGAAACGCTAGGCTTTCAGACAGAAGCAAAGCAATTACTGCAGTTAATGATTCACTCTCTATATAGTAATAAAGAAATATTCCTGCGGGAGCTCATATCTAACGCTTCTGATGCCGCCGACAAGTTGCGCTTCGAAGCCTTGGCCGACGGTTCGTTGTACGAAAATGATCCCGATTTGAACATCACGATTACATTTGACCAAGATGCTAAAACACTTAGCATCGCGGACAACGGTATCGGCATGTCAAAAGAAGATGTTATTTCTCACTTGGGAACGATAGCAAAATCGGGCACAGCTGAATTTTTAGGCAAGTTGAGTGGCGACGAGAAAAAAGATTCGCAATTGATCGGTCAATTTGGTGTGGGTTTTTACTCGGCTTTTATTGTTGCCGATAGGGTAGAAGTGCTGACTCGTCGAGCTGGATTAGATTCTTCTGAAGGTGTTCATTGGGAGTCTGAAGGTGAGGCTGATTTTAGTGTTGAAAGTATTGAAAAGGCGGGCCGCGGTACCACGGTCATTCTTCACTTAAGAGAAGATAGCGCTGATTTTGCTGACAACTGGCGCATTCGTTCAGTGGTTAAAAAGTATTCTGATCATATTGCCATACCGGTATTAATGGAAAAACAACCCACGCCTGAATATGACGATGAAGGTAAAGAAAAACCGGTTGAAGAAAATACAGTCCCTGAATTTGAAGCGGTTAACGATGCCACCGCATTGTGGACACGATCGAGAAGTGACGTCACAGACGAAGAGTACATAGAATTTTATAAACATGTTTCTCATGACTTTGAAGATCCCTTGAGTTGGGCTCACAATAAAGTAGAGGGCAAGCTGGAATATAATAGTTTGCTATATGTGCCGAAGAAAGCCCCGTTTGATATGTGGAATCGCGAAGCAAACCGTGGACTTAAGCTGTATGTTCAGCGCACGTTTATCATGGATGATGCAGAACAGTTTTTACCATTATACCTGCGCTTTATTAAAGGTGTGATTGACTCCAATGATCTGTCCTTGAATGTTTCCCGAGAAATTCTTCAGCAAGACCCTGCAGTGGATTCAATGAAGAACGCTGTTACCAAGCGAGTACTGGATACATTGTCAAAAATTGCGAAAAATGATGCCGAAAAATATCAGCAATTTTGGGATCAGTTTGGTCAGGTTTTGAAAGAGGGGCCGGCAGAAGATTTTGCTAATAAGGAAAAGATAGCTAAATTACTTCGGTTTGCGTCTACTCATACAAATTCGGATGTTCAGAGCAATTCCTTGGAAGATTATGTGGGTCGAATGAAAGAAGGGCAGGATAAAATTTATTATGTTGCTGCTGAAAACTTTACGACAGGAAGCAATAGTCCGCATTTGGAAGTTTTCCGCAAGAAAGACATCGAAGTTCTGGTTTTCTATGATCGCATTGACGAGTGGTTGATGGGCCATATGATGGACTTTGACGGCAAGCAATTTCAGGATGTCGGCAAGGGCGAATTGAACCTTGGTGATTTGGAAGGTGAGGACGACAAAAAAGAGAAGGAAAAACTCGAGTCAGAAAACAAGGATCTTATCGAGCGTGTAAAAAAGGTGTTGGGAGAAAAAATCGATTCGGTTCGTGTTACCAATCGCCTGACAGATTCACCGGCATGTTTGGTGGTTGGCGAAGATGATATGGGTGCTCAAATGCGTCGTATTATGGAGCAGGCTGGCCAGGCAATGCCTGAGAGTAAGCCTATCCTAGAGTTGAACCCTGAACATTTGCTGGTGAAAAAGTTGGATCAGGAAAGTGACGAAGACCGTTTTGCTGATTTGGTCGATATTTTGTTTGATCAATCAACATTGGCAGAAGGTGGTCAATTGGATGATCCTGCGGCGTACGTTCATCGGTTGAACAAATTGATTCTTGATTTGAGTAAATAATGGGGCGATATTGATTGCTCGATTAAAGTGTCATTGATAATGTGATTATCTAAAGTGGAGTGTCTTGTCGTGAGGCCTCCACATAGTCATCACTACGCGATGAAAAAGCAGATTTAAAGGCCAACACTCAATGACCAAACTCCATCATATCGCCGTGCTTGGCGGGGGTAGTTTTGGGACTACCATTGCTAATATTATGGCCGATAATGGCCATCACGTATGTTTGTGGTTGCGCAATCAGGCCCGAGCTGATGAAATCAATCGTGACCATGTTAATAGTGCATATTTACCTGATTATTCTCTCAATCCAAATCTTAAAGCCAATACTGATCTGAAAGCAGCTGTCACCGGTTGTGATATTATTTTCATGGCCGTTCCCAGTCAGTCCTCCAGGGAAGTCGCCCGTGAAGTATCGGCGTATCTGACAGACAAGGCGATAGTGGTAAGTACCACAAAAGGCATTGAGCACGATGGTTTCAAGATGATGAGTGAAGTCTTGTCGGAGGAACTTACCGGCGCTCGAATAGGCGTTCTCAGCGGGCCGAATCTGGCTAGTGAGATTGCTGCCAAACAGCTCACCGCAACGGTTATCGCCAGCTGTGATGAAGATCTTAACAGTACCATACAAGCCTTGTTACATTCCGGAACTTTCCGTGTTTATGCCAGCTCTGACGTATTGGGTGTAGAGCTCGGTGGTGCGCTAAAGAACGTTTACGCGATAATGGCGGGCATGGCTGCGGCCATGGGTATCGGGCAAAATACGATCAGCATGCTGATGACTCGAAGTTTGGCTGAAATGAGTCGTTTTGCGGTTCAAAAAGGTGCTGACCCGATGACGTTTTTAGGCTTGTCAGGCGTGGGAGATTTAATCGCTACCTGTATGTCGCCGCTCAGTAGAAACTACCGTGTCGGCTTTGAGTTAGGCAAAGGCAGAGCGCTGGAAGATATCGTCGCTGATCTTGGTCAGGTTGCAGAGGGTGTGAATACGCTAAAAATACTCAAGCGACAAGCTGATGAGCTGAATATATATATGCCTTTAGTGAACGGTCTCTACGACATTATTTACACGCCTAAAACGATAGCTGACGTTATTGGAACGTTAATGTTTGCAGAGCAAAGTCGCGATGTTGAATTTACAGTAAAGTAAACGGAGCTGTAATGAATATTGTTATTATGCGCCACGGAGAGGCGGAAACTAACGCCGCTAGTGACGAAGCAAGAAACTTGACCGACTATGGCCGTTTACAAGCAGGTTTGGCCGGTGAGCGTTTAAGGCGTTTGTCACTGGAGTTTGATCAGGTGTGGGTTAGCCCGTACTCGCGCGCAATGCAAACGGCTGATACCGTTTTGCGATCATACTCGGATGTTTCCACCCGCCGTGAAACGACATCTCTGCTGGTACCTGAAGCTTCACCAGCACAGATTGCAGATCGTATTGCCGAAGCGCCTGATTGTAATGTGCTAATTGTAAGCCATCAGCCTTTAGTGAGTGCTCTGGTTGGTATCTTGGAAAAAGCAGATTCCCGGATGGGGCCGCCAATGTCTCCCGCGAGTATGGTATTACTCACGGCAGAGACTATTTTAGCGGGTTGTTGTCGATTACAGTGGGTGAAACACGCGCCTTATGATCTAGAGTCTTAGCGGGCGTTAACCAGTGATAAAAATTCAGCTCGTGTCTTGTCGTTGTCGCGGAAGCAACCTAATAATGAAGAGGTGCGCATAACAGAGTTTTGTTTCTGAACGCCTCTCATCATCATGCACATGTGCTTTGCTTCAATAATCACGCCTACACCTGCGGCGCCAGTAATATCCATAACAGACCTTGCTATTTCCGTGGTTAGACTTTCCTGAATCTGTAAGCGACGCGCAAACATGTCGACAATTCTAGCGACCTTTGACAGCCCCAGCACTTTTCCTCCGGGTATATATGCAACGTGGCACTTGCCGATGAATGGCAGAACATGGTGCTCGCACATAGAATAAAGCTCAATATCGGAAACAAGAACCATCTCGCTGGCATCTGATTCAAACAGCGCCCCATTGACAATTTCCTCAACAGTTTGCTGGTAACCGTGCGTGAGAAATTGCATTGCCTTGGCTGCGCGCTTTGGTGTGTCCAAAAGCCCATCTCGGCTTAGGTCTTCACCAATACCATCTATAATAGTGGCATAAGCATTTTCCATTGCCTCGATACTGTCTTCACGCTTACTTTCTTTTTTGTCTTTAGCAGTAGATTGGCCCACATTGGCTCCGAATTAAGTTAACTATAGGTCTAGCTAGTTTGGGGATAATACCAGATCGCTAGCTTTAAAAGAAAGTACGCTGTTAGTATTTAATTGGATTAAAGAACAGTTAAAATATATGGTTTTAGCCGGGTAGTAACAATCGATAACATAGCCCTCGACTCCATGTCAGGGAAACATGTTTCGTTTATTGCTGACCTCCACTCAACAATCTGGTCGGATACCTTATGGATTCCAATGTACCTGTACATCAACAATTAACGACACTGAGAGACTACATTCGATGGGCAGTATCTCGATTTCACCGGGAGCATGTCTATTTTGGTCACGGCACTGACAATGCGTTGGACGAAGCTGTAGCGTTGGTGTTGTTTAGTGTTGGGATACCCGCGGGAAGTGAAAGTGCATTACTTGACGCTACATTGACACTGCCCGAAAGGATGGCAGTATTAGCGTTGATCGAGCGGCGAGTTCAGGAGCGTATTCCCCTCCCATATCTTACCGGTGAGGCGTGGTTCGCCGGGTTGTTATTTAAGGTAGATAACCGTGTTCTCGTTCCGCGGTCGCCGATAGCAGAACTGATTGAGACGGGTTTTGAACCCTGGCTTCAGCACCAAGCTGTTTCCGGGATTCTTGATTTGTGTAGCGGTGGTGGTTGTATTGGTATTGCCTGCGCGCACTATTTTGAAGAAGCGCATGTGGATTTGGTGGATCTGTCGGCAGACGCCCTGCAGGTTGCTATTGAAAATATTCAACAATTTGAATTGCCGCATCGCGTATCTGCTATTGAATCGGATTTATTTACGGGCCTGGCTGGACGTAAATACCAGCTAATTGTTACTAATCCGCCCTACGTCGATCAACTCGATCTCGAATCGATGCCGGCGGAATATCACCATGAGCCGGTGTTAGCATTGGGCTCTGGTGATGATGGTCTCGACATAACTCGACAAATTTTGCAGCAATCTGTCGATTACCTGACGGAAGACGGCATATTGGTTGTAGAGGTTGGCAATAGTTGTGGCGCCTTAGAGCAGGCTTTTCCGGATGTTCCTTTTACCTGGATTGAATTTGAGCGGGGAGGCCATGGCGTCTTCGTATTTAATAAAGCAGAACTGATGCAGTATCACACCCACTTCGCTCTGACGGATACGGTGGAATAACGTATAATCGCTTCGTTTATGCAGGTTGAGAATCTGCAATTAGGCTTGTTGAACAGGTTGATTGGCACTTTGTCTTAGTTGCTAGCCCTACCATTTTATTCGGGAATGTTACATGTCAGGAAATACCATAGGAAAACTCTTCACCGTAACCAGTTTTGGCGAAAGCCATGGTAAGGCACTGGGTTGTATTGTTGATGGCTGCCCTCCTGGTTTGGAAATCGATGAAGAAGATTTGCAAGTTGACCTCGATCGGCGCAAACCAGGGACTTCTCGTTTTACCACTCAGCGCCGGGAAAGTGACGAAATAAAAATTCTATCGGGTGTTTTTGAGGGCAGAACTACGGGAACCTCGATTGGGCTATTGATAGAAAATACTGACCAACGGTCTAAAGACTATTCAAAAATCAAAGATCGCTTTCGGCCGATGCATGCTGATTACACCTATGCACAAAAATATGGCGAGCGTGATTATCGGGGCGGTGGTCGTTCTTCTGCCCGAGAAACTGCAATGCGCGTCGCTGCAGGCGCTATTGCGAAAAAGTACCTTCGTCAGCAGGGGATAACGGTGCGAGGCTATCTTTCCCAGCTGGGTCCCATTGAAATTGAGACGGTCGATTGGGCAGTGGTTGAAACCAACCCGTTTTTTTGCCCCGACAGCAGCAAAATTGGTGAAATGGAAGACTATATGAATCAGCTGCGTAAAAGTGGTGATTCTGTCGGTGCAAAAATCACCGTCGTCGCTACGGGTGTTATGCCGGGTTTGGGTGAACCTGTGTTTGATCGACTCGATGCCGATATCGCCCACGCGATGATGGGTATTAACGCCGTTAAAGGTGTTGAAATAGGCGCAGGCTTTGACTGTATCCACCAGAAAGGCAGTGATCATCGTGATGAATTGACACCGCAAGGTTTTAAATCGAACAATGCCGGTGGTGTATTGGGAGGTATTTCCAGCGGTCAGGACGTTGTCACCCATCTGGCGTTAAAACCGACCTCAAGTATCCTGATTCCGGGCGAGACTATTGATGTTGAGGGCAATGCTACCGATGTTATTACTACAGGTCGCCACGATCCCTGTGTAGGCATACGGGCAACACCTATCGCTGAAGCGATGATGGCTTTAGTGCTAATGGATCACTTGCTTCGTCATCGCGGCCAAAATGGCGATGTGCGCAGTCCAACACCTGTCATTCCTGCAAGTATTGACTAATAAACCGGTAATAGACGAGCAATATTTATGAATCATCTTACTCATATCAATAAAGCCGGTCAGGCGGAAATGGTCGATGTCACTGATAAAGCAGTGACTCAGCGTGAGGCAACAGCTGAAGCGACCATAACAATGAAGCCTGAAACCTTGCAATTGATAATAGAAGGTGGCCATAAAAAAGGTGATGTGTTTGGCGTTGCTCGTCTTGCCGGAGTTCAAGCAGCAAAAAAATGTGCGGAGCTGATTCCGCTTTGCCACCCATTGCTTTTATCGTCCATTAAACTGGATCTGCAGGCAGACGAAACAAACAGTCGAGTGGTGATTCGAGCTACCTGTAAGTTGGCAGGACAGACCGGTGTAGAGATGGAAGCACTTACCGCTGCTTCTGTCGCAGGTCTAACGATTTACGATATGTGTAAAGCGGTCGACAAAGGTATGGTCATCGGCAATGTTCAATTGTTAGAAAAATCCGGCGGAAAGTCGGGCAACTGGCATGCAGCTTCTGTGACAGAAGGCAGTGCATAATGGTCCAGATCCTGTTTTTCTCTCTGATTCGAGAGCAACTTAATACCGATAAACTGTCATTAAGTTTGCCGTCCCCCGGGATAACTTTGCAGGCATTCACCGAACACCTGATTGATACTCACGATGCCCAGTGGCGGGAAGTATTAACGTCTGCCAATATTATCAAGGCGGTTAATCAGCGGGTTGTTGACGATGATTGTTGTCTGGCTGACGGTGATGAAATTGCCTTTTTCCCACCTGTTACCGGTGGATAGGTTAAGCAAATGAACCTTGATAATGTTTCGGTGAGCGTACAGCTGCAAGACTTCGATGTTAGTGCGGAGATTCAGCGATTGAGGAATCAATCGGCTCAAGTTGGAGCGGTTGCCAGTTTTGTCGGGGTAGTACGTGATATTAATGACGATCAGACAATCTCGATACTGGAGCTTGAGCACTATCCGGGAATGACCGAAAAGTCTATCGCTGAAATTATTGTTATGGCAGCGGATCGCTGGCAGTTAATAGGTGTCAGGGTTATCCATCGAGTGGGGAAATTATTGCCCACTGATCAAATTGTATTAGTGGCTGTGACCAGCATGCATCGCGGAGAAGCTTTTGCAGCGTGTGAGTTTATTATGGATTATTTGAAAACGCGCGCACCATTCTGGAAAAAAGAACAGACTGCGACAGGGGCGAGATGGGTAGATGCTCGCAGTACCGATCAAACAGCCGCTGATAGATGGAAACAATCGGATTAGCGAGCGGTTGAAAGCGGGTTTAACTATCGATGGATGGTGGGCGAGAGTGGATAGTGCTCGACTCACATTTGTCATATTGATAAGGTACATGACTAATTCGCTTGGATAATAGAAAGCGATATTTTTAATAACAATTTGTTGTAAGGTGGTTTATGGATCTGGATAGACAAGAGTTTCGCAGTGCTTTGGGGACATTTGCTACTGGTGTTTGTGTAATTACAGCGATGTCTGAAAATGACGAGCCCTTCGGTATGACCGTTAATTCCTTTTCATCGGTATCACTGGACCCTGCATTGGTTTTGTGGAGTCTTCAAAATGACTCCGATTGTTTTCCCGCGTTTGAACTCGCCGAAAAATATGCCGTTAACGTCCTTGCCGCTGATCAACAGGACCTGTCCACACTGTATGCGCAAAAAGGCAACCATGATTTACAGCCGCAACATTATCAAATGGGAGAGTATGGCTTGCCAATTATAGCAGGGGCCGTAAGCAGTTTTGAATGTTCTGTATGGGCTCGTTACGCCGGGGGTGATCACACGATTATTATTGGTGAAGTGAAATTTATAGACAGCGATAGCAGTAAGCAGCCGCTGCTATTTAATGCCGGTCAATATCGGGAGCTTCGCTGAAAAACGATGAAATATTGTAGCGATTGCGGTAATTCTGTCAGCAAAATTATTCCGGAAGGCGACGATCGCATGCGTTATGTATGCGGCAGTTGCGACACTATCCACTATCAGAATCCACGTATTATCGTCGGGACTATTCCTGTTTCTGGCGATAAAGTACTGTTGTGTAAGCGTGCCATCGAACCCCGCAAGGGATTTTGGACCGTGCCCGCGGGTTTTATGGAAAATGGAGAGACAACGCTTGAGGGGGCTGTCAGAGAAACATGGGAAGAAGCTATGGCGAAGCTCGACGACGTCAAATTATACCGGATGTTTAATCTACCCTATATTAATCAGGTTTATATGTTTTACCGGGGAGATTTAATTGGTCAGGATTTTGGTGCCGGCATTGAGAGCCTCGACGTAAAATTGTTTTCTGAAGATGAAATTCCCTGGGGTGAGTTAGCTTTTCCTGTGGTGACTGACGCGCTCAAAGAATTGTTTGAGGATCGTAAAACGGCGACCTATCCCGTACGAATATCGGACGTTGAGCCGTTTTGGCAGCGAGCAAAGAAAAATACCTAGACGGTGTTCTACGACGACTCAACCTGACGTCAGTTCTGTTGTCGTATCTGACGGCGTGCAGAGGTCTCAGGAGAGAGTTTGGCGGTCGAGAATGTTACGTATGCGCATGTATTCGTCGTGGGCTTCTGATAAAAAAACCAGTTTATAGAAAAAACGTTCGTTGACGGTGTGCTCGTTAGCTGTTCCCTTACCGGCTTTGTGAGTAGTGTGGGTATAGCTCATTTCCAAATGAATGAGGCGCGTACCGACAGGTACTTCAAAATCCATTCCGTCGAGTGTTTTCTTGATTTGTATTTCTTTTATACTGTATGTCGAAACCTCAGCGATCAGCCCCAAATTGATACGAAAATTACTAGTGACGGGTGTTAGATACTGATTGTCCATCGCTTTGTGCTGAACATAGACGTGGGGGTTTTTCTTTACTTCAATAAACATCAAGTGACTCCGAACGATAACAAGCTGTTACTGGGGCAATTCTAGCAGATATTGGCGTTTATCCAGATTAGTTCAGCATAAATTCTGATATTTACGCGGCTCTGCTACAAATAACTCAGCGCCGCCACTCTCTTTAACTGTCTGAAAGTGTGTTCGTGCATCGTTCAGTTCTCCCAGTTCAAATAGGCATTGTCCCAGCCGTAGGTGAATGAAGGGGTTGCCAGGCGCTTTCGGGCAGTGAAGAGCAGAGTTTAAGGCTTCTCGACCACTTTCGAAATCACCTTTGGTAAAGTAAGCATCACCCAGCGCAGTTAGAATCCAGCCAGCTTCCTCCCACTGTGTTTGCGGTTTGGGCAGTAGAGTCCAAGCGGAATAAAATTGGCGTAAAGCAGCCTTGAGATCACCGCTGTCAAACAGCTGATAACCCTGTTGGCATATTTCACGGGTTTTCGTGGCAATTGTTAGATCAAGAGTCAGTAAAGTAGGGCTATCTTCCATTATCAACTTATTGTTAGGCTTATTTATGTTCAATGGTGTTTTCTATGTGTAGTTTAACGCGACATCGACAAGTCGAAAAGAAATTTTCCTGGATAGTTGGTGTAGCCTCTCAGGCAGCCTACAATGAACGTAACAGGGCGAGAAACTAAATAGCGTGAATTTGTTGGACGACATTGTACTTCAATCCGAGTGGCTACTCACGGCAGCAGTCGGCTTTGCCGTTGCCGGAATATTGATCAGTTTTGTAGTCGTATTTCGCTGTCGCCGAGCTGTTGCAAAAATCGAACATGATAATGCACAAAATTTGGACGAGGTACAGCAGGTTTCTCTGAGGCAGTTTGCCGTAGTTCGAGAAAGAAACCTGGTTTTAGATGCTCGAATCGAAAACAAAGAAGAACATGTTAGCCGGCTGGAGACTCAGCTTGTTGAGCGCGAACAACAAATTTCGCTATTGCATACTTCACTTACCGAGCAGAAGGAAACCACAGCGATACTGCGCACGGAGCTCGGTCAGCATCGTGAAAGTGCGGCCGAAAAAGTTAAAACACTGGAGCAAACCAGGCAGCAATTAGGTCGTGACTTTGAACTTTTGGCCAATCGAATATTTGAAGAAAAATCAGAACGTTTTAACAGAAACAGTCAGTCGAGTCTCGACACTGCCCTGAGTCCCCTGCGTGAACAGCTGAAAGAGTTTAAACAAAAAGTTGAAGATGTTTATGATAAAGACAGTAAAGAACGGTTATCACTGTCTGCTGAGTTGGGACAGTTAAAACAGCTTAATCAACAGATGAGCGTCGACGCATTGAATCTGACCAATGCATTAAAAGGTGATAACAAGACCCAGGGAAACTGGGGTGAGGTTATTCTCGAGCGAGTTTTAGAGGAGTCGGGATTACATAAGGGTAGAGAATATGAAACCCAGGTAAGCCTGAAGTCTGAACAGGGTAGAAGCCAGCCCGATGTCATTGTGCGTTTACCGGAAAATAAAGACCTGATCATAGACTCGAAAGTATCGCTCGTGCACTATGAGCGATATTGTAATAGCAGCGAAAATGATCAACGCCAACAAGCACTTAAAGATCACGTGGCCTCAGTAAAAAATCATATCCGGGATCTCAGTCAGAAAAACTACGAGGGGCTTGACGGCATCAGGACTCTCGATTTTGTACTCATATTTATTCCCATAGAACCGGCATTTATGGCCGCGTTTGAACACGATCAGGCGATGTTTCGCGAAGCGTATGAGAAGAATATTATTGTTGTTGGCCCAACCACATTATTAGCGACCCTACGCACTATTCAAAGTATATGGCGATACGAGCGACAGAATAAAAATGCGGAAGAAATTGCCAGACAGGCGGGGGCGATGCACGATAAATTTGTCGGTTTTGTCAATGATATGGACAAAATTGAGGAACATTTGTCAAAGGCTGCCCAGGCACATGAAGATGCACTCAATAAACTGTCAAAAGGCAAAGGGAATTTAGTAGGCAGTACGCAACGGTTGGAGAAATTGGGCGCAAAGGTTAAGAAATCGATGCCGCCATCGGTGGCAGATGAACAAATTGTTGAACAAGACATGGCTGGTTATGAATAAGAAATATCCATCTAAAATGAATCACTTGTGCATAAAAGTGTAGATTCGTAAATAATTCGTGAGGAGAATTGTGTTGGCACATCCAAAAGTAGGTAACCTGGCTCCGGCTTTCAGTTTGAATGACCAGGATGGAAAAAAAGTCAGCTTGAAAGACTTTAAAGGAAACAGCGGAGTTGTGCTCTATTTCTATCCGAGGGCAAGCACGCCGGGTTGTACCATGCAGGCTAATGGGCTGCGTGATATCAAACCAGAGCTTGAGGCGCGAGGCTATGTAGCCATTGGCGTCAGCTTTGACCCTGTCGTTAAGATAAAAAAATTCCATGATAAATATGAACTGAATTTCCCGCTGCTTTCTGATGAAGACCACGCGATCATTGATAAGTATGGCTGCTGGCAGCTGAAGAAATTTATGGGTAGAGAAAATATGGGTACGGTCAGAACGACCTTTATTATTGATAAAGATGGTCGGCTGGTTAAGATTATGGATAAGTTTAAGACCAAGTCTCACCATGAAACACTGATGGAAGTGTTGGATGAACTGACTGACTAAAGTCATTTTCAGGGAAAAAATGTTGCTACCGGACTTTGTATATCGCGATAGTAAAAGGTGTGCGAACAATAAAATTTCGCGTAAATAGATACCGGTAAATCTAAGCTATTCCTATCAATTGACCAGTCATAGGGCCATACTGATATTGTTGCACGTAGGCTCCGCCGGTTCAGGGAAGTCTGCGTGTAGCCACCGTCCTTAGGTTGGCTCAAACTGACTGTAGGCTTAAGAGGTTACCGCAAAAGGAAAGTATCATGAGTAAAGGACAAGACAGTAAAAAAAGTGCTAAAAAGCAACCGCTTTTAACACCCAAAGAGAAAAAAGCGGCAAAAGCCGCGAAAAAAACCAAAGCAAATGTTTTAGGTAATTAGACCAATCCCCAAAAATAGTCAACCGACGGCATATAACTAACTTTTTGCTTCCTCTGCGATTAGCTTTTGTAGGTTTGAAATTGCTGGCATTAAGTTAGAACCCAACTTTTCCATAATCGCCTTGTTCTCCGGCACTGTAAGATCAGTGTCACTAATCACCGCAGAGAACGCGTCCAGGCGGTTGTTTGATATCCATGTTGTCAGTTTTGGCTCACCCGACCACGTTGCTTGATTCATCATATTACCCAGCGTTGTTGCGAGCCAGCTTTGCTGATTGTCAGGTAATGACACAGGCGGACACAAACGATTTTTGTTCTCGTCATCGTCATAGTGAGATTCAACATATGCACAAATCGCTGCGCTCAGACAAGGATTTGGAATGCGAAGCCCTTGTATTGTGATGAGGTTTTGCTCGAATATGGGCCGGCTTTTTGACACTTTGAAGTCAACGGCGGAGGCTGTGCAATCGATATAAAGAGTGTTGTCCTGCATATCAATTTTTTTACCGTTGTTCATTGTCAGCGTGCCGGCCTCAATGTCCTTTACGTGGCCCTCAGCAATCACCCGGCTGATACGTTTTAACTGGTCGACTTCCCCCACTGAAATTGTCGCAAAATGAAACATCGTCGGACGCTGGTCTGTGTCGATTCGCAGCATAAACCCGCAAGCCTCAAGCCGGTCGAAGAGGTCATCAGTCGACGATGCTGAGGCGATGGCTTCCATTTGATTGGCAAAGCCGCCGACCGATTCTTCGAAGAACTCGACGCTCGCTTGTGTCACTTTTCTGTTCATTAACCAGGATTGACGAGGGCAAACCCAGCTGATTCGATCCGGGGCAGTCCCCTGGTCTAACAGCCATACGCCAGCATCCATAGCGGTTTTCCCGGCACCCAAAATACAAAAGTGGTCATATTGAGCGGCGAGTAGTGGTAATTGGTTTGGTGGAATACAGTCGACTTGATTCGCGACCGAATAATTCCGGATATGGCGTGAAGGTACTGACGTTTTGAAATAAGTGCTATCGACAACGCGTTTATTCACCGCGACTGAATATGTCTGGCCCGACATCACGTTGTGAAATTGCCCATCTCCGTCATATTCCGCCATCGGGAAATATTGCACGCGGCCGGAGGGTAAAAATCGCTGGCGCATGATTTGTTCAAAGTAGGATTGTACTTCATTCCCGGAGGCAAGCTCGTAGTATCCGGCATTTGACCCGGACTGATCAATGTGATGCGAACCCAGTGGCGTCGAGCTGACACCGTAGAAATGAGAGGGCTGATGTAGCCGAACAAAAGGGTAGGCGTCGTTCCAGTGCCCCCCGGGCTGGTGATGGTTGTCGACGATGATGACTGTGGCGTCTGACTCGTCCAGTAAGGTATCTACAAATGACATGCCTACTGCGCCGCTGCCTACTACCAGATAATCTGCTTGCAATTTTTTCATAACAACCCTGATAAATTCAATAGCGGGCTAGTCTAATGGTTAAGCCAAAGCAAAAATAGAGGAAGAGGTGAGTATAGCCAGCAAGATTATGGATTTTTCCCCACCGTTAACGGCCTGGATTCTTCAAGCACCCATTCGGACATGGAGCCATCGTAAACGGCAACATTGTTCTGTCCCATCAATTTGCAAGCGAAGGCGTCAATTGTCGCCGCTATACCGCCACCGCAATAGGTAATAACACGTTCTGACGTGAGCATGTCCTGGGCATTTAGTTGTGCTGCAAGTTCGTCAGCAGGCAGCAAATATTGTTCACGGAGTAAGCTTGAGTAGCCGACGTGTTTACTGCCGGGAATGTGACCTCGGCGAGTATAATAGAAATCCCCAATACCTTCGTAAATGCTCTGGTCGAGGGCATTGATGGTACAAATTTCACCCGGTACTGCTTTTTCCATTTCTTCAAGGTGGGCAATAACATGGGGTTTTATCACGGGTTTGAATGAGTTTTCAGGGTACTTTTTTTCACCGCTCTCGGTAGGTAATTCGGCATTTCGCCAGGCGTGAAAGCTGCCGTTGAGAATTTTGACGTTCTCGTGGCCAGCATAGTGAAGTAACCACCAGGCTCTCGTGGCCCACATTAAATTCCCAGACGAATATAATATCACTTCGTTGCTGTTGCCGATGCCTGCTTGGGAAATGGCATCGGTCAATTGTTCTTCATCTGGAAGCGTGAAGTTGAGTTTTGATGATGTGTCGGACCAGAGTTTCAGCAAATCGATGAATCCTGCACCTGGAATGTGAGTATTCTGGTATTTTGCCATACCGCTGTCTACTTGATAGCCACCTCTCTGTTGCGGCGTCAAAAACACTGCTGTATCAAAAATCCTTAGATTTGGGTCATCTATCCGCTGACTGAGTGTGTCGATGTCTATCAGGAGATCAGGCTGAGAATATTTCATCGATGCAACTTCCGCTAATTAGAGGGTAATTGGTTTATAGGGCACAACGAAGCGTATAATGGTATCCATAATAATGGTAGTCAATTAGAAGGGTTTCTTTAAGCATCAGTTGGGTTAAATGCTATTTGTTACGCCCACGGTAGTTGGGTGGCTAAAAATACATAGTGCCTGTAGAGCCCGTAGTGGTGTTTGGGGAAAAATGTGATGAACAAGTACATGATAGCGGTAATGATGATTTTACCGATGGCGTCTTTTGCTGACGAAAAACACCATGAAGATCCTACTAAAGTGGTAACAAAATTAGGTTTGGGCTATTCAGACGAGCTTATTTTTTCAGGGTCAATTGGTCTCGATCAATCACGAATGATCAACGCGCGCACTAATAAAGATGCAAGTGAATGGCGACTTGGCGGTTCATGGCTATTTGATGTGGGGATTATGAATTTCAATTTTAGCCGCGCTGAATATGATGGCGGTTCAACAAAAGACAGTTATAGCGTAGGGACTTTTGTACCAATGAGCTATTTTGGTTTTAGCCCGGGTGGATGGCAGTTATTTCCAATGGCGGGCATCAACTATAGTGATGGGGAAATATATACAAAGAAAACTTCAGCAGAGGATTTTGATGACCTGGACGGCAGTAATTTGATACTGATTTCGAGTTCTAGTAACAGCGCATATATTGGTGGTTTTGCATTGAAACCGTTAACTGAAAAATTCTCTTTATCGGCGGTTTTGGGCGGCATGAAAGGATCAGATGATTATTCAAGCTATTGGGCAGGCACAGGGGTAAGCTACAAAATCAGTGGTAATCAATCATGTAATATTTTTGGCTTTATTTCCGATGATGATTATGGAAGACGTGAGAAGGTTAGTTTTTCATACAGCTATCAATTCAACTAGGAGAGAATATTTTCTTTCTGTATGGATTTGGTGCGATTATAGAAGAACAAAAAAGGAGTCATAGATCTCCGGATTTTCTCGGAATATCTGATTGGGAACTACCACAAAAAATATAAAAATAGCTTATTACTCAAGCACAGGGGAATATCGATGACGTTAATTCTATCTACGGCAACTTTCGTTTTACTCATATTAGTGCAAAGTTTTGCAACTGCGGCTGAGAGCGAGCCCGGTGAGGAGATAATAACGCAAGTGTTGGCTATGGGCGTTGCCCCGCCAACCATCGCGCCGCCAAGAGGTGATGAGAGTGAAGGTCCGTTTAAGCGCCTTGTGATCAAAAATGCCAATATTATTGATGGCACTGGCGCACCACCGCAGGGCCCCGTTACCATTATTATCGAAAATGATCGCATTGTTGACCTTAGCGGCGACGGTGGCACTGGCTCGCTGGATCACGACGAGGATGGCTATGGAAAAGATACTCGCGTCATCGATGCTACTGGCAAGTATGTAATTCCAGGCCTGATCGATGCTCATGCACATCTTGGAACCCCAAGCCACATTTTTGGCGGCGCCCTTACTGACCCTGAATACGTGAACAAACTGTGGTTGTCTCACGGTGTCACCACCATCCGAGAGCCCGGTGCAATCATGGGATTGGAATGGACTCTGGAACATAAGCGTCGCAGTGATCGCGGAGAAATCACTGCCCCCAGAATGAAGGTACACGCTATGTTTCCGGAAACCATGCGCTCTACAAATGAAGCGCGAAAATGGGTGAAGGCCGTACACAAAAAAGGCGCTGACGGCATCAAGTTTCTCGGTGCGGCGCCAGAGTTGATTGAAGCGGCGATTGATGAAGCGCACAAACTCGGTATGAAAACCATGTACCATCACTCGCAGATTTCTGTGACAGGTATGAACGTATTAGATTCGGCTCGTATGGGCCTCGACAGTATGGAGCATTGGTATGGTTTGCCGGAAGCGATGTTTCGCGATCGTCGAGTACAAGATTATCCATACGACTACAACTACAGCAACGAACAGGATCGGTTTTCCGAGGCCGGACGCTTGTGGCAACAAACTGCTCAGCCGGGATCTGAGCCGTGGCGCTCGACTATCGAAGAACTGATCGGCCTTGACTTCACGCTCGATCCCACTTTCACCATTTACGAAGTGAACAGAGACACGATGCGGGCAAGGCAGGCGGAGTGGAATGCTGACTACAGCATGCCTTATATGACGCGTGCATTTCAGCCCAACCCCAAGATACATGGCTCCTTTCATTTTGACTGGACCACTGCCGACGAAGTAGCCTGGAAGAAAAATTACCAACTGTGGATGACATTTATCAACGACTATAAAAATGCCGGTGGCCGTGTCACGGTTGGTTCCGATTCCGGTTTTCTCTATGCCGTATTCGGCTTTGGTTATGTGCGCGAATTGGAGCTGTTGCAAGAAGCAGGTTTTCACCCATTGGAAGTGTTGCAATCCGCAACGCTAAATGGGGCGGAGCTGCTGGGAATAGAAGAGGATACCGGTACCATTCAGATTGGCAAGAAAGCAGATTTGGTCATTGTTAACGAGAACCCGCTGGCAAACTTTAAAGTGCTCTACGGCACCGGGCACGAAAAGCTCAACTTGGAGACTGGAGTGATGGAGCGGACGCAAGGTATTCTCTACACCATCAAAGATGGCATTGTGTTTGACGCCAAACAGATGTTGGCGGATGTGCGTCAGCTAGTGGTAGCGCAAAAAGCCAAAGAAGCGTTAGCGCAGGCAGACGAATAGAGATTTTCTGAGTCCAGTCGATTACCAATCAAGTTTCTTTTTGCATTTGATATGCAGAAGTTACCCACGGGTTTGAATCGCTAATTGTACGGAAATTATAAGATGGAGAGAATATGTCTGAACAGAAGCTAGAAGAAAACCGTGTATGGTTTAGTGATTTTGGCCCAATGCACGAGCTATGGTTGCGACTAGAGCGCGGCATGCAAATTATTCTCGGGGTTGCGCTGATTACAATATTTGGATTTTTGGGTGAGAGCTGGGGCAGTGAAAACGTACCTTACGATAATATAATAGCAGCGGCGTATCGAATTGCCTGGGCTTTTGCAGTGTCCATATTTTTGTCTCCCTTTGTTTTTACTCTCGGTATCATCGCGAGCAAAACGTTGCCGGCATCAAGAGAAACTCGCGGAAGAATTTATCTGGTAGTGCTGTTGCTTGGTCTCGGTTATTGTTGGACGTTACTTTATGTTTCTACTGCAGATGTATTAGAGGCTTTAGTTGAAGTTACGGGCGCAGCTTCGCCGTTGGATGACAACTAAATCGTCAATCAGTTAGAGTTTGACAATATGAATGTTCAGTTTAAAAAAGGGTTAGCTAACATTGTTACATTGATGTTGCTTGGAATTCTGGCGAATACGGGGTTTGCACAAGCTGAGCTCAAACCAAATATCCTTTTAATAATCATTGATGATCTCCGTCCCATGTTAGGCGTGTATGGAAACAAACTCATCAACACACCTAATATAGATCAGCTGGCGTCTGACGGGTATGTGTTTGAAAATGCGTTTGCGACGGTTCCCGTTTGTGGAGCTTCAAGAGCCTCATTGCTCTCGGGAAGAAAACCGACTACCAATAGATTCACAACATATAACTCTCGTTTGGATAAAGACTTGCCCAATGCACCAAGTATCCCCGAACATTTTAAAAACAACGGCTATTTGACTCTTGCAAACGGAAAAATCTTTGACAATTTTACCGATTCAGTTGACTCATGGAGTTGGCCGGTATGGAGTCCCACAGGTTCCTGGACAAGTTCGATACCATTCGATGAGCGCGGTGAGCACTTACAAAAAGCATATCTAAATAACGCGGCGGGTGTTGTAGGCCCGGCATTTGAACAACTTGACGTCCCCGACGCGAGCTACCCTGATGGAAAAATTGCCGATAAGACTATTCAAGACCTTAAGCGTTTGGGTGACTCTGGTTCAGCTTTTTTTTTAGCGATGGGAATTCGTAAGCCCCACTTGCCTTTTAATATCCCGCAAAAATACTGGGATCTTTATAAAAAAGAAGATTTCACGTTGCCCGTAACGTATATGGAAAAGGCAAAAAGTACTCCGTCCTACGCTTTTCATCAGTGGGGTGAGCTACGCCAATATGGCGGAATTCCTGCTGAAGGTCCGTTGCAGGACTCTCACGCTCTCAATTTGATTCATGGTTACCATGCAGCAGTAAGCTACGCCGATGCACAGGTTGGCAAGGTAATGCGTACACTGAAAGAAGAAGGTTTAGACAAAAACACCGTGGTAATTCTTATTGGCGATCACGGTTTCCATCTGGGTGAGCACAGCATGTGGACCAAACATAGTTTGTTTGATCTCGCCTTACGCTCGCCAATGATAATTCGAGATCCAAATCGAGGCGGTGGGCGAGTTACTGGGGTGACGGACTTTTTGGATATTTTTCCAACATTGATAGATATGGCAGGATTGCCGGATATAGAAAACCTGGATGGAGTGAGCTTACTTCCGGCGTTAAATAATCCAACTGTCAATGTCAAGCCAGCGTCATTAAGCCGCTGGTTTGATGGTACTTCGGTTCGGACCCAGCACCACCGTTATACTGAATGGCGTTCCGAATCAGGGAAGATAACCGCTCGAATGTTATTTGATTTGAGTAACGATCCAAATGAAACCACCAACCTCGCCGAGGATCCTCAGTATTCAGAACTGGTATTAAAATTGAGTGAAGTGATTACTCAGGATGATAGTAATTCTCCATGGTCACCGCTAGTGCGATTTGTCGTGAATACTAGAGCGGGAACCTAATCGAGTTAGTATTCACCACGGTCTAGTCTTGTTTCGCACGCAATCGAAGCAGCCATGAACTTTGACTTTTTTCTGCGTCATAAAATATAGCCACAGTGAAGAAAAACATCAAAATCAGTATGATGTGTGCAGCAATGCTTAGCCCGAAGTACATTATGCTGCCTAGATAAACTGCGAAGGCACCACTCCACATAAATGCAAGTATCGTCATGATAAACATCCTGCTAGTTGGGTCAGGAATGTGTCTAAGAGGGTTTTTACTGGAGTCAAAGATATACGTGTAGCTATCGTAAATCCAAAGGCCAATTTTTTTCATGCTAAAATCTCATCTCAAATTAATACAGTCCCTATTGTACGGTCGCTTATCTTAGTTGGATTGGAATCTTCGGCAGAGATTAGCAAAGTAATTCAACTATTCCGCTTCAACTGCCGCCTTGCAACTGATTACTGGTCAGATATACTGCCGACAGCTAGTTAATTGCACGTCCCGGATTCGATCTGCGACCCCTTTAAGTTTAGACAGAGTATGCAGATTGATAGAGGGAAGCAGGTCTGTTGTGAAACAATTCCTGCAGACGCAGTTTTCCATTTCATCAATGCCGATTTTGAAAAGTTTTTAATGGTTGTAATTGCAAAAATTGTCAGTGTATCGAAGGCCCATTTACGAAGAAATGCCCAATGAGGTTCAATGCAAATGATCGAGTTTACGTTAAACGGCAAAACAGTCCGCACCGATGACGACCCCAGCACCCCACTTCTCTGGGTAGTACGGGACACGTTCAAACTCAAAGGATCTAAATTTGGCTGTGGTGCCGGGTTATGTGGTGCCTGCACCATGCATATTGATGGCGAAGCCAGCCGAACTTGCGTGCTTCCCGTTAGTGCGGTGTCTGGGCGCAACATAACTACCATCGAAGGGCTTGGTACGCCAGATGATATGCATCCACTGCAGGAGGCATGGGTCGAACTTAGCGTGCCCCAGTGCGGTTACTGCCAGTCTGGCCAGATTATGTCGGCCGCATCGTTACTGAAGAATAATCCAAACCCGAGTAGCGCGGATGTTGACGCGGCCATGTCCGGAAATATTTGCCGTTGTGGTTGTTATGTTCGAATCAAGGAGGCGGTCTTGAGTGTCGCAGAACAGGGGCTCTCCTATAACGCAGCCGAGGAGATTAAGGCATGAATGCAAAAAATATGTCTCGAAGAAAATTTCTTCAAACCACCAGCGTTGTTGGTGGCGGGCTGATTGTAGGCTTCTCTATGACAGGGTGTTCAACTGCAAAACTACCCATCGAACAATCTGACTATGGCTTTGTACCTAATGCCTTTTTGCAAATAACGCCTGACAACATTGTCCGTTTTTACTGCCCGCGCGACGAGATGGGGCAGGGCGTTACAACCGGGCTTGGTACTTTGATTGGCGAAGAGCTGGATGTACATCCAAAAGATATGGACATTAGTTTTGCCGGCGTACACAGCGACTATAAAAACCCGGAGTTTGGTGTTCAGGGTACCGGAGGTAGTAGTTCACTGAGAGCGCACTATATTCAATTGCGTCAAGTGGGGGCCAATACCCGTGCATTGCTGGTTGATGCCGCGACAAAAGATCTGGGAGTTTCTGCCGCAGAGGTTTCCACCGAAGATGGTCATATTGTCGTCGCAGGAAAACGTTACCCTTATGGTCAGTTTGTTGGCACAGCAGCAACATTGACCGCGCCGGAGCAAGCACCGTTAAAACCCAACGCTGATTTCCGCTACATTGGCACTAAATTTCCTCGCGTCGATGCCATCGCTAAGTCTACCGGAACAGCAGAGTTTGGGATTGATATTGACATACCGGGTATGCATCATGCTGTTGTTAGAAGATCTCCAGTTGCCGGAGCCAAACTAAAGTCTGTTGATAAGTCAGTCGCGCAAAACATGCCCGGGGTGACTGATGTTATCGAGATATCCAGTGGTGTCGCAGTTGTCGCTGAAAAATACTGGCAGGCACATATGGCTGCCGCCAAACTTGCCCCAATATGGGAAGATGTGGCTTTGGCTAAGGTCGATACTGAGACTGTGCGGCAGGATTACGCTGACGCGATGAAGAATGAAGATGGCGTCTCGGATACAGATGAAGGCGATGTTGAAGCAGGTTTTGAGTCTGCGGACCACATTGTAGAATCGGAATACTGGGCCCCTTACCTTGCCCACGCGCCGCTGGAGACGATGAATGCCGTGGTACGTATTGAAAATGGCAAAGCAGACGTCTGGTCAGGTACCCAGGGTATTGTTGCAGCGCAGGGGCTGGTGTCACGATTTTCTGGTATTCCTGTCGAGAATGTACGTGCGCACAACACTTATCTCGGCGGAGCCTTTGGCCGGCGCGGTACCCTGACCCATATCATTGAAGCAACGGAAGCTGCTGTCGCTTCAAAAAAACCTATCCATCTGCTGTGGTCAAGAGAAGATGATATTCGCAATGGGGTTTATCGTCCTGCATCACTGATGAAGATTAAAGCCGGTGTTAATGACGATGGCAGTATCACTGCATGGCACGCGAAGCGCGTTGGTGGCAATATTACCCCCAAGACGCTGGAAAACATGATGCCTGCGCTATTCCCCGGTCTGGGAGATGGCACTATTGATTTTATGGTGGGATTATCCCGGGATGTATTTGCCGGCTGGGTTGTAGATCATACAAGTGTTGAAGGGCTCTATGAAGACTATGATACAGCTAACAAATCAGTTGATCACGTTACCGTAGAGCACGATGTACCATTAACCTTTTGGCGTTCAGTCGGACACTCATATACCTCACTGGCCAAAGAGGGCATGGTTGATGAGTTGGCTGAAAAAGTAGGTATGGATCCTGTAGAGTTTCGGGTCAGAAACACCCAGAACAATCCCCGCCTGAACAATGTGATTAAAGTGGCGCAGCAACGTATGCAACAAATGCAACCCGCCGAAGGTCGTTATCTTGGCTTTGCAGCCCACAACTCGTTCTCTACTGATGTCGCAGAAATCGCTGAAGTTTCAGTGGAAGGTAACAAGATTAAGGTGCATAAAGTTACCTGTGTTGTCGATTGTGGTATTGCCGTCAACCCCGATGTTGTTCATGCTCAAATGGAGGGTGCGGTGATGTATGGTCTCACTGCTGCTTTGTATGGTGACTTGAATCTGGAGCAAGGTGCTATTAAACAAAGCAACTTCCATGACTATCCAATTTTGCGAATGGACGAAGCCCCAGAAGTTGAGGTGATTATTATTGACAGCGGCACCGAACCAACCGGCGTTGGTGAGCCGGGCTTGCCGCCTGTCGCGCCGGCTGTCGCCAGTGCGGTATTTAAAGCAACGGGGCAACGACTGCGATCACTGCCTCTTGTAGTAGCCTAAGCCTGACAGCGTCGCCCAGGGCAGTGGGTTCCGGAGATACCGTGTTTTCTACTTGTGTTAAGTTTTTATGACATCAACCAGCGATTCATCCATACGTACCTTTGTCTTGCGGGCGAGAGCGGCGCCAACGGATAGTCTCAGCCTGATTGCCGCAGTGGGTGGAGATGCGCATACAGAGATTCTCGCTCACACTCTGATGAACACAATATTTGTAGCGCAATCTCACCGTGATAATGTTGTTGTTCATCTGGTGCTGGAGAGGACTAAAGATTTTTCCCGTACTATTACGGTTAAAGCCAATGAGATACGTAATCTCGGCGGCTTTCATGAGCAGGCATTAATAGGGAAAATCGCTGCCGCGTTAGATGCTTCAAAAGGTATGATCAAAGAAGAACAGCGGCAGGTGGAGCCCGGTATTAGTGTTCGCACCTTGAGTTTTGAAAAACTGGTCCAGGAGCTGGCGGTCGATCATCAGTTGCTGGTAATGGACAAAAAAGGCACACCTATTCGTCAACAGGTTTTCCTGGACCGCCCGTGTTTCTTACTCACGGATCACATTCCGATGCCGAAAAAGAGCTTTAACACCTTAAAACGACTTGGTGCGGAGAAGATTAGTTTAGGCCCGACAATGCTCTTTGCATCACAATGTGTTGTAGTGATCCACAATGAATTAGATATTAATCACTAGTGTCTCGAATTACTGCAGCTCTATCAGGGCGGTTATTATGGGTTCATGTCAACACTGAACAAACTTGTAGAATATGTGTATGAAAAATAGTAATACCGCCAACAGTAGTGCCTCCGCATCCCTTGAAGTTTTTGTTAACCTGATTAACGAAAGCTTGAGTCAGAATACATGGGACAAATTACTGCTGACTAAATATCGTGGCCAAGAACAGAATTTGCAACGATTGGTGGTGAGGCCCATTGAATTGAGAAATGAAGCTGCGCTGTCGTTTGTAAGCAGTTATAAAGACCACGACATTACTAAAAACTTTAGCCCCGCAGATGGTATAGAAAAAATTGAAACATTACTAACTACGGAGTTTAAAAGTGCACACCTGCTGACTGCCACTGAAGAAACCCAGCTGGATATTAGTAAAAAAGGCAAGGTGGCTATGCATACCCGGAAACTGCAACAAACCACTACTATATCCAGTGAGCACAATCGTGAGAAAAAGCGCTTTGTTGATATCAGCCGACCTTACTTAACGGCACTGGGAATTACGGATCCGCAGCAACGACTGAATCCTTCGATGTCGCGCAAATGGAAGCAAATCAACAAGTTTATCGAAGTTCTGAGTCTCGCTTTGGAACAGACGTCATTGGTCAAAACACTGCCTATCCAGGTTGTCGACTTTGGTTCTGGTAAAGGCTATTTGACCTTTGCGTTGCACGACTATTTGCGGCACACGCTGCACAATGCGTCGGTGGTCACGGGTGTCGAATTACGCCCCGCATTGGCAGAATTATGTAACCAAACCGCGTCTACATTGGAATATGAAGGCTTGAGTTTTGTTTGCGGCGATGTCAAAACTCACGCGCCAAAAAAGACCGATGTGATGATTGCCTTACATGCCTGTGACACAGCAACGGATTATGCAATCCACTATGGTATCCGCACGCAGGCATCAATCATTATGTGCTCACCTTGTTGCCATAAGGAAATTCGCCCGCAACTCCATAGTCCGGATGTACTAGAGCCGATGTTGCAGTATGGGGTGCACATGGGTCAGCAAGCAGAAATGGTCACTGATTCCCTGCGAGCTCTCTTGTTGGAAGCTAACGGCTATACCACTAAAGTGTTTGAATTTGTTAGTCTCGAACACACTAATAAAAATAAAATGATTCTGGCGGTTAAAAAGAACAATGTGGGTAGTAACAAACGAGTGTTGGCGAAAATCGCTTCACTTAAAGATTTTTATGGTATTACGGAACAATGTTTGGAAAGGTTGCTGACGGAATCAGCGTAAAAGGTCGGAAAAGATCATTACCTCAATATGAAGCCTTGCTCGACGGATCAAAAGGTCATCTCAGGGCTTACATAGAAAATATCGAGCAACGTCTCGGCTATAACGCGTACAAGGCCCAAATATTAAGTCAGGAAGAAGTTGACGAAATTTTGGACCGATGATGGTTCAACTATCACGGGTTCTTATTGGCATTCACGGCAACCAGCTTACGCAAGTTTTCCTCGTGTTGCTTGCGGTCCAGCCGGTAGGTGGAAATTACCACAATCATTGTGAGCCAAATAAAGAGAATGGTCGGGATATAGAGCATCACCAAACGGTCGATAGATTCAGCGGTTACTTGGGTGGTGTCGGCGCCTTCCTGGAAGTCTGCCAGGTACAGTAGCATCGACGCTAACATTAAGCCTATGCCCTGAGTAGTCTTGCGAATAAAAGTGGACGCGGCGAAGAATACCCCTTCCGAACGACGTCCAGTTTTCAATTCACTCTGATCTACCAAATCGGCCATCATCGAGGCCACCAGAATTTGGAAACAAATAATCAGACCGGTATCGATCACACCAGTAATAAACACGAACCAGAATACAAAGTCTTCGCTGTCCGGTAACACGCCTAATAATCGCAGAGCCATCGGCAGCGGCGAGCCGATGAATGCCACCAAGCCAACGATCATTGCGCCGCGCTTCTTGCCGATTGTGCTAGTGACAATAGGGGCTAGAAAAAGACCGATGAAAGCGGCGAGGAATGTTCCCATGGTGATCACTCCGGTCTGTACCGAACTGAAGCCCCAAAAATAGGTAAGGAAGTAAAAGGTCAGCGCTGCCGCAAGCCCGGTGCCTACAGCACCTAACAAGCCGGCAAAAAAGAGTGAGAAGAAAGAGCGATCTGCAAGCGTCTCTGCAATCTCCCTAATAATTGCACCCAGAGTGAGTTCGCGCTTCGGCGGCGGTGTTTTCAATTTGGGTATATGGGAATGAGTGCCCAGTGAAGAAACCATGATGGAGATAAATATGAGCACAGATGCCACTTTCCCGTATAGAGAGTAACTATCTGCGTTGAAGCGTCCGTCAGTGATAGTGGCGGTGACAAAAGCGGGAAACAGGAAAAAAAACATCAATACCGACATGGTGTTGCCGCCAGTCCAGCCAAAATAGTAGCGAAAGCTTAACAGGGAGCTGCGCTGGACGTAGTCGTCGGTGAGCTCCGGCACCAGTGCCGTGCTGGGGGTTTCATAGAGAGTGATACTGGTACGAATAAACACCGCCAGACCCAGTAAATACCAGAACAATGCCGTTTGCGACCAGTCAAGAGGTGGGCTCCACAAAAACAAATAACTAAGCGAGACCGGAATTGCCGCGGCATACATAAAGGGATGACGACGACCCCAGCGAGAACGAAGATTGTCAGACCAATAGCCGACAATAGGGTCAGAGACAGCATCAATAACCAGCGCCGCTGTGATGGCTATACCCACCAAACGCGCATCCAAACCGACAACCTGGCTGTAAAACAGCAACAGGAAATAATCAAAGCCGTTGTTCTTTATGCCGAAGGCCGCTGCGCCAAACCCGTAGGTCAGCTTTGTCCACAAACTCGGCGCTGGAGTCGTGTGGGTTGCATCGGAATTGGCGGAGCCTGCTTGTACTGGCAAATCGCTGCTACTCATACTGATCTTTTCTCTATTTTTATTATATTTTGGAGACTTGCAGATCGTCAGTTGGGGTATAGGAGTATGAATACTCCTTTTCGACCGCTAACGTCCCATCGTGTAAAACTCATCATTAGGGCGCATAGACGTGAAATTGGCCATGCGATTACTCAGCCCAAAAAAAGCGGTAATGGCTGCTATGTCCCAGCAATCTTCTTCAGAAAACCCATGTTCTTTTAGCGTCTCAAAATCGCTGTCGCAAATTGACTTTGCATCAAGGCTCACCTTCATTGCAAAATCCAGCATAGCTTTTTGGCGGTGTGTAATGTCAGCTTTGTGATAATTGGTAGCTACCTGATCAGCGATTAGTGGATTCTTGGCGCGAATACGCAAAATTGCACCATGGGCAACAACACAGTACTGACAGTTATTGGCGCCTGATGTTGTAGTGACGATCATCTCCATATCTGCCTTGCTTAGACCGCTGTCTTTTTCCATCAAGGCATCATGGTAGGCAAAAAAAGCTCTAAACTCTGCAGGACGGTGTGCCAGTACCAGAAAAACATTAGGAACAAATCCGGCTTTTTCCTGAACGGCGAGGATGGTTTTTTTAATGTCTTCGGGTAGGTCATTGATGTCGGGTACGGGGTAGCGGCTGATGGTTTTTTTAGTCATTACATTTTCCTTAAAAAATATATTGAATCTGTCGGTGTATTGAATTGCCGAGAACGGGAGAGGGTGTATTCAACGTCGTGCTGATCTTTACAAAAAATAGTAATACTGCCAGCTGATTTTACAATTATTAGTAGCGATTAGCGGCACCACTCCTGTTTAAGTTTAACACTCAAAGTTCCAGAAGCAATCGAAAGCCTACATGTTTGCTAGTGGTACTGGTGCTGGTGACTTCTGTAAAAGTCGGTGCAATATTTTTTAGCTTGTCTTGGTGCGAACCACCTGCAAGTAACGTTGATTTACACTGTTTTCTATCATCACCATTCCATTGCTGGCAGGCATCCAGCCATTCGGCTACATTGCCTGCGGTGTCATACAGCTGATATGGACTGGGGGGGTAGTAGCCGGCTGGTGCTGTTTTGGAACCAAAAATTTGGCTGAACTCGCTCTTGCAGCCACGTCTACAATTGGCTTTACGAGTTGCAGATTGCTCGCCCCACCAGTGTGTTGTCGTTGTTCCAGCGCGAGCGGCGTGCTCCCACTCAGATTGGGTTAACAATCGATAAGTTTTGTCGGTTTGCTTACTAAGCCACATTGCATAGGCTCTGGCATCCTCATAGCTTACATTGATCACGGGGCGGTCGTCTCTTCCCCAGCCAAAATCATTTGGCATTGCTCGACTGGTTAGTTGGGCAAATTGATCATAGTGATGGAATGTTATTTCGTGTTGGCTGATCGCAAAATGTAAGGAGTCTAATTGTGGCACAATTACCATTGAGGGCCCCTTTTTTTCGCCGCTAATACCAGCGATATCATCACTAACGATGCTGCCTTGCGGCAATAGGCGTCGAGTAGATTCCAGCGTTATATGGTGTTCAATATCCGAATCATCAATATACAGCCAGAAATTTTTTGTAACATAATCGACGGCGGAGACTTCCAGGTGATATGAGCCTGACGGCAATCGGATTCCCTGTCGATAGACAGGTTTAATGTTGAGGATACGAATGGTTGAAGTGTCCGGCTGACTGGTCACTAAAAGGGCGTATTCAGCGGGGGGAATTTCTTCCGTTCCAGGAGGGTTTTCCTCTATTCCGGTACTCATGCTGTCGTTCAGATTTTCATGTTTTGTTATTGCTGGATGTTTAACATCTATTGGCGTGGAGATATCTCCCTGTGGTTGGATTGTTATTTTTGGGGCGGATATATCGACGTACAAATTGCGAAGTTGTTGTTTGTGATTGTTGTCGAGATAGATAAAACCGAGCAATAGCATGCTTATAATACCTATGGGCCAGTAAGTCCATCGCCAGTTTGAGCGGATGGCCGGCTGCTCAATAGTATCCTGGATGATAGGAGCGTTGCTGATATCGTCGGTGAGGTCGGCAGAATCTTCATTGAGAATAAACGCGTCCAGTTCTTTTCTCTGGCGGTCGCTTAGTTGCGTTGGCTCTTTGGAAAATTGAATGTTTGTCAAAAGTAAGCGTTTGAAAAAATGGTTTGAGGTAGTGAACAGTGTACTGAATAGTGCCGTTAGCAAATTTCCGACTTGAACAGAAGTAGATTTTGATCGCACGATGGATTGAGAACTCGACAATTCAATAACTGATTCCAGTTGAGTTATCGCATCGATGATTTCACTCCCCAAATGAAAACGCGCGGACGTTTTCTTGGCTAGCATTTTTTCGATGATCGGCTGAAAAATCTTGAGTTCGGCCGGTAGCTTAGGTACAGCTGAACTAATATGTTTTACAGCTACTGCAACTGGGTCGTCACCGTCAAATGGTACATGACCGGTAAGCATTTCATAGAGCACAATTCCAAGGCTATATATATCTGTTCGTCCGTCAATTTCTTTTCCCTGTGCTTGCTCCGGGCTCATATAGTGTGGAGTCCCGAGCACGGCACCTATGTTGGTCATCTTGATATTGCCTTTAATCGCTTTCGCTATACCAAAATCACAGAGAACTGCAGATCCATTTTCCCTGAAAAGTATGTTGTCTGGTTTAATATCGCGATGAACGTATCCTTGTTTTCCAGCGTAATCGATAGCAGCGGCTATATCTTTAACGATGGAAAGCGCTTGTTGATGACTAACACCTTGTTTTAGTCGATCCTGTAAGGGAGCTCCTGGAAGGTAATCCATTGCGATGTAGTTATATTGCCGGTGGCTGCCAACATCATAGATTGAAATAATATTGGGGTGAGATAATTGTCCAACAATTTTCGCCTCGCGATGAAAACGGCTACTAAATCCAGGGTCACTATTGAGGCTGGGCGACATCACTTTGATAGCAACTTCGCGCTCAACACTTTGTTGAACAGCAAGGTATACCGTCGACATTCCGCCTTGACGGATTTTTCTGAGTATTCGATATCCAGGGATAGCCATATCAGCGTATACCTGCGCGCAGCAAACGAATTAAGGCACTAACCGTAATGTGTTGGTGGGTTATGGCGCCGGACTGTTGTGGTAGCTGTCTTTTAATCATCGTAATAAGCGAAGTTGGAAGAATGGAAAACTGAGATGTCTCAATAGCTTAGACCATTTTCCCAGGGCTTAGCCGACGACAGTGCCCAGTTGTGTGAAGTGGTTAGCAGTTTGATGAATGGAGAAGCAAAATCATGCAGTTTGAGGGGATTTTGCAGAGGTTTACACTATATATTCAATAGAATACTTACCCTAGTGTGAAGGGGTCCATGAAATCATACGTTAAATGTTGTTATTATCGCTGTAAAGAGCGTGGGGAATCTCAGGAATATTATGTTGAAGCTGCAGTGTAATGATGACCCTCGGCGCGGTATTTGGTTGGTGGGTGAGAAGGTCCGTATTGGACGAGATTCGTCGAATGATCTTGTCCTTGATGGTTTGGGAATCGATCCGTTTCACGCTGAAATTATCATCGAAAACGACACGCTGCTACTGAAGAGTCGCGCCGGTAGTTGTTTTGTGGGCGATCTGCCGGTTGATGCGGAATACAATTTAGTCGGAACAGAAAAACTCCGGATAGGTAAAGAAAGACTATCCATTATCGATTCGAAACATCTAAAAAAACGTCAGCCTGCAGAAAAATTGAAATCTAATGCAGTGAGCAATTTAAGCACTGAATGGCGGTTGTTACCAGCTCACTCAAAACTTGAAAATAAACAATTTGTCATCGCGCCAAGCGCGGTTATTGGCCGGTCAAAAGCCTGTCAGTTTAGTATTCCTTATCGACTTTTATCCAGAGAGCACGCCCGTCTGCAAGTTGAAAACGGGTTGCTTATCCTCGAAGACCTAAATTCGGCTAATGGCTGTTTTGTTAATGGCGAGCGGGTCTCGGCAGCAGAACTTAAAGATGGCGATAGCGTTGCTTTTGCCAAACTGGTGTTCACCGTAAAGTCACCGGCTATCGCGTTTGTGAAGCCGGGGCAGGAGAGGGTTGACGTTTCTCTGGATAAGACGATGATTCGACCGGCTGTTAGTACAGAAATGCTCTCAAACCTGTTATCCAAGCAGAGCGATGAGCTTAAGTTTCACGATGACGTTTGTTGTGTCGAGTCGCCAATAACAATGAAGTCAAACACGACTGTAACTCCTCCTCAGGATTTGGTTGCCAGCAAAAAAAGTCGCTTTTTTGCCACCGTTACTGTTCTACTGGTTGCGGTTACCGGCTTTTTGTTTTCTCCGCTAATCAATATGACGTAACTTTGCCTTCTGTGTGATTTTTGTGCTCCCGATAAACGTGTTTTCGTTAAGCTGACAATAGCTTGATATTCCTTTTTTTAATCGCTTCTTGATACTGTATAGTGATCGCGGTAGCTATGTTGTTCGTATACTGAGGAGAGAGCAGTGCATCATTTAGATAATTGTATTTTTTGTCAAATTGTCCAGGGTAATGCCCCTTGCCATAAAGTTCATGAGGATGATCTGACACTGACATTTTTGGATATATTTCCCGCAACTGCAGGTCACCTTCTAATCATCACCAAAGAGCATTTCAGTGATTTATTAGAGGCAAAACCGGCAGCCATTGCTCAGGTAGGTGCCAATTCTGTTGCTGTTGCTGAAGCTATTCAGACAGTGATTAATCCCGATGGTCTGGGAATTTATCAACTGAATAAACCAGCGGCCGGGCAAACTGTTTTCCACTATCATATGCATTTGATTCCTCAGTTTGACGGCCAAAGCATCGGCATTCATTCTAAAAAACAGGGAGAGCCTGCGGAGTTGTTGTCGCTCGCTGACAAGTTTCGAGCAATACTTACACATTAGCTAGAGAGTATAGGATTATGAAAAAACCACAGCATTTGTTATTCATAGCGATAGCCTTTTTGTTTTCAGGAATGGCTGCTGCTTTGGCCACTCAACAGTCAAGTTCACCAGCAGATGCGTCCGTTTACATTATTACTCCGGAAGACGGCGCGGTAGTCAGTAGTCCCGTTCTGATCAGGTTTGGTTTGAAAGGAATGGGTGTTGCTCCAGCTGGCACTGATAGGGAGAATACTGGCCATCATCATTTGCTGGTTAATGGAGAGGCCTTGCCCAGTATGAAACAAGCAATGGGCGCAAATGTTCAGCATTTTGGCGGCGGTCAAACAGAGACATATATCGAGTTGTTACCCGGAGAGCACACCCTGCAATTGATTATGGGCGACAAATTCCATGTTCCTCACTCGCCTCCAGTCGTGTCTGAAAAAATCACTATCACCGTAGAATAGAGTCAGTATCAACAAGTTGTACGTTACTCCAGTAGGGTGATTTCATTAAAACCAAACTGTTGAAACCCTTTTTTAAACGTTTCAGTGATATCGTTTTTGCTGGTGAAAAACACCCGATCTATTCCGCTTGGGGATTGGGGATCGCTGGGTAGTGAAGGGATTAGGGATTTGATTCGTCGGGCTATCGCGTCGCCGGAATCTACCCAGTGACTGATGCCCGGTGCGGCGATCGATAATTCTTGTTTGATAAGAGGGAAGTGGGTACAGGCCAGCACTACCGTATCGACGTTGGGCCATTGCGGGTGGTGCTCAAATAGTGAGAGAACGTGTTTTATTTCATCATCCGGCGGTTTGAGTCCTGCCATTTTTCGTTCAACAAAATCAACCAGCGCCGATGATCCCACTCTAATCACTTCACAATGAGGTGCAAATTTAGCAATCAGCTCATCGGTATAATCTCGCTGAATGGTTGCAGGTGTGGCCAACAAGCCGATGACATTTGTTGTACTCATTTCTGCAGCCGGTTTTATTGCCGGAACAACACCGACAACAGGCACTCCAAACATTGCCCGTAAATGAGGTAATACCAATGTGCTGGCGGAGTTACAGGCTAGTACGATTATGGAAGGCTGATAGCGTTGATACGCCCAGCTGACAATCTCACTGGCTCTTGAGATAAGTGTTTCATCATCGAGAACACCGTAAGGGAAATACAGGTTGTCCGCCAGGTAGGTTATTGTGGCATCGGGCAATTGCAGGCGAATGTGTTTGACGATGCTGAGACCGCCAACACCTGAGTCAAAAACCAGTATGTGGGGCGCATTGATCATGATGGGGATACGAGTATTTTCATTGGTTTAATATCATAGCGGTAATACAGCGGAATGTCGCTCTTCAGCGCGAAGCTCATGGACTGTGCACGATTCATTAAAGCTGATCGTTTATCACCATCCATAATTTCTGTACTATGGCTCGCTATCAGTCATTACACAGGGTGAGCTATGAGGGTTATTTCGGTCAATACTAACGGTATTAGAGCCGCGGCGAGAAAAGGTTTTTTTGACTGGTTGGCAATACAGAATGCCGACGTTGTTTGCGTGCAGGAAACCAAAGCTCAAATCGATCAACTGACTGATCCTGTTTTTCATCCAGAGGGCTATCATTGTTATTACTTCGATGCTGAAAAGAAAGGCTATAGTGGCACTGCGCTCTATTGTAAGAATAAGCCGAAAAAAATAACCAGTGGGTTGGGTTGGGATCCGGCCGATTCTCAGGGGCGCTACATACAGGCGGATTTTGACGGGGTAAGTGTTGCATCAATTTATGTGCCGTCGGGGTCCAGCGGGGACGAAGCTCAAGCTCGCAAAGAAATATTTATGAGCAATATAATGGACCACTTCAAGGCGATGCGAAGAAAGCGCAGAGAGTTTATTTTTTGTGCAGATTGGAATATTTGCCATAAAGAAATTGATATTAAGAACTGGCGAGGAAACCGTAAAAACTCCGGGTTTTTGCCCCACGAGAGAGCATGGTTGGATGGCCTATTTGACGATGTTGGTTACGTGGATGCTTTCAGAACGATAAATGAGGAAGAAGATCAATATACGTGGTGGTCAAACAGAGGACAGGCCTGGGCTAACAATGTTGGGTGGCGGCTGGATTATCAGGTTGTCACTCCCGGACTGGCCGATAAGATTCAATCTGCCTCAATCTATAAAGATGAACGTTTTTCTGATCACGCCCCGTTTACTATGGATTACGATATTGACTATTAACCGAGGCTTCCAAACGACGCCATCGGCTCAGCTCGAGTTGCCACTTTTCTGCAATAAAGGTAAAGTACGCGGCGCTTGTAATCGGCGAGTGAATATCGCCACCATCCAATATTAAAGGTTATTCCAATGAACTTTATTTCTTCTGCCTACGCTCAAGACGCAGGGCAAAACCCGCCAGAAGCGGGGATGATGCAGCTGGCTCTTATGGTTGGCTTGTTTGTCATGTTTTACTTTATTGCTATCCGGCCTCAGCGCAAGCGCCAGAAAGAACATACCGAACTGGTCAGCAACCTTGGCAAAGGCGATGAAGTTGTAACTAATAGCGGTATTCTCGGCAAAATCACCAAGCTTGACGATAACTACCTGACCTTACAGGTGGCAGATAATGTTGAACTGAAATTCCAAAAAGGTTCAATTCATGCTGTTCTGCCAAAAGGTACATTGAAGTCTATCTAGTTTCTATCGCTGGCATCTTTCTGCAGGTGTCAGCGCCCATTTGAATCGTCTTGGACATCAGTTAGACTGGACCAAATATCAACGCCGTTGGCCGGACCTCATGATGGAAATACTCTTCCCCCCCCGATTATCTCTAGCACAAACTCCTACACCACTATTGGCTATTGATCGCATCAGTGAGATTGCTGGTGGTCCACGGATTTGGGTAAAGCGCGATGATATGACGGGTAGTGCCGTCAGTGGCAATAAAATCCGGAAACTCGAATTCTCTCTAGCAAAGGCACTCGACGAAGGTTGCGATACGATTATCACCTGCGGCGGAGTGCAGTCGAATCATTGTCGTACTACCGCTATTCTTTGCGCCCAACTGGGGCTGAAATGTCATTTGATTTTGCGAGGAGCCGAGGATTCAGAAATTGAAGGTAATCTGTTGCTGGATCGACTGGTTGGCGCCAAGATCAGCTTCTATTCTAATCGCGAGTATCAGCAAAAAAGCGATCAAATAACCCAGTATTGGCTGCAACACTATCAGGGCGAAGGCAAAAAGGCCTTTTTGATTCCAATTGGAGCAAGTGACGGTATAGGTTTGTGGGGTTATATTGCCGCCTGCGAAGAATTAAAGAACGATTTTTCGCGGCTAAATATTCAACCCGGACATATTATCTCGGCCACCGGGTCGGGAGGAACGCAGGGTGGTTTAACGGTAGGCAATGAGTTATTTCAACTGGGAGCCCACGTTTGGGGTATGGCCGTTTGTGACGACGCCGACTATTTTGTCAATAAGGTAAAGCAGGATATCGCCCAGTGGCGGCAATGGTATTCACCAATAATCGATGCTTCATTTGATAGCGATTCATTGAATATACGTGTAATCGACGACTATATTGGCCCTGGCTATGCTCAGGCGACGCCGGAAATATTTGCTACTATTAACATGGCCGCTCAGCTGGAGGGCTTGATACTGGATCCAGTCTATACCGGAAAAGGGTTTCACGGCATGCTTGACCAAATCAAACAGGGGCGTTTCGACGATACTAACGATATCGTTTTTGTGCATACCGGTGGTATATTTGGGCTTTTTCCGCAGCGAGATCAATTGCAATTAAACTAGTGCGTCATACGATTAAACACAATTAGAGAATAATAATAATGGAAACAATAACTGCACTTGTGCAATGGCTGAATGGCATTGTATGGGGCCCGTTAATGCTGATATTGATTTTGGGCACTGGTTTTTTCTTGATGGCTGGTCTTGGCTTTATGCCGCTGCGGCGAATACCCAGTGCCTTTCGTTTGCTTTTAGAGGGACGTCATGCGGAATCAACGCATGGCCAAATTTCTCCGTTTAACGCACTAATGACTTCATTGTCTGCCACCATAGGTACCGGTAATATTGCCGGGGTTGCTACCGCGATTACTATTGGTGGGCCCGGTGCGCTGTTTTGGATGTGGTGCACGGCATTGGTTGGAATGGCAACCAAATATTCTGAAGCGGTGTGTGCGGTGCAATACAGGGAAATAGACGCCGATGGTAACTATGCTGGCGGCCCGATGTATTACATAAAAAATGGTCTCGGTGATAAGTGGAAATGGCTCGCGGCAACGTTTGCGTTCTTTGGTGCAATTGCCGGCTTCGGCATGGGTAACACGGTGCAGGCGAATTCTGTTGCAGACGCTATGTCCAGTACCTTCAATATCCCCCCACTAGTCACCAGCGCAGTAATGGTGGTGTTGGTCGCACTGGTTATTCTCGGTGGCGTTAAACGTATCTCCAGCGTTGCAGGTTTTCTTGTGCCTATTATGGCAATCAGCTATTTGCTGTTGGGGTTTGTTGTGCTGCTGATGAACATTACAGATATACCCGCAGCAGTGGTGTTGATTGTGGATAGCGCATTTACAGGAACTGCAGCACAGGGCGGTTTTGCCGGTGCCGGAATTATGCTTGCCATTCAATTTGGTGTTGCGCGGGGTGTATTTTCTAACGAAGCGGGTTTAGGCAGTGCGCCGATTGCTCACGCTGCGGCTCAAACCGATGACCCGGTAAAGCAAGGCACGATTGCTATGCTGGGAACGTTTATAGATACGTTGGTTGTATGTACGGTAACCGGTCTGGTTATTGTGTTAACGGGTGCCTGGACGACCGGTGAGGGCGGCGCTTCGTTAACAGCAGCGGCTTTTGCCACACAATTGCCCTATGGCGATGTGATGGTGACAGTTGGTTTATGCTTGTTCGCGTTTACCACCGTATTGGGGTGGAGCTATTATGGCGAGCGTTGTGCGGTCTATTTGTTTGGCACTCGTGCCTTAATTCCATTCAGGGTGTTATGGATATTGGCGATTCCCCTCGGGGCGATGGCTCAACTCAATTTTATCTGGCTGCTGGCGGACACCTTGAATGCGTTGATGGCGGTGCCTAATTTAATCGCGCTGTTGTTGTTAAGCCCGGTGGTATTTAAATTGACCAGGGAAGCACTCAAAAAATAACGATGGTTTGGTTTTTTAGCGACTCACATCGGTATAGCTCTTTGCTACCCTGGCGGTAACGGAGGTAAAGAGCTCATAACTGATAGTCTCGGCCCATTGAGCAACTTCCTCTGCCAGAAGCTGTTGACCGCTACTGGCATTTCCCCACAGAGTTACTTCATCACCCACCGAAACCGGCCCGCAGTTGCTGACATCAATGGTGATTAAGTCCATAGACACTGCACCGACCAGCCCTGCGCGGCGACCATTGACTAAAACAGGTGTGTCATTGGGGGCGTGTCGAGGATAACCGTCGCCATAACCCACACCAACAGTCGCAATAATACGGTCCGACGGTGCCGTCCAGCGAGCATTGTAACCAACGCTGTCCCCTGATTTAACCAGCCGAGTTGCGAGTACTTTGCTTGATAGTGTCATTGCAGGATGCAAGTTAACCGGAAACAGTTGCTGTGAATCTGCGGGTAGGGGATTCGCCCCATACAGCATAATACCCGGTCTAACCCAATCTCTGTGGGATTGGGGACGTTTGATGATGGCGGCGGAATTAGCCAGGCTTTGCGGTGCAGAGAACCCCGAAACGACCTGTTCAAACAGGGTTTGTTGTTGCTGAGTTTGCTCACTGCTGTCAGCGTCCGCACTGCTGAAGTGGGTCATTCCAAGTATTTCGTTCGTATTTGGCGAGCAACTAAGCCGTTGTTGATAGTGTTGAAATTCATCAGCTGACAGGCCTAAGCGGTGCATGCCGCTGTCAATTTTCAGCCAAATGTTCATTGGTGTTGGCAGTGTGGCCGTGAGGAAATCGTTGGCCTGACTAACATTATGGATAACAATATCAATTGAATGCCGGCAACATTCCTTCAGATCTGTTGGGTTCAGTAGGCCGCCTAAAATTAAAATACGTTGCTCGATGCCAGCTGCTCGTAGTTTCAGGGCTTCCTCAGCCCGCGCAACGGCAAGCCCGTCAGCGGCATTGAGAATAGCCGCCACTTCTATTAATCCATGTCCGTAGGCATCGGCTTTTACCATAGCCATCACATGGGCATTTGGCGCCAAGTATTTTACTTGCTGCAGGTTGTGGCGAATAGCATTAAGGCTAATAGTGGCTGTTGTGTTATGCATGGTCGTTATCATTGTATAAGTCGAGTTGATTGTACATTAGTTGCCGTGAATGTGAGCTTATATCCTTGAGAATCTTTTTTTGAATATTTTAATAGTGGCGTGTAGAAAAGTGCTTGTACCCGTCACGTATATGCTTAATATAGCGCCCTTATTTACTACCTGCCCGGGGCGAGTATGCAAACCGCTACACTGCAAAACAAGTTAATAGTGCTTAGAAATAACCGACTTTTTGAAGTTTTTGTTGTATCAGTCATTATTTTTTCTGCCCTGGTGATTGGTGCCAAAACCTATGATATTTCGCCAACAACCCTGGCGATCATTGCCTGGATGGATATAGTGATTACGCTATTTTTCCTGCTCGAAATTTCCATTCGCTTTATGGCGGAAGAAAAAAAGCGTCGTTTTTTTCTGCACGGCTGGAATGTGTTTGACTCGCTGATTGTCATTATAAGCTTGATACCCATAGAAAATAGTGAGATGGCTCTGGTCGGGCGATTGGTACGTATATTCAGGGTTCTCCGAATGGTCTCAGTGGTGCCCGAGTTACGTGAGTTGCTTAATTCACTGTTCGCAGCGCTGCCTAAGTTGGGTTATGTCGTATTGTTAATGTTTATTATTTTCTATATTTACGGTGCATTTGGGGCGATATTGTTTAATCAGATAAATCCCGTTTTATGGGGTGATATCAGTATTTCGATGTTGACCCTATTTCGAGTAATGACATTTGAAGACTGGACTGACGTCATGTACGAAACCATGGCGGTCTATCCTTTGAGTTGGCTCTACTTTTTGAGTTTTATATTCCTGACGGCGTTTGCTTTTCTTAACATGGTTATTGGTATTGTGGTTAGTGTAGTGGAAGAAGAGCACCAGAGAATGAAGCAGGAGACCAATCCCGAGCCGACCATTACTGATTTACACAATGAAATTGTGCAGTTGCGTAAACTCCTGGTTGACCGGAAGGGCTGAATGGGTCGGGCAAACTACGAGTTGCGTTTTTCAGTTCGTATCCGCTCACGGTATCTGCCTCGGGCAAATTCCTGCATGTCGGCCACCGTGTCGGTGTCGTCTAATATTTCACGTCCGAGAAATGTTTCTATCGCGTCTTCGAGTGTGACAATACCTGAGGTTTGGCCAAATTCGTCTTCAACTAAAAATAAATGCCCGCGACTTTCAATAAACATGTCGAGCAGTTTTTGTACCGGTAGTTTTCCTGACACACGATTTATCGGCTTGGCAACTTCGCCAACGGGCTTTTCTCCCAGTCCGTTACGCTCAGCTTCAAACAAGTCACGTTTGATGACCTTGCCAACTATATCGTCAATATTCTCGCCATAAACAGGCATACGTGAAAACTGTTTGGTTTGGGGGTCGTCTAGTGCTTCCGATACAGAGGTGTTTTTATTCAGCATGTGGACCACGCTGCGCGGCGTTAATACTTGCTCAGTTTTGATTTCACGAAGATTTAATATATTGTTTACGTATTCGTTTTCGTGGGCAAACAAAGTGCCATCTTTGTGGCTTAGTGAGGCCAGTGCGATAATTTCGTCACGCGTTATTTCGTTATTTTCATTGCTACTAAATAAGCGAGTTAGCCGAGTGGCTACCCATACCAGCGGGAAAACCAATTTGACTAACCAGGTAATGATAAATGCGGAGGGTACTGCTAGCCGGCGCCAGAATGTCGCGCCTAATGTTTTTGGAATGATTTCTGAGAAATACAGGATGGCAAGCGTTAGTAGTACAGCTATTAAGGTTTCCCATTGTGTACCAAAAACCTGTGCGGCCTGTGATCCGACGCCTGCAGCTCCCATGGTGTGAGCGAAGGTGTTAAGAATCAAAATACTTGATAATGACTCGTCGAGATGCGTTTTAATACTGGCCAGGAGCTTCCCCGAACTTGGATTGGTGGCGGAGATTTGCTCAACATAGCTTGGAGTGATAGACAGCAAGACGGCTTCTAGCACTGAGCACATAAATGAGATGCCGATAGCGATGGTCAGATAGATAAACAATAGTGTCATGGCTTAGATTTTCCGATGATTTACTGAATGATGAGTATCATACACGTGGTGGCACTGAAATCGGAGATTGTAATATACATAGCGGGTATTCTATTTCGCTTCCATAGCGGCTACAACCATCAATATGTATCGTTTAGGCACGGGATTGCTCTACAGATAGTTATAAGACAAGATTATTTGTAGTGACTAAACCGTCGTTAAGCTGACTCTTGGCCGGTTGGCAATAGTTGCGGCAATTGTGCTTCTGTCATTCACTTTGTATAGTGCATACTAATTTATCAATGGTGTTGATCTTATGCCTTCAGGTTTTGGAAAAAAACTCGTTATAGCCATTTCCTCACGGGCTTTGTTTGATCTCGATGACAGTCATCAAATCTATAAGGAAGAAGGTCTGGAGGCTTATGCGCGATACCAGATTGACCGCGAGGACGATATATTAAGACCTGGTGAGGCGTTTCCTATGGTGCAAAAACTGTTGCGTATCAATGAGCGCCTTGGCGGAGAACCGAGAGTAGAAGTTCTGTTGTTGTCCCGAAATAGCGCTGACACAGGGCTTCGGGTATTCAATTCTATAGAGCACTACGGCCTTAATATTACCCGCGCTGCTTTCAGCGGCGGTGAAAGCCCTTATCGTTATGTCTCTGCATTTGGTTGCCATTTGTTTTTGTCCACTGATGCGCAAGATGTAAGGTCAGCACTGGAAAATGGAATTGCCGCCGCTACCTTGATGTCATCATCTTCTCCTCAGGAGGGGAGTGATTCGACATTAAAATTTGCTTTTGATGGTGATGCGGTTTTGTTTTCTGATGAGTCGGAGCAAATATACAAAAGTCAGGGTTTGGATGCCTTTACCGAGAACGAGAAATCAGCAGCCAAAGAGCCAATGAGTGGAGGTCCATTCAAGGCGTTTCTCTCGGCGTTACATGGTTTGCAGGCCGAGTTCCCGCCTCTGGAGTCACCTATTCGTACAGCTCTGGTCACTGCTCGTTCTGCTCCCGCACACGAGCGTGTTATTCGAACGCTTAGAGCCTGGAATATTAGAATAGATGAGTCATTGTTTCTGGGGGGATTAGATAAGTCAGCATTCTTGCGGGCATATGGAGCGGATGTTTTCTTTGACGATCAGGAGCTGCATTGTGACTCTGCCGGTCAGCATGTGGCGACAGGTCATGTCCCGCACGGTGTGGCCAATAGCTAATCAACGAATATAATCAACTTTGTTACAGGGAATCGTGTGGAAATCAGACGTCCCTCACAAACCGCTTATCCTCTTCAGGTGTGTTCAAATTTTACTGCTATTCTGAAACTACTTATCCAATAGAAGCTTTTTTTAGGTGTAGCTGTCTATGATCCAAACGATTCTTTTCGCAACCGATATGGGCCTTCACACTCATTATCTATTACATCACGTCAATGAAATGGCAGGGCAGTACAATGCCAGGGTTATTGTCGTTCATGCGATGGAGCCGCCAGGCCACCTTGGTGACGCTATGGTGAAGTCTTATCAGGGCGATGGTGAATCTTCCGAGTTTAATCAGGAAGGCATCAGTCGTATTGCTGATGGCGTCAAAACCCGCATTATTGATATTCTCGAGGAGGAATTTATGGACGGCCAGCAGGGTCTTTCACAAATCAGGGATGTGCGAGTTGTTGCCGGGAAACCGGTTGAAGTTATATTGCAGGAGGCGCGTCAATGCAATGCAGACCTGATTATCCTGGGTAGCCACGGTCAGGATACATCCAGCCCTCATATCTTGGGGTCCGTCACCTCCAGAGTCCTCCAGACATCACGTGTTCCCGTGTATATGGTCCCGCTGATTCGAAGTTATCGCGACCAGGCCGCTGCTTGTTAGTGACCTTACAGGCGTTGTAAAATCACTGAAAGTTATCGTTCTTTATACCTTGTTACTAGCGAGGGCGCGCATTATATCTTATCGCTAGGATAAATCAGTTATATAGGTTATTGTTAAACCGTGATGAAAATACCGGTATATATAATCTAGAATACTTATAGCTTTCAGCTGTAACATACTGAATATAAAAAGAATAACTGAGTATCAGGGGCGATCTATGAAACTTCAGCAACTGCGTTATATCTGGGAAGTTGCCCACCACGATCTCAATGTCTCTGCTACCGCACAAAGCTTATACACCTCCCAGCCAGGCATCAGTAAACAAATTCGACTACTTGAAGATGAGTTGGGTGTTGAGGTTTTTTCCCGCAGTGGTAAACATCTGACTCGCGTCACACCGGCGGGAGAGGCTATTCTTAAAACGGCCGGCGAAATACTTCGTAAGGTAGAAAGTATAAAGCAGGTAGCGCAGGAATTTAGCAATGAGAAGAAGGGCAGCTTGTCGATTGCCACAACTCACACCCAGGCTCGTTATGCGCTGCCCAAAACCATCCAGACGTTTATAGAAAACTATCCCGAAGTTTCTTTGCATATGCATCAGGGTACGCCGATGCAGATATCAGAGCTCGCCGCTGATGGTACCGTCGACTTTGCTATTGCTACTGAGGCGCTGGAGCTGTTTAGTGATCTGATCATGATGCCATGTTACCGCTGGGATCGTGCCATCATTGTGCCTAAGGGGCATGCTCTCGCGCAAAAGTCCGTGTTGACGCTGGAGGATGTGGCTGTACATCCTATTGTTACCTATGTGTTTGGATTCACTGGCCGGTCCAAATTGGATGAAGCTTTTATCGAGAAAGGGTTGGCACCAAAAGTTGTGTTCACCGCGGCAGATGCCGATGTTATTAAAACCTATGTCAGATTGGGCCTCGGAATCGGGATTGTTGCAAAAATGGCCTATGACGAAGAGTTGGATGACGACCTGGTGGCACTGGATGCCAGCCATTTGTTTGAAAGTAGCATTACTAAAATCGGTTTTCGTCGCGGCACTTTTCTGCGAGGTTTTATGTTCGATTTTATTCAGCAATTTGCGCCCCATTTAAGCCGGGATATCGTCGAAGAGGCTTGCCGGCGCCACACCAAGATAGAGTTAGACGAGTTATTTAGCGGTATCGATCTGCCCTCATACTAGCGGTTCTTCTGTAGTCAGGTATCGCTGTGAATAAAACCTGATGAGTGTTCTCATCAGGTTTTATTCACAGCGATTGCCGCTGTATTCTGGCGTTCCGTCATCTTCCTGCTACAATGCGCCGCCTATGGCTACCTACACGTTACTCACGGTTTATTCTTTCGCTATTATCCTTGTTTCTCTACTGGGAGGCTGGTTGCCGTCGCGGATACGAATGACTCACACCGGCACTCAGGTGATGATGAGCTTTGTGGCGGGATTGATGCTGGGTGTTGCCTGTTACCACTTATTGCCTCACGCCATTATGACCTTGCCGGGAGAAAATAGGGTAGACCAGGCTGTATGGTGGATGATGATGGGGTTGTTGCTGATGTTCGTTTTACTACGAGCGTTTCATTTTCATCAGCATGGTCCTATAGAGCAGGATAGTGATGGTTGTGCATCGGATCACGATCATGGTACTGCCAGCGTAAGTGCATTCAGCTGGACCGGCGTTGCTTTGGGGTTGGCGCTTCATACGCTGATAGACGGTGTTGCTCTGGGTGCAGCCATGCAAGCTGGAGTATCAGATGATGCGCCGTTCGGTTTATTGGGGCTGGGGGTGTTTGCGGCTATCTTTTTGCACAAGCCACTAGACTCTATGTCGATCACATCGCTGATGATTGCCGGTGGTTGGAGTGCTCGCTCCCGTTTGTTGGTTAATCTGGCATTTTCTGTCATGTGCCCGCTTGGCGCATTATTGTTTTTCGCAGGTGTCGAGTACATTCCTGTGGATGCCAATTGGCTGGTGGGTATTACCCTGGCATTTTCGGCGGGCGTGTTTATTTGTATTTCCCTAAGTGATTTGTTGCCTGAGGTGCAGTTTCATTCTCACGATAGAGCCCGCTTAACGATAGCGCTGCTTGCGGGAGTGGTGGTTGCCTATGGTATGGGTTTGCTGGAACCGGAACACGACAATTTTTCTCACTCTCCGGCCATTGAGTCACAGCATCACCGCTAATCGGTTGGCCTATCTGTGTTGCGTAGTTTGTCCATTCCCTGTAGATTGTTGCGCCTCAAAATCATCGTTTTAACAACTGTCATCGGAGCGTCATTGTGGAAATAGCCTGTCTTGATCTTGAAGGAGTATTGATACCTGAAATCTGGATTAACTTTGCCGAAAAGACCGGTATCGACGCGTTAAAAGCAACCACGCGTGATATTCCTGATTACGATGTGTTGATGAAGCAAAGGCTGAGAATTTTGGATGAGAGCGGATATGGGTTGCCAGATATCCAGGCTGTGATTAGTGAGCTGGAGCCCATGGACGGCGCCCTGGAGTTTTTGAATTGGTTGCGTGAGCGTTTTCAGGTGGTAATTTTGTCCGATACCTTTTACGAATTTGGTATGCCGTTTATGAAACAGTTGGGATATCCAACGCTACTTTGTCATAACCTTGAAGTGAACGACAACGGCAAGGTTGTTGACTACAAGCTGCGTCAATCGAATCCTAAGCGACAAGCTGTTATTGGATTTCATTCAATGTATTATCGTACAATCGCCGCCGGTGATTCATACAACGATACCACTATGTTGGCAGAGGCTGATGCAGGTATTCTATTCAAGGCGCCTGACAATGTTATTGCCGAATTCCCACAGTTTCCAGCGGTACATACCTACGAAGAGTTGAAACTGGAGTTTCTTAAAGCCAGTAATCGCAACCTTAGTTAACAGTATTGGTCGTTATGACTCTAGTGCTGCCAGCAACTTCCCGACCTTAGTCATACATTCCTTATATTCACTGTCACAGTCTGAGTCGGCAACAATGCCGCCACCAGCCCAGCAGTGTATTTTCTGGTCCTCGCAGACCATTGTTCGAATTGCAATGTTAGTGTCCATTTGTCCGTCGCAACTGATATAACCCAGTGAGCCGCAATACACGGAGCGGCGACAGGGCTCCAGTTCTTCGATAATTTCCATGGCGCGCACTTTGGGGGCTCCGGTAATGGAGCCCCCAGGAAAGCATCTTGCCAGTAAGTCTATTGGCTCAATATGATCCAGTAACTGGCCGCTGATAGTGCTCACCAGGTGGTGTACCGTCTGAAAGCTCTGCAATTGGAACAGTTCATCAACCTGGATGCTGCCAGGAATACAAGACTTGCCTAAATCGTTGCGCAGTAAATCGACAATCATCAGGTTTTCAGCCCGGTCTTTGCTGCTACTGAGCAATTGTGCAGCCAGGGCCATATCTGACGTCCGGTCTGTGCCGCGAGCTATAGTCCCCTTGATTGGCGATGTTGATACTCGGTGATTGCTAGTATGAAGGAATCGTTCCGGGGACAGGCTAAGGATGCTGTTGGAGGGCATCTGAATGTAGCCAGAAAACGGAGCGGCAGCAGCTTCCCGCAATAGCAAATAGGCCTGCCATGGATCTCCTTCATAATTAGCGCTGAAACGCTGAGCCAGATTAATCTGGTAGCAGTCGCCGGCAACAATGTACTGCTGTACTTTTTCAAATGCGCGGTTGTAGTACTCTCTACTCATATTGGATTGAAATAGGGAGTTCAGTTGGAATGGTGTTGCCGGTCTGTCTTTCGAACTGTGCAAGCGTGACCTGACATCGTTCAACAGGGCTTTATCAACACAGGGGTGTGCTACCAGAAGAGCGCGTTGTTGGCGGTGGTCGACAATGACTGCCCAACTGTAGATGCCAGCGCAGGTATCAGCAATCTGTAGGTCTTTTTCGGCAAGCTGCGGGAGTTGCTCCAGCTGTCTGCCGAGGTCATAACCGAAGTAGCCCAGTGCACCACCAACAAACGGTAAGTGGTAATCATTGTCGATGCGGGGAATGAGTTCTTTAAGGGTGTTATCTAACCTGTTAAATAAGTTTAAGTTACCATCATAAGTATTTGATAATAAAGAATTATTAGATACTATTTCAACGGGGGCTGCACTAAAAATATCATAGCGGCCGCGCGCTGAGTAAGGCCGGGCGCTGTCGAGATATACGGGGAGTTCCAGGTCTAACAGCGTCTCAAATAGCGGTGCTGAATCGACTGCATAGGGAAGCTCCTCGATGACTAGTTGACTCATTAAAAACGCCTTGAGCAGGTGACTGGCTGCAGAAAGAGGGTTGTAGAAAAGTGTCACTTTGACCAGTTTGGAATGCCGGTAATTGTACGGACTGTAAGCCTCACAGGCCAGTATTAATGTGATTTTGACTGTGTACTTGTCGTTGTTGGTCAGCGCTTTTCAGATTGACATTTTGGTCTTGGACAATTATTGTAATCGCCTATTTTGCGGGTCTGCAGCGTGTTTCTTCCCGCGGTTATTGTGCCGTATTTGACGTTCCGATTGATCGGAATAACTATGGAATACAACGGCTGTTAATATCGCTAGTTGCAGTATTCTGACGAGATTTTTCCTGAGTGTTAAAGCTGTTCGCGGTGTCGTTAGTTTCTGGCATTGCTTCAAGTCGCATTCGAAATATGATTATTGTTTAAATAGTACCTGAGACAGAATAACTATGAATAAATACTCTCATCTAGAACCATCGCTGGATAATCCGTTTTCAGAATCCCGAGATCATGAGTTTGTTGTTCCAGGGCAGATTAACTATAAGCCCGGGTTGTATGAAGAATCCCTCAAAGCCGGCCAGGCGTTAATCGATCGGCCTCGTATTGCCGCCGGTGTTGTCAGTATTGAGAAGCAGCACCTGAAAGATAGAATGACGGTTTGGGAGCGATTGGATGTTCTTGCGGATGATGGTACCGAGCCAACGGTGTTGTTCCAAAATTGGGGGCCTAATTTGGACGGGGCTTCGATTGTAACGGCCATTGTTAAAATTAATGGTCGTGATGTTGCGGTCTACGGCCATGATTTTACGGTTAGGGCCGGATCAATGGACGCAACTAATGGTAAAAAACTGGCGCGTCTGTTTCAGTTGGCTGGAAAACGCAAGATTCCGCTGGTGGGCATGAATGACAGCGCTGGAGCATTTGTTCCCGCCGGTGTTGGCGGCCTCGATGGCTACGCCGAAGCATTTACTGCACTGAGAAGAATTAGCGGCGTGGTGCCATCGATAATGTGCATGTTTGGCTTTAATGCCGGGGGCGGCTCTTATCTGCCGCGGCAAGGTAGTTTTGTCATTCAGCCAAACGAGACCTTTTTTGGCCTCACTGGTCCGGGTGTGGTGAAATCTGTTTTAGGGGAAGATGTTACTCCGGACGAACTTGGAGGGCCTGGCGTTCACAGCCAAACGGGCGTAGCCGATTTTGTAGTGCCGGACGAAGTGTCGGCGTTGTTGACCGTTAAACAGTTACTAAACTATTTGCCGGCAAATAATAACGAAAAAGCACCTTTTCAGCCGACATCAGACCCGATAGACAGAAAAACCTGGGATATCGATATTCTACTGCGAAAGGCATTTAACTCGCCCACAGGTTTTAACACGCCATTGGACATTAGTATCCTGATCCAGCAGCTGTGTGACCACGGCGATTATTTCGAAATTCAACCGGATAGGGCGCGCAACACCATTTGCGCGCTGGGTCGAATGGGCGGTAATGTCATCGGTTTTGTCGCCAATAACTCGGCGGTGGGTTCCGGTCAAATTGATATTGATGCGGCATATAAGAATGCACGTTTCATCCGATTTTGTAATCTTTACAACATTCCTATTATCTTCATGGAAGACACTACCGGGTTTCGACCCGGTAGAGAGCAGGAGAGCAATGGTATCGTGCAGGCGGGGCGAGCAATGCTCGATGCTATTGTTGATCTGCGTACGCCGCGGTTTTTACTGCTGGTTCGCAACGCCTATGGTGGCGCTTATGCGTCCTACAACAACTATCCTACGGGTGCCGATCTTGTGGTCGCGCTGCCTACGACTAGGGTTGCTGTAATGGGGCCCGCCGGTGTTGAGTTTGTTTATAAAAAGGAGCTGCGACAAATTCGTTCGTCAGCACTTGAGCGAATATCAGCAGCAACGATGGAACAAATTAACAATGGATTGTCTGAATCGGAAGCAAAGGTCGCAGCCGAAGCCTCTGTCGTCGATTGGTCAAAGCAAGAAGAAGCCTTGCTGGCAGCCCGTTATGAAAAAGAGTTGATGAATCCTAATGAGGCTTTAAGTTTGGGATCTATTTCACAAATAGTTATGCCCAGTGATTTGCGTAAGGTACTGGGGGAGAATATGGCTTTTCATTTAGAACACTATCAGGCGGAGCCACTAAATGCTGTGCAGCGTGAGTTTTTCTAGATCACAATAATGCAAAGCGTTTTCTATTAGCTGTCGATTGCGGTCGCCAAACAAAAAAAGAATTAGAGCAAAGGTCAACTACAGTGAAAGTAAGTAATGATAACTACCTCAACAATCCACTGATCCATGCCGATCGAAAATTGAAGCGACGTTCTTCAGAGTGGGTGCGCAGTTTTAGTTGCGAAGATATGAAGCCATTGATTATCTGCCGCGGTCCAATTCGTAAGGAAGCAATGGATGTTTTCGATGAAATGGGTATTCACGGTTATGGTATTTTACTGTCAGAAAAAGATTCTATTACCTACGCCAATGCGTTAGCGCCTGAGCTGCGCAAACTAACGGACCCCAGCCGTGTTCATCGCGTGCCCGATTATAGCGGTGCTACCAGAGAAGAGCGTACTCAGCGCATCGAGCAGATAATTCAGATAGCAAAAGATAATGGCTATGATTCAATCTTTACCGGCTATGGGTTTATGGCTGAAGATGAAGAAATGGTAAGGTCGATGGAACAATCCGGGCTCAACTTTATCGGCCCCTGTTCGAAAACCGTTCACGATGCAGGCCTTAAAGATGAGGCAAAAAGAACTGCACTTAATGTGGGTGTCAGTGTTACTCCGGGAGTGGATAACGCAACCACATTGACGGTCTTATCTAAATATCCTGATCAACAAGCTTTGGAAGCGCTCTGTAAAAAAGAGGGTTTGGTCGTAGATTCCGCACTTTTTCACAATGCCGAATTAACTCTGGAAGCCAAAGCCGAAGCAGTATTAAACGCCTCTTTGCACAAAGGTATCGACCTGTTTTCTATCGCTGAACTAGGCGAGGTTCTGAAAAATAGAATTGTTGAAATGTATCGAGGGTGGCCAGAAAACCGCATTCGGTTAAAGGCAATTTCCGGTGGTGGCGGCAAGGGTCAGAGAATTTTACAAGCTCCCAGTAGTTTTGAAGGAACTCAGGAAGAGAAGATTGAGCAGGCAGCAGCTAAAGTGCCTGAGTTAGTGTTGGAAATTCTTAACGAAGTTAAGTGTAATGGTATTGGCGATAACAAAAATGTACTCGGCGAGCTGAATATAGAAACAACTCGACATCAGGAAATCCAAGTAGTTGGCAACGGTGCTTGGTGTATCACTATGGGTGGCCGTGATTGCTCTCTGCAAATGCATGAGCAAAAATTGTTGGAAGTATCAGTAACAACCGAAGAACTGTTAACAGCGATACAAAAAGCCGAAGCAGACGGAAAAAATGCAGAGTTAAAAACACTGCAAAAGGATCTGGATATTCTAGAGCAGATGGAAACCGAGGCGGCGCGATTTGGTCAGGCAGTTGGTCTTGATTCTGTTTCAACCTTTGAATGTATCGTCGACGGCAGTAGTCATTTTTTTATGGAAATGAATACCCGTATCCAGGTGGAACATCGGGTAACCGAACTTTGTTATAAATTGCAATTTTCCAACCCTGACGATCATAGTGAGAACTTTGTGGTTGAATCGCTGGTTGAAGCGATGGTGTTGTTAGCACGCCACGGCAAGCGCTTGCCGAAGCCTGAACGATTAACCCGCGAGCATGCATCTGTGGAAGCTCGACTGAACGCCACTAACCATGCCTTGCAGCCTCATGCGGGTGGTGTTATCGAACGCTGGTCGAATTGTGTTGATGGAGAGATCCGTGATGACCAGGGTATTAGTATGCATAACCCTGACACCGATGTTTTTATGAAATATCATTTGGCGGGTGCTTACGATTCCAATATTGCCTTACTGTTAACTACGGGTGAAACCCGGTTAACAAGTTATCAGCGTTTGTCAGAAATTATTCGCTGCACCACGTTGCGGGGAAAAGATCTCTCGACCAATCTTGAGTTTCATTACGGATTGCTCAATTGGTTTGTCGGCAACAATATTAACGCTCGGCCCAGTACCGGATTTATCGTGCCTTATCTGACAGCGGTCGGCCAGTTAAAAGAGGGGGCAAGCCAGATTGATTTGAACTTTGCCTATAACCGAGTGCGCGGTGATTATTTGCAGCAGATTGACAGTGATCGCAAGTCTGCATTTGCTAGTGCTCTGGATAGAAAGTCAGGATTGATGATGCGTCCAATAAAGATTATGTTTAATGAGCCGCATCAACTTGCCGGCTGGTTAAGTATTAATCAGCATAACTTCAGACAACAAGACGGGCAGATTGTATGGGTAAAAAATCCTATTGACGTGCTTGCAGATCTATATCATTTCCTAAATATGGATTATGTTCAGGGAAAATCTGCCGCCAATATGATCTGGGGTCATGACAATGAATTGCTGCAGGAGGCGGTGTCATTTTACCAAAGCCTCAAACAACGCCTGGGTGTGTTTAGTTTTTCTGAGTTGGATGCAGCTGTTGCAAAAGATAGTGCCGACGGCTTCAGTGTTGAACAATGGAGCGCTGTGCAGTCGTCCCACGCGGGTTACCAAATTGGAACCGAAATTCTGTCAGTACTGCCTTATATTGCGAGCAAGACCGGGTTTTTTGACTTATCGGTTAATGAAGATTTAAGTATTAACATACCCGCGGCGCTAACCAATAGCGATCTGCAAGATCGTATGGCGAAAATTTTAGCGCCACCACCGGTGGCTAGTTCTGATGAAATACTGTCCGAAAGTGGTGGTATGTTTTACTCAAGAGAAGCTCCAGGAATGGATACATTTGTTGAAGTGGGTTCGCACTTTAACGAAGGTGATGCCCTGTACATCGTTGAGGTTATGAAAATGTTCAACAAAGTTTATGCCTCTTTTTCAGGGACAGTAGAGGAAATCTTGATTGCTGGTGATGGTGTCATCATTAAGAAGGGACAGACTCTGTTTAAAATCACCCCTGATGAAGATGTTGTCGTGGAATCTCCAGATGAGGTTCGCGTTCGAAGGCAGGCCATGACGGCTCAATTTCTCGACACATTGAACTAGAACGTGCGAGCACCAGTTCTCTAACTCTGAATAAAGGAAAAAAAATGATAACTGCACTTGACCATATTGCTATTGCTGTGCCGGATCTTGAAGTTAGCATTAAGCGCTTCTTTGAGGATTTTGGTCTTAATTTTGAGGGTCGGGAAGATGTGGTAGCAGCAAAAACGTCGACAGCCTTTTTCCCGCTGCCACCGACCAGTATTGAGTTAGTCCATCCATTAAACGGTGAGGGGCCGATTGCCGGTTACTTGGAAAAGAAAGGTGGAGGCATTCATCACCTGTGTTTTAGATCAGATAATATTGAAGAAGATATTGAACGGCTGAAAGGAAAGGGTTACCAGTTTTTGTCAGATGGCCCTTCGCTAGGTGCGCACAATTCGAAAGTTATTTTTATTCATCCCAAATCATGCGACGGCGTGTTGATTGAATTGAACCAGCCGAATGACGAGCAACATTAATTTCGTTTATTAGCGTTCCGCCTACAAGTGAACTGATGCCGAATGTGGCTAATTTGAGTTAAAGGTTTTTCCTCATGTCCGATTACAAACCCAAACATACCAGTGTTGAAGAGTGGCAGCAGCTTGCTACCCAGCAGATGAAAGGTAAAACACCTGACGAATTAACCTGGAACACCGCGGAAGGGATTGACGTCAAATGTTTGTACACGGCGGAAGATATTGCCGGTCAGGAATATTTAAATACCATGCCGGGAGCGGCGCCCTATATCCGTGGGCCGCAAGCCACTATGTATGCGGGCAGGCCCTGGACAATTCGTCAATATGCGGGGTTTTCAACCGCGGAAGAATCTAATCTATTTTATCGTAATGCACTGGCTGCGGGCGGTCAGGGCGTTTCGGTTGCTTTCGATTTAGCAACCCATAGGGGTTATGACTCAGATCATCCGCGGGTAACGGGTGATGTGGGTAAAGCCGGTGTTGCGATCGACTCGATCGAAGATATGAAGGTGTTGTTTGACGGTATCCCTTTGGATAAAGTATCTGTTTCAATGACGATGAATGGTGCTGTTCTTCCAATCCTTGCGGGTTATATTGTCGCTGCAGAAGAGCAGGGGGTCAGCCACGATCAATTGGCGGGAACCATTCAGAATGATATTTTGAAAGAATTTATGGTGCGAAATACCTATATTTATCCGCCGACGCCGTCAATGAAGATTATTGGCGATGTTATCGCTTATGCTTCCGAGCATATGCCAAAATTTAATACAATTTCTATTTCCGGCTATCATATCCAAGAGGCTGGTGCAGATGCTGCGCTGGAATTGGCCTATACCCTGGCCGATGGCAAAGAATATATCCGCACAGCAATTGCGGCGGGGCTTGATATCGACAAATTTGCGCCGCGCCTGTCGTTCTTTTGGGGTATTGGCATGAACTTCTATATGGAAATTGCCAAAATGCGTGCGGCTCGCTTGTTGTGGGCCGAGATTGTTAATGATTTTAATCCGACCAACCCCAAGTCTTCAATGTTGCGAACTCACAGCCAAACGTCTGGTTGGTCACTCACCGAGCAAGACCCCTATAACAATGTCGTGCGAACGACCATTGAGGCGATGGCTTCGGTTTTTGGCGGTACACAGTCGTTACACACAAACGCACTGGACGAAGCGATTGCGTTACCAACTGAGTTTTCTTCGCGAATTGCTCGCAATACCCAATTGATTATCCAGGAAGAGACAGGCATCACCAAAGTTGTTGACCCATGGGGTGGCTCTTACATGATGGAGAGTCTGACCAAGGAAATTGCTGATAAAGCTCGCCAGCTAATCGAGGAAGTTGAAGAAAAAGGCGGAATGGCGAAAGCTATAGAAACGGGTATGCCAAAACTACGAATCGAGGAGTCGGCAGCACGAAAGCAGGCGCGAATTGACCGCGGAGAAGATGTGATTGTAGGGGTCAATAAGTACACTCTTGATGTAGAAGATGACGTAGATATTTTGGAAATCGACGATAATGCAGTCCGGGATTCCCAATTAAAGCGATTGGCCGAAATTCGTGCCAGCCGCGATGAGCAGGCAGTTGAAGATGCACTTGATGCTATTTACCAATGTGCTCATAGCGGCACTGGCAATCTGCTGGACTTGTCAATAAAAGCAACGCGTGTAAGAGCGACTGTAGGAGAGATTTCATACGCTATGGAACGAGAGTTTGGACGTTTTAAAGCCAACTCACAAACGGTTTCCGGTGTGTATGGCAGTGCCTATCAAGACGATGAGGGTTGGCAGGGGATTACCAGTGATATTGAAAATTTTGTAGAAAAGCACGGCAGACGACCAAGGATGCTGGTTTGCAAGATGGGGCAAGATGGTCACGACCGGGGAGCAAAAGTGATTGCAACGGCATTCGCGGATGTAGGTTTTGATATTGATTTGTCCCCTATGTTTTCTACCCCTGAAGAAGTTGCCCGGCAAGCTATTGAAAACGATGTTCACGTGGTGGGAGTATCTTCACAAGCTGCCGGGCACAAGACATTAATTCCAACGCTGATTGATGAACTAAAAAAACAAGGTGCTGACGATATTATTGTAGTGGCGGGCGGTGTTATTCCAAAGCAGGATTATGAGTTTCTAAAGGGTGTGGGAGTAAAAGGTATATTTGGACCCGGAACCAAAATCCCACTTGCTGCCAGAGACGTACTGGATGCTATCAATTTGGCTTACCAGCGTTAATCGCCGGTGACTTTTTCCTCTATGCATGGCTTATGGCTGCCTCTTTTTGAGAGGGTAGGGGTGATCTATGGACATTGAACAAATCAGAAAAGGCAATCGCCGCGCATTGGCAAAAGCGATAACGCTTGTTGAGAGTAAGCTCGAGAGTCACAGAGTGTTAGCTCAAGAGGTGTTGGAGCAGGCGCTGCCTTATTCAGGCAATAGTATTCGTATTGGTATCACCGGGATTCCCGGGGTCGGAAAATCGACGTTTATCGAAACGTTTGGTCTCTATTTAATCGAGCAGGGCAAAAGAGTTGCGGTTTTGGCAGTAGATCCGAGTTCGCCAATTGCCGGGGGTTCGATTCTTGGCGATAAGACGCGGATGGAAGAGTTGTCGAGACATGATTCTGCGTTTATTCGACCATCACCATCTGAAGGCGCTTTAGGTGGTGTCGCGCAAAAAACACGTGAAACAATGTTGCTATGTGAGGCTGCAGGTTATGACGTGATATTGGTTGAGACGGTGGGTGTCGGACAGAGCGAGTATGAAGTAGCCGGAATGGTCGATTTTTTTATGGTGCTGATGCTGCCTAATGCAGGGGATGAACTACAAGGGATTAAGAAAGGTATTATGGAGCTGGCTGATGCTCTTGTTATCAATAAGGCGGACGGTGAATCCCTTAACCTTGCGGCTCAAACTAAACGACACTACAGCAGCGCGATGACCCTGTTACGTCATTCATCGTTTTGGACGCCACAGGTGTTAACCTGCTCTGCTCAGGAGAAAAATAATATAGATACCATTTGGGGGATGATTTCAGACTACTATATTGATGCAAATAGAAATAATGACTTCCAAAAAAAGCGCGCCAGTCAAAACGAAAAGTGGATGGATAAATTGTTGTTCGAAATGCTCGATCTGAAACTCAAACAAAACCCGGAAGTGAAGCGACAAATGCCGGAACTACACAAAAAAGTGACCGAAGGTGAAGTAACTCCCTATAATGCTGCAAAAACGCTGATAGATTTGTTGTAAAAATATCTATCGGAAAATCCAGTGCCCAATTTCTGAAATCTAACCTTGACGACAATCATGACCTTATTTGTACACAATAGTTATACCGGAAAGAAAGAGCCGTTTGAACCGATGACACCCGATACGGTGACTATGTATGTCTGCGGACCTACAGTGTATAACCGTGTGCATATTGGCAACGCCCGCCCGGTTGTTGTGTTTGATACGCTGTATCGCGTATTGAAAACGTTGTACAGCTCGGTGACCTACGCTCGCAATATAACCGATATTGAGGACAAAATAATGGCTGCCGCTAAAGCCGGCGGTGAAACTATTGCCGATGTGTCTTCGCGATACGCCACAGCTTATTTTGAAGATATGGCCGAATTGAATAATCTGCCCCCAGATATTGTTCCCTATGCTACCGACCATGTTGATGAAATGATCGCAATGGTTGAGAAGTTGATCGAAAACGGGTGTGCCTATGAGGCCAAGAGTCATGTACTGTTTGATGTGAAGTCAATGGCCGACTACGGAAAACTGGCGAAGCGATCACTGGAAGATATGTTAGCTGGCGCCAGGGTAGAGGTTGCCGCCTACAAAAAATATGCCGGTGATTTTGTCCTTTGGAAACCTTCATCGGAAGAAGAGCCAGGATGGGAAAGTCCCTGGGGACGGGGCAGGCCGGGTTGGCATTTAGAATGTTCTGCGATGATTGAGAAACATTTTGGTAACACCATTGATATTCATGGCGGTGGTATTGATTTGCAGTTTCCTCATCACGAAAACGAATTGGCTCAAAGTACCTGTGCACATGGCGGAGAACAATTTGTTCGGTATTGGATGCACAATGCTTATATCAATATTGATGGCGAGAAGATGTCCAAGTCTTTGGGCAATTTCAGAATGGTCAATGACTTGTTGGAACACTATTCTGGAGAGGTTTTGCGGTTTGCAATCTTATCGGCTCATTATCGCTCGGAACTAAATTTCAGTGTTGATGCATTGGATGCAGCACAGAAAACGCTGGATAATTTGTACGGTGTTTTGCAGTCTGTTTCTGCAGTTGAGATTGATCAAAATGTCGAGATTAGTGACAGTGACGTCTATAAAGCGCTGCTTGATGATTTAAACACGCCGATAGCCATTCGCGAATTACATTCACTGGCAAAAGCAACCAAGTCAGCCAGCGGTGAAACACAACAGCAGTTAAAATCTGTGCTGTTGAAAACTGCTTCGCTGATGGGAATACTGCAGCAAGATCCAGATGACTGGCTCACTGTGGAAGCTGCTGAGGGTGACTTATCGGACACCGAAGTAGAGAGTCAAGTAGCTGACATGCAGCAGGCAAGGCAACAAAAAGATTACACACTCGCAGATGACATTCGCGATCGTTTGCAGCAGCAGGGGATCATTCTTACCAGAGATGGCTGGAAGCGTGGCTAAGGCTTGAAAGGTGTGACCTGTTCTACAGTTTGCGGGGCCATTGGCCGCGCAGGTGTGACAGCGTGATATAGTCGGGAAACTGATGATTTTTTCATCGAAACTGCCAGCTGGGGTTAAGTCATGACTGCAGTCGACTGTTGTATCCACGAATTTAGTCATGATCACGGTGATTCGGTTGTTTTCACCTTGAGTCTTGAAGAGACATTCGACTATCGGGCGATTGGGCAATTTCGTGGTCTATCAACAGATAAAATGGATAATAATGTGTTGGTTTTACTGGATATGACCCGCACACGGTTTGTCGATAAAACCGGTATTTCATTATTACACTGTTTGCAGCATTGGATTAGAGCCCCTCTGGTTGTTGTTCAACTGCTGAATTGTCATCCTGAAATACGCCAGTCATTGTCTGAGTCTCAACTGCATCCCTCTATCATCTTGAGATAAGTCTATTGGTCCCCATAGTTTTTGTTCGAATGACCGATAATCATCTTTGTACAAATATTCCCGCCATTTGTTAAGCTATTGACTAAGTGCAATGGTTTTTCGTTGAGGAAGGTAGTTGTTTGTGTCTACATTGTGTCTCTATCTGGAGAGAATTTGAATGGTTTATGATTGGGATTATCCTGCGCCTTATATCACTCGGTTAACGGTCGTTGATGATAATATCGATGCTCTTGGCCACACGAATAACGGTGTCTATATTGACTGGTGCCAGCAAGCGGCGTGGAAACACTCCTCAAGTTTGGGGCTGGGGGCAAATCATTACACAGAACTGAAAAGGGCAATGGCTATTCAAGAGGCTAACTACAAATATCTGGCACCGTGTTTCATTAATGAAGAGGTGTTGGTTGGAACATGGTTAACAGCTTGCGATGGACGATTAACTATGGAGCGGAGCTTTCAGATATTTGGGGCATTATCCGGCAATTGTCTTTTTCGGGGTAAGTGGCGTTTGGTTTGTATCAATTTGACCAGTAACAAACCATCGCGAATGCCGACAGAGTTTAAAGAAATCTATATTCCTCATGTAACACCGGCGCGGGACTAAGCGCACTGAGCAGGCGTGTTTGTTATGGTGCTGCCCAGCCAAGGTTGTGGATTGTATGGCTAAAAGTAGCATCCAGTGGTGCATTAAGGGTTATTGGCTCTCCAGTTAATGGATGTGTCAATTTCATTTGAGTGCATGCAAGCATTAACCGGTGGCAATTAAATTGTGATTGAAAAAATTGATTATGCGAACTTTTTCCATGTTTTGCGTCACCGATAATTGGATGTGAAATATGCTTAAAATGGCGACGAATTTGATGTTTTCGGCCATTGACTGGATACGCTTCAACTAAAGAGTATCGGCTTGTTGGGTACCGGTCGACTGCAAAAGGCAATTCAACTGTTGCTAAACGCCTGAAGTGGGTGGTTGCATCTTTAGCGGGTACTTGTTCAGTTTTTTGTTTCCCCGACATCTTATCAAATTGCTCTTTTAGCGGGTGATCAACTGTTCCTCGCTCTTCACACCAGCCCCTTACTATAGCGAGATATTTTTTTTCGATGTTTTGATTGGCAAACTCTGATGACAGTGTTCTGGCAATGTCAGATGACAAGGCAAATATTAGCAGTCCTGATGTCGGTTTATCCAGTCGGTGGACAGGGTAAACGTACTGTCCTAGCTGATCCCGCAGCAACTGCAAAGCAAACCGGGTTTCATGACGATCGATGTTGCTACGATGAACTAATAGTCCACTCGGCTTGTTAATTGCCACCATATAGTCATCACGGTAGATAATCGATAACGGTTCAAGCATAAAGAGTAACCCGGTCTGTCCGCGATGTTATGAATCAGCACCTATTGTAAATGAGAAGTTGCCTCATGTTGTTCATTTTTCGGGGATTGGGGAGAATGATCTGCTGGCCTTTAGTTATTGGGAGGATGATCTAAACTGGTGGTAATTAGACGTTTGTATGATTTCCCGTTTTGGAGCGAGACAGAAGATGGATCAAGCATTTATCGATTCGATCACCGAGCAGTTGGAACAACGAATACAGCAAAAAACATTAGTTTTACCGATGCTGCCACAGGTGACTAGTCAGGTCTTATCGCTGGTCAATGATGTGGATTCCGATGCACTGGCTTTAACAAAACTGATTCAAAGCGACGCTGCGTTGGCAGGGCATGTGATGCGGATTGCCAATTCTGCTGCCTACAGCCCAACTGCAAAGATGACATCATTACAGCAAGCTATTGCCCGCCTGGGGATGCAGAATATGGCTGATATTGCGATGGCTGCTACCATGGGTCCCGCACTTTTTGATGCCAAAGGTTTTGAACCACTGATAAAAGAGATCTGGCAATCCTCTTTGGCGACTGCAGTGTGGGCAAGAGAGCTGGCTCGCCAGGGGCGTCGCAATGTTGAATCTACGTTCTTGTGTGGTTTGCTTTTCCAGATTGGCCGCCCAGTAGTTTTGCAGACAGTATTAGACATCGCAAATGGCAATAATAATTCTCCGGGAGTAGACGACGTAAGTTTTCTAATGAACCAATATCAAGCAGAGGTGGGTCAAGTGTTGGCGGAGCATTGGCAGTTGCCTTTGCCTGTTAGTCATACCATTGGAGGTGTCGAAATTGATGGGGCAGCAGAGGGTTCGCAGGATATTGTTGATACGATTAAAGCGGCGAAGGTGTTTTCGGCCTGCACCTTATCTAATCAGCATTATGATATCGATGTTTTGAGTTCTGACAATTCGATAATAACACTAAATTTGTACGTAAATGATGTGGAAAAACTGCTGGAGAAATCCGACTCAATTCATGAGACGATCAAAGAACTATCTTTTTAAGTTAGCCTTGTGAGGGGCATTAATGAGTACTCAACACTACGATATTATCATCATTGGCAGTGGTCCCGCGGGGCAGAAAGCTGCAGTGCAGGCTGCAAAAGCCAATAAAAAGGTGGCGATGGTCGAAGCCGATAAAGTCTTAGGTGGTGCCTGTGTTCATCGGGGAACTATTCCAAGCAAAACCCTCCGTGAAAATGCGTTACGCATTGCAAACTTGCGAAAGCATGCAGAGCTTTTTTCATTTTCATTGCGCCCTGATTTGGAAATGACAGCACTCATTGAAAATATGCATGCAGTGATTAGTGCCCATGATGACTATATCAATAATCAAATGACTCGCAATGCGATCGAGAGAATTCATGGTCGCGCGAGCTTTATCGATAGTCACACTATCTTGGTCAATATGCCAGGTGGAAAAAGTGTCGAATTGCAAACGGATTATTTTGTCATTGCGACGGGATCAGTGCCCCGTCAGGTAGACAATATCGAAGTGGATCATGAGTATGTCTATGATAGTGACTCGATTTTATCAATGGAGTACTTACCGCAAACGCTCACGGTTTTGGGTGGAGGGGTTATTGCAAGCGAGTACGCTTCAATTTTTTCCAGTTTAGGTGTTCGCGTCACCATGATTGATCGTTATCCTCGGCCTCTTGGGTTTCTCGATCAGGCTTTAACCGATCAGTTTGTACATGCTTTTGAAGCCAGTGGCGCCCGTTTTATTGCCAGTGCAAATGTAACGCGAGTGTATTGGGATGGTGTGTCGCAGGTAATAACGGAGTTAGACGACGGTAGCGTCTATCGCAGTGAAAAAGTCTTGTCGGCTGCGGGTAGAGTATCCAATATAGTCGGGCTCAGTATTGAGAACGCTGGTCTCACATTAAACGAACGGGGCATTATTCCAGTCGACCGACAATGTCGAACACGCGTCAACAATATATATGCCGCTGGCGATGTGATTGGGCCTCCCTCATTGGCCTCCGCATCAATGGAGCAGGGGCGACGAGCAAGTCGCGCCGCATTGGGACTCGATCTTGGAGAAATGACCGACCTTATTCCCGGTGGGATTTACGCTATTCCAGAACTATCTACAGTGGGTATGAGTGAAAGCGAGGCGATAGAAAAATACCTCGACCCAATTATTGGTGTCGCTAAATTTGAAGAAATTGCACGCGGGCAAATTTCCGGTATTCAGGATGGTATGTTGAGATTGATTGCCGACCCTCAAGGTGAAAAACTGCTCGGTGTACAAATTATCGGCGAAGGTGCTACGGAGCTTATTCATATCGGTCAAATGGGGTTGCTGGCGGGGATGAATATTGACGCATTTGTCGAGAACATTTTTAACTTTCCTACTCTTGCTGAAGCCTACCGTGTTGCCGCGCTGCATATTGTTGGACAGCGCACAACACCTTCCTAGCTCCAAGCTCTTTTTGAGCTCGCTAGCGATTACCGAGTAGATAAGGGACAATAGCGGTCCCGATGCACGCTGCGGCATCTAACCACTCAGACTGTTCTTTATGAAACCCAAATTTCCCCGTCTTTTAACGCTGTTGCTTGCAGCCATTCTGTTTCCAGGATGTGCGGTGATGGCTAAAACATATTTTGACGGAATTTATGGCCAAGCCTCGGTTATCGAACGCACAGTGGTGACAGGGTCGTACCATGAGCCCGAGTTTTATCGAGACATCAAACCTATCGTGGATAGTCGCTGTGTTGTTTGTCACGGTTGTTACGATGCTCCCTGTCAATTGAAAATGACAAGTTTTGAAAGTTTGGATCGCGGGGCAAATTCATCAAAAGTGTATGATGGTACACGTTTACTCGCCGCTAATTTAACACGTGTTTTTATTGATGGCGGCGCCACAGACGATTGGAGGAAAGAGGGATTCTATCCTGTACTCAACGAGCGCGATCAACTGTCTGAGGCCAATACCCGGGCCAGTCTTGTTTATAGAATGCTGGAGTTGAAGAAAGAGCATCCACTGCCGCCGGGGGACATTCTTCCAGACAGTTTCGACTTTTCATTGAACAGAGATCAGCAGTGCACAAAAATAGAAGAATTTTCCGGGTTTGAACAAGAGTTCCCGCTTTGGGGTATGCCTTATGGCTTACCCGCTATCGATCAAGAACAAAGTGACATCATGGTTCAGTGGCTAAAAACAGGTGCAAAAGCTCGTTTCCCCGGAAAACGGCCGACACAACACCCGCTGGAAGTTGATCGCTGGGAAGCGTTTTTCAACGGCCCGTCACTGAAGGAGCAATTGATGAGTCGATACATCTACGAGCATCTCTTCCTGGCCAATATTTACTTTTCAACATCATCCGCGGCGCTGGGTGAGGACAGAGAATTTTTTAAGTTAGTTCGCTCCGTCAAACCCTCAGGCCAGGCCGTCGATATAATCCCTTCGCGGCGACCCTTTGATAGCCCGGGCGGGGAGTTTTACTATCGACTTCAGCGGGTAAAGAGCACCGTGTTGGCAAAGCAAAATATGCCCTATCTCCTGGATGAAAAACGCTTGAAATACTGGAGACAATTATTTCTCGAAACCAATTATACCGTTAACAAACTTCCCGGTTATCAGCCGTCAACAGCATCCAATCCATTTGTGACATTCAGAGATATACCGGCGGATGTTCGTTATAAATTTATGTTAGATGAAGCCCAGTTTACTATTATGGGTTTTATCAAAGGACCAGTATGTCGAGGTCAAGTTGCACTCGGTGTAATTCATGATCATTTTTGGGTTCTGTTTGTGGATCCGGAAACTGAGTCGAAATATATTACCGATGAATTTTTAGCAAAAGAAGCTAAAAATTTACGCCTCCCCGCTGAAAAAGAAAGCAATGTATTTACACCGTTGTCCTCCTGGATGGAGTATTCACGGCTGGAAAAGAAATACATCAAAGCGAAGGAAAAACAGATTCGAAGAAAGCTGTTGAAAGAAGAAAAATTAGCCGTGGACTTTTTGTGGGATGGTAATGGCAGCAATCAAAATGCAGCGCTAACGGTTTTCAGACACTTTGATAGTTCAACCGTGATGAAAGGATTAGTAGGTGATACACCTAAAACTGCATGGGTGATCGGATATCCGTTATTAGAGCGCATCCACTATTTATTGGTTGCGGGTTTTGATGTTTACGGTAATGTTGGCCATCAGTTGCTAACACGTCTGTACATGGATTTCTTGAGGATGGAAGGGGAGTCAAATTTCCTTCGCTTATTGCCAAATGATACGGCGTTGGCAGAGCTGGATTTTTGGTACCGGGGTGAAGAATCTCAAGTGGATGCTTATTTAAAAGAAATGAATACACGGAAATTCGAGTCGACCAATATTCAATTTGAAACAGAAAACCCGAAGAAAGAGTTGTTTGACTTGGTGCTAGATTATTTTGGTGAAAAAGTGGTGACTAAAGATCTGATCAATGGCAGACCGTCGGCGCCAGATGTTGAAGAGTATCAACAGCAGCTTCAGGAACTTTCAACAATTGAAGGTGCACCTTTGGAATTTCTGCCAGAGCAGGCGGTTGTCAAATTAATGTTAAAAAATGGTGAAAATAAACTTGTAAGTCTAATTACAAACAAGTCCCACAGTAACGTGTCTCATCTCTTTGGCGAGCAATATCGCCTTATTCCCGAAGAGCAAACCCTGTCAGTTGTCGAAGGGATTGTCGGAGCTTATCCCAATGTGTTTTTTGATTTGTACGAATTGGATTTGGAATCTTTTGTAGAAATGATTGGTGGAATGCAATCGGAAAGAGATTATCAAAGGTTGCTCACGCGCTATGGCGTGAGACGAACCAATAAAGATTTCTGGGCCTATAGTGATGACATCCATGACATCTATATGCAGCAATACCCTATAGAAGCTGGGTTTCTCGATTACAACCGAATCGAGAATCGTTAAAACGGGTTAATATCGGCGCGGGATACGTTTCCTACACCTGAAACCATCGTTTTCGCCAGTCCAGCGGTGCGTGGAAGCAAACGTTGATAAAAGAATTGGGCGAGGTAAACCTTAGCCTCATAAAATTCCTTGTCACTGCAATCACCAGCTAATTTATTCAGTGAAAGCTTTGCAGCCCTCGCGAATAGATATGCATAGCAGATATAACCAGAGTAGTGCAGATAGTCGACACAGGCTGCATTAACTTCGTTTGGATCATTCATGGCTGCCGCACCGATAGTGGCAGTAAGCGTAGACCATTCTTTTAGCAGTATTTTCAGTGGTTCGACAAATTCAGTCATCTCAGCAATGTTTTCGTTTTCTGCACAAAACTCTGCCATTGGTGCTGTTACCGACTCCAATAGACTGCCGCCACTCATAATCACTTTGCGCCCTAGTAAATCCAGGGATTGAATGCCGGTAGTACCTTCGTACAGCATTGAAATTCGGCAATCGCGAACGTTCTGTTCCATACCCCACTCTTTGATGTAACCATGGCCACCAAAAATTTGCATGCCAAGATTTGCCGCTTCAAAGCCGGTTTCTGTCATAAAAGCCTTGGCTATCGGTGTAAGCATGGATAGCAGGTTTTCATAGCTCTGTTTTTCTTCGTCTGTTTTTGCTTGTTCTGACGCATCACTGAACATGGCGACGTAGTAGATTAACATTCTGCCCCCTTCAGCAAATGCTTTCTGGGTTAACAGCATACGGCGTACATCAGGATGGACGATGATTGGATCTGCAGGCAACTCGGGGTTAACAGCACCGGATAGCGCTCGCATCTGAAGTCTATCCTTGGCGTAGGCGAGAGAGTTTTGATAAGCAAACTCAGCGTGTGCCAAACCCTGGACGGCAGTACCAATACGCGCAGTGTTCATAAAAGTAAACATGCAGTTGAGGCCGCGGTTTTCAGGACCTAGCAAATAGCCAGTAGCGCCATCAAAGTTCATTACACAAGTAGCGTTACCGTGAATGCCCATCTTATGTTCGAGCGAGCCACACGCTACGCTATTGCGCTCTGCGGGATTACCATCACTATCGAGTCCAAATTTGGGCACAATAAAGAGCGATATACCTTTTGTTCCGGAAGGGGCGTTAGGCAATCGAGCCAAAACGATATGTACAATATTTTCTGTTAGATCGTGGTCGCCAGATGAAATAAATATTTTGGTTCCACTGATACGATAGCTACCGTCGCTATTGGGCTCAGCTTTCGTTCGCAGCAACCCAAGATCAGAGCCACAATGGGATTCGGTCAGGCACATAGTGCCTGTCCATTGCCCGGAGAGTAGTTTGCCCAGATACAGTTCTTTCTGTTGATCAGTGCCGTGCTCGTTAATGGTGTGACAGGCACCACGAGACAAGCCGGTGTACATGCTCCAAGCCCAGTTGGTTGTCCCTATCATCTCTGTAACGGCCAGCGACAGGGATTTTGGAAGCTCCTGACCACCAAACTCCGAAGGACCTTCCAATGCGGGCCATCCTCCTGCAACAAACTGCTGATAGGCATCTTTAAAACCATCAGGTGTTGTTACATTGTTATCAATCAGCTGGCAGCCCTGTTCGTCGCCAGTTCCGTTCAAAGGCAACAATACATTTTCACTGAATTTTGCACACTCTTCAGAGATTGCCGAAACCAAATCGTTGCTGACCTCTTTCCACTGGTCGGTGCTGGCATAAAAATCATCCATACCAATGAGCTCGTTGCGAACAAATTCAAGGTCGCGTAGTGGGGCTTTATAATGTGCCATGTGATGCCTTTATCAACGGGTGTTTTTAGTTAAATACAGGCATCTAGAGTCGGCGATCAGCGGGTATAAAACAATATCCATTTGCGTCTATTATGCTTGCATATTGACGCATGGAAAATGGTCTTCTGAGCTACAGAGTATGCCAGAACTAACGTAGAGCCCCTTTGTCGAGTAGTTGTTTGCGATATTCTCCCGGTGGTAACCCCGTCCACTTTTTGAATGAACGAAAGAAGGTACTGGGGTTTTCAAACCCGAGCAGGTCAGATATAGCCGATGTGCTCAGGTCAGGTCTGTTGAGGTAGTGTATTGCCGATTCCATGCGCAATTCATTCTTAAGTGCCTGGAAACTATACCCTTCACCGCTCAATCGTCGATGTAAGGTGGTTGTTGACATATTCAAGTCACTGGCCACCTGGCTGGCTGTTGGTAGCTCGTGTCCTATGTTTCTTGCCAACAGTGATTTAATAGCCGGCGCTATTCCTTCATCCGGATTTTTAGTGACCAGTGCATAGTAGGGCGATTTGCGGATAAATTCTTCAATGGTGTCTTCGCTTTGAACGATCGGATAGTTGAGAAACTTCTTGTCGAACCGAAAACCATTGATCGATTGGTCATAGTGACCGGGTGTGGCAGTGTGTGTTCCATAATGAACGTTATTATTGTTTTCCGGGAATGAAAAGTATCGCGCTTTCACTGGAATATGTTTGCCAATAAACCAACTGTACAAACCTGACCACACCAGCAGGGTAGATTTAATCGTATTTGGGTCCGTCTTTGCAATAACGTCTTCGAATTCTTGTTCCGAAATGCAATCAAGTTTGACCATACTGATGACCACGTCATCGTTGTCACTAGTAATTGAAGCCTTAACTTTAAACCCTCGACAAACTTCGAAAAAATCTGCAGACCTGTGAATCAGTTGTTTCAGGTCGCCACAGTGAACGACGGTCTGACACAGCAGTCGAATAGCACCTTTCGGAACAGCGCCACCGCTTAACATTCCAAACCATTCATCCTCAACCATTTCAATGATTTGATGATGAAGTTCGCCGTATAATAATACCGGAATAGGTCTGTTATTAGCGATATCTTCGGGGTCGATACCAATACGCTGAATTAACTCATCCACATTGCAGTTGCGATTTTCGGCAATGGATAACATGGTGTTGACGAAGCGAATGGGAACGGTGATTTTCGTGTCATTCATAGTTTTTGCCGGACGTGAACATAATAATGACTGTTGTTTTATTCTAAGCGATTTGGAGATCCTAACCAAGTGTAGGGATTCACGATTACTCTTAATATGTCTAATGGTTTAATAGTACGTTACACTTTTACCGTCAGCTTATAACCACGGATTTGCCAATGTCGACGATACTTGAACAGTCCTTGAGGCTACCCTGCGGTGCCGTTATAGACAATCGTTTCGGCAAAGCGGCGATGACCGAAGGTTTAGCAACGGGGAAAGGGGTTCCTACCGCGGAACTCGAACGACTTTATGGCCTCTGGTCGGACGGCGGGGCAGGTATGTTATTGTCGGGTAATATTCAGGTTGATGCAGATCATCTGGAGCGCCCGGGTAATGTTATTATTGACCGCGAGCCAGATGAGGCGATGAAATTGGCGCTGGCTAAATGGGCAAAGGCCGGAACAAAAAATGGCAATCACTTTTGGGCGCAGATTAGCCATGCCGGGCGTCAAACACAAAAAATAGTTAACGCTCATCCAAAAGCGCCTTCAGCGATAAAGCTGGATTTACCCGGTGGTCAATTTGGCGAACCTGTTGCTCTTACGACCGATGAAATTGCCGATATTGTACGGCGGTTTGTTATCGCTGCCGTGGCTGTTTGTGACGCCGGTTTTACTGGCATTCAAATTCATGCAGCACACGGTTATTTGATCTCCCAATTCCTCAGTCCGCGAAGTAATCAGCGACATGATGAATATGGTGGTAGTCTAGAGAACCGCGCCCGACTTTTAATGGATATCGTAAAAGCTGTACGGGTAGCGCTTGGAGCTGAAATTCCATTAGCGGTGAAGCTTAATAGCGCAGACTTCCAAAAAGGAGGTTTTGACTTTGAAGATAGTGTGCAGGTGGCACTATGGCTGGAGCAAGCCAGTGTAGATCTCATAGAAATATCGGGCGGTACCTATGAACAGCCAAAACTATTGGGTGTTGAAGGGCTTGAAAAGAAAGAAAAACAGAACATAAAACAGACAACAGCAAAGCGAGAAGCTTATTTTGTCGACTTTGCATTGGCGATGCGGGGCAAAGTATCGGTACCATTAATGGTCACCGGGGGGTTTCGCCAACAATTGGCGATGATAAACGCTGTAGAATGCGGTGCTGCTGATCTCATTGGGTTGGGAAGGCCGATGTGTGTTATAACCGACGCGCCTGCACGATTACTTGCGGGAGACGAAACGTTGCCACGTTATGAAGATTCCCTATCCTTATTCCCAGCTTGGTTGTCGTTCTTGTTAAAGCTGGGTACTGTTCGATCTATCGCCAACTTTGCAGTACAGTACTGGTTCTATGCGCAAATCGATGCGCT
>JBALTE010000010.1:0-15809 GCA_036963965.1 Oceanicoccus sp. | reverse complement strand
GCCGGGAAGGTAAGCCGGAACCGGCAATGACTGTGGTTAGTGCAGCGCGTAAGGTAATGGCTCTGCAGAAACAATTGATTAATGACAGATAGTAAACGGCCTGATCATGCACCAATAAAGGTCTCACGTAATTTCAAGCAGGCTATTTGGTCTGTTTTTACCCAACAGGGTTATATGTATGGCATTTAATGACAATGACGACAAAGGAACACCATGGGGTGGCAAGCAATCTTCACCCCCCGATATTGATCAGATTATCAAACAGGGGGTTGACCGATTCAAGTCATCGCTGCCCGGCGGGGGCGGAGGCGGAGGGGCAGCTGGTCCTCTAACAATTTTTGCAATTGTGTTACTAGTGGTGAGTATTTGGTCGGCTTATTACACCGTGCCAAGTGACTCGGTTGCCGTGGTACAGCGATTTGGTATGTACCTAAAAGAAGTACCCCCCGGTTTGCATTTCAAATTGCCGCTGAATATTGATAAAGCCACCATAGTTCCGGTTAAGCGACAGTTAAAACAGGAATTTGGTTTTTCAACACCCGGAGCCAGAGATCCTTACCAAACACCTCGCAGTCGAGATGGTGGTCGCGAAACTCAAATGGTTACCGGTGATCTCAATGCCGCATTGGTCGAGTGGGTTGTTCAGTACCGCATATCAGACCCGGCTAAATTTTTGTTTGCTGTTCGAGAGCCAGGAGAAACGCTTCGTTATGTTTCGGAATCGGTTATGCGTGAAGTGGTTGGCGATCGAACAGTTGACGAAGTTATTACCATTGGTCGACAGGAAATTGAAACTGAAGCTCTGTTGAAAATGCAGGAACTATCGACCAAATACGTTATGGGTATCAGCATCGATCAGGTACAACTTAAAAACATCAATCCCCCAAGACCAGTGCAAGAGTCATTTAACGAGGTAAACCAGGCACAGCAGGAAAAGGAAAAGCTTATTAACGAAGCGCGGCGAGATTACAATAAGGTTATTCCGTTGGCTGAGGGTGAAAAAGATCAACGAATTCGAGAAGCGGATGGTTATCGGCTCAAGCGGATTAATGAGGCAGAAGGTGATGTTGCCCGATTTAATGCCCTGTTTACTGAATACAGTAAAGCACCTGAGGTAACTCGACGACGTATCTACATAGAAACCATGCAGGATGTGATACCGCGAATCGAATCAAAAATTCTTGTCGACGACGAAATGAGCAGTTTGTTACCTCTGCTCAATATAGGCGCAATGAAAGGTGGTCAACAATGAAAAATACGATACGAGTGGTATTCCTGCTAATACTGTTTTTGGGTGTGTTTGTGGTCGGCAGTTCAATCTACACAGTCGACGAAGTTGAACAAGTAATCATTACACAATTTGGCAAGCCAGTTGGTGAGCCTGTGGTTGAAGCGGGTTTGAAGTTTAAGCTGCCTTTTATTCAGGAGGTCAATCCTATCGACAAACGCGTGTTGGAGTGGGATGGCGCCCCATCAGATATGCCAACTAAAGATAAGCTGTATATCTCTGTTGACTTGTTTGCCAGATGGAGAATTGTTGATCCTTTGCAATATTTCCTGCGTTTGCGTGATGAGCGCAGTGCACAATCTCGGCTCGACGATATTCTTGGCAGTGAAACTCGCAATGCTGTGGCAAAACATGAATTGATCGAAATTATTCGTACCACCAAAGATCGTGTTCCATTGCGAGATGCAATATTGTCGGCGACACCACAAGAGCTCAATATGGGAGCATTGGTGCCAATCGAAAAAGGCCGCGAGAAGGTAGAACTCGAGATCTTTACCGCAGCAGCAGAAAAGGTTGGTGTCTTTGGTATTGAATTACTCGACATACGTTTTAAACGCATCAATTACAATGAAAGTGTCAGGCCAAAAATTTACGATAGAATGATTAGTGAGCGACGCCAAATTGCCGAGCGATTTCTTTCTGAAGGTAATGGTGAGGCGGCAAGAATAAGAGGTAACCGGGTTCGTGATCTCAACAAGATCCAGTCAGAGGCGTATCGTGAAGTGGAAGAAATTCGCGGAGTCGCCGATGCAAAAGCGACTGAGATATATGCCAAAGCTTATAGCCAGAGTACGGAAGCCGCTGAGTTTTATGAATTCACCCGCACTATGGCTGCCTACCCCTCCATAATTGGCAAAAATACAACGCTGGTGCTTTCTACAGACAGTGATTTGTTTAAGTTTTTGAAAGGGATGGCGGCTGATCCGAATACAACTCGTAGATAATTTTTGGAAATGGTAACAACCAGGGCCACCTTCAACTTAGAATATTCTTTGCTGCAGGTGGCCCATTTTTTTGGAATAGATATTTTGTCTTCTGCTAAGTTGAGGCTTATATATTCGTGTAGATTATCATTGTGAAGACACACTATTGCTCAGTCCGGGTTTTGCTATTGTCGGTCGTCATAGATGCGTCATAGCAAAAAACTGCTAATGGTATTTCCGAGAGACGTTAAAGTCGTTGTGTTATGGAATATTTCTGCTTAGATCAAAGCTGATTGACGACATAAAACAGGCAAAAAAACATGTTAAGCACGTTAAAGGCTGGCAATAAGATGTGTAGTTACAGCCGTGAATATGAGTGGGGTGGTAGAGGCACTTTAGCGAATGAACTATGGGGAAACTCACCAAACGTATATATTCTAAAGAGTTAAAGAAGTGGTACCAGCGGGCGGACTCGAACCGCCACGTTCTTGCGAACGGGGGATTTTGAATCCCCTATGTCTACCAATTTCATCACGCTGGCACTGCATGCATTTTATTGTCTACCGACAGTCCTTTCAATACACCCTGCCAATCCGTTCACAGGCCCCGCACCCTAGTGCGTGAGCGCGGCATTATAGCAACGTAGTGCCAAAGGTCAAAGCCTTTCATAATTATTCTAAACTGATCAAATTTGCACCATACTACTGGCCTGATTTCGGCTTTTGCGATATTCTTGCGCGCCATTTATCCAGCTACTGTTCCCCTGATGCAATTATCTGACTTTACATTTGAGTTACCTGACAATTTGATCGCTCGTTACCCGACCGCGAATCGGACTGACAGCCGACTGTTAACGCTGGATGGGCAGACGGGTGATATTCAACACAGACAATTCCGTGATTTGTCAGAACTGCTCAATGAAGGCGACTTGCTGGTGTTTAATGACACGCGGGTCATTCCCGCTCGTCTGTGGGGGAAAAAATCGACGGGTGGACGGATTGAAATTCTAGTTGAACGAATCATTGATTCGCATCGGGTATTGGCACACATTAGGTCTAGCAAGTCTCCCAAGGCTGGTGCGGTATTACATTTGCTTCAGTACCCGGACAGCAATGAAATCATGTCTACGGTTAAAGTGGCCGGGCGTCACGATGCGCTGTTTGAACTGGTATTTGACGGTGAAAACGATGCTTTGTCAGTGATGAATAATATCGGTCATATGCCGTTGCCGCCTTATATCGACCGCAGTGATGAATTGGCTGATCGTGAACGCTACCAAACGGTTTATGGAAAGAAAGACGGCGCAGTGGCTGCGCCAACGGCAGGGTTGCACTTCACAGATCAATTCATTCAGCAATGCAAGGATAAAGGTGTAGACACTGCCTTTGTCACCTTGCACGTAGGCGCGGGTACATTCCAGCCTGTTAGAGTTAGCAATATCACTGAACACAAAATGCATTCGGAATGGCTTGAGGTTAGCGAGGAGGTTTGTGAAAAGGTGCGACTCACTCGTCAGCGAGGTGGTCGTGTTATTGCTGTTGGTACAACGTCAGTGAGAAGTTTGGAAACAGCGTCTCAGGACGGCGAATTGCGGCCTTTTAGTGGTGACTCCGAGATCTTTATCTATCCGGGTTATCGTTTTAAATCGGTCGACGCTATAGTTACTAATTTCCACCTGCCAGAATCCACACTTATTATGCTGGTCAGCGCATTTGCTAACCGGGAGCATGTGCTCGAGGCATACCGGCAAGCTGTTGAGCATCAGTATCGTTTTTTTAGTTACGGTGATGCGATGTTTGTACTTCCACAACGATAATCGGAACTAGGTTTTATGAGTCGTAAATGTTTTATGCAGTTTGAAATTGACGGTACTGATGATCAGGCTCGTCGCGGTCGGTTGACATTTCCCCGCGGCGCTGTGGAAACGCCGGCGTTCATGCCGGTGGGTACTTACGGTACCGTGAAGGGTATGTTGCCCAGGGACATTAAGGAAATCGGTGCCGATATTATTCTCGGTAATACCTTTCACTTGTGGCTACGTCCCGGTACTGACGTGGTCAAAGGTCACGGTCCCGATGGCACCGGAACCTTGCACGATTTTATGGGTTGGGATAAGCCAATTCTGACAGATTCGGGAGGTTTTCAGGTATTTAGTTTGGGAGCAATGCGCAAAATTAGTGAAGAGGGTGTCGCTTTCAGGTCACCGATAGATGGTTCCAAAGTTTTTCTCGATCCGGAAAAATCCATGCAGGTCCAGCGAGACCTCGGCTCTGATATTGTCATGATCTTTGATGAGTGTACGCCATACCCGGCAACACATCAGCAGGCCAAAGAGTCGATGGAGCTATCACTGCGCTGGGCTAAACGCTCACAGGTAGCTCACGGCGACAATCCGTCAGCTCTGTTTGGTATTATCCAGGGTGGTATGTATGAAGACCTCCGCAAGCAATCAATGGCGGGCTTAGTCGATTTAGGTTTTGATGGCTATGCCATTGGTGGCTTATCTGTGGGTGAGCCGAAAGATGAGATGATGAAAGTTCTGGACGTGATAACCCCCGGAATGCCGCAAGACAAACCCCGTTACCTGATGGGCGTGGGTACGCCGCAGGATTTACTGGAGGGGGTAATGCGAGGTGTTGATATGTTCGATTGTGTCATGCCTACTCGCAACGCTAGAAATGCGCATATCTTCACGTCGCAGGGTGTATTGAAATTGCGTAACGCCAAGCATCGGCACAGCACCGAAGCGTTGGATCCCAATTGTGATTGTTACACCTGTAAAAACTTCAGTCGTGGGTATCTGCATCATTTGGATAAGTGCAAAGAAATGCTCGGCGGGCAGTTAAATACTATCCATAATCTTCGTTTTTATCAGCGCCACATGAGTCGTATTCGGCTAGCAATAGAACAGCAGCAATTAAACACTTACGCAGCGGAGTTCTACGATGCCCAGGGTATCGAGCTTAGTAATAGAAACCCCCTAGTCTAGGTAGAATGTACCACTTCCGCCCGGTGTCTATAAGACCCTTTAGATGGATAGCTGTGCCAGTTGTCATTAAGCTTATGAATACAGTTTTTAAGATACGCCCGACTGGAATATGTCGTCACAGTGACGACTGCAATAATCGTATTCTTGATGATTCGCGTTATAATGCAGACAACTTATTACTTATCGGAGAATTTTTGTGATTTACAGCCTTGATGATGTTCGAGTTCAGTTAAATGGTGATTGTTTCATCGCCGATAATGCAACCATTGTAGGCAATGTCAGTATTGGCAATAACGCCAGTATCTGGTTCAACGTTGTTATTCGCGGAGACTCAGACAAAATCACTATTGGAGATGACACCAATATTCAGGATGCGTCGGTGTTACATACCGATGTTGGTATTCCTATGACACTGGGTAAGGGTGTTACAGTTGGTCATAAAGCTATGTTGCATGGCTGCACCGTTGGCGATTATACCCTGGTGGGAATTAATGCAGTGGTTTTGAACGGCGCAAAAATAGGTAAACATTGCCTGATTGGTGCAAACACACTTGTTCCCGAAAATATGGAAATCCCGGACGGTTCTCTGGTGGTTGGGTCTCCGGCCAAAATCAAGCGGACGCTGGGCGAAGAGCAGCGAAAAATGTTGGAGATGTCAGCACAGCACTATGTTGATAATGGGCGTCGTTTTGCCAAAGGATTAAAAGAGGATAACCGCGGCTAATGTCCGACGAATTAATCAAGTCCCCTTGTATTCTCATCTGCGTATTAGATGAAAATGATGTCTGTCAGGGCTGCTATCGCAATGCGCAAGAAATTACTGACTGGTCGGAGCTGTCGACAGAGGACAGGAAGAGCGTGCTGGTTAACGTCAAGGACCGATATAAGCAACTGAACAATCACCTTCTTCTCTAGGGGCAAAGTCCTGCAATAGCTCGGCCTCTTGTTTTTCAATGATGGTTGTTCGTAGTGAGAGTCTGTATGCCTATAAAAGTTAAGCTGTGATAATGCGGGCGTTGTTTCTAATGCACCGCTACTTGGGTATAGCTGCGAGTCTGGTCTTGTTGCTGTGGTCTTTGTCCGGCATTGTTATGGTGTATAAACAATACCCGGTTTTGGATCATTTCGAAAAAATCAGTTTGCTTGAAAATCTTCATTTTGATCAATGTTGTGAATTGAAATACCTGTCATTTCTCGCGCGAGATTTTTCCAAAGCCAGTGTGGAGATGTTGGCTGGCGACCCCGTCGTTCGATTAAAAACCAATGACAATACGCTGTTAACATATGCGTTGAATGGAGGTGTTTTTATTAACGCCATCTCCGAAGAACGTGCTCGTGTTATAGCCAATCAATTTATACGTGATGGTCAAATGGAGGGCGAAATCAGCGGCTTCCAATCGATCCATAGTGATCAATGGACTATCGATTCACAATACCATCCTCATCGCCCGCTTTATAAAGTTGCTGTTAATGATGAATTCGACACGGAGTTATATGTATCAAGCTATAATGGCGAAATTGTCCAGCTCACCAATGCCTCACAGCGTATGTGGGGATATTTGGGACCGGTAGTACACTGGATTTTTCCTCAGATATTGCGCGAAAACAATATTCTGTGGCGCAGTGTGGTAATCGGTTTGGCGGTTATTGGTATTTTCTTAACGGCTACAGGTCTAGTTGTCGGGTTTAAACAATTAAAAGTCAACGGGTCAGGAGCAGAGGGAGAAAGTCGATCTCCTTATCGGAGTGTGCATCTGTTTCACCATTACCTGGGGTTGGTTTTTGGCGTTTTTGCCCTGGCCTGGGTTGCAAGTGGATTGCTGTCGATGAATCCACAAGGGTTGTTGATCAGCGATAGTGCTGAATTGGAAACTCAGCGTTTACAACAGCGTTTTCTTGCCATTGATGATATGGCGTTGGTACTGGGGGATCGGGAATTTCAACGTTTGTCGAATGATTATGTGCGTGTTGATTTTTCGATGTTGAGTGGAAAATTATCGATGGTTGCGTTCACCGCCGACGGCACACAGCATCTGTTAGATACTAACAACTATGAGCCGGTTTCATTCCCTCGTGAAGCCTTACAGATACTTGCCAAAAAGTTACAGCCTGATTTCCCTGTTGTTTCCCAGCAACTGCTGCCGCAAGCAGATGACTACTATTATTCGCGCCATCAGCCTGTGGAGTTTCCGATCTATCGAGTGGTGTTAGGTGATATTCAGGGTAGTCGTTATTATTTGAGTCCGGTTTCAGGTGAAATTGTAATGAAGGTTGATCGGGAAGCGCGTTGGTATCGATGGTTGTTTTACGGACTGCATCGGCTGGATTTTTCGGCAATAACACGGTCAGAGCCAACGCGGAATTTTTTTATGTTATTACTTTTGGCGGGCGTTAGCGGGCTTTGTGGAACCGGCACATGGTTGGCTGCACGGAGAGTATGGAAATGAGCCCGGTATTGGCTGACGTCGAAGAAATGCATTAGTCATCATCAGTATCGACTCCCTCCATCTTTATCGCGCGCACTGTTGTGGCAATATTGTCCTTTATTTCCAAAATTTCAAATTTGTAATGTTCAATTTGAACACCGACTGCCGCATCCGGAAACGACTCAAGGTTTTCGAGCAGCAAACCATTAAGTGTTTTTGGACCTTCAGTAGACAGTTCCCAATCCAGGCCCTTGTTAATGTCCCGTATTGTCGCTGTCCCGTTTATCATAAAAGACCCGTCAGCCTGAGGATGAATGTCTTTTATCTGGTCTGCAATATTGGAGGTGAATTCGCCGACAATTTCTTCAAGAATATCTTCGAGGGTTACTAAGCCTTGCACCACTCCGTATTCATCAACGACTATACCCATGCGTCGTTGTTGCTGTTGAAAGTTGACCAGCTGAGTGTGTAATGGTGTTGATTCTGGTGTGAAATAAGGTTCTCGAATTTGTTCCATCAAATTTTTACGAAGGATATTGCCATTTTCATCAATCACTCGACTCACATTTCGTTGATGTAACGTTCCGACTACATTGTTGATATCTTCCTGGTAGATCGGGATGCGAGTAAACTCAAGGCTGCGCAGTTGCTCCAATAACGCATCGTCGCTGTCAGCAAGATCAAGTCCTTGTATTTCGTTTCTCGGGATCATGATGTCTTCAACGGAGGCCTGTTCTAAGTCGAGGATGTTGAGCAGCATGCCCTGGTGACGACGAGGTATATGGGGGCCGGCGTCATCAACGATGGTCCTTAATTCTGCCGGGCTAATAGTTTCACCGCTATGGTTTTGGGTGTCGATTCCAAGTAACTTTAGTAGGCTGTTGGTGATGGTGTTAATAAACCAGACAAACGGGAAGAGAATTTTAAGTAGCGGGACCAATACGCTACTCGCGGGAAAAGCTATTTTCTCCGGGTAATAGGCGGCGATGGTCTTTGGTGTTATTTCGGCAAAAATCAAGAATACCAGCGTCAATATAATAGGGCCGATCACCACAGACGCGGCTTCTCCCCACAGGCGGATAACTATTACAGTGAACAGAGACGCGGCGATAAAATTGACCAGATTATTGCCTATTAAAATCAAGCTGATGAGGCGGTCGGGACGTTTTAGCAAACGAGAAGCCCGGCGTGCGCCTTTGTGGCCTTTTTTACGCAGGTGCTTGAGTCGATAACGATTGAGCGACATCATTCCCGTTTCAGTACTGGAAAAGAAGGCAGACAGTATGAGTAAAACAGCCAGAATGGCAAAGAGAAGTTCTAACGATAACTCGTTCAACGAGCGTTATTCCTTTTATTAGGTATGGTTGAGCATCTTGAACAAAAAAAACAGTGGGCGCAATAGCTTAATTGTTAAGCTGGTACGGTGTTTATCCGTTAAGTATCAATTCCAGTACAAACTTGCTGCCAAAATAAGCGAGCATCAAGGTGACAAAACCACCAAAGGTCCATCGTGCCGCTGTTTGGCTGCGCCATCCAAGTTGATGTCGCCCCCACAGAAGAACGGCATAAATACACCAGGCAAGAATGCTAAAAAAGGTTTTGTGGGCCAGTTGTTGAGCAAAAATGTCGTCGATAAAAATGGCGCCGGTAATTAACGACAGCGTCAGTAATACCATGCCAATCCATATCAATTCGAATAAAACTTGCTCCATGGTTTGCAGTGGAGGGAGGGCGCCTAGAATACCTCCGATGTGATGATGCTTTAAATGACGTTCCTGTAGCGCCAGCGCGGTTGCTTGGATAAAGGCAATAGTCATCATGCTGTAGGCGAGAATTGAGGTGAGTATATGGCTGAATAGACCGACGCTAATACCATTCGCAAGATCCTTTGAGGGTGGTGCTAGGTAGGCAATCAGAATAGAGGCTGCTGCCAGCGGAAATAGCGCTATTAACAAATTGCTAGTAGGGCGGCGCAGAATACTCAACAGGCTGATTGCGGCAACAAACCAAAAAATAATCGAAGACACGTGGAAAAAGCTGGTATCGAGCAATTGGTTGTCATAGATCGTATGAATTGCGCTGTAAGCATGAGCTGACACAGCAATTACCCCAAGCAAAAGCAGCAGTGACCGCTTTGGTTGACGTGAAATGTTGAGTAAATAGGCTGCTTGAAGTGCTGCGGCTAGCAGATACAGGCTTATTGCTACGGTGTTGGCTATGGCGATCATTATCTTGGGAAACCAGAGTTGCGCTAGTGAGATAAAAACAATTTAATTTTTTTGCTGTAGCTGTTTGGGTTAGCCCGCCCAGCTCGGTTATACTTCAACAGTTTACGACTACTAAATCAACACATTGGCGTATCATATTAAAGATATTCGGGGTTTTGCGGGTTGATGTTTCGTTTTATTGGCGGAACTGTCGCTAAAACTGAAGAAAGAGATTATAGCAAAGACACACTCTTGTATTGATATGCGCCATATTGATTAGAGCCGATATTGATTGAAACAGCCTAGAGATTAGCAGACTTATGTTTGAGACCCTGACGGAACGTTTATCCCACTCCCTCAAAAGCATTACTGGCCAGGCTCGCCTGACTGAAGACAATATTAAAGATACGCTCCGAGAAGTCCGTATGGCCTTGTTGGAGGCTGATGTCGCTTTGCCGGTAGTGAAAGATTTTATCGAAACTGTTAAACAGCGCGCTGTTGGGCAGGATGTTGGTAAGAGTCTCAACCCAGGGCAAATGTTCGTCAAAATAGTGAATGACGAGCTAGAGACAATGATGGGTTCGGCCAATGAGAGCCTAAACTTGTCAGCGCAGCCTCCCGCGGTTATTTTGATGGCTGGTTTACAAGGTGCGGGTAAAACAACCTCCGTTGCCAAGCTCGCTCGATTTTTGAAAGAAAAAGAAAAGAAAAAGGTCATGGTGGTTAGCGCAGACGTTTATCGGCCTGCGGCAATCAAACAATTGGAAACGCTAGCGACAGAAGTTGAAGCCACGTTTTTCCCGTCGAGTACTGATCAAAAACCCATTGATATTGTTACTGCAGCGATAGCTGAAGCAAAAGTCCAGTTTGCTGATGTATTGATTGTTGATACGGCCGGCCGTTTGGCAATTGATGAAGACATGATGGCGGAGATTAAACAACTTCATGCCGCTATCAATCCCGTTGAAACTTTGTTTGTGGTAGATGCCATGACCGGGCAGGATGCGGCAAACACAGCAAAGGTCTTTAACGACGCGTTGCCCTTGACCGGTGTGATATTGACCAAAGCTGATGCGGATAGTCGCGGTGGTGCTGCTTTATCGGTAAGACAGATAACCGGAAAACCGATTAAGTTCATGGGTGTTGGTGAAAAAACTACGGCTTTGGATCCCTTTCATCCGGATCGGATTGCCTCTCGCATACTGGGTATGGGAGACATGTTATCGCTGATAGAAGAAGCGGAACAAAAGCTGGACCGAAAGAAAGCAGAAAAACTGGCTGCCAAGATCAAAAAAGGCAAGAAGTTTGACTTGGAAGATTTGCGCGATCAATTGCAGCAAATGCAAAGTATGGGTGGGATTGGTGACATGCTTGATAAGCTTCCGGGTATGGGCAATATGTCGCAAATGGCACAGTCTCAAATTGACAATAAAACGTTTACTCGTATGGAAGCTATCATCAACTCGATGACGCCGGCAGAACGACGCAACCCGGATCTTCTCAATGGTTCGAGAAAGCGACGAATTACTGCGGGTTCCGGTACTGAGATCCAGGATTTAAACCGTCTGATGAAACAGCACAAACAGATGGCCAAAATGATGAAAAAGATGAAAACCAAGGGTGGAATGGCCAACATGATGCGCGGCATGGGTGGAATGATGCCGCCAGGTGGTGGTTTCCCCGGCCGATAGTTATTTTCACGGAATATCGGCTTTGCACCGCTCCTGCATAGGAAAACACCAACTATTGTGCCTAAGTCTCTGAATTGCTACTTAAAAGCTGCCGAAACGGTTCCATATTGAAGGGCTTTCCCGTAGAATACGCCGCCTTTCCGGGGTGTATGTTATCTCGGGCCTGCGGCAGTAGTCGTGATAAAGGTGTGAAATTATTGAGTTTGGACCATCTGGGCCAGCTTATTTTGAATAATATTGTTTTGGGAAATATAACGGTATGGTAACTATTCGTTTATCTCGCGGTGGCTCTAAGAAGCGCCCTTTTTACCACTTGAATGTCAGTGATAGCCGCACATCTCGCGATGGTCGTTTTATCGAGAGAGTGGGATTTTTCAACCCTATTGCCAGCGGTGCTGAAGAGCGTCTGCGCGTAGATCAAGAGCGTGTTGAGTACTGGGTTGGCCAGGGCGCACAGCTGTCTGATCGCGTAGCAAAACTGTTGTCAGAAGTTAAAGCAGCGTAGTTAGCTTTCTGGGGCGTGGATGATGGTTGATTCATCCGAGCTAGTGGTTATCGGCAAGATAACTGCGGTGTACGGTGTGAAGGGATGGGTTAAAATTCATTCTTTCACCGAGCCTATGGAGAATATCCTGGGTTACAGGTCTTATTACCTCTCAGGTAGCAACAGTGGTGCAGGCGAAAGCTGGCAGCCATTGGAATTTGAACAGGTGAAGCGGCACGGTAAGGGCTTAGTTGCTCTTATTGATGGTGTTTCTGACCGGGAAATTGCACGGCAGTATTGTCAGCGCGATATAGCCATCCCCACAAGCGAAATGCCTGAGCTGGATACCGACGATTTTTATTGGCGAGATCTGATTGGGCTAAACGTCTTTACCATCAACACCGGCGAAGAAAATGACGGCGGCGGTGAGCAGGGTGATCCAGCAAAAGTTGGTACCGGCGTGTTGCTTGGAACGGTACACCAAATGATGGAAACCGGCGCCAATGATGTGTTAGTTGTGAAAAAGTGCAACGGTAGCATCGATGATCAGGAGCGTTTGATTCCCTGGTTGCCAGATCAAGTCGTTAAGCATGTCGATATAGACGCAGGTTTGATCCAGGTTGACTGGCCTGTTGATTTTTAGCGCTGCCAAATTTGGTGAACAGTCATGCAGATTGATGTGGTCACACTGTTTCCGGAAATGCTGGCAGCCGTAACCGATCACGGAATTACCGGAAGAGCGGTTCGACAGGGCTTGGTATCAGTCGACTGCTGGAACCCTCGTGATTTTACCGAGGATAAACACCGCACAGTGGATGACCGTCCCTATGGTGGTGGGCCGGGAATGGTCATGAAGGTAGAACCTTTGCGTAAAGCGATTGACGCAGCAAGGGGAAAGGACGGTAACGCAGCGAAAGTGATTTATCTGTCTCCACAAGGACGACAGCTTGATCAGGCTGGCGTTGAAGAGCTAAGTAGCTGCGAGAAAATTATTTTGATTGCCGGTCGATACGAAGGTATTGATGAGCGGTTAATAGAGTTAGAAGTGGACGAAGAGTGGTCTATTGGAGACTACGTACTCAGCGGCGGAGAATTAGCTGCTATGGTAATGATCGATACGGTGGTGAGGCAATTACCCGGCGCATTAGGTCACGAACAGTCAGCACAGGAAGATTCGTTTGCTGAAGGTTTACTGGATTGCCCGCACTTTACCCGGCCAGAAGATTATCAGGGTCGATCAGTACCCGAAGTGCTACTGAGTGGGGATCATGAGAACATTCGTCGATGGCGTTTAAAACAAGCGCTGGGACGTACCTGGTTAAGGCGTCGTGAACTGATTGAAAGTCGCGAGCTAACAGCCGAGGAAGCAGAGTTATTGGCAAGTTTCATCGCTGAATCGAACTTCGATTAAGCAGCGAAATATGTATTTTTTGACAATTTGAACTAATCGTCTGGACCAATGTATGTGTTATTCGATGCATATAAGTACAGAGTTACCACTAGCTGTGAAGCTAGGCAGCATTACTTGAGGAGTAGATCATGAGCAGCAATAAAATTATCGCGGAAATCGAAGCGGAACAAATGACCAAAGAAATACCTGACTTTGGCCCCGGCGACACAGTCGTTGTACAGGTTAAAGTGAAGGAAGGTACTCGCGAGCGTCTACAGGCCTTTGAAGGTGTTGTTATTGGTAAGCGCAACCGCTCTTTGAATTCGGCATTTACCGTGCGTAAAATTTCTCACGGAATTGGTGTTGAGCGTACTTTCCAGACTTATAGCCCATTAGTCGATAGTATTGAAGTTAAGCGTCGAGGCGATGTGCGCCAAGCCAAGCTATACTATTTGCGTGAGCTGAGTGGTCGTGCTGCACGTATCAAAGAGAAATTGTCGAGATAGTGTAGCTATTTGTCGGTCATCCGATGAAAGCAAAAAAGGCAGCCATTGGCTGCCTTTTTTATGGCTGTCACAATGCCGGGTGTCGAGTAAACGGTAGTTGCAGGTTTTGAGTCGCTATGGAAAAACAGGATAACAGCAATCCTCTAATTGATACTTTTCTCGACACTATATGGATGGAGAGGGGATTAAGCGAGAACACGTTGTCGTCATATCGACGGGATCTAATGCAGTTTAACCGGTGGTTGCTGGATCAGTCGACGATGATTCTGGCGGTGCGAAAAAGTGATGTTGAAGCCTATCTTGCGTTCCGTTTACAGCGGAAAATATCTGCCCGCTCAACCGCCCGATTACTGTCTTGTTTACGAGGATTTTATCAATATCAGTTGCGGGAATCGAGAATATCGCTAGACCCGACACTCGATATCGATAGTCCTAAAATGGGTCGGCCGCTGCCGAAATCGCTCAGTGAACAGGATGTAGAGGCGCTGCTTGACGCTCCGGATACTGACGAAGCCCTGGAGTTACGTGATAAGGCCATGCTGGAATTGTTATACGCATCCGGTTTGAGAGTGACGGAGCTGGTATCGTTACAAGTGGGGCAGCTCAGTATCAATCAGGGTGTTGTCAGGGTTATGGGAAAGGGCAGTAAGGAACGGTTGGTGCCGACTGGCGAAGAAGCACTGGATTGGTTGCAGCGTTATATGAAGGACGGGCGGCCGGTTCTGTTAGGGGCCCGCATGAGTGATACAATGTTCCCGTCAAGGCGAGGAACTGTCATGACCCGGCAAACGTTTTGGCATCGTATCAAAATTTACGCCGAGCGCGCCGGCATTCGACAATCGTTATCTCCGCATACGTTGCGACACGCATTTGCAACGCACTTGATCAATCATGGCGCGGACCTCAGGGTGGTACAATTATTACTGGGGCACAGTGACCTGAGCACAACTCAAATATATACTCATGTGGCCAAAGAGCGAATGAAAGACCTGCATGCGCAACATCATCCTCGAGGCTAATCTTTCTCGTTGGAACTATGTGGGTAGAACAGACACTAACTAACAGCAATTTGTTGAGAGAATTAACCATGAAACAATTTCCGCGACTATTAATAATCCTGTTGAGTGTGTCTATCGGACTGATATCGACAGTGTCCTTCGCGCAGCAGCCAGCGCTTAATCCCGCTGCTGCATCCGCAGAAAAAATCATCAGGGCGGCTTTTAAATCCAGTCGACCAGAGTTGAGAATAGAGACAATAACTGCCAGCGAAATTCCAGGGCTCTATTCTGTACAAATAAGCAACGGTCCAGTGTTGTATTCGACCGCTGACGGCAAACATTTTGTGCTTGGTGATCTGTATCAGGTAGGGGCAAACGGTTTTATTAATCTGGCTGAAAAGGCACGAGAGGGTGGACGGGCAAAGTTAATGGCAGGTGTTAGTGATCGTGACATGATCATTTTTTCGCCAAAAAAACCTGCTAAAGCAGCTATTATGGTATTCACCGACGTCGATTGTTTTTACTGCCAAAAACTGCATCAAGAAGTGCCAGATCTAAATCGCTTGGGTATCGAGGTTCGCTATCTGGCTTATCCTCGCGCCGGTATTGGTTCTGATTCTTACAAAAAGATAGTCAGTGCCTGGTGTGCAAAAGATAGGCACGAAGCGATGAATAAACTAAAAAGAAGAGAGCGTATTGCAGCCAATGTGTGCGCTGAAAACCCAGTGGCAGAACAGTTTAAATTGGGTGGACAGGTTGGGGTCACTGGTACTCCGGCACTAGTGACGACAGAGGGACGGCTGATGCCGGGGTACATGCCTGCTTTGCAGTTGGCCAATGCTTTGGGTATAGATGTCGATCCAGTGATTGCTGCCGAGCTTGAGAGAAAGCAGGCGTTGGAAAAATA
>JBALTE010000009.1:0-197735 GCA_036963965.1 Oceanicoccus sp. | reverse complement strand
TTTATATGGTCGGAACGGCAGGATTTGAACCTGCGACCACTACACCCCCAGTGTAGTGCGCTACCAGACTGCGCTACGCCCCGAAGTAATTTACTGCCTGTGCAGATTGAGGGACGGCTATTATACCGAAAAGCTTTTTTGTAACAAGCCAATTTGCAGCTGTTAAACCTGACTTGGCCTGTTACGATTGGTGAACGATCTTTTTAATGGATTTATTATGGCGAATATACGTATTACCCACGACTACACGATGCCCGCGGATGAACTGAAAACTAAGCTGGATACACTAGCGTCTGAAATGACTAGCCGCTATCAGCTGCAATGTTCATGGTCGGGAGAAGACTGTATGAAGTTTAAGCGCAACGGTGCTAGTGGAGAAATCAAGATCAACGATGGGCATCTGGCATTAAACATGAAACTTGGGTTGATGCTGGGTGCTTTTAAGCCAATGATAGAAAAGGATATTCAAAAGTTTGTCGTTGAAAATATCCGTTGAAGAAAGAACGGCTACGAGCAGAAAATAACTGCTCGTAGCCGTATGTGATGAAGGTTGGAGAAACTGTCATCGGGTGTTAAGTGAAGTTAGCCGCCGTTTTTACGAAACGCTTCCGAGAATTTACCGATACGTTTTGCATTTGCGCCCAGATCGCTTACGCCCACTCGTGAAACGGAACGCAGATCGACTGCACTGCCGCTATCGTTTGCAGTGATTCGTATTACAATATCGTCCTTATAACCGAACCAAAAGCTGGTATCGACTGCTTCAACATGCCCTTGGTCTGGATCTTGGGCATAAACCTCCCATCCTAATGATTGAGCGGTAGCAAGTGAGTTTTCAAAAGCTTGTTGTGGCGTTTGGTTGGTTGCAATAGTGTTAACGTCCGGGAAGAATTTTTGTTGAACAGTTGCAACCTCTTTGGTGTATTCGAGAGGGTTGCTGTTTGCACCTCGCTGTTCAATCGCTGCTATAAACTGAGGAGGGTTGTCTGTATCAGTACTGATATTGTGTATGCCTGCTTTAGCATCGCCTTGAGCTTGCATAAATGCGGCCACAAGTATTAATGCAGGCAATGCAAACAGAGAGGCCCAGCGCAATGCAGATTTGGTTGCCGTGGCAGGTTTTCTCAATAACCATATCGCGTTGATCACCTGAATAAGCAGGCCTACAACAACAGCCCCAAGAAGCAATTGAATGCCAATGGTGAAAGGCCATAAGCCAAAACGGGTCCCGAGAGCAGACACGGGCAAAAGGATGAGTACTATCAGGGCGATATTGCGTATGCGAAGTGCCCCTTTTGATACTGCTGCGTTACTACTATCTGTGGTGGGCGACATCGTTATTCACTCCGTTTTTGAGGGTTAAGTGTTTTTTTTTACAGATTGTCACAGTAATGCATGCCAGCGGGATATTCAATCTTCCGTGAAGGAATTCCTGTTTCCCAAAACATCACTAGCTTCCTTTCTTCAGGTGATGTATAAGTTTTACAGGCTATTAAATAGGATATAGAGAGGGTTGCATGAGTAAAGGAGTATCCATAAAGCTAATCACATGGGTGGTTGTATTGTTGTCATTGCTGGCCTGTTCTAGCGAAAACAATAGTGATGATTCCAAGCCGTTAGGCGTGATTCCTCAGCATCAGTTAGATACATTGGATCGTGCGAAAAATACCGAAGCACTGATACTGGATGCGGACAAAAAGAGGCGAGAACAGCTGGAGAAGTAGCGTGATTGGTACTGAAAATGTGGGTGGATTTTTGAAATCACTCTGCTTATGATTGAGTGAAAGGTGAGTGAAGATAAGGAACTGTATTTACTCCGTTCTAAAACAATAATAAGACAATACTATGGTTGGTAATCGAAGAGATTTCATCAAGCGATTCGGCCTGTCGGCGGCAGGGGTATTTACGATAGGTGCAACGCCTTTTTTACCTGCCTGCGATGGAACAACGGCAACAACTGGAGCGGCCGTGGTGACTAAACCAATGACAGCCTCGACGGCATCAAACTTTAAAATATCTTTAGCGCAATGGTCACTGCACAGGCGTTTTTTCGGTCATTCTTTGGAGAAAGGCTGGAGCTACTTCGGCAAGACGCTGGTGGAGGATCCGGATTCGTTGCTTGTTGGGACGTCTGACCCGTTTGACTTCCCCGCTATTAGTATTAACGAATTTGGCATTGATTGTATCGAGCTTGTAAACACGTTTTATTATTCAAAAGCGAAAGATGGTGCCTATTGGGACCGCTTTAAAAGTCAATGTGATGCATTGGGTGTGACCGTCAATCTCATTATGTGTGATGCGCTGGGTAATATAGGTGATGCGGACGATGATGCCCGACATCAAACCATCCAGCGGCATCATGACTGGATTGATATTGCGAAGAAGCTGGGCGCTAGTGCGGTGAGAGTTAATGCGGCTGGGGAGGGAAGTATGGAAGAAGTTGCAGCCAATGTGGTGGATGGGCTTAAAGAGCTTAATGCGTACGGACAATCTCAAGGAATTAGAATCCTGGTTGAAAATCACGGTGGCTATTCATCAAATGGGCAGTGGTTGGCAGGGATTATGAAGTCCGTTAACAGCGCCAATTGTGGGACTTTACCGGACTTCGGCAATTTTTGTATTGAGCGCACTGCCAGCGGTTGCGTTAACGAATATGATCGTTATCAAGGTATTGAAGAGCTTATGCCGTTTGCGATGGGTGTGAGTGCAAAAGCTTATGAGTTTGATGTTGATGGAAATGATAAGTTTACTGACTTTATGCGAGCGATGAAAATTGTCAGGACTGCTGGCTACGAAGGTTATATAGGGATTGAATACGAAGGGTCTCAGCTTAGCGAAGAAGAGGGGATTCGAGCAACCAGAGCATTGCTGGAAAAATGCTTTGCCCTGGTGTGATTGCTGAGAAATCACTTGTAATGAAATAGCGTGCTGCCTGGTAGTACGCTATTGGTCAGACTATTCGACAGTTATAAATCCGTCTTTGTTGATCCAGTCTTTAAACGACGGTCTATGTATATGAGTGTCAACGTAGCGGGCTATATTGGGGTACTTTTCTGCGTCGATAGGTTCACCCGCATATAGTCGTTGTACAAATTGGCAGGTAATTGAAATGTCTGCAATGCCAAACTGCTCACCAACGATAAATTCTTTATCGCCGATTTCTTTCTCCAAATAGGGTAAAACAGCAGGTTCAGCTTTGTCGCGAATTTTCTGGATGATGACTTCGTCAGGTTCCCGCCCCATCATTTTCACCGCTATCCTATTGAAAAAGAACGACGCCGTTGCTTTTACTAACTCATTATCGGCGTAATCTTCAAACCACAGGGCCCTCCCGTAGTCCTCAGCATTTTGCGGGTATATATTGATCTCCGGGTACTTCTTTTCAAGGTAGCCACATATCGCCGAGGAGTCGGCTAATGAATAGTCGCCATCAGTTAAGGCGGGGATTTTCCCGGTTGGAGAAATCTCAAAATGTTCTTTGGGTGCAGGAAACGGCGATACAGGGTTGATTGAGAAATCAATACCTTTCTCAGTGAGCAACACTATGACTTTTCTTACAAAAGGTGAAACCGCGGACCCATGTACAGTTATCATTATTAAACTCCGATAGTGACCAAATTAGGCAGCAAGAATAACGGAATAAACTATCGATGTAACCCTGCTTCTAATCTGGCATAATTCTGATGCCAGAGACTTGTTGTAGACAGCTAGCGCAACGGAAGATTTGAGTGAGAAGCTTGAGTTGCATTGTCGCAGACATTTATTGTATTACTCGAAAAACGCAGTACTGCTTAATATTATGACGCCAGAACGCTATACACGATTGCGCACTATTCTTGATCAGCGCCAGCCAGACTTAACAGTGTTGACCGATTATGTGCACAAAGGCCGTAATCTTTCGGCGATTGTTCGAACTGCGGATGCTGTCGGCGTTGGCAGCGTACACTGTGTTGTTGGTGACAAAGATTATCGATCGTTTCGAGGTACTGCTTTGGGTAGTCATCGCTATGTTGAGGTTCATCGCTATAGTGAGCTGGCGCAACCGGTAGCTGATTTGAAATCCGAAGGTTTCCAGATTGTCGCGGCCCATTTGTCCGCAACAGCGGTGGACTATCATGAGGTTGACTATACAAAGCCAACTGCTTTGTTGATGGGGGCAGAAAAAGACGGATTAAGTATAGACGGGCGCGAGGCAGCTGATTTTCATATTACTATTCCGATGGTCGGAATGGTCGAATCTTTTAATGTTTCGGTAGCGGCCGGTATCATTCTGAACGAGGCCCGTCATCAACGGCAAATGGCTGGTTTGTATGATCGACAGAGAATTTCCCAGTCGGAATACGATCGCCTTTTTTTTGAGTGGGCGCACCCCAAAATCCGTGATTATTGTCAGCGTTATGGTTTTGAATACCCGCGCCTGCGTGATGACGGGGAAATTGAGAATGCCTCTGGCTGGTACACTGAGACACGAGAACTATTAGCTGATAAGGCTGTGGCAATGGAGAGCGTTAATGGCTAATTTATTATTGGTTTTGGGTTTGCTTTTTGTTGCTTTGGCTGTGGTTGTCTATTTGACCGGTCGTTTTGCCAAGCCGATGGACCCGGCGCACCAAAGAAAGTTATCCCGAATTGCCATGGGGTTGATTATGTTTCTATTACTCGGTCGCTTACTGCAGCAATGGCTGGGTGGCTAGTGATTGGATCCCCGCGTCAGTGAAAAGCTGACTTATTTCCTTAGCGAAAGTTGCTCAAATCGGGTATTATTCGCGCTCCCAAATTTCCCAATCATTCACTGACAATATCGGCTTTAGAGAGTATGGCGTTTCTCGTGTTGGCAGGGAATGAAGTTAGAGGTGTTAAATGACTGATCAAAAAGCAACCAACGTTCATTGGCACGACGGTGAAGTGAGTCGCGAAGATCGTTTTAAAATATTAGGCCAGAAAGGGGCTACCCTGTGGTTTACCGGCTTGTCAGGCAGTGGTAAAAGTACTGTCGCGGTGGCGCTGGAGCAGGCATTAACGGCTAAAGGCAAGCTGACTTATCGACTTGACGGCGACAATATTCGGTTAGGGATTAATAAGAATCTCGGCTTTAGTGCCGAAGATCGCACCGAGAATATCCGTCGTATTGGCGAAATATCCAAACTTTTTGACGATGTGGGTGTAATAACCCTATCCAGTTTTGTCAGCCCTTATCGCGCGGACAGAGACCTGGTGCGGGAGCTTCACGAGCAAGCCGGAATGGCTTTTATTGAAGTTTACGTTAATGTACCGCTGGAAGTGGCGGAAGAGCGCGATCCAAAAGGCTTATACAAAAAAGCAAGAGCGGGAGAAATTCCGAATTTCACCGGTATTTCTGACCCCTATGAAGAGCCACTAAATGCTGAGGTGGTTCTCAATAGTCATGAAATGACATTGGAACAAGAAGTCGACATATTACTGCAGATAATGACCGAGCGCGGATTATTAAACGCGTAAATCATTGACTGGCTGAATCACTTATTTTTAGAAGGAATCCCAGATGATAAACCCTCATGGAGCGGATCAGTTAAACCCTCTTTTTGTTTATGACACACAACAGCGGCACGTGTTAGTGGCAGAGGCTGAAACATTACCGTCTCTTTTGGTCAGTTCGGCAGCGGCAGCTAACGCCGTGATGTTAGGCGCAGGCTATTTTACACCGTTGTCCGGCTATATGAATTTGGCTGATTCGCTCGCTGTTGCAGAAAACCTACATACCGAAGCCGGATTGTTTTGGCCCGTGCCTATTGTTAATTTGGCCCATGATATAAGTTCTATCGGTGACGCTAAACGTATTGCCTTGCGGGACCCCAATGTCGAAGGCAATCCGGTGCTGGCGATCATGGATATCGATGCAGTTGAAATCGTTAGCGATGATCAGATCGATTTTATGGCTGAAAATATTTTTGGCAATTTGGATCCTGAACATCCTGGTGTGGCGACATTTAAATCCCAGGGAAATATCTTGCTGTCAGGTCCTATACAGGTGCTGAATTTTAGCTATTTTCAAGCTGACTTTCCGGATACATTTCGCACTGCGGTTGAAATTCGCAACGAGATTGCTGAACGTGGTTGGAATAAAGTAGTGGCGTTCCAAACCCGCAACCCCATGCATCGCGCCCACGAAGAACTGTGCCGAATGGCGATGAATGATCTGGGTACTGATGGTGTGTTAATTCATATGTTGTTGGGCAAGCTTAAGCCTGGTGACATTCCCGCTCAGGTTCGCGATGATTGCATTCGTAAAATGGTCGACATATATTTCCCGGCTAATACAGTGATGATTACCGGTTATGGTTTTGATATGTTGTATGCGGGCCCGCGAGAGGCTGTATTGCACGCTGTATTTCGACAAAACTGTGGTTGTAGCCACTTTATTGTTGGCAGGGATCATGCGGGCGTGGGTGATTATTATGGTGGTTTTGACGCGCAGACTATTTTCGATGAAAAAGTCCCGGCCGACGCCCTCGACATTGAAATTTACCGCGCTGATCACACCGCATATTCAAAAAAACTCGATAAAGTGGTGATGATGAAGGATGCGCCTGATCACGACAAAGATGACTTTATTTTGTTATCGGGAACTAAGGTTCGAGAAATGCTGGGACAGGGTATTGCGCCGCCTCCCGAATTCTCTCGCCCAGAGTGTGCAAAAATCCTGATGAATTATTATCAGGAGCTCGACGCTTCTTAGTTTTTGTGGCTTCCTGCCCGATATTATAAGAGTGACTGTTTTTTATGTATGTATTTTCCGCTAATGCTCATACGGCAAAAGCCATTGATGGTTTTGCCGCGGGGGCTGATGTCCCCTTTATTTTGTACATCAATTTTAAGGATCTATACGGCGCTGAGCAACTGTGCCGTTTGTATCTGCTTCAACAGGGTTTTGAGCGTCCGGTGATAGACAAACGCAAGTTGATTGAAGAGAAGTTTCTCAACGACAGCAAGTTGGTTGATGCGGACCCTGCCCTTAAAGAGGCGCTTGAAACAGGTTATTCTATTCAAGTTTTTAGTTCTCATTAACCCTCTACAGCAGTTTGTCAGCAAATTATGACGTTGAAACATTGCATCATCCACCAAATAGAACGCGCCACTCCTGGCACCGAAGTTTCGACCCATTTTCGGGAACAGGAAAATTCAGTAACGGGGCCTGCGTATTCTTTGTTTGAACAACTCAAGCAGAGTTATCAGCGCAGTAGTCAAAAACAGTATGGCTATTTTGATCTCGAATCAGACGATAATCCGCTGCCCGGATGGGTGCGTGAACACCATCAGGGCACGTCGTCATTTAGTCGGATTAGCCAGCGAATACTGGAGCATTTACAGCAAAAAATGGGCGAAAATGATGAAGCTTTTTCAGCTCATTTAATGATTGCTGTCGACTCGGTGATGGACCAGGACCAGCTGTATATATTTTGGATAGACCACGTAGATACTTCTCAGATTGATAATTTCCTCGATGTTGTTCACTGTCGATACATAGATAGTAATCGGCTTGTCTATAGCGCTCGTGTTTTTGTTGACGAATGGTTGCAGGAGGAGTCGCAAAAATATGTGTCCATCATTACTTCTCGTGGCAATAGACATATTAGTGATGCCTTCAGCGGATTTATCGGATTTTCAACCGGGGTTAACCTCGTCGAAGAAACACATGAGTTTTTGTCAATTGTGGATCAATATACACAATCATTACCTGATGAAAAAATAAGCGATCATCGAGGTCAAATACTCGATTATTGTGTTGATCAGGACAAGCAGGGAGCCCCCGTCGTTTTTGAAGATATTTCTCGACAATTGGATGAGGGGCAGCCCGGTAATTTTTCTGAATTCGTAGCGGAAAGACAACAGGCGCCCGCTGCTGAAATGTATACCGATAGATCCAGTTTAAAGCGCTATGTAAGGTATTTTGGTCGAGATAAGAATATGAGTATCAGTTTTTCAGCTGATATGTTTGGGCAAGAGATAGTTTACGATGAAGAGGCAGGCACATTGACGATTAAGCAGATACCCAAGTCGTTAAAACAGCAGCTTAAAAACACCGGAAACAATAATGGTGACCCTAATTGAGCCGGTGTGGATCCAGATGTATATCTTCAACGAAGCGTCCTAGCAAAATAATCTGTCCGTTGTAACGCTCGTGGCCAGTTGAGCTGAATTCAAATGTGTAAGAACGCCAGAGGCGTACATGCCCTCTGGCATCACGCTTTAACCAAAATCCTCGCAACACCACGCCATCGTCCAGCAACAGTACATCCATTTTTTTGCAGTGATTTTTGGTCGCCGTCAGTGCGATATGTTTGACGCCCTGAGCATTCCACCACAACATAATGAAGGTAACGAAGAGGGCGCAGAGTAGTATGTCACCTAAGTCTATCATCGGATTGTTAGTTGCTTACCACATAAGGTCGTCAGGAATTTGGAAGTCCGCATAAGGGTCTTCCTCATCACTTTCGACGGGTATATTGTCATTGGCCACAATAACGCATTCAGGTATTCGCTGTTTAATTTTTTCGGCGACTGCTGCGGCAACAACATGATAAGTCTGGTCGAGAGTTACAATGGCTAGTCGTCCTCGGCTTAGCTGTTCCAGCATTATTTTATCAACCAATATTTTCTTGATTTTCTTGTCGTCGGTAAAGTTGTAGTTAAGCTCTCCGGCATCCCTCGCAATACTATTGACGGTGATCAGCTGTTTTACTTGTGCTGTAATAGCTTTGCGTTCTGCTTCGGCGTTTTTATTGTTATTGAGCTCTCGATCCCGCTCTGTTTTTTCCTTCCGGCTCTGTGCCAATTGTTGCTTGGTTTCATCAACGGTCTCCGATTTATCCCGTCGACTTACCTTGGCTTGTTTTTGCTTGTCTTTCTTGATTTTCTTGGCTTTCTTAGCATCTGCTAAGCCGGCATTAAGCAATTGATCTTGAAGTGATCCCGCCATTGGCAGACCTCCGCCTGATAGATTGAGTGCAGTGGGGTAACGATATGCCCCATTTTACGCGTTTCTTGGGGCCACCGTTGGAAAATTTGTGATGATTTTACTGACTTTTGGCTTATCTGGCGTGGGAGGTAGAATTATTGCAAGCTTCAGTCATACTACACATATCGAAAAATCCTTCATTTTCTGCGCTTCTGCATTCCGTTAAGGGACTGTTTAATGACACGACGTACCAAAATTGTAGCCACCATTGGCCCTGCCTCTGGTCATTCGGAAATGATTGCTAAGTTACTCGATGCAGGTGTTAATGTTTTTCGTTTGAATTTTTCCCATGGCTCGAGGCAAGGACATCGGCAGCAGGCAGACATTATTCGACGAGTTTGCGGTGCGAAAAAGATGCATGCGGCGATTTTGGGAGACCTGCAAGGTCCGAAGATACGAATTGGTGACCTCCATAAGGATATTGTTACTCTTGTTGATGGGGAGGAAATAATCCTCACGATCGACGAGGGTCGAGAAAAAACGGATCACTGTATATCAGTTGGTTACAAGGCTCTGCCTGAATCTGTTGCGGCCGGAGATACGCTTTTGCTGGATGATGGCATGATGCAGTTGACCGTTTCATCGATAGCTGGGGATGACGTCCACTGTGTTGTTAAAGTGGGTGGTGAGCTGACATCACGAAAGGGATTAAATCGACTTGGGGGTGGTTTGTCGGCGCCGGCAATTACTGAAAAAGATCTGCAGGACATTGATTTGGCGGCAGAACTGTCATTGGATTATCTTGCGGTGTCTTTTCCCTGTTGTGCTGCAGACCTGGAGCCGGTTAAAAACCGATTATCTGAGCTCGGTGTTAATATGGGGATAATCGCTAAAATTGAACGTGCAGAAGCGGTTGCCGACGAACAGACATTGAATGAATTGATTCTGGCAGCTGATGGTGTGATGGTTGCGCGAGGAGATCTCGGCGTCGAAGTGGGAGACGCCCAGTTAATTGGCATCCAGAAAAAAATTATCAGGCAGGCAAGGCGACTAAATCGCCCGGTAATTACGGCGACACAGATGATGGAATCGATGATTCTTTCTCCCGTACCTACTCGCGCGGAAGTATTTGATGTGGCAAACGCTGTATTAGATGGTACCGACGCAGTGATGCTTTCGGCCGAAACAGCAACTGGAAAATACCCGCAAAAAGTTGTTGTGGCAATGGCTGAAGCGTGTGTGGGTGCAGAGCAACAACCGGATACGCGATTCTCTGGTCACCGCGTAGACGATCGGGTTGAAGATATTAGTGAGTCCGTTGCGCTGTCAGCCATCTACGCCGCTAATCATTTGGATAACGTGAAAGCCAGTATTTGTCTGACAGAATCTGGAGCGACCGCGTTGATAATGTCGCGGTTGAGTTCGAGCTTGCCAATATACGGAATATCACGGCATCCGCAAACATGTCGAAGAATGGCCTTGTATCGAGGCGTTATTCCCATTTATCGCGACGTTATAACCAATAACCAGGATATTTATCAGCAGGCACTCGCGACAATAGCAAGTATCGGGGCTATTCATTCCGGTGATCGGGTAATTGTTACCAGTGGTGATATCAAAGATACCGGTGGCATGACCAACACCCTTAAAATTTTGCAAGTTAAGGAGCTTTAAGCTTACGCCGCTATGCTGTACGTATCCCCCTCAATCAAGATACCTGACGATGAACTCGACTTTAGCGCTATTCGCGCGCAGGGCGCTGGTGGGCAGAATGTTAATAAAGTGTCGACGGCAATTCATTTACGGTTTGATGTTAAATTGTCCTCGTTGGCCGACATTTATAAGCAGCGGTTGTTAGCCTATAGAGATCAACGTATCAATAAAGATGGGGTGATCGTTATTAAAGCCCAGCGATTTAGGAGCCAGGATAAAAATCGCGAGGATGCACTTAGCAGGTTGGCAGATTTAGTGCGTGCGGCAACGGTAATCCAGAAAACCCGGAGGGCGACAAAAGCAACAAAGGGCTCGCAGCGACGGCGAATGGATAGTAAAACCCAGCGTGGAAAGACCAAAGCTCTGCGTGGGAAGCCTACTATATAGCCGTTGTTGGAGATTTTAAGGGCCCGATGGACGTTAAAGTAATTCTTAACAGTGACGGACAAATCGTCAATTGACGTATACACTTACACCGATAGTCAATTTACCCATGACAATACTGACACTACAGGACCGATAAGATAACCGATGAGCGAATCAGATCTTCCATTGCCAGCCGATTTTTTACCCAAATATTCCCCCTTTGATAGCATTGATAGCGAATTGTTAAACGGGATAGCTGGGGAAATAGAGGTAAAAGTCGCTCAACCTGGTTTTTGCCTGTTTGAGAGTGGTGACTATGACCCGGATGAAATTTATTTGATCAGTGGTGCTATTAGTCTAATTGCCAGTGATGGTCGGGAAAATATCGTTAACGCCGACAATAGTCATATTCATTTTCCCATTGCTCGCTTGCGACCGCGGATGTATACAGCGAAGGCTAATTCTGAAATCCGTTATTTCATGGTTAACGCGTCGGTATTGGAAGAGATACAGCGCAGTATGACTAATGCTGACAGCAGTGTAATGGTGCAGGAGATGCAGGAGCATGCAGGGGATGAGGGCCACTCACTACTGTATGAATTTGAGCAGGAACTGAATACTGGACGTTTTGTGCTGCCAAGCCTCCCTGAGGTGGCTTTCCGGATTCGTGAGCTGATTGAAAACCCTGACTGCAGCATGGATAAATTGGCCAAGATGGTTAATGCAGATCCCGCTATTGCCACTAAATTGGTGAAGGTTGCCAATAGTGTTATGTACCGTGGTGTGAGTCACTGTGATGATACTCTTTCGGCAATTACACGATTAGGGTTGGTGACAACCAAGCAGCTAGTTACCAGTTTTGCTGTTTTGGGCTTGTTTAGAACCAAATCCAATATGTATAAAGATCATATGCACAGGGTATGGTTACAGAGTGTTGAGGTCGCTTGTTATAGCTATGTGTTGGCAAAGCAGCTCCCTGGATTTAATGAAGAGGAGGCCTTGTTGGCCGGTCTTATTCATAGTGTTGGTGAAATTGTTGTATTGACATATGCCGAGCGATTCTATGATTTGTCTACCGATGAAGATAGGCTCAACCAGCTAATCACAAATTTACGTGGCAAGTTGGGCGAGATGGTGCTGACCAAGTGGGAGTTCAATGAAGAGTTGATTACGGTCGCTCGTGAATCTCACGATTGGATGCGTGGTGTTGATGAAATTCCAGATGAAGAACCGGAATTCAGCTATTGTGATCTTGTTCAGGTAGCTATGCTTTACGCGCTTCAGGGAGAGTCGAGTGATGTGTCATTACCGGAAATGAGCTCGATCCCCGCCTTCAATAAACTGAAAAAACGTCAGCTTAGCTCAGAGCAAACGACTGAAATTATTCAGGAAGCCCATGAGCAAATTGCAGAACTTCGCGCCTTATTTTCATAGCCTGATTTTGCAATGGCAGGGGTAGATAGATAATCTAGCCCTGCCATCTTCACATGATTCTACCACTGATCTTTTCCGCTTCCGTTATGTGTTCTTTTGCTTTAGATCTTATGCAGCCAGTTCCCAGGGAGTAGATAGTGCGTTGGTGCGCACAAAATACTCTGCTGGATAACAGCGTCCGTTGGTGTCAATCGATGCGGCGTGGACAATGGCTTGAATATCACCCTTAGTATCATAGATGGCCGTTTCGTAACCTTTGCCTTTTACCGTATTAGTGGTGATGCCGGCCAAATGTAGACGAAACTGGCGATAGTCAACTTGGGTGAATACACGGCTGTGATTACTGTTTTTCATGATTTATTCCTCTCTACTTGTATTTGTCTGCATTGATACTTATCGATGGTGTATCAATGAAATAAGACGGTATTTTTAAATGGTCTACCTTAATTACTAAATACTGTATCGATTAACATGTCTGTATTAATAATCAGTACTGTATGATTATACAGTTTAGTTATGAATCTTCATCTGACAAGTTATTTCCGAAAATAAAATGAATATTAGTTGGAAATGAGTTGGTCAGGGTATCTTGGCAGGATTGCGAAACAATGTTGTCGTGCAGATGTTGCGGTATGTTGTTTTTTCCGAGGAAGGGTATAAAGTCTAATTAAAACAAGTAGATAGGTTTTTAATAAAGAGGGTGAATCTCATACAGGGAAACAGTTGAATGTCGAGTAACAAGAGTGACTCTATTCCTCAACCCATTCCCATCTCACCGGCTCGCCGAAGTCGTCGTAAATGATTTTTTTGTAGGGCCGGCGGCGGGTTGTTTTCGGTTTTTCTTCTTTTTTATTGCGCCTGGCATCGATAGCTGCAATAACCTCAGGGACATAGGTCCTGCCAATTTTGGGTTGCTGGAAGTTTGTGTTGTCAGGTTTTAACGGTCCGGTTGCGCCATCCCTGCCACTGATTCCTCGCTCAATTTCCGATACGGCACCACCTCGCTCAGCGTAGTCAGCCATTTGCTGTTCAATTTCAGTGCGAATATGAGCTTTGCTAATCGGTTTTTTCAAGGTTTACCCTGTCTTTAATGCAATCGCTAAGCATAGCAGACTATATCCGTTGATGGGTTTCAGGGTTCTAACGGCTGCCGTTTTTGTTGGTTTATCCACAAGTCGGCATAGTAGCCTCCGATGTCCAGTAACTGCTGGTGACTACCTTGCTCGACAATTTTTCCATGGTCGAGTACAACAATAATATCAGCATCGACAATGGTTGATAGGCGATGGGCAATAACCAAACTGGTGTGATTTTGGGATATTTCCCGAATGGAGGTTAATATTGCCTGTTCAGATTTACTGTCCAGTGAAGACGTGGCTTCATCGAAGACGAGAATCGGGGGGCGTTTTAGCAAGGTTCTGGCAATAGCGACACGTTGTTTTTCACCACCGGACAACTTTAAGCCACGTTCGCCAACGTGAGTATCCCGGCCGTCGGGTAATTGTTGGATGAAGTCATTGAGATGGGCTAGATCAATAGCGTGTTCAACGTCGGCATCGCTGGCGCTTGGTTGCCCGTAGCGGATGTTTTCGAAAATAGTATCGTTAAATAACACCGTATCTTGAGGCACAATACCAATCGCTTGCCGGAGCGATAACTGGCTGACACGACTGATATCCTGTCCGTCTATGGTGATACTACCTGCTGCTGTGTCATAAAATCGAAAAAGTAGTTTAACCAATGTCGATTTTCCCGCGCCGCTGGCGCCAACCACCGCAAGCTTTTGACCTGGTTTGATTGATAGGCTGATATTTTTGAGGATCTTCCGATCGTCGTGATAGTCGAAGCTAACGTTATTAAAACACACCGCACCATGCTTAACCTGCAGCGCTGGGGCATGGTCAACGTCGGAAACTTTTGGCTGAATGCCCAATAGTTCAAACATTTTCTCGATATTGGCCATCGATCCTTTGATCTCTCGATAAACAAAGCCGAGAAAATTCAGTGGTATGAATAAAATCATCATATATGAATTAACAGCGACAAAATCGCCAATACTCATGTTGCCTTTGCTGACTTCACTTGCGGCCAGCCATATCATTGCTGTCGTGGCGGCAGCAATGATAAGTGCCTGTCCGCCGTTGAGGGCGAATAACGATAAGCGGTTATCCCTGCGAGCAGACTCCCAGCGCTGCAGTCCGCGATCGTAGCGTTCTGCCTCAAATTTTTCATTAGTGAAGTACTTAACGGTTTCATAATTGAGCAAACTATCAATGGCGCGGGTATTGCTGGCGGAGTCTGCCAGGTTAACTTCCCTGACGTATTGGGTGCGCCGCTCGGTTGCAATGATTGAATAAGCGATATACAAGCCCACTGACACCAGGATAATCAGAGCGAATCCGGGCCCGTAGTTGTAGAACAATATACCGGCAATCATCGTGACTTCAATCAGGGTGGGGAATATATTAAATACAAAAAAGCGCATCAAAAAGCTGATTCCGGTGGTACCCCGTTCAATATCTCGGGCCAGCCCGCCTGTTCGTCGGTTGAGATGGAAATCCAGGTCCAGTGCATGAATATGTTGAAAAACCTGCAAGCCGATTCGGCGCATCGCGTGTTCTGTGACTCTGCCGAATACTGAATCCCGAACTTCTCCCATTATCACATTGGAGAAGCGAGCGAAGCCATAGGTGCATACCAGTGCGATCGGGACCACAGCAAGTGTGGCCCCCGTCGTTTCAGTGTTAAGCGCATCCACCACCAGTTTTAGTAGATAAGGGCCCGCCACATTGGCTATTTTTGCAAATATCAGGCACGACAGGGCAATGGCAACACGTTGTTTATACTCCATTAGATAGGGCCAAATAAAGGCAACGGTGCGCCAATTGATACGTGTTTGCGGTTGATCATCAAAATTGCCGTGTCGCATGGTAACTGTCCAAAAGATGGTGGGTAGGGGAGTATAGACGAAACGGGTGAATGAATTTTCATTATCCTTTTGACGGATCAGCAGGCGAAATCATGATAGACTTCGCTTCCTTTTTTTTTAGTGAAGAGAGCACTATGTCTGATAAATATTCTACGGTAGAACAGCGAGTCAGTTATGGCATTGGTCGCCAGATGGGTGACCAATTAGCAAGTAACTCATTTGACGGTGTCGATATTGACGCGGTTGCAGAAGGTTTGAAGGATGCTTTGAATGGTATTCCCAGCGCGGTAGAGAACGCGTTGCTGAGAGAAGCTTTTGAAGAAATCACCAAGCGCATGGAGGCCAAACAGGCCGAAGAGTCAAAAACACTGGCTGCTGATGGCGAAGCGTTTCTTGCGGAAAACGCACAGCGGGAAGGTATTACGGTTACCGCGTCGGGACTGCAGTATGAAGTGTTGACGGCCGGTGACGGCGACAAGCCTCTGGCGACATCAACCGTCCGTACGCATTACCACGGTACATTGGTTGACGGTACAATATTTGACAGTTCTGTTGACCGAGGCGAGCCTACGGAGTTTCCAGTCAATGGTGTCATTGCAGGTTGGACCGAGGCGTTACAAATGATGGGTGTTGGCTCCAAGTGGCGTCTATATGTCCCATACACACTTGCCTATGGCGAACGTGGTGCGGGTGGTGCTATAGGCCCATATGCAGCACTGGTCTTTGAGGTAGAGTTGTTGGCTATTGTTGGTTAATCGACAGCTTACCAATACCTCGAGGTATATCGATTGTTGGTATATCACGGGGTCATATATTAACGGGTCGTATTTAAATGTGGTTTAAAAATTTACAAGTCTATCGTTTTACCAAGCCGTTTGACCTGACACCGGAAGCGCTGTCAGAAGCCTTACAAACCAAGGAATTTCAACCCTGCGGTAGCCAGGATATTTCCCGTTATGGTTGGGTGTCGCCACTAGGCCATCATGGCACTGATTTTGTACACGCGGCTAACGGTTTTGTAATGGTTTGTGCTAAAAAACAAGACAAGCTATTACCCGCAGCTGTTATTAATGAAATGGTTGCTGAAAAGATTATTGATATTCAAGCTAGCGAAGGGCGTGCAGTTGCCCGTAAGGAGCGACAAAATCTTAAAGATGATGTCACCTTGGAGCTGTTACCTCGAGCATTGGTAAAATCCAGTTTGCAGTTTGCTTTTATTGCGGTGCAACAAGGCTTGCTAATAGTTAATGCCGCTTCAAGTAAGCGGGCAGAAGAATTAATCAGCTTTTTACGTGAAACTATAGGTAGCGTGCCTGTTATTCCTGTTGTCGCGAATAATATTCCACAGCAAATCATGACACAATGGTTGTTGACCGGTCAGCCTCCGCATACGTTTGAATTCGGTCACGAATGCGAATTGCGAGATCCTAGTGATGAAGGGGGAGTGATTCGTTGCAAGCATCAGGAGTTAACGTCTGCAGAAATTGGTAATCATATTAAAGCAGGTATGTATGTCAGCAAGCTGGGTTTGTGTTGGAATGGCGGTATCGATTTTATGGTCGATGATCAGCTTGCCATCAAGCGCTTAGGCTTTGGCGAAATTATTCAGGAGAAAGCCAATCAATTGGATGCCGTTGATGCGGCGGCACAGTTTGATCAGGACTTCGCCGTAATGACTCTTGAATTGGTTGCCTTAATAGGCGCACTGATAGACGTTTTTGGTGGCGAAAACCGCGACCAGATTGATACTGCTTAACTACTATCCCGAGGGAATCCTATGTTAATACTGGGACAATACAATCGACTGACAGTATTGGATGACACAAGTCATGGGTTTTATCTTGGCTACAGGGACGAATCGACGGACCGAACTGAAAAGAATGTTGATAATCGAGACCGGCGAGTAGAGAAAATTTTTCTGCCGAGGGCTGAGGTGAACGAAGCTACACACGTTGGCGATAAGATTGATGTGTTTTTATATGTTGATTCCGAAGATCGAGTTGCGGCGACAACAAAAACGCCTCTAGTTCGCGTTGGAGAATTTGCCTGGTTAAAAATAGTCGATGTATCATCAGTTGGTGCATTTCTCGACTGGGGCTTGCCAAAAGATTTGTTTCTTCCTTATGCCGAACAAAAATTCACTCCGGAAGTGGGACGGCGTGTACTGGTTCGTGTCTATCTGGACAATAGTAATCGCCTTGCGGCATCAACCAGGATTGATACTTTTCTCGAAGAGGACGGTAGCCAGTTTACCGTAGGACAGGAAGTACAGTTGTTGATTGCTGATAGCACCGAGCTTGGCTATAAAGCGATAGTAAATAATAGTCACTGGGGTGTGTTGTACAATAGCGAACTATTTCAGTCAATTCGAAAAGGTCAAAAAATAACCGGTTATATTAGAAAAGTCCGTGATGACAAAAAGCTGGATCTAAGTTTGTCTCGAATTGGATTTGGGCAGGTCGAAGAGCTCACTGAAAAAATCGTGGCAACTTTGAAGCAAAATGATGGTTTTATCATGATTACGGATAAAAGCCCTCCTGAAGCCATATATGCTCTTTTTAAAGTGAGTAAAAAAGTTTACAAAAAAGCGATTGGCGTTCTCTACAGGCAACAAAAAATTGATATAGAGAAGACCGGAATCCGTTGGTTAGACAAAGATTAGCTCTGCTGCCTACCCAAAGACTATGGGCTAGCCACTGAGGCAGTGGTCAATTACTTAATGCTCTCTTGTTCTGCATCTTTCTTCGTGTTGTATTGATCGGGTTCAACAAACATTAATTTGATGGAAATATGTTCCAGCGCCCCTAAATCAAAAGCCATCACCATAACATTGAGTTGTTCACCTATTTGAATCATCCCCGGTAAGTGAACGAGAATGGTTCCCTGTTCGCTGGTCATTATGTTGAGGTCTGCTTTGGCCTGAAATTTTTGACTGACTTGCTCCAGGATCCCGCGTAATGCGGTAGAAAAAGCATCAAAATTAAAGCCGGGCCCACGAAATTCACTGTAGTCGAGATCGAGGCTAATCGTAGATTCAGCGAGTTCTTGTATTTTTACGGTACCCAGAGAAAATGCTTTCCCTTGTTTAATGTCTTTAAATACAGGTTTTGCTTTATCTTTTGGCGCGATGATAAATATTTGATCCAGAATTTTTGCCGCCAGATTGACGAGTTCAATTAGGTTAATATCAATAGTCTGTTTGTCAGTCATACGTGTGACCCAATGAGTATGTGGTTATCAAATCTTGTTTTGCCATTGTTGTACGCGGGGTGGCAAAGGCTTTTATTTTAGCAGACTTGATTTGAAAGAGTTAGGCGTGGACATTGGAAATAAGATTGTTCCCTTCTATTACGCTTCCGTGTCCGGGATAAACAGCTGTTAGATTAAGGCGTTCCAGTTTATTGAGACTACTTTGAGTGTGGAGAGCATTGGAATAAATCGAAGGTGTCATCAATTTCCCCTTTTTAGCACTACCTAGCAGAGTGTCTCCCGATATCAGACTTTGGCTTTGGCGGTGATAAAAACAGCAACTGTCCCAGCTGTGTCCTGGCGTATGTACCACGCTCCAGTCGCCAAAACCTGGTAGGGTCTGCTTGTCTTTGAGTCTATGGTCTACCTTGTCACTTTTTTTTGCGATTCCATGTCGATTTAGTGCCTGATGATCTGCGCGTAAGCCGGCAAAAACAGGTTTCCCTTTCGCCTCTTTATCTCTTTTTGGGTTCATGTACATTTCCCAGCTACGAGCCCGTAAGGCTTCTCTGAAACTGGTTGCGGTTTTCACCAAAACTCCGGAAGGATTATTCATTAACTTGTGGAATGGCAGATTAGATGCGTAAGGGATGCCTACAGGTGCATTGCAGAGTCCGGCGAGAGCAAAAACGCCGCCGATATGATCTGGGTCATCATGTGAACAGGTGACCAGGCCAACTTCGGATACATCTCGTTTCAGTTCGTGCTCGATAAATCCCAGTACATAGCGATGGGCTCCTCCAGCAACATCCACTACCAAAAGCTTGTGAGGATATTCGATCACATAACTATTTACATGACGGGTTTTTACCTGGTGGATTTTAATGGCGCTGGTCATAGTTGGTAGGCACTGCAATTTCCCTGAAATTATTTTCGGTGACGATTATACTATGCGATCAGTTGGTATCATAACGATAGTGCTTCAAATACGTGAACAATTATGGCGACCGAATTCTATTTATCGGTGCAGCAGTTGCTGGAAGACTCCTTTAAACCAGAACGCATATTGTAGCCAGCGGTTTCAAGCCGACCATTATCATCGCCATATGGCACGGCTGCACCCCAATAGGGGTTGCGGTTCAGGAGTCGCCTGGATACAGCGGTAGGGTTGAATGTTCCTCTTACGCCAGAGGGTTCAGGTCTCGAAGAAATCGCACAAAGCCGGCCTGTTTTATACGATATTATTAAGGAAAACATTTCTGAATAGATGTTTTTATATTCGAAAAAAGAAGAATAACGTGGGGTATTTTTGATGAAAAAAATTGTTTCTGTTGTTGGCCTGGCACTGTTCTTGGCCGGGACTTATGGGTACTACCAGGTCGCTCCGGTTCTGCAAGGTGCCAGTGGCTATTCGGCTAAAAATATTTGTTCTGGCCACTTTCTCAGTGGGTTTTCCGGTGACCAGATAATAGAACAGGCTTTGCTCGGTGCATCGCCATTATTGGGTAATATAACGTACCAGATTAACGAACAGCAAAAGCATGTAGACACATCGGTGATGGGTTTTTTCAATCGTAGAGCGATACTTGTCGACGGTATCGGCTGTGTCTTGGTTTCCGCGGGTGAGGAAGAAACACCGCACCGGGTAAAAATTGACGATGTTCAGCCCCTGGATGAGAATACCTTATGGCCACAGGGCCGAGCCACAGGCAAGACAGTAAAGGGCTATAGTCAGCTACTCGATGAGGCATTTTCAGAACCTTCCCAAGATCAGCCGCGCAACACAAAGGCGGTGGTGGTTGTTCATAATGGAAAGATTGTAGCTGAGCGTTATGCTGAAGGTGTAACTGAGAACACGCCACTGATCGGCTGGTCAATGACTAAAAGTGTCACCAGTTTATTAACCGGCATACTGGTTAAAGATAGACTGCTAGATATTAGTCAGCCCGCTGCGGTAGCACAATGGCAGCAGGCAGTGTCTGACCCCCGTCAGGCAATTACTCTTGACCAGCTGTTGCGAATGAGTAGTAGTCTTGAGTTTAACGAAACCTATGATGTACTTTCTGATGTGTCGGAGATGTTGTCAAATCAACCCGACGCAGGTGGATTTGCTGCGTCAAAATCGCTTATTGCAGAGCCCGGCGAAATCTGGTCATACTCCTCTGGCACTACCAATATTGTGTCATCAATCATTCGACAAACACTGGGTGGTGATTTGCAGGCTTATTATGACTTTACCAGAGAGCGGCTCTTTAACCCGTTGGGCATACAATCAGCGGTGTTAGAGGTTGACGCCAACGGCACATTTGTTGGTTCATCATACGGTTATGCGAGCGCTAGAGATTGGGCGCGACTGGGCCAGTTTTGTTTGCAGAATGGGAGTTGGCAAGGGCAGCAGCTGTTACCTGAAAATTGGATAACATACAGTACAACGCCAACACCCAATAACCCGGGCAATGACTACGGTGCACAATTTTGGTTGAATGTTGATCCTACCGATACCCTGCGTCAGCGATCATGGCCTTTATTGCCGACTGATGCCTTCTTTTTCTCCGGTTATCAGGGGCAAGTTGTCGCTGTGGTACCGTCGCGAGATTTAGTGGTTGTTCGTTTGGGTTTTACGCCTAATGGTAATCATGGCACAGAACAGCTTATAGCAGACGTTATCGAATTATTGCCCTAGGGCGATAGCGTCACGCTGGCGGTGTAACGTTGATATCTGCTACAACAAATTGCTTTGTAACACCGCGCTCATTGCATAGAATGAGTGCCCTTTTTATCGCCATTGGAATGACTTACTTATGAAAATATCGTCGACAGAATTTTTAAATCTCGGTCATCCTGTTGATACGCATCGCTGGGAACTACCGATAACAGCGGATCTTACTGGCGGACGTGGCTCCCTATTTGGCGGGGCAGGATTGGCTGCCGGGATTGTTGCACTGGAACAAGCTACAGAAAAGCCAGTGATATGGGCCACCGGACAATATTTATCTATAATCCAGCAGCCGGTAACACTTGATCTGGAAGTTACGCTGCCGGCGGTTGGTCGCAATGTGAGCCAGGGGCGAGTGGTTGGCCATTTGGACGACAAAGAAATTATCACCATTCTTGGAGCGGTTGGAGAACGATCTGATCAGGCGTCAGGCGTGTGGCTAGAGTGCCCAGCTGCGGAAAGGCCAGACAGTTGTGAAGTTCTTATTCGCCATATTGACGGCGTTACTATGCACGATCATATCGATATTCGGATTGCTCGAGGAATGTTTGGCTTTTCTGGCGCAGGTACGCCATCAGGCGATGGCCGATCTTTGCTTTGGGCGCGTATGCCAAAAGTAGAACATGACGCGGGAGCACTGGCTATCATTGCAGACTACATGCCCTCTGTTTTGGGCAATGCACTGGGGAAAGTAATGCATTGCACCAGTATTGATAATACGATCCGATACGCGAATAGGCAAACAACCGAATGGGTGCTGTGTGACAATAATATGGAATTTGTCGGCAACGGTTTTGCTTATGGGACCATGCATATGTGGAGTGAAGAGGGCGCTTTACTGGCCACTGCCAGCCAGTCTATGATCGTGCGTACACCGGCTTCTTAATAGATTTTTTGATAAATCATATAGTTATAGGGAATCAATCAATGAGTTATGAATGTTTTAAAGTAGAAATCAGTGACAATATTGCTCACGTTGTGCTCAATCGCCCCGAGAAACGCAACAATATGAACCCTGCATTTTGGAAAGAACTGCCAGCGATCATCAAAGATATTGATTATGGCTCGAAAGCGAGGGTCATTGTTATCTCATCAACAGGGCCGCATTTTTCGGCAGGGCTTGATGTGAGTTCTTTCGGCACTGTTACTGATCCGGTTAATAAGACGGATGAAAGAACTAAACGTTTACAGTCTGGCACTGCGTTTTACGACAATGTATTGGAGATGCAAGGTGCTTTTAATTGTATCGATGAGTGCCGACTACCTGTGTTGGCAGCCATTCAAGGTGGCTGTATTGGTGGTGGTGTTGATCTAGTCACCTCCTGTGATATTCGATATGCCACTGAAGATTCATTTTTGACTATTTTTGAAACTAACATTGGCATGACAGCAGATGTGGGAACCTTCCCGCGGTTAGTCAAATTGATTCCTGAAGGTTATGTCAAGGAAATGGCCTACACCGGACGTAAAGTGGGTGCGGAAGAAGCAAAAACAATGGGCCTAATTAACCGGGTCTATAAAGACCAGCAATCTATGCTGACAGCTGTTATGGATATTGCGGCAGATATTGCCAGCAAAGCACCCTTAGCTGTTTATGGTTGTAAAAAAATGATCAATTACGCGCGAGATCACAATACTGCCGATAGTCTTGATTACATTGCTATTTGGAATGCAACACACCTTAAGGTAGAAGAAATTCAGGAAGCGATGACGGCCAATGCTGAGAAACGCCCAGGAAATTTTGTTGAGCTACCCAAAAGTCGCAAACAAAAGTAACCACCGAGTGGCACTGTGATGTTGGCGGTTATCAGTGCCAACTGTGATGGCTTGCGTGGTGGTGGCAGTACCTGGACAGGCGGTGGCGAGATTTAGTTCGAGCTACCGCATTTCCAGCAAAAGGCAAAATTGTAGCCGTTTAATTCCTGGCAGTTTGGACATTTCCAATCTGGTTTATCCATGTCGGAGGCCAGTTCTTTGGTAAGTAGTTTTTTAGCACGATCAAAATCTTCCGGGTCTGATACCCATAACTCCGCCCAAATATTTGAAAGCCCCAGTTCGCCTCCCATAGTGTTGCTGAATTCATTTTTAATAAAACAATTGATTCCATTGTTTTCCAGTATATTTTTAGCTGCGCTGACAATGATTATATTCTGATGGGTATATACAGGTTTCATCGGATCACTGTCAGCTTAACGATTGATATATATTAGCTACGCGTGGTGACGCTAGCGTAGTTCGAGTGATATTGGCAATCCGTCTTTGGGTTTCGAGATAGGTGATTGCTGTACTGGCATGTCATAGTCTGCAGGAACACTCCAGCGATACCGCTTCAACATGTCAAACATAACCAGCTTGATTTGCATGACGGCAAAATGAAGACCAATACACATATGTGCGCCACCACTATAGGGGATCCAGCTGGAGGCATGTCGCTTGTGTTCGCCCCGTTCTTCGCTGAACCGCGAAGGGTCGAAGGTGGTCGGGTTATCCCAGTATTCTTCCATATAGTGTGTGTGAATAGGGTAGGTGATTACCATTGCCCCAGCTGGAATAATACGCCCATCATATTCGAATTCTTTCAGGCTAAATTTTGGCAGTGTTGATAATGGCGGATACATTCGCAACGCTTCTTTCATGACCCACTCGGTTTCAACCATTTTGTCGAGGTTTTCGTAGTTTAACTGGTCAAGGTCCAAAGACTGTACTTCTTGATAGAGTCGTTCTTGCCATTCAGGGTTTTTAGCCAGAGCATAAGTCATGCTGGTAAGCGTCGACGTGGTAGTGTCATGTGCTGCCATCATCAAAAAGATCATGTGATCGACAATTTCCTGATCAGTATACTGATTCCCCTCTTCGTCTTTTGCGTTACAGAGCAGCGAAAACATATCGTTGCCATCGCCTGCTCTTTTTTCAGCGATACGGGAGTGGAAAAAATCGCACATATATTCGCGGGCTTTTATTCCACGCCACAGTATTGTACCGGGAAAAGCGACGGGAATTTTTGGCATTGAAGCTGCAACACATGTCTCAAAAGCTTTGTTTATTTTTGTTGCTTCAACTCCCAGATCCATACCGAGGAAAATGGTTGCAGCTAAATCGAGGGTTAGTTGTTTAAAGGCGGGGTAAGCGAGCATAACCTTCCCATCGCCGGTGGGCCAATCGGCGATAGCTTTGGGTACTAAGTCTACCATCGTCGTCATATACGATTTCATCGCTTTGGCTTTAAAGCCGGCTTGCATAATACGGCGGTGGTAGCGGTGATCGTCACCGTCGCGCAGCATTAAACCATTGGTGAAGATACGCCCAATGATTAAATTCCAGGACTCTTTGTTTGAAAGAATTTGGTCGGGATTCATTACTGCCAAATGATTGGCGTCGGCACCAAACAAATGGACATAGTTAAGCTTTCCCAGTTTTTGCATGACGGCATTGCCATGCTTTTTTTGCATGGTCTGGCAGTGCTCCAGCGGGCTGTTATAGCTTTTTTTTATAATACGCAGAGTTTCGAAAAAACCGCTTTTAATTGGTTCAAGGTGGGTGGCACTGTCGTCAGCGAGATTATCGGTTTGCATGTTGTTCAGCCTTAATTGTCATAGAAACTAAAATGATAGAAATGATACAGGCCGCGACAATGATCATAAAGCCCGCATCCCAGCCAGCACGATCTATTGCGTACCCGATCACAATGTTGGCCGAAACAGCACCACCAACATAGCCAAACAATCCAGTAAAACCAGCTGCAGTCCCGGCTGCTTTTTTAGGCACTAAATCTAATGCAAATAGCCCGATTAGCATGACTGGGCCGTATACGAAAAATCCGATAGCTATCAACATGGCAATATCGAGTTGTGGATTGCCGGGTGGGTTTAGCCAATAGACCAATACACAAAGCAGTGTTAGCCCCATAAAAATAATGAGCACCGGGGATCGATGTCCCTTAAAGACTTTGTCAGATAAATAACCCGCGAGAAGTGTACCGGGAATCCCTGCCCATTCATAAAAAGCGTAGGCCCAACTGGACTCATCAAAAGAAAACCCTTTGACTTCACTGAGATAAACCGGCGCCCAGTCAAGTACGCCGTAACGTACCAAATAGACAAAAGCATTGGCAACAGCAATGGCCCACAACAGCTTGTTGTTTAATACGTATGTTAGGAATATTTCTCTAGCAGAAAATTCAGTTTCGTGGCTTTGCTGGTATTTGAAGGCGGTAGGATAGCTATCCTTATACTGTTCTATCGTTGGTAGTCCCTGGGACTGAGGTGTGTCTCTCACCGTCATCCAAATGAACATGGCGATAATAATTGCGATCATGCCATGGAAGTAGAACACTGAGTGCCAGTCGCCAAATAGAGTCATGCCGAGTATGGCGATCACGCCGACCAAACCACCGCCAATATTGTGGGCAACATTCCATATGGCCATTTTTGTGCCGCGTTCTGCGGGACAAAACCAGTGCACCATTACGCGTCCGCTTGGTGGCCACCCCATACCCTGAAACCAGCCGTTCAGCATTAGTAGTGCAAACATAACGGCCACTGAACTGGACGTTACGGGCAGCTGGCCGATAGTGGCTCCCATAAAAATCATCACCAGAGCACTGCCTAGCAGCCCCAGTGACATGAAATTTCTGGCGTTGCTACGATCTGAAACACTGCCCATGACAAATTTTGATAGTCCATAAGCAATAGCTACACCTGATAGTGCAAAGCCCAATTCTGTTTTGCTATAACCCTCTTCGATAAGAAAGGGCATTGCCAGGGTGAAGTTTTTCCGGACTAGATAATAACCGGCATAGCCGATAAAAATGCCAAGGAAAACCTGCAAGCGCAGGCGAGAGTATTGACCATCTACTTCTTCATCAGCAATTGGCTGGCGATGAGACGCAGGTTTTAGGAAACCAATCATAGTGAGTTTTTACTCTGGTGTGCGGTGTAAGAAATTTGCTGCTTTGTCAGGAAAATCGGTAAAAACACCATCAACACCAGCTTGGTTAAAAAAAATGTCCAACAGTTCATCGAAGCTTCCAGCATAACCGGGCATTGCAAAGTTATCTGTTCTAAAGGTGTAAGGATGTACTGCGAGACCAGCGGCATGAGCATCTGTAACCAGCGAACTTATGTCGAGTGCTGCTGGTTTTGACGACGGGGATACAATCATATTAATATCCGGCCCAATTCCGTCAGCATACTTGGCCACTGTTGTAAAACCGTTGTCTGCAACCATCCACTGATAAGCATCGCTGTTTTCCATCAATTGGATGAGTTTAAGGTCTATTCCCACGGCTGGCATGAGTACGTCGTGAATTCGTTTTAGATCGTTGTGGTCAAACGTTTGTAAAAATACCTTATCGGTCTTTTCTGTGTAACCATACGTCTTTAGGGTTTTTAGTACTGCTGCGCTGATATCTTTGCCTTCATCGAGGTGGAACTGCGGACTTTTTATCTCTGGATAAATTCCGACATCACCTCCTGTTGACTTATTCAAACCTTGAATCAGTTCAATTTCCTCTGCCAGTGTGTGAACCGAAAACCGTGATGTATTGATCGGGAATCTGTCGGCAAATACGGCCTTTTTATCATTGTTGGCGATGTTATAACGCTCCGTTACCCGCAGTGTTCGAATTTCTTCGAGGGTAAAGTCGATAACATAGTAGCGCCCATCACTACGATGTCTGTCGGGAAACGTTTCCTGAACATTGGTGACTTGATCCAAATGGTGGTCGTGTAATACGACTAATTGATTGTCCATCGTCATGACAATATCCTGTTCGATATAATCTGCTCCCATAGCATAAGCCATCGCTTTGGCCGCAATAGTATGTTCCGGCAGATAGCCGCTGGCGCCACGATGGGCAATGACAATTTGGTCGCTGGCAAACGTCGTATTTGTTATGGTGATCGACATAATGAATACCCACCCCGAAATCAATTTAGTCAAAAAGTTCTTTTTCTGTTTCATTGTGCGTCCTGTCTAATACTGGTTTGTCATTGTGCCAGATTTTTATAAAGTTGAGCTTTGTCTTGTTTAAACCGCTTGCCTGCAATAAGAAAGCAGGGGATGCAAATAAACGAAACCATGGTGAAGCCGAGTAGAGCAATTGTATAGGGCTGCTCAATGCCTTGTGCAATGAGTTGGTCGATGGCAATGCCAGCAAAGGTGACGCCAAACCCAACACCAATCAAGTTGAGCAATAGAATATAAAATGCAACAACAGTTGCCCTTACCTGTGGTGGAACTAATTCTTGTATGGTTGAAAATGTTGGTCCGTAGAATGCGCCCAGTTGGAAGTAGCCACAGAACAAGCCTATCCAAAACCATGATGAGCCCGGGTCAACCAACCGATAAGCAATGTTGACAGGTGCCAAAATCAACATGATCCAAAATAAAAACATGGGGCGACCGAGTCCTGTTCTACGAGTAAACCAGTCGCTGCCAATGCCACCGAATAAATTACCAAGGATACCGCCGGAAATACCTATCCAGCCCGCATATTGCGCAATGACAGCACGATCAAAGCCGCGTTCCTGTACAAACCACAATTGGTCAAACACTGTTGCGCCGAGGATAAAGTGGTAGGCGACACCACCACCGATGGTCAGCATTAGGGCTGGCGACCGAGGCAAGGTTTGCATCACCGTAGCGGCAATTTCTTTCATGCTAGGGGCCGATTTGACCATCTGCTCAGCGGTAGCAAGATGGCGTCGAGGCGTTTCCTTTATAAACCACATGACAATTGCCATGACCACACCGAGTGCCCCCAACATATAGAAACAGTTGCGCCACCCCCATGAAGGGCCAAGATAGCCAACGATTAACAGGCTCACGCCGGTCCCTATTGGTACGCCCATATAATAGACGCCTGAAGCAAAACCCAGCCGGGATGTGGGAAAACGGTCAGCCAGAATTGACATGGCGCTAGGTGTCATCATTGATTCACCGACACCAATAAACATACGCGGAATAGCCAGGCTCACGAAGCCTTTGGCCGCGCCAGACAATGCCGTTAATACACTCCAGGAGGCTAGCCCGATCGCTATTAGCCGGGTGCGATTAACTCTATCGGCGAGCACACCCATGAATATTCCCATGGTGGAATAGAAAAATAGAAAAACCAATCCGGTTAGTAGCCCAAATTCAGTGTTGGTTAAATTCAGATCGGGAACAATAAAGTTGGCAAAACTGGATAGTAATTGTCGATCAACAAAATTCATTACATTAAGCACGGTGAGTAACAACAGGAATGGCACACTGCCTGGAAGTGTCTGTTCTTCAGATTGAGATTCGTCTGACATGCAAAGTTTCTCTGAGAAGTGGTTGTTACTATTATTATTGTGACTACTACGACAAGTATTGACGTAGTAGTCATGGCCATGCTGCTCATCATAGGGGTATGAGGGTGTCCTACTCTATCTGGCTTCCTTGGTTCAGACAAGCCGCTAATGTTTCCCTGATTAGTAAAGGAGCGATATGGGTAAATACAACGTCAAACCGTGAGTATTTGCCAATAATTAGAGAGAGGATATACTTCGGGATCATTATCCCTCTACGTATAATATTGTGAGAATTCGCCATGTCAATTTTTAGAATATCAATGCCCCCATTGTTATTAGTCATTTGTACGATTGCTATCTCTTTGTCATCGGCTTGGGCGCAAAGCGTTCCGAAACCACCAGTGCTGCATACAGCGCCGCACCATGTGCCACTGGCCGCGGCTCCCGACTATTCGGATAAGGCAACCTGGTTATGTCTTCCCGGGCAGTCAGATCACTGTGACGTAGATTTGGATACCACCGAAGTAGCAGCGGATGGAACGTTGACGGCCAAGCCGTTTGTGGGAGTGGCGACGAATCCACCGATTGATTGTTTTTATGTCTACCCGACGGTTTCAATGGACGCCGGTGGCAATAGTGATTTGGTGGTAAATGAGGAAGAAGCCAGTGTTATTCGCCATCAAGCTGCACGATTTCGATCGGTGTGCCGAGTGTTCGCTCCCCTTTATCGACAAATAACGCTTACCGCATTGAGAGCGCGAATGAACGGTGGGACAGTAGAGCTTGATGGAGCGGCTGCTTACAATGATGTTAAGAGCGCTTGGGAACACTACTTGGTCAACGAGAATAATGGTCGTGGCGTTGTGTTGATTGGCCACTCACAGGGGTCAGGTATGCTTAATCGTTTAATAGCAGCAGAGATTGACGGCAAACCGGCGCAGAAACTAATCGTCTCAGCGATGCTAACCGGTAGTAATACCGCGGTCCCAACCGGAGGTATTGTCGGCGGTGCTTTTCAGCAGTTGCCCCTGTGTACCACTAAGGGTGAAGTTGGGTGTGTAATCAGCTATGTGACTTTTCGCGATGACGTGCCACCGCCCGCACACTCTCGATTTGGGCGTGTGAGAGGGGCCGAAACTGACACCACGCAGCAAGCAGCCTGTGTCAACCCGGCGATGCTGGATGGTTCAAATGGTAACTTGCACGCCTATCTTGCTTCAGGAAAATCGGCTTTTGCGTCATCCCGTGTGCAGGGAGAGTGGGTCGTAGGAGCGGGAGCGGAACCCACAACGGATTTTGTCTCGGTGCCGGGACTGTTAACCGGAAACTGCGTTTATGAGAATGGTTTCTCCTACCTTTCTGTGACGACGCATGGTGACGCCAATGATTCTCGTGCAGATTCGATAACCGGAGATGTGTTTGTCGGTGAGCAACGTCTGGATGATTGGGGTCTGCATTTGATTGATATGAATGTTGTGATGGGTAATCTGGTGAATATTGTGCGGCTACAGGGCGAAGTCTGGTCGGAGCGATAGGTGAAGAACACTTATGCACAGTCTGCGCTGATGACAGAATTTGAACTTGAGTTTCCTATTGTGCAGGGGCCGATGGGCGGAGTGTCTGGGCCAGCGCTGGTAGCGGCGGTTGCAAATGCCGGCGCTCTCGGCATATTGCCTGTCTGGTCGGGTTCTGTGGCCAGTGCACAAGCGTTGATTACACAGACTCAGTCGCTGACAACTAAGTCTTTTGGAATTAATATTCGTGCGGATATGGTTCAGGTAGATCATATTTCAGCCGCCATTGATGCGGGCGTTTCGATCATCCATCTTTTCTGGGGTAGTCCCGCCGCTTCAATGCCGGCAATCAATTTGGCGTCAGTTAGGATGATTGCCACCGTCGCCGATAGTGATGGTGCTTGTGCAGCATTGGATGCGGGTGCTACTGCGTTGATTGCGCAAGGAGTAGAAGCGGGAGGGCATGTATTAAGCGACATTCCGGCACAGGAACTATTGGCGTCAGTATTGGCGGTAGCCGGTGATACACCGGTTATTGCCGCGGGTGGTTGTGGCAATGGCTACGATGGGCGGGAGTTTATGAATCTGGGAGCGGCCGGCATTTTATATGGCACCCGTTTTGCGGCTTCCAGAGAATCAGAAGGCCACGATGACTATAAAGCAGCCCTGTTAGAGGCGGTTAAGGGCGATACAGCCAGATCACTCTGTTTTGATGGTGCTTGGCCGAATGCACCCCATCGAGCGTTGGTCAATTCAACCTTTAGCGCGTGGTATGCCGCAGGTTCTCCTTCCCCCGGTCATCGCCCCGGCGAAGGAGACATTGTGTTAACTACAGCGGCAGGCAGAGAGTTGCCTCGTTATTATGTGTCGACCCCACAGGCAGGAATGACAGGAGATATTCGGGCTGCTGCAATGTATGCAGGTACGGGTGTTGATAGAATCAATGATTGTCTTGACGCAGCACAGATCGTTAAACGCTTAAGTGTCGAAATGGCGACGAATTAGGTCGCATTTTCTACCGCGCCGAATAATTTGAAAACGCTGGACGCGTTTAATAAAATTTCTCCCTCGGTCAATACGTCAACGTTGACAAAAGCCAGCGAGCGGGTGATTTTTTTTATTTCTAACTTTCCGTCTATCCATTTTCCCACGGGCCCAGCGGCGATAAATTCCGAATTGAGCGTGACTGTTGCACAGTGACGTTGAGTGATATTCCTGATGGTATGCCCGATTAATGTATCGACAAAGCTGAGTAATGCTGCGCCGTGAATGACGCCCACAGGGTTAGCGTGACGATCATCTGAAAAGAAACCATAGTCGTAACTGCCGTCGTCCAATGGTCGCCAATAATAGGGTCCGTTCAGTTCAATGTGTCCGGGTAGATTTTCGAATGCTATAAACCCTGGTGGAATGAGTGTCATTGTTTCTCGCCTGTGTGTTTTGATGCGGGATACTATCACGGTCTATCAAGGTGGTGAGTTCCGATTATTTAGTCGCAGTGCCAACTATTTCAAATCTAAAAGAGCGGGTGGGAGCGTAGGGGAAAGCGTGAACAATTGTCGTTTTTGCGATGGGATTAACACCTAAAAGACAAGTGATGTGTTGGCGGGGGGCTTGGGTTAAACAGGGCAATGAAAATATTTAAAGGCTCGACAACGGATGTCGAGCCTTTAATCACATCAAGCTGCGCAGCTGTTAACTTCCCAGTTGATTGCTGCTGTCCCCTCCAGCCAAGTCAAATTCATATTTACTAATGGGTAGTTCGCGAATACGAATACCGGTTGCAGAAAATATTGCATTGGCTAACGCTGGAGCAGTACCTGGAGTCCCGGGTTCTCCGGCGCCTCCCCAGCTCTCATGGCTGTTGATAATATGCGTTTCGATTGCGGGGGCATCATTCATTCTAACCATAGGGTAGTCATTGAAGTTAGACTGTTTAACACGACCATTCTCAATAGAAACTTCGCCGTAAAGTGCAGCGGTTAAGCCGTAGATGACTCCAGATTCCATCTGTGCCTTCACGCCGTCCGGTGATACTGCAAAGCCGGCATCGACGGCGACCGTAACTTTGTCGACGCTGATTTTTCCTGCCGTTACGGTCACATCAACAACTTCTGCGACGATGGTGCCAAAGGAGTCCTGCAGTGAAATGCCACGCCCTTGTCCCGGCGCCAATGGTTTTCCCCAGTTAGCTTTTTCTGCCACCAGGTCTAATACCTTTTGGTGACGAGGCTTATTAGTCAGCAGGTCGCGCCGAAACTGATAGGGATCTTGCTTTGCTTCATAGGCCAGTTCGTCAACGAAGGACTCGGTAAAAAATCCGTGCTGGGAATGGTCCACGCTTCGCCATGCGCCAAATGGAATGTGTGTCGGACTATCAGCAAAGTGAATGTCCTGATTGTCAATTTCGTACAGTATATGAGGCGCTTCTGTCGGCTCGTGCTTATCGACAAACTGATTTTCCCATGCGGTTGGTTTACCTGACTCGTCAAGCGCAGCAATAAAATTTGATGCGACTGCCGGTCGATAGAAATCATGTTGTATATCTTCTTCCCGAGACCAGATAAGCTTTATAGGCAGTCCCGTCTTTTGAGAGATTTTTGCCGCCTGTATGGCAGTATCGGGCATATTTCGGCGACCAAAGCCACCGCCGAGAAACTGATTGCTTATAGTGACATCAGCGGACTCCATTTCCAATGCGTCTGCCACTTGATGCTTGAAGCCGAGAGGGTTTTGGGTACCAATCCAAATATCACATTTGCCATCGGCAACACGTGCCACGGCATTCATTGGTTCCATACAGGCGTGTGCCAGATAGGGGACCCGGTAACTGCGTTCAATGACTCTGTCCGCGTTGGCAATCGCTTGACTGGCATCACCCAGTGTCAGATCAGTTTTACTGTCGCCAGACGCTTTTGCATTGTCCATATCGGTCAGGAATTGCTGGAACAAAAGTTCGCTATTGGCGCCATCGCGGGATGTTTCAGTCCAAGTAACCGCAATTTGCGCCAGTGCCTGTTTGGCCTGCCAATACCCATTGGCAACGACAGCGACGGCGTCTTCCAGTTCGACTATCTCTATGACACCAGGCATCCCTTTTGCTCTGGATGCATCAACAGTAGCAAGCTGTGCACCAAAAACCGGCGCGGCCTTTATGGTCGCTATTTTCATCCCCTCGACACTGACGTCAATGCCGAATTGTGCACTGCCATCCACTTTGGATGGAATATCCAGCCTCTGTTTGTCTTTGCCCATAATGGTAAATTGGTCAGGCGTTTTTAATACGGGAGTTGATGATGGCGTTTTTTGTGCTGCCTGAGTGATGAAAGTGGAATAAGGTTCTTCTTTGCCGGTGCCCGCATGGATTATTTTACCGTTGGCGGTTGATAGTTCGGATGCCTCTACTCCCCAAACTTCAGCGGCTGAATCGATTAACATTTCACGTGCTGCAGCGCCCGCAACGCGCATACCATAGACGCCTGTTGTCCTAACACTCGCACTACCACCAGTGACTTGAAGGTGCATGGCTTTGGTAATTTGCAAGAACACTCCGTCGACCGATCCGACTAATAATTTTGGAATTTCTGCGTCGCCTAAAATGTAACCTTTACCCATGGCGTAGTTCGCATAGGCATCTTCTGCAGGTGCTTCGATAAAGGACACATCGTCCCAATTGGCATCTAATTCATCCGCAAGCATTTGCGTTAGTGCCGTTTGTGCACCCTGACCCATCTCTGAGTGAGGGATAATAGCGGTGACTTTATTATCGCTATCGATTTTCACCCACGCATTGATGAGCGACTCACCTTCATTTGCAACATACTTGGCCATTCCGGGAGCTCGATGTCCGGGGCGTATCGCTACGCCAATTACCAATGCTCCGGTACCTATCGCTCCAGCAGTGATGAAACCGCGTCTAGTCCACTTACCCATTTTGCACCTCCTGCCCACTATTGGGATCAAACATTTGCACGGGAGTATTGTTGGCGACTCGTTTTATACCGCGTTTAATTCGGTCGTACATGCCGCATCGGCATATATTGCCTGACATCGCTTTATCAATGTCTTGGTCCGAGGGCTGGGGATTGTCATTGAGTAAAGCGACAGCTGACATAATTTGACCCGATTGACAGTAACCACATTGGGGTACTTGTTCTTCAATCCAGGCTTGTTGAATGGGGTGGAGCCCACTGTCGTCGGCCAGTCCTTCAATCGTGGTGATGTTGGCACCTTCGAAAAGGGAAATTGGCATTACGCAGGACCTGATCGGTTCGCCATTATTTAACACTGTACAAGCTCCGCACTGGGAGATACCACAGCCAAATTTTGTTCCGGTTAAGGAAAGATTTTCTCGTAAAACCCATAACAGGGGAGTGTCAGGAGCGGCATCAACAGTCTGTTGCACTCCGTTAACAGTTAAGTGAATCATATTGACAATGCTCCAAAAAGTAGGGGTATTCCACAGCGCTTACACGTGCTATTGAAATCAGACCAATTGTTAGGATACAGATCTCTTTCACATGTTTCATTTATTATGTTTGGACTGTGAATTGGCGGATAGTCTATCACAAAAAAAGGCAATAGAAGCTCTATTGCCTTGGGGTTAATTAGCCAAACGCTTAGTCATGGGCCGCTATTGTGAAAAGCGTAAATTGGACGTTATAAGGGAGCACTTAGGGATTCAAGCGCCCATAAACTCCCGTTGTCTTTTGTACCCTCTCTGCATAATCCACCAAATGATCGGTCTCTCTGGCAATCGGCGAGAGCCAGGTATCTGGCTTGTTGTCTAAAATACCGCTGAGCGCAGACCCGACAGTGAAATCAAACGCAGAGATAGTTTCACCCAGTAAAAATGGTTTATCACCAATGGCGTCACTAATGGCCTGTAAATCCCGGCGGGCAAAGGCTTTCTTCTCCTCCAGACTGTGCGCGCCCAAACCGTGTAGCTGCAATGTCTTCTTTACCTGTTTGCGGGCAATACCGGGGACTATCCATCTCAGTGGAATTGGCAGCGGTGCAAAAAAAGCATCTGCTACATTGGGAAACCAGTCATCTTCGAGCCAGCGGCTAGCCACCATTAACCAATATAAATGATCTTCTGCCAGACGCGAGAAGGCGAGTCCAATAGCTTTTTGCTCAGCAGTCAATCCCTGGTAAAGCTTGCCGCCGCTGATGTCGTTAAGATGTTCAAACATGATTTCGGAATCGGACAGAATGTCGCCATTGAGTTCCATGTAAGGCAGTTTTGCTTTTGGGGCTTTTCTCGGGTCGTTGAATTCCGCTAGTTCAAAATCAATATTGAGATGGGTAAGAGCCATTTCCATTTTTAAACAAAATGGACTTAAGTTCCTAAGTCCAAATCCGGGGGAAAATATATAGAGCTTATTCATCGGGTTGTCCCTGTGTGGTTTCATCCAGCATAACATGACCACTACTGACAACGTTATGTCAGCAGCAATAGGGACAGGGCTGTTTCAAATAGCATATAATTCTGGGCATCGACGCTATGAGAAAGAGCCGAATCACGGGCCGAAGCATAGGGCCAATAATAATGGAAACTAAAAAGTGGTGGGAAAATGAAAGATTTTGACGGAAAAATTGCCTTTGTAACCGGAGCGGCCAGTGGTATTGGTCTGGGTATAACGAGAGCGTTTGTGGCAAAGGGCATGAAAGTGATGATGACTGATATCGAGCCGGGGCCACTTGAGTCAGCGGTTGCCAGTCTTCGAGAAAGCGGTGCAGACGTAGCGGGAGTCGTTTGCGATGTTTCTGATTTTGAAGCGGTTAAGGCAGCAGCTGCAAAAACGATAGAAACTTTCGGAAAAATTCATGTGATTGTTAACAATGCTGGTGTCGGCGGCGGTGGCGGCGAGACTGGAACAATACCTATCGAAGACTGGAAATGGACTGTAGATGTTAATCTGATGGGCGTTGTCTATGGCTGTGAAACGTTTGTGCCCTTGATCAAAGAACATGGGGAGGGTGGCTACATTATTAATACGGCGTCTCTTGCTGGCCAAGTTGGAACTGTTGGTATGGGGCCGTACAATGCGACCAAATTTGCGGTTGTTGGTTATTCAGAATCAATGAATCTGGAGTTGGTGCCTCAGGGAATCGGCGTGGCGGTTTTGTGCCCAGCATGGGTAAATACTCAAATAGCGGAAAGTCGTCGCAATCATCCTGCCGGCGCCGATCAAAGTGAAGTTCAGACCAACGCCGGTGACGAATTGAAAAATAACGTTAGCGAGGCCATCAGCAATGGTATGTCTGCTGATACTGTTGGGAAATGGGTAGTGGAAAGTATGGAGCAGGAAGCACTTTACATTTTTACCCACCCGAATTGGAAAAGTGCAATAGAGGCCAAAAACAGTCGGCTGCTCCAGGCTTATGATGCCGCAGCGCAAAGTTCGACATTACGCGCTGACCAAGGTTCTCTCTCGGGACCGTTGTCAGCCATTTTACCTGAGTGAATGTGGCAAATTTTAGCGGGTAGCAGAAAACGAATTTGGCGATAAGTAGCGTGTGAGAGTCATTGCACGGGTGAGTCGCCGTTTGCATAACTATTGGAAATAATATGGCAACAAAATTATCAGTTTTAGATCTTTCGCCAATTCCTCAAGGCAGTACTCCCGGAGAGGCACTGCATAACTCGCTGGATTTGGCGCAACATGCTGAGTCGCTTGGCTATAATCGTTACTGGGTTGCTGAGCATCACAGTATGCGAGGGATTGCCAGTGCAGCTACATCAGTGGTTATTGGCTATCTAGCCGGAGGAACTTCAACTATCCGTGTGGGTGCTGGCGGCATCATGCTGCCAAATCATTCGCCGTTGGTTATTGCTGAACAATTTGGCACACTTGCATCGTTGTACCCTGGGCGTATTGATCTGGGCTTGGGGCGTGCACCAGGAACTGATCAAGTAACATCTCAGGCTTTGCGTCGGACACTTAATGGTAGTTCAGATGATTTCCCCAGAGATGTGGTTGAACTACAGCAATATTTTAAACCTGCCGACAAAGGCCAGCGTGTTATTGCTGTTCCCGGTGAAGGCACAAATGTACCTATGTGGATACTGGGGTCGAGTTTGTTTGGCGCTCAGCTAGCGGCAATGTTAGGGCTGCCCTTTGCTTTCGCCTCGCATTTTGCACCCCAGCAAATGATGCAGGCTCTTGAGATATACCGGGATCGGTTTAAACCCTCAGCGCAGCTGGAGCAGCCCTACGTGATGTTGGGTTTTAACATTTGTGCCGCTGATACTGTCGAAGAGGCGCAATATTTACGCTCCTCTTCGTTGCAATCGTTTCTCAATCTGAGAAGGGGTACGCCGGGTCAATTGCCGCCACCTGTGGCTAACTTTGAGGAATCGATGGCTCCTCAGGATAGAGCCGTCCTAGCACAAATTGGTTCCTGTTCTGCAGTGGGAACAATAGAGGACGTGGAACACGGTTTGGCGGAGTTTATTCGGCAAACAGATGCTGATGAACTGATGCTGGTGTCGTCGATTTTTGATCACAATAAACGAAAGTACGCTTTTGAGTTGGCTGCAAAAGCGGGCCAGAAACTCGCTATTTAGCGTTATTTGTTGATTACGTATATTTGCGCAATAAACCGCCGTGGAAGCGATTGCTGATAATCTTACCGGGATGTAGGTTTATGTTTTCTTCGATAAATTAGTTCAGAGAATAGTAATGGATCACGCTAGTTACACTATTGACCCGATGATTTCAGCAAAATCCATCGCCGCAAGAGTCGAGAGTCTTGCAAGGGATATTGCTGAATTCTATATCGGTACTGAAAAACTGATTGTCGTCGGACTGTTGAGAGGGTCATTCATATTTGTCGCCGACCTGGTACGAGAACTTGATTTGCCGGTTGAAGTCGATTTCCTGGAAACGTCGTCCTACGGTGACAGTATGGAATCGTCACGAGAGGTGCGTATCCTTAAAGATCTCCGAGGCGAAATTGAAGGCGGTGATGTTCTTATTGTCGAAGATATCATCGACACAGGGCACACCATGAAACATGTGTTGAATTTATTAAAATCTCGAAAGCCTCACCGATTGGCCGTATGTGCGTTGCTGGACAAGCCATCACGTAGAGAGATTGATGTGAGTGCTAATTGGGTGGGGTTTGAAATCCCGGACGAGTTTGTGGTTGGTTACGGCATTGACTATGCGCAACGCAATAGGAATTTGCCATACATAGGTAAAGTTCGCCAACGCGATTGATTAAGGCAGATTGTCTTATTAATCCTCTTGCAGAAATTCGAGAATATCAATCATTGCAGTTCGGTCTTGTAACATAAACAGATGGCCTCCTTGATAGAATTTCAACGTACTGCCTGCAATGTCGGTATTTAAGGCTCTTAAATTTTCCGGCGGTGCAATACCGTCGTATATCCCACCGCAAATAAAAGTATTGGCGTGAATGTTGTGTAACCGCGCGGATGTGTCGTGACATTTTCGCGCATTCAATTGATTAACTGCGCCTGTTTTTGATTGCTCCCGCACTGCAAGCTGTTTGCGTTGCGCATTAATGTATTGCCAGCGTTTTTCGATGATTTCCGGATTTTGCTGTTGCCATTGTAAATCGTCCCTGATGTCGGATATTCCCATCATAAATTCGAAATGTTTGCGATCAGATAAGTGGGTCAACCGGTGCAGAGGGTAAGACGCTCGGCCGTGGCCACCACTGGAAGTACACGCTAAAACCAGCTTGTTGATGTTGCCAGCATGACGTATCGCCAAATGTTGTGCCACCATCCCCCCGAATGAAACACCGTAAACATGAGCGCTTTCCCAGCCCACTGCAGAGAGTAATTGAGATGCATCGTCGGCGTACTGCTCCATCGTGTAGGGCCCATCTGGTATATCAGACTGGCCGAGTCCTCGCTGATCGTAAGCGAGCAGGTGAAAATGTTGCGCTAATGGGCTGTCCAATATATTGGGCTTTATTCGTAAGTCACCGCCGGTTCCGCCAATAAATAGCAGCCGAGGTGCATCAGCATTTGGCGAAATACTTTGTTCAAAGTAAAGCTGTATATCATTTATTTGGGCGAAAGGCATGACGTGAAATTACCATCTAATGACTCGTTCTGTTCGAGCCGTTTGTGTCAAAATGTCGACTTTAGCATTGAAATGGTCGTCGGCACATATCGATGTTAGTATCGTTGCCGAATGCGTCAGCTCTATCGATTATAAATTTAATTAAATTAAACAGAAAGCATCGATTATATAGGGGATAAAACTATGTGTGACGAAGATACTGTTGAAGACAATGATAAATATTTGGAAAATACTGGGGCTATTTCCCGGCGACAATTTAATGCGTTAACTGCGGGTACTGCGCTGGCAATGATGTTGCCCCAGGTAGCTAATGCGATGGATGTTGTTGAACGTAATGTTAGTGTTAAAACTGCAGACGGCATAGCAGATTGTCTGTTTGTTCATCCCTCAGCTGGACAGCATCCGGCGGTTATTATTTGGCCTGACATACTCGGTTTACGCCCTTCATTCAGGTTGATGGGTAAACGTCTCGCTGAGTCAGGATATTCGGTATTAGTTGTGAATCCGTATTATCGTGTGGCCACTGCGCCAGTTGTCCCCGAAGGTGCCAGCTTTCAGGACGAAGCTACCCGCAATAAAGTTTTGCCCATGGCAATGCAGTTATCGGTCGATACCACAACTACTGATGCCGCCGCTTTTGTTAGTTTCCTGGACCAGCAAGCGTCGGTTGATACTGAGCGAAAGATAGGGACTACGGGATATTGTATGGGTGGCCCTTTTACTATGATAACGGCTGCTGCGATTCCTGGGCGAATTGGTGCGGGTGCGTCATTTCACGGGGGAAGATTAGTTACTGACAAAGTTGATAGTCCTCATTTGATGGTGCCGAAAATGAAAGCAAATTTTCTGTTTGCGATAGCGGACAATGATGATGAGCGAGATCCAGGCGCAAAAGTGGTGTTGCGAGACAGTTTTGAAAAAGCCGGTTTGTCTGCTGAAATAGAAGTTTATGAAGGCGCCCTGCATGGCTGGTGTCCGCCGGATTCCAGAGTTTACAATGAAGTACAGGCTGAGCGAGCCTGGTCGAGATTGTTAACACTATTTGAAACGGCGCTAGGCTAAGCCTGAATGAACGCATTAATGACAAATATAACGACTCAGATTGTCGGCTAACCGAGTCGTTAAACACAGCTACTAATAAACGAAAAAATAGCAAAGGTAACCGAGAATGACCAATTTGTTTGAACCTGTTTCGCTGGGAAAAAGTATTGTAAAGAATCGATTTTTCCTCGCCCCTTTAACAAATACTCAAAGCCACCCCGATGGTAGTTTATCAGAAGATGAATATCACTGGTTGACGATGAGAGCGAAAGGTGGCTTTGGTATGACCATGACATGTGCTGCTCACGTACAGGCAGTTGGGCAAGGTTTTCCGGGCCAGTTAGGGATTTTTTCTGACGATCATCTAGAGGGGCTGACGCGATTAGCCAATGGGATAAAGGCCGAGAATAGTCTCGCAATAGTACAGCTTCATCATGCCGGGATGCGCACGCCAGCCGAATTAATAGATGGCCGTCCTGTCTGCCCGTCAGATCACGACGATACGGGTTCTCGTGGTCTCTCGACAAAAGAGGTTGAACAGCTAACAGAAGATTTTGTCGCTGCTGCCGAAAGAGCTGAAAAGGCCGGATTTGACGGCGTAGAACTGCATGGTGCCCATGGGTATATCCTCTGTCAATTTCTAAGTCCGACGATTAACCAGCGCCAAGATCAGTATGGTGGTTCACTGGAAAACAGGTCGCGGATTGTCGTTGATATTATCGACGGTATCCGCAAGCGCTGCAGTCCTGATTTTGTTCTTGGAGTAAGGCTTTCGCCGGAACGTTTTGATGTAAAACTGGCCGAAATTCGGCAGCTGGCGCAACAACTCATGGCGTCGGGCTCAATCGATTTTCTCGATATGTCCCTGTGGGATGTTTTCAAAGAGCCCGCAGAGGAAGCGTTTCAAGGGCGCAGTCTGGCATCATATTTTACGGAGTTGGATCGCGGTGACACAAAATTGGGATTTGCTGGTAGCATTCGTACACCCGCCGACGCACAGCGTTGTCTTGATTTAGATGTCGATTTTATCATGCTGGGCAGAGCGGGGATTCTTCATCACGATTTTCCTGAGAAAATGAATGCGGATCTGCAATTTCAACCAGTGACTAATCCAGTGTCGGCTGATCACTTGAAGAAGGAAGGGCTGGGAGAGTCCTTTATTACATATATGAGTAGCTGGAAAGGATTCGTTAAGGAGTAGCTGTCGACTAACACTTCGGGCAATGTTTAGCTGTTGAATGTTGTCGACTACTATTAGGGCTTTTGTTAGAACACCTGCTGGTCAAGCCGGCAGGTGTGAATCACATTAAATATTGGCCTCCATCGAGAATGATGTGCTGGCCAGTAACGATAGCGTGCCCCTCAATGAAGCTGACAATTGATTCGGCGACACTTTCGCCTGTGCAGGTTTTTTTCAGCGGCGCAGATTCTTCGAGGCTCCTCTTTATCTTCTGGTAGTTGTCAGCACCAATACCCTGTTCGAGCCATTCGCCCTGAATGAAACCGGGGCAAACCGCATTGACCCGAATTTCGGGGCCCATAACGCGGGCCAGTGATTTTGTCATTGTTAACAACGCCCCTTTTGACGCGGCATAGGCGACTGAGCTACCAATCCCACGCACTCCTGCAATTGAGGATACATTGACGACAGCTGCGTCTCCGCTGGCACGTAGAGAAGATTCACAGGCGCGCAGCATCTGATATGGGCCAACAACGTTGACACCATAAATCGCAAAAAAGTCATCCTTGTCTAAACCCTCTAGTTGGTCGTGGGGCACAAATTTTGTGGTGCCGGCATTGTTAACGAGAATGTCGATACGACCCCATTTATCATTGGCCTGAGCTGCCAGTGATCTGCATGCATCGTCGCTAGAGACATCAGCCTGGCACACCAGTGTCTCAACACCCAATTGCTGGCAATCCGCGGCAACTTTTTGTGCGGCATCATTACTACGGGAATAGTTGATGACAACATTACAGCCTTTGCTAGCCAGCAGTCGTGCAGTCGCTGCGCCGACACCAGATGATGACCCTGTGACTATAGCGACTTTGCTTTTTAGATCCATGAATTGCTCCAGCATTTATCGTTTGGGTGAAATGAGGTTAATCATAAACGGGCTGTTTGTACAAATAAAGTGTAAGTAATATTCCAACCGTACTGAGGATAGCGACTGCCCACCATTGATGGATTACAAACATGGAAAAACACAAGCTGAACCAAGACAGAATGAGTGCTCGCGTTCTTACCTTCCGGGAGAGCCCTCTACCATCTTCCCAGTCACTAATCATGCGACCAAAATGCTTATTGGCCAACAACCAGCTGTGAAAGCGCTCTGATGAGCGGGAAAAACACCAGGCAGACAACAAGATAAAAGGCGTTGTCGGCAATATGGGGAGAAACACGCCAATGACGCCTAATACAATGCTTGTCCAGCCAATGGTAATTAGTAAGTAGTGTTTGACTAGCGTTCTAATGTTACTACCCTGTTTGTATATGTACCTGAGGTGGAGTTATTATCAACACAATACTATCACGCCATGCCAGCAATTAGCGGAGTTAGAATGAATCTTCAGCCTCAACCATTACCACTGCGAGTCGATATTGTTTCCGATGTCGTTTGTCCATGGTGCATTATTGGTTTTAAGCAGTTATCAAAGGCACTTGATTCTATGCCGGGTATGTTTAATGTTGAGTTTCACTGGCATCCATTTGAACTCAATCCTGCCATGCCAGCTGAAGGCCAGGATTTGAAAGAACATTTGGCAGAAAAATATGGAAGCACCCAACAAAAGAATAGTGGTGCAAGAGAACGGTTGATTACACTGGGTGATTCGCTAGGTTTTAAGTTCGACTATTCCAATGGGTTAAGAATGGTTAATACGTTCAGCGCACATCAACTGATATATTGGGCCGGGGAGCAGGGTTTGCAAACCGAATTAAAACTGGCTTTGTTTGAAGCCTTTTTTTCTAATGGGGATGACGTCAGCAATCTTGAAGTGTTGGCCGCTGTTGCATCGAAAGTAGGGTTAGATCAAAAGCAGGCCCTGGATGTAGTTATGGATCAACGCTATGCCGGCCATGTGCGAGCGGAGCAGCAACAGTGGGTCGAACAAGATATCTATTCAGTTCCGGTGTTTTTCTTTAATGGAAAATACAGTGTGCCAGGAGCACAAGATAGCGAAACATTTATTAGGTATTTGGGGAAAATTCGGGACAAAGAACGTGCTGCATAATCATTAAGAATCGCTAGGCAAGTGAGGTGGAAAAATACGATGACTGGAAAAATTGCCATTGTAGGGGCAGGTATCTGTGGACTTGGTGCGTCACTGGCGCTTGTGCGAAAAGGTTATCAGGTCACTCTGTTTGAACGTGACAATCCCCCTCCACCGGGAGGAGGAGACGCGGCATTTTTCGACTGGGACCGAAAGGGTGCAGGACAGTTTCGTCACCCGCATGCGTTTCTGGGGCTCATGTGTAATCTTCTTCAGGACAATTACCCGGATTTACTGGATGACTTTATTAGTGCCGGGGCTTTGCGAGTAGAGTTCGAACAGATGATTCCTCCGGACCTGCGTTCGAAATACACATCACAACCAGGTGACGAGCGCTTGTGGATATTGATGTGCAGACGCGCCACCATGGAAACTGTTTTGCGACGTTATGTTGAGAGACAGAAGGACATAGACATTATCAACGGAGAAACTGTTACGGGTTTTGTTGTTGACGATCAAAGTGACGATCTTAAAATAACAGGGTTGCAACTGGCTGATAGCCAGTTTTTCGCCGACATTGTGATTGATGCTAGCGGAAGAACGACAAAGTTTCCACATTGGTTCAAGGCATTAGGGCATGAAATAGAAGAAGAAAAAGATGATGCCGAAATTGTCTATTTCACCCGTCACTACAAACTTAAACCCGGCGTAGAAGAGCCATCTGCAGATGGCCCTGAGCGGCCTGCAGGTGACTTGGGATATTTGAAGTATGGCTTGTTTAAATGTGAGGACGGTAATTTCTCAATTATTATCTGTGTTCCGGCCGCTGAAATCACATTGCGTAAAGCGGTAAATAGTGCCGAACAGTTTGACCAAATCTGCCTGAGTATTCCTGGTCTGCAGCCATGGGTGCGCGAAGATGTATCGCTGCCAACGACGGACTCTTTTGGATTCGGCGATATTCACGCAGTTTGGCGTCACTATGTTCAAAACGAAAAACCGGTTGCGCTGAATTTTTTTGCAATAGGAGATGCATCAGTTCGCACAAATCCGTTGTATGGTCGGGGATGCAGTATTGGCATGCAGCACGCGCACTTATTAGCTGATGTGATTGCGTCGGAATCATCCCCACAGCAGCGAGCACTGACCTTTGATGTTCGAACGATGGAAGAAATTCATCCGATATTTAAAGCAAGTCTCGACGAAGACAAAAAAGCGATTAAACAGGCAGCCGCAATTATGGCTGGTGAGCTAGTCGAAAAATCTGACGGTTTTAAGAAATGGTTTGCCGGCGCCTTTGGTGACGCGATGGCGGCTGCAATTCAGAATGAAATTCATGTGCTTCGAGGATTTTTACATACATTTCATTTGTTAGAAAAACCAGGTGATTTTTTACAAGACAAGCGAATCCGGAACACCATTTACCGGTATATGCTTAGAGGGCGAAAGAAAAACGCAGCTGCCAGAATTGTTAACGGGCCCACTCGCGATGAAATGCTAACGCGATTAGAAGACTTTGTTGATGTAAAAAAAATTGCGTAAACACAGTAATTCCGTCTATCGAGCGTCGGCTAATACTCACGGTTCGATAGACGATGTGAGTAGTGATCTATAAATCGATACGCGATACACCGGGTACTTCCAGTGCCAGATCGGCTCCATAGACTTTTGCTACTGTTTGAAATCCCGGTTCCCAGTCGCCATCAATCACCCGTTTGGCCACAATGAGCGTGCTGTGAAAAGTGAGTAAATATGCTTCGGGTGTTATCATCGCCGCGCTTGCAGTGTCACCCATGTTGTTAGTGACTGTTGAAACAATCTGTGTTTGACGGTTCTGCTGGGCTTCTGGTGGCGGTCCTTCTGGGAGTGTACTGTCGATTAGCCATGAAAGTAGTCGGCGGCCAATGCGATATTGGGCCAGACGTGGCAACCATGATGGCACTCCGCCTTCCTGAATTTGATACACTTCTATCGTTGGAACACCGGTGCTGACGTAACTAGTTACCATGTCAGCCCAGGGAATTTGTACCAGCGTTTGTTCTCGTCCATCTTCTATTCGTTTGATCATTTTTGGTTGGGAAATTTGCACCATTTCTCCGTTTTCACGACTAAGTAGCGGACGAGATAAAATTTCTAATCCTGATTTAGCCGTTCCCCTGCTTGCGCCTGCACCTTCCACGGCATTGTAATTGCCATTCATTAAAACGGTCAAATTGGTAGGATTTTCAATTTGTTTGGCCACATACAAGTTAAGGCAGTCGGTTGGTACAACGTCATAACCGACCGATGGCATTACCATGATTCCTGCCTGCTTGAACTCTTCATCGCGATCAAGCTGAGCCTGAATAACGTGGATCTCACCGGTTAAATCGAGATAATGTGTGCCAGCCGCAATGGCCGCGTCAATCATCGGTTTGGAAGTGTAGGTATAGGGGCCCGCAATATGCAGGACAATTTCAAAATGTTTGAGAACAGTGACCAAATTATCGTGATTACTTTCCAGTGATAGCACTATGTAGTCATAACCCAATGATTCCGCGAGTGGCCTGAGTTTACTTTCATTACGACCTGCCAATACCGGTGTAATGTCGTACTCAGCTGCTAATTTTGAGATCCCGGCACCGGTGTACCCATAGGCACCATAGATCAATACCTGGCCTTTGCGGTCTGTTGGCAGGGTTTCCAGTTCTGCTGATGTTAATGCTGGAGGTGTTGCTGCGACCGGTTCTGGCAGATTGAAATAGTAAATGCTAATGCCCGCTAAAACGGTAAGGGTAACGATAATCCATAAAAATATGCGCATGTGAAGGTCCTTGGACTGGGTTTTTAATGACTGCACGGAATACTGAGGTTGATGGATTATCCATCTTCTTCCAGTCAATGTGAATAGTTGTGGTTATTTCTACTAAAACTCCAGATTGTGAACCACTACTATGTTGTTTGATGATCGATCAGGATTTGTTGGCAGTTCTCAGAGGTAGTCATTATGCTGAATTTACGACCTGGAAAAAATCATGGTTTTATCGCTATGTTATTTGGCTCTAGAGCCACGCTGGCTGCTGAAGAGCCGGAAATAAAACCTGAAACGCTTATTCGGCTACAGGAGTTATGCCTGAAGCACACTTTTGTTAATGTTAGATTTGTCGATCGGGCAGACTGTTCTTTCCAGAGTCTGATTCTCAAAGTGGATCCGCTCAATCAATCGTTACTAATCGATGAGTTTTTTCCCATGCAAGCAGATATCGCGATAATACCAGGAGAAAATATCGAGATTACTTCCAGTAATAAGGGTCTGCCAATTAAATTTACCAGCGCCATAGGTTCAATTGAAATTCTGGATGGCTCTCCTGCTTATCGAATTGCCTTACCCAAAAAGATACGAGCGAACCAGCGTAGAGAGTATTTCCGAGTCGCCGTCGATCGTGACATGAATACTCGATTGAGCGTCAATCTATCCGGTGGTGATATGGCGATGTGTCAAATTATCAATATGTCTTCATCGGGGATGAGTTTCAGCGTCAATAAAAATGTCAGTGAGCAGTTGGCGTCCAATCGAAAATTGAAAGGCGCCAAATTCACCTTGCCCGACGGCAGTATACTGAGCTGTAATCTCGACGTTAAAAGTTACGAATATCGAAAGCCTCCCCATCGCTGTACCGTTATCGGCGCAAGATTTGATTCTCTGCCGCGATCTTCTCAAAAACAGCTCGATAAATTGATTGTTAACTTGCAAAGGCTATCACGTCGAACAACCACGTCGTAGAATGACGGTTAACAACTAATATTCGACCAGGCGGGGTAATATTGTGGCAATCGGATTGGGTTTGGGGGTTTCAAAATTTCCCTTTGACGACGCGCGTGGCTATTGGCGTTGGATAGAGCAATGTGAAACCGGCGGAGTGGATTCGATCTGGCAAACAGATAGCCTGATTTCTAAAGAACCGATGCTTGAATGTCTGTCGACAATGGCTGCTTTGGCCGGGGCAACGGAACGTATTCGCTTTGGTATGAATGTCGCTTCTATTGCATTACGCGATCCATTGCTGATTGCTAAACAATGCGCCACCATCGATTTCCTCAGTAATGGCCGGCTTCTTCCCGCTTTTGGTGTGGGAAGTGCTTTGGGTCAGGACTACAAGGCTAGTGGAGCCGTAACGAAACGTCGTGGTAAAAAGGCCAATGAGGCTTTGGCGCTGGTGCGTCAGTTGTGGGATCAGGACGATGTAAGTTTTAAGGGTGAATTTTTCCAATACCAGAACGCCAGCATTGCACCCAAACCCAGTAATCAGAATATTCCGTTGTGGATTGGTGGTTCCAGCGAAGTTGCTATGCGGAGGGTGGCGACTTATGGCACGGGGTGGTTGGGTGGCCTGGATTCTCCTGATCAAGCTGCCGCTATGGTAACGGGCATTAAACAGGCATTGCTTATTACCGGCCGCACAATACAAGAGGATCATTATGGCGCCAGTTTTTCTTTCAGAATTGGAGATCCTAATGACGCATCTGCGAAACAAGCCAAGAGAGCGTTGAGCGACCGCCTGAAAAAAGATCCTTCAGACTTTATGGTCGTGGGAGATGTTAGTGATATCCACCGGAGAATTGAGGACTATATTGCCGCGGGTTGTTCAAAGTTTGTTATGTTACCGATAGCAAGCAATACGGCAGAGATGCAAGAGCAAACCCGGTTGTTTATTAGTGAGATATTACCGGTATATTCCAAGCGGATTTAAATGGCGCTATCGTATACATTTATCCTTCTTCTTCTGCCTCCCTTAGCCGTTCTTGGCGTGCTTGCTCTTCCTGTAAAACAGCCTTGATTTCTTCCAGTACAGAGTCGACATCGGCATTATCAGCGTCACCTTCATATAAGCCGGTTAAAACAGTGTCTGGTTTTAATTTCCCCTCTTCGTAGAGTGCCCACATTTCTTCGGCATAACGAGTTTTGAGTAGTGTCGGGGCAAATTCTGCGTAGTAACGTGTCATGTTGTTGACATCACGGGTAAACATCGCTTCAGCGTTGTTGTTGGCGGCGGCGTCTACTGCCTGCGGCAAATCGATAATGACGGGGCCGTACTCATCGACGAGGACGTTGAATTCTGAAAGATCGCCATGAACAATACCGGCGCAGAGCATTAACTTGGCATAATGCATCATCATTGCGTGATCTTCGAGGGCTTGCTCTGCGGGCATAGTGACATCGTCAAGGCGCGGTGCAACGTTGCCTTCGTCGTCAGTCACCAACTCCATTAACAAAACACCATCGACACAACCATAGGTCTCGGGTACCCGCACACCGGCCCGGGCTAATCGGGATAATGCGTCTACTTCAGCATTCTGCCAGATTTCTTCTTGTTGTTTACGGCCGTAGCTTGATCGTTTTTCCATGGCACGTGCGCGGCGGCCACTCCGTACTTTACGGCCTTCCTGATATTGCGCGGCTTTTTTAAAGCTGCGTTTGGCCGCGTCTTTGTATACTTTGGCGCAGCGGATATTTTCGCCACAGGCGACAATGAATATATCAGCTTCTTTGCCACTCATGAGCCGACTGATGACTTCGTCGACTAAACCGTCGTCGACGAGTGGTTGGAGGCGCTTCGGTACTTTCATAGTGGCATAAGTATTATTGATTAAGGGGCAAAAGATCGGGTAACAGCCGGTGATTACTTTCGGGTCTGTGCAACGGCGTAGTTTAGCACTCGGATCGGGATGATGTAACTGCCTGACCGCGCTGAATCTTTAGGTAATGATGAGTAGTATGCCAGTAATTATCAGCAAGACAAAAACCCCCTTGCGAATAGCCGAATCTGCCCCGGCTGGTGAGAACCGCGGGGCGTAATGTGTGGTTACCAAAACCAGAGGAATAGCGACAGCACAAACAATAAGTGCCTTGCCCGTTAACTGCCCATCTATAGTGATTAACACCGTCCTGGTCAGCGTTGTGATAAAGAAAATGGCTAAAAGCGTCGAGCGAATAACGATGAGCTCAAAGGGTTGCCGATACATTAAAAAAGCGGGCGGCGCGCCACCTGTACTGAACATACCACCAAAGAGTCCTCCGGCAATGCCTGCCATCGAGATGGCGAATTTACTGGACTGTGAGGGCCATGGGTCGGGTTTTAGTGTTAACAGAATTCCGGCTGTAATGATAACCAGACCAAGCGCCTGGCGCAGTAAGACAGTCTGGGACTCACTCATGAAACTCAAGATATATACGCCGACAAAAATACTGGGGAGCATGCCTATCAACAAATACAGTAGAAATTTCTTGTCCACATGTTTGAGCGAATGGCGCAAAATTAGCGAAGTATTGGCTAGTGATAAGATGCCGACGACGGCGGCGGTGAAGGAGATAGGTGCCAGATCAAGTATGGTTACACCGCCAACAATCAGTAATCCCATGGCGAAACCGGTGATGGTCTGAACGTAAGCGCCAACCATAACCAGTAATAAAAATGCGGCTACGTCTAGAAAGTCCAATTCTGCTCTCGGATGATTAGTTGGTTAATACCATATATGACAGAGATTACCGTTCGCTGGACGAAAATTAATCTCTTGAAGACGCCGTTTTTCAAAGTGATAGTGTAGTATATAACACCTTAAATCATTCACGTGAAACACTTAAACCATTAAGAGAGATAATCCATGAGTGAATCAACGAAACCTGATCAATTTCGTACGTCAGTGCGAGAGTGGGTTGAGGGGAATTTCCCCTCATCGTTATCAAATTACGTCCCAAGTATGGAAGATGACAATGACGGCAGCTTCCCTGACCTTGAGCTCTGGCGCAAGCGCCTGGCCGAAAAAGGTTGGGGCGCACCTACCTGGCCCACTGAATACGGTGGTGCGGGAGTAAGTCATCCGGAGGCAAAAGTTATTAGTCAGGAAATAAACCGCGTTGGTGGTTTTAATCCGATCCCGGCTCTCGCTGGTATGGGGGTGACTATGGTTGGGCCAACATTAATGGAATATGGAACTGACGATCAAAAGCAGCGCCATTTACCCAGCATTGCCAGTGGTGCAGTTCGTTGGTGTTTAGGTTTGTCCGAGCCCAATGCTGGTTCTGATTTGGCCTCGCTAAACACCAAAGCTGAGGATAAAGGTGACCATTTTATACTTAATGGTCAAAAAGTATGGACATCAGGCGCCCATATTTCTCAATGGTGCGGGGCATTGGTGCGCACTGATCCTGATAAAAAGAAACGCGACGGTATTAGCTTTGTGATGCTACCAATGGATCGAGAGGGTGTTGAAACTCGTTTGATCAAATTGATTTCAGGAGCCTCGCCGTTTTGTGAAACGTACTTTAACGATGCTCGCGCTGATAAAATCGATCTGCTTGGCCCGTTAAATCAGGGTTGGAGTGTGGTCAAGCGCCTGCTGCAACACGAGCGCCAAAGTCAGACCAGTGCCTCTTCAGGCGGAACCAAGAGAGAATCATTACAAGATTTGGCAAAACGCTACGTGGAAACCAATGCCGATGGGTCTATTGCTGATGCCGATCTGCGCTCACGATTGATTTTGCATTTAATGGATGATCAGGCGCACAAACTAACCGTTGGGCGTATCACCGCTGAGGCTAGAGGAAAGGTTGAAGTTAGCGCTGCGGCTTCAATTCTTAAAAACTCAGCGACTAACGTGTCACAAACTCGTTCGGAGTTAACGCTGGAACTGATGGGTAGTCAGGGCATTGGTTGGGAAGGTGATGACTTTAATGAACAGGAATTGAGCACGGTACGGGAATGGTTATGGGGTAAGGCCATATCTATTTACGGTGGTTCGTTTGAAGTTCAGAACAACATTATTTCCAAAAACATTCTAGGCCTACCGGAAACTACCCAAAAAGGCTAAAACGAAACAGTTAGGAAGAAGAAAATGGCAGCATTAAGCGAAGAACAATCGATGATTCGGGATCAGGCCAAATCATGGGCAAGTGAACAAGCGCCTGTGCAGAAATTCCGTGAAATGCGCGACAGTGGTGTCGAGCAACGGTTTGCTACAACAACTTGGGCAGAAATGGTCGAGATGGGATGGACCGGCATATTAGTTCCAGAGGAGTATGGTGGGTCGGAATTGGGTTATCTTACTTTCGGCGTTATTTTGGAAGAATTGGGACGTCAGTTGACGGCGTCTCCGCTATTTGCCTCTGCGTTAGTAGGTGCTTCTGCGATTATTCTTGCCGGTAACGATGAACAAAAACAAACTCTGTTACCGAAAATAGTGGACGGCAGTGAAGTGCTAACATTAGCCCTTGAGGAAGGCAGCCATCACCAGCCAGTAAAAACTGGATTGCGTGCTGAAAAAAGCCAGTCGGGTTTCACGCTGAGTGGAAACAAGACATTCGTGTTAGAAGGAATGGTTGCTACTACGTTCATTGTTGCCGCCAGAACCAGCGGTGAAACCGGCGATAGCGAGGGGATTAGCCTGTTTTTGGTTGCCGCTGACAGTGAGGGTGTTGACCGTTCGGCGATGCGGACTGTGGATAGTCGTGGCTACGCGAAGATAGCGTTTAACAACGTTAACGTTGCGAGTGGCGCGCTCCTTGGTACATTAGATCAAGGCTTGAGCGTGCTTGAGGCAACGCTGGACCGGGCCCGTGCAGGTATCGGTGCAGAGATGATGGGTACAGCAGCCCAGGCTTTTGATATGACACTCGATTATCTGAAAACCAGGGAGCAATTCGGTAATGTTATCGGTTCGTTTCAGGCACTGGGTCATCGAGCCGCTGGATTGTTTTCCTCGATGGAACTCTCCCGTTCATGTATGGAAGCAGCCCTGCAAGGGATAGATAACGGCGATGACGATATCGCCGAGTTAGCCTCATTGTCAAAAGCAAAAATGGGTGCTTTTCTCCATGAAATGTCCAATCAACTCATCCAGATTCACGGTGGCATCGGTATGACAGATGAGTTTGATGCGGGTTTATATCTCAAGCGAGCACGTGTTCTGGAGGCGGCTTTTGGTAATCAAGCCTATCATCGGAACCGTTATGCCGCTTTACTAGGGTTCTAGTTCGGCGAGAATCTACATAGAGGCCGGTGACATTTCGCCGACCTCTATGTCAGTTTCCTGTTGATCTCTTTATTGTTCACCCCCATCAAAAACTCAGCGCTAGCTAAATGTCGAGTGCCAGGCAGCGAGCATTTGTGTGCACCGTCGGCGCACGCTACACTCCAGACCGAACCTAACCCAAAAATAACTATTCCAGGGGAAAAACATGCGTAAATTGCTAATTGCGGTACTCATAGCCAATGCTCTATTCGAAGGATTGGTCGGAGCCCTATTGGCATTCTCACCGGGCTCAGCTGTACCAGACGGTAACCCCGCTGGCATTGCCTTTGCCGTCAACTATGGTTTTGCAGCGCTCACCATAGCCAGCATTATACTTTGGACGTGGAGCGAGAAAGACAATCTAAGGACCATGGGTGTAGTTCTCGGTATTCTTTCGACGTTCCACAGTGGGTTAACCATAGCTACGGCGATGACCATGACAGCAGAATCTGGAGCTGCACCAACCATCATACACGGCATTATGGCGGTACTTTGTTGGGTCTTGTTTTTCAGTCGCAAAAAGTGGTGTACAAGCTAAACAAATGTGAAGCGTAAACGTGGTATTTACGCGAGCAAATCACTCTCCAGTACTATTTCTAATTCCCTCGAGGCTAAGCATTTATTGGCCTATGTGATGGTCGCATTTAGGAAGATATTTGTAGATAATAAAACACAACTGCCGTTCGGAGAGCTGGTACTTTGAAAAAACTACATCAATTTGGTTTCTCAACTATTGCACTTATCTGCATTTCGCTATTTGTCATCTCTCCCATGAGTATGGCTGAAAGGTTGGGCCTTGGGCGCGATGTGTCGCCGCAGGAAATACAATTGTGGGATATTGATATTAGACCTGACGGGTCTGGTCTACCTGCGGGTGAGGGCACAGTGGCGCAAGGAGAAGTGCTATATAGTCAGCAGTGTATGAGCTGCCACGGTGATAAGGGTGTCGGGGGCGTTAACGAAGCTCTGGTTGGCCGCATTGCCGATGATGCATTTCCGTTCGGGCGCGATCCCGGCATTAAGAAAACAATCGGTAACTATTGGCCTTACGCAACGACAGTTTTTGATTATATTCGACGAGCTATGCCATTCCCTCAACCGGGCTCTTTAAGTAATGATGAAGTTTATAGTGTTGTTGCCTACTTGCTGTATTTGAATGCTATTGTCGACGAAGACCAACGGATAGATGCTGAAAATCTGGCCGCTATTAGAATGCCATCGCGACATCGCTTTGTGGTCGATGACCGAATTCCAATAGATTATCGTCACCCGGAAGGAGGGTAAGCAGATGCCCAAAAAATTAAGTCGTAGACAAATATTGGCTGGACTGACTGGAGCCGCAGGAGTTGCTGCTACTCGCTCTTCATTGGTGGGGGCCAATACTGCTGAACTACCGCTGGAAAAAGTAGAGCAGTTATTGTCCTCGACGCGGCAACAGGGGGAAGGCGTTTCTGCACTTGGGCGGCGATCTGACTTTGAGCTAATACAGCGACTACCCTATCGTAATATTGTTTCTTTTACGCCGTTGCAGGATTTACACGGGTCAATCACACCTGCAGATTTACACTTTGAGCGCCACCACGGTGGAGTGCCAACATTAGACCCCGAAACGCATGAGTTGCTTATTCACGGCATGGTCGATAAAGCGCTCAAATTTTCGCTGGCAGACTTGAAACGAATGCCCTCTGTGACTCGTGTCTGTTTTATCGAATGTTCAGGTAATCTCAACATTCGAGCTGGGGAGAAAACAACACCACAGCAATTGAGTGGCCTGACCAGTCAAAGTGAGTGGACGGGTGTGGCTTTGAGTACATTGTTTAACGAGGTGGGATTGAAACCGAAAGCGAGCTGGTTTTTGGCTGAAGGGGGTGATGCTGCGATTTTGGCTCGTAGTATTCCGCTGGCAAAAGGTTTTGATGATGCAATGATTGCCTATGCTCAAAATGGTGAATCAATTCGACCCGAGCAGGGTTATCCGTTTCGTTTGTTGTTGCCGGGCTGGGAAGGTAATACCAACGTCAAATGGTTACGGCGACTGGAAGTTTCCGATCAGCCCTTTATGACGCGGGAGGAAACGTCCAAATATACCGATCCTTTAAAAACGGATAAAGCTCGACTGTTCAGTGTGATTATGGATGCCCGATCGATTATTACCAGTCCAACCTACCCCACAGTTTTGTCGAAAGGTTGGACGGAAATTCGTGGGCTGGCCTGGAGTGGAAGAGGGAAGATCGCTCATGTCGATGTTAGTGTCGACGGCGGCAAACATTGGCAGAAAGCGAACCTGCAAGGTCCTGTTTTATCCAAAGCTCACACCCGCTTTACCCTGCCATGGCGTTGGGACGGTGGTGGTGCGGAGTTGCTGAGCCGAGCTACTGATGACAGTGGCTATGTTCAACCGACAAGGCGGCAGTTAATTGATTCCAGAGGTTTGGGATCACTTCCATACCACCTTAATTGTATTCTTGGGTGGCAGGTGCGGAGTGATGGGCAGGTATTATATGCGGCAGAGCCCTGGGTTTAATCAGGTGTTTGTAGCAAGGTTGCCCCCATGCTCCAACAGTACGATTATTTAAAAACAATAACTACAGGTATATTTCATGCGTAATTTTAGTTGGCAAAAAAACTCTCTGGTGGCAGTTTTGAGTCTGTCTTTTTCGTTTTCGTTACACGCTGCGAATACTGCCGATAAATTTGCCAATGAAGCCCCCGAACGCCTGATAGAGTATCTGCGAATTAACACCGCTAATCCGCCGGGGAATGAATCACGAGGCGTTGCCTTTTTTGCCAAATATTTAACAGCGGCAGGCATAGAATTTCAAACCGGAGAGTCTGCACCAGGGCGAGGTAATCTTTGGGCAAAAATATCAGGTGGGGGAAAGCCCGGCATTGTGCTTCTTAATCATATTGATGTGGTTCCGGCGAATGAAAATTACTGGACTGTAGATCCCTACAAAGGGGTAATTAAAGACGGCTATATCTACGGGCGTGGAGCCCTGGATATGAAAGGTTTGGGTATCACCCAATTTCAGGCTTTTCTATCGCTAGCCGCATCGGGGAAAAAGCTCAATAGAGACGTTTGGTTTATTGCTACAGCTGATGAAGAAGCTGGCGGTAAATATGGCGCCGGTTGGATGGTGGAAAATCACCCTGAAGTCTTTGAAAATGTCGGTTTTCTATTAAATGAAGGCGGTGGAGGTTCACGGGTCGGTGACAATGTCAGTTTTACGGTTGAGGTGACGCAAAAAATTCCTTTGTGGTTAAGGCTCACAGCAACCGGTAGACCCGGACACGGTTCGTCGCCTCAGCCTCATACGTCAGTCACTCGTTTGTTTAAGGCTGGTCATCGAATTACAACCACTAATTTTAAGCCGCGAGTAATTAAGCCCGTAGAACGGATGTTTGCCGATATCGCTGAATCTCAGCCTGCCAGATTCAAAGAGCAGTATGCAGATATATCCAAACATATTTTTGATACTGAGTTTATGCTGGCGCTGCAAACACAAAACCCTCAACATCATTCGTTACTGCGTGACACCTGTTCGGCCACTCGAATTGAAGGCAGCTCAAAGATTAATGTGGTTCCCGCAGAAGTGATGTTTGAGCTGGATTGTCGTTTACTTCCGGATCAGGATCTGGATGTTTTTGAAAAAGAACTGGAGCTGTTAATCGCTGATCCTAATATAAAGATAGAACGACTGATGGGTTTTTCTCCGGCAATCAGTGAAACCGATACAACATTGTTTGAGCATATCAAAAAAGTAACCGGCAAACATTATCCAAGCTCTCGAGTGATGCCAAGTGTGTCTACGGGATTTACCGATAGTCACTTTTTTCGCGATCTTGGTATAGTGTCATACGGTTTTGCGCCTTTTATGGCACCACCATCAGAGTATCGAGGTATTCACGGTAACGATGAAAAAGTATCGATCGATAATATGGTTAATGGCACGGTCTTGTTTAGGGACTTGCTAGAATCGTTTACGGTGAAATAGCGAGAAAGCAGCAGCCTAATATTCTAATTAAGATAATAAGAGTACGTAATTATGAAGCCAGTTTGTTTAGTCATTGGAGCCGGAGCGGGGATTGGCGGAACAGTCGGCAAGCGATTCGCCGATGCGGGTTATCATGCTGTTTTGTGCCGTCGCAGTGATCAGCAAGGTTTAGATAAACTGGTTGATGATATTACCGCTAGAGGTGGATCGGCCTCAGGCTTTTTACTGAACGCAGTTGAGCCTGATAGCATTGAAAATATGGTTGCCTCCGTTGAGGCCAATATAGGGCCTATTGAAGTTGTATTGTTTAATTTGGGAGCGCAGATTGGCGATAGGTCGTTGTTAGACACTAGCTATAAAGCCTTTGAAATGGGTTGGCGTATGGCAACTTTTGGGCTGTTTCGCCTGGCATCAGCGGTTTGCCCTTTGATGGAGGAGCGTGGCAAAGGAACCATTTTGGTGACCTCGGCCACCGCCGCCGTTCGTGGTAATAAAGGACAGCACTCTCATGCCGCCGCAATGGGTGGGCGTCGAATGTTATGCCAGTCCCTCAATGCTGAGTTTGGACCAAAAGGAATACATGTGGCTCATATTGTTATTGATGGAGCAGTAGATGCGCCAGACACTCTCGGGAAAATGCTGGGAGCTGAAAAATTTCAGCAGTTGCGTGAATCGCGCGGTATGGATAATGATGGTCTGATGCTGCCAGAGAAAATTGCTGAGACGTACTTTCATGTCGCCCAACAACATCGGTCAGTTTGGACGCATGAATTGGATATGCGATCTTACTCAGACCTGGCGTGGTGGAATCACTGACAAGCGTTAAAAAAATCAGCAAGCGCTAACGCGACAGACGTTGCCAAAGCGCATGCTGATCTTCTTTAGTCGACTTAAAAATACGGTAACTCTTTCGCTAAGGCTTAACAGTTTCAGAGTTGTAGTTGAATGGTGTTTCCGGTAATACCAGCTTAACGGGTTTATTTTCAAGAACCGTACCTAAATGTAGCATGAAACTTCCAATGCCCGCTGCGCCCTGCATATAGCCCGTTTGGCGTTCGAGAAAGTCCGGTCGACCCCGGTGTTCAGCCATATTCCAGCTCAGTCCGTTAATGCTATCAGCAGTATTTAGCAATTCGCTGGCCGTCCGTTTGGCATAGTTGAGATAGTCGTCATTATCGGTTTCGTGATAAAGAAACAGTGCATAGTCGCCAATGCCGGCGTCGCCACAACATTGCCCGTGGTTATTCCAGAGTCCTTTACAGCGTTCCTCCGGCGCCCCGGTATTTAGCAACCCAAGGAAATTATTTTCCATCCAGTCAAGATATTCACCATCACCGGTGATCTTGTAGAGTAAATACATCAGGCGACCGGTACCCGCAGGACCATGGCATACGCCGAGATAGAATAGGGTAGCGGGCTGTTGTTCTTCATTGTGACAAACGAGATGCCCCTGTTGTTGGTCGACACTGCGCGATTTAACATATTGTGCGGCGCTGATCGCCGCATCAAGGTACCGGGTGTCACCTGACTCCTTGTATAAGTCAGCGAGAAAATACCCCACACCGGCACCACCGTGAGCGAAGTTGGGGGCGGTAAACGGAAACGCCATATCGACCATCATTAACCAGCGTAATCCGTCGTCTGTTGACTCAGCAACCTCTAATAAACGGTCGGCCGTTTTTTTGGCTAACTCAAGATCAGGTAGAAGTCCCTCTCTGTAGGCATAGAGATAAATAATACCAACACCAGCGGAACCCACTGACAAGTCGATAACTTCGCGGGTACCAGTAATGCCGGTAATGTCAGAGAACGGGATTGGTTCGATCCAACCTATTCCTGCTCCGATATCACTAGCTTGTGCGGTGATACGACTGAGTGCGGTGATAGCTCCTTGTTTAAAACGCGGTTCGTTACTCACTTTATATAATTCATTTAGTGCGTAAACCAAGCCGGGCCAGCCTGAGTAGAAACCTATCGTGATGAATTCTTCTGCGCTGGCTTTCTTGTTGACGTAGGACAGTAAGTTATCACCAGCCGAAACCGCGGTTGACAAGTAGTTGGCATCACTGGTGGCAAGATAAAGCTCGATGTAATACACCAAAACTCCTGCAGAGCCGTGATAGAAAGAATGGCTGGGTTTTCCTGCAGGAATTCTTTTCCATGTAGTTCCCGCTTCGGTGTCGCTGCGATTTTGAGATAGGAAGGTTTCTATTGAGTGGGCATGTTCCAAAAAACTATTCATAACATTAGTCCTGTCAGCAACCGTTCGCTTGCTATAGTCGTCGGGATTGTCGGGTTTATTGTAACGCCCCTAGTATCGTGGTTTTCTGTGGTCATGCATAGTGGAAGATGGTGGCTGGCAGAATGAAGGGCGCCATCTTCCACCGATAATGGATAGACGGCGCTGAATGAGAAGTGGTTCTATGGCGACTAGCTTAGCTAGTTTTGCGCAGCTACAGCCGGAAGGTGAACTACCTGGCTATTAAAGAGCCCTGATTCACAGTGCATAGTTGAGGTAAATGCCTCGTTTGTTGCCATCCATGCTTCAGATGTTATCTGCCGGGTGCCAGCGCTGGCGAATGCTTTGAGATCGCTGTGAACAATTAGATAGAGAAGATCATATGGCGTGTTTGCAATGTAAGGTACTAATCGATAAACACTGGTTTGAGCCTTGTTTGCAACAAGCTCGGCAATTCGTGGTCCCTCAACGGCCATTGCGTTCTGCAATGTTTTGCCTTCTTTTAGCGTGCACGCTGCAGTCATAATGACTGCGCCAGTGCCGTCGGTCGCAGGAGTCAGGCCCTCATAGAGAGGTTTAGAAAAGAACAGATTCGACGTACATTTACTCATTTTGGCAAATTTTTTGTCTGCATCCTGCCCTACTTTGCTGCCAAAATAGTCGGCGTTTCCAGCTGCCCAGGTATTCAGATTGGTGTTTGATCCCAGCCAATAAAAATCTGCGCCAAAAGAAGAGTTGATAGGATTGAGAACTACGCCGAAGTAGTTTTTCATAGCCTCTGAATTTAGTTTGCCCATTCCTTTCTGCCAGAATTCGATGGCACTATTCAGGTCTTGTTGGTTTTTTCCCTCCAGATAGTTGCAGCTATAGGCTTCGACAACGGGGTCTGTCTCCGCTGCATGTAGGTTGAAACAACTAAAGAAAGAAAATAAGAGTATCGTAATTATTTGGGTTGTTAGTTTAGACATGACGCGTTCCTTCAAAATTGTCATTGCAATTAGGAGGTAGGCGCAACAGCATAAGAACGAATATCGCAGTCCACATATGCGCGCTGCCTTCGATTTGGCCTTGCCAAGATAGCGGCAAAGTACTGTTTTTGAGACTATCATGAATACATGTCTATGGAAGAAGCCAGCTAGAGTTTTTTCTAATATATAGCAGTTCTAAAATAGTTATTCGCTACATAAGAATAGTGAAAAAAGCGAGTGAAGTTCTACCACCGTTGACCGTTTTCGAAACAGTAGTGCTTATATCGTTGTTCGTTGATATTTTTTGAACCTATGCCGGTGGTGCTGATGTTTGATCTGGGTTTTGCCGTTTTTATTCGTGCCAAAAAAATCGTAACGCTTTACCGGTTTTTTTTATCAAACCACTGGCTCCATGGATCCACTTTTTCAGTTGTTTCATCTCCGGACGATTTATTGTGGTCGCCTGATTTAGATCGATTTTTGTTCGTCGCTCCTTGCTTTTTATTAATGGTCTTGTGCACTGGTCCACCTGAGCTTTTTTTGACATGGTTTAAGACGGAAATTGGCACTTCTTTCACTGCTATAAAGCCCTCGATCTCTTTCCTTTCGATGAGCTTATTTAGTCGTCGTTCGATGGCACACAGTCGCTTGAAATCATCCCTCGATACTAGCGAAACAGCTTCACCAATGGCGCCGGCACGACCAGTACGACCAATCCTGTGAATATAGTCGTCGTCGTCGTCGGGCAAGTCATAATTGACAACGCGGTCCAGATCATCGATGTCGATACCGCGAGCCGCGATGCCGGTGGCTACCAGGAAACTGATGTCACCTGCTTTGAAATCAGCCAGTAGTTGAGTGCGGACAGTCTGGCTTCTGCCGCTGTGAATGGCTTCGGCTTTAATGCCTCGTTTTTCCAGCTGGCTAACCAATTTGGCGGCGCCATGTTTTGTGCGAATAAAAATAAGCGCTTGCTGCCATTGATATTCTTTAATCAAATGACTTAGCAAAGCCGATTTAGTGTCTTTATCGACAGCAACCAACCACTGGGAAATATTCGATGTTGTTGCATTTGAGGCGGAGATCGATATCTCAATAGGATTGTTGATTGCTGTTTTTGCCAGCAATCGCACGTCGTCAGACATCGTAGCGGAAAACAACAGGTTCTGTCTTTGTGCCGGCAGGCGCTCAATGATTTTATTGATGTCGGCAATAAAACCCATGTCGAGCATCCTGTCGGCCTCATCCAGCACCAGCATTTCCAGCTCATCGAAGTACACAGCTCGCTGGTGCGCCATATCCAATAGCCGTCCCGGCGTGGCGACCAGAATATCAAGCCCTTCTATTAGACCGTGCTTTTGTGGCACTGAGTCGACGCCACCGACCATCGCCATTGAGCGTAAGCTCAGGTATTTGCCGTATTGACTAATATTGTCCTCAACCTGAACAGCCAATTCCCGAGTCGGTACCAGGATCAATACCCGGACACGTTTGGCGCGTCGTTTACGCTCACCAATCAATTTTTGCAGTATTGGCAATACAAAACCAGCTGTTTTCCCGGTGCCTGTCTGTGAGGCCGCGAGAAGATCCCGTCCCGCTAGAATGATGGGGATTGCTTTTTCCTGAATCGTCGTAGGATTTGTGTACCCGAGTTCGTCGACGGCTTGTAAAATGGGGCCGCTTAGTCCAAGTGTGGAAAATGTCATGGGTAGTCTCGGGGCGCTGGTTACACCAACGGTATATGCTGATAGAAGTGTGAGTGAGTAGATAATAACGGCAATTGATCCGGGAAACTGCCATTTTCTTCAAAATGAATGAAAGTTGACCGTGACTGTAATGGCTGTTCGCTGCTAAAGCTATCATCGAAGAGTTTTGACGATAGAAAATCGATATATACAACGGCCACCTGTTCTTTCTATACTGTCGTGAAAGTTGAACAAATCAATAGTAAGGGACGTTTTGTGGCCAAACATGAGTTTAGTTTTTCTTATCCATTTCGTATCAGGTATTCAGAAATAGACGGCCAGGGTGTTGTTTTTAATGCTCATTACCTGACATTTTTTGATACTGCGATCACTGAATATTTTCGTCAACTGCCGTTTGATTATCAGGGACAACTTGAAAAAACCGGTAATGATTTTCATACTGTCCGAACCGTTGTCGATTACAAAGCCCCGGTGTTGTTTGACGAAGATATTGAGGTTTTTGTCCGGGCCGCAAGAATTGGTCGGTCGAGTTTGTCGTTAGCCCTGGAAATTTATGCCAAAGATTCAGATCAATTACGCAATAGTGGCGAGGTGGTCTGGGTAAACACGGACCAGAGTAGCGGGAAATCAGTGCCACTACCCGTTGATCTGATTGATTTACTGCGTGCCAGAGAGGGTGATAGCTTGGACCTGGGTTAATTACCGTGAGCGTAAACGACCGACAGCATGATAATCGTAATCTTATAAGAAGGATAAAGTGATGGATTTCAGAAAAACGACGGTGGTGGAACTGGCGGCTCAAGTTCGAGGGAAAGTGCTATCGGCAACAGAGTTAACTCGCCAGGCACTGGATAACATTGACAGACTGGATGGTGAAATCAACAGCTTTTGCTCGGTAAACGCTGAGCAGGCTATCACTCAGGCGGGAGCTGTTGACGCCGCTATTGCTCGAGGAGAAAATCTACCGCTGGCGGGAATTCCGATTGGAGTCAAAGATCTTGAAGATGCAGAGGGTTTTGTAACGACCTACGGTTCGGCAATGCATACTGCCGATGCCGTTGCCTCTAGTGATTCGGAATTAGTTCGTCGAATGAGAGCGGCTGGATGTGTGGTGCTGGGTAAAACCAATACTCCGGAATTTGGACATAAAGGTAAGACTGACAATATCCCTTTTGGTGCGACCAAAAACCCCTGGAATTTGGCCTACACACCCGGCGGCTCTTCAGGTGGCTCTTCAGCAGCGATAGCGGCGGGAATAATACCGCTGGCAACAGGTTCTGATGGCGGTGGCTCCATTCGAATCCCATCGGCTATCTGTGGTTTGAGCGGTATTAAAACCTCGCAGGGCAGAATACCGAATGGCGGTATACATCCCCCTGGTAGTGGCCTGTTAACGGTTAAAGGTCCGATGGCCAAATCCACATTGGATACTGCGTATGTTCTTGACCACACCGTCGGCGAATTAAAAACCGATATTTTTGCGCTGCCCGATAAATCTGATAGTTGGTTCGATGGTTTACGGGCGGTGTCGCTGCCGAAAACGGTTATCTGGTCACCAACTATGGGGTTTGCTGACGTCGACAAGGAGATACTTGCTCTTTGCGAACAGGCTGTTGGCAAGCTCGAGCAGGCTGGTGTGACTGTCATTGAGAACAACGCAATCTGGACTGCAGACCCAGTACGAGAGTGGTTGGTTTTTTGGACTTGTGCTCGCGCTCGTGCTCAGCAACATCTAAAAGGCACTGATAGTTGGGAGCAGATCGATCCGCAGTTGCGAGTGATGATAGAGATGGGAATGAACAAGATGAGCGGCCCTGATTACGCATCAGCGATCGATGCTTGCCATCGAATGAATTATCAATTGGAGACTGCGTTTGAGCAGGCACCATTGATTTTGACCCCGGCAACTTGTGGTCACACACCCAAGTTGGACGCGAACGGAGTGGTCAACGGTATAGAAACACCGTCCTGGGTGGCCTTTACTATGGGGATTAATATGACCCGTAATCCTGCCGGAGTAGTGCCTATTGATACCACCGCTGCAGGTTTGCCTATTGCCTTACAAGTGATAGGGCGCCAGCGGGAAGATCTTAGTGTGTTACAGGCAATGCATGCAATGGAAGGTGTTTTTCAATTCGATCAGCTGGCAGGATTTCCTCAGGGATAAGGCAAGTCATTTTTACCTGATGCTATTGGTCTTTGGCAGCAGAATATCTTCAGCTTTGACGTGCGATCCACATTGGCGGGATAACCTTGCCGTAACAAGATCAACGTTCTCCTGTTGTTCTCTGGGAGGGGGCGTGTGTTAACAAACTCACCTTGCCAGAGCTTTTTTCGGTTATGGTTGGCGGATTTGGCTTCCTCAGTGGGCACTATGTTAGCGGCCTCATTCGGGGCTCTTTCAGGTCTCTCCGGCAAACAATCGATGATATTGATACCCATTTAGATGTGTCATCGTTTCGGGAAGATAAGTGGCGAATGACTGTATCTGCCGATTTTAAGCAAGTCTGGTACACAAAAAGTGATTTTTTAAAAAATAGCGACTATTCTTTCTATATCGCCAGAATTACGGCACCTTGTATAAGAGTCTCGAGACAGAAAACTGTCGCGAGAACACGCCAGCCACCATCAATATATCCTGGAGTACGGGCGCTTGAACAATAACAGAGTGATCGACAAGGCGTGTGTTAATTGCTGATATCGAGAATACATGAAAAGCACAGATAATCTTGATCGCCGGACGCTGATTGCAACAGTTAACTGGTTGATCTTTTCCGTTGTTGTAATCGGTACAATTGCAAAATATTTTGCTTTAGACGGCGCCAATCCCCCGAGGGTTGGTTTGGTTCTGGCTGTGATTTTGGCAGCCAATGGTATCTATTTACAAAGAGGCGGCTCTGCCAATGCGGCGGCTGTATTTATCCTTTCATCAATGTATATCGGGTTTATCGTTGCAGGCTACAACACCGGTGCGTTTAAGGGACCTATAGTATACTTGGCACCTATACTGCCGGTGTTATCAGTATTATTGCTTAACCGTAAAGCGGGTTGGATAGGGCTGGTAGCGATCTTGTTATCGCTACTAATGCTTTCATTGTTGCAGTATTTTGGAAAAACCAGTGCCTTGTTACTCGGTGATACGGGCGGTCTTATTAGTAAGTATGCAGTCCTGTCGTGTTCTTGCCTGGTGACTACTTGGGTGGTGTGGGACTTCGCACGACAATCAAACGCTTTTGCTGAGGCAAACTTAACGAATGCAAATACAGATTTTTTGACCGGTATTGCCAATCGTAGGAAAATTGCAGACGCTTTGGAACAAGAGATAGAACGAGCTCGTCGCTCCGACAGTTGGTTATCCCTGATATTGATTGACGTTGATAATTTTAAACACTACAACGACTCAAGTGGCCATCAAGCTGGCGACCGATGTCTTATTATGGTCTCTGATGTAATTGCTTCTTTTGCCATGCGGCCTATCGATGTGGTTGGACGTTTTGGCGGTGATGAGTTTATTTTGATTTTGCCTAATGCGAATGCATCAGCAACCTGTGAAATAGCGGACAAAATACGCAGAGAGATGCAGGTCCGAAAATCGTCTCTTGATCAAGGTCTTAGTGATGAACTAAGTTTGACATTGGGTGTAGTCAGTATGAAAGGCCAGGCAGTTGAAACCCCGGAGCGCATTATTCAGCTCGCGGATAAAGCACTTTATTATGGTAAAGACCAAGGGAAAAACTGTGTCGTCAATGCCGTTTTTGAAGCACAGACAGGCTCAACAAAATTTGAACGCCAGTGACAGATAGCCCCCGCGTTATTGACCAAGGTGATCAGTTATTTAGATGCTAGTGTGAAAGGGGCGCGCGTCGGCATTATGGATTTACCATTCCCAATGATCGACGGGGCGACGGATCAGGAATGACCACTGGTACATATCGAATTTTTCTGCCTTCGCCGTCAACAGACTGTAGCGCCAACCAACGAGCATCCTCTGAGGAATACCACAACGTAATCTCAGCTGTCTTTGCGTCAATCAGATATCGATGTGCGCTGATAGCGGTACCGTTGACTTGGACAACGTCTTCGGCTTCAAAAGTGATGCTAACCGATTCTAGCTCACCTGTTTGGGAATTGAGCAGATTTGAAGAGTTTAGAAATTCCGGATTCCAATAGGCAAACGTCTGTATGCAGTTTGGCAAAGATTCGGTGCCACTCCCGTCTGAAACCACAAAGTGATCATTGTCAGCCACTCCGTTGACAATGAAATCATCACCATTGGCATCAGTTGTAGAGTTAATAGAAGTGAGACAATCTTCATTCCACAACTCGACATTATTATGGCGATAGCTGTAAGCGTTAAAAAATAGGATTTTCACGTCAAATTCCGCGGTGGTTTCCATTCGCAGTTGCTCACCGGAAGTAGTTACTCGGAAGTCATGGAAGCCTATCTCCCGCTGATCGAGAAAAACTTTAAATCGCCATTTTGACAGAGCGTTTTCACCTGGCTTGTTGACTTTCAGGCCAGAGGCCTCGAGCGTGTTTGCATTAGCGCCAGCGCAGAACAATAGGACAAGGAGAAAAGCAATGCGCCGGCTAAGCCCAAGCGTCTGATTGCTGATGACAGAGCCTGATAGCTGACATTTACTATTACGGTTGAACATGGCCACCTTAGATGTCTCCGAGTCGTTTGTCTGGTAAGTATACAGGATTACGGTGCGCTTTTTCTTTTGGATCAACCCCATGATGTAAACATTAGAAAACAGTGAGCCTTAATTCGCACAGTTTGAAGAAGCGCAGCTGCAAGAACCCTAAAACTAATCCGGTCACTATGAAATTGCGTATATCATGTCAATGTTCGTTGCTTTTGGCTAACTAATCTAATGAATCACTTATTTAAAAGAGAATCGCTCATATGTTTTCATTCTTCAAGACAGATCCGACCAAAAAGTTGAAAAAGGCGTATCTTGTCAAACTGGAACAGGCCATGAACTCCCAGAGAAATGGTAAGATCAGAGAATATTCGGAGCTGACGGCAGAAGCTGAAGGGATTAGGGAGAAAATTGAAGAAATAGAAAGAGTAAGTTAAAAATCGTCTTTCCACCACTCAAAGGAAGTTTATTATAAAATCACTATTGCTGGTCGCCCATGGCAGCCGAAGAAGCGAATCTAACAAAGAGGTTGTTGCGCTTGCCGATAAGCTGAGTCTACTGTGTTGTGAGCAGTTTCCAATTGTTCATTATGGTTTTCTGGAGATCGCTGAAACGCTTATCCCCGATGGGGTCAGTGCGTGCGTCGACGATGGGGCAACCGACATTACCGTGGTGCCTTACTTTCTTAATTCAGGCCGACATGTTGTGGAGGATATTCCCAATATCGTCAACGATTGCAGGGAGCTTTATCCTCATATCAAAATATCTATCGCCCCTCATATTGGTGCTGCACAAGCGATAGTTGAGCTGGTGATAACATCGGCCACTATGCCATCACAGTAAATAGTAGTACGGTAATATTTGGAGGTAACAGGCGCTAATACACAGGTCGATTTTTTCCTGTTATCGAACAGTCAGGGGCGAAAAACTAACCGCTGGGATGTGCTTTATCACGAGGGAATGATCGATTGAAATGCAGAGTCTAATGTGGGGTTTTGAAGTTTGATACCGAGATCTGCTAGCTCGGAAGATCGCACTCTAGAGCTTCCTAGTAACAGCACTTCTCCCATTTCGCCAAACAGTAGCTTTATCACCGGAGTGGGTATCGCCAGAAAGTCTGGTCGGTTTAAATGGCTGGAGAGTGCCGCACTAAACTGTCGGTTGGTAACTGGTTGCTCGGCAACAAGATTCAGTGCATTCACTATTGGCTTATTCTCGAGCAAGAAACAAATAATGTTCAATACATCGGTAATACTAATCCAGCTTAAAAATTGTTTACCGTTGCCAATCGGTCCACCCAATCCCAATTTGAAGGGTAACAATAGTTGCTTCAACATACCGCCATCGGGGCTGAGTACTACGCCCAAGCGCAGATGAATGGTATTGATGCCTGCTCGCTCTGCCGGCGCGGTAGCCTGTTCCCATCGCTGCGCAACGCTCGCTAGAAAGTCAGTACCTGTAGGACTACTTTCATCGGCAGTAACATCGCTTCCTTCGCCATAAAACCCGATAGCAGAAGCAGACAGAAACAGCTCTGGCTTTGTTGGGGCGCTGGCCAGAGCCTCGGCAAGCGCCGAGGTTAAGCGCTCCCTGTTCTGCAGAATTATTTGCTTGCGCGTTTCAGTCCAGCGTTTGTCTGCGATACTTGGCCCTGCAAGGTTAATGACGGCGTAAAGTGGAATGTCCGCATCGAGAACTACCCGATTACTATCCTGCAGGTAATGAAATGGGGCTTTGGTTGAGTTTCGATCTAGCTGGTATACCGTATAACCAGCAGCGCGGAGCCTGGCGGCGAGAGCGCTGCCTATCATGCCGGAAGCACCGGTGATGAGAATATTGTTGCTTCGGGTGCCAGTCAATTTTCTGTTCCTGTTGTTGCTAGATGTATCTTGGCTCAGCCGAGCGCTTAGCGCGGCTTTACCGGGTCATATAAAATGCAGTTATTGTGTCGGGAGTGCATCGCTGCACCGTGAATATACATACTTTGAGTTATCTATGTATACGCCGAGTAGCGTGAATTGGTTTAGTCGCACAGCGGGTCAATCTCTCCATCGGGTATCAAAAAATTGGATAGAAATTCAGATTTCGTGGTCGCCCACAAATTAATCTGGACCAAATGACAAACCCATATCCAGTCCCAGCACGATAGCGCCGAGTGCCGCCGACCACAGCAGGCACGCCAGTGCGTCGAACAGAAAATAACGGGCGCGGTCGAATCCACTTATACCCAGCATAGCCGGAATCACGCTGCGAATAGCAGGAAGAAAACGGCCGATAAAAATTACCGCTGAGCCATGTTTTCTAATCATTAACTCGGCATTGTCTAAACTATTCCGATAGCGACCAGCCAGACGGCTGTGATGAAACCGGGGGCCTATTAATCGACCCGTGTAAAATCCCGCTTGATCTCCCAAAAAAGCACCCAATAGAGCCAGTAGCACAATGATTTCGATAGACGCCAGTTCTTGGGTGTAGATTCCGGTTGCAACCAGTAACAGGAATACACCCGATATCAATAATCCGATTCCGATAAAGGCTTCGGCGAAGGCGAGCAGCGGGATCAGAATTATGGCGTATTGTTGGTTTGCGCTAAGCCAGTCAAGAATTGCCTGTTCGATAGATAAATACCTCGTTTTTGATTTGCTTCATAGAGCAAGCCTGCCATTGGCTTAAATACGACAGCGAGGCTCTTGTAGATGACCACAGCAGTCTTCCGGTGCACTCTTCTGCAAAATCAACAATCAATTCTTTAGGATTGTTTATCCATGGCAGGTACGCCCTCATCAAGCGTCACCCAATTCTGCTTTGTCTCACACCAGACATGGAACATTGGCTGAAATGTACTCGTATCATCCATTGTTCCGGTCTTTAGAAAGTAAGTATCTGGTTGGCCTGGAACAGCTGAGTAGATAGGTGAGCCGCATTTGCCACAAAAATACCGCTCAACGGTATTCCCGCTATTCGTATCACTGTCTGCATACAATTTGGGTTTGCCGGCGGTGAACGTGAATTCTGTTTTTGGTACACCCGCCAACGTAGAGAATGCAGAGCCTGCCTGACGTTGACAGTTTTTACAATGACATACGCCAGTCATTGCCGGCGCATTTTCGATTTCGTATTTAAGATCGCCACATAAACATTGTCCTGTTAATGCCATGATTACATCCTTTATTATGTGTATTTGGTGAGTTGGGTAAATGACAATAGATGTCTGGGTTTCGTGCCAGCAGCATAGCATGAAAAAATGGTGTGTAAATAGTGATCAGAACTCGTCTCGAATCAAAAAATCACTCACGATGTAGATTGTTTTCCGTTCATAGTTTTTTGTATAACTACTAAAAAAACTATGTTGTGACAGTGCGTTTCAGGGCATTACTTTTTCATCGCACGGAATTCATAATAATGACGGTCAAACACTGAACACTAAGTATCTGTTTGTGCTTCTAATTGGGGGATTCTTCGATTTTGATTAAATGTAAACCTTTGGCTTTGGCTTTGGCGCTTAGTTTATCGTCTTGATGTTGCTGTAAATAACGAGAGATATCTTCAAGCGTGATGCGTTCTCTGGCCAGTTCGATCAAAGCTCCCATCAAGTAGCGAATCATATATTTCAAAAAACCATCTCCAATAATTTTTAAGTAATATACGTCATCGGCCAGAGGCGAAAAGTTGGCGGGAAGAATGTCACAATAAAAAACCTGTCTAACACTTGTTTCACTATGTTGATCGCGAGCACTAAAGTTGTAGAAATCATTCTTGCCAACAAATAGCTGGCAGGCGGTTTTCAATAGGTTGATATCTACCGGTTTGTTATTGCTGTCAGGCAAATGGAAGGCAATATCAGAAATTGCGACATTATCAATTTGTGCAGTGGCAAAATAATAGTGGTATTCCTTGCTAACACTGCGGCGATTCGGTTGATAGTTTTTTGTTGCTGGCTCACATTCCAGAATACGAATATCGAGTGGCAATAGAGAGTTTAGCCCCAATAAAAGGTGATCGGCATTTATCTCAATGGCCAGTGTTATTTTTGCCAGTTGCCCCTGGGCATGAACACCGCCGTCGGTGCGGCTGGCCGCTGAAACAGTACAGGGCTGATAATGGCTCATTTTTTTTAAGGCGTTTAGAATAGTACCTTCTACAGTGGGATATTCTTCAGCTAAAGTATTTGTCGACTGAGCTTGCCATCCAAAATAGTGAGTGCCTTTATAGGCGATCGTGACTCGAAAGTAGTGCATATTAACGTTTATTCCTGACAGTGAAATCTGCACTAATTTATTGTGGTGATATAGGTCATCACAGACAGGCTAAGGCTACCTTTATATCGGTGGTCGCGTCAAAGGCATTACACGATATGGCCCGCTGAGTGATCTCAGGTTTAATCCCCGAGCCTACTGCGGAGTCATTGACAATGAAGTCAGTGATTGGGTAAAGAGCTTATTTTGCAACTTGCAACACTGTCGGGCTCTGTTAATCTACGTGTTTATGTGAATCCACGAGTAGTTCCATGCTTGCAAAATTATTCCATTTTCTGGCCGCATCTTTGCGTAGGGCGCTCTATATTGTGGCGGGTAGTTTTATTGGCGCAGTCACATTGTATATTTATCTAATGACTAATCGTGCTGACTTGTCTGCGTGGCACACGGTGCATCTTGACGAAGAGTACACTGTGGAAAAACGGCAGAAAATCGATACGTTTGATGACTATCTGGCACTTGAAGATAGGCTTTTCGACGAGCTACAGAGGACTATTTACGGCGTTCCGTCTGCCCAGTCAGACAATCCACTTAATCGTTTTCAAGCGGGCACTTTGTCTGACCCTGGCATTCATTCACGAAACTGGAATCGCAGTTTTATTCTGCAGCCGGAGCAACCGCGGGGAGGCGTACTGTTACTGCACGGACTGTCAGATTCTCCCTATAGTCTGCGGACTCTTGCAACTCATTTATATGAACAGGGCTATTACGTTTTGGGGCTGCGCATGCCGGGGCATGGTACCGCTCCATCCGGGCTGGTAAACGCTATCTGGCAGGACATGGCCGCCGCTGTTAGGCTTGCGGCAAGGCAGGTGAGTGAACAAGTAGGGGATGATAACCCGATGTATATGGTGGGCTATTCGATGGGTGCCGCTCAGGCGGTCAATTACTCGCTGAATGCATTGCAGGACGATACGCTGCGTCAGGCCGATGCGCTGGTATTAATTTCACCGGCAATTGGAGTGTCGCGGGTTGCGGCATTAGCCGTGTGGCAGTCTCGGCTGTCTGCGGTGCCCGGGCTGCAGAAGTTAGCATGGAATTCTATTGGGCCTGAATACGACCCTTACAAATACAATTCTTTCGCTGTTAATGCCGGTGATCAGATGTATCGCTTAACCAATGAAATAGAAAACAAGCTGGCGGCGCTTAATGCTTCAGACGGCACTGGTCAATTTCCAAAGACATTGGGCATAATGTCTTTGGTTGATGCGACGGTTTCTACGCGTGCCGTGGTAACCCATTTATTTGATCGTCTGAGCAATGCGGGTAATGAGTTAATGATATTTGATATCAACCGCGGCGAAAATTTTGCCCCGTTTATTAAAGTCGACCCTATTCATGATTATGAGACGTTACTACAATCCCGCCCATTAAAATTTGATATTACCTTTTTTACTGATAGAGAGACCAAGTCTAATGCGGTGATGGTGCATCGATGGCTTCGCGCCGATGGCAGTCACACGGTGATGGAGACAGGTTTGAACTGGCCCGACAATGTATATTCTCTGTCACATGTGGCACTGCCGTTCCCTCCGACGGATTCTTTGTATGGTTCAAATCCGCAGGGGGGTGGGTTGCATATAGGCCAGCTGGTCACCCGCGGTGAAAAAGGTCTTTTAGCCATTCATCCCGATGACATGCTTCGACTTCGCTACAACCCTTTTTATAGTGCCCTGCAGGACGAAATTATGGGCTTCATTGCCGCGGGTACTTCACCAGATTAAGTTTGCCCGATGGATTTATGTCTTAGTTAAGCGCAGAGGTTATTAAAAAATGTGGCCGATGAACATCTGAACACCGACACCTTCTTCAGATCCTGCCAGATCCGCCCGGACAACCAGTTCGTCGACAGCAACTCGAATTCCAGCGCCGGCAGAAATTTTCATGTCTGTGTGTAATTCATTTAAACTATATTGGTCGGCAACACGTCCTATTTCAACAAAGCCCACCATTTGCCACCACGGGATTGGCAGTGCTTTTAAAATTGGCATGGTGGTGAAAGGGTTCCAGTCGGGCATATGACGATATTCCACTGAATAATTAACAGCTGAGCGGTCGTGAAAACGGGTCGTTGGGTAGCCGCGTTGCCTATCAACACCGCCAAGTGTCGAACCTGAAAATAATGGTGCGCGATGAAAGATTTCTTGACCGGTACTAGAGTCTGTATGTGAGGAGTTCCATGTCGGCACATCAGATGTCCAAAAATTGAATGCCAGAACACGTTGTCGGGTCTTTTCAGATGTTGCTAGTGGAATATATTTGCTATATTCAAACTGTATGGCTGTCCAGCTCGATGACTCATTCTGTAGCCCCCAATCTCGTGCAACGGTTAATGACTGAAAGCTACCGTAACTGGGATTTTTGTACCAATCACGATTATCGTACTGAACACCAAATTTAACGCCGGAGGTTTTGTTTAAAAATTGGTTATCAAATTCGTCTTCAAAATCTTGCTCCCTGTAAAACGGTTCGAATATTAATGTTGTCCTGCCCGATGAAAATGGGTTCCACTCAGAGCCCCCTGCGCCATAACCATCAACCATTTGACCATTTCTTGTTTTGAAAGTGTGTATAGGTTCCCCTCTGCCATCACCGATATCTAAAAGATATTTGAAAGTAAAGCGAAGCAAAAAATCATCACCCTCTGCAAGGATAAAATTGTCCTTGTCAGAGTCATTACTCCCAGCCACTTCGTTAGGAAATTTAGGGTTACCCTGTTGAAAACTATCGACCTCTCCCCACGTAGCTGACATAACTTGTGTATCGATAAACAAGCGCTCAGAAAAAGGTGTTTGGTAATCCATAACAACGGCAAAAATATTGGATGATTCATTACTGCTATAAAAGCCATTGACCACCGCTGCAACTTGTTCCTGCCCATAACCTATGGCAGAGATGGCTACGGCGGCTGAAAAGCCGGTGGCGTCATTGTAGAAAGCGTAAGGGAGGGCAAGTAATAGCTGTTCCTGATCATCCTTGGTGTCAACATCTTTATTAAGATTCATACTCAAGGCATAGTGCGGACTGACCATGAGTATCGCTAAGAATAGACATCTAAACTTCATTCTTCACAACCTGTCGTTCCGCTTAATAATGATGGCCTGAGTGATATGCCATCACTAATCACATAGAAAGTGTAGGCATTAGTGAAGACTGATTTAGATAGTGAGTGGTGCTCTCAATTCAAACTCAACCAGGGTCCCCCGAGGAATATTGATCTGGTTGCCGCTAGTCAGCACAGATAACCCCAAACCAATGGCAGCGCCGCGTTTCGCGTCATCGCTACCCCCGAGTAAGCCGCCTAACAACGCACCTTTGCCAACAGTACCCGCGGTCTTTTTGGCCGTATTGTCAGTTTTTGCTTTCAAGCCTGTTGTTTCAATCGAATGCATTTGGTTGTTAACCATAATATCTGTAAAAGTCATGGAGATTTCTGAGCTGCCTGCAGCTCTGCCAGAGGATTTGCTGGTAGTCAATATGCCGTATAAGGTGGCTCCGCGTGGGGCAACAGTATTGCCGTCAACAACCATGTCCGCCTCTAATCTGGCAGTGAAACGATGACCTTCTTTATGTCGTTTGGAATCCAGTGCATCAACCATGCGAGCCATGACACGGGTGCCTGCAGGGACGGTAATACTTTCAGGCTTTGCTGGCGCTGGAGCAACCGGAGCAACCGGAGCTGCCGCAACTGGAGCTGCTGGAACTGGGGCGGCCATATCCATCGCAACAGATTTAACACCAGCGGTGGGGAACTTCACCAGCTGACCACCGATTTCAAAAGTAACATTTTGATCATCTCGAGCAACAAATTTACCCTCAATGACTTGGCCGTCATTCATGATGAGCGTGTCTGCGTTCAACAAGCCGTTCGATAACATCAATATAGAAACGAGGCCGATGATTACTTTTACTGATAAAAACTTCATTGTGATATCTCCATGGTCATCAAGTAGAGTAACTGATCCTGCAAAGTTGTTGTGTGAATGAATACACTGAAAACTACCGTATGCAGCAACGGCTCGGGGTCTAAAGCAACAGCTACTCGATCTAATAGGTACAAAAAATTCATTGTCGAAGTTAGGCAGTTTACCACATTTTTTTTTGCCAGAAAATAGGTGAACGAGGCTTGCAATAATTAGTACTCCAGTTCTGCGCACATAGGATCGAAAACCGGATATTCTCAATAGCCAGACGCGATTTCCTATGCCATAGTCATTGCACAACCCGCAGGTGCTATATGACGATTGCAGGGTATTGATTGATGTCTGAAAATAGCACTTTTCCGACCGTGAAGAACGCAGGCTGTAAAGTAATGTTGAGAGTAAGATTTAGCGTCTTACCGGGGTCAGCGGAGAGAAGTTAATGCTAAGGGATTTTGTATGAGCGTACGTTCACTATTGTTACCGTTTTTAATGTTGGTCTTACCCGTATTTGCATGGGCTGATGAGTCGGGTGTGAGAACTGGAACGTTTATGCATGTGATGCTGGGTAAGTTGGATTCAGATGAAGCCTGGCTCATTAAAGATGACGAGACTGGGGAAGCCATCGAAGGTGGTGTCGGGACCTTGCCTTATGCTGGAATCGCGGTACAGATGAACTATGGTTCCGGCATTTTTGAATACGGATTTGAAAGCGGCGGAATAATTTCCTACAAAAATGACACTGCCGTATTTGCAGGCTCATCAGATGGCGGTTTTAATGGTCGGATATATGTTAAAAATGATATGCGTATGATTGATATGTCGCTAGGTGGCTATTTAGCTGTTCGGCCTAGTACATGGCTACGGTTTTATGTGTCGGCAGGGCCTTCCGTAGTATGGGGTTCGATGTCCGTCGATGATGATGATATTGAGATTGAACCCTATTCTGGAGGGGAGTACAGATATAATCCCAGCGGAAGAAAATCAGATATCGCCGGCAGTTTTTATGCCAGAGCGGGATTCGATATTCTATTTGGCGATAATATTGGTATCGGTTTTAGTGTACGTAAAAATGAGTATGACTTGGATTTTGGAGATGTTGGTGAATTTGATCTGAATGAGCCTCAATACTTAGTAAGCTTTACTTGGGAAATGGAATAAAGAGTGAGCATAGACTTTGTGATAAATCAGCGGCGAACTATCATCTCTACCTGACTTACTATTTAATATTGGGTTATCCCACTATAAAAAGGGATGCCCGTAGCATCCCTTTTTAGTTCCGCAAGTCATAAAGTTCAACTAGAGCGGAGGAAAATCAACTAACATACTTGCTACAACCGCCTTAACATTTTCATTGCGTTCTTCAGGTGATTTGTGCTTTCCGACTTTACCGCGACTGATCGCATGCCACACGGCACGATTCAGTGTTGTATCTACCATATCGATTACCAGTGTACCCTCTGTGTAATTGCGCACTTGCACCTCGGTAGTACGATTTGGGTAACCGCCACAACGCCAGCAACTGTAAGCCCCGCCACCATAGTGTCGATCGTAGGTTCTTATATCCTGCTTATTTTCAGTGACCACCATTAAGCGAATCAGGATATTAGCTTTGTCAGGTTCAACCAGCTGTATGCCCTTAAGAGATAACTCGTCCACAATAGCATCTTCTACACGGCTACCAACCAAGCTGGACATACCCACAGATTGACCCGGTGCAAACGCATAAGTTTTAATACCGTAAAAGTCATAGTCAGGTTTGTAGTCTATGACTGGTTTGGGTAATTCAGTCGCACAGGCTGTTAACAAGCCTAATAGCATTATTGCTAAAACTTTAGTTGGTCTAACCATATATCACCTCATATTTACGAAAAATTGATCTTACGTTAGTCCGCAGAAACACCCGCTGACTAAAATTTAGCGGTCATTCCTAACTGATCATGAGTACATTCTATGTTAACTGACTGAGGTTAACCAGACAGCGCTAAAGCTAATTTCCCAGCTTACGAGATACGAGCCATATTCAACAAATTCACCAAACGATTAGCCGGGATACAGCGATCTTGCTCCGGGTTGCCATTTCTGCCCCGTTGCCTGCTATTAGTTGCACCTAGTGCATTGCGAGTTGCGGTTTATTTCTGGGGCTTAGGTAAAATAAAGTAAATAAGTGTTGTCATTCCTATCTCACCAAGATGCTCCACTTATAATTTATAGTGAGAGATTTGTATTTCCGTACCGTAATCGGCGTAGTCGCCCTCTGACCGTTTTCCACGAAAATCAGTCCAGTCAATTGGACGATAACGTTGCGGTTGTTCGTCAGTAATAACCGTAGGTAGTGGGCTGATTTTTGCATTGGCTGCAGGGTTCAAAAAAAATGGGATGCTATAACGCTTGGATGTTGTCATTGGCTGCACACGATGTATCGCCGCTTTATAGATGTCATTTGACCAGACCTGCATCATATCCCCAATGTTAATCACAAATGCCCCGTCAACGGGTTGGACATTATACCAACAGTTATCTTTGTGAATTTGTAAACCGCCTATACTGTCCTGCAGCAGGATAGTGAGGGCTCCAGCATCCGTATGGTTATGAATGCCGTAGCCGGCTTCAGTTGCTGCTTTACGTGTCGAATTCTGTAATGGGTCATCAGTTGGATAGTAGTTGAGCCGGACAAAGCTTGTATGATTATTTTCAAAGTCTTTATGCATAAAGTTTGCGGGTAAATTTATTCCCCGACAAAAAGTTTGCAACAATTGTAACGAAAGTTGTGAGCATGCTCTGTAGTACTCTTGCATTACAGCCTTAAACTCTTGCTCATCCGATAACCATCGGTTCTCCGCCCTATAAATATCGTCAACTCCGGGACTAGTGAAATCGAATACTTCCTTCTTGTCTCTCTGATTTTTAGTCAGCTCGTTATTGTAGTAACCCCAAGGATTATCTCTACTGCGTAAAATTGATTCTTTTACATCAACTGGCAATTCAAAGAAGCGTCGCGTGCACCTTAATACATTTTCAATTAGATCATTTGAAATGTTATGGTTCACCAGCTGGAAAAACCCCCAATGCCTGCAGGCTTCGGCAATCTCCAATACCGCTTGATCTGTCGCTAAGCCGTCAGTTAATAGTTGAAAGTCAATGACAGGTATAGAGTCGGCTAGTGCCACATTTTCCGCGACGGGATGCTGATCAATGTCTTCAGTGATTTTTATGTCCATGTTTTTACCTTGGTGATTTATATACATAGCAGATACTTATGTAATGGTAACAATACCCGGTCGCAGAGTATCGCTACTGCACTGGTCAGTTGCTTGGGGTTTTACTGTATGTCGCCTTTTTCTGGTGGATAACAATGAAACTCTCCATAGAATATTTCACCCGAATCTTGAATATGAAGAAACTCCTCAATAGTTGGAGCGCTCTCTGCGTCAGCTTCCAGGTCTGGAGAATCAAGATCAATTTCAACAGCAGAACAAGTACGTTTGGGTTTGTAACAATCCGCCAGTAGTTCAGACTCCACATCATCTATAGCTTCGCGAATGTTGCTTGCCCCAATATATACATCTACATAAGCGCCTGCACAGTCATCGGGTAATTGTGAGCCCTGCATGGGCTCTACCTGTACATTAACTCGAAATACATAATTCATAGTAGCTTTTAGTCTTCCCTGTAGTTGTCAACGCTCGGACAGGAGCAAATCAAATTGCGGTCACCGAATACATTATCAATTCGCGCAACCGGGGGCCAATACTTATTGTCACTGCCTAGTGGGAATATCGCTTGCTCGCGGCTGTATTTATGAGTCCAGTCTGATGCCGTTGCTTCCATTGATGTGTGAGGCGCATTTTTTAACGGGTTATCTTCCTCGTCCAATTCGCCGGTTTCTACCTGGTCAATTTCCTTGCGGATTATAATCATGGCTTCGATAAAACGGTCTAGTTCTTCTTTAGGTTCACTTTCCGTGGGTTCTACCATCAATGTGCCAGGAACCGGAAACGACATGGTTGGTGCGTGAAAACCAAAATCCATTAAACGTTTAGCCACGTCTTCTTCGCTAATACCGCTGCTTTCTTTAAGTGGGCGCATATCTAGAATGCATTCGTGTGCTACGCGATTATTTCTGCCTTTGTAAAGAATGGGGTAGTGGTTGCTCAGTTTTTTTGCAATGTAATTGGCATTGAGAATGGCAACCTGGGTTGCTTTCTTCAAACCTTGCTCTCCCATCATGGCGATATACATCCATGAAATAGGCAGTATTGCTGCACTTCCCCAGCTGGCTGACGATACTGTGTCGTTGGCTATATCGAGTCCGGCAATAGGCTGTGCGGGGTTATTTGGTAAAAATGGCGCCAGGTGTTTACCAACACCAATGGGTCCCATTCCGGGCCCGCCGCCGCCATGGGGGATACAAAATGTCTTGTGAAGGTTGATATGGGAAACGTCGGCACCAAATTGTCCGGGTGCGGCGATTCCAACCAGTGCATTTAGGTTGGCGCCGTCGACATAGACCTGACCACCGTATTGATGAACAATGTCGCAAATCTCAGTGATACCTTCTTCGAATACACCGTGGGTTGAAGGGTAGGTGATCATAATGGCAGCGAGTTCGTCTGCATGTCGCTCGGCTTTTGTTTTCAGATCATCCAGGTCGACATTGCCACTTTCATCACATTCAACAATGACGATACGCATACCGGCAACAGCGGCGCTGGCGGGGTTGGTGCCGTGAGCGGAGCTGGGTATCAGGCAGAGATCGCGGTTAAAATCGCCGCGACTTTGGTGGTATTTCATAATGGTCAGCAGCCCGGCATATTCACCTTGGGCGCCGGAGTTGGGTTGCAGGGATATGGCGTCGTAACCGGTAGCCTCAATTAGCATTTTTTCCAGTTGCTCGAACATCGCCAGATAGCCCTTGGCTTGGTCTTGTGGCGCGAACGGGTGCATGCTGCCAAACTCGGGCCAGGTCACCGGAATCATCTCTGCAGTTGCATTGAGTTTCATGGTACATGAACCTAACGCTATCATTGAGTGGTTAAGGGCAATATCTTTGCTTTCCAGTCGTTTCATGTAGCGCAACATCTCAGTTTCCGAGTGATGCTGATTGAAAACCGGATGTGTCATAAAATGACTGTTGCGACGATAGTGCTCGGGAATCGGTGAGTGGTTAACTGTTTCAACATCAATGGACTCAATGCTTAAGCCAATTTCTGTGCCGGAGATTACCTGCCACAATTTTTCTATGTGGGCGCGGGTTGTTGTTTCGTCCAGGCTGATACCAATTTGCGAGTCGCCAATTTTTCGCAAATTGATACTGTTTGCAACAGCGCGGTCAATAATGGTTGATTGTTGGTGGCCGACATCAATGGTGAGGGTATCAAACCAGTGTGGATTGACGGTAGCAAACCCAAGTTTTTCGAGCCCGCTGGCGAGTATGTTTGTTAACCGATGAATGCGATTGGCAATGGTTTTTAGTCCTTTTGGGCCGTGATAGACCCCGTAGAAACTAGCCATAATCGCCAGCAGTGCCTGAGCTGTACAAATGTTGCTGGTGGCTTTTTCGCGGCGAATATGTTGTTCGCGTGTTTGCATGGCCATGCGCAGTGCCTGGTTGCCGTGCCGGTCAATTGAAACGCCAATAATGCGACCTGGTGTCGAGCGCTTGTATTTGTCTTTGGTGGCAAAGAACGCCGCATGCGGGCCACCAAATCCCATTGGCACGCCAAAACGTTGGCTGTTGCCAACTACCACGTCAGCGCCTATTTCTCCCGGCGGTGTTAGTAAAACCAAGCTCATGATGTCGGCCGCTACCACTACCAGTGTGTTTTGCTGGTGGGCCTGGCCAATCAGTGTTTCCAGGTCGGTGATATGTCCGTAAGTGCCCGGGTATTGCAGTAACGCGCCAAATACGTCGGCACCGCTCAGCTCCGATACGTCTCCGATAATGAGTTCAAAACCATAGGTTGTGGCTCGTGTTTTTAACACGGCAATAGTCTGTGGATGAGTGTCGTTGGCGACAAAAAATTGGTTGGAGCGATTCTTCTTATTGACACGTTTCAGTAGCGCCATGGCTTCTGCGGCTGCCGTGCCTTCGTCTAGCATGGAAGCGTTAGCGAGTTCCATGGCCGTTAAATCCATCACCATTTGTTGGTAGTTTAATAAACCTTCCAGGCGCCCCTGTGCGATTTCTGGTTGGTAAGGCGTGTATGCGGTGTACCAGCCGGGATTTTCTAAAACGTTTCGCAGAATGACATTGGGGGTTAAGGTTGGGTGGTAGCCCTGCCCAATGTAGTTGTCCATCACCTGGTTTTGTTGCGCGAGCAGGCGCAGTTGCGCGAGGGCATCAGCTTCTGTTTTTGGAGCGGCAATGTCCATCGGCTGAGCGCGAAGAATGTTAGCGGGAACGGTGCTGGTAATTAGCTCATCCAGTGAGCTGACACCGAGCAGATTTAGCATTTCGTGTTGCTGTGATTCATCGGGGCCGATATGGCGCTGGATGAATTCGTCAGTCGCTTCAAGTTCGGTCAGTGATGCGTTGGTGTTCAGCATGGGGTGGTGCTCCGGGTTTAGTAAATTCTAGGTCGGTTCAGGTGATGTCACGAAATTTGTTAGCGCACGTAGTTTTGCGGCATAAATGGCATTTTGGTAACTTCAACAGGGATTTCTTTTTTTCTCACCAGGGCAAAAAGCTTGGTACCTATTGGGGCAAGTGCTGTTTGCACATAAGCCATGGCTACCGGGCCATTAAAAGAGGGCCCGAATCCACCGCTGGTTACTCGGCCGATAATTTCTCCGGACTCGGTGGCTATTTCGGCGCCTTCCCTAATGGGAGCGCGACCGTCAATTTTCAGTCCTACCCGTTTGCACGGCGCGCCATTGGCAATTTGTGCAAAAATCACATCTGCCCCCAAAAATCCCCCTTCACGATCACCACCGCTACGGCGAGATTTACTGATAGACCACAGTAGGCCAGCTTCAATAGGGGTGGTTTTTTGGTCCATGTCATGACCGTATAAACAAAGGCCTACTTCGAGGCGCAGCGAGTCTCTTGCCCCGAGGCCAATGGGTTGAACCTCGTCGAATGACAGCAGTTTTCGAGCGATGTCCGTCGCATGCTGTGCGGGCACAGAAATTTCGTAACCGTCTTCTCCTGTATAGCCGGAACAGGTGATAAAACACTCAACAGCCTCTCCTTCAACAGTGACAATCCCGAAACAGCCACCCATAAATCGTAAAGAACTGGATGCTGGAACTAGTTGGTCCATAACCGATCTGGCCTGAGGGCCCTGCAGTGCGAGAAGAGCCTGTTGGTCCATGACTTCAATATCAAAGCCGGGCAGGTGTTTTTTCAAGTGAGCAATATCGTCTTGTTTGCAGCCGGCATTAACTACCAGAAAAAACTCGTCGTCTGCCCAGCGAGTGATAATAAGGTCATCGAGAATGCCGCCTTCTTCGTTGGTGAATACGGCGTAGGTTTGCTTGAATAATGGCAGGGCTGCGAGATCAACCGGCACCAGTTTTTCAAGCGCTTCGGTAATACCATCCCCCTTGATGCGAACTTGACCCATATGGGATACATCAAATAAGCCTGCCTGCTCACGGGTATGGAGATGTTCCTTAAGTATGCCCATGGGGTATTGCACAGGCATTGCATAGCCGGCAAAGGGGACCATCTTTGCACCAAGTTCGATATGAAGATCGTATAGAGGTGTATTGAGTATCTGCTCAGTCATGACATGTCCTGTTCGGCCTGCACGGTTAATATTGGCGGATTCTAGCGCCAAATAGCACATAACAAAAATTAATTAATATTATGTTGAGATAAGAATATGTTATGTTCTTTTTAGGTGTTTGCTGGGGTTGTCTGAGTGCTCAAGGAGTACTCACATTGAGGGTTTTTGGGTCTGATGAAAAATTTACCGATTGATATGTTGCGATCATTTGTCACCATCCATGAAGTAGGTGGTTTTACCGCCGCCGCAGAATTGTTGGGTCGCACCCAGCCGGCGATTAGTCAGCAAATAAAAAAGCTGGAGTTGTTGCTTGATAGGCCGCTATTGGATCGTGACAGTCCAAAGCTGGAAATGACCGCGGCTGGCGAGTCACTACTCAATTATGCGCGACAAATACTCTCGATTAACGACGAGGCTATAGGGCACTTCTCCAACCCATTAGTGAGCGGGCGTATATGTTTTGGTATTCCGAGTGAGTTTGCAATAACGCTGCTTCCCAAAATTGTAAGTCGATTTGCCAAAGCTCACCCGGATGTTGCCTTGGAGGTAACCTGTGATTTGAGTCGAAACTTACTATCTGCAGAGCAACGCAATCAATACGATTTGATTCTGGCGTTACATGATAAAGTTCCCGCGAAGCAACAGCGCCTGCAAAAGGATTTTGTCAAAGCGGATGAATTAGTGTGGGTGAGCAGTGCGGGGTCGAGAGCTCATTTGCAGGAAACTTTGCCATTAGTCGCCGCGCCGGGGGGGTGCATTTACCGGCAGCGAGCCTTACAAAAGCTTGGTCAGGCAAAACGCAGTTGCAGAATCGTTTATACCATACCTGATCTTACCGGAATTCAAGCGGCTATTGATGAGGGGTTGGGTGTGACTGTGCTGGCAAGGAGTACCGTGCCTGACTCCCTGACTATTATTGAATCGCCGCGACTGCCGGCATTAGGATCTATCGGTATCAGCCTTAAGCAAATGGGCCAGACAAAAAACCGCGCGGTCCAGGTATTGGCGGATTTTATTAAGGCGGGGTTGTTGTAGGGCAAAGGAGTTGTCGTAAATTTTTCCTATTCGTTTACAATACCTGCCCGGCACATAGTGAGGAGTTTGACGCGTGAGTTGCGACTACACCGCCTTGGCAAACAAAGGCATTCAGGGTTTAAGTCCCTATCAGGCAGGCAAGCCAATAGATGAGTTACAGCGCGAGCTGGGGCTTGAATCTATTGTTAAGCTGGCGAGTAATGAAAACCCACTTGGGCCGAGTAAAAAGGCGCTGGCAGCGGTGGCATTGGCAGCAGCAGAATTGTCTCGTTACCCGGACAGTAATGGTTTTGAGTTGAAGCGAGATCTCGCTGAAAAGCTGTCGGTGGGAGCGTCTCAAATCACCTTGGGTAATGGCTCAAATGATGTTTTAGATCTGGTTGCGCGCGCTTATCTCGAACCGGGGAAATCCGCTGTCTATTCGCAGCATGCGTTTGTGGTGTATCCGCTGGCGGTGCAATCGTGCGGTGCGCGGTCGATCGTGGTAAAAGCGAGGGACTGGGGCCATGATCTTAATGCCATGGCTGACGCGATCGATAATGATACGGCTGTTGTATTTATTGCCAACCCGAATAACCCAACAGGTACAGCGATTGATGAGGCGGGCATTGTCGACTTCCTCGATAAAGTACCCGCTAATGTTATTGTCGTTTTAGACGAGGCCTATTTTGAATACGCTGCGGGAACCGAGTTGCCCGACGGTGTGTCGCTGTTAAGTCACTATCCAAATCTGGTTGTCACTCGAACTTTTTCCAAAGCGTATGGTTTGGCGGGGTTGCGTGTTGGCTACGCGGTTGCTTCGGAGCAAATTACCGATGTGTTAAATCGCGTTCGAGCGCCTTTTAATGTTAGCTCTCTGGGATTAGCGGCAGCCCAGGCAGTGCTTGCTGACGACGATTATCTAAAGCGGGGAATTGAAATCAATCGCCAGGGTATGGAGCAATTGACGATGGGTTTTGATGCCCTGGGATTGTCTTATATTCCGTCGCGGGGGAATTTTCTGGCAGTAGAGTTTAGTACTAATACGGGGGTGCTCTACGATCAATTGTTAAACGAGGGCGTTATCGTAAGACCGGTAGGTGTTTATGAAATGCCGAATCACTTGCGTGTCTCAATTGGTCTCGATAGTGAAAATGACGTGTTGTTAAACGCGTTGAAAAAACTTTTGTAGGATAGTTGTCTGAATATGCCGAGTTCTGTTAAAAAGATTACTCTTCTTGCGTTAGGTTTGATCAGTGGCTCGCTGGCGAAGTCGCTAAAATCCCAGTCGTTTAATGGTGAGATCGTTGCGTGGGGGCGTCGGTCTGCGTCCCTGGAATTGGGCTTGTCCTTAGGAATTATCGACCGTTATAGTCTCGATCTTGCTGAAGCCGTTAAGGGTGCAGACGTTGTTGTTATTGCGACGCCGACGCTTATTGCGGCAGATATGATTCGACAGTTAGCCGTTCTATCCAAACAAGGTTTGCTCGATCCAAAGACAGTTATTACTGATGTGGCGAGTGTTAAAGGTAATTTGTTAGAAGCTGCCAAAGACGCATTTGGCCAAGTGCCACGGAATTTGGTCTTGGGGCACCCTATCGCCGGGTCGGAAAAGAGTGGTGTGGAGGCAGCAAAGGCCGATCTGTTTGTCAATCATCGCGTTATCTTGACGCCAACTGCAGAAACCGATGCGGACGCGTTGCTAACGGTTAAACATTTATGGGAGTCGACAGGTGCCGAAGTAGTGGAGATGCCGGTTGATGAGCACGATGAGGTGTTAGCGGCTACCAGTCACTTGCCTCATATACTGGCTTATTCACTGGTTGATGCATTGGCGGGCAGTCCCGGCCAGCAGAATATATTTCGCTTTGCCGCTGGTGGTTTTCGTGACTTTACCCGGATTGCCTCCAGCGACCCAACCATGTGGCGTGATATTGCGCTGGCAAACAGTGACGCTTTATTAACTACCATTGACCAGTTCTCTGAAAATTTAAGTTGTTTGCGCGATGCAATTGCCTGTGGTGATGGTGATGCTTTGATGGCTAGTTTTGGCCGAGCGAAGGCTGCCCGTGATCAATTTGCAGATATGTTGGCCTCGCAGAATCAATCAACCACCACTGATGAATAGCGGTTTACCGATTTAACCTCATCAGTTCAATCTCAATATTAGGAAATGACGTGGAATTTAAAGTTAATCCAGGCGGCTCTCTTTCAGGCTCTCACCGAGTGCCGGGTGACAAGTCGATGTCACATCGGTCGATCATGTTTGGTGCGTTGGCTGATGGTGTCACGAAGGTGAAGGGTTTTCTCGAAGGCGAAGACGCCTTGGCGACGCTGAGCGCGTTTCGGGCAATGGGGGTAGAGATTGATGGGCCCAGCGAGGGTGCGTTGACAATTTACGGTGTCGGCTTGAATGGGCTCAAGCAACCGTCTGCGCCGCTGGATTTGGGCAATTCTGGAACGGCCATGCGGTTGATGGCTGGATTGATGGCGGGACAAAATTTCCCGGTAACCCTCACTGGTGATGAGTCATTGTCAAAGCGCCCCATGGGTCGTGTTGCCGATCCCTTGCGATTAATGGGGGTAGATATTAAAACCGAAGAGGGAGGTTGCCCGCCGTTGACGATTAGCGGGTCTGGCACTGTCAATGCTATTCATTACGATATGCCGATGGCGAGCGCGCAGGTTAAATCATGTGTCTTGTTGGCGGGGCTTTATGCCAATGGTGAAACGTCAACAACCGAGCCGGCGCCCACGCGAGATCATACTGAGCGTATGTTGAAGGGTTTTGGTTATCCGATAGAGGTTGAAGGTGCTACCGCAAAGCTGCAGGGGCGCGGCCAATTGACTGCAATGGAAATTGATGTGCCCGCAGATATATCGTCGGCGGCTTTCTTTATGGTTGCCGCAACCATCGCCGGCAATTCTGATATTACGCTTAATCATGTGGGCATGAATCCGACGCGTATTGGTGTGATCAATATCCTCCAGCAAATGGGTGCAGATATAACAATCAACAATGAGCGCGATGTTGGTGGCGAGCCTGTGGCGGACATAAGAGTGCGCTCGAGCTTGCTTCACGGTATTCATATTCCCGAAGATCAAGTGCCTCTGGCTATTGATGAATTCCCGGTTTTGTTTATTGCGGCATCCTGCGCAAAGGGCACTACCATCCTTACCGGAGCAGAAGAGTTGCGGGTGAAAGAAAGTGACCGTATTCAAGTGATGGTAGATGGCTTGCGATCTTTGGGGGTTGATATAAAGGGGACAGACGACGGTGCAGTTATTGTCGGCAATACTGATGCGGGTGTATTTAGTGGTGGCCGGGTTGCAAGTCATCACGATCATCGTATTGCTATGTCCTTTGCCGTTGCCGCACTTCGAGCCACCGGCCCCATTTTCATTGAAGGTTGCGATACCGTGGCAACGTCTTTTCCTAACTTTGTTGAGCTTGCCACTGCGGCGGGTTTTGATATTCAGGTTAATGTCTGATGGTGGTGCCAGTTGTTACGATCGACGGGCCCAGTGGCTCTGGAAAAGGTACCCTATGCCAAATGCTGGCTACCGAGTTGGGGTGGCATTTATTGGATAGCGGTGCACTCTACCGAATTGTTGGTTTAGCTGCTCAGCGCAAAGGTGTTGCCTTTGATGATGGTCGTGCACTGGCGGAGCTTGCTACGTCGCTGGACGTTGAATTTAAGCCCTCGGTTTCTGGTGAGCCTTCTGCGGTTGTGCTAAATGGTGAGGATGTAAGTGCGGCTGTTCGCTCGGAGACGACGGGAGCCCTGGCATCGAAAGTGGCTGTCCATGACCCTGTCAGACAGGCATTAAAAGACCTTCAGCGGAGCTTTTTGACAACACCTGGATTGATTGCCGATGGTCGCGACATGGGTACCGTAATTTTCCCCGACGCTCTGGTAAAAATATATCTTACAGCCTCTGCGGAAGAGCGTGCAGAAAGGCGCTATAGGCAGTTGAAAATAAAGGGCGAAAGTGTTAATCTCGCCGCCCTTTTGGAAGACATCCAATTGCGCGATGAGCGGGATATGAATAGAGCAGTTGCTCCGCTTAAGCCTGCTGCCGATGCTGTTGTTATCGATAGCACCGCCACCGCGGTAACTGATGTTTTTTCTCAGGTTCTTGGAATCGTAAAGTCTGTTTTTAAGATGTAGGTTCAAGTACTTGAAAGTAAAGTATTTTTTGGTTCTGTTTGCAATGAAATTCCAGCTGTTATTGTAAATGGTTTTTAGTAAATGGCCCATAGGAGCTGGTCCTATGGAGGGTGATAACAGTCTGTAAATCCAGACGGTAAGACTTAAGTCACTAGCTTATATAAAGGTAGAGTGTGATGAGCGAAAGTTTCGCGGATTTGTTTGAAGAAAGTTTAAGTACTATTGATATGAAGCCCGGTTCAATTGTAACCGGTGTTGTTATTGATATTGATAGTGATTGGGTGACGGTTCACGCAGGACTTAAGTCCGAAGGTGTGATTCCCCGTATCGAATTCCTCACCGAAAGTGGTGAGTTGAAGCTGGAAATCGGCGACGAAGTACAAGTTGCGCTGGAAGCGGTTGAAGATGGTTGGGGTGCTACCAAACTGTCCCGCGAAAAAGCCAAGCGCGCCGAAGCCTGGAAAGTACTTGAAGCGGCTTATGCTGCCGAAGAGTCTGTTGTCGGTATTATCAACGGTAAAGTGAAAGGTGGTTTCACCGTTGACGTTAATTCTATCCGCGCTTTCTTGCCTGGTTCTTTGGTTGATGTTCGTCCCGTTCGCGAGACAACTCATCTTGAAGGTAAAGAGCTGGAGTTTAAGGTCATCAAACTCGACCAAAAACGCAACAATGTTGTTGTTTCACGTCGTGCAGTAATGGAAACAGCTAACAGTGCTGAACGTGATGAGTTGCTGGCAACTCTTCAGGAAGGTCAGTCAGTTAAGGGTATCGTTAAGAACCTGACCGACTACGGCGCCTTTGTTGATCTGGGTGGAGTAGATGGTCTGTTGCACATCACCGATATGGCGTGGAAGCGCATCAAGCACCCGTCTGAGATTGTTAATGTTGGTGACGAAATTGACGTTAAAGTGCTTAAGTTTGATCGTGAGCGCAATCGTGTTTCTCTGGGACTTAAGCAGTTGGGTGAAGATCCATGGGTTTCTATCACTGGTCGCTACCCTGAAGGTGCGCGTGTTAAAGCAACTATCACTAACCTGACAGATTACGGCTGTTTTGCCGAAATCGAAGAGGGCGTTGAAGGTCTGGTACACGTCTCTGAAATGGATTGGACTAACAAAAACATTCACCCATCCAAGGTTGTTAACCTGGGTGATGAAGTTGAAGTGATGATCCTCGACATTGACGAAGAGCGCCGCCGTATATCACTGGGTATCAAACAGTGCATGGAAAACCCATGGGATGCGTTTGGTCGTCAGTTCAATAAGGGTGACAAGATCAGCGGCGGCATCAAGTCGATCACTGACTTTGGTATCTTCATTGGTCTGGATGGTGCTATTGATGGTCTGGTTCACCTGTCTGATATCTCCTGGAACGAAACTGGAGAAGATGCGGTACGCAAGTACAAAAAAGGTGATGAGATAGAGACTGTTATCTTGTCTGTTGATCCTGAGCGTGAAAGAATTTCTTTAGGTATCAAACAGTTAGAAGACGATCCGTTTAATAACTACGCAACTGCCAACGATAAAAACAGCATCGTAACCGGTACTGTTAAAGAAGTAGATGCGAAAGCTGCAGTTATTACATTGGCAGAAGACATCGAAGGAACTTTGAAAGCGTCTGAAATTAGCCGCGACAAGGTTGAAGATGCCCGTAATGCATTGAAAGAAGGCGATGAAGTTGAGGTTAAGATCATCAGCATTGATCGTAAAAACCGCACAATAGCGCTATCTATCAAAGCTAAGGACATGGCTGACGAGAAAGAAGCAGTTAAGGCGCATAAGGTTGCCGAAACTGAATCCGCTGCTCCTGCGACCATTGGCGACCTGATCAAGGCGCAAATGGAAGGTAAGGAATAACACGGATTATACTCCCCCAACCGTTCCAGGTTGGGGGAGATTTTCAGCTAAGTTATTGATGAGGGTGAATTTTTCCCTTTTTTTTTATTCGCGCATATTCAAATCCAGTGCTACTCTTGTCCTTGTTGTTAGTACAGGAATAAGTCGCAGGTATTGGATATGACGAAATCAGAGTTGATTGAGCGGATTGCATCCCGGCAATCACAGCTGTCTCTTAAAGATGTAGAGTTGGCGGTAAAAACCATTATCGAGCAAATGTCGCAAACGCTGGCAACTGGTGAGCGTATCGAAATTCGTGGATTTGGTAGTTTTTCTTTGCACTACCGCGAGCCACGACAGGGTCGCAACCCGAAGACGGGTGAAACTGTAGAGTTGAGCGGTAAATATGTGCCTCATTTTAAACCCGGCAAAGAAATGCGTGAGCGGGTTAATGAGAGCCTTCAGCGAGATTTATAAGCCTGTCAGCGACAGTGGTTCTGCTGTCATTGAAACTCCCTTCTGTTGTTCAAATTTAAATCTATCCACTCAATTCTCTGCTATGTGGTTGCAGTATAATAAAGTGAGCGGTATGGTTTCAAAATCGTACTTCTTTCTCATGGCTTTTGTGCCTGTAGCTATTAACCAAGAGGGTTCTCAATGCGTCCTATGAAACGTTTACTCGTTTTTATTTTATTGGTCTGTGTATTGCTGTTTGGCGTGCTATTTTCAATCCAGAATACTGACACAGTAGCGCTTGATCTGTTACTTATTCAGTTGCCGGAGCAGCGAGTTGCGCTTTGGGTCTTGTTAGCTTTTGCTCTCGGCGGCATAGTCGGTGTGCTTGTCAGCGCTGTGGCGATACTTGCGTTAAAAAGTCAGAATATATTGTTGCAAAGGAAGCTGCAAAAGCGGCAAAAAGAACTAGGGTCCCTGAGGACATCTGAGTTTAGCGTGACCGCACCCAAGTGATAAACGATAGTTGGCAGTTTATTTTAGTGTTTATTGCCATCGCTATCGGCTGGCTGTTGGGCCGTGGTAGCCGTGTTAGCACTGAGGACGAAAACACACCGCTACATCGTCAGTACTATAAAGGTCTGAATTATCTACTTAATGACCAGCCGGATAGTGCTCTCGATAGTTTTATTACCTCCCTCGAGGTTAATAGCGAAACGCTCGAAACTCACATTGCTGTCGGCAATTTAATGCGTCGCAAAGGAGAGGTTGACCGGGCTATTCGTATTCACCAGAATCTTTTGTCACGTCCCAGTTTGCCTCGAGTACATTTACACCAGGCACATTTGGAGTTAGCGAGAGATTTTATCAGCGCAGGTTTGCTTGATCGAGCAGAGCGATTGTTACTGGATTTGATCGAAGAGGCGCCCGAGTTACAAGAGACCTCGATGCGGCTTCTGCTGGAAATATATCAAGACGAAAAAGAGTGGATCGACGCTATCAATGTCGCTCGGCAGTTGTTACCCCGACGCTCTCTATTGAAAACAGCAAGTCCAGCAGATAAATCCATTATCCTCGCGTTATCGCACTATTGTTGTGAATTGGCTAAACACTCGATAGATAAAAATAATTACCAATCCGCTCGCGCACATTTGAAAAAGGCGCTGTCATATGATCGTAACTGTGTTCGTGCATCACTGCTTATTGCCGATATTGAATTTCAAAGTGGTCGCTACGACAGAGCGATAAAAAGCCTGCGCAAAGTCCGGGATCAAGATCCGGCTTTCATTCCCGAAACTATGGAACTATTAAACGCAAGTTATGAGCAGCTGGATAAAACCGACGAGTATTACCTCTATTTGATCGAAACTCTCGACTATTCACCATCAGTGAGTATTTTGTTATCTGTGGTTGAAAATATCAGTAAGAACAATGGGGACGCTGCCGCAGGAGAGTTTCTCGGACAGCAATTGAAGCGCAGACCGTCATTGCGAGGTTTGGCTAAGTTAGTGGAATTACATATTGCCAATAGTGACGGGCGTTCAAAAGAGAACCTGAATATATTGCAGTTATTGATTGAGCAGTTGATGCAAAGTAAACCCCAGTACCAATGTCATCATTGCGGTTTTTCGGGTAAGCGTTTGCACTGGTCTTGTCCCAGCTGTAAACAGTGGGGCCAGATAAAGGCAGTTCGAGGTGCTGAAGGTGATTAGCCATAATCAGGCCTGACCTCGGCCGCGCTATTTGCTAAAATATTCAACTGCATAACGTTGAAATGATAACCCACCCTAGAGGCAGACATTTATGACAACAACTTCTCCGGTTATTGTTGCTTTGGATTACTCCGATTTATCTTCAGTTGAGTCAATGGCGGATCAATTGGACCCTGCACAATGCCGGGTTAAAGTTGGTAAAGAATTGTTTACTCATTGTGGTCCGGATGTTGTTAGAAAATTGCAAGATCGGGGTTTTGATGTGTTTCTTGATCTGAAATTCCACGATATTCCTAATACCGTTGCAGGTGCGGTGAAGGCTGCTGCTGACCTGGGTGTATGGATGGTGAACGTGCATGCATCGGGTGGCGCCAGAATGATGGAAGCTGCAGCGGAGGCCATTGCCAACCTCAAGCAAGCACCCTCGTTAATCGCAGTAACGGTGCTGACCAGTATGAATCAGCAAGATCTACTCGACGTAGGCATTGATTGTGAACCGGTGGAGCAGGTGTTGCGGCTGGCAAAATTAACGCAGCGTTGTGGCCTTGATGGTGTGGTTTGTTCCGCTCAGGAAACAGAATTATTGAGAGCTGAAATTTCGGGAAAGTTTCAGTTAGTAACACCCGGTATAAGACCGAAAAATAGTGCTCAAGGTGATCAGCGGCGCATAGCAACGCCTGAGCTGGCAATGCAGTCTGGCAGTAGTTTCTTGGTCATTGGTCGTCCGATTACCCAGCATATAAATCCAATCGAGTCGCTGGCACTGATCAATCAGTCGCTGGGTGTGTCTGCATAGTAAAAATACGCCTGCAAAAAAAACGGTGTTGCCTAATAGAATAGCTGTGATAGTATTTGGCATGTAAGCGGGGATTTCCCCGTTTTAATGGACTAATTAACTTACATACAAGGAGCGTTATCATGCGTTTATTCCGTTATATATTCCTGTCCCTTTGTTTATTACTTTCTTCCCCATTGTTTGCAGCGGACTCTTCTATTTTGTCACCTGTTAACATCAACACTGCTGATGCTGCGACATTGTCAGCATCTTTAAAAGGTGTTGGTTCTAGCAAGGCGGAAGCGATTGTTGCTTATCGAGATAACTACGGACCTTTTAAATCGGTTGAAGAATTGACCGCAGTGAAGGGTATTGGTGATTCTTTGTTAGCAAAAAACAAAGGTAATATTTCATTGAAATAGACAGTTCAACGTTTTGCTGTGGCTGGTTTTAAACTGGCCGCAGTTTTTTCCTCCCTTCTTTTTTCTGTAGGCAGATTTTCGTTCAATCTGGCTTTTGACAATGATGACAGCTGCGTCCGGATTGGTGAGTGATCTGGTGGGAATGATGTCGTCAATATTCTTACCATAACCTTACAATCAACTTGTCTAACGGTAGCTCCGCGATGCGATCTCTCTGTGCTAAACTGTGTTCAATTTCACAGATAAAAGAGAGTTTTGGGTTTGGCGATAATTGATATATTTAATGGGGATGCGGACGGCATTTGTGCACTCACCCAGTTACGCAATGCGACACCGGCGGATAGCACCCTTATTACCGGTGTTAAGCGTGATATCCAGCTGATGGATCAAATCGAGGCTCAGGCTGGAGACAATATAACGGTATTGGATGTCTCGCTGGATAAAAACCGTGATGGGCTGACGGCTGCATTGGCAGCTGGTGCTAATGTGTTTTATGTCGACCATCACTTTGCCGGTGACATTCCGGAGAGTGATCGATTAACCACTCTTATCAATACAGCTCCTGATGTCTGTACCAGCATACTGATTAATGGTCACCTCAAAGGCCAGTTTGTCGAGTGGGCAATAACGGGGGCGTTTGGTGATAATTTGAAAGATAGTGCCCGCCAGCTGGCGCGGCCACTAGGTCTATCCGAACAAGCGTTAAACCGTTTAGAAAATTTGGGAATTTATATTAATTACAATGGATACGGGTCAAATCTTGAAGATTTGCATTTTACGCCTGAAGATTTATACAGACAGGTGAGTCCTTATAGCAGTCCGTTTGATTTTATGAATGAAAATCGGCAGAGCTTTGAAAAGCTGGAAAGTGGCTACCAGTCGGATATGGCATCTGCGGGCAATCTTGAGGCGGAGTTTGTCACTGCCAGCGGGGCTGTGTTCATACTACCTGACGAGCCCTGGGCCCGGCGTGTGAGCGGTGTTTACAGTAACGATTTAGCCAATGCGACACCGGGCAGAGCTCATGCAGTATTAACTGAAAAAGCGAATGGCAATTACCTGGTTAGTGTTCGCGCGCCGCTAGAAAATAAAGTTGGCGCAGATGAGTTATGCCGCAGTTTTCCGACGGGAGGTGGCCGTGCTGCCGCTGCGGGTATTAATGATTTACCAGTCGATCAATTAAATCCATTTATTGATCAGTTTAGTCAATATTACACCCGATAATATCACTAATAATAAGGCGTAACAGATTCACGTGAATATGGTCCTAACCCCTGAAGCCATTCAAACTCTCGCCGTTATTGTGTTGTGTTTTGGCTTGTTGGTTTTTTCCCGATACCCGGCTGATGCGATTTTGGTTGGCGGTGTGGGGTTGCTTACTCTGCTCGATGTTATTACCGCTGAAGAAGCATTAGTGGGTATGTCGAATGAAGGTATGGCAACCGTTGCGGTGCTGTTTGTGGTGGCACGAGGATTAGCGCAAACCGGCGTTGTTGGCTGGGTATCCACTAATCTTCTAGGGCGTCCAAAAAGCATAGAAGTTGCTCAGTTAAGACTTATGTTGCCAGTGGCAGCGATGAGTACCATGCTGAATAACACCCCGGTTGTGGCGATGATGGTGCCTGCAGTCAGTGACTGGGCAAAACGACTTAATCTTAATGTGTCTCAGCTGATGATGCCCTTGAGTTATGCGGCGATAGTTGGCGGTACTTGCACCCTGGTTGGCAGTAGTACCAATTTGGTGATTAACGGTATGTTGATGGAGGGCCATCCAGATGTTGGCTTGAGCATGTTTGACCTCGCGTGGGTGGGAATTCCCTGTGTGGTGGTGGTGGTGGTGTTTACCGTGGTGTTTAGTCGTTGGTTGTTGCCGCATCGCGGTGAGAAAGATCAGCAGGTTTTTGAAGACGCGCGCCAATATATTGTTGAAATGGAAGTCGAGCCTGATAGTCCATTGGCCGGTAAAAGTATCGAAGATGCAGGCTTGAGACAACTGCCCGGGATGTACCTGATCGAAATAGACCGGGCAGGTCATTTGATTACTGCGGTTTCCCCCCGTGAGGTGTTGGTGGGTGGCGATCATCTTATTTTTGCCGGTGATGTCAGGTCGGTTGTCGATCTGAAAAACATCCACGGACTGAACATTGCCGAGAAGCAGGTTTTTAAATTGTCCAGCGGCGCTCATGCCCGATGCCTGGTTGAAGTGGTTATTTCTCGCGGGTTCCCACAATTAGGAAAGTCTATTCGCGATATGCGATTCCGCAATTTGTACGGCGCAGCTATCATTGCTGTAGCACGCGATGGCGAACGTATAAAAACGAAAATTGGTGATATCTTTCCCAAGCCGGGTGATACATTCTTGCTGGAAACTCACGATCAATTTGTTAGTCAGCAGCGCTATAGCAAAAACTTTTTGTTAGTCAGTGAAATCGAAAACTCCCAACCGGTACGTCATGAGCAGCGCAATATAGCGGCCGCCATTATGTTGTTGATGGTTATTTCTGTCGCACTGGGTTTGTTAACCATGTTTAAGGCAGCGATGGTTGCAGCGGGCTTGATGATTGTAACGAGATGTATCAAAGTTCAGGATGCTCGACAAAGTGTCAACTGGCAGGTTGTGTTGGTAATAGCGGCGTCGATAGGTTTAGGTGGTGCGCTCGAAAAGACTGGTGCGGCGACAGTCATTGCCAATGCGATGATTAGCTCTACCGATCAGTCGCCAACCGGAACATTGATTGGCTTGTTTGTGTTAACCGCGGGGTTTTCCGCGATGATTTCCAACTTGGCTGCTGCGGTGTTGATTTTTCCCATTGCTGTAGCTGCGAGTCATCAGTTGGGTGTGGATATTGTGCCCTTTGCCGTGACGGTAATGATAGCTGCGTCCGCGTGTTTTGCGACACCTATTGGCTATCAAACCAATCTTATGGTTTATGGTCCGGGTAATTACCGATTTGTGGATTTTATGAAGATAGGGGTGCCGCTAACCATACTGGTGGGTATCACCACAGTTCTAATAGTACCGATGGTTTGGGCCTTTTAACGACAAGCACAATGGCGTCTAGCCTCTTTCCGGCATGCGCTTGTTAAATCGACAGCTAATGTGCTTGTTTCTTGTCGCTCTTCACGCTGTTTTTCCGGTGCCCCTGTGGTTTCAGTAAAGGATTTTGTCATATAATCGGGTCACTTTTTGACACGCTATCGATGGTGATAGTTTGCCGAGACTAAGGACTAACATTAAGGAGTTTTATCGTGGCTACTTATAGCTGTATTACCCTGGCAAGACCTGTTGAGGGTGTTCCCTCGAAGGAGGATTTTAATCTCGAGACAAGGGAAGTTCCGGCGATATCTGATGGTCAGGTATTAGTCAGAAACTTTATTGGCTCGGTCGACCCGGGTATGCGATCTATTCTGTCCGGAGGTGATAGTTACGCACAAGTGCTGAAGCCGGGCAGCATTATTTCCGGGGCAACCATAGGCGTTGTGGAAGAGAGTCATAATCCCAAGTTTGCTGCAGGTGATGTCGTCAGCGGTGGTTTCGGATGGACTGAATTTGGTGTCTCAGATGGCCGTGGTCTGTTGAAGCTAACCGATAAACGTGTTCCATACTCTTGCCATATAGGCGTTCTTGGCGTTCCCGGGCTGACAGCTTTTTTTGGTTTGGAGCGCATTGCCCGGCTTAAGGACAACGAAACCGTATTAGTTACATCGGCGGCGGGTACAGTTGGTGCAACTGCAGGCCAATTGGCTAAGTTGAGGGGCTGTCATGTAACGGGTATTGCCGGTAGTGATAATAAATGCGCCTGGCTTAAAGATGTGTGTGGTTTTGACGAAGTTATCAACTACAAAGCTGTTGATAATCTCGATGCTGCCATTGCTGACGCGTGTCCCGACGGCATTGATGTATTGTTTGACAACGTTGGCAACACCATGATTGATCGGGTGATCCCAAGATTGAAAATGGGTGGACGCATTGTCGTGTCAGGGCAGGTTGCAGACTACAATAAACAGCCGAAAGATGTTCCTGGTATTCATAATACCTCGGCATTTATAACACATCGACTGCGTATGGAAGGCCTTGTTGTCTATGACGATTTTAGGGATTTCCCGCGCGCCAAAGAAGAGATGATTAACCATATCGTGAGTGACAACCTGCGCTATCGCGAACATGTTAGTGAGGGTGTTGCTAATATGCCTGAAGCGTTTATTGGCTTGTTTACCGGCGAAAGTTTTGGTCGCCGACTGGTGCAGCTTAGCGATATACCACAGTAGAGGACGACAATGAATTTCAGTAACTATAAAACTATCCAGTTCCAGCGCGAGGGACGCATTCTGCGAGTGCTGTTAGATAACGGCCCGATGAACGTGATTGATCACGATTTACACAGTGAGCTGGCTCGGGTTTTTGAAGATATTCAACATGACGAAGATAGCGACCTTGTTATTTTAACAGGCGCTAATCGCGCATTTTGTGCCGGCGGTGACGCGCATTGGATGCAGTCGATGATTGATGATCCCTCAATATTTCGAATGATCGCAACCGATGCAAAACGGATAGTCTTTTCATTGCTAGAATTGGAAAAGCCAATGATATGCAAGGTTAACGGACCTGCGGCGGGATTAGGAGCAACCATTGCGCTGATGTCTGACGTGATTATTGCCGACGAAGAGACGTTTATCGGTGACCCCCACGTAAAGATGGGGTTTGTTGCGGGAGATGGCGGCGCGGTGATCTGGCCGCAGCTGGTTGGTTTTGCCAAAGCGAAAGAGTTGTTGCTGACTGGCGATATGTTAAGCGCAAAAGAAGCTGTTGGTCTTGGTTTGATAAACTATGCAGTCCCCGCTGTGGAATTGGAAGACAAAGTACAGGAACTGGCTGGACGGATCATGGCTAATCCTCGCTTTGCAGTTCGCTGGACCAAAACGGTTACCAATATGGCGTTGAGAGATTTGGCACAACGTTTAATGGATCCTTCGGTAGCTTATGAAATGATGAGTAACCTGACCAGTGACCATCAAGAAGCCGTTAATGCTTTTCGTGAAAAGCGCAAACCTGAATTTACTGGTGAGTAGTTATGTATTTTACCTCTGAGCCTGAACATATCTCAATGTTACGCGAAACGATTGGTCGATTCGCAGAAAAAGAATTAACCGATGATAAGTTGCGCGCCTGGGATAAAGCCAGCGAAGTACCGTTAGACGTGTTTCATCGTTTTGCTGAAACCGGCATTTGTGGTGTCACTATTGATGAAGAATACGGTGGTAGCGGGCGTGACCTGGTCGCCGCTGTTGCCGTAATTGATGAATTGGCCCAGCGTGGTGGTGCTGCATTGGCAGGTCCGTTTATTCATTGTGCGTTTTATGGTGGCGTGAATATTTCTGAAAATGGCAGTGAACAGCAAAAAAGAGAGTTGCTGCCGAAACTTGCTGCCGGTGAAATCTTGATGGCCTACGGTTTGTCTGAGCCCAACGTTGGCGGCGATTTGGCAACAGTTGAGACCACGGCCAAACTGTCAGATGATAAAACTACAGTGACAGTTAACGGCACTAAGCGCTGGTGCACCGGGGCAAGAGTTGCTGACTATGTGATATGCCTGGTGCGCTCAGGTGAAGCTGATGCGAAGTACAAAAATTTGTCGATGGTAATGGTGCCGCTCGATGCGCCGGGAATTGAAATTTTTGATTTGGATCATACTGGTTTGCGTTATGCAAAAACGACAGATGTAGTGTTTACCGATGTTGAAATTCCTGTAGAGAATATTCTCGGGGGCATTGAGAATTGGAACCGCGGTTGGAACATGCTGGCGAGTGAGGCGCTTGACGTGGAAAAGCTTGAAATAACCGGAGTCGCTTTAGGTATCGCTGCGGCAGCGGTTGATGACGCCTGGGAGTATGCACAACAGCGAGAGCAGTTTGGTCATTTAATTTCAGGGCATCAGTCTATTCGTCATGATTTGGTTGAGGTGAAAACCAAATTGCAAGCCTGCCGGCATATGCTTTATCACGCGGCCCACTTGGCACAGAATCGCATGCCTTGTAGTGTAGAAACCTCCATGGCTAAACTTTTTGTCGGCGATACTGCGTTGGAAATTGTGTTGAAATGTCAGCAAGTGATGGGTGCTTATGGCTGCTCTGGTGAATATGCTATGGAACGTCATGTGAGGGATATTCTAGTGATGCCAATTGTTGGTGGCTCATCAAAAATGCAAAAGAATAACATCGCGGCACGCTTGCGTTTACCTGGATAATTGGACTAGAGATGATCCATAGCTGTTCTAGAGAGTGCTAAACTTATTGCCGGTACTATTCGGTCTTGAGTCGAAGAAATTGAAAAGATCAGGCATCTAGCCAACGATATCACTGTAGCAATGGCAAAAGCCGGCTTTTCCAATCGAAAGTGTAATACCGCTTATGAATTGATCGGGCGAGTTGGTTTTGATTTCAACTCTGTTTCGACGTTTTTATAAACGCCGAAACAGACATGCAAGGATGTGTCGGGACAAGTACTAAGGTGTGTAATAGGGTTTGTCGCCGATGATAGTGACTCTTTCCATTACCCGTACGTTAGGCCAATAATCTGAAGCTGCATAATGTTGACATGATCGATTATCCCAAAAAGCGAGAGAATTTGGCTGCCATTGAAATCGACATTGGTGCTCCGGAATACTCGCCTGTGCATATAACTGAGCTAGCAACGTGTCACTTTCGACTGGGTCCATGTCCTTGATGCTATCGGTAAAAGCGGTGTTGACATAAATAGCCTTTTTCCCCGTTTCGGGATGGGTGCGGATGATCGGGTGCTCTGACAAGGGATACTTCTCTTTCATTTTCTGTCGTTTTTCTGCGGTTAAATTGCTGCCGAAAACGCGACCAAAATCGTGTATTGCGATACGACCTTCAACCTTTTCCTTGATCTCATCACTGAGATTGTCATAGGCAGCATACATGTCTGAAAACAGTGTATCTCCTCCTGTTTCAGGTACTTTTTTTGCCCGTAAAATGGAACCGAGAGAAGGTTCTTTGCGCCAGGTTACGTCGCTGTGCCAGAAATTTTCAGTCCCTTTAGAGCTTTTTCCGTGACTGATTACAAGTACTTCCGGGTAATCTTCGTGGGTGGGCGCAAAGGGGTGAACTTCGAGATCACCAAAATGACGAGCAAATGACAAATGTTGTTCAAGTGAAATATTCTGGTCGCGGAAGAACAGGACTTTTGCGTCCAGCAGAACTTCCTTCAACTCATCGCAGGTTTCTTGACTGGTATCCTTAGTAAGATCGAGTCCAGATATTATTGCGCCTATATTTGGAGTTACCTTTTTAACCGAAAAGCCGTAGTTCGCCATGTTCTCTTCCTGTTTTTTGTTATTCTGCTGTTGTTGTGAAAAGCGTTCTATCAGTGTGATTTATCGCAAGGCGGCAAAGCAGGCTAAGTATCGCACGCTCAAGTCGCTATGTTCAATCGGTCGTCTGGAGAATAGTTTTCTTCCTGATGTTGCTATAGGAATTGGCATGATTTCTTGTTACGGTGAGGGCTAAACACAGCGTGTTTGTGCATCTTTGAAAGAATCTGTCGATTATTCTATTGATACGTTGAAAACAGTAAAAACTGTAATTTGGTGAGGCAGGTGAACATCGATAGTGGCAGCATAGATAGAGATGACCGGGATAATAAGGTCCAGCGAATATTGTTGATTGAAGGGACGGTCAACTTACTTGTATTTGTTGCCAAATTGGCGGTTGGTTTAACAACGGGCTCGCTGGCAATAGTCGGTGACGCTATTCATTCAATGACAGACGTCATCAATAATGTGATCGCCTGGATGGTGATTCGAGTTTCGCATGAGCCCGCGGATAGAGAGCATCCTTATGGGCATCGTAAGTTCGAGACACTGGCGGTGTTTTTTCTTGCATCGTTGTTAGTTGTGCTGGCTTTTGAATTGGCGATGCGGGCTATAAATACTGAACAGACAGATATTGATGATTCTTCCTGGGGTCTCGGCATTATGCTTGGCGTGTTATGTGTCAATATCGCCTTGACCGTTTGGCAACGGAAATGGGCTAATCGGTTGCAGTCGGATATTTTGCAGGCCGACGCTAGTCACACCTTTGCCGATGTACTTACAACGGTTGTTGTTATTGTCGGCTGGCAATTGTCAGCAGCGGGATATTTGTGGTTGGACAGGCTCTGTGCTCTTGCTGTAGCTGGCTTGATACTATACCTTGCCTACAACTTGTTCCGAAGTGCAGCGCCTGTGTTGGTAGATGAGTTTGCCTTGCCTCCGGAAATACTGACAGAGTCAGTTGAGCAGGTAGCCGGTATTCGTCAGGTAAGTAGGGTTCGCTCTCGGTGGATAGGTTCTGACAAAGCCGTCGATCTGGTGATTGCCGTCGATCCATTACTGTCTTTTGAAGATTCTCATCAAATCGCATCCGACGTTGAATTACACCTCGAGCGAGAGTTTGGGATTACCGATATATCGATCCATGTGGAACCTTATAACCCATAGTTTTCAAGTATTTTTTCCCGTTGGATTAATAATGTTAAATGTCCTCATTGCAACCATTGTACGGATAAGTTTATTGGGCAATGTGGCATCGAGATAGTGTGAGTACCGCACATTCTATATAATCCAGGTTTTGTGTAGCATAAATATCTAAGGAGAGTGTCAGTGAAAGGGAAATTACTACCCATAATTATCGTGCTGTTTGGCATTGGAAATATGATGCTGTTAGTCGCGACGGGTCCTAAACTTGATCCTCAGTCACCAAAAACTATTTTCCCTCTGGTCAGTGTTATTGAAGTTGTGCCTGAGCGTGTACAAATCACGTCAAAGACTCATGGCACGGTAAAGCCCAGGACGGAGGGCGAGTTGATCCCTGAAGTTGACGGAAGGGTAATGTCGGTGTCCGCTGCGATGGTATCCGGTGGTTTTTTCAAAGAGGGAGATGTTCTTGTTGAAATCGACCGACTCGATTACGAAATGGCACTTGAACAAGCTCACGCAGGGTTGACTCGTGCAGAAAGTGAATTGGGGAATGCTGAAAAATCCTACGCACGGCAACTTGATTTGTCCCGCAAACAGTTAACCAGTGACTCCCTGAAAGATGACGCGATGAATCGACTCAGTATAGCTCAGGCAAGTGTAAGAGAAGCCAAAGCGCGGCTATCAAAATCGCAGCGCGACTTGTCTCGAACACAGTTAGTAGCCCCGTACGATGGCAGAGTTAGAACTGAACGCGTTGATATCGGCCAGTTCGTAAAAAGAGGAAACCAGGTTGCCACTATCTACGCAACAGACTTTGCGGAAGTACGCCTGCCTATTCTGGATGAAGAGCTGGCATTTATCCCATTGTCGTTAGTAGCGGAATCTGAGGGATCTTCAGACACTGATAGTCCAGTCTTTGTTAATCTCCGTGCGACATTTGCTGGAGAGAACCATGTCTGGCAGGGACAGATTGTTAGAACCGAAGGAGAGCTTGACCCTCGCACCGGGATGGTTCATGTGGTTGCTCGTGTCGCTGCGCCTTACAACCGCACAGATGGTAAGCCACCGCTTTCGGTGGGACTTTTTGTCGATGCAGAAATTGTGGGGATGTCCGTTGATAATATAGTAGTACTTCCTCGCGCTGCTTTGCGATCTAATAACAATGTTTTTGTTGTTGATAGCGATAACAAGCTGGAATTTAGAACTGTCGAGGTTTTGCGTGAAACAGAAGACAAAATCTACGTTAGTCACGGGCTGAATGCGGGGGAGCGCATTTGTGTTTCGCCGATGGACACGCCAGTACAAGGTATGACAGTAACCACTGACGGCAGTTCCTCGCAGTCAGTTCTTGAGGCTGTTTCCTCATGAAAACTATCATTGCATGGTTTGCCAATAATAATATTGCTGCCAACCTTTTAATGATTTTAATCATACTCGCCGGTCTTGTGTCGTTATCAAATATGCCGCAAAAGTCCTTTCCCGATCTAGAAGTCCCGATGATTACAATCTCCGTACCCTACCTGGGAGCTGCACCAGAGGAAGTGGAGCAAGGTGTTTGCATTCGCGTTGAAGAAGAGCTGGAAGGTATTGAAGGAATTAAAAAGATCAATTCTACTGCCAACGAAGGGCTCTGCTCTGTCCAAGTTGAGTTGTTTGAAAACGCAGATGAGTCGAAAGCACTTGATGATGTTAAAAGTCGTGTCGATGCGATAGATACGTTCCCGGAAGAAACTGAAAAACCAATTGTCACACTTGTGTCAGTTGTTAGATCGGTACTGGATATTGCACTTACCGGTCCTGAAGATGAACGGACGCTTAAGGTACTTGGTCAGCAAATCAGGGATGACATCGCGGCATTACCCGGGGTGACTCAGGTTGAGCTACGAAATACCCGTCCCTATGAGATCTCTATTGAAGTCTCCGAGGTATCCTTAAGGCGTCATGGATTAACCTTTGATGAGGTGGCTCAAGCGATACGAACGCGATCTCTCGACTTGCCGGGTGGATCTATTAAAACTGACGGTGGAGAAATATTACTTCGCACCAAAGGTCAGGCTTATTGGGGTGATGAATTTGGCAGTTTATTATTATTTACCCGAGCTGATGGCACACGGCTTTACTTAAAAGATGTCGCAACCGTTGTTGATGGTTTCCAGGATACCGACCAACTACTGCGTTTTGATGGTAAGCCTGCTGCTCTCATTCGGGTTTCTCGTATCGGTGAGCAAGACATCATCGATATTGATCAAAAAGTTAAAGCTTATTTGGATGCTTCATCCTTACATCTGCCAGAAGGTGTTGAACTGACAGTGTGGAACGACGGCTCCAAGATGCTTAAAGACCGTTTGGATACGCTGTTAGGGAGTGCTCGACAGGGTTTTCTCATGGTATTGCTATTGTTGGCAATGTTTTTACGACCGCGGTTGGCGTTCTGGGTGAGTGCTGGTGTACCGGTTGCCTTTTTAGGGTCTCTGGCGCTGGTATCAAATCTCGGCTTTTCAATTGATGCCATATCTCTGTTCGGTTTTATTTTGGTGTTGGGTATTCTGGTTGATGATGCGGTTGTTGTGGGTGAGAGTATTCATTCCCATCAGCAGAATCATGAAACTCTGTTAGAGGGATCTATTCGGGGCGCGCAGGAGGTTTCAGTGCCAGTTATATTTGGCGTACTGACTACCATGGTCGCCTTTGTGCCGTTGATACTTGGGCCCGGTACAATGGGGCAAATTTTTACTGTAATTGCCTCGGTAGTTATGAGCTGTCTGGTGTTTTCCCTTATTGAATCGCAACTGGTATTGCCTTCCCATTTGGGGCACCAGAATGTGGAAAAACCGGTATCTGAAATTGGTCTGATGGTATTGCCGATTTCGGCCATTGTAATTTCAGAATTCGCCTGGGATCTTCCCAGTTATCTGCAGATAGCCGTGGTCTTGTTTACGGCGTTATACCTGTTTAATTATCTGGGTTACGCAAAGCCGGTGGCAGAAAAGCTCATTGATAAACAGCAGGGTTTTTCCGATAATATGGAGCGACTAATTAACACGCGTTTCAGGCGCTTGGTCAACGCTGCTGTTGGTGTTCGCTACACAGTAATAGCAATAGCGTTCGTGGCGTTTCTTTCCGCTATCGGAATTGTCGCTAGCGGTCGTTTACCTTTTTCCTTCTTTCCCCCGCTGGAGTCTGATCAAGCCATTGCCCAGTTGACGATGCCGCTAGGAACGCCCGCAGAAGTTACCAATAAAGCTGTCATACATATGGAGCAGACTGCCCAGCAGTTGGCAACTGAGCTGGCTAACGATTTTCCCTCGGCACCACCCGTTACTCATATTTTGTCCGCTGTGGGCAGTCAGCCTGCCGGCGGTTCTTCTGTTGGGGCAGATCCAGGTGCGGGGGTTGCGGTAGGCGGTAGCCATATTGGTGAAGTCACCTTACAACTAACGCCCAGTCAAACGCGATCTCTTAAAACTCGGGAAGTTGCAAATATGTGGCGGGACAGGGTGGGTCAAATTCCAGGAGCGGTAGAACTGAAATTTAGTACATCGCTCTTCTCTGTCGGCAATGCGATCGATATTCAGTTGGAGGGTAACAATGTTGATGAGTTGCGGGTAGCTGCCGAAAGACTGCGCTTAAAATTGGCGGAATACCCGGGAGTAATCGACATTAGCGATAGTTTCCGGGCCGGCAAACAGGAGCTTAAACTGGACATGTCGCCGTCAGGTGAAGCGCTTGGCTTATCACTGGGAACTCTCGCACGGCAAGTTCGCCAGGCATTTTACGGCGAAGAAGCCCAGCGTATCCAGCGTGGAAGAGACGATGTTCGCGTCATGGTGCGCTATTCACAAGATGAGAGAGAGGCAATAGCTACATTAAGTCAAATGCGTATCAGAACGCAGGATGGTTCTGAGGTGCCGTTTGAGACCGTAGCTAGTGCAGAGCTGGGAAGGGGTTTTTCGTCGATAAAAAGAGCTAACAGGCAAAGGGTGGTGAATGTTATTGCCGATGTTGATCGAACTCAAATTACTGCCAACGAGGTAATAGCCGACCTGGGAGCAGGCGCTCTTGACACCATTCTTGCCGATTTTCCACGGATAAAATACAGTCTGGAGGGTGAGCAAAGAGAACAAAGCGAGGCTGTTCAGAGTCTAATTCCGCTATTTTTTGTTGCCCTGTTTGTTATCTATGCACTGTTGGCAATACCGTTAAAATCCTACACCCAGCCGTTGATCATTATGAGCGTCATTCCCTTCGCATTTTGTGGTGCCATCTGGGGACATCAAATAATGAAAACCTTTGATCTGGTTTCGGGGCTGGCAATGATGTCAGTGATGGGGGTTATAGCGGCTTCGGGTGTTGTTGTTAACTCAAGTTTGGTGTTGGTGCATAACGTCAATAATCGCCGAGCGGAAGGGCAGTCTTTTCATGAAGCCGTTATCGAATCTGCAGTTTCTCGTTGTCGACCTATTGTCTTGACCTCAATGACTACATTTGTTGGTTTAATGCCATTGATGTTCAACCAGAGTGTGCAGGCGCAGTTCCTCGTTCCTATGGCCGTCTCTCTTGCCTTTGGGGTTTTGTTTGCAACGGTAGTGACTTTACTGGTTGTGCCGTCTAGCTATATTATTCTGGAAGATTTTCACCGATGGCGTGATAAAAAGCAGCCGCAGGTTGATGAAAACGACAGCGAAGAAAAAAATCGGCATGACATTGTCAGATAATCAGCCGCGCCTTTAATTGTCATCTGGCACTTACTCAGTTTGATATGATGGCGTTTTTTTCTTCGACTAGATTTGCGTATATACCACCAGCAGCGACTAGCGATTGGTGGGTGCCTCGTTCCTGTATGATGCCATCGGTTAGCACCAGTATTAGGTCAGAATGTTGAATAGTACTCAGTCGATGTGCAATTGCAATGACGGTTTTGTCCATGAATACATGGTCAATAGCGCGCTGGATAAGTTGTTCCGTAACCGAGTCAACAGAACTGGTCGCTTCGTCCAACATAACCACTTCGCTACCACCTGCTATCGCTCTGGCGAAAGCAATTAGCTGCGCTTGGCCAACGGATAAATTACTGCCGTTATTACGGCACTGGAAATCGTAGCCATCCGGTAGTTCGTCAATGAACTCGTTTGCATAGACGTAGTTGGCAGCATCGACGATGTCTTTATTTGTTATATCATTCCGTCCCAGACCAATATTGAACGCAATACTTTGATTGAAGAGAAATACTTCCTGTTGCATCAGAGAAAAGAAATTCCGCACAATTGATTTCGGAATAGAGGATAACTCCACTCCATTGAGAGTGATTGAGCCTTGATAGTTATCATAGGTTTTGGTGAGTAAACGCAGGATAGTCGACTTGCCAGAACCGGTTGTGCCCACTAATGCTATTTTGTCACCTTTGTTCAAAGTAAAAGAAATACCTTTTAGAACTTGTGGTCCATTTTCACTATAGCTGAAATAGACATCATCAAATACAAGTGACTCAAATTGATTAAAGCTGGCGTTAGATGGCGTCGCCGTGTCGGATGTTAATGCCTCTTCCTCCAATGGATGTTGGAATACTTCTTCAATATGCTGCAAAGCTGCCAGTGCTCGTTGAATGGATGCCAGCTGTGAGGTGAAGTCACGTATCGGTACAAATATTTTGTCGAGGGTATTGATAAACCCCACTAATACGCCAACACTAATAGTGGCTGTCAATATTTCTCCTGATCCATACCAGATAATTAGACCGAGACTGACAGTTGTTACGCCTTCAATGATTGAATACAGAGCCGAGTCGTAGAGGTTTGACTTCGTTTGAGCATCGTGAAACCCACGTGTGTAGTGTTGATAATTTTCTTTTACTTCTTCTTCGGCGCGGTAGAGTTGTACTGTTTTAATACCGGTTAGACATTCCTGTAAATAGCCTGTGCCGTCTGATAACACTTGCCGCGATTTTACAAAAGCGGTGCGCATTAAACCGCGCAGTTTTTCTGTAATGTAATAAATTACTGGTCCAATTAACATCAATACCAATGTCAATCGCCAGCTGATTGTCGCTAGAAATATCAGCAATGCCACCGTGATAAGTAAGTCACGGATCATATTGAGAAAACCCTGGGCGAAGGATTCGTTGATTGCTTCGAGATCGCTGGTCAGTCGAGTTAAGGTGACTCCCATGGGAGTTTTATCAAAGTAGTGACGGGGAAAGTGCAGTACCCGATTAAACATGACCGCGCGCAAATCGAGAATGGCTTTTTGCGCCGCTTTTTGTAGCGAATAATTATATATAGCGTCGCTGATGTAATTGGCTACCAATATTGCCAGTAATCCTGCGACCCACAGCCATAAACCATCGAACTTCCCCGGGATCAATTGTTCATCGATTGTCTTCATGATCATCCATGGATAGAGCACGCTGAACAATACAGAAAATGGGATGAGCGCAATACCTAGCGTCACATCTTTGCGATAAGGTTTCAGGAAACTGATGAAGCGTTTGATCAGCGGCCAATCGAAATTGGCCCCGGTGGCTTCTGACTGAGTTTGCGCGTCTGTTGTTTTGGGCGATGACGTTGTCTGTTTGGGGTTAGTAGAGTGAGATGTATCGGTCATTCCTGGTCTCCTCCGTGTTGTTGCAACTCCCAGGTTTCTCGATAAAAATCGGAACTTTGTAAAAGCTCTTGATGATTTCCTTGCGCGACAATTTCGCCGTCTTGCAATACCAGAATGTGGTCAACTTTTTCCAGTACGCTTGCACGGTGAGAAACTATCAACGTACATTCACTGCGCAACTTATTGAAAATCTGATCGAGTAGATATCGCTCGGTTTTGTTGTCGACAGCGGATAGGACATTGTCGAGAATCATCAATTTACTGGGGGTATACATTGCACGTGAAAGGCTTAGTCGTTGTTTTTGCCCTCCAGATAATAGGATGCCTTTTTCACCTACCAGAGTATTTTCGCCTTCCGGAAATTGGTTGACTTCTTTCAGCATGTCTCCCTGCCGCAGTGCGGTATCCAGGCTTAACGCTTCGTCGTTATCATTGCCACCAAACCGGATGTTGCTGGCTACTGAGTCAGAAAACAAAAACGGTTCTTGGGTAATAGTGCGCACGGCGCTGCGTAAATCACTTTTTGACAAGGTAGTAACGTCGCGCCCATCAATAAACAAATGGCCTGGATCGATGTCCAGATAACGATTTAAGCAGTTGACCAGCGTTGTTTTACCGGAGCCGACCTTGCCGAGAATACCTAGAGTTTGACCTGGCCGAATAGTGAAGCTGATATGTTTAAGCGTCGCTGCGCCGTCACCAGGATAGCGGTAACTAAGATCTTTGATTTCAATACCCTGGCTAAACAGTGCATTTCTATCTGCTTCTTCCAAATGGTGTTGTTCGGTTTCCGGAACCGGTTGGTCGAGAATTTTGCGTAGACTTTCCAGGCTTACCATGCCCGTTTGATAGGCCGAAAAAATCATCCCAAGTGAAATAAATGGCATGGCCAGTAAGGTAGCATAAGAGAGTAGTGCGGTGAGTTCTCCAATCGTTAGGTCCTGCTGTATCAGGTAGCTGCCACCAACGGCCAGTATCAACACCTTCATGATGCGATCGGTATAAGCGATAATTGGTAAAATCAGAGTGCGGATTCTCGCCAGTTTGATGGAGCGCAGAAGAATGGCCTGATTATGGTCGTCAAATTCTGTCACTGCCCAGGGTTGCACCTGGTAGGATTTGATTTCTTCGATACCCGACAACATACCAATGGTTTGACTGGAGAGACTTTGTAACTCTTCCATGCGTTTTTTTGTCATTTCTCGCATATATGCAATTGCCCGGTGGGCAATATAGAAAGTCACAACCACTGGCAATATACAGTAGAGCGTTAGCGAAGGAGAAATTTGCCACATTTTTACCGGTGTAAGGGACAGTGCAAACGTAATGTTAAAAATCTGTAGCAATACCACTCCTGCCAATGCCCGCACACCGTTGATATCATTATTAACAATTGAAATCAGTTTTCCCGTCTCATGGCTGTTGTAAAAATCCTTTTGCATGAGCGTGAGCTTTGCAAAAGCATCATTTTTCAGTTCACGTTCAATGGCCCTGCCCGGATTGAAAAATAAAATACGAGAAATGGTGCGAGTGACAATCATCACAATCGCAAAACCAATCACAATGGCAACGTTGTATCCCAGCTGCTGTTGGTTTTGCTCCAATTCACCGCTCAGTAAGTCGATACTGGCGCCAATGTGCACGGGAATATTTACCGCTAACCAATTGGTAACAAATATTAGGATGATACCCAGACCATAGGTCTTTTTATGATGCAACAGATAGCTGAGCAGAAAACGGGCATTACTGATACTGGGCTTTGGATTCAAAAGAAAATAACTATTCTGGTTAGTAAGTGAATGAGAGTCGAGTGGGGTCTTTCTGGGTTGAGCGAGTTGTATTATACGTCAAATCAGACCAAAATAGTGAATATGGATTGGTTTGATTTGAATCGTAGCTAACGTGCCTGACGAGTTGTGTTCATAAGTGGTTGTAGCGCAAGCTGACAGAACGACTGCAGCCGGATTGAAAAACTGACGCAAATCAATTCAAAAAATGGCAATAACGTGTTAATTTGAGCGTTCAACTGTTGTTATCGTGCTTGGGCGTGCGTTCAGGTACACTTTTAGTCTGTATCTCTAAATGTAAGGAGTAAGTTATGAAAGGTTTTTTAAAAATGTTGTCGGTTGCATCTGTTGTTGTTGTGGCTTCAGGTTGTGCTAATACGGCTCAGATGGACGAAATGAAGGCGTTGGCTGAACAAGCTCAAAGCACTGCTGCTATGGCAAGCGAAGCTGCTGCAAGTGCTCAAAGCACAGCAGATCGCGCGCTGGCTGCAGCCAGTTCGGCACAAAGCTCAGCTGACGCTGCTCAGTCTTCTGCTGATGACGCGAACGAAAAAGTTGATCGCGCCTTTAAGAAAGCGATGGAAAAGTAAGTCTTTTGTTGTAGTTCCTCCGGTCAGCTTTATTGCTGGCCGGAATTTATCCTTCCCCAATTAGTCGTCAACGGTTGTTAGTTCTATCGGTGCAACGCCAATTTTTACCGGTACTCCCCTGGCTTCATCAATAGCCTGCTCAAGTTTGTCCCAGTCAATAATGGTTTCAGGACGATGATGTGTCGCTGCTACCAATGCGTTTATATAGTCTGTTTTAGTCGATGCCAAGGAATTGCTACTGTCTTCCAGTGACCGGTGTACCTCCACATAAAGCTGTTGTTCCAACCAACCAGTTTTGAAGGTCTGGTTGACGATGGTTACTGGGGCGTTGTTTGGTGTGTGTTTAACCAGTCGTTCGATGTCGTCAGGATACATTCGAATGCAGCCATGGGTAACCTGCATGCCGATACCAAATGGTTTGTTTGTGCCGTGAATAAAGTAGCTGGGGATATCGAGCACCAGTAAATAGCGTCCCAGCGGGTTATCAGGGCCGGCAGGAACTTTCATCGGCAATATATCACCGCGGGCTGCATGCTCATCTCGAATTGTTTTTGGTGGGTACCAATCGGGGTTCTCGGCCCGACCTGTTACTCGTGTTTTGGTGACAGGAGTGGTCCAGTCACCACGTCCGACACTGATGGGATGGACAGTTACACGACTGCTCTGACCGTTATTTGTTGAATCGTAGGAGTAGAGCCGCATTTCTGCGACATTGATAATAATGCCTGCTCGTTGGGTATTGGGCAAAATGACATTGATAGGCAGTACTATAGGTGTTCCTGCACCAGGAAGCCATGCATCTACATCAGGATTGGCAGAACGGATAACGTTATATCCCAGCTGATAACGTGCTGCTAAATCGACCAGGGTGTCCTCTTCTGACGTGGTCACAGTGCGGTTTTGACCCACTAAATCATTGTCGCTTAATGGATAAGAATAGGAGTTTTCTATTTCTGCCATGCCAATATTAGTAAATAGAGCAAGCGCGGCAATAGGAATAAAACGCAGTTTAATCATAGGATATTGTCTTAAGTGGAAATTATTCGCAAAGGCTATTTATGTAAATGCTGTTGATACTGTGACTTAAGGTCGTATCTCAATAGGTGTTCCGGTTTCTACCGCCGCCCAGATTTCATCCATCGCCCGGTTTGTCACCGCGATGCAGCCGTCAGTCCAATTAAATTGCTGTATCAGAGATGGCGGTAGGGCTGATTCATTGGGTGTTCCGTGAATCATAATCGCTCCACCAGGATCGACACCACTTAGTTCGGCGTGCTGGAGGTCCTGTTGATTGGGATATGAAATACGAATGGACTTATAGAAATCACTATCTTTGTTTTTGAAGTCGAGGATATAACTACCTTCGGGAGTCCGCTCATCACCCTGCTCGCGTTTGTGTCCTTTGGGTGTGGGGCTCAACGCTATAGGAAACTCCAGAAAGGGGACACCATCTTTAAGCAGATACAGTTTCTTTTCTGCTTTGGCGACAAGCACCCGATCAGCTACGCCCTGATACCCCGCCAGAACAGTGCTGCAAAGAGTCAGCAGCATGATTGTCAGTAACATTCTAATCATAACCACACCTGAAAGATTATAATTAGTTATTCTAGCTAATGGGCGACAACATAGCCATTTTTGTCACTGGCTATTATTTAGTCGGGAGCCAACGCTAAATCTTCATCAACCGTGCGGCTGGCCATCCAGTAGTGAAATACACACCAGATATTAAAGATGAAAACAATCGACATTAGCGAATAGCGTATGCTTTCGTTGCCGAAAGTGGGTTGCAATTGATCAGAAATCCAACCCACAGTGAGAGGGCCGAAACCCATGCCAACAATATTCAGTACAAAGAATAAAACCGCCGACGACATCGCTCTCATTCGCAAACCGACCAGTGAATGAGCCAGCGCCAAATTAGGAGCTAAATACATGGAAAAAGTCAGTTGGGTGACAAATTGTAAACTCAGTGCCAAATACAAATTACCAGTATTGTAGATGATCATATAGACCGGCAAGGTGACTATGGTAGAAATGGCTGGCACCCATAAATACCAACGGTTATCCCTCAGCATTAATTTATCAGTGAGATAACCACCCAGAAACGTGCCAACTGCACCGGAGATACCTGCAAGTGCCAGCCAGGTACCGACAGGGCCTATTTCCATACCGTGTACGCGGACATAAAAACTCGGGGCAAAATTAGCGGCGCCGTAGCCGATAAAGGCATGTAGTCCAGACGCCAAAGCCATATGGCGGAAAGTGGGTCGCGACAGCAATACCTTTGCCACTTCCCAAATAGGAGGACTATGTTTGCTGACTTTAATTTTTTCGGCAAAACCCCGTGGTGGCTCCTGCACAGTCATGCGTAACAGAATGGCGTATAAAATGCCGGGAATACCTACCGCAAAAAAGGCGTAACGCCAATCCATATATTGAGCGATCCAGCCACCGGCTAATAGCCCAATCAAACTACCAAAATTGATACCCGTTGAATAAATGGATAAAGCCGTTGCCCGCTCTTCCTTTTTAAAAATATCTGAAATGATGGAGTGCGAAGGCGGACTGCCGCCAGCTTCGCCAACGGCAACGCCGATTCGGGCTAACAACAACTGCAGATAATTTTGTGCAAAACCTGAAATCGCCGTCATTCCGCTCCACACAACAAGTGCAATGGTGACGATGTTACGACGGTTGCCTTTATCGGCAAATCTCGCTATCGGGATTCCTAAAACGACGTAAATCACCGCAAAGGCAAAGCCCGACAATAACCCCAGTTGGGTATCACTCAAGCCCATGTCCACTTTGATGGGTTCTTGCAGAATGACCAGCAACTGGCGGTCAACAAAATTAAACGTGTAAAGGCCGGTCAGCATGAATAGAACGTACCAACGGTACCAGTTTTCTGTATAGCGACCCGGGTCCTCTGTTTCATGATGGTCTGATGAATTGTCTGGGCCGACAGGGGATACATCTGTCGGATTAATAGGTGCGGAATCTTTTGGCATGAGATGTCCTTATTATTTTTATCATTCGAATATACACGAATCTGGTGCCTGGGATATTAACCATTCAGTTAATATTGTTTTTCTGGCTGGCCATATGACGGCGAATCAGGCATGATTTTGGCAATAAAAAAGAGACTGGCAAAGCTCGTGAATATGAGCGTTGACCGGACTGCTTATTAGCCTATTGGTGGTGTATTGACAGACCATCATCGAATGAATTAACGAGGTAACTCACGTGAATGATGCGTCTGAAAGGTATCCTGCGCCCCGATTTTTAGCCATTGTACTTGTTCTGCTTGGACTGGCTTTGCTTGTTCAGGGTGGCGTGTTAATACTGGTTGGTGGATCCTTTTATTACGCACTTGCCGGTGTCGCAGTATTATCATCAGGCGTAATGGTATATCGAGGTGATTCTCGGGGTGCTTCGTTATATGGCCTGTTTTTATTGGTGACTTATTCTTGGGCTGTCTATGAGGTGCATTTGGATCCTTGGGCGCTGCTGCCACGTGTGGCAATGTTCTCGGCGCTGGGCCTTTGGTTTTTACTGCCGCGTGTGCGGAGGGGTTTGTCGCAGTCAGAGCCTGTGCCACTATGGCAAAAACTACAGACAAAACTGTCATTGCTGGCGTTGGGCGGTTTTGTCGTTGCGCTGTTTGTTGCCAATAACGGCTACGATGTTCAACCGGTAAGTGCTGCGGGCACCGGAGTTGCACATAATGACAGTGGTGACTGGGCCCATTATGGAGCCACTAAAGCGGGCACCCGTTTTGCTGCGCAGGACCAAATTAACCTGGACAACGTCAGCCAGCTGGAAAAAGGCTGGGAGTTCCGCACTAAAGTAGACGGTACCTTTAAGGGCACACCGATCCAGGTGGGAGACGGCGTATTCCTTTGTACCGGCCAAAATATTATTGTCGCCTTGGACCCTGATAGTGGCGAAGAGCGCTGGCGTTTTGATCCTAAGCTGAAAACCGCGCCGTTTGGATTTTGGGATACTTGTCGAGGTGTTACCTATTACAAAGTTCCCGATGAAACACCATCAACAATTTGTCCCGAGCGCCTTTTCACGGCCACAACCGATGCGCGTTTAATAGCCGTCGATATACACACTGGTAAGCGCTGCAGTGATTTTGGTGAAAATGGTGAGATCAGTTTATTACCTGGCATGGGCACGGTGAAACCGGGTTTCTATTTTGTTACATCGCCACCCACTATCGCCAGCGGTGCCTTAGTCTTGGGAGGCTGGGTTGCCGACAATCAGGAGACTGAAGAACCATCGGGTGTTGTGCGTGCATTCAGCCCGTTGACCGGAGAGTTATTGTGGGCCTGGGATATGGGTCGGGAAGATCGCAGTGGTATACCAGATGAAGGGGATACGTACACTCGAGGGACCCCCAATGTCTGGAGTCTGACCAGCGCCGATGACGAGCTGGGGCTGGTTTATGTACCGACCGGAAATGCTACCCCGGACTACTATGGCGGACACCGCAGTGACGCCATGGAAAAGTATGCCAGTTCAGTTATTGCTCTTGATGCAAAAACCGGCAAGCCGCGTTGGAACTTCCAGACAACTCATCATGATATTTGGGATTACGATGTGCCGTCACAGCCGACCCTGGTTGATATTCCGATAGACGGTGTTACTCGCAAGGCCTTGATTCAGCCAACCAAGCGAGCGGAGATTTTTTTGCTTGATCGGGAAACCGGTGAACCTTTGACAGATGTTGTTGAGCGACCAACACCGCAAACCGAAACACCGGGAGAATGGACTGCACCAACCCAGCCATTTTCTACCGGGATGCCCTCATTTGCTGGTGACCGACTCACCGAAGCTGATATGTGGGGTATTACGCCCTTTGATCATATGGCCTGTCGTATTCAGTTTAAAACACTTCGTTACGAGGGTACATTAACGCCGCCCTCAACTCAGGGTACGCTCTACAACCCGGGGATTGCCGGCGGTATGAACTGGGGTAGTATTGCTGTTGATGAAGTTAATCACTTGATGGTTGTGAATTCACTACACATGCCTTTTGTGGTGCGTCTTATTCCGCGCGACGAAGTGAGAGATGATGAGGTGTTTGGTTTGGGCGGGCAGCAAACCGGTACGCCTTACGCGGTGTATTCTTTTCCGTTTCTGTCGCCGATTTTCGCCCCTTGCCTACGTCCGCCATTTGGAGAGATGGCAGTAGTCGACCTCGCGACTCAGAAAGTATTATGGCGTCGTCCTTTAGGCACATCCGCCGAGCAAGGACCGCTTGGCATCAAGAGTCATTTACCATTACCCATGGGTATGTTTTATCAAGCGGGTTCTATTGTTACTGGCGGTGGCTTGATCTTTACGGGAGGCGTGTTAGATAGCACTTTCAGGGCGATCAACGTGTTCAATGGTGAAGAAGTCTGGACTGATGCATTGCCTGCTTCCGCCCAGGCAACACCGATGAGTTATGTCAGTCCCAAAACCGGCCGCCAATACGTATTGGTTGTTGTGCCAGACGGTGTTGGCACGCCGTTATCCGGAGAGAATGCCAAGCGCAAAGACACGGGTGTGGCAGAGACCCAAGGTGGTTATGTGATTGCCTATCGTCTTCCAGAATAGGCACTCACAGACCATTCGACGCTCAAGGTGTGTACCAAATTGGCGACGAGTATGCGCGTTCTTGAATGGTGCTAGGACCTACCGTAGGTTCAGTCATTTTCAGAGCGATAGCATCTTTCAGTGCGTGTCGGGCGGTGGGAATTTCTAATACGCGAGCGTAATAGAAGGCGCGCTGCGACGGTGTAAAGTCAGGATCTTGCCAATAGGCAATTAACTCTGTTGCGCCAATACTATTGGTGTAATGACCGGTTTCCAAATCAACGGTATTACCAATGGCTGCTATTTTTCCATTCTTATCCGGCACTCGATCACCTGCCCACACTACATCAAAAACAGTTTCAACGGTTTTGCCATCTGCGTCAGTAGTGGCCTTAATAACTTGCAGGCGATCGAGGTTACCGCTTTTTGGATCTTTAGCGGCCTGGATAAGAAAAGCCGGTGGGTTATTTTCATTCGTGCCCATTAAGTCTCCGCCCATTGGCACACCCTTACCGTAAGCCGTGGCAGCAAAATCTGTGGCGTTAATATCTTCCGGGGTAAAGTTCCAGCCACCAAAGAACCTCAAACCAATACGAGGCCCTGTGCTGGCGTAAACTTCTTTGCGTTTAAATGCGGCCATAATGGACTCGCGATCATTGCGTTCAGCCCAAACCGCTGCAAGACCTGACGCCGACATGGCCCATCCGCTGGTGCCGGTGGCACCAAAACTAGCGGGCGTTTTATTGGCAGGTATTGAGTCTCGAGCTAGCTTGCCGTGAAAGTTATTTTCTTCGGCAGAGGCAAGACCGGTGTGGCTGTCGGTAGAACCAATTAGACCAAACTTGTAGGGGTTAGTACCAAACTTCAATTCCAGTTCCATTCCGCGTTTTAAGCCACTGCGAATATAGTCACCTTCCTTCGGTGCGTACTCTTCAGGGTCTTTTTCAATATAGTGTTTGTAGGTTTCAAAGTCAGCAAATTCGTCCTCGGGAGAAAACAGGCCAATGGTTTCACTATCGCCCTTGATCTGTGTAGCTTCAGCGACGGGTTCCCAGCGAGCTCTGGTTTCAATATATTCTTTGGTGACGGCTTCGCCCTTAATTGTTATCTCGGGAAACATATAGCCTTTTGAGATATTCGAGTTGTGGGGGATGGCGATAAATTCAGCGCCTGTCTTCTCGGTGGTTTCATCAAGCCATGCCCACAAATCCTCCGGATATTGGCTTTCTTGAGAACTGAAAGGGATATAGGTGGAAGCAACTGATGCGTCACTGCTGGTAAATACCACTCTGTGTAGGTTGGCTCCGCCAGGAATAGAGCTCCACTCCCAGCCGATGAATGTAGTGAAGGTGCCGGGGTCGTTGTATTGATCGGCAAGGTTGACTGCCGTTATCCAGGTATTTTTTGCCATTACATTTGCATTAATAATACCGCTAATAGACGAACCGCCTCTTGCTGCAATCTCAGGTGCGACTTGATCGGGTAGAAACTTTACAAAAGCAGCAGTACCGGTATCTTCTTTCATGACATCCCGGAACATATATTGAGTGTAACGCGCCTTTAATTTATCAATGAAACCAAGGCCTTCGGTAGGAATACCCTCGTTATTGATGGTTGGCATAGCTCCGAGAAATTCGGCGTGGTCGGCGATGACCAAAAAATCCAAAGGTGTTTCAATTTGCACTCGCGCCTGGTGATAGGGGTGAACAACTGGCTGTCCTTTGGCATAGCGATAGGCGGTGTCTGGCCCCGCGGTCATGTTGCGGTTTAAAAATGCGTCGAAAGAGTTGGAAGTATGTAAATGAGTATCTCCCCAATAGACCTGGCGTTGCACGGTATCTTGTTGTGCGGTGACGTAACAGGCCTGGATGGATGCCAGCAACCCGCAGGCGATTAGTATTTTTGCATTCATAGTGATTCTCCCGATAGCTGTTATCAGAGTGTAAACCATTTTAATACAAGTTAGTTAATTAAAAATGACTGTGCTAGGCTAGCCAGATGCCTGCAAATTCTGATCACACCAAACAACGATTGATACTGGCTGCGGAAGAGCTGTTTGCGTTGCACGGTATTGACGCGGTTTCACTGCGATCAATTAATCAACATGCCGAGCAAAAAAATACCTCGGCGGTAAAATACCATTTTGGAAATGTTTCCGGCATTCTCGCTGCCATTCTGGAACTGCGGATGTCAGCTCTCGAAGCGATAAGAAAGGACGCGTTGGAGCAACTTCATTTGTCGGGACAGCCGATAACATTGAATGAGTATGTCGATGTTTTAGCACGGCCATTAGCCGAAAAGGTATTGGGTATCAAAGGGGGGATAGTTGATCGGGGATGGAGCAGCTATGTGCAGATTTTGTCACAGATCACATCCAGCAAAGGGGAAATATATACCGTATCCAGAGAGAGTGATAGCAGTGGTGCCTCGACTGAAATATTTGCGATGATTCGCAGCGAATTGCCGGCTATGGCAGACGTTGTGTTTCGTTTACGCGAACAAGAATTAATCAGATTTGTACTCATGTCGCTCAGTGATCGGGTGTCGCTGATCAGATTGGGGAAAACGCCACCCTTATCGACAGAAGAGTATATCGACAATTTGTGCCGTGTTAGCGCCGCTATGTTGAGCGCTTAGCAAAATGTGTTAAACGTTGATCCTAAAGCGTTCAATTTGGATATCGTCAGCACCTAAATCTTCGTAGTTATCGTCAATTCGCCCTTGAATAAATTCTCCGCAGTTAAATGATCGATAATTGGGCGTACCCAAACCCCGGTGAGGTTCCACCACGATGTCAAAACTGGGTTGGTAGAAAAAAGGCAAACTATAGCGGGACTTTCCGGCAGCAATAGGCAGTACGCGATGCAGGGCTGCGCGATAAGCGCCATTTGACCAAACCTGAACTATGTCACCAATGTTCACCACCAGGGCATCTTCCATAGGTGGAATATCAATCCAGCCATCGTCTTTGGAAAATGCTTGCAAGCCGCCGACATTATCCTGAAATAATAATGTGACTGCGCCCTGATCGGTATGATGGTGCAGCGCCATATCACCTAAGGGTGTGACCGACTGCTGATCATCAGCGGCCAGAGGGTCTTCGCTGGGGTAATAATTGAGCCGGGCAGAGCTGGTGTGGCGTGGTGTAAAAAATTCGTCAAATGATGTTTCATTAACTCCAAGTGCTTTACACAGCACGTGCATTACTTGGTTGGATAACTCGGCATTGGCAAGGAAATACTCTCGCAGCGTTTCTTTGAATTCTTTGGGCTGTTGTGGCCAGGGCATCCGGTTTTCTTTACCGTTGCTTCGGGCATAAAAATCAAACACTTCTTTAAGATCACGTTTTTGTTTGGTGAGCTCTCTATCGTAATAACCCATCGGGTTGTCTTCTTTGCGCACCACTTTTTGTTTTTCATCCCGTGGCAAGGCAAAAAACAATTCAGCCTGGGTTTTTACCGCATTGAGTAAGGTATTTATGCCGTGTCCTTTTAGAAAAAAGAATCCGTGATCTCGACAGGCTAAATCTAATGCTTTCAGTGCGGCATCATCAATGTGATTGAGGTCGATGGTGGGTACAGTAGCCATGGTGGTGATTCCTTCCGCTAGACGATATTCGGTACCATTGTATGCGCGGTGAGTGGCTGACATCAACAGTTCGTCATACTCGGGTTATCTTTGAGTTGAAGCTGATGTTAATGAACCCTGTAATGAATACTTAGTCCGGCAACGGCCCTCCGGGCTACCTTCCCTCCTGCCTGAGCCCGGCCTGGTCCTCGGTGTCAAAACTCAAACTGTGGACCCGAAGTGTCAGTCCTGCCCCTCGGCAATAGAGCGTTACTCATTTAGGCGTACATCAGTAACCGTTTTTCATTGAACACTTGCCATGAAAACTTGGCAATCTGGGTTAAATAGGTTACAACCTCACTCCGTTTAAATACTGATATAAGTGCGCTAGAACAATGTGTTTTTGTCAGATCTACAGCAGTATTATGCGACGTATAGCATTATATCTATGAAATTTTCCATAAAAAGGAGGGCATCATGTCCGACGCAGAAAAAAAGGATACACCGGAACAGGCCGAATTTCGGGCTTATTGCCAGGACTGGCTGAGTAAAAACCATCCCGGTAGGCCGACAGTAAAAATTCCGCAGGGAGCTTTGGAACTCTCTGACCCCGCAGCGCTTGAGTGGCTTAAGAAGTGGCAAAAAGCGTCTTATGACGCAGGTCTAATTGGCTGTGATTACCCTAAAGAAGTTGGCGGCGGCGGTAAAACTAATTGCCAGGCAATTGCCAACGTAGAAATGCAAAAGGCAAAAACACCCTATCTGCCTAATATTATCGGTATGGGTATGGCGGCACCAACGGTGTTTTTCCACGCTCAAGATGAAGTGAAGGCCGAGTTGCTGCCCAAATTGTTGTCGGGAGAGCATATGTGGTGTCAGGGTTTTAGTGAGCCAGGTGCCGGTTCTGACCTTGCCAATCAACAAACGTTTGCCGAGAAAAAAGGTGACAAGTGGATTATCAATGGTCATAAAGTTTGGACTTCACTGGCGCATTTTGCCGACTGGATGATTTTATTATGTCGCACCGACAAGAGCGAAAAATACAACGGTTTGTCTTATTTTGTGGTGCCGATCAAATCTGCCGTGGGTAAAGGTGTAACTGTTCGTCCTCTGATTAAATTGACCGGAGAGACCGGTTTTAACGAAGTGCTGTTCGAAGACTTTGAAGTTGATGATCGCTATCGGCTGGATGAGGTTGGTAATGGTTGGGCTGTTGCGATGACAACGCTGGCACATGAACGTGGTGCCGGTCCTCTGGTTACGCCTTCATCTGGTGGTATGTCGGTTGAAGAGGGAGAAAGTCTTTCTACAAACAATGCGATGTCGTTAGTTGATTTGGCCAAGAAACAAAAAAGACGTGGCAAGACCGCAGCAGACGATGGCGTTATTCGTGATGAAATCATGCAGTTGATGATTCGTCGTGAAGCTATGGTTCAAAATGGTCGCCGCACAGGTGTATCCAGTCTGGTTGATCATCCTGCGAGAATTGCCCTGCAGGGTAAATTGGTGGCTACCGAACTCAATCAGGATATGGCTGAACTGGCATATCACATAGAGGGCATGGCGAGTTCACTTTACGTGAATGACGACAGTGCTCCTGCAGGGGGGCAATGGCCTCTCGCCTATATGAATAGCTTTGGTGTCACTATTGCAGCCGGTGCCAATGAAGTTCAACGCAATATACTGGGTGAGCGCGTACTCGGTTTACCGAAGTCTAAATAAGCTGGAGATAGAAAATGTCAACACAACCAAAAAACTTCGGCTTTGGCGAAGATGAAACAATGCTCCGTGATTCGGCGCGCAAATTTTTCTCCGACAACTGCTCGGCTGATAAAATTCACAGCCTCGTGGCTACTGATCCCAATATTCACCGCAATATTGATTGCATATGGGATAAAGATTTATGGCAGCAGATTGTTGATCTGGGCTGGACTGCGGTCTGTGTCCCCGAGTCTGCAGGCGGTATAGGTATGCCGGCTGTTGCTGCAGTGGCATTGGCAGAAGAAGTCGGCAAGGCGGCTTTTCCTTCACCATTATTGTCCACCTTCAATGCGACCTTTGTACTCAACCATTGCCAATCTGATGCGGCAATACACGCGTTGGGTGAAATTGCTGAGGGTAAGGCGACAACGCTGGCGATCACGAATGAGGACGGGTGTTGGGATGCGTCGGCAACTGGTGTCTCAGTCAACAGCGATGGTTCATTAAGCGGCACTGCTTATTTTGTGCAGGATGCAAAAAAAGTGGCGCAGTTCGTAGTCAGTGCAGCATCCGCTAAAGGTGTGGGACTTTATCTTGTTGATACAAGCGCCGACGGTGTCAATATTGTTGCGGATGGCATTATCGATCTCACTCGCGATCAGGCTCATATCGAGTTTTCCAGCGTCAATGCTGTTGAGTTAGCGGCACCCGGGGCAGGCAATAAAGCAATTGATCAGGCAATGCCTGCAATTCTCAGTATTGTTTCTGCTGATATGGTTGGCGCTGGCGAGTGGCTGTTACAAACGACGGTTGAATACGCCAAAACCCGCGTTCAGTTTGACCGTCCGCTGGGGTTTTTCCAAGCGGTTAAACATCCTCTGGTGAATGTAATGTTGGATATCGATCGGTCAAAATCACTGGCGTATAATGCCGCTTGTGCATACGACACAGATCCTGAAAATGCTTTGCGATTCGCTCATATGGCCAAATCACAGGCAGGCGATATGGCTGTGTTTGCTTCTAGTCGCGCAGTGCAATTTCACGGTGGTATCGGATTTACCTGGGAGTGTTTTGTTCACTTGTTCTTTAAACGACAAATGCACAATCAGGTTCTGTTTGGTGATTCCAAATATCACCGCGCGTTACTGGCAGATATGGTGATGGGCGCGGCTGCGTAAGTTAGTTGCAAACCAGCAGCATTAGTAGAAAAAAGACGGTCCCGGTGGCCGTCTTTTTTTTAACAAAAATAAAGCATCGCTCCGCCGTTTTGACTTAGGAATAGGGTGCGCGTTATGGTTATCTCATTATTGGCCTTATTGTTACTGTACTAGAGGAATATTATGAATCATCAAAAAATTGGTACTGATAATCCCTTTCTGAGTAGCTTTCAGTAAACGTGACGTAGAATAGCTTGATACATTAGCCTGAGGTACTGTTATGTTAACGATTACCGTAACTTGTCCTAAATGTAATGCCAGCAATCGTCTTCCGAAAGAGCGATTGGGTGACAAACCTCTATGTGGAAAATGTAAACAATTGTTGTTTACAGGAAAACCGATGGTGTTGATGTCATCTAATGTGGCTGCGGTTTTGAATAACAATGAAATTCCTGTGTTGGTTGATTGTTGGGCGTCCTGGTGTGGCCCATGTAAGAGTTTTGCGCCAATATTTGAACAGACGGCAAGAGAACTGGAACCGCGCGTTAGATTGGCAAAATTGAATACCGAGGAACAACAGCAGATCGCCGCTCGGTGGTCTATTCGATCTATTCCGACGTTGATTTTGTTTAAGCAAGGCAAAGAGGTCGCACGGCTTTCTGGCGCAGTACCGTTAAATCAATTGAAACAATGGCTGCAAAAACAGGGAGTTAGTTGACGGGAAATGATGACTTGAAACAATATTCACGTCAGTATGATAATAATCATTAACGCCTACTAATTTTTCATATTAGTATTCGTAAAGAATGGTGTTTTATTCATTCTTCTTCTTATTTTTTTGGGTATATCTATGGAATTTAAAGATTATTACAATCTTCTCGGTGTAGAGCCCGATGCCGACAATAAGGCGATTAAAACCGCTTATCGCAAGTTGGCGCGGAAGTATCACCCTGATGTAAATCCAGATGAGGGTGCGGAGGACAAATTCAAAGAAGTTGCCGAAGCCTATGAAGTATTAAAAGACGCAGGGCGCAGAGCTGAATATGATGAATTGCGCCAATACGGTGGTAGTCGGGATAGCGGCTTCGAGCCGCCACCGGGTTGGCAGAGCACGAGTGGTTCTGGTGGCGCAGGCTCAAGGCAGTTTGATGGTGATTTTTCAGATTTTTTTACCTCAATGTTTGGCGGCGGTGGCGGTGAATTTCGTCAGCAACAGTCTGGTTTGAGAGGGCAGGACGCAGAAATTGAGATGCCTGTTTTTTTAGAGGAAACCCTGACAGATACCCCTAAACTGGTCGAATATATTATTCCAGTGTATGACAATGGCCAGCGCAGCGACCTCAAAAAAAGCCTGAAAGTAAAGATTCCTGTCGGTGTGACGGACGGCGAGCGAATTCGTCTCAAGGGCCAAGGCGGTGCTGGTCAAGGCGGCAGCTCCAGTGGTGATCTTTACTTACATATTCGTCTGGTGCCACACCCGCTGTTTGACGTGGAAGGCCACAATCTTGTTGTCACAGTACCGCTCGCTCCTTGGGAGGCAGCCCTGGGTGCTAAAGTTGCAGTGCCTACTTTGAGCGGAACAATCAATCTTACAATCGCTCCAAACAGTCAGGCCGGGCAAAAATTGCGCATTAAAGGCAAGGGGTTGCGAAGTAAGTCGGGGAGTGGCGACCTGTATGTGCTTTTGAAAGTGATGGTACCAACAACTTCCAGTGACGAAGTTAAAGACTTATGGAAGGCATTGTCAGAAAAAGCCGACTTTGATCCAAGGGCTGAGTGGGGTAAAAAATCATGAATGACGTATTGTTGAAAATTTCTCTGCAAGAGTTGTGTCAATGTGAAGGCCTGACAGAACCGTTAATTGTAGAAGTGGTGAGCCACGGTATTGCCGAGCCTGCCGAAGGGCATACAGTAGCTGACTGGGTGTTTGATACATCCAGTGTACGTTGGCTACAGAAGGCAGTTCGGTTGTACTATGATTTGGACATTGACTGGGTCGCTGTTGCTATGGTGATTGATTTATTGCAACAGAAAGAGGCGCTGGAAGAGCGAAACCGATACATTGAGCGGCAATTGAATAGACTGCTTGAATGAGCGTTTTTCGATATAAGGGAAAGCCCCCGATTTATACTAACGGTATAGGTTTGCGAGAAAAAACCTTACGGATTAGCGGGATAAAGTGATCCAGTGGTCGCGTCGTATAGTCGGGGTCAAATGACGGTTGATCCCAGCGGGCGCAAAAATCCACGCAAGCCTGATAGTGTGGGTGATTACGGAGTTGGTCTCTGGCATTGCGGTCCTGATCATAGTGATGCATCCAGTAATAACCTTGAAACAAGCCGTGATGTAATACGATCCAATAGTTTTTCTCGCTGACATAGGGTCTTAGTAACGCTGCGCCTATCTGTGAATGATTTGCCGGTGCTAGTACATCGCCGATATCATGCAGCAGCGCACAGACAATAGTTTCATCATCGGCACCGTCGACTTCGGCCCTTGTTGCTGTTTGCAAACAATGATCAAGACGCGATATTTTATAGGGCGAGTCGCCGACCATCATTCCAAGCCATTCAATCACCTTGTCAGCCTGGCCGTTGATGTTTCTATCTTCGTGTTCAAAAACCAGTTCATAGTCACTTCGAGTTGCGTGTTCCATAGCGGTAAATGATACTTGTCTGGTCATGTTTAATCCGTTGTTGCAGCAGTGCTAACTAGTCAGCGATATTATCCGACTTAAAATGGGTTTCCTGCAAGTGCGTTCTAACACCGTGTTTCTTTACGCAATAGCTCAGATAGCGCAGCCGCTGTCAGCAACGGCATAAAATAGACAGTCCGATTCAGCGATAGCCGCGTTTGTAGTGATCATGAACAATTTGAGTGGTTGGGCAGGATACAATTTCCCCTGATCAATACGAACGAGTCGGGAGACAGCGCACTGACCATTGGCATCGAGTGCGGAAAATAACCGACGTTCATCATCCTGGGCCCAACCTAACTGAGTATCGGGGCTGATGGTGCCAAAGTTATGGTGTTCTATATCGGGTCTCAACGTGATGTCATAACTGGCAGTTTCCTGTGCTGCGTAAGTGAGTGTAATACCTTCGTTTAGCTCGAGTCTTGTGGGGTTATGCAATATCTCGAGTTCCCAGTTTGTTTCCGGATCGTGGTCTAATACGGTGCTCGCTTGCAGATATCGGGATAGTCCTTCGTAGGCCAGCAAGTGAGCCTCTTCATCGAGTCTACCTCCAACTTCTACTGTCACAGTAGGGTAAGAATATTCACTGATATCCATCAATGCACCCAGATTGAGATTGGAAATAATCAGCCGCTGGGTAAATAGTGATATCAACGCATCGTGATGACGATCCATGTGGGTACAAACACCAAAAGAGGGACCTGATCCTGAGGTGTTGTGTATGTCGATCACCGACTCGGGGTGGTGTAGCCGAAGAATTTCAAGAATCTCCTCAGCCAAATGACCCTGAGCGTCGTCAAAAGGGGGACGGAAACAGCGATTCAGGTCTCTTGCTCTGGGGAGCATGCGGTGGCTGAATAGCGGTGGTGTTAATGCCGCTTCAACGGAAGCAACGATATAAACAGTATTTGTCATCGGCTGTTGTGCCGATCTAAGCCACTGGAAAACAGCCATTAGCCCTGATGGTTCATTACCATGGAGGAGAGTAACAACCGCTCGGGTTCGACTGCTGTCCAGGCCTTGCTGGAATAAACAGGCAGGCCCATCCAGTAAGCGCATAAATGCTTCGACATTATTTCCTGTGTCACTGGTAGTCGGATTGCGGATAAATTTAAAACGTCTCATAGGGGCCATTCCGCAACAGGTGTGTTGCTGTTGCTGTGGTGGATAAATGTCTCTAAAAGCTTATGTAAGGCACTATCTGGCGTCATGGATTGATGGAGCAGGGCTAGCTTTTTCTGCTGCCAAATGGCGCCGTTCTGTTTCCGGTTAAGTCGCTGTTGTATCACATTGAGATAGCGTTCTGATTCCCGTTTTGAGACGCCGATACTGTCCAAACCCTGCTGCGCGTAGGGCAATAGTTGATTGACAATGCTGGTAACTGTTTGTTCTCGATAACCGTGTTGGTTGAGTTGTGGCCATACCAATTTTGCGTCGAGACCATACTGTGCTGCTCGGTAAAAATTGTATTCGGCTAGGTGGAAAGGCAGGGCCGGCAGTAACTGGTTAATCTGCGGGCGAATCCCTTCAGCCAAACCGATCAAAAATGCGGCGTTTGCTACCATGTCTGCAGCAGTTGGGCCTGCAGGCAATGCACGCATCTCAATTCGCAGGTGGCCGCCATCGGCATCATCATAAACTGGTCTGTTCCAAAGCCACACGGTACTCTGATGGAGCCGTAGCTCAGCGAGGGTGGGCACTTTTCCATCGTGCTGTTGTTGGCGGGGCGAATACTCCGCGCAAATGGGCAGCAGCGACGGGTAGATTCGCACGGTTTCACTAAATAGTTCAAAGGCATCTCGCCGCGCCCATCCCTGGCCAAAGTTAACGCGGGCTGGTGCGTTCCAACTGTAGCGGTCGACGTGGCGGGTATCGATCGATTGTTTGAAGAGAGGAACGCGCGTCTCATGCCACAGAGAATGACCAAAGAGTGTTGGCGAGTTAGCCCCGATTGCCACAGCTAGGGGTGTTACTAGCTGGATAGCGTTATAGGTATCAGCAAAATAAACAGGATTGACTCGATAGTGGACCTGAAATGACGTATTTGCTCCTTCAAGGGTAATATCTTCCATATCGAGTTTTAGTGGATTTTCGCCATTAATATCAACTCTGAATTGATTGCCTCGGCGTTTTATCAGCTGTTTGATTAACGCCTGGTAACGTTTGCGATCAGTCACTGAATGACTGCCGAAGTCCGCTAGCGTAAGCGTCGGCAAAATACCAATAGACACAACACGTCCATTGTGAATTGCCGCGGCAGTGTCCAATTCGCGCATTTTGTTGACGATTTCATTTTCAGTATTAGCAAAAGCCGATTGTTTCAGTAAATAAGGTGTGAGGTTATATTCCAGATTGTAACGATTCAATTCTACTGTTAGTTGTGGATCGTTTACTTCCTTGATGATTTCCTGATTGGTGTATAGCGGATTTCCGTCGGTGTCTACGATATATAATTCAAGTTCAGCACCCAGCGAAGGGTTCCCTGTCCCAAATGCAGGATCAGCTAACAGCTCCTGCAACACACACAGATTCTCTGCGAGCCTGTTATCAAAGTCCAGATAATCTCCGGGACCGAATTCAGTTTTGTCGATATCAATGCCCATGATGCTAATTGTGGAGATTTTGGCGGGTAAACTAATTGATCTATATCGTCAAAGCTGCAAACAGCACTGCGGCCTCATTTTTGTCACGAGGCTTTTTGTTGTCTCGATAGGGATTTCAAACATATATTTATGGCCAAAAAGATCGTATATACTCGATGTTTGTTTGCAATGGATTCCAGGCCCCGCTATGAGTGTTATTCGCAATAGAGCTAAAAATAACTTCCCCATGGTTTTACTGACTTTATTAAGTATTGTCCAGGCGCTTGCTTTCGAGCTTCTCTGGGAAGAGGTTCGTAATCACCATGAGTTTTATCAGCTGAGCTGGGTAGCGCTTGGTGGTTGGATACGAATTGTCACCACATTTTTAGGTATCATCTTGATATGGCATAGTTATGCGAGTAATGCTATGCGATTCCGCTGGGTGCCATCGACGTCAGATTCATTTTTTCCGTTTGTGATCGGTGTTGTGCAATTTGTCATGGTGGGAAATCTGGAGTCTGATGCGGTGCCACAATGGTTGCTCATGCTCGCTATTCTGTTTGTGGCAATTCCCTGGGTCAGTCAACATGATATGCGCCGAGCTCGCGAAGAGATTGAGAACGAAGAGTTTTTTAGGGCACGTAATAAAGCATCACTTAAAGATTTTTTTCCTCTGGTAGCAATTGTAGTAACCCTATGTTTTTTCAGCGTTCTTGTCTGGGTACTAGATGGCAATTTATGGCTATCAGGGCTGGCGTCGTTAATTGCCTTGATCATAATTGCAACCCAGATGGCGGTGATGAACCATTTTTGGATTTGGTCAATGACGCTGGGAGAGGGTGTCGTAAATAACACCAGCGACGAAAAAAACGTCGAATAGAATTAACTTCCCCAATTCATCTTATTTAGCCGCGGAGAGCGAAATGAAAATAAATAGAAGAGAGTTATTAGGTGTTGCGGCTGTGGTCGCTGCCGGTTCAATGTCGTCCACCGTTTCATCAGCAGCAGCGAGACCTACGGCCAAAAGAATACTTGTGCTCGGAGGTACGGGCTTTATTGGTCCGCATTTTGTTAGGGCTGCACAAGCGAGGGGGCATCACATTACGCTGTTCAATCGGGGCCGAACCAACAGAGATATGTTTCCCGAGGCGACAAAACTTGTCGGGGACCGAGACAATGATCTTGCGGCTTTAACAACCGGTGAGTGGGACGTTGTTTTGGATAATTCAGGTTATGTGCCAAGGCATGTCATGGACTCTGCAAAGTTACTTAAGGGGCGAGTAGGGCGATACATTTTTACCTCGTCGGTGGCGGCCTATGATGTAGCACCCGATCGTTTGCCAATGGGAGCAACGTCTAAACTGACAGCATTAGCGGAACCGACATCCGAAAATGTTGGAAAATACTATGGCCCGTTAAAGGCGGTTGCTGAAGGCTATGTCAGTGATATCTACGGTGACAATAGCACTATCGTCCGTCCAACCTATGTTGCGGGGCCGGGCGATGGCACCCAGCGTTTTACCTGGTGGGTAGATCGTATTCATCGCGGCGGAGAAATATTAGCGCCAGGTACGCCCGAAACAAGTTATTCGCTCATTGATGTTAGAGATTTGGCCGAATTCTATCTAACACTGGCGGAAAACGATACTGCAGGGATATTTAATGCATCCGGCCCCAACGGACTGTTCAACTGGGGCGGATTACTACACGGTATTCGGGCGACCACAACCTCAGAAGTGAAGTTTTTCTGGGCAGATTCCCAGTTTCTTCTATCGCAAAAGGTAAACGGTGCCGAACTGCCGATGTGGAATGCCGGTAGTGACAGTATTCATGGGCAACTGTGGGAAAATAAAACAAGTGTGGATGCCGGTTTGCGTTACCGCAGTCTGGCAACAACGGCAATTGATACACTGGCGTGGTATAGAACACTCACTCCGGATCAGCAAAAATTTTCCCGAGCAGGAATAGACGCAGTAAAAGAACAAACAGTGCTGGCAGCATTAAAGCAGCGCGGCTAGTCTTCTTGGCGCGATTCCTGTTAGCGTGAAAGAGTACTAGCGTGGATTCATCTTAAGTCAGTATTAACCGACTTCTATGATATCTACAATCGCCTAATTGCTGAAACTAATCAGATATTGTCTTTGTAAATGGATAGTATGAATGTCTACATATAATGAGTGATGTTTCAATATGGCGCTAAAGCCTACAATATACAAATTCAATATTTCGCTGAGTGACTTAAACCGTGATTTTTACGAAGAGCTTAATCTAACGATTGCTCAACATCCCTCAGAAACTACCGAGCGGATGGTGGCCAGATTTTTGGCTTTTTGTCTAAACGCGGGAGAGCGGCTGGAGTTCTGTAAGGGTTTAAGTAACACCGAAGAACCTGATCTTTGGCGGCAATCTTTGGTTGGTGAAATAGATTCATGGATTGATATTGGTGAGCCGAGTTTCGATAGAGTAAAAAAGGCAGCCAGACAGGCGAAAGAAGTGCTTGTTTACAGCTTTAACTCCAAATCATCAACTTGGTGGCAGTTAGAGGGATTGAAGTTGTCAAAACTCCCTGTTAGGTTTTTTCAGTTTCAATGGTCCGAAATTGAAGCGCTGGCTGGACTTGTTGCAAGGAAAGTAACTGCTTCGGTTACAATTTCTGGCGATTCTATTTATGTCGCTACAGAGATCGGTGAACAGGAAATAAGGTTGTGTGAACTTGTTTGCTAATATTTTCATCAATGATGGATAACGATAGGAGGTGTGGATGTCTACTGTGTCAGTAAAATTTTCCTATGAAAAGGAAACTAAAAACAGCGTGCGGTTTAAAGAAGACCCCGAACCGGGAAAAGCGCCTATTGTAGGCAGCTTGTATGTACAAAAGTGGTTTGCCGGCGATACTAAGGTTTTAACGGTTACTCTGGAAAAGAACGATTAGTAACGATACTGAAAAACTCTTGAAAATGTTTGAAGAACTCAATTATGCAGCCACAAGCTGACCCGTTTATTGTTCCAGTCTGTCACGATGAGATTACTATTATCTATCAGGATGACAGTTTTTTGTTGATTAACAAGCCAACTGGATTGTTGAGTTTATCCGGTAAGCACCCACTCAACAAAGATTCAGTACACTATCGTTTGGTAAAAAATTTTCCAACTGCGACGCTGGTGCATCGTCTAGACTTTGGCACGTCAGGAATCATGCTGGTTGCGCTCAACAAAAACGTTAATGGAAATTTGACCAGACAATTTCAAGCGCGAACGGTAAAGAAAACCTATACGGCTTTGCTCTACGGTGAAATGCCTGATGATAGCGGTACTATAGAATTTCCTATAGCCAAAGATAAGGCCAATTTTCCGTTACAAAAAATCTGCTATCGAGAGGGGAAGGAGGCTGTAACGCGATATAGAGTGGTAGAAAAAATGCCAGGAAACTCTATCAAAGTCGAATTTACACCATCGTCGGGACGAACTCACCAACTGCGCATTCATAGCCGTGAAATAGGGCACCCCATTTTAGGTTGTGATCTTTATGCGACTGATGAGGCTTTCTCAATGGCTGACCGATTGATGCTGCACGCCACTCATCTGGAGTTTTTTCACCCAATTTCCGGTGAAACTGTGCGCGGTGTATGTCCGTGCCCATTCTAGTCGAAAAACTGTATGTCCACGGTCCATCCTTCGAGCTTAACAATATATCGTTTGAGGTAAGCTAAACGCGACACAATGTTTGTGTCTTTTAGTTCTGGCCGGTTAGTTCTGGCTATCCATATGTAGCAATCCTCGGGACTTTAACAGTTCTTCATATAATCCCATCATCATTGATACGGTTGGACCTGATACCCGCAGGGACGAATCGACGTCATCATAGCTTAAAGAGTAATGTCCTCGGATCTGTTGTGATGCTGTCCCCAATTGATGAAGGTCATAAGCGCTGCTTGCAAAAACTAGACTGGCCGGCAATGCGTATATTGCTTCTACCTCACTGTCGCAGGGCGTTAGATCCTTCGCAATAGAAAATGGCTGCTGAACGATACCGACGACCGGCGTTATACGGTAGGCAGTTTGGGTAAAATAGTCTCCCATACTACCCAGTATGGTTACTTTATCGGGTTCCAGGCCTATTTCCTCCTGGGCTTCTCGCAATGCAGTTGCCACGGTATCTTGATCGTTATCATCAACTTTGCCTCCGGGAAAACAAATATGTCCACCAAAGCGAATGGTGGCGCTGCGTTTGGTAACCAGCACTTTGAGTTGCTCATCTTCTTGTATAAATACAATAAGCACTGCAGACGCAGACGAAGACGCTTTCACCTCATCGCTCACCGGAGTTTCCATATGAGGGTTACGCAGTGGCGACCTCGTCAGAGCATAGTCTGTCAAAAAATGCTCAATCAGAAGGTCTTCGGAAATATCAATAGGGGGGTGTAAAAATTGCGAGGGTAGACGTTGCATATTGAAGGGCTGGCTGCTTTGATGAATGTCGATTTGAATTACTCTGCCGGTTAGACTAACCTCGGGTCTCCATTAAAATCAATAATATTTCACCGTGTTTCCAGTAATTTGTACAATTCACTCGTATAAAGATGCTTATTGGTTGCTTGTCCTAAGGTCAAAGGCGGTGTGCCAAGCATTAGTTAAACGCTCGCTAGGAAATTGTGGTTATGAAAGCGTATCTTATTTTGGACTTTTCGATAAAGGACATAACGGCATTTATGGAGTACGTGCAGAACATCCCAATGTATCTTGAGAAACATCAGGGCAAGTATATCGTTGAGGGGGTGGAGCCCGAAGTGATGGAAGGTGACTGGAAACCCGAAAGAGTGGTGGTACTAGAATTTCCATCAACAGAAAACGCAAAAAGCTTTCTTGCCGACCCCGAAGCGCAGTCCCTGTTTGCGATACGCCACAATGCAACTGACGGTAAACTCATATTGGTAGAAGGGACGTCATGGCGAGATGCCCCCTAGCAGCTTGAGCTCTATTGGCCGCGTTGCAGATGCTCCAATTTTAAACCGACCGCAGTTCCCTCATCAAAACCTTTCCAGTAGGTGTGGTCATCACTGTGTGTACCATCTTTCTCTGAATAAACACCCTCTGCCCCGTCAGGTATTAAATCAAGATAGCTTTTGCTTGGTTGATCATTCTTAAGATAATGATTGAAATAGGCGGTGGCGAAATGATCCATGATGTTATTCATGCGTACGGTATCCCAAACCGGGTCGGTATAATGACTGGCGCCGGTTTTGTCCTCATTGTTCGAAATTTCAATAGGGAGGGGGTATGGAGCCGCAGCGTTATGTCCGGCATTTTTAAACGTCAGTAAATAGCGATCACTGTTTACCGCACCCTCGAAAATTGCCCGCACGCCGTTTTCATAGCCCGCTACTTTATCTGCATCTCCAGCGAGATAAAGTGCTGGTACTTCGATACCCGCCAAGTCATCTGCAGCCCAGAAACCGAAATTCATTCCCCAGGGAGCAATTGCCAAACCGGCTTTAATTCGAGAATCAAGGTTGTTTCGATACTCCGGATTGCCAGTTGCATGAGTGCTTACCAGTCCGTTAGGTGAGACAGTTGCTGCGGCGGCGATTTTGTCGTTGTAGCCGGCGCCGAGATTGTTCACCAGGCCGTAACCGCCCATCGAATAGCCCACCACACCGGTCATGTTTGCGTCAACCAGCCCATTCAAGAAGCTGTTGGGGTCATCGTTGAAACTGGCGACGCTATCGATGACAAAACGTTGATCGAGAGGGCGGTTATAAAGGGTGCTGGAAAATGCCTGTTGGTCGTCATAGGTACTGTCGGTATGGTCAATTGATGCAACAACATAGCCTTTACTGGCCAGATTTTCGCCCAAATGACTCATCAGGTAGCGGTTCCCCGGGTATCCGTGGGAAATGACGACCAGAGGGTAACTAACACCATTAGATACAGGATTGGCGTTGCGTATCGCACGACCATGAAGTGTCGCGGTTATTGCAGGATTGCGAGTTATTGCGTGATATTGATCATCTTTTGAAGGAGTTGATTTTGGATCTGCCGGGTACCATATTTCAATGGTCAGCTTTCGACCATAGATAACATTGTCGCTGCCGTTTGGGGTATTGACTACATCAATGCGATTGGCATCGACAATTTCGAGAGTGCGTACACCTATAGTGTGTGTACCAAACTTGGCGAGCTCCGGCGCATCGTGTCTGATAATGTCTATTCGGTTGTCTTGCGCTGAGAGTATTCCAGCGGAAAAAACAAACAATAGCGTTGCGAATATTCTACCCATTTTCCCATTCCTTAAGGTTGTCAGTTAGCACGCTACTAAATAGCAGGCCACCATAAAAGACTGCAATCGATACTTGACAGCCCACTTTTTGTACCAGAGTTCACTCTAGTGAGGCCGAGGAAAGCCACTGCTAAAGTTTCTGCTCCTGTGGCTCGAAACGCCGTAAGATATATGACAGCCGTCCTTCGGTGTCAACAACTCTATGCCAATTGCATCAATACTGGTCTGGCGGTGTTAGTTCCGGGTTACGTTGTCGCCGGATATCCCTGCCTATATTGACATACTGCTGACAGCTTTTATCTGCCTTGATCCAACGCTGGTATAACCCTTTGGCAACAATCGTCAGTCCACCGGTATAGAGAGCAGCGCCGCCTTCGATTAATGAGCCGGAAGGGTCAACTTCAGGCTTAGGCGTTTCCAGTGTGCCGCCAACGCGGATAAAGGGTGTGAACAGGCTGCTTGCAGATATTCCAATACCCTTACGCGGTACAGTTTCTATCCCAAGCTTTAGTTCTTCAGTTTTTAAATTGACAGTGCCAACACTGGAAACATTTAATTTATCTGTTTTGATAAAAGCTACAGGGGCAGTTTCCAAAATGCCGTCATTTGCCTCAAATAAGTAGACCTCGCATACGACATTTGTATAGGGATCCTTTTTGTGAAAAGGATTGATCATGATGCCTATTTCAGTAAATGTATCTCCGAATAGGCTGCTGTATTTAACATTGTCATACTTCCTTTCACTGCCTTGCATCCATACAAAGCCATTCAGAGTGCCGGCAATTTCACGTATGTTTGTGCCCGTACCTTCGACGTCTATATCAAGGTCATAACCTTTGTAGTTGTCACGGTCTACTACCTGTTTGGTGGTGCCCGGTAACCGGACTTTGTTAGCCTGCAATGTCGATTTCAAGGCGTATGAATCCCCTGCGGGTTTGTAGCTTATTGATGAATCGATATTGCCAAACGTTGTTGTTGCCTTAAAGCTTGAGACATTGAGTGCACCATTATTCAGACTGGTTTGCAGATAAAGCGCGTTGAGTTCATCCTCTTTGTAGAAAATTCGGTCTATCGTTATCTCGAGGTCTGCGTTGTAACCCTTAAGTAAATCTATAGGGATATCAACATCAGGAATAATTTTTCCATCACCTTTTGTTTTATCGTCCAGCACAGAGTTAAGACGTTCACTTTGATCTTTGGTGAGTATCGCGGCGATTTCAAAGTTTTTTGACGCGATATCCGCTGTGATGTGAGGAGTGTCATCTGACGTTATTGAGAGTTTTCCTCTAATGTCATTCGGCCCGACTATCAGGTCCAAATTGTTAAGTTGAATTGAATTATCGGATGACTCAACAGCGCCCTTAATGTTGAAAGGTACATCGGCTACGCTCCAGTCCTCCATGCTGCCAAGACTATTTAGGTGGTTCCCTTTGATATCAAATATTAGTTGCTGGGACTTTTTTGCGGGCGGTAGACTGATAGCTCCCTGAATATTCAGTGTGGCGTCACCGAGGTTGCCAGTAATTTTTTCAAAAGAAATTTCTCTTTCGCTAATTTTTCCTTTTGCCTCTATTTGGTAGGCAACAGGTGCGGGTTCGTAGGAAGAAAATTTTGGCAGTTCCAGGGCAAGATTTTCTCCCAAGGCTGAGATGTCAAAACGGATGTCGCTAAATGTATTCGGTTTATCCGCAAGAATTATTTCAATATCGCCACTTAATATTGCCGTCCTAATACCAAGATGAAAGTCTTTGCTGGAGAACGTGTGTCCTTTCAATTGGAACGTAGATTTGAAATCAAAAGACTCTTTGATACGATGTTCAGTCACAAAATTTTGCAGCCATTCATCGAGATTACTACCAGATACATCAATTTCCATGCGCATGTTGGTTTCGTTACTGTCGATAACAGCAGCCATAGTGGTTGTGATCTTTGCTGAACCGACCGTGCCCATATTACTGGCAAAAAGAGTTTCACCTGGTCGAAGATCGATACTACCCTGCAGGTCAAATTTTTCCGGTGGTCCGAATGGTACGGGAAGATAATAGCCTGTCAACGCCCGAAAATTTGGTCCGCTGGTTTTAGTGCTTATCTTTGTAGGTTTGTCCATATTTTCCCATGGAATAAGACCACTGGCACGTAGCTGATTGTCTCCGATGTTAATGGTTAGGTCTTTTAGTTGTGCACCGGCTTTGCGGATTTCCATCGAGCCATCCGCTGTCAACACGTCATTTTTTATTAGCGTAATACCAAACACTTCTGCAAATCCTTGTGCTTCCGGAAAGATCAGAGAGTAGTCGATGCTAGAGCCAAGGTATTCTGGTGCCTCAGTGAGCTGTGCGGAAATATCCCCACTCATCCGGCCGATAGTGAATTTTCCTTGAAGTACATCGGTGATACCTTCACCGTTGCCCTGCATGGCTACGGTCGCGGAAAAGGCTGCTTTTGGGAAGTTGAGTGTATCGGTTAGTCCTTGAAAACGACCGATGTCAGTACCGTATAATTGCAGATTAGCGTCAGCATCAATGAACGACGGTGGTCGTGGCAGGCGGGCGCCTCCTCTAATCTCTGCATCTGCGGTTTTCAAAAAGAAGTGACTGATATGTAATACGTTGTCTTTAGAGTCTGCCTGAACATCTAACTGATAAGGTGCTTTAGGAAGGCCAGCAATACCCGCTACCTTGCCGGCAGCGTAGGCGCTGGGTCCTTTAGAATGAAACGTTGCGTGCAAATTTGTTAGCAATGAAAGGTCGGGAGCTGTTAGCTTGCCAGCTACTGAAAATTCTCCGAGATCGCCATCTATATGACCGTTGAGCTGGTCATTTTTGTTTGTGAGCTTAGCCTTCAGATTAACCGGACCGCTGGTCACTATAGGTAGGCTGAGCGCTTCAAGAGTATTGGCAAATTCGCTTGCTTGCCAGTCAACATCGAAATCTGCACCTGAGAATGTCTTCAAGTTATCAACATCAGCTTTAACCTTCAGTAACTGAAGTTTTCCTTCTATGCGTGCCTCCATACTGACGGCGCCTGCAACGACAAGTTGCGGGAACGGACCGACCACTCCATTGATGGTAAAGGGGCGGTTCTTTATGACGCCTTGCGACTGTATAACAAGATTGTTATTTTCGTCTTGCTCTTGCGTGATGTTATAGACTGTAATTTCCAGGGGGCTGGTCAACGCCGGGTTTTTAAAGACTAATTCCACATTTTCTAGATATGCAGTGTCCAGTAGCACGGGCAGAGGATGCGTTGGTGCATCATCTTCGGACTCGGACTCGGACTCGGACTCGGACTCGAAGAATACCCAGTTCATTCGTCCATCATCTGCCCATTCAAATTCAAGCTGGGCATTAACTGCATTGGCACTGGAAATAACTAATGGTGGAACAAAGAGACTCTTCACGTTTATTTGTAAATCTATGGAGTCAATTTTGAGCATGTGCTCTGTGCTGCTCCAGCTTGCATTCTCCCAAGAGACACTTTCTGCATGTATCAGCAGTTCTTCACCCAGTTGAAAATCAAAGTCACCGGAAATTTGAAACTTTCGTTCTGTGACCGAACTCAGCAGATACTCAAGAGTCGAGCGCAGTTGATTGGTGTTTAGGACAAGGTAGCTGAGCCCACCTACGACAATAACCACTAACAGAACAAGCGCAATTGTAATCGTACGCAGTATTCGAAAAGCGGCCGGTCGGCGTTTCTTGTTGGGTGGATTGTTATGGCTGATTTGGGTCATGGTATCTGGCTTTTGTAATTTTTGGTGGTGGGCCGAAAACCTAGGGAATTACGTTTTTATTAGACCATGAAAGTCTTTCAGTGTCAGCTGCAGCACACCATCCAGTAGAGAAATCGTACAAATAGTTTTTCCATACAGTAGGTTCTTTTAATTAACTAAGGCCAACGAAAAACACAAGATAGAAGGGTCAAAGAGCGAATCGATACTACCTCAAGGTTGTTTGGCAGCATAGCATGGAACCTCGAAGGAGAGCTCGAGAAGGTAGTCGATGACTTCAGTTTCTGTAAGGTTTAACAAAGTATTGTAAGGCCTTAAGCCATGAATTATGCTTGGCACTGAGCGCTGCAAAAACACTTCAGGAAATTGGATAGAGCTGGATATTTTCCACCTATTACGTGACTCCAACGTGCTATTAATTTTTACTGTGCTGGCCTTTGGCTTACTTATAGGACGTACGGACCTATGCTTTTTCAAATATTCTGTTAACCTTGATTGGAGCAGCACTGGTGTTGATGTGATTACTCTTTTGCCTACCGATTGGTGACACAAGTTATAGCCACTGTTTATTCCACGTCTATTCGGAATCCTAATTTTATATAAACTGCTGCCGTTAAAGACTTGCTAGCTTCGCTCATCCAAGGGGAACCATTCATGGTAATACCAACGCTCAACCTATTACATTTTTATCGCAACGGATTTGCACTGAGCCTAACACTTGGCCTTACATTAGCGGTTGTAGCGGGAAACGTCATTAGTGAAACTGATACGAAACCTTGGTTGAACAAGACCAGTGCCCCTGAGATTCGCAGCCAACAGTTACTTAGTGTTATGACTAAAGCACAGAAGTTTCAGCAGCTGGTGGGCGCAGCAGGACAGGTACCGGAGTTGCCTGAGTGTTATGGTGCTCGTCATGTACCCGGTCTGCCGGAACTGGCTATCCCAACACTGCGTATCACTAACGGTCCGGTGGGTGTGGGTCAAAACGATTGTGTACCCGCGGAACATGCAAACCCCGATAATGCCTTGTCTTTTTTAACCACGCCTCATTCTGCCAAAGCGACCCAGTTACCCTCTGCGATGGCTATAGCTGCGTCTTTTGATCGCAAGGTGGCTGGTCAATTTGGCACAATTCTTGGGGTTGAGTCTAACAACCTGGCTTTGCATGTGATGGAAGGGCCGGGCATGAACTTAGCCCGCAATCCTACGCTGGGCCGCAACTTTGAATATTTTGGCGAAGACCCTTATCTGTCGGGTACCTTGGCGGTTGCGGAGATCAAAGCCATTCAAGCTGAAGGTGTGATTGCCATGGCCAAACATTTGGTGGCCAATGATCAGGAAACCAATCGTATGACCCTCAATGAGATTATCGACGATAAGGTATTACATGAGTTATACCTGCTCCCGTTTGAGATGTCGGCAAAGGAAGGTGAAGTTGCCGCGATGATGTGTTCTTACAACACCGTAAACGGTGAGGGCATGTGTTCCAACAAACATATTCTCACGGATATTTTACGTGGGCAGTGGGGCTTTGATGGATACGTGCAGTCAGATTTCTACGCAGTACACGATGTTGCCACGACTATGAAAGCGGGTATGGATCACGAAATGCCAGGTATGGACTTTCCTCAATTTGGTGCCATCACTCACTGGAAACCCGAAGCTTTGCAAGCAGCACTGGATGCGGGCGAACTGAGTATGTCGGATATCGACACCGCTTTGCATCGTCGCTACAAGCAAATGTTCAAATTTGGTATTTTTGATCGCCCTGTTGTGCAGGTACCCATTGATGCAGAGAGCAACGGCAACATTGCTCGCAGTATGGGTGAGCAATCTGCAGTACTGCTGAAAAATGACAACGAGCTATTGCCTTTTTCAAGTTCAGTAAACAATATTGTCATCATTGGCAAATCTACTTATGCCGATACCGCTGTTGCCGGTTGTTGTGGCGGTAGCTCGGATGTGATTCCGCTTTACACGGTGAAGCCATTACAGGGTCTGAAAAACACCTTAACGGCCATAGGTTCGTCTGCTAAGGTTACGTTAGTGGTAGTCAACGAAGATAACAGCAATCTTGACGAGGCTGTTGCTGCCGCGAGTGTTGCCGATGCCGTTGTAATTATGGCGGGCACCCTGGCAGAAGAGGGAAACGACCGTGCTGGAATCTCGCTGGACTCTGGAGACCAAGTTGGTACTGCACTGCAGGCAATGAGCGCCGGATCAAAACTGATAAATAGAAATCAAATCGAAATGATTACCATGGTGACTGCCGCCAACCCCACTAAAACGGCACTGGTGTTAAAAGATAATGCCTCGTCACTACTGCCGTTTATCGACCAAATACCCGCTGTCCTGGAAGTTTGGTTTCCCGGTCAGGAAGATGGAAATATCGTCGCCAACTTATTGATGGGTGTGGTGAATCCGTCGGGAAAATTGCCGGTAACGTTCCCAATGAGGGAGGGTGAATGGCCCGCTAATACTCCGATGCAATACCCCGGTGTGATGGTAAATGGCAGGCCAACAGTCACCTATTCCGAAGGTTTGAATATTGGCTATCGCTGGTATGATGCAGAAAACATTGCGCCGCGTTTCCCATTTGGTTTTGGGCTTTCTTATACCCGTTTTGCCCTGACCAATCTTACCGTTTCACCACTTGTATCGAATGGGCACCAACCGGTTAGCGTCAGTTTGGATGTGGAAAATACCGGTAAAGTGGCAGGTGCAGAAGTGCCACAAATATATGTTTCGATGCCCGCTATATTGAACCAGCCGCCGAAAAGGTTGATTAACTTCAAGAAGGTATTTCTTAATCCGGGTGAAAAGAAAACGGTCACTATGAGTATTGATCCACTATCAGCCAGTCATCCGCTGGGTACGTGGAATGTGGCTACGCAGCAATGGTTAACAGCAACAGGTAACTATCAATTGTTGGTCGGGAATTCGTCAGGAGCGCTCGACTTAAGTGATACTATCACCATCAGTGATTAGCTCAGCTGCTATCCTCGGTATCGTTTTCAAGGCTAGCAACTTACATCTTAGTTTTTTAACAGACGGATAAGCGGAGCCTTTGTGCTGACGCAATTTAACAAAATCGAGAGATGAAATTATGAAGAACATGATGAATATTGTTTTTATAGCTATGACGTTAGTGCTTGTCGGTTGCGTCAACAGCGAGCCAAAACCGGCAGAATTGAGTGATAGCGATGTTATAATGGACCGATTACACAGGGTCACCAATGCGGACGCTTCACTGGCCTACGCTGATCCCAATGCTGATTTTAGCAAGTATGGTCAGGTGATGATTGACCCACTGGGTGTCAGCGATATCGAAATCATTAAGCCTAACACCAGAAGTTCGGTGAATAGTCGTGCCGGCAGAAGTAACTGGGAGCTGACCGACGCAGACAAGCTTAGCTTGCAGAAGGCCTTTGCGGACGCGATGACTGTTCAACTACAAGAGAAGGGTGATTACCCTATCGTTACTGAAACCGCTCCTGATGTGTTGCGGATCAGCGCAGTATTAACAGCGCTGGCTCCCAGTGCACCACCGGAAAACCACATGACCCGAGGTAGGGTCTATACGGAAGGTTCAGGTTCGGTTTATATCAGCGTGGGCTTTGTAGATTCTGAGAGTGGTGAAATATTGGCTATCGTTAAAGACGTTAAATCATCCAATAACCAATGGGGAATTAACAACAGGGTCACCAACATGAGCGATGTAAAGTTTATGTTCATCGGCTGGGCACGGGCTATTCGGGCCAGATTGGATATCGTCCGCGGTGACTAGATGTTCAGGCGATAAAAATATTTGGACAGCGCTGTCTGTTATACATTTACTGCGTGAAAGTCATTATAATCTGAGCCATCTAAATGAGTCGTTTCGACGTGGTTGTGCCAGGCAGAGAGGTTAAAGGAAATTGTATGGGTTTTTCAAATGGTTTGAAGTGGGTCTATGAGCCACCAAAACTTTTATGTATTTTTACTGTTTTTTTGCTTAGTGCCTGTACAGGTTCCTCTGACACACCTGATTTAACGCCCGATCTCGATTGGGATGTTCTAACATCGCTTTCAAACGATGATCCGCAGCTGACTTGGCGTGAGGATGTACAACCAATATTGGAGCAGCGCTGCGTTGTTTGTCATGGTTGTTACGACGCACCATGTCAGTTGAAACTGACGTCTTATGAAGGGCTTGCACGTGGTGCCAACCCTGCAAAAGTTTACGACGGTTCGCGTATTCGGTCAGTTGAGCCAACACGACTGGGTATTGATGCCAACAATCCACTAGAGTGGCAGGCAAAAGGATTTCACGCTGTACTGGGAGCGGATCAACAAGGTGAAGAGGTTACACCCCAAGCTCGTTTACGCCAGTCGGCATTGTATAAGATGCTCAGGCTTAAACAGCTTAACCCTCAACCGCGCACCGGTATCCTGCCCCCCAGTGTAACCACTAGCCTCGATAGAAAGCAGTCTTGTGCAGTGGAGGGCGAATTCGACAAATTCGCTAGTCAAAACCCTATGTGGGGTATGCCCTATGGCTTGCCAAATCTGGCTGATAAAGAATACAGAACCCTGGTACGCTGGCTGGCAGAGGGTGCTAGTGCTCCGGAACCTGCTAAACCCTCTGCTGAAGCGGCTGGGCAGATTCAGCGCTGGGAAGTTTTCCTAAACACCGGCGATAACAAACATCAACTCGTCAGCCGTTATCTTTATGAGCATTTATTTACTGGGCATATGCATTTTGAAGGCACCTCTGATCGCGAGTTTTATCGGCTGGTACGATCTTTCACCCCTCCCGGGGAGCCCATTAATGAGATACCTACAGTAAGGCCTTTCAACGCTCCAGGCGTTGACGAGTTTTGGTATCGGCTGCGGCTATTTGATGCGTCCATCGTTGCCAAGTCACATCTTGTTTACTCCTTGTCTGACGCCAAGATGGCACGTTACCAACAATTGTTTATTGAGCCGGAATATGAAGTTGCTGAGCTGCCCACATATGTAATGCCGGATGCCGCAAACCCCTTTAAAACCTTTGCTTTGTTACCTGCGCAGTCTCGTTATGAATTTCTGCTGGATGATTCGCGTTATTTCATTATGGGATTCATAAAAGGGCCAGTCTGCCGCGGACAGATAGCACTCAATGTGATTGAAGATCAGTTTTGGGTGATGTTTGAAAATCCTGAAGCTATGGCTGGGAGAAATGCCAGTCAAGCACTGAACAATGTGTCGGATTATCTGCAGATGCCGAGTTCAACAGAAACCTTTAATTTGTTGGCGGCTTATGGGCGTTTCTGGAAGGATCAGAAGAAATATCAACAGGCACGCACCGAATATTTTCTGAATATTTATGAAGAAGAGGGCGACAAAGCCTTTGCCGGGCTTTGGAAAGGCAACGGAGAAAACCCCAATGCGGCGCTAACCATATTTCGTAACTTTGACAGCGCGGCGGTCGAATTTGGTCTGATTGGTGACTATCCGGAAACGGCATGGGTTATCGATTACCCGTTATTTGAGCGAATCCATTATCTGCTTGTGGCAGGCTTTGATGTTTATGGCAATGTTGGGCATCAATTGAATTCACGGTTGTTTATGGATTTTTTACGGATGGAGGGAGAGGACAACTTCCTTACCTATTTGCCCGCAAAGGACCGCAAGCGAATCCGTGATCAGTGGTATAAGGGTGTGCGAGAGGGCCGCAGTAAATACTTCCAGGAGCCAATGGCGTGGATGACGGTCGAATCGCCTATTGAGTTTGTTACTGATGACCCACAGCTTGAACTCTATCAGTTGATAGAGTCACATTTGGGTACTTTGGCTGGACCTGTGGACTATCTTAATAGGTGTAGTGGCAGTGACTGCGTTTCCTCCGGTGCCACCGAAAAAATTCGTACGGCAGATAAACTGGTTAAAGAAATACAAAATATTGATCGAAAAAAATTGGCTGAAGACGCTGATTACCTTGGTGTTGCGCCTGACAATATATTCCTGCGTGTCAGGGTAGATGGTGAGGCTGATATTCATTACACTATTTTGCGTAACAAGAGCTATAACAATCTGGGCGGTATCCTTGCTGATGGTGAGTCAATCAATCGTGACCCCACTAATGACACGTATAGTATGATCCGTGGGTTCTCAGGCTCATACCCCAACTTCTTTCTTACTGTTGACTATGAAGATCTGGAAAATCTTCTGAGTTCTTTTAGGGCGATTGCTTCGTTGGATGAGTACCAGAAATTCATTGCGCGTTATGGCATTCGTCGTACTGATCAGCGTTTCTGGGAGTACTCAGATTGGTTTCATAAGAAATATGCTGAAGAGCAGCCGTTGGAATACGGTGCTTTTGATTTGAATCGATACGGAAATTTTTGATAATGACTGCTAAAGCAATCCGTGACGATAGATTGTCATTAGTTTGTTATTGTTACGAGCCACACTATTCTGACTGGGATTAAAAAGGCTTTCTAGTATGATTTTAGGAAAAACTGTTCTAGCAATTTCAGCATTGGTATTCATTGCTTACGGTCTTGTTAGTTTTATATCTCCAGCTATACCAGCTGGATTTGCTGGCCTGATAATGACGAATGGTGACGCTTTTGCCGAAATCGGAGCCATGTATGGTGGATTGCAAACAGGGCTGGGGCTTTTTTGCGCAGTGGCTTTATTTAAGTCTGAGTTCTATCGTTCAGGTTTAATGGTTCTCTTTCTGACAATTGGTACGCTAGCGTTAGCTCGGTGGGTTTCCCTGATGGTGGTATCAGACCCGGTCACTTCATACACTTATGGGGCGTTGGGTTATGAGATCACTACTGCTATTTTGGCGTTAATAGCTTTACTTAGAAAGTAACATGACTCAACACGAATACATATTCATTGCTGTCTCAATCATCCTTGGGCTCGCGATCACTCGATTGTTGCACACGGCGACTATGCTCACACGCGCCCATGCTCGCGTTATCTTTCACTGGTCCTCTGCGATTTGGGCATTCAGTATAATGCTTTATATTCTGCAGCTTTGGTGGGTAGGATGGGGGTTGCGTACAATTGAAGAATGGACATTTTTAGATTTTATTGTTCTTGTGTTTGGTTCTTCCTGTATATACGGTGCGGCTGAAATGGCGCTAGCTGCACCGGAAGAAGGCACGATGGACATGTTAAAGGAAAGTCAGCAGCTGGGCCGCCTCTCCGCGCTATCCATGTTGTTGTATTTTTTGGTAGGTCCCTACGTAAATATCATTATGTATGGCAATGCTATTCTGCCATCGATTGCCGTCCCCTCGGTTGGAATATTGCTTATGTTGCTGGTGATAACAAGACCTGCCCACTTCAAGGTATGGTCGTCGTTGTTTTCGCTATACTCTTTAGGTGTTCTGCTGGTCACCGTTTGACGCTAAGTTGACCGGAGATGTAGGTACACACAGCAAAGTAGTATAAACATATCTACCAGGGCACTGGCTGCCCGTTCCAGTCAAAAAACTCTACTTCAGTGGCAGGGTTCAGGGTCTCTAATAATTTTAATAGCACGCTTGCAACATAGTCCGGTGTAAATAGCTTGCCGTCGGGCACAGATCGTTGAAATGGTTTTGATAGTTGGGTGTCGGTAGTGCCCGGATGAAAGGCGATAAGTTTTACATTGGGAGCTCGGCGGCGCAGTTCGATTGCAGCGGTTTTTATCAGCATGTTCAATGCAGCTTTAGACGCACGATAAGCATACCACCCGCCACTCCGATTATCTTCAATGCTGCCTACACGCGCACTAAGTACCGCCACCCTGCAGGTCTTTTCGCCTCTTAGTAGCGGTGCGATTTTGGAGAGCCATAACACAGGAATTATTGCGTTTATATTCATTATTTCAAGTAGTGAGGCAGCTGAAATATCTTCCAGTCTTTTCTCTGGTGCAATATCTTTAGTATGCAATACCCCATTACATATAATGACCCGAGTAATCGAGCCTTTACAACATGCCAGCTCCTCGCAAATCAAACTGATGGACGCTTCGGAGTAGTCAGTGGCGACATATCTCAGTTTGTAGTCATTCTCTACTTCCTGTGTGGAGGCGACTCTGCTAACTGCCACGATATGATCCACGCTTTCATCATCAGCGAGTTGCCTGATTATACTTTTGCCGATGGTACTTCGGGCTCCGATAACTATTGCTACATTGGTCACATTATTACCTTAGAAAGCGATTGTGATATTACTGTCCCGACGTCTATCGCTCGGCATCCAGGCTCAGTTTTTTCAGTAATCATACTGACACTAAGTGTACGACATAATGTAGCAAAATAGATCACAGATTAGACTATCTAAGCCATTGTAATGGTAATGTACTCATCGCATTTTTTGTGGCTGCATATGCGCAGTTTATGCTACTTGGAAATTTCAGCACATTGCCATTGCGGAAAATACATGTTCAAAGACCCGTGAGTTTTCGGGTTGATAAATACCCCTCCGGTCAGATAGCTGAAACGTGCCCAATGGTTCTGGTGACAACTAGCCTGATTGGATATTTACGCCTAAAAACAATATATTAGCGCCAGTAACAAAATATGGTTTAGATAATAGTACACAAGTTTGTTCCAGGATTTCCGATTGTATGACTAGTCGGAAGGATAAGGCTTTTGTGTCTTGGATAGTATGATGTCTCGTTTAGTCTTGTTGATTTCCGAATGAAAAATGGAGTAACTATGAACAGTACTTTGAATAAATCGCGAGTGGTCTTCTATTGATTGTTGCAACCGCCGGACATGTGGACCATGGAAAAACCTCCCTGATTAAACAGCTAACCGGGGTTGATACCGATCGCCTTGAGGAGGAAAAGCGCCGCGGGTTGTCGATAAACCTCGGGTATGCTTTTAGAACCCTTGATGATGACAACATAATTGGCTTTATCGATGTGCCCGGACACACGCGATTCATAAATTCAATGATAGCTGGTGTTGGTGGCATTGATATGGCGATGTTAGTGGTTGCTGCTGACGATGGTGTTATGCCGCAAACAAAAGAGCATTTAGATGTATTGCGCCTGCTTGGGCAACAGAAATTTGTCATAGTGATTAGCAAAATTGATCGGGTTGATGCGGTTCGGGTTAAAGAAGTGGCAGCACAAGTGAAAACATTGATTGATGACGCTGTCACTATTTTTGAAATTGATAACATAAGTGGCGAAGGGATTGTGGAGTTACAGCAATATCTGGATCACACCGCTCGAAACAGCAAAGCTGCCAGCCATCACGGACATTTTAGGATGTCTATCGACCGTGTATTTTCAATAAAAGGTTCCGGACTCGTTGTAACAGGTACAGCGTTAGCGGGAAAAGTAGAAGAGGGTGAAACTTTACTGTTGCAGCCGCAGAATACTCAAGTAAGGGTGCGTAGTATTCATGCGCAAGATAAAAAAGTAACAGTCGGCTATGCGGGACAACGTTGTGCAATTAATATTAGCGGCGATATTGATCGAGAGAGTTTGGCAAGGGGCAATGCTTTGGTCGGAGAGCAATTGTCTACACTAAGCCACAATTGCGATGTGAGTTTTTCACTACTCGCATCGGTAAATTTTCCACTAAAACACTTGTGCCCCGTAAAAATTCATCTGGGAGCAGGGCGCTTTTCCGGTAAAATTTTCTTTCTCGAATCAAATCGGAAACTAAAACCTGGCGAGTCGACATTGGCACAAATTCTTTTCGATCAACCGGTCAGTGTTTGCCATGGTGATCGTTTTTTTCTACGGGATGACAGCGAAAGTATAAGTCTGGGCGGCGGGGTTGTGCTCGACCCGATTGCCCCACAAGCGAAAAAATCAACACCAGCGAGGCTATCCACTCTTAAAATACTTCAGTCTGATGACCCCAAAGCAGTGTTGCATGCTTTAGTCGTAGAACAAGGTCAAATTGTAGATCTTCAAGCATTTAGGGGTTCATGGAACATTTCTGAACAAGAGCAAGCCCAATTTATTGGCGACGATATGTTGGTAGTGGCTGATGAAATGCTATCTAAAGTGCATTGGAGTCAGTTGAAAAGTCATTTGTTATCAACTGTCACCAAACTGCATCGAGAACAACCATCGTCTGAGGGAATATCGACTCGAGAGTTACAAACCGGGGTAAAAGACAGTGTTTTTACGGCTATACTAAGCGAGTTAATCCAAACTGATGGGCTGGTGCTAAAGAATGGTTTTGTTGGGCTAAAAAAGCACAAGAGCAGTCTTTCGCCAGAGCAGCAAGCTCTTTGGGTCAAAATTGAAAAAGTTTACCAGCAGTCAGACACCCACTTGCCGGTCATGGCCGATCTGCTTAAAGCGACAAATATACCGAAAAAGAACTTGATCGGGTTTTTGCAGTCCCGAGTAAAAGAAGGAAAATTGCTGAAAGTAAACGACAATCGATTCGCAAGGCCACAGGAGCTATATCAATTATCTAACAAAGCTATAGAGTTGGGTGCCGATAATAAGGCTTTTGATGCCAAACAATATCGTGATGCAATTGGAATGGGGCGAAATTTAGCCATTGAATTACTTGAATATTTCGACGAAATTCGATTTACTGAGCGCTCTGGAAACGAAAGGCGTATTATTAACGCCTCCATTCCGGAAAAACTGTTTCAATCTTAGTTGTATTGTTAGATTTTCATCGAATTTTTATGAGTTTTTGATAATGGAAGGGCGATGTCCCCGGTGGGGCGCCTGGTCTTCAACACCAGTGAGGTGCCTAACCGGTGCCTGGTGGGTTCGACTCCTACCTCTTCCGCCAATTTCGATTTTGGTTTGCCCCTAAGGGGGTTCTGATACAGTTAAGTGGCTCTGCTCCATTTGACGTAAAGGAAGCTCATCTTGCCGAAATTTTCTCGTCACAAATTGAACACCTACAAAACCCGATAACAGAAAAATTGACCCAAGTTTCACGGGGTAGGGCAACGACCACTGACGAATTTGGAACGTTTGCCACTGGCCGCTAATCAGTTAAGGAACAGATCAAGCCCGCGTTCGACGAAAGCGCCCCCAAACATAGAACCAATGGGTATCAGCAGATATAGGCCAAAGCGGCCAAGCGTAGGATTGTCGAAGGGCAGGTTTCGCACGTCCTCAATGAGAGTTTTATAGGCCGCTATTTCGGAAATTGATTTTCCGCCGGCCGCGTCCGACTTAAGCGCTATACGGGCCTGTTTGAGTGCCTGCCTGCACCAGTTCATTTCAGTCTCTTTTGCACCATGAATTCTGTGCCGTATACCCCTAAGTGGCAGCATTAAGCCTATCCACGCAAATATTGCGAAAAGTGTTAGTAGTTGGACCATTAACCAAAAATAGCCAGGTTCTAAAAGAAACAGCGCCAGTATGGAGGAGCCGCCCACAACAAGCAGCGCGTGTGTTAGGCCCTGTCGAAGGAGCGGCTGAAAGGGTGCCAAATCGAAAATATCCAGTTCTGCTATGTTTTCACACAGGTTCGAAAAACGCGCTGACTCTACGACTAATACGTAGAAGAAACAGCCGAGGCACCACGTCATAAAGAGTCCGAGCACACGCATCCATAGCGAGTCGTAGTTGTTATCGTCCCAAACCCAAGGGTCTGATCCTGTTGTTGTTATATTGGTGGCATAAATGTTGATAAGCAATCCGGATAATCCAGCCAGCAGTAAACCCCACCAGAGATGTTTACCGATGCGCTCCGTAAGGAGTTTAGCTTTCTCAGTAGGGGCGATTAGAGGTTTCAGAACAATTGCGGTATTACGTGCAGCAGATAGAACATAGGCATAAGCGGAAGCCGAGTACGCCGCAAGTAACAGATGTATAAGTGTTAAACGAAAGTCCCCCTGATTGGAGCGAACACCCCCATCAACCAGATAGCGACCAAGAAGAAATGATAGAAGCATCAAGAGAAAAAAGCCGCAGCCTATAGCCATATGATTGCCAGGAAGCGCTGTGAATACTCTTTCAGTCCAAGGCCTTATAAATGATTTATGCACTTCTTTCTCCTTGTCGACCTTCGAACTATAACCATTAATAATGATTCTAGCACACGCAATTTTCAGTGAATTTTAGCCTTCTACGGAGTGAGCCCATAAACATCAGTCACTGATGCACGGCTTATGCGTAGTAACCAATATTGAATGCGGCACTGAATCTGTTCAACGCAGAGATCAATGTCCGATTGACTATCTGCCGATTGGCGCTGAACAGACATAGATCGAATGCGCTAGTTTTTTTGCCTGAATAGTCATTAAATCACTGCTTTTCGCTGTTTATATCCTGGATCAGTAATTTTTGCCTTTGTATTCTGGTAAAAAACACGTCAGTGATTGATTTTCCAATGGATACGATTATGATCAAGGTCAGCATGACCACTGGGACTCTGGGAAATCGCGATGAATAAACTAGCGCATTTTGATATTCATTCCTCTGATGTAGAGAAGTCGAAAAAATTTTATGAAAAGGTATTCGATTGGAAATGTAGCGGCTATGCTGGGGCAGAAGATTTTTTCCAGATTAGTTCATCTGATGGCAGTGTGATCGGGGCTATATCCGGTCGGAAGTATAATCCCGATATAAAAGATATTTTTGGTTTTGAATGTTCAGTTACGGTTGATGATATTGAAGAGACCAGTCGATTAGTGGAAGTGGCGGGTGGGAAGATATTAATGGCTAGAACAGCAATTCCGCACGTGGGTTGGATAGCAAAATTTTTGGATCCGGAAGGCAACCTGTTTGCCGCCATTAATTATGATAGTGAGGCGGTTTGAGTGTGATGTATAGCGGGCAAAGTAAGTGGGACTGGCAACACAGGATAAGCTAGAAGCGACTACAGGCAAATATTTTTTATGAGTGGAATGTCGAATTACTTCCTGGATTGTCGGCTACCGCATGGGTACATAGTCTTATATAGAAAACATAGGCTTGATCAGTAGAAAATAACGGCTGTAAAATTTGATGGAAAATCATACTGTGCAAACGTTTCGGCAGACTATCTCTGACCGAGAAATAAAAGTTTTAGTGACGGTTTACACAATCACCTGTTTGCTTTTTGTCATTGGTCTTTTTTTGCCGATGCTAACGCTTTCCAAGTTTTTTGTAGTGAAAAACACGGTGTCGGTAGCGTCAAGTATATTTGAATTGGCAGCTTCCGGAAACTGGCTACTGTTTGTTGTGATTTTTGGATTTAGTGTGGCGATGCCCGTGCTTAAATTGAGACTCATCTACGTTCTGATAGCGGCGCAAGGACGGATAGATAAAGCTACAAAGAAGTGGCTCAACTGGGTGCATGAATATGGTCGCTGGGGAATGTTGGATGTTTTTGTAGTTGCCGTCCTTCTGGTTAGTGTAAAGCTGGGAGCAATTGCAACCGTCAAGATACATGTCGGTCTGTACTTCTTTGGTGCGGCGGTATTGTTGATGATGCTTCTGACACATCGTCTATCGGCTGCATATGAAACAATCGAACGCGGATAAAGTCGCAAGAGTGCTGATTAGGTTGAGGCCTGTCAACGTGGTGAAGTGACACTGGATTCGTGGAACTCAGTGAGTTGATATTTTTTGAGATGTTATGAATACTATTGTTTTCCTTATCTACACAGTTTTCGTTACATTTGTGTCTTTGCGGCCGATAGGTAACACAGCTTTTGGGAACTGGGATAAAGTTGGTCATCTAATACTTTATTGTATATTTGCCGCAATTGGCTATTACGTTGTTTCTAACTCAAGGCATTATCTATATTTATGTTCCGGCATTGTGGGCTATGGCTGTTTAATGGAAATAGCCCAATCGTTTACACCAGGTCGAATGATGTCCGGTTATGACATGTTGGCCAATGCCGTGGGTGTTGCTATCGCCATCGTTTTTACCAGGATGACATTCGGCGCTAAAAATAGTTAACAAAATGTGCAATGCGTTCCGCTCTCTGGACGCTAGCAATACAAGAGGAAGAAAAAATTAATATTGTTGATTATGAATCTCTTTTAGCAGTCGCCGGGGAACAAACCGAGCCACAACGTCTACTATTCGTTTTTTTGGAGGCGTCCCTTCCTAAAGATCATGAGGATGAAGAAAAAAGCAGTTTTAACGCTGGTCAGGGGGGCGCATTGCAGCCTGTCATGTGTGTTGACAAAACGTTGGAAGAACTGGGTAGTTTCTCGGATTTGGTTAATGAATCACGTCAAACGGAACAAGACTGGAAAATCGTATTGGTAGCGGCGCTTTCCGGAAAAAATGGTGTAGCGCCAGACTCTACCGAAGCGGAAAGCTCGCTGAAAATGATGGTGGAAACAGTACAGAATGGAGGAGATCTATCAAAATTTATGGCTTTTGATCGAAGTGGTACTCCGATACTATTTGACTAAATTGGATATTTTTTACAAGACTATAGACCGGGCATTTAGTTACGTTGTATTTCCCTAATTCCAGTTGCAGATGAGTTATACAACTTATTTGAGTCCGTCGAATTCTGGCGATATCGAACCTTAGCTAGTTGGTAGAATTATGATCGGATATATTACTGTTGGTGCTAACGATCTGGAAAAGTCGGGTGCTTTCTATGATGAATTGTTTGCTCTGGTTGGCGCCCGACGAATTATGACTGATGAAAGAATGTTGGGCTGGGGTAAATCCCCGGGAGAAACTATGTTCTCAATCATATCGCCTTATGACGGCAATAAAGCAACCGTAGGAAATGGCGTTATGGTTGCCCTCGATGTTGGCGCACCGCCGGTTGTGGAGAGCTTTTATAAAAAGGCGTTAGCTCTGGGAGCCACTGACGAAGGTTGTCCTCATGATCGCGGCTCCACAATGGGCTTCTATGGTGGATATTTCCGAGATTTGGATGGCAATAAATTGGTAGTGTACTGCCTTGGCTATCAACCTAAACAGCACCTCGATATAATATAGCTGTACGATACGATTTATGGCTTGATTCAATGGTCGGAGCAGTATAAATATTCGACACTTCGCCTTGCAGATAGGGTCATTGTTTTAAAGCCTCAATAACTTTTTGAGCTGTACTATTAATCCTTCTCGATCTCATGCGATAAGCACCTACCTGCACCGCTAGTTCGAATGGCACTGACACTGTAACTAGACGACATTGCTCTATATCTTGTTTAACCATTGCTCTGGGAGCGATAGTGGCTGCCAAACCCGCTCTCGCGAGAGCTAAACAGGTATGTACATTCTCAATGATAAATTCGGCATTGGACTGTTGTTGATAAAATGTCTGCAGTTCTTTTGGCAGCTGGTTAATAAGTTTTTGTGGTAGTTTTTGTATTGAACTGGCCCACTTAAGCATCGTAAGAGCGGCGACTAAATTGGACTGATCGAGGGAGTCATACATAGTTTTAGACATGACGATATCCAGATCGGTAGTGAACAAGGTGGTCACCTGAAAGCGCTCTGGCTCGGGTAGTTCATCAAGTTTGCTAGCGTCAAACAACAAGAAGTCATACTGATAAGTCAGCAGGCCGCGTAACAATTTGTCAAAGTCCTCAGTAATGACCTTAAGCCTGATATCCACGCCCTGTTTATTCAATGTTTGAATCATTGGCACCAGCACCCAATCAGTTGGAAATGGCCCACAACCTATCGCCACTGATCCCTGTTCTCCGGTGATCAATTGTTGAGCGGTAACTTGTAGGTCCTGCGCCTCAGCTAATACCTGCAGCGCTTTTTGGTATAGGGTATGCCCGGGCGCAGTTGGAATCAGTTCACGTGTATGACGAACAAATAGTTGTAATCCTAGATGTTCTTCTAACTTTTTTAGGCTTTTTGTTAGTGCGGGCTGCTCCACCGCCACATGACGAGCGGCGTTGAGTAGTGAGCCGTAGTCATAGATAGCGACAAAGTGCTGTAGCTGTTTAAGGTCCATTACTTTATTGGTATCAATCATGATTCATGCGCCGGAATAATTTGGAATAGTTATAGTCTATTTGGGAATAGTTAACTATTGTAAGCTACGTGGAATAACTTGGATAGCTTGCGCAAGTAACAAACGGCATCGGGCCAGCAAGGTCAACAGATACTTTTCGAGAGAAACTCTAAATGAAATTTTCTAGCCCTAACACTTTCCGAATTTTATTAGTTACGGGTTTGGTTATGCTGGTAAATGCCTGTGATAATAGTCCCACTGAAGTGAATGTGACCGCCGAGGGCAGCGCTGGCAACAGTGTTCCTAGCGGATTTACCATAGCGGCTAATAAGAGAGTACTCGAAACCCTGCCGTTCTCAGATATGCGTGACTTTGAGGACGCCAATCGAGGACTTGTCGCTACTGCAGACAATCTTGTTATCAGTCATATGCGTACCGGTGAAACAATCTGGGATATGCCTGCTTATGACTTCATTCAAGGCAATGCTCCTCCCACTGTCAATCCGAGTTTGTGGCGACAAGCAAAACTCAACAACACGGCCGGGCTCTATCAAGTCAAAGAGGGTATTTGGCAGCTGCGAAATTTTGATTTGTCCACACTCTCAATTATTAGAGGTGAGACCGGCTGGATTTTAGTGGATCCAGGTGTTTCGACAGAAAACGCTACTGTTGCGCTGGCATTTTTGAAGCAGCACCTGTTGGCAGACTTGCCCATTACCGCTATCGTTTTTACTCACAGCCATGTCGATCACTTCGGCGGGGTTTTGGGTTATATCACTCAAGAACAATACCAGTCAGGTGACGTTCAGATTATCGCCCCTGCAGGTTTTTTGGAGGAAGCCGCCAGCGAAAATATCGTATTGGGTACGGCGATGGCACGCCGTGCCAGTTATCAATACGGTTCTGTGTTGTCGCCGGGAATATATGGCGCAGTCGATCTTGGTCTTGGTAAAGCCGTGCCGTTTGGGACTGCTACGCTAGTACAGCCCAACACCATCGTGTCGGAAAGTGGTGAGACTTTGTTGGTTGATGGTGTCGAATTTGAGTTTCAAATCGCATCCGGAACGGAAGCTCCTGCAGAACTCACCTTTTACCTGCCTGAGCTAAATGCTTTCTGTGGCGCGGAAGTCATCAGTCGCACTATGCACAATGTATATACTCTGCGCGGAGCGAAAGTTCGCGACGCACTTTTATGGAGTCAGGTGATTGATGGCATACGGCAAAATTATGGACATTCTGAGGTAATATTTAATAGCCATCACTGGCCTGTTTGGGGGAAAGATCGAATCGAAGAATACCTGGAAAATCAGCGCGACATTTATAAATTTATTCACGATCAAACGGTGCGTATGGTACTCAGTGGCATGACACCTAATGAAATAGCCAACACCATCGAACTACCTCAAAGTCTCGGTCAGCATTTCTCATCGCGGGGCTACTACGGCACTCTACAACACAACGCAAAAGCGGTGTATCAGTTCTATATGGGCTGGTACGATAGTAATCCGGCCAATTTACACCCATTGGCGGAGGCTGATTCCGCGCCTAAATACATAGAAATGATGGGAGGCATAGAAGCTGTTGTCAGTAAGGCGAAAAGCTATTTTGATAACGGTGAATACCAATGGGTGGCTGAGTTATTAAATCATGCAGTATTTGCGGAGCCCAATCATGATGGTGCTAAGGCGCTACTGGCACACACCTATGACCAAATGGCCTACCAAGCAGAATCGGGTCCCTGGCGCAGTGAATATCTGAGCGCAGCCCATGAGTTGCGTCATGGTATTACCTTAGAGCCGATGGGTTTGGCCGATGCCGGTGGCATGATCGCGTTAGCCCCCACGGAAGAGTTTCTTAAAAGTCTTGCCGTACGTATAGATCCGGAAAAGGCAGCAGGTAAAGACCTGCTGATTGAGCTCATTCTGCCTGATGTTAATGAAGCCTACAGTCTAGTCTTGCGCAACTCGGTACTGAACTACTATCCGAGGCACAACATCAGCTACGATGATCAAGAGATCGATGTGAGTATTACGCTCAATAAAGATGTTTTTCTCAGTATTCTAACGCGTACCGCTAACATCAAAGACCTGTTGTTAGGCAATGCCGTTGATGTTGAAGGTAGTCGGCTTGACCTGATTAGCTTTTTTGCATCGGTGGACAGTCCCGACAGCGTATTTGCCATCGTCACCCCATAACAACTTGTCGCTGTTAGCGAAAAGTGCAGGAGAAACAATGAAACTGGAGATAGAAATGAACACCTATACGGTTAAAAACGTCGCGCAACGATTAGTTATTTCCATTGGCATGGTGCTAGCTGCGTCTTTTGCTGTAGCGGCAGATAAACCGAATATCCTGGTGATATGGGGGGATGATGTTGGGATGTGGAATATTAGCGCCTATCACCGTGGCATGTTGGGTAGCCGAACTCCCAACCTGGATAGAATTGCTAAAGAGGGCGTTATTTTTACCGACTACTATGCGGAGCAAAGCTGTACTGCGGGTCGGTCCTCTTTCATTACGGGGCAGCACCCTTTTAGAACAGGGCTGTTGAAGGTGGGAATGCCTGGTGCCAACATTGGTTTAAGGCCGGAAGATCCAACCATTGCCGAATTGTTAAAGCCCCAGGGCTATATGACCGCTCAGTTTGGTAAAAATCACTTAGGTGACAGGGATGAGTTTTTGCCATCGAACCATGGGTTTGACGAATTTTTTGGTAATTTGTATCACCTTAATGCAGAAGAAGAACCGGAAACCACCTTTTACCCCAAGGATCCGGCTTTTCATAAACGTTATGCCCCTCGTGGTGTGATTCACTCCTATGCTGATGGCAAGATTGAAGATACAGGTCCACTGACGCGCAAGCGGATGGAAACGGCCGATCAGGAGTTTGCAGATGGTGCGCTGAAGTTTATCGACGAAGCACATGAGCAGGGCAAACCGTTTTTCCTGTGGTTTAACTCTACGCGCATGCATGTGTGGACTCGACTGGCAGAAAAATGGCGAGACAGTTCAGGGTATGGTCTCTATGCCGATGGCATGATGGAACATGATTACCATGTGGGTCTGCTATTGGACAAACTGGACGAACTGGATATTGTCGATAACACAATTGTGGTCTATTCGACTGATAATGGATCACAGACTGGTACTTACCCTGATGGTGGTATTGAGCCTTTCAGAGGATCAAAGGGGAGTACTTGGGAGGGCGGTTTTAGAGTCCCGGCGCTGGTGCGCTGGCCTGGGGTTACTCAGCCAGGTGGTGTGGTGAATGGTGTAATGCACCATATGGATTGGATGCCTACTTTTTTGAGCGCAGCCGGTGTGCCAGATATTGGCGCCAAGCTTAAGAAAGGTTATACAGCAGGAGAAAAGCTGTTTAAAGTTCACCTAGATGGTTACGATCAGAAAGAACTGTTGTCAGGCAAGGGCGAGAGTAAACGCGAGACGGTATTTTTCTTCGATGATAATGCCAACTTGAATGCGGTACGTTGGCGTGATTGGAAAATCCATTTTGCGACTATGCCTAAAGGCTGGGCTGGTCCGCGCGAAGTGCAAAACTTTCCAATAGCGATGAATCTGCGGACAGACCCTTTCGAAACATCAATGGACTCGGAGTTGTATACCCGTTGGATGGCTGACAATCTGTGGCTGTTTGTACCCATGCAGCAAGTTATCGGGCAGTGGTTAATGACCTATCGTGAATTCCCGCCTCGTCAGCCGTCCGCCAGCTTTAATATTGATAAAACTTTACAACAAATGCAGATGATGACGCAAAAAGCGATGCGCGCAAAACAATAGAAGGCAAGTAGTGCGGCCTTACCATCTCCCCGATGATTGTTATCTATTCGCTAATTTTTAGGATGGGGAGGTTATTTGTAAAATTACCAAATATGTCAATTATTTCGAATAGTATTGGAGAAGAATAATGAATGTAAAAATTAAGAAAGCGATTGTCTTGTCACTTGTTGGAGGATTTATAATTCAACTGGCAGCATGTGGAACGATTATACACCCAGAAAGAAAAGGCCAAAAATCCGGGCAGCTCGACACCAGTATTGTGGTGTTGGATGCCATTGGCTTATTGTTTTTTTTCGTTCCAGGGATTATAGCGTTTGCCGTTGATTTTAATAATGGCACTATCTACTTGCCCGGTGGGTCTGCGTCTATAAACTCAAACGACGTAAATGTGGTGAATATCGAAGGTGATGTAACCGACGAAAAAATCGAGAAGCTCATTCTGAAAGAAACCGGAAAATCTATTCGACTTGACGACAAGGGTATTCATTCACTTAAAAAAGTGACCACTCTAAGTGCTCTCAAAAATGACATACGATTTTTGTAGCGCTAACGGTCGATTCTGGCACCCTGCAATTTATTCAGATAAGCCAACTAGCATCAGGCTTCCAGTCACTAATCCAAGGCGGGACATCACCTGCGGGCATGGGTTTGGCAATGCCATAACCTTGTGCTAATTCACACCCTAGTTTTAATAGGGCAGCACCATGCTCAATGGTTTCAACACCTTCCGCAATTACGTCACGCTTGAATGATTTAGCCAAGGCTATGACCCCTTCGATGATGGCTAAATCATCCGCGTCATTCAACATATCGCGCACGAAGCTTTGGTCTATTTTAATCAAGTGTGCTGGCAGGCGTCTTAGATAAGTGAGTGATGAATAGCCTGTTCCAAAGTCATCCAATGCAAAACGTACATCCAGCTCCCGGCAAGCATTCATGATCTCAGACACTTCGCTGATATTGCTTAAAGCACTGGTTTCTAATATTTCCAATTCTAAACTGCAGGGGTTTACTTCCGGATGAGCTGCCAACAATGTTGCTAAGCGCGTTACGAAGTTATCTTGTTGTAATTGATATGCACTAATATTGACACTGACGGAGAGGCCCACCCCCATACATTGCCATAGGTTTATTTGAGTCAAAGCTGTATCTATTACCCACTCACCAATCTCCAAACTGATGGCATGACCCTCTATGGTAGGTAAGAACTCCAAAGGAGGGACTAAGCCGCGTATCGGGTGCTGCCAGCGTATCAAGGCTTCGACGCCTATCACCTCGCCAGAGCGCATGTTTACCTTGGGCTGATAGTGCAGTACAAACTCTTGTCGTTTTAAAGCTGAGTGAATATCACCAAGGCTTTCCCGCTGCACCCTGACTGCTTTATCCTGTTCTGTATCAAATAAGTTATAACGGTTCTTGCCTGCCTGTTTAGCTACATACATGGCTTGGTCTGCGTGTCGCATCAATTGGTCTGCATCAACACCATCTTGTGGATAAAGGGTGACTCCAATACTCGCTGATACTTTTATCACCGCATCGCTCACCGTAGTGGGTGTAGCAGCTGCTTTTAGCAGTCGCTCCAATACAGGTTCACAATCTTCAGCTTTCGATAAATCAGCTAATACGGCGACAAACTCATCACCGCCAAAGCGTGACAGTGTGTCACCTTCGCGTAAGGTCTCTTTCATGTGTTGCGAGAGGGCAATAAGCAACTCATCACCGATATCATGGCCGTAGGTGTCGTTGACAACCTTGAAACCATCCAAATCCAGAAACACTACTGCTAAAGACTGTTGGTGGCGCTGGCACCGCAGCATCGCCTGGCCTAGCCGGTCTGCCAGTAATACACGATTAGGCAGGTTGGTCAGTGGGTCGTAATGGGCACTGCGTTCCAGTTGATCCTGGTGTTCTTTCATTAACGTAATATCTGAACTCATTGCCACATAATTTTTAATGGCACCATTTTCATCACGGACAGCGTCGATATACTGGAGCACGGCATAAGCCTCGCCATTTTTTCGGCGGTTCCATATCTCGCCTGTCCAGTGCCCTGTGGTGAGAATTGATTGGGTTATTTCAGCGTAAAATTCGGGTGATTGTCTGTCTGTAGTAAACATACGTAGGTTTTTCCCGATTATCTCGTCGCGTGAATAACCGGAAATTTCAGTAGAGGTGTTGTTCACTTCAATAATGGATGCATTGGCATCGGTGATCATAATGCCCTCTCGAGCGTGAGTGAATACGCTGGCGGCAAGTTCAAGTTTCTCTTTATCTTTCTGGCGCTCAGAAATATCTGTAGTAACACCAATAAAGCCTAGCAACTGACCATCATCAGAATTTACAGCAGTACTGTGAGTTTCACCGATAAATGTACTGCCGTCTTTTCGCTGAAAACTTACTTCGAATTGTTTAAGCTTGTCTGCATCGGTTCTGTTGAAGCGAATCCGGCCCAGCCATTCGTAGTCCTCACTGCGCTCATAAAGTATGGATGTCGTCTTCCCGGCAAGCTCGTTAATGTCGTAACCAAATATTACTTCCATACTTCTATTCACCCTGGCAATGTTGCGCTCGGGGTCTGTGAATATAATGGCGGCGGGAATGGCGTCAAATATTGACTGAAGGTTAGTTTCCCGTTCTTTTAGCGCCTCTATTTGCTTTAGCTTTCTAAGATATAAGCCGAGAATAACCAGCGATAATGCAGCTAATACCCAATATGAAATTGGCGTTACAAAATCAAACATTGTATTTCCACGAGGTTTGGTGAATTATTTTCAAGGCTCTTCTCGATGACCATTATTACTGTTATTTGGATGAAGGAGCCGATGAATTATCCAGTAATTGTAGCCCATAATTTCGAAATTAAGCATATCGCAACTGGGCTTCCCAAATATGAAAGCTCGCAGCGTCTATTTTGAGGGAGCTGGGACAAACCAGGCATCGCCATCGAGGCTGGATGATTCTCTAACTAGCGCTATGATTTTCTGGAAAATCAATCACAGATACATCAAAAATGGTGATTTTTTTTCGCTATACTCGATGATGATTTCCTTCTCGACTACCTTTGAGAACAGGAAAAAAAGTGTGCTAGACTGGCGAGCCGGCTCAGGCCGTTAATAAAAATATAACAGGAGAGACTATGAGCACGACACAGGCCGGGGTGGGTATGACCAACACGGGTGAGGCTTTTGGGACTAGCGGCTATCGAGGCTATGTACTGTTTTCATTACTTGCCGTCTACACCCTCAATTTTATTGATCGTGCGTTGATTGGTGTCGTGTCAGAACCAATTATTCAAGAATTTCAACTGACCGATTTACAATTCGGCTTCTTATCCGGCTTTGGTTTTGCGCTAACATATACGTTATTTGGAATCCCCATCGCCCGCTTCGCAGAGCGTTTCAACCGGGTTCGCATCATCGCATTCAGCATCATTCTTTGGTCCGTAATGACGGCTCTTTGCGGCATTGCTGGCAGCTTTCTCTCGCTTTTAATATTTCGTGTTGGTGTTGGCATTGGCGAGGCTGGCTGTACGCCGCCCGCCAACTCGATCATCGCAGATTATTTTCCGCCACGCAGTCGGGCGAGAGCGATAGCGATTTACGCCATGGGCGTAACGCTCGGGGGCGCGCTAGCAGCGGCTTTTGGTGGTCCTATTGCGGATGCATTTTCCTGGCGCGAAGCGTTCATCATTCTCGGGCTACCTGGTATTGCTGTAGGTGTGATCGTGTTGTTTACGGTGAAGGAGCCACCTCGTGGTTATTCCGACCCTCCCGGTACACCGCAGCTGGAAAAACTGGGCTTTGCTGCAACGCTTAAAAGACTAAGTGGCAATCGCAGCTATTGGATCAATACTTTGGCAGCGACAATCGTTGCCTTTGTTGGCTACGGTATCTCCAGTTTTCAGGTCTCGTTCTTCGTTCGCATACATGAATTGAGCATTTCAGATGTTGCGCTGCAATTGGTTCTTCCGATATCGCTGTCGGCTGCGGCCGGAACATTTGGCGGCGGCTTTGCCATCGAAAAGCTCAGTGGCCGCTTTCCCAACGCGGTAGCCTGGGTTCCAGGCTGGTCACTCATTGTATCGTTGCCACTGTATTGGATTGGCTTTAGCACAGATAGTCAGTCAACCGCGCTGATAATGCTCATCGTCGCGGCCTTTCTCCACTACACCTATTTAGGGTCACAATATACGATTGCCCAAGGTGTTGTTGATGTGAAAGCGCGAGCAACCTCTATCGCGATATTGTTGTTTGTTGTCAACCTGATCGGCTATGGACTTGGTCCACTGTTTGTTGGCGCGATCAGTGACATTCTTTCAGCTTCTTACGTTGACAGCATTACCATAGGCAGCCAGATGACCCTGGAGTTTTGCAAGGGAACTAATGCCAGTATATTGGCAGCCGGTAGCCAGGCCACACTGGAAGCCTGTCGTCAGGCTACCGGTGAAGGTGTTCGGGATGCTCTACGCTACACAGCGCTGATTTATGGGGCCTCTGGGCTTTCCTATCTCTGGCTTTGCAAGCATTTGCAGAAGGACTTGTTGGCAAAAATGAGCTAATCTGATGCTAGCCATTATTTCTTGATGGCACTGAACTGCCCCTAAGCCTCGACTCACATCGGGGCTTTTTAATGCCTGTCATCTGGTGGCCAGCACGCTAATATTGTCGCGACAATGGTGTGGGCAGTTAGGCCTTGGCCGCCTTTAGTCAGGGCAATATTTACCGTCCGCAGTAACCGCACCTGCTACGATTAACGATTGTCGTTAGTGTGCTTTTACGCTATGTTGGAAGGCATTGGATCGTTGATTTTCTACCCAAACTCTGGCTGTGTTTAATTGGCAGTGGCGTGTGTAATTATCCAGTTCAATGAACAAAAACTACAATAAGAAAGGACTACAGTAATGTTGACCGGTGCAGACGAATACCCGTTCCATCAATCAGCCGAGCCAATAGCATTTGCAGGCACTGACCGAAATTTTTATGATCGGTTCTTTTTCAATGGATACAGTGCCGACGGTGATCTATTTTTTGCTATCGCTCTCGGGTTGTACCCTCAGCTCGATATTATGGACGGTGCGGTCTGTGTGCTGAAGGATGGAAAGCAGCATAATGTGCGCGTGTCCAAGCGTATGAATGGTGAGCGTTCTGCGTTGCAAGTTGGTCCGCTGTCTATCGATATCCAAAAACCGTTGCACAGTTCAAAAATTGTGTTGGCGTCTTGCGATAGCGACATTTCACTTGAACTGACATTTGAGGCGCGTCATGCGCCTGTCGAAGAGCCGCGCTTTACCCGACGAATTGGCACGCGGGCTTTTATGGACTATACGCGGTTAACCCAAAATGTTGCCTGGACGGGTGAGATTCGTTTGGGAAGTGAGATCATCAAAGTGGAACCGTCTAATGTGCTCGGTACAAGAGACCGTAGTTGGGGGGTAAGGCCAGTTGGTGCTAAAGATTCGCAGCCGCCGGCTCAGGGAAATCTCGGTCAGTTTTTCTGGCTCTGGAATCCATGTAACTTTAAAGACTATGTTGCTTTCTCTCATACCAATGATGATAACTTTGGTCGACCATGGAACCGGCGCGCCGGTATTGAAAAACTAGGCGGTGAACTGCAGGAGTTCGACGATGTTGAATACGAATATAAATGGTTCGATAATTCTCGTCGTATAAAATCCGTGCGTGCGACCCTGCAGCATGACTCTCACGAAGCGACTATTGAATTGACGCCGTTTCAAAATTTTTATATGTCGGGGCTGGGTTATACCCACCCTAGCTGGGGGCATGGAATGGATCACGGAGATAATGCTTTTTCTTATGACGTGATTGAAACGGCGCAATGCTCAGACGTCGACCCGTTATATTTCCATATTCAGGCGATTGCAAAAGCAGAACTTACCTTTGATGGTATTAAACGCTCCGGCCTCGGGGTGGTTGAGCAGTTATTTATCGGCGCACACCAACCGTCGGGTATGGGTGACGGTTTGACTCTAGTGCGGGGAGATACGTAATGAGCCCATCATCTGGTAAGAATATCCCAGCGGTTGATCTGGGATGGCTTGCTCGTATGCTGGGCAGGGACGAGACTGCGATCGCGGCTGCCGACTGGTCTCCCGTTGGCACAGGACAAGTGGCTGACAGCTTTCGCGGTAGTTTGTCGTGGAATGGTGAGGCTGGGCCTGAAACAATTATTATGAAGTGTCCGAGTTCTGATCCGACTAGTCGCGAAACCGGGATCAATTTTGGTTTGTATGATAAAGAGTTATCCTGGTACGCAACACTCGCGCCAAAAACAGACATTAATTGTCCGAAATACTATGGCAGTCAAGTTGATGAAAAAACCGGGGATTTTAAGCTAATACTTCAGGATTGTGCGCCCGCTAGCCAAGGGGATCAAATACGTGGTGCAAGTCTAGAGGATGTGAGAAAAGGCATCGCTGAACTCGCACTATTACACGCGCCATTTTTTAATAATCAAGCGATTGTCATCAATGAACTTACCCGTCGAAACCCTGAATCGACCAAACTCAGAGTTGATCTGTATGCCGATTGCTGGCCAAAATTTCGCGATCGCTACAAAAGCCGCTTAGATACAGAAATTCTCGCTATGGGCGATTATTTTGCACGGAAATTTGAACAGTATGCATTCCGAAGATCAGAGGATTTCAGTCTGATTCACGGCGATTTCAGGATCGACAATCTGCTTTTTGGTGGCAAAAATGACCGCGTCTTTGTACTCGATTGGCAGACGATTGTTGAAGATTGCCCAATGAAAGATGTCGCCTATTTTATCAGTACAAGTTTTGCCGACCCAGCGCAGAGAAAAGCTTGCGAAGAAGGGTTGTTGCAGGAGTATTTTACGATGCTAAAACTGTCAGGTATCGCTGCAAATGAAGAGGTGCTCCGGAAAGAATATAAAATTCAGGCTTTAGCCGGAGTGGTGATGGCCGTTTTTTCATCGATGCTTGTCGAGCGCACGGAGCGCGGAGACGAAATGTTTGCTGTGATGGCCGAGCGTCCCGGTTATCAGGCTTTGGAATTGGACAGTGTTTCTCTGATTTAATCAGTTCTCATCAATTTCTTCTGTTGGATAGAAAAACTATCGAGGCGTCAATAAATAGCTGCAATATGCTTGCAGTTGCAAGCATATTGCAGCTATAATCTTTTTATGGATAATTCATTCTCTCTGCCAATATTACATACACTGCGAGCAAGCGCGCTTATTGACGAAAGGTTCACTGGAGCTTTGTCGGCTTTGCATGGAGTATCACTCCGAGAAGTCACGCTGATGCTATACGTACGAAATTCTCCCGGTTCAAAACTAAGTCGAATCGAACTCGCCAAAAGGTTGTGTGTTAGTCCGTCAACGGTCACACGTGCTGCCAAACCGCTAGAAAAAATTGGCTTGATCGATCGTAAATCAAATAGCCGAGACGCACGTTTGTCTTATGTTGTACTAACCGCGTCAGGTAATAAGTTACTTGGACACGCTGAAAAAACGCTCGAGCAGTTGTCTAAAGATTTCTTATCTCGACACCTTTCTAAAAAGGATCGATCTCAATTTTCCAAAATTTTGAGCTCGTTGATAACAGAATTTCCTGGAGATTGTTTATGAACACTGAATTACAGACATCTTCAGGCCCCGTCATATATTTGATATGTGGCTCAACAGGGGCGGGTAAATCAACATACGCAAAGATGTTAAGTAATGACATCGGAGCAATCTACTTTTCTATTGACGATTGGATGACGGCTTTGTTTGGGCCTGATGTAGATAACGTGATGGATTGGAAATGGATTAGTGAGCGTGTTTTGAGGTGTGAAAATCAGATGATTTCTACGGCGTGTGCGCTGGCTGAAACAGGTGTTTCGTCGATTTTGGAAATAGGTCTTCAGCAGGCAAGCAAGAGAGAAGAAGTTACTTCTGTTGTAGCTAAGAAATCGGGGTGCACGTTACAGACACATTTCCTTGATATCGATGCTGCAGAGAGATGGCGACGTGTCGAACAAAGAAATACGGAAAAAGGGGAAACATTCAAACTTGAAGTTACGCGCGACATGTTTGATTTTTTCGAGGCAATGTGGGAGCCGCCGAGCGAACAGGAGTTGCTGTCTTTCAAGCGAGTACAGGCGATTAAAGGGTCAAATACATAAATCACTAGCCATACTTGTCCGGTGCAACAGAGCCTTCAATGATTACGCTTGCTAGAGTACATCGAATATCTTTTATCGGTCTTCCCATCATGGGCGGAATGGTTTCCGGTGTCGTTCTGGGTTTGGTTGATTCGGCTATGGTTAGTACGTTAGGCAACGCTGCTCTAGGGGCCGTTGGGTTCTCGACGTTTGCCGCATTTATTTACCTGGGTTTCTTTTACGGATTTTCTATTGCTGTTCAGGCTTTTGTTTCCCGCAGAATGGGCGAAAATCTCCCTGAAGCTTGTGGTGTATCACTTAGCTCGGCTCTTATTTCTATCGGTATATCTGCTCCAATTTTGTCGGGACTTTTGTACTTTTTGGTCCCCTATATATTCCCGTTAATTAATAGTGACCCTGACGTTGTCAGTATTGGCGTTGACTATATTCGATGGTTGATACTGCAAGCTGTGTTTGTCGGGTTTATTGCAGCGAATACCGGATTTTGGAATGGAGTTGGACTTTCCCGAATCTACCTACCTTCATTAATCACGATGCATGTTGCCAATGTGGTTTTCAATTACATTTTTATTTTTGGAAAGTTTGGCGCGCCAGAAATGGGAGCGGAAGGTGCTGGTTTTGCAACGGCATTGTCTTCAGTTGTCGGCACTGTATTGTTTTTGCGTTTAGGTTTTTTGCATGGAAGCCCATATAATTTTATGAAAGTTCTTCCTAATATTGGAGAGGTGAGAAAGATGTTGCGCCTGGCTGTTCCAGCGGGTTTGCAACAATTGTTAGATACGTTAGCGCTAACGACAACTTATAGCATTGTCGGGATGGTCGGAACGATGGAATTGGCCTGTTACAGTGTGCTAATTAATTTTATTAATCTGGTTGGTTTGCCCGCATGGGGTTTGGGTGCTGCAGGCGCGACGTTGGTCGGGCGGTCTCTCGGTGAAAAGAACATAGAGGAAGCCGCAGAGTGGGCATGGGACGTTATCAAGCTCGGGATTGTTGGTATGTTTATTCTGGGCATCCCTTTCTGGATGTTTCCGGAACAGCTGTTATCGTTATGGATTCACGATGCAACAACACGTGAAATTGCCATTTGGCCCACCAGAATATTGGGCATTATGATTGGTTTTAATGGCGTTGGTTATATGCTGGCGACCATGCTTAATGGCGCGGGTGATGTTAAGAAAGTAACTTTGGTGAACTTGATAACGCAGTGGTGTCTTCTTGTGCCGGGGGCCTATTTAATGGGGCCTGTTTTTGGTTTTGGGCTAATAGGTATTTGGATGCTGCATCAGTTTGGCTATCGTGCTGGCCATGTCTTGATATTTAGCTTTTTTTGGCGCCGTGGAGACTGGTCAAGAATTGTTATTTAGTGTGTAGTAATTTCCGACATTGAATTGGCGATCTCTATCGATACCTTACTTGGGCGGAATTAGGCTCTAGGGCGGCGTTTATTCAATCTCTGGTCAAAAATAATCTGGGTAAGGTGCGCTTTCTCGAGTAATCGCCAAGGTGCAATCATTGCGGCGCTCTATCCGTCAGGCATAAAAAAAGCCACCATTAGGCGGCTTTTTCTAATAGTAAGTAGTTGATGTACCTACCGAAGTTTGGCTCCGCCTGCTGGGCTCGAACCAGCGACCCAATGATTAACAGTCATTTGCTCTACCAACTGAGCTAAGGCGGAATTGTCATCGACTTGCGTCAACGAGGCGCGAATATTAAAGGGCTGGCGGGAAGTCGTCAACCGTTTTTCTGTGCAAAACTCATGAATTTCTTAGCAAATATCGGTCTTGGGCATTTTTTAGTCTTCTTAACTGCCCTGGAGTTGGTGGTGATAGCGTCGACTGTAGTAAACTCTCCGTTTTAGGTCGGAAATACTGCATGTCCAAACCGTTCAAGGTTGTATCAAAATTTTCCCCTGCTGGAGACCAGCCTACGGCGATAGCCGGGTTGCTCGAAGGGGTTAGAGCCGGGTTGCGCGGGCAGACCCTATTGGGAGTAACCGGGTCGGGTAAGACCTTTACTATCGCTAATGTGATAGAAGGTATTCAGCGGCCTACTATTGTTATGGCGCCCAACAAGACACTTGCTGCGCAGCTATATGGCGAGTTCAAAGATTTTTTCCCTGGAAATGCTGTCGAGTATTTTGTCTCCTATTACGACTATTATCAGCCAGAAGCATACGTCCCATCCTCCGACACTTTTATTGATAAAGACGCCTCGGTAAATGAACATATAGAACAAATGCGTCTTTCGGCAACGAAGGCCTTGATGGAGCGTCCGGATACAATTGTAGTAGCCACTGTTTCGGCGATTTATGGTTTGGGTGATCCTGAGTTATACATGAAGATGATGTTGCATTTGGATCGCGGCGACCAGGTTGACCAGCGCGCGATCCTGCGTCGTCTGGCGGAGCTGCAATATACGCGTAATGACATTGATTTTGCTCGTGGTACCTATCGAGTGAGAGGCGATGTGATAGATGTTTTTCCAGCTGACTCTGAAAAAGAGGCAGTTCGTATAGAGCTGTTTGATGAAGAAATTGACAATTTGTCGACATTTGATCCGTTGACTGGCGAGGTTTATCGCCGTGTACCGCGTGTATCGATTTACCCCAAGAGCCACTATGTGACTCCCCGCGATACCTTGTTGGGGGCATTGGACAAAATAGAAGAAGAACTGCGAGAGCGTCTGACGCAGTTGCGTGACAACAATAAACTGGTTGAAGCGCAACGACTTGAGCAGCGGACACGATACGACCTGGAGATGATCCGGGAGTTGGGTTACTGCAACGGCATCGAAAACTACTCGCGTTATCTGTCCGGTCGAGCAACTGGCGAGCCGCCTCCTACTCTATTTGATTATCTACCTGCTGACGCGTTGGTAGTCATTGATGAATCCCATGTTGGGGTTCCTCAAATAGGGGGTATGTATAAAGGAGACCGGTCCCGCAAAGAAACATTGGTGGAATATGGTTTTCGGCTACCGTCTGCCCTGGATAATCGGCCGCTTCGATTTGATGAGTGGGAGCAGCTGGTATCACAGGTGATTTTTGTCTCGGCAACCCCGGGAAATTATGAGGCGGAGCATGCCGACAGGGTTGTGGAGCAGGTTGTGCGTCCTACCGGTTTGATTGACCCTGAGATAGAAGTTCGTCCCGCAACAACTCAAGTAGATGACTTGCTGTCTGAAATTCACAAGCGCACCAAGCTGCAAGAGCGTGTCCTGGTAACCACATTGACCAAGCGTATGTCTGAAGACTTAACGGATTACCTGAGTGAACATGGGGTTCGTGTGCGTTATTTACACTCTGATATTGAGACAGTTGAGCGGGTAGAGATTATTCGCGATCTACGGCTTGGGGTATTTGATGTGCTGGTAGGCATTAATCTGCTGAGAGAAGGCCTGGATATGCCGGAAGTATCTCTGGTTGCAATACTTGATGCTGATAAGGAGGGGTTCCTGCGGTCGGAGCGTTCACTTATTCAAACAATAGGACGGGCGGCTCGTAACTTAAACGGCAAAGCTATTCTTTACGGGGATAGGATTACCGGTTCAATGGAGCGTGCTATCAGCGAAACTGATCGCCGTCGTGAGAAACAGGTGGAGCATAACAAGATCCATGGCATTACTCCGGTGGGGGTGATTAAGGATGTGGCAGACATTATGGAGGGGGCGAGGGTGCCGGGCTCCAAGGGCAAACGCAATGCCAAGGGGCGGCAGGCAGCGGAACCTACAGCTCATTATCAAGCGGAAGTCGCTGCAATGACGCCCAAACAGCTGGCACAGGAAATCAAGCGCATGGAGCAAAAAATGTTTGAACACGCCAAAAATCTGGAGTTTGAAGAGGCGGCTGCAACCAGAGATCAGGTATCAGACCTGAAACAGCGAGTATTTATTAACGCTTAGGATAAATATTGTTGCTGTCAGTGCTAGAGCCCTTGTGCTCAGCGTTAAGGCTCATTATAATTCGCGTCCTTTACGACCGTAGCTCAGTTGGTTAGAGCACCACCTTGACATGGTGGGGGTCGGTGGTTCGAATCCACTCGGTCGTACCAAACAAAAAAGGCTCGCCGTTGGCGGGCCTTTTTTTTTGGTAGCAGCGATCGTTATATCCGGTTAGTGTTAACATTTTTTTTGGGAGAGCAAGCGATGAAATACTGGACGCATGCGATGGGAATTCTGTCGTTAGCCTTTGCTATCACACAAGCGCAAGCCCAGAGTTATCATCCTCAAATGGGCGTGACGCACACATTTACCTTAGGTTCTTTTTACCAGGATGCAGATGGCTCTGTGCGCTCTGCCGCAAACGGTCAACCCGGCAAAGCGATCGACCTTGGAGATCTGGGTGTGACCGACGATTACAGCAGCTGGCTACTCGATTACAGCTATCGCCCGAATGAAAATTGGAGGTTCTCTGCTGGAGCCTATACTTTTCACGGCGACGGGACTCGCACAATGAGCTCAGACATTGACTTTGGCGGGGTTGAATTTCCCGTTGGTAGCAGAGTCGATACTGATTTGGAAGTCAATACCTATATGGCCGATGCGATGTATCGCGTTTATGGTAGCGAGAGAGCCGAAATTTTCATCGGTGGTGGCTTTCACGTACTCGACGTAACGATAGACCTCTCCCGAGACAAATCTATTGGCGAAAACACCAGCTCAAGATCGCGATCCATCGAGGACCTGACGGCACCGTTACCCAATTTGCGGATGCAGGCTTTCTACGCGCTCTCACCAAAGTGGGCTGTCAGCGGTACCGTGGGATGGCTTAGTCTTGAATATGGCGATAGTGAGGGCGCGTTCCATTACGTTCGAGCCCGTACAAGCTATCGCCTAACCGAAAGATTCGATATTGGATTGGGCTATCAATACATCGATGTCGATTTTACTAGGGGTCGCAGCCGCGGAGATCTTGGACTGGATGCACAGTTCAGAGGTCCTTCTCTGACAACGACCTACAGTTTTTAGCGCTTATGATTATCAAGTAAGATGACTTGTTTACAAATGTCTGAATTTGTATGTAATATCGACGTTAGCACGTTACCAAAAGAAGGAAACCTGATGAAATTGTATAAGCGTTACTCATTTATTGTTCTAATGACATTGTTATTTGTTCCCAGCTCTGTATCCGCTGAAGGCTGGGGTAACTACCAGTTGACGCCCTATATCTGGAGTACTGCAATGGAGGGTGAAACCGGGGCTACTAATTTTGGACCCGGCGGCAACCTTAATCCGATTACCGATTTGGATATGAGCTTTAGTGATGTGTTGGATAATTTTGACAGCGGCGGACTGGTCACATTTCAAGGCAGTAACGGAAAGTGGATGTTTATGGTCGATGCTATTTACATGAAGTTATCTGATGGCACGAGTGTTGGTCCTGTTAATGCTGACGCTAAGGTCCGCGAAAAGGTATTTCATACTAATCTGTACTATCAGTTGCATAAAACTGACGACTATCTGTTGCAGGCTTATGGAGGTCTACGCTATGCCGATATCCATACAAGAATAACCTTGAAAGGCCAGTTGGCTGGGTTGCTAAACAGGTCGATCAGTGTGGGTGATGACTGGGTAGAGCCGCTAATCGGCGTGCGCTCGACAAAAGCTTTTAGCGACACCTGGTCACTGGTGGGTTATATCGATGTGGGCGGTTTCGGTATTGGTTCTGATCAGACATGGCAATATGGCGTTACGCTTGATCAGACGATCAATGAGAACTGGTCAGTCAAGTATGGATACCGCGTGATCGATATTGACTACGATGATAATAATTTTATCTACGATGTTGAAACGACAGGTTTGTTGTTGGGCGCTAGCTATACGTTTTAATAGGGTATTAAATGCACTAAATCAATCGATTAGACGGTAGTTTGAGTCGGTATGATCTTTCCGTTTGTGCTTCCAGGAAAACCCGAGATAAAAAAGCCCTTATTAATAAGGGCTTTTTTGCAGGTACATCCTAACATCACCGCTTAGCCTAAAAATGGTTGGCAGCATGTTTTCTTGGGCTGTTTCGCGGTTTCCCAATGTCTTTGTCAAAACCTATAGCTTGTTTCCTCTCAATCATTCTTGTATGTTGCCATTATATGAATTTTGGTCATGTGCTAACAAAGACAATCAACTTTTTGCTGGTGCTGAGCTGTCGTGCTTACAAGGAAGGTTAGATTGAATAACTTCTCAAAGAGGTGCTCGGTCAAGTCATTCGAATCATCGGGGCAGCTTTATTAACAGCAGTAAAAAGTGTGCCTGCTGGAAATGCGTGTGGCAGTAATGTTAGTCCTGTAAAAATAATGCCGATAAAGCCTGCGCATGCGGCGATAATAATTAAAGCCAAAAAAATTTATAGGAAGTATTTGGCAGATCATTGCGACTGCTAAATACATTATTAAGCGCCACATGGAGGTAATACAATGTACGAATACACAATAATGGCACTGGGTGCCATGGCTCTGCTTATGTTTCTGCAGTTAGTCTTTGCCGATATCGTGGGTATTAAATCCCGGCATACCCCGGGTGGATCAGTTCAGGTAGACCATGAAAATCTTCTGTTTCGATCGACTCGGACTGTAGCAAACACCAACGAAAGCATTGCTATCTTTGTGTTGGCCAGTTTCTTTTGCATTATGTCAAACGCATCGCCAGCTCTAACAGCTTATGCGGCGTGGGGGTTTGTCGTGGCTCGACTGGCTTATGCAATGTGCTATTACAGCAATATTCAGCTGTGGCGTTCGGTATTCTTTGGCGTGTCACTGCTATGTTTGCTTATTTTGGTGGTGATTGGAGTTTTAACGTGGGTATAAAACATACAGGCCCATCAGCGACAGACTATGAGTATATATTTTCGTAAAGCCACTTTAGCTGATTCTTCTAAAGTGGCTGACATATTAATTGAGTCGAGGCGAGCATTCTTGCCATTTGCTCCATCCGCGCATACAGACGATGAGAATCGGCATTGGGTAAGGGCAACACTTATCCCTGAGGGCGGGGTGATAGTGGCGTATAAACGGTCTGCTATTGTGGGGGTGATTGCCACTTCTCGAGAAGGAGGCTTCAGTTGGATCGAACAGCTATACCTTGATCCGGCGCATGTTGGTAGGGGTATAGGAACTATGATGATGGACCACATATTAGATTCTATAAAAAAGCCGGTTAGGCTTTACACCTTTCAGGAAAATTATGGCGCTCGGCGCTTTTACGAACGATATGGCTTCAAGTCTATTGCATTTAGTGACGGTCAGGGCAATGAGGAAAGATGTCCCGACATACTGTATGAGCTTCGTATGTGAAGCCATTTTTCGCAACCGGTCAGCTAAGATGATTAAATTGTATTGCGCTGATGAAAGTGATGTTAATCCACCATAGCGGGCGGGTCGGCTCGCCTAACAATTTTTGTTTAGAGAAACTGGCATGAAAAAAGAGCGCGACATCGAAAAAGATTATTCAACGTCTGAGTTTGTAGCAAAACTTCGTCGTCTGGCGGACGCTTTGGAGACTGGCGATAAATTCGAAATACAAATTGCTAATCAAAGAATTTATGTCCCAGTTAGAGCTCAGTGTAATATTGAGCATGAGCGCAGTGATGCGGAAGAAGAAATTGAGTTCCAAATAAAATGGTCACATGGATAATTTTTTTACAAAGAAGGCCTCCTGCATCAGCAATATCATCGTTACTGGAAGCTAACGAATCTTTGTTCGTTGTGAAAGTGGTTGCAGCAAAACCGGTGAGCTGGTGGTCCTAATAGAAAATAATTTCTATTCTTGATTTTTATGAGGGAAAGCAATGTATATTGAATCGGAAGCGCAGCTTAGAGAGATATATGACTACCCCAAAGGGCGTGCTAGGGATAAGCAATTGTCAGCGCTGGAATTTCATTCAATTAATTTCATTGAACGCTCGCCATTTTTGACAATATCCACTCATGAAAAATCAGGTTTGGTCGATTGCTCTCCTCGTGGTGGAGATCCTGGATTTGTTAAAGTGATCAACGAAAAATATATCGTTATTCCTGATGGAAAAGGAAACAACCGTTTAGATAGCTTGGTTAATATAATTGAGACTGGTGACATCGGGTGTTTGTTTTTAATCCCGGGAATTGACGAAACGCTTAGAGTTAATGGAAGAGCACGGATTTCTACGGCAAGTGAGCACTTAATTTTGTTCTCTAATGATCGGAATCCACCTAAAGCCTGCATTGAAATAACGATTAAGGAAGTATTTTTGCATTGTGCAAAGGCTTTAATGCGATCTGACCTTTGGTCACAAAAATTACAAATTGATCGTTCGCAATTTCCAACCATGGGTGCAATGATTAATGATCAGCTTTCGATAACTGATTCTCCAGAAAGCCAAGAAGACATGGTTGCGCGATATAAACACGATTTATAGTTAATACGAGCGTTAGCTCGCAACAACTTTATTAGAAAGGTAAAATGTAGTGGGAATGGATAAATCAGTTAATGTCTTCGGTGAAGCGTTAGAAGTATGTGGCGAAAATCCTATTACGGGATTTTACCGAGACGGAAAATGTAATACTTGTGCGGAAGATGTGGGTTCTCATACTGTTTGTATAGAAGCGTCTCAGGCATTTCTGGAATATTCTCGGTTCAAGGGCAACGATTTATCAACGCCAATGCCGGAGTTTGATTTTGAGGGTTTACAACCTGGAGATAGCTGGTGCTTATGCGCTATACGATGGTTGGAAGCTATGGAAAGCAATATGGCGCCTAGAGTTTATCTACAAAGAACTCACGTTAGGGCGTTGGAAGTTGTACCAATAGAACTATTAAAGAAGTATGCAGTAGACTTGAATTAGTCTCAGCCACAAAGAAAGGGAGTGTGTCTAATGCTTCCCGGTCGCAGATAAAAGCCCCGAGCTATGTCGGGGCTCCATCTTAATCTATTCCTTTAGCGGGCAACTGCTGCGGCATCGCGCTGTTGCATATTGGTATGCGCCTGCGTCAACACATAGGCTCGTATCGCTTCAGCATCTTCTGGGTTCAGATACTCTGCAAAAGAAACCATGCCATTTGCCGTTAGGGCGCCGTCAAGCACCACGCTGCTCCAGACGTCCGCGTTTGCTGTCAATGCAGACCACCGCAGGTCTGGCAAAACACCAGAGCTGATAGCGAGGGCGCCGTGACACACAGCGCAGTTGCGAGCAAAAGCGACAGTGCCTTCAGCAATCATCGCGTCGTCTCCAAATGCGTCTGCCTTAGCGGTGCGATCTATTGCGGGCATATCCGGTGGAGAAATACTGGCTGTTGCGCCCAGTTTAAAGGTGACAACTTTGCCAACCGTGGACTTAACTTTTTGATCGTAGCCCAGACCATTGGTCAGTCCATAGGCGCTACCCCAGCCCGTGGTTATTGTTACGTATTGCTCACCGTCAATCGCATAGGTGCCGGGGCCTGACGCGGCACCAGAGAGTACATTGTAAGACCACAGAGGATCGCCGGTTGCGGCGTTGTAGGCGGCAAATTCACCGTTTAGCTTGCCCTGAAATACAAGGCCACCGGCTGTCGAAAGCACGCCGCCGTTCCAGGCATTGTTGTGCTCCACGCTCCAGCGTGCGCTTTGGGTTTTAGGGTCCCAGGCTATCAGACGACCTTTGAGCGTTGCGCGCAGCCCTTTGACGTCGGCTTCTGTAACAATAGGTGGTATGTCTGCCGAGAAATCGGCCCCGGTGTTCCAGCCAACCGGGCCGCTGGTAAATCTCGAGTCTTCCTGATACGAGGAGGGGATTTCCTGAGCGGGTATATACGCTAACTGCAGGTCTGGGTTGAATGCCATGGGGTGCCAGTTATGTGCACCGAGTGGTCCCGGTGTTAGCACAATAGACTCACTGCCATAACGTGCGTGGGGTGCCTCGATGGGGCGGCCCTGTTTATCTAGCCCCGTCGCCCAATCTACAGGGCCATAAGCTTTACCCGAGATGAATTCTCCGCTTTCAGCATTAATGACGTAGAAAAACCCGTTTTTGGGTGCCTGCATGGCTACGCGCAGCGGCGCACCGTTCTCCCCCATAGGTAAGTCGGCAAGGATTATTGTCTGCGTGGCGGTGTAGTCCCAGTTGTCGCCGGGTGTGGTCTGAAAGTGCCAGCGATATTTTCCGGTCGCAGCGTCTACGGCTACGATAGATGATAAAAACAGGTTGTCGCCACCGGCGGGATCGCGGAAATTGCGATTCCAGGGCGAACCGTTACCTACACCAAAAATGATCTGATCGTTCACTTCATCATAGACGATCGAATCCCATACGGTACCGCCGCCGCCATCCGTTACCCAGCGTCCCTCATCACCCCAGGTGACATTGCCCACGTCGACAAATGCGGAGTCTGATGCTTCGTTGTCGGGTTGTTTGTTGGGATTGGGTACGGTGTAAAATCGCCAGATTTTTTCGCCGCTGTTGACGTCGTACGCACTTAGGTAGCCACGCACGCCAAGCTCAGCACCACCATTACCAATCATTACTCTCCCGTCGACTACCCGCGGTGCGCCGGTAATCGTATAGGGCTTGGATTGGTCGACGGTTACTACACTCCAGTTTTTCTCCCCTGATTTGGCATTCAGGGCCTCAAGGCGGCCATCGATAACACCAACAAACACCTGTCCGTCATAGACGGCAACACCTCGGTTCACCACATCGCAACAGGCTTTTACCCCCACTGACTTGTCAACTTCCGGGTCGTAGGCCCAGAGCTCTTCACCGGTTTTTGCATCGAGAGCATAGACCAGCGACCAGGCTGAAGTAACATACATTACCCCGTCAACCACGATAGGCGTAGATTCCACGCCGCGATTGGTTTTAAGGTCATAGGTCCAGGCTACGCCTAACTGATCGACATTAGCAGTATTGACGGCGGTCAAGGAAGAGTGGCGTTGTTCGTCGTAGGTGCCACCGTGGGTTAACCATTCTTCTTGTGCGCTAGTTTGTTTGATGCGATCGGTGGTAACGGCGGCGAACACTTCGGTACTGAGTGAGGTGGGTGCAGCTTCGGCAGTTGTTGTCTCATCGGTTGTTACTGCGCTAGCGGGCGCTTCCTGTTGGCTGCATGCGCAGAGCAGAGTCAGCGCAGCAATGGTCACCGCTTTAAAGGCGCGCCGGCAAGCGCTTGAAGGTGTTGAGCTCTCAGTCATGTAATTCTCCGTTATGGGGCTTATTTTTATTGGCAGCTGCCAAACTATTATTCATTGATTAAATGAGCAACTATTAATTGCAAATTAATGATGCGGCTAACTTTCTAACAAGCCGTATGTCTATCGCTGTAGACTGGAAACGGTCAGTGATGGTTAGCTGGCCTCAGCGTTAGTGTTTTTCTGCTTGCACCTGTTCCAGGTAAATGGCTTCCAACCGTTCGACTTCTGCCAGAAACCCTTCGGGGTCTACAAACGTGTCTGGATCGTAGGCCTGGCCTTGTTTGTATTTATTGGCTCTGTCGTACTGGCTGGCATGAGCTGCAACCCAAACATCAGCGTCCATTAGTTTTTGCCGTTGGTAGGTTGCCGCAAAATCGCCAGAAACACCCGGATAGGTTGGTTCATTGACCAGTTTTTTACCGGGATTAATGGTGCCCATGTTAGCGATTACCACATTGTAGTCCCGGTCATTTTCACGGACGGTCAAAGAATAGCTGGAGCTGCCTTCTGTATGACCCGGATGATAGTGAGTTTGGATTTGTATTTCTCCGAGGGTAAAAACTTCCTGGTCAGCAAGAATTCGATCGACGTTTACCGGTGGGAACCTAAACTCAATGCACTCTCCAAAATGGGCATCGCTGGCACCGCCGTCTTCAAGGACTCTGGCGTCATCTTGGGTTGCCCAGACTTCAGCGCCGGTCACTTTTTGGATCTCGGCGAAGTCGGCCGTATGATCAAAGTGAGCCTGCATTGTCAGCAGAACTTTAATATCGTTAAACTTGAATCCTAGTGATTCAACATTTTCTTTAATGAAGCCGATTGAGTTTTTCAGCGCCGAATTGATCAGGATATGTCCGTCTTCAGTGGCAATCAGGAAAACGCTCAGGTCTGAACCGCCTACAGCATACAAAGGTCCGATGATCTGGTGTGCTGGGTACGCGGTTGTCCAATTTTTTGGTGGCGTCCAGCCGCCTTCAATGCACTGTTTTGCAGGCTGCGCACTTATCGCTACAGACGAAATAAGCAGTAGCAATACCAGGCTGCCGAATTTGAATGTTGTTGCAACTTTTTGATTCATAATAGATTGTCTAATAACGGGCACAATAGCAGCCTTTTTTAGCATAATTTACACCAAGTAAAGTACCTTTAGCAATTGCTGTTGAGACCTTGTCGGCGGTGGGTAAAAACTACCTGTAGCGCATGGGGTGGTTTTTTCCTCAAAATGTTATAAAATAGCGGGCTCTCAAGGGGTGAGGTAATATTTTCCCCTTTTATATCAATGACTTAGTGGTTATTTGAGGTCTTGGTTTAGGCAGTAATAATAATTACTGCGGGGTTACAGTCTACAGAAGTCATCTAGTCACGCCGTAACAACTTCCTGATTGTGTGCTTTATAGCCTGAATCTGATTCCAGAGAAGTTGATGACGATGGCGTATATTGAAACAAACAGTTTTGACGGCATGGCGAGTAAGCGGTCTTGATCGAATTTGGGTTAACAGCTCGGCCGATGGTGTGCAGCGACAATTTTTTATAGGAAGTTAGATATGACCAACTTTAACAATAAGTCTCGTGGCTTGTATCGTGCTGAATTTGAGCATGATAGTTGTGGTATTGGGTTTGTTACCAATCTTAAAGGCAAGAAGTCTCACGATATTATTGAAAATGCTCTGACCATGTTGACCTGTATGGAACACCGTGGCGGAACTGGTTTTGATATCAAAAGCGGTGATGGTGCTGGTATTCTAATTCAAATTCCCCATGACTTTCTTGTTACTGAGGCTGGTGATCTTAATATCAGTGTGCCAGCAGTGGGTGACTACGGCGTAGGAATGATCTTCTTCCCATCGGCACCGGGGCAAGCAGAAAAATGCCGCGAAGTTTTAAATAGTGCTATGCAAGAGTTAGGGCTGGGCCTGTTGGGTTACCGTCCAGTGCCAGCGGACAATTCAATGTTAGGCGCGGCATCTCTTGACAGTGAGCCGCAGATTGAGCAGGTGTTTATACAAAAGCCTGAAGACTTAAGCTCTCAGGAATTTGAGCGCAAGTTATTTATCTTGCGAAAGTACACCGCACACACCATCAATGACACCATCGCTAAAGAGGCCGATGAATTTTATATCGCCTCAATGTCATCCAGTACAATCGTCTACAAAGGCCAATTTACCACAGCGCAGGTTCGGCAGTACTACCTTGATCTTCAGAACGATCGAGTAATCTCCGGAATGGCGATGTTTCACTCACGATTTTCTACGAATACTTTTCCGGCCTGGCGTCGTGCCCAGCCTTTCCGCTATTTGTCCCATAACGGTGAGATCAACACTGTAAAGGGAAATATTAACTGGATGAACGCGCGAGAAGCGATGTTTAAATCGGTTAACTTCACCGATGCTGAATTGAAAATGCTCAACCCGATCTGTAATCGTGGCAGCTCGGATTCGGCAAATCTTGATATGGCGATTGAGCTGTTGGTTTTAAGTGGTCGTCCATTAGCTCAAGTAATGATGATGATGGTGCCCGAGGCGTGGCAAACTCAGGAAAATATGGATCCGGTCAAGCGTGCTTTCTACGAGTACTATGCTTGTGTAATGGAGCCTTGGGATGGTCCGGCATCAATTTCCTTTACCGACGGAAAAATGATTGGCGCTACCCTGGATCGCAATGGCTTGCGTCCATCACGTTATCTGTTGACCGATGACGGAACTTTAATCATGGGTTCTGAAACCGGCGCGTTGTGTGTTGATCAATCTACCGTTGTTGAAAAGGGCCGCTTGCAGCCAGGCAAAATTTTTATTGCCGACCTGGAGAAAGGTCGGATCATCAGTGACGATGAGATTAAAAAAGAGATCTGTTCTTCGCAGCCCTACGGTCAATGGCTTAACGAGAACAAAATACTGCTGAGTGAGCTGGACACCCCGGCCGCATCTATTGCCCAGCCGCCACTATCGAACTTGAGAAAGTTGCAAAAAGCTTTTGGCTATAGCAACGAAGATCTTAATGTTATTTTGACGCAGATGGTTGACACGGGCAAAGAACCCTTGGGAGCGATGGGTACTGATACACCATTAGCCATTTTGTCCGACAGGCCAGTACAGCTATCTAACTATTTTAAGCAGCTTTTTGCCCAGGTAACCAATCCCCCCATCGATCCTATTCGAGAAGAGCTGGTGATGTCGTTACGGGGCTATGTTGGTAACTCACACAATTTATTGGAAGAGACTCCCAAACATTGTCACAAGCTTGAAATAGATCAGCCAGTATTGACTAATGAAGAATTAAGAAAACTGCAATATATCGATCACGATCACCTGCAATCGAAAACGATTGAAATTACCTTTCGGGCTAACGGTGATGAGGGTGAGCTGAAGTCGGCTATTGATCGTATTTGTCAATATGCTAAAGACGCAGTTAATGATGGCTACTCGCTGTTGCTACTTAGCGATCGTGCCGTTGATACAGACCATGCAGCAATTCCATCTGTGTTGGCGACAGCAGCGGTGCATCACTATCTAATTCGCGAAGGCTTGCGTGCGAAGGCTGATATTATTCTGGAAGTGGCTGATATTCGTGAAACTCACCACTTTGCTACGGTGTTAGGTTATGGAGCTGCAGCGATAAATCCCTACTTGGCATTGGAAACATTGTATGAGTTGCGTGACGAGGGTGTTGTTGACTCTGGTTTGAGTAATGATCAAGTTGTCGCGAAGTATATCAAGGCGGTAAGCAGCGGCCTGTTGAAAATATTTTCCAAGATGGGGGTGTCTACACTTCAGTCTTATCAAGGTGCACAAATTTTTGAGGCGCTTGGTATTAACAAAGAGGTTATTGATAACTACTTCACTGGTACGATTAGTCGTATCGAAGGTATCGGTCTTGACCAAATTGCTGAAGAGGCGTTGCTGCGTCATCGGGAAGGTTTTTTTGACGATGACCGCATTGCTGTCGACGACTTGCTAAATACAGGTGGTGATTACGCATGGCGTAATGATGGTGAGCGTCATCTGTTCAGCCCAACCACTATACGCTTATTACAGCACTCCACTGCCAGTAATAATACTGAACAATTCAAAGAGTACGCTAAGGTTGTTGATACTCAGAGCAAGGAAGCCTTCACGCTTAGAGGTTTACTTGAGTTCTCGGCAGGGCATAAGTCAATTCCTCTCGAAGAAGTCGAACCGATTGAGAATATTTTCAAGCGTTTTGCGTCGGGTGCAATGTCCTTTGGATCTATTTCCTGGGAAGCTCATACCACATTAGCAATTGCCATGAACCGTATCGGTGGTAAGAGTAACAGTGGCGAAGGTGGTGAAGACCCGATTCGTTTTACCCCGCTTGAAAATGGCGATTCTATGAAATCGCGAATCAAGCAGGTGGCTTCAGGTCGTTTTGGTGTAACCAGTTATTATTTGTCGAACGCCGACGAGCTGCAGATAAAAATGGCTCAGGGCGCTAAGCCTGGAGAGGGTGGGCAACTGCCGGGTCACAAAGTTGATGCATGGATTGGTCGGGTTCGCGGATCGACTCCAGGTGTCGGACTTATTTCGCCGCCGCCGCATCACGACATCTACTCGATCGAAGATTTATCGCAGCTGATTTACGATCTGAAAAACGCAAACCGTGAAGCACGAATTAACGTTAAACTGGTTTCTGAAGCCGGCGTTGGTACCATTGCGTCGGGTGTATGTAAGGCTTATGCCGACGTTGTTCTGATTGCTGGTCACGATGGTGGAACTGGAGCATCACCGTTGAGTTCGATCAAACACGCAGGTTTACCCTGGGAGTTGGGTCTGGCTGAAACACATCAAACACTGGTGCGTAATAATTTACGCAGTCGTATTACAGTGCAGACAGATGGTCAGTTGAAAACGCCTAGAGATCTTGCTATTGCAACATTGTTAGGTGCCGAAGAGTGGGGTGTTGCTACCGCGGCGTTAGTTGTTCAGGGTTGTATCATGATGCGCAAGTGTCACTTGAATACTTGCCCGGTGGGTATTGCTACTCAGGACAAAGAACTACGTGGTCGTTTCGCCGGCGAAGCTGATATTGTGGTTAACTTTTTTACCATGATGGCGCAAGGCCTTCGAGAGATTATGGCTGAGTTAGGCTATCGAACAATCAATGAAATGGTTGGGCAAACACAGAGTTTGAAAGTTCTCGATAATGCAGATCATCCGAAATACAAAGGCATCGACCTAAGCCCTCTGTTGTTTAAAGAGGAAAGTGCTGACGATGAAACGCTTTATTGTTCAATACAACAAAAGCATTTGATTGACGATATTCTCGATCGCCAGATGATGATTGATGCAAAAGATGCCGTTGAAAATCAAACGCCGGTTAATCTTGAGTATCCAGTTATCAATACCGATCGCACGATTGGGGCGATGCTCTCCAACGAGATCTCGAAAAAGTATGATGCTGATGGTCTGCCGGAAGATACTATTCGGGTTAAGTTCAACGGATCTGCTGGCCAGAGTTTTGGGTGTTTTTCTGCCAAAGGCCTTCGTTTTGAACTTGAAGGTGATGCTAACGACTACTTTGGTAAAGGTTTGTCGGGCGCTAATCTTGTTGTTTATCCGGCTAAAGAAGCAACCTTTGAACCAAGCAAAAATATTCTGATCGGCAATGTTGCATTCTTTGGAGCTACTGCCGGTAAAGCGTTTATTCGCGGTGTGGCCGGCGAGCGTTTCTGTGTTCGCAACTCGGGTGCCACTGCGGTTGTTGAAGGCGTTGGCGACCACGGTTGTGAATATATGACCGGTGGTACCGCAGTTGTTCTTGGCCAGACTGGACGTAATTTTGCTGCTGGTATGTCTGGTGGTGTGGCTTATGTATTGGATGACGAGAAAGACTTTGCCAGTAAGTGCAATATGGAAATGGTTGAGCTAGAAGCTGTTGAAAGTGCCGAGGATATAGCGCATTTGAAATCGCTAATTAGTGAGCACAAAGAAGTCACTCAGTCGGATGTGGCTGAAGCACTGTTGGCAGATTGGAGCGGCGCGCTGAAGAGATTTGTTAAAGTAATGCCTGTGGATTATAAACAAATGCAGGGTTATATGGATCAGGCGCGTAGTACCGGTAAATTTGAAACTGAATACGATGTTGCGGTTGAAGCTTTCGACATGCATCTTGAAAATCTGGCGGCTCAAAAAGCCTGAGCTGAATAGGAGATAGTACTATGGGTAATCCAACCGGATTTATAAAAGTAGAGAGGGCTTTGCCAGACGATCGTGATCCGTCTGCGCGATTGGGCGATTGGCTGGAAGTTCACGAGCATATGGAAACGGGCGAGATTGAAAAGCAGGCATCTCGCTGTATGGACTGCGGTGTGCCTTTTTGCCAATCGGCAAAATCAGAATATGCACCTGCTGTTGCTGGCTGCCCGGTCAATAATTTGATTCCTGAGTGGAATGATCTAATTTATCGAGGCCGTTGGGAAGAGGCGTTGAAGTCACTGCACAAGACTAATAACTTCCCTGAATTTACCGGGAGAGTTTGTCCAGCCCCTTGCGAAGGTGCCTGTGTGTTGGGAATCAATGCTGATCCTGTCACCATCAAACATCATGAAGTTGCCATTATTGATCGTGGTTTTGAAGAGGGTTGGGTTGTTGCGCAACCGCCTACATCCAGAAGTGGAAAAACTGTCGCGGTTATTGGCTCCGGGCCATCAGGATTGGCAGCAGCTGCGCAGCTTAATAAAGCAGGGCACATGGTTACTGTTTATGAGCGTGCCGATCGTATTGGCGGCCTGTTGATGTACGGTATTCCAAACATGAAACTGCAAAAAGAAATTGTGCAGCGGCGTGTTGATTTACTGGCCGATGAAGGTGTTGTCTTTGTTACCAATACTGAAGTGGGTAAAACAATTTCAGCTGAGCAGATAGAGCGGGATTTTGATGCGGTGGTGTTGTGTGTTGGTGCTACGGTACCACGTGATTTACAAGCGCCTGGCCGTGAATTAAAGGGTATCCATTTTGCCATGGATTTCCTTCGGGCCAATACCAAAAGCCTGTTAGATAGCGAACATAAGGACGGCAATTACATCAATGCTGAAGGCAAAAATGTCATTGTTATCGGTGGTGGTGATACCGGTACTGATTGCGTGGGTACTTCTTTGCGGCATCACTGCAAAAGCGTAGTCCAGCTTGAAATTATGCCTCAACCACCGGCATCAAGACAGTCAAACAATCCCTGGCCGCAGTGGCCCAAGCGTTTGTTGATTGACTATGGCCAGGAAGAGTCCATCGCTGTGCAGGGTAAGGATCCCCGCGACTATCTGGTGCAGACAACAAAAATTGAAGGCGATGAAAATGGTAATGTGACGGCTGTTCACACTGTTGATATCGAATGGCAGCGCACTCCAGAAGGGCAGATGATTCCTAAAGAGGTTGCCGGCAGTGAGAAAGTACACCCTGCGGATATAATTTTATTGGCGATGGGTTTTATGGGGCCAGAAGGGTCGTTGGTTGATCAGTTTGGGATTGAAAAAGATCCTCGCTCTAATATTCTTGCACAGTACGACCAGTTCGCCACCAGTAAGCCTGGCATCTTTGCTGCCGGTGATGGTCGTCGAGGTCAGAGTCTGATTGTATGGGCGATTGATGAAGGTCGTCGTGCTGCGCGTGAAGTTGATAGCTATCTGATGGGTAAGAGTTACTTACCTTAAGTTACTTTTGTTGCGCCTGTTGGGGCGCCGCAATCGTTTATTTATCGAAACTGTATTTGAAGGCGAATCAACTGATTCGCCTTTTTTAATGTCTGGCGTTTATTGGTATGGCCGTGAACGTGACATCTTTCAATGGCATCTATTTGTCTGTAGAGTATTCTCAGTTTTCAGGGGCCTTCCCTTGGCTCAATGAGTCCAGGTCATTAGATCAGCCAGTTAAGCGGCAATTACAACAATAAAGACCGCTTTATGGATGATGAAAGAGACTCGCTGTTGTTCTGTCTATTTACCTGGCTTTGATTTAACCACGAGAGCGCTGGCATCTATGTCGAGAGTTGACCAAACAGTAAGTGAAGGATCAGATACGCAAGCGCAACCTCATTTGTCATCTGTGGGCAATGATATATATCCATCAAACGGTGCGGCAATCTACTCGCTCTCGTTACTCTTTACCGCGTATGTGTTGTCCTTTGTTGACCGTCAAATTCTGTCCTTAATGGTTGGGCCGGTGCGTGCCGAATTTGGTATCTCGGATTTTGAGTTCAGTTTGTTACAGGGCGCTGCTTTCGCTTTGCTTTTTTGTGTTGTTTCTCTGCCTTTGGGTCGCCTCGCCGATCGCATTTCCCGGCGCTCAATTGTGGCAAGCTCGGTGTTATTTTGGAGCGTGCTAACCAGTGCATGTGGCGTCGCCCAGACCTTTCCTCAGCTAGTTGTCGCGCGCATGGGAGTGGGGGCCGGCGAGGCCGGCCTTTCGCCACCAGCATATTCGTTGATTCTCGATAGCTTTCGTCCACAGCATGTCGGATACGCCATGGCTGTGTACAAAACTGGCGTGATGGTCGGAGGAGGTGCTGCGATGATTCTCGGTGGTGCGTTGCTGGATTATTACGATGGTCTGGGTGGATTAAACCTTCCGGTTGTTGGTCACCTGAAAGCGTGGCAGGCAACTTTTGTCACCATAGGGGTGCCGGGACTCCTGGTGTCGGCTTTGCTGTTGACCATTAACGAGCCGACCCGTAAAGGTCTGGCAAGAGTTGCTGTTGCTGGCGCTGATGGCGACAGTGCTGCAAAAAGCCTTCCGGTGGGCGTTGTCGCGCGTTTTATTTGGCGACGTCGTCGGGTGTATCTATCACTCTTTATTGGGTCGTCCTTGCTGGCCATGGCAGGAACAGGTGCAACCAATTGGTACCCCGAAATGCTACATCGCAACTACGGACTTTCAAAAACCGAAGCTGGTGGAATCTACGGAACCATCTATATTGTTGCCGGAATGATCGGTGTGTTGTCTGGCCCGTGGATAGTTGGTCAGTTACAGAAACGCGGATACAAAGACTCCTACGTTCGGGCAATTATTATTACCTCACTCGCAACAATTGTGCCGGGTGTGCTTGCGCCACTTGCTGGCAATCCGACATTAACCTTTATCCTGCTAGTGCCCTCGACAATTCTGGCGGCGACATATTTAGGGGTGATGGCGATGTCCTTTCAAGTCATTACACCTAATGAGATGCGCGGACAGACAACAGCGCTGTACATTTTAGTCACCTCGATCGTTGGGATGGCCGTTGGTACTAGCGTTCTTGCCGCTTTTACCGATTTTGTTTACCAGGACGACAGCGCGATTCACTATTCCATTGCTTCAGTCACAGCACTTTTTTATCCTTCAGCTGCTGTACTTTTCATCTATTCGCTACCTGCATTCCGGGATGCAGTCGCAGAGGCGGAATCCGGGCAGTGGGATATTTGAGGTAATGGCTTTTAGCCGCCCGGATCAAACATCATTAACGCGGTTTACTGGTTTTCAACTGGCATAAAGACGCGGGCTCACTGCGCGCAAAATTATCTGCCGTAAATCAAATGCAAATCAATTGTTTGCAGGCGAGCTTAGGGTACCCTGCTGAATTGTCGACAGAAAATGATAGCGATCGCATGAAAGACATTCATCTCCAGAAAACAATCGGTCCTTTTACCGCTACCATGTTTGGTGTTGGCGCCATGGTTGGGGCTGGCATTTTTGTATTGTCCGGGATTGCCGCGGGCTACGCAGGGCCTGCGGTCATTCTTGCATTTTTACTTAATGCCTTGGTTGCGCTGGCAATAGGTACTTGTTATGCAGAGTTGGGTAGCGCCATGCCCAGGGCCGGCGGGTCGTATTTTTGGGTCAAAACGGCGTTAGGTAAACCTGCGGGATTTGCCGTTGGATGGATTGGTGTTTATGCCAATGGGATTGTTTCAGCATTGTATGCGTTAGGGTTTGGTTCGTTTTTTGTAGCCTTGTTACAGCGGCTGGGACTTGCGATAAGTGATGATTATGTGCTGGTTTTTGCTGTTCTCATTACTGTTGCTATTACCTACTTACAATATCGGGGTATTCGTGACCTGGGGATTGTTGAAAATAGCGTGACGGTGATTAAAGTGTTGTTGTTGTGTGTGTTGGTGGTGGCTGGATTCATTATCTTCTCGAATTCGGACAATGTGATGGAAAAGATGACCCCCTTTGCTCCCAACGGTGCAGGTGGAGTGTTAATGGCGATGGCTGTTATCTTTGTCGCGTTTGAGGGTTTTGAGGTGATAACGCGTACCGGTGAAGAGATGCACCTGCCGGAAAAAAATATACCGCTGGCAATTTACGCCAGTATTATTATTTCGGTATCACTCTATTTGTTGATAGCGGTAATTCTTATTGCGGCAGTGTCTGGTCCCGGCGGTCAGTCTTCATGGCAATATTTGGGTGACTTAGGTGAGCTTGGTATGGCAACTACTGCAAGGCAATTGCTGCCTTACGGGGATGTTATTTTCTATGTTGCCGGAATAGCCAGTACCGCTAGTGCAATGATTGCAGCAACTTATAGTGCTGTGAGAGTTACCTTTGCGTTGGGGCGGGCGAAAGATTTACCCGAAGTGCTAGCCGATATTCATCCGCAGTATAACAGTCCCCATAAGGCGGCTATCGCTTGCGGTGTAATTGTATTGGCGATTGTAATGGTGCTGCCGATAACAGAGGTGGCGGGTGCAGCTAGCCAGATGTTTGCCCTGCTATTTGCGGTTGTATGTTTTGCGGCCTGGCGATTGCGTTCCACTCAACCTGATATGGTGCGCCCATTCAGAGCCAGACTGCTACCGCTCTGCGCGAGCGTCGGTATATTGGCCGGGTTGGTGGTGATGATGACTTTGCTAAATATTAGCCCGCTTGCCTGGTGGATCAGCTTTGCATGGCTGCTGGTTGGTGGTGTTATTTTTGTGTTCAGGCGGCCAGCGCGATGAAGGTGTTTGTTTTGGTGTTGTGGTTGTATTTAGTCTGAAATAAGTGTCGGTAAATTTTACATTACGTGAATTGTTCCGTTGCAGTAATTAGTTTAACCCTTTGAAATTATTCAATAAAAATGGATTGGCATCCGTTTTGCTATAAGTGTGATGACATAATGGAATTATTGGAATTTTGAGGAGCTTAACGTGAAAAACAAAGTATTGAAGGCGGTAGGAATATTCGTAGTTGCCTGTGCTTCAAGTGGTGCATTTGCGACTGTTATTTTGGATTCGTCCATTGTTGCAGGTCAGGCAGGTAACTGCGCCAGCTTGTTGTCAGGAGCTGGTACAGCTTGTGCAAACCGGGCGATGACAACAAAAACTAAAAGTGGCTATACCGGTATTGGTATTGCAGGCGGTCGTACTGGTGGCGAAATAGATACTGACGAAACACTCACTTTGACATTGTCTTCTAGCCAGGTGATTAAATCCCTGACTTTTGGCGTGTTGTTTGATGGGCCGGAGTTTGGAGATTGGCGTGAAATTGCACAGGTCACTGCCGGCGCTAATAGTATTGGTACGTTGACAGTCGATAATGCAACAACTGCGACATGGGCGTCAGCTTTCGGAACCTGGCAAGTAACTGCACTCAGTGATGCGGTTCAATCTGCCGGTGGTGTTTGGCAGATTTTGAATCCTTTTGGTAGTGCGGCTGTTGATAGTCTTGCATTCACAGCTTTAGCTTCGGACTTGTGTGGTAGTGGCTCGTGTAATAATCAATCTGACTACACGTTGGTTGAAGTTGCGACAGTTCCAGAGCCGGGCTCTATTGCCTTATTGGCACTGGGTCTTGTAGGTTTGGGTTTTGCTAGGCGTCGTGTTAGCTAACATGTGTTAAGACGCTTCTAGGTAGAGATGGATGTTATGGCTATTTGTTGAAACCTGAAGTGAGAGATTTGTTCGTTGAACAATGACCAGGCCCTTATCTAGATGTAAAAGTTTAGATACGGGCTTTTTTATTGCTGGGGAGATTTCGATTGGTGGCTATTGTGCTGCTAGCGCCGATGGTTGGGCCAGGCACTGCCGCTCCATGGTTCTGGCCCCTCCGGGGTTCCCTCCAAAGTGCCTGAGCCTTAATGCGCTTCGCTGTCTCATTCACTTCCTCGGCCAAGCCCCTTTAACTTACGCGACAGCACCCGACCCAGCCCTCTAACAATGTGCTTATTCCCTAATTCAGGCAGCTCATCCAAACGTTTACTGCGATCGGAGGTGACAGGACAAAGTCATTGAGGAATATTAAGGTTGAGTGCTGAAGGAGCGGCTGAGACCGGCGGGTTTTCCCGCAGGGACGCGGGGCTCAGGCGGGAGTGAAGGTGGCCCGGAGGGCCGCCAGACATGGAGCAATGCCTTTGTCCTGTTGCCGGGTTAAATCAATATACCGGAGCGAATTGTCGGCGTGTTTCAAATCGACGAGCGCTGAGTTCTTTTTAGCGATTTTTTGTTATCCCTTGCATTACATAGTCCTTGATAACTGTATAATCGGATTTTTCCTAACCTAAATCGTTGTGTAGAACCATGTCTTCAAAATACTGGAGTGATTTTGTTCAGGGGCTAGACCCCTATGTGCCGGGTGAGCAGCCGACGCTGCAGGGTCTAATTAAACTCAACACTAACGAAAACCCTTATCCGCCATCACCCAAAGTGGTGGAGGTGTTGACGCAAGACGCGGTTAATTTGCTGAGACTATATCCTGATCCTAATAATTCGTTGTTGAAAACGTCGATTGCCGGTTATTACAATGTAAATCATGACAACGTGTGTGTGGGTAACGGTTCAGACGAAGTGCTGGCTTTTGCGTTTCAGGCATTGTTCAAACAGCAGCTGCCAATTTTGTTTCCCGACATTACTTATGGGTTTTATACCGTGTATTGCGGTCTGTTTGGTATTGATTATGTCGAGTTGCCTCTGATGGAAGATTTCTCGATTAATTTGCAGGATTATCAGCGTGAAAACGGCGGGGTGATTTTTGCCAATCCTAATGCGCCTACCGGTCTGGGGAAAAGTCTGCAGTTGATAGAAGCGTTTCTCCAATCTAACACCGAGTCGGTGGTTATAGTCGATGAGGCCTATGTCGACTTTGGCGCCGAGTCGGCGGCGAGCCTTATTGACCGCTACCCTAATCTGCTGGTGGTTCAGACCTTGTCGAAATCACGTTCGCTGGCCGGTAGTCGTGTTGGGTTTGCGCTAGGGGACAAGCTGCTTATCGAAGCGTTAGAAAAGGTAAAAAACTCGTTTAACCCTTATTCGGTTGATCGTCTGGCTGAAGTTGCTAGCGCAGCGGCAATAGATGATGTTGACTATTTTCAGCAGTCCTGCGGGAAAATTGTAAAAACACGACAGTGGGTATGTGGTCAGCTCGAAAGTCTGGGATTTGAGGTGTTGTCATCCCAAGCCAATTTTGTCATGGCCAAGCCGGCGGGTATCAGTGCGCCGGAATTGTTCAGGCGGCTGCGCGAACACAATATTGTGGTCAGGTTCTTTAAGAAGCCGCGTATCGACGAGTTTGTACGTATTAGTATCGGCACAGATGATGAGATGAGTGCGCTGGTCGATGCATTGAAAGAAATACTGCTATAGCGAGCCTAAATGAGGGCCCGGGCCTTTACAAGGAGTTGGGCTGTGGTAGAGTTGCGCCCTTTATACGCCTTCGCCCGTCGAAAGGGTTTATACATATTATTGTTCATGCGAACTTTGGTAGGGTTCGCCACTGAAATAGGAAGTAGTCATGCCTGTTATTACTCTCCCTGACGGAAGTCAGCGGTCATTTGATCAACCTGTCTCAATTGCTGATGTTGCCATGGATATTGGTCCTGGTCTGGCGAAAGCCGCTCTGGCCGGAAAAGTTGCCGGTGAAATGGTTGATACGTCGTATTTGATCAGCGAAGACATTGAGCTTGCTATTGTGACCGAGCGCGATGAAGAGGGGTTGGATCTGATTCGGCACTCAACAGCTCACTTGATGGCCATGGCGGTACAGGAGTTGTTTCCAGGAGTTCAGGTGACTATTGGTCCGGTAATTGACGACGGTTACTTCTATGACTTTGCCACTGGACATAGTTTCAGTAGTGAAGATCTGCAGAAAATCGAGAAGCGCATGCTGGAGATCACTAAAGATGATCTGCCGATCGAAAGAATGGTCATGAGTCGAGAGCAGGCGATTAAAGAATTTCGGCAGATGGGGGAGCACTACAAAGTACAAATCATCGAAGATTTACCCGAAGGTGAAGAGATATCAATTTATCGCCAGGGTCCATGGCGGGACTTGTGTCGTGGCCCGCATGTGCCAAGTACCGGGAAATTGAAATCCTTCAAATTAATGAAGGTTGCCGGTGCTTATTGGCGCGGTGACTCTAGCAATGAAATGTTGCAGCGTATATATGGTACTGCATGGTCTAACAAAAAAGATCTGAAAGCCTATCTGCATCGTTTGGAAGAAGCTGAAAAGAGAGATCACCGCAAGTTGGGTAAAAAATACGATTTATTCCACATGCAGGAAGAAGCACCAGGTATGGTGTTTTGGCATCCAAAAGGGTGGAGTATTTATAATACAATTGAAAGTTATATGCGTGAACAGCAAACGCTGAATAACTATCAAGAGATTAAGACGCCACAATTGGTCGATTTCAGTTTATGGCAGAAGTCTGGGCACGCTGATAAATTTGGCGACGATATGTTTTCTTTAGAGGCAGACGGTCGCGATTTTGCCATCAAGCCAATGAATTGTCCCTGCCATGTTCAGGTATTTAACCAGGGGCTCAAGAGTTACCGTGATTTGCCGTTGCGACTGGCTGAATTTGGTTCATGTCATCGCAATGAACCTTCTGGCTCGTTACATGGAATTATGCGTGTACGAGGTTTTGTTCAGGACGACGCGCATATATTTGCTACGGAAGACCAGATTCAACCGGAAGTAGCAGTTTTTATCGATTTTCTACATTCTGTTTACGAAGATTTTGGTTTTAGCGATGTTATTTATCGTTTATCAACAAGACCTGCGCAACGTGTTGGAACCGATGAAAGCTGGGATAAGGCTGAAAAAGCTCTGGCAGATGCATTGGACAGCAAAGGCCTTCCATGGGAAGAGTTGCCGGGTGAAGGGGCTTTTTATGGCCCAAAAATTGAATTTTCATTAAAGGATTGCATTGGCAGAGTGTGGCAATTGGGCACCATTCAGGTCGACTTTTCGATGCCGGGACGGTTGGACGCGCAGTATGTTGCTGAAGACGGATCGCGCCAAACGCCGGTCATGTTACACCGTGCAATTTTGGGGTCATTTGAGCGTTTTATTGGGATTTTGATCGAACATTACGAGGGCGCATTTCCAACGTGGTTGGCACCAACTCAAGTGGTTATTGCCAATATTACCGACAAACAGGCCCCATATGTCGAAAAAGTGCATCAATCTTTGAAAAATAGCGGAATTAGGGCCCATGCGGACTTGAGAAACGAGAAGATCGGCTTTAAAATTCGCGAGCATACAATTCAGAAGGTTCCTTATCTGTTAGTGGTAGGTGATAAGGAAATAGAAAACCAGACAGTAGCCGTACGTGCACGCAATGGTGAGGACCTTGGCTCCATGTCATTGGAGGCTTTTGAACAGATCCTCACAGATGACGTAGCGCGACGCGGTCGTGTTCGTTTTGAACAAATAGCGGAGAAATAACGATTAAGCAAAAAGGTAAAAGCAAGCGGGCGACGATCAACGATGAGATCGAAGCAACTGAAGTCCGTCTAATAGGCGCCGAAGGTGAGCAAGTCGGCATAGTACCCATCGCGGAAGCTCGCGCAGCAGCAGCTGAGGCGACACTCGATTTGGTACAAATAGCAGATTCCGACCCCATAGTCTGTAAAATCATGGACTATGGGAAACATGTGTTCGAAGCGAAGAAGCAGCAGGCCGCGCAGAAGAAAAAGCAGGTCCGAACACAGGTTAAGGAGATGAAATTTCGTCCTGGGACGGAAGATGGGGATTATCAGGTAAAACTACGCAACCTGGTACGTTTCCTTGAAAATGGGGACAAAGCCAAGGTAACACTACGTTACCGCGGCCGTGAAATGGCTCATCAGGAATTGGGCATCGATTTACTCAAGCGCGTCGAAAAAGATCTCGAAGAGCTGGGTTCGGTTGAACAATTTCCAAAGATGGAAGGTCGTCAATTGACGATGGTCATTGCCCCGAAGAGTAAAAAGAAGTAGCGCGAGCTCACTGTTTTCCTGCCACTTTGGTGGTGTAAGGGGAAGGCAAGGGCCGTTATTTTTTTTGTTTTATTAATGATTAATTTCAGAACCGCTGAAGTCTATTTAGTCTTCAAATAAACGGTTCTCAAATGCGGAGTATCTAACGATGCCAAAAGCTAAAGTACATAGCGGGGCGGCTAAACGGTTTAAGAAGACCGGAGCTGGTTATAAGCGTAAAAGCGCCCATAAAAGTCACATTTTAACCAAGATGACCACTAAACGTAAGCGTCAGCTTCGTGGAACATCTGGAGTTCACGCTTCAGATAAAGTGTTAATCGATCGTATGTTGCGTGCTAAATAAGCGCAGTCATCCCTTGAATATCAAGTAATGGTTAAGAATAGGAGACTATTATGCCTCGCGTAAAACGTGGTGTGACTGCACACCGTCGTCACAAGAAGATTTTAAAGCAAGCCAAGGGTTACTACGGTGCCCGTTCACGTGTATTTCGTGTTGCCAAGCAAGCGGTTATTAAAGCTGGTCAATATGCCTACCGTGATCGCCGTCAGCGTAAGCGTCAATTTCGCGCGCTGTGGATTACTCGTATTAATGCACAATCGCGTGCAAACGGATTGGCATATAGCCGTCTGATTGCTGGGTTGAAAAAAGCGAATATCGGTTTGGATCGTCGCGTACTTGCCGATTTGGCAGTTCACGATAAGCCAGCTTTTGCCGCTGTAGTTGATCAAGCGAAAGCCGCCTTGGCGTAAATTATTAGATTGGGACGTTGTTCCATTTAATAACACCGAAATAGGGAAAGGGCTGGCGCCCTTTCCCTATTTTCGTTTTGACGCCCTGTAGAATTTTTATAACAAGTAGAGAATAGACAATGGAAAATCTGGAGTCTCTGGCGAATGAAGCCCGAGCGGCTATAGCCAGTGCCGAAGATCCCTCTGCACTTGATCAAGTGCGGGTAGATTATTTAGGTAAAAAAGGCAGTATTACCGGTCTGCTAAAGGGCTTGGGTAAATTATCAGCCGAAGAGCGTCCTGCTGCGGGTGCTGAAATCAATAAGGTAAAACAAGCACTACAAGAATTGATTGGTGAACGTAAAGATATTCTTGAAGGCGCTGCGGTTGCTGAAAAACTGGCCGGTGAAACCATCGATATCACTTTATCGGGGCGTGGTCAGTCAACGGGAGGCTTGCATCCAGTTACCCGGACGATAGAGCGTATCGCTGATTTCTTTGAGGCCATTGGTTTTGAAACAGTTGAAGGTCCGGAAATTGAAGACGACTACCATAACTTCGAAGCGCTGAATATACCGGCACATCATCCCGCCAGAGCTATGCATGACACCTTTTATATTGACGAGTCGACGGTTTTGAGAACACATACTTCTCCCGTCCAGGTCAGGGTTATGGAAGCGTCTGAGCCGCCGTTAAAAATTATTTGTCCGGGGCGTGTTTATCGCTGCGATTCGGATTTGACGCATACACCGATGTTTCATCAGGTCGAAGGTCTGCTGATTAGTGAAGACAGCAGTTTTGCCGATCTGAAAGGGATTGTTGAAGAGTTTTTGAGAGTGTTTTTTGAAAAAGAGCTGGCGGTACGTTTTAGGCCTTCTTATTTTCCATTTACTGAACCTTCCGCGGAAGTGGATATTCAATGCGTGATGTGCAATGGCAAAGGCTGTCGAGTATGTAGTCAAACCGGCTGGTTGGAAGTCATGGGTTGCGGCATGGTTCATCCTCGGGTGTTTGAATATTCCAATATTGATACAGAAAGATTTACCGGTTTCGCTTTTGGTATGGGTGTAGAGCGTCTGGCAATGTTGCGTTATGGCGTTAACGACTTGCGATTGTTTTTTGAAAATGACCTGAGATTCCTTGAACAATTCCGCTAGGCGCGAAGATGTGTTTTTGACGTTGGGGCCCGAGTACTAAAAAATAACAAATCGCTTGTGATTGAATGGAAAAATTTGATGCCAGCGATAGCCAAACAGAGATTTAAACGATCATGAAAATTAGCGAAAAATGGCTGAGAGAATGGGTTAATCCCAGTGCGTCTACTGATGACTTAGTCGAAAAAATCACCATGGCTGGCCTTGAAGTTGACGGTGTTGAATCCGTGGCCGGTGAGTTTACCGGCGTAGTTGTCGGAGAAATTATTGCTATTGAACAACACCCGGATGCGGACAAATTACGAGTATGTCAGGTTGCCGGTGGTGGCGAAGTTGTCCAGGTTGTTTGTGGTGCGCCGAACGCCCGTGCTGGCATAAAAGTTCCTTTTGCTACCGTCGGAGCGGTATTGCCCGGAGATAGTCCGAAAGGATTCAAAATCAAGAAAGCCAAGCTTCGGGGAGTAGAATCCTTCGGCATGTTATGTGCTGAGCAGGAGTTGGGCTTGTCAGATGCCAATGAAGGCTTGATGGAGTTGGCGGCGGATGCGCCGGTAGGAACTGACTTGCGTGATTACCTTGATCTGGATGACAGCATTATTGAGGTTGACCTAACACCTAACCGAGCTGACTGCTTGAGTATTGCGGGTATAGCCCGAGACACAGGTGTTATTTATCAATGCGATGTTGTTACGCCGGCAATAGCGCCCGTGACGGCACAAATTGAAGATCGCTTGGCGATAGAAATCGAAGCGGGAGCTGACTGTCCTCGTTATGTCGGTCGGGTTATTCGTAGTGTCGATGTTAGTCGACCAAGCCCGCTGTGGATGCAAGAGAAGTTACGTCGTTCAGGGATTCGTTCCATTGATGCCGTAGTTGATGTTACTAACTTTGTATTGCTCGAGCTGGGCCAGCCCATGCACGCCTTTGATCTGGGATTACTAGCGGGCGGTATTCGCGTGCGTCATGCACAAGAGGCAGAAAAAATTACCCTGCTCGATGGACAAGAACTGGAGTTAAAGGCGGGCACTCTGGTTATCGCTGATCACCAAAAGCCTGTTGCTCTGGCCGGTATAATGGGCGGTGAAGCGACAGCTGTGAACGTTGAGAGTAAAGATATCTTCCTTGAGGCAGCATTTTTTGCGCCGGTAAAACTGGCTGGCCGAGCTCGTTCTTACGGATTGCACACAGATTCATCGCATCGCTTTGAGCGCGGAGTCGACTATCAGTTGCAGGTAACTGCGATAGAGCGGGCGACTCAGCTTTTGCTGGATATTGTTGGCGGCCAGCCGGGGCCTGTATCTGAATTGGTTTCAAGCGACATTCCAGTTGCCGTAGAAATCGAACTAAGGGCTGCGCGAATAAAAAAATTGCTGGGATTGGATATTGAAAGAAGTGAAGTCACCGAAATTCTGACGCGATTGGGTTTGACGGTGACTGAAACTGATCAGGGTTGGATAGTTGTTGCTCCTTCCTGGCGGTTTGATATTGCTATTGAAGCGGATCTGCTTGAAGAGATAGCACGGATATATGGCTATAACCGCTTGCCTGTGACTCGCATTCATTCGGATCTGGCTTTGCAGGCTAAACCGGAAACTAAAACAGGGTTAAGGGCTATCAGGCGGCAGTTGGTCGCCCGTGGCTATCAAGAAGCGATTACCTATTGCTTCGTAGAACCTAAGGTGCAGCAGCTGGTATGCCCTCAGGATGACACTGTCGCCCTGACAAACCCTATATCGGCTGATATGGCCGTCATGCGCACCAGCTTGTGGCCAGGTTTGCTCGGTGTGATGGAGCATAATTTGAACCGGCAGCAATCGCGGGTGCGTTTGTTCGAAAGTGGCTTGCGATTTATCCCTAATGGTGACGATTTACCCAAGCAGGATGTGATGTTGGCAGGTGCAATTACCGGGCGAAGAGAGCCTGAATCATGGTCGGAAAACGGTGAGCTTGTTGATTTTTATGATGTGAAAGGCGATTTGGAGTCAGTCATTGCCCTCAGCGGATTAGGTAATAATACCGATTTGGTGTTTGTAAAAGGGGAACATCCCGCTTTGCATCCGGGACAAACCGCAGCCATTCGCTATTGCGGGAATACAGTTGGTTATGTTGGCACTATCCATCCAGTGCTACAGAAAAAAATGGGATTCGCCCAGCCGATTTACCTGTTTGAAGTCGAATTGTCAGCAATTACCAATGCGGAGCTGCCAAAGTTCACAGAATTGTCAAAATTCCCTGAGGTTAGACGTGATTTGGCTGTTTTGGTGGCGAGAGATATTGAAGTTGATTCGGTGCTTGACGCTGTACGAGAAGTGGCCGGAGAAGAGCTTCGTAACCTCAGGTTGTTTGACATCTATGAGGGTAAAGGCATTGATCTTAAACAAAAAAGTCTGGCTCTCGGCTTGACGTATCAGCATTCTTCACGCACTCTTAATGAAGATGAGGTAAATGCCTCTGTCGAGCGTGTGGTGAACCAGTTACAGCAAAGGTTTGGCGCTACGTTACGTTGAGGAACAAGTGCGTAAGGAACCGAGTGTATGACAGCTCTGACAAAGTCCGAAATGGCCGAGAAGCTGTACGAAGAATTAGGGCTTAACAAGCGAGAAGCCAAAGAAGTGGTAGAACACTTTTTTGAAGAAATTCGATACTCTCTGGAAGATAATGAACAGGTCAAGTTATCAGGTTTTGGTAATTTTGATTTGCGCGATAAAAGCCAGAGACCGGGTCGTAATCCAAAAACCGGGGAAGAGATTCCCATTTCCGCCCGTCGTGTTGTGACATTTCGGCCGGGACAGAAGTTAAAAGTAAGAGTTGAAGCCTATGTTGGAACCGAGCCACAACGATGAATTACCGGTTATCCCCGGTAAGCGTTATTTTACGATCGGTGAAGTAAGTGAGCTGTGTGCAGTAAAACCCCACGTATTGCGTTACTGGGAGCAGGAGTTTCCCAATCTCAAGCCGGTTAAGCGGCGTGGAAATCGTCGTTATTACCAGCGAGAAGATGTCATTCTTATTCGCCAAATTCGCAGTCTGCTCTATGACCAAGGATATACTATTGGTGGCGCTCGTCAGCGTATGTCAGGCGAAGATGATAATGTTGGCAATGGTGACTACCAGCAAATGATTCGCCAAATGATTGGTGAGCTGGAAGAAGTTCTGCAGGTTTTGAACGCTTAAGGCAATCGCCAATTTGATGGGATTGCTGTAATAGATTTCGCAAGACGGTAACAGCTTTGATCTATTTAGATCTGGCACCAGCCCAGCCTTCTTGCTCCATGTCTGAAGACCGTCCTGTCCGGCTTAACTCCCGTCTGAACGCGGACAAGCAGGGGTCTCGGTCATTCACCCAGTACATATCCTTCTACGTCCTGTGAGCCGGCTTTATTTTCGTAGTCGACCCATTTCAACTATTCATCAAACCTCGATATTAAAACGCCAACGCAGGCCCTAATCCAGTATTGTGGCTTTTTGTATCCCAAATAAGCAGCCTTAGGCTCGCTATCTCGAATAAATGATCGTAACTCACTGATTTATATAACGCTGTTTATTGTTCAATTGAAACTCTTGGACAAATTATATTGGGCCAAAGGGTAGTTTTGCCCGAGCACTACAAAGTGCGGTAAGGTTGTATCCTGTTGAATAATAAGAAAGTCTATGGATGGATGGTAAGCAGGTTCTCTTGTTCAAGAGACCATCTAGATATAAAGCCGTAGGCTCTTGAATAAACTGTTA